>NZ_JSXI01000027.1 GCF_000803065.1 Sphingomonas sp. ERG5
GCATCATATAAACGGAGACGACAAGATGCGCTACGACAGCGATCACAAGAGCGAGACGCGCAAGCGCGTGTTGACGGAGGCGGCGCGGGATATCCGTGCCAAGGGGCCGAGCGGCATTGCCGTCGCTGGAATCATGGCGCGCGCCGGGCTGACCCATGGTGGTTTCTATGCTCATTTCAAATCGAAGGACGATCTGATTGCCGAGGCGATCGGCACCATGTTCGACGATGCGCGCGGTCGTTTCGACAAGGTAATGGCGGAGAGCGATCCGGCCGCTGCGCTGCGCCTCTATCTCGATTTCTATCTCTCGCCGCGCCACCGCGATTCCCGCGAGCGCGGTTGTCCGCTGCCCGCCTTGTCGTCCGATCTCGCCCGGCTCGATCCGATCCCGCGTGCCCGCTTCGGGGAGGGTGTTACTGCATTGACCAATCGGCTGGCGGACGCGCTTGATCGGCACGGCATTGCCGATGCGACGGTCGCGGCATCCTCCATGCTGTCGGAAATGGTTGGCGCGGTGTCGCTGGCACGCGCGGTGGATGACCCGGCGCAGTCCGACGCGATCCTCACCAATGCCTCGGCCATGTTGCGCCAGCGCTTGAGGCTGGAGGTTGCGGCATGAGCGGGCTGAGCGGACTGGAACAGCTACGCGGAATGATTGCCAGCGATGCGCAGCCGCCGATCGGCCGGACGCTCGATTTTTCGCTGATCGAGGTGAGTGAAGGCCGCGCGGTGTTCGAGGGCAATCCCGATATCCGGACCTATAACCCGCTCGGCACAGTGCATGGCGGCTATGCCGCGACCCTGCTCGATTCCGCCTGCGGCATTGCCACTCATTCGAAGCTCGCGCCGGGGCAGAGCTATACCACGCTGGAACTCAAAGTGTCCTACCACCGCGCGATGAACGCCGACACCGGGCCGGTCCGCGCCGAAGGGACGATCACTGCATTCGGCCGCCGCGTCGCCTTTGCCGAAGCGAAGCTGACCGACGCCAATGGCCGCCTGCTTGCCTCCGCCACCTCGACACTGCTGGTGATCACGCCATGAACGCCATCACCATGCCGCTCGATGTGCCGATCAAGGCTAGGCGTAAATTGCCGCGCGCCCTGGTGGTCGGCGCGGGCGCTGTCCTGCTTGCCGGCGCCGGCGCCACCTGGATCGCCATGCCAGGTGCGAGCGAAAGCACTGACAATGCCTATCTGCGCGCCGATACGACCATCGTATCGGCGCGGGTCGGCGGCACCGTCACTGAAATGCTGGTGCGCGACAATCAGCAGGTCCGCGCCGGCGATCCGCTGATCCGGATCGATCCGCAGGAATATGACGCGAAGCTGTCGGTGGCTGAGGCCTCGGTCGGCGACGCCGATGCCGGGGTCGCCAGCGCAAAGGCCGCGCTCGTCACGTTTGTCGCGGACCGGCAGGTCGCCGAGGCGGACGTCGATGTGGCGCAAAGCACGATCGTCTCGGCCGACGCCGAACGTCGCCGGGCGGAAGCGGATACCGCACGGTATCAGGCATTGTCGGAGCAGGGCTTCGTGACCCGGCGCGACGCCGAGCGCATTGCGGCGGCGGCGATCGATGCCCGTGCCCAGCTGCGCCGCAGCGTCGCCAGCCTCGCGGTCAGCCGCGACAGGGCAACGGCGACAAGCGTCCGGCGCGCCGCGCTGGAAGCCGACCTGGCCAAGGCGGAAGCAGTGGCGGCTCGCGCTCGCGCCAGCCTGAGGCTGGCGCAGCAGGATCGCGGTTATGCCTTTGTGCGCGCGGCGGTGTCGGGCACGATCGGCAATCGCCAGGCGCAGACCGGCGACCTGGTCCAGCCCGGCACGCGCCTGCTGAGCATCGTGCCCCAGGCCGGGCTTTATGTCGTGGCAAACTTCAAGGAGACTCAGACTGGCCGGATGCTGATCGGCCAGCGCGCGCGGGTGAAGGTCGATGCGCTGGGCGGTAAACCGCTGACCGGCCGGATCGACAGCTTCGCGCCGGCGTCGGGCTCGGAATTCGCGCTGTTGCCGTTCGAGCCCGGCTCGGGCAATTTCACCAAGATCGTGCAGCGCGTGCCGGTGCGCATCGCGCTCGATCCCGGACAGCCAATGCTTGCGCGGCTGCGCCCTGGCCTGTCGGTGACCGCGACGGTGCGCGTCAAGCCTTAGCCGTCTCGCGGTGGAGCAATGCCGCCATCGCGATGCCGCTCAAGATCAACGCCATGCCGACGAGGTGGTATGGGTGGAGCGCTTCGCCAAGCACCGCCGCCGCGAGCCCGGCACCGAACAGGGGCATCAGGCTGATCGTTTGTCCGGCACGCGCCGCGCCGATCGCATCGACTGCTGAGTTGAACAGGAAATAGGCCACCACCGACGGCAGTATCGCGACATAGGCGAACGCGCCGATCACCGCCGGCCGCCAGACGATGCCGGTGATGGTGTGCCATTCCGAAAGGGCGAGCGGCAGCATGGTCAGCGCCGCGATGGTGAAGGTGACGAACAGGAAGCTCAACTGGTGAAGGGCGGGCCGGATGCGCAACAGGCTGGTATAGATCGCCCAACCGAGCACCCCGCACAGGATCAGCAGGTCGCCAAAGCCGAGTTGTAGCCCCATCAGCACTTGCAGGTCTGCGCGGACCACCACCACCGCCACGCCGAGCGTCGACAGGATGACCCCGCCGATCTGCCATCCACCGGCGCGTTCGCGGAAAAAGATCGCGTTGCACATCAGCACCAGCGCGGGGATCGCCGCCTGCAGCAATAGCCCGTTGGTCGCAGTGGTGTGATGCAAGCCCCAATAGAGGAAGCCGTTGAACCCCGCGACGCCGACCAGGCCGAGCAGCAGCACCGGCCGCCATCCCGCGAGCAGCGCCGCGCGGTCGCGTCGCAGCGAGGTCCATGCGAGCGGCAAGAGGATGATCAGCGCACCGGTCCAGCGGACAAAGGCGAGGGTGAAAGGCGGGATATCGTCCTTCACCGCCCGCGCGACGATCGAATTGCCTGCCCAGAACAGCATCACGATCGCAAGCATGAGATAGGCGCGGGTGACGTTGGGGGCAGGGCGGGTCATTGCGCTTCCCTAGCGGCGGGACGACGTGTGGGCCAGTGCATGGGCGCGAGCGTGATGCGCCAACCCTTCCGAACGGGAAGGGTGGAGCATGGGAGGAAAAGGGAATTCCATGACCCTTTTCGGTCGATCGTGCGTATAACGTAACGATGTTCGCGCGCCGCCTCCGCAATTTCTTCACTGAGGAGCAATGGACTTTCGCGCCGCACGAACGTGCGATGATGCCGGGGTCGCCGGCGTCGCCCGCTCATCCGACCGGGCGGCGCTACGCTTATGCTGCGATCGCGATCCTGGTCGGGCTGACCGGCGGGCTCGGCAATGCACTGATTTCAGTCAACACCACGACGTTGCAAGGCTCGCTCGGGCTCGACCCTGCCGAGATCGCCTGGCTGCCGACGGTCTATGGGATGACCAACACGTCGATCAACCTGCTGCTGATCAAGTTCCGCCAGCAATATGGCTTGCGCCCCTTCACGATGATCTTCCTCGGCCTCTATGTCCTGCTGACCTTCGCGCATCTGTTCGTGCATGATTTCTGGTCGGCGATCGCGGTGCGCGCGGCGAGCGGCATGGCGGCGGCCGCGCTGTCCACCCTGTCGCTTTATTACATCATGCAGGCGCTGCCGGCGAAATGGCGGCTGAAGGGCGTGGTGCTCGGCATCGGCATTCCGCAATGCGCGCTGCCACTGGCGCGGCTCTTCTCGCCGGACCTGCTGGCGATGTCGCAGTGGCGTGCGCTATACCTGTTCGAGCTTGGCCTGGCGCTTGCCTCATTCGCGGCGGTCGCCTGGCTCAGGCTGCCGCCGACCGAGCGTAAACAGGCGTTCGAGCCGCTCGACTTCGTTACCTTCGTCCTGTTCGGCGGCAGCGTCGCGCTGTTTGCCGCGGTGCTGGGCGAAGGGCGGATCGTTTGGTGGACCGAGGCACGCTGGATCGGCTGGGCGCTGATCGCCGCAATTCCGATGTTCGCCGCCGCGCTGGCGATTGAGCATGGCCGCGCCAATCCATTGCTCAACACGCGCTGGCTGGGCAGCGCCGACATCCTGCGCTTCACCATCGTCACGATCATGGCGCGCATCGTCCTGTCGGAACAGACGTTCGCGGCGGTCGGGCTGCTCAATACGCTTGGCCAGAACAACGACCAGCTCGGGCCACTGTTCGCGATCATCTTCCTCGCCTCGGTCGCGGGCGTGGTGGCGAGCGCGGTGACGCTGAACGTCGAACGGCTGACGCATCCGATCATGCTCGCGATCGGGCTGGTCGCGGTCGCGGCGTTCGTCGATTCCTTCTCGACCAGCCTGACCCGCGCGCCGCAATTCTATTTGACCCAGGCGGTGATCGCCTTTGCCGCGACCTTCTTCCTCGGCCCGGCCTTGCTGTTCGGCATGACGCGCGCGCTGCAGCAGGGAGCGGGGCATATCATCAGCTTCATTGCGCTGTTCGGTATCGTCAATTCGATCGGCGGCCTTGGCGGCGCGGCCTTGCTCGGCACCTATCAGACGATCGCGGAGAAAGCGCATAGCGCGGCGATCGTCCAGTCGATCGACCCGACCGATCCGCAAGTCGCCGCACGGCTGGCGGCGGGCGGGGCAGGGGTTGCCCGCGTGGTCGGCGATCCCACGCTGCGCGCCGCGGAAGGCGGTGCGCTGCTGTCGCAAACCGCGACGCGCGAGGCCAATGTTCTGGCCTATAACGACACGTTCCGGTTGATCGCGGTGCTTGCCGCGCTCACCACTCTGTACCTCGCCTTCCTGCTTGCGCGCCGCAGTTGGCGCGCCCGTCGGGCGGCAATGATCGAGGCTGCGACATGACCGATATTCGAACCCCGCCGCCAGCCGCGCCAGAAATCGCGACCACGCCGGTCGCCGCCGCGCCGGTGACGGAGGAACGCGCCGCCGAAGCGCCGGCCGCTCCCGTCGGCTCGGGCTGGAAGCCGCCGCGAGACTCGCGCACTGTCCTGATCATCATCGCGGTAATCGCGGTCGCGGGGGTCCTTGCGGTGCTCGCCGCCTGGCGGCTGCCGCCCTTTGCGAGCGATTTCCAGTCGACCGACAATGCCTATGTCCGAGGCCGCACCACAGTGATCAGCCCGCAGGTCAGCGGCTATGTGACGCAAGTGTATGTGCGCGATTTCGATGTCGTGAAGGCCGGGCAGCCGTTGGTCCAGATCGACGACCGCATCTATCGCCAGCGCGTCGAACAGGCCGGCGCGCAGGTTGCCGGGCAGGAAGCGACCCTGGCCAATAGTGAGCAGGCGGCGCGGTCGCGCGCGGCAAGCTTGCAGGCGCAGGATGCCGCGGTCGCCAATGCACAGGCGCAATTGCTGCGCGCCCAGGCCGATATGAACCGCGTCAACGACCTGGTTACAGACGGATCGGTGTCGCTGCGCGAGCGCGACCAGACGCTGGCGGCGCTGCGCCAGGCGCAGGCGGGCGTGCTGCAGGCGCGCGCCGCGCGCGAGATCGCGCGGCAGGATATTCGCACCGTGGAAGTGGGGAAGGGCGGGCAACAGGCCGGGGTCAGCGGCGCGGAAGCGGCGCGGCGACTGGCGCAGATCGACCTCGACAACACCATCATCCGCGCGCCCGAAACCGGGCGGCTGAGCGAAGTCGGCGTGCGGCTCGGCCAATATGTCACCAGCGGGTCGCAACTGATGTTCCTGGTCCCGCCCGAAACCTGGGTGATCGCCAATTTCAAGGAAGCGCAGACCGCACGCATCCGCGTCGGGCAGCCGGCGAGCTTCACGGTCGACGGCCTTGCCAATGCGCGGCTGACCGGCCGGGTCGAACAGTTGTCGCCCGCGGCTGGGTCGGAATTCGCCGTGCTCAAATCGGACAATGCGACGGGCAATTTCACCAAGGTGCCGCAACGCATCGCAGTGCGTATCCGCGTCGATCCGGGCCAGCAGCTCGCGGCGCAGCTCAGGCCCGGCATGTCGGTGCAGGCACGCGTCGACACCGCCGGCACGCCGAAAATCCGATGAACGCCCGGCTGCTTTCTCCGTTGCTGATCGCGGCGATGGCTGGCGCCTGCGTCGGTCCGCGACCCGAAGCGCCAGCCGCGGCCACCGTGGTGGCGCCGCCCGCCTGGCGCACCGCGCTTGGCCCGGGCGAGCCGGTGCGCGCGGATTGGTGGGCGGCGTTCGGCGATCCATTGCTGACCGGGTTGGTCGAGCGCGCTTTGGCCAATAATCCCGATCTCGCCGCCGCCGCCGCGCGGGTCGAGGAGGCGCGCGCGCAGGAACGCCTGTCGCGCGCGCAACTCTTGCCTCAGGTCAACGCCGCGGCCCCGGCATCGGAGGCACGCGCGCTCAACCCGTTCGGCATCGCGACGACAAACACCGGGGCGCAGCCGACCATCTCGGCCAGCTATGATCTCGACCTGTTCGGCCGGCTGCGTCAGGCCAACGCCGCGACCCGCGCGCAATTGCTGGCAAGCGAAGGCGCACGCGACACGGTCCGCCTCGGCATCGCAAGCAGCGTGGCGACCGGATATATCACGCTGCGCGCGCTCGATGCCCGGCTCGCCGTGGCGCGGGATACGCTGGCGTCGCGCGGCGAAGCGCTGCGCATCGCGCGCCGGCGTGCCGAAACCGGCTATACCTCCAACCTCGAACTGCATCAGGCCGAGGGCGAGTATCGCGCGACCGAACAGCTCGTGCCGCAGGCCGAACTCGCGATCAGCCGCCAGGAGAATGCCCTTCGCCTGCTGCTTGGCGAAACGCCCGGGGCCGTCGAGCGCGGAACCGCACTTGCGTCGTTCACCGCGCCGTCGATCCCCAACGGCCTGCCCGCTGACTTGCTGCGCCGCCGGCCCGACTTGTTCCAGGCCGAGCAGAGCCTCGTCGCGGCGGACCGTTCGCTCGACAGCGCACGGGCGGCGATGTTGCCCAATCTCAGCCTGACCGGATCGGCTGGCCTGGTCCTGTCCACGGCACTGTCGGATCCGGTCGGCGTCTTCTCGCTCGGCGGCAGCATCCTGTCGCCGATTTTCGACGGTGGCCGGTTGCGCGCCCAGGCCGATGCCGGCGCCGCGCGCCGCGACCAGGCCGCCTTCGCCTATCGCAAGGCGGCGCTGACCGCGTTCCGCGAAGTGGACGACAGCCTGGCCGGGGTGCAGCGATCGGGTGAACAGGCCATCGCCATCGCCGGGCAGCGCGATGCGCTGGCGGCGGCGCTGCGCAATGCCAGCAACCGCTACCGCGCGGGCTATTCCTCTTATCTCGATCAGCTCGACACGCAGCGCGGCCTGCTCACCGCCGAGCTGGCGCTGGTCCAGGCGCGCGCCGACCGGCTGACGGCTTATGTCGCGTTGTATCAGGCCTTTGGCGGAGGATGGTCGCAACGGGATGTGGATGGCGTGTCGCGCTAACCTGAGCTCGAGGGCTGGGAGGCGGGCGGCAAACCACACTGCCGCTCCACGGCACTAAACTGTCATTGTCACTCGTTATAGCGACAGACAATACGCCGATTGCGATCTATGTTCGACCACGAGCCTTGAGGAGGCACATGATGTGGAGCTTGTCGATTGTTGCCGCCATCGTCGCAATTACAGCAGCAGCTGCGATCAAGGTGATTGGCGATTTACGCCAGCGCAGGCGCGAGCAGCGGCGCGACCGGTTCTTCGTGCATACTTTTGAACTGCCGAATGATGACAGGAAATTGCCGGAAGGTTGGCGTTAGTACAATTTGAATCGCTGCTGTTCGCGCATTTCCATTGAGAGGGTCGGTCGGAACTCGCGCTCGGCGAGCATCCCGGCACCCTTGTTCGCGCCTCTGCAGAGCCCATGCGGAGCGAATCGCGATTGGGCAGGATAATCACCAGCTTTTCCAATCGCCAGGCAACGCGGTGCACTGGCGGCGGCTCCCACGCGCCGCCGCGCCTCTTCGATCTCCTCTGTCGTCAGGCGAGCGTGCGGACGCCCGGCTCGCGTGCCCAATAGCGTTTGGCTGCAGCGGTGATGAAGCTCTTGTCGAGCGCCACTACGCCTTTGTCGGGCACGACGCCGGCCTTATCAAGCAATGGCTGTGCTTCCGCCGTATGGCCGATTGCTTTGAGATGGCCGAACGCATCCATCACGAACTGCACCGCTGCCGATTCCTTGAGCAATGCTGCACACCCCTCATCGGACAGCGCCACGGCGATCGCATCGGCGAGCACTGACGGATAGCCGGCAAGCTGCGCATCGGCCTTGAGTAGCGATCCGTCGGACAGCGTCGCGCCACCGATGCGCGGCGCGACGATCACCGCGCGAGCGCCGGCCCCCTCAATCGCTTTGATCATGCTCGCCACGACCTTGGCGTCCGAGCCGTCAGCGACGAGCATGGCGATCGAATGACCATTGATATCCTTCGGCGCGCGTGGCCCGTCAACGATGCGCAGGGCAGGGGACGGGTCGAGATCCTGCACCACCTTCGCCGCCTTGGATGCTTTGGGTAGCGGCATGTTGAGCCCCTTGGCGACACGCTTCGCCAGGTCCGGATCGACATTGACCAGATTTGACAGCATCCGCGTACGGACATGCTCGAGCCCGACCTTGGACAGCTCGAACACCAGGGCCGAGGCGAGATGCGCCTGTTCCGGCACGGCGAGCGAGCGGAAGAACAATCGCGCCTGGCTGTAGTGATCGGCGAAGCTGTCGGGACGGATGCGCAGCTTGTCGCCCTGTTCGTCCTCACCATCGCGGCTGGGGAAAGTGCCGAAGCCGGTCATCGGGCATTCGCGCGGCCCACCATCTTCGCCCGCCTCGGCCAGGCTGTTGGGCTCGTAATTGGCGCGACCCTTGGGCAACGCCATCTGCATCTGTCCGTCGCGCTGGAAGTTCATCACGGGGCATTTCGGCGCATTGATCGGCAGTTGATGGAAATTGGCCGTGCCGAGCCGCGACTTTTGCGTGTCGAGATAGGAGAAGAGCCGGCCCTGCAGCAGCGGATCGTTGGTGAAATCGACTCCCGGCACGACATTCGCCGGGCAATAAGCGACTTGCTCCGTCTCGGCGAAGAAATTGTCGGGATAGCGATCCAGCACCATGCGTCCGACCAGTCGCACCGGCAGCACTTCTTCCGGAATGATCTTGGTCGGGTCGAGTACGTCGAACGGCATGCTGTCGGCAAACGCCTGGTCAAACGCCTGGATGCCCAATTCCCATTCGGGGAAATCGCCGCGGTCGATCGCTTCGAACAGGTCGCGGCGATGGAAATCGGGATCGGCACCGGCGATCTTTACCGCCTCGTCCCAGCAGGTCGATTGTACACCTTGTTTGGGCTTCCAGTGGAATTTGACGAAGGTCGATTTGCCCTTCGCATTGACTAGCCGGAAGGTGTGGATGCCAAACCCTTCCATCGTGCGCAACGAGCGCGGGATGGTCCGATCGGACATCGCCCACATGATCATATGCGTCGCTTCGGGCATCAGGCCGATGAAATCCCAGAACGTGTCGTGCGCCGATGCCGCCTGCGGATAACCGGTCTGCGCCTCCATTTTTACCGAATGGATCAGGTCGGGGAATTTGATCGCGTCCTGGATGAAGAACACCGGGATATTATTGCCGACCAGATCCCAGTTTCCCTCCCGGGTGTAGAATTTGACCGCGAAACCACGCACGTCGCGCGGCGTGTCGACCGACCCGGCGCCGCCGGCGACGGTCGAAAAGCGGGTGAACAGCGGCGTCTTTTCCCCCGCGCGCTGGAACAGGTCGGCCTTGGTGATGTCGGCCAGGCTTTCGTACAGTTCGAAATAGCCGTGCGCAGCCGAGCCGCGGGCGTGGACGATGCGCTCCGGGATGCGCTCATGATCGAAATGAAAGATCTTCTCGCGCAGCACAAAGTCTTCGAGGAGGACAGGGCCACGAGGGCCGGACTTCAGCTGGTTCTGATTGTCGGAGACGCGGATGCCCTGGTTGGTGGTCAGGCCAGTCGCCGCTTCGTCACCCGTCTGCTGATGGGTCTCGCCGCCATTGCCTGGCTTGATCGCATCGGACTTGATGTCGCTTTTCGTTGCCATGGTGCATTCCCTCCTGGATGTGCCCGTTCAACCGCCGGGCGCGCCCTTAAGGTCCACCTTTTCGGAGGTGACTTGCTTTCGATCAGGGTGATTTTTTCCGCTTGAGCCGGCGCGCGTTGGCGGTCGCCTGTTTGTGGATTGGCGCGAGGCCAACTGCACCGAGGTTCGCGCCGCGTTCGGCGGTGCTGAGCGCATAGCTGGTCGCGCGCGATCCGGCGGCGTTCATTTCCCCCAGGGTCGGTGTGCGGCCGCGCAACGCGATGCCCCAAAAGGCCTGCATTTCCGTCAGCAACGCCGCCTGCATCGACCACCATTCGTTCGCCATCGCCATGCCGGACTTCGAAAAAGCATCGACCTTTTCCGGGATCATGCGGGATAGTTCGGCATAATCGCCGGCCAACGGATTGCGGATGGCCGCGTCGATCATGCCGGCGCGGCGCTCGACCACGCTGTTGGAGGCCGCGAGCGTCTCCATCGTGCGCAACCCGGTGCGTGACAGGTCGGCCCAGATCGAGGTGAGGCGCAGCCAGGATGAAAAGGGATCGGCCATGTCGAAATCTCCGCCGCCCGGAATCGGGCACGGGGTGAACGCGGCGGAGCGAAGGATGGGTACGGGCGAGGCGCTATATTTATGCGGAATGATAATGATTTCGCCCCTTTTGTGAGGGGCTGGCTTTGGGCCATCACGGTCTCGTGACAGGAACGGCGTTGGAGCTGACGCCGCTGAACTACTTCAATGAATTAGGCTTGGTGGAGCTGAGGGGAATCGAACCCCTGACCTCTGCAGTGCGATTGCAGCGCTCTCCCATCTGAGCTACAGCCCCGCTCCACCCCGGCATAGCCGGAGTGTCGCCTCTAGCGAGGCTTTTTCCGGGATGCAACCGGGTCTCCGATGGCTTTGGATACGATATGGCGTCGAGCCGCATATGGCCGGCGGTGACGTGCGCGGCGGAGTAGGCAAGTGTCGGAGAAAAGGGATTTTTTATCCCTTTACGAGTTGAGAGCGATCTCCCTTTCTTGCTCTCGTTTCGCGTTCCTCCCCCCTTTCCCGGAGGCGGGGAGCGGGGTGTCGAAGAGACAAGAAACAGGCTCAGTCTCGACGCATGACCAGTAAGGGATAGGGGCGACCCTCGCCATCGATCGGCTTGCGATCGATTGTGCGGAAGCCCCAATGTTCGTAGACCGCCCGCGCGGCGTGGTTCTGCTCATTGACCTCGACGGTCAGCGGGACGCCCTTCGGCATGGCGGCATCGACCAGCGCGCGCCCGACGCCCTGGCCGTGGCAAGCCGGATCGACGAACAGGGCGTTAATCGCCGTGCCATCCTCCACATCGATAAACCCAAGCGCAACGTCATTATGGTCCACCGCCACGGTAAAGAACGCCGCCGGGAAATACGCGGTGCGGACCATGTCGGTGATGCCGGCGAGATCGTCGGGCGACAGGAAATCATGCGTGGCGTGAACCGCCGCTTGCCACACTTCGAACAGCCTGGGTCGGTCGGCATCGATAACGGATCTGATCTTCATACGCTTTGGTTCTTCATACGCCCGCGTTGAACGTATCGCACTGACGCGGGTCACCGCTGTCGATCCCGCGCTTGAGCCAGGCCTGGCGCTGCGCCGAACTGCCATGCGTGAAGCTGTCGGGCACGACGCGGCCCTGCGACTCGCGTTGCAGCGTATCATCGCCGATCGCTTGGGCGGCGGTCAGCCCTTCCTCCAGGTCGCCCGGCTCCATGCGGTCGCGATTTTGTGCAGCCCATACCCCGGCATAGCAATCCGCTTGCAGCTCGAGCTTGACCGACAACGCATTGCCCTCGGTACGGCTGCTGCGCTGCATCGCCGATTGCACCTTGTCGGAGGTGCCAAGCAGATTCTGGATATGATGGCCGAATTCATGCGCGATGACATAATCCTGCGCGAAATCCCCCTTCGCCCCAAAGCGGTCGGCCAGCTCGGCAAAGAAGCTGGTGTCGAGATAGATGCCCTGGTCGCTGGGGCAGTAGAAGGGCCCCATGGCCGATTGTGCCGCGCCGCAGCCCGACTGGCCCTGGCCGCCATAGAACACCAGCTTGGGTTGGCGGAAATTGCTCCCGAGCAGCTTTGCCCATGTCTTGTCGGCCGAACTAAAGGCGTTGCACGCGGCGCGCGCCGAAGCGTCGGTGGTGCAGGCGGACGCTGCGGTGCCATCGCTGACGCGTGGCTGCTGGCCGATCTGCGCCGTCGGGGCGGAACTCTGGGTCAGGCTGCCGAGATTGGAGATGCCGCCGCCGAAGAAGAACATCACCGCCAGCAGTACCGCGACGCCGGCACAGCCGAAACGGCTGAACACGAGCGGTAACAGGCCAAGCAGCAAACCGCCGCCGCCACCGCCGCCCAGGTTGAAGCCGCCGCCACCCTGGCCGCGCTGATCCTCGACATTGATGTTGGGATCGAAATCATCGAGCCGCATGGCGAATGTCCCGTTCGTTGCCGTTGCGCCATGAATGCGCAGGGAATGGGCTGGTTGCAAGACATGACCCGATTCCTTGCATGACGTCGAATTCATCAAACTGTCGTTGAACCGGGCGCGTCGGCGGCCCATGTGCCACGCCATGGCCGATACAGAACCCGCTTCGAAGCCGCGCCGCAGGGCAAAGGCATTGCCGCTGCCCGAGTGCGTGGCGCTGGTGTTGCAAGGTGGTGGCGCTCTGGGCAGCTACCAGGCCGGCGTGATCGAGGGGCTGGCGAGCAGCGGGATCGAGATCGACTGGGTCGCCGGCATCTCGATCGGTGCGGTCAATGCGGCGATCGTCGCGGGCAATCCGCCCGAGCGGCGCGTCGAGCGGCTGACCGCATTCTGGGACACCGTCACCGGATCGCTGCCCAGTTTTCCGATCTTTCCCAATGATCATGTGCGCGAATTCGTTCATGAATGGTCGGCGGGCTTTGTCGCGATGACGGGCGTGCCGGGCTTTTTCAGCCCGCGCATGATCCCGCCCGCCTTTGCCACGCCGGGCACACCCGAGGCGCTGAGCTTCTACGATTCCGCGCCACTGAAGGACACGCTCAACGAACTGATCGACTGGGACTTGCTCAATCACGGTCCGGTGCGGCTTTCGGTTGGGGCGGTGGATGTCGAGAGCGGCAATTTCCAATATTTCGACACGACGGAACGCACCATCGATGCGCGCCACATCATGGCGTCGGGCGCGCTGCCGCCTGGCCTGCCGGCGGTCGAGATTGACGGGCGGCTGTGGTGGGACGGTGGCTTGGTGTCGAACACGCCGCTGTCGCACGTGCTCGACAATCAGTTCGACGAGACATTGGTGTTTCAGATCGACCTGTTCTCTGCCACCACCGAGAAGATGAAGACGATCATGGACGTCATGGCGCGCGAAAAGGAAATCCGCTTTTCGAGCCGCACGCGTGAGGTTTCGAGTCAGCTGATGCGCTTGCGGCAGGATCGCGAGGCAATCCGCAAGGTGCTGGCGAAGCTGCCCGAAGGGATGCACAATGATCCCGACGTCGTCGCGCTGACCGCGCGTGCGGCGGAGGACCCCGTCAACCTCGTCCATCTGATCTACCGCGCCAATGCGTGGGAAGGCGGCAGCCGCGATTTCGAATTTTCGGCGCGAACCATGCGCGAGCATTGGGAGGCCGGGCAGTTGGCGGTCGCGGAGACCATGGCCAATTCTCAGCTGGTCGCGGCCAATATCCTGACCGGCAAGAGCGCCGCGTTCGACCTCACCACACGTTAGAGTCCAACCCCCGCATTTTAATCCAGCACTTCCAACCAAAGGAGTTTGTCGATGTTCCTCAAGGGTAAGAGCGCGATCATCACCGGATCCACATCGGGCATCGGCCTGGCCTATGCCAAGGCGTTCGCTGCCGAGGGGGCAAGCGTCGTGATCAATGGTTTTGGCGATGCCGCTCAAATCGAAACGGAACGCGCCGCACTTGAGGCGACGAGTGGCGCCAAGGCGCTCTACGACGCCGCCGACATGACCAAGCCCGATCAGATCGCGGCGATGGTTGCGCGCTGCCATGCCGAGCTTGGCGGGCCGGACATCATCGTCAATAATGCTGGCATTCAGCATGTCGCGCCGATCGAGGATTTTCCGGCCGACAAGTTCGAGGCGATCATTAAGATCAACCTGACCTCGGCCTGGTACCTCATCCAGGCGGCGGTGCCGTTGATGAAGGCGGCGAAGTGGGGCCGGATCATCTCGACCGCATCGGCGCATTCGCTCGTCGCGAGTCCCAACAAGAGCGCTTACGTCATGGCCAAGCATGGCATTGCCGGCCTGACCAAGACGATCGCGCTGGAAACCGCGACGCATGGCATCACGGTCAATTGCATTTCGCCCGGCTATGTCTGGACGCCGCTGGTCGAAGGTCAGATTCCTGACACGATGAAGTCGCGCGGACTGACGCGCGAGCAAGTGATCAACGATGTCCTGCTTGATGCGCAGCCGACCAAGGAATTCGTCACACCGGAACAGGTCGCGTCGCTGGCGCTCTATCTGTGCGGTGACGCGGCCAAGTCGATCACTGGTGCGAACCTGTCGATCGATGGCGGCTGGACCGCCGCCTGATCGGCCATCCTGCCCGTCCGGTGGCTGAAACGGCTTGGCAACCATGGCGAGACGTGGTTCGTTGACTGATACTTGGTCAATAAACTGGTCGCGCATTGATGATGAAATCCTGGTTTGCCCTGGCCGCTTGTGCGGCGCTGACGGCGTGCGGCGGCAAGGGCGATCGTCCTGCCGTCGGTGCCGTGCCTGCCGCGATGGACTGGCGGCAGGTGGCGACCAAGGGCGACCGTCAACGCCTGCGGAATTGGCGCGGCGCCTGGATAACGGCGCTGGCCAAGGCGCAGGCGTCGGGCAATGGTCCGGCGATCGCGGCGCAGGGCGTATTGTTCGAACCGGACCGGGCGCTCGTCAATGCTGTGCCGCCGCCGGGAGATTATCGCTGCCGGATATTCAAACTTGGCGCGAATGGTACGGCGATGCACGATTTCACCGCTTATCCCTGGTTCGGATGCCGCGTTGGTATCGAGGGTGGCGTGTCGAGCTTTTACAAGGCCGATGGATCGCAACGGCCGGTTGGGCTGGCCTTTCCCGATGGCGACATGCGCGGCGTGTTCCTCGGCACCATGATGCTGGGCGATGAAACCACGGCGCTCGAATATGGGCGCGACGCCGAACGCGACATGGCAGGGGTCATCGATCGTGTCGACGATAAGCGATGGCGCGTCGCGCTGCCTTACCCGAAGTTTGAATCCATTCTCGATGTGGTCGAGATCGTGCCGGCTACCTAAAGCGGTTTCGAGCGAAGTCGATAAACAGCCATAGACAGCCATAGGATGTCGCGCGCAGTTTATCGACTTCGCTGGCAACGAACCGAAGGAGGGTGTTCAGCCCAGCGCCGCCCCGGGTTCAGGGCGTTTTTGCTTCGACGCTGATCGGTGGTGCGTCTTCGGCCTTTTCCGGACGGATATAGATTGACGACAGCATTGGTTCGGCCGCCTTCAGTTCGGCTTCGATGCGCTCGATCAGTGTCTCGGCGTCGCCCATCGATAATGTGTCGCGGAAGTCCGCGCTGATCGCGACGAAGATTCTGTCTGGCGCGGTGTGGATGGTGCGGACATGGTTGACCGTGGTGATGTCTGGATAGCGATCGACGATCGCGCGGACCTTTGCGACGACCGCGGCATCGGCGCCTTCGCCGATCAACAACCCCTTGGCTTCGCGCGCGAGGAAGATCGCCACCAGCGCAAGCACCACGCCGATCGCGATCGAGGCGATCCCGTCAAGGCGCGCGTCATCGAAGAAATGGCTCGCCCAGATGCCGATCGCGGCGATGATCAGCCCGGCGAGTGCCGCGCTGTCTTCGAACAAAATGATGAAGCCCGCCGGGTCTTTCGAATCCCGGATCGATTGCCACCAGCCGACCGCGCCGCGCGTCGCGTTGAATTCGCGCATCGCGATGAACCATGATGTCCCCTCCATGGCGAAGGCGACGCCAAGCACGATATAGTTGAGCAGCGGGCTGCTCAGCTCTTCCGGATGGATGAAATGCTCATAGCCTTCATAGACCGAAATGCCCGCACCGGCCGCGAAGATCAGGATCGCGACGACGAATGACCAGAAATAGAGCTCGCGGCCATGCCCGAACGGATACGCCTCATCGGGTGGCTGCTTGCCGCGTTTCTGACCATAGAGAAGCAATATCTGGTTGAGGCTGTCGATGACCGAATGGAACCCCTCGGTCAGCATCGATGACGATCCGGAAATCCCCGCGGCGATGAACTTGGCCACCGCGATGCCCAGGTTCGCGGCAAGCGCGGCCAGGATGACCAGATTGGATCCGCCCTGTTTGGATGCCGACATCGCTGTTCGCCCTGCTTTTGCGCAGCCTTATGCGCGCGGGGCAGCGAGGGCCAACGGAAATGCCCGCCGCGATTGCGCGCGGCGGGCATCCTTTCCTCCCCAGGAAACTCTCAAGGCCTTGGCAGGGCAGTGACGGTCTTTACAATCCCGCCTGTCCGCCATTGCGAAGTCGAGGCCGAATTCGCCTAATTCCGGGGGCTGTGCCAGCCCTATGAGGGGTGCTGGTTGGTCATGTTGTCATGATGGATCGACATCATTGTTGTCCGATTGTAAAGATATGACATCCCAGCGTCGTAGTGCTGCGATTGCGCGGGGTGAAGGGGTGTCATGGCCGATCGCAAACTCTTTGCCGGGCACGCCGTGCGCCGGTTACGGCGTCAGGCGGGGCTGACTCAGGCGGCGATGTCGGAAGCGCTGGTGATTTCGCCCAGCTATCTCAATCTGGTCGAGAAGAACCAGCGACCCTTGTCGGCGTCGCTGCTGGTCAAGCTGGCGGAAGCGTTCGACTTCGATCCGCGCGCGCTTGCCGCCGGTGAGCCGGGCGGTGGGGAAGCGGCGATCCGCCGCAGGCTGGCGGATCCGATCTTCGCCGATCTGGAAATCGACCGTAACGAAATCGAGGAATGGCTCGCCGGAGCGCCGGGCGGTGCGGAAGCATTTGCGCGTGCTTATGATCGGATCGGCGCGGGCGGCGGGGATGCGCCGGGGGCGCTGACCACGGACCCGATCGGTGAAGTGCGGCGCGAAATCGAGCGCTGGCGCGGGCATTTTGCCGACCTCGATACGATGGCTGAAACGCTGGCCGACGAATTACGGCTCGGTGCGGGCGATCTCTATGGTGCGATCTCGGACCGGCTGCGCGTCAAGCATCAGTTGACCATTCGCGTGCTGCCGATCGACGTGATGCCCGATCTGCTGCGCCGTACCGACCTGCATGCCCGCCAGCTGCAATTGAGCGAGACGCTCGATCCCGCATCGCGCACTTTCGCTGCCGCCTATCAACTGGCGCAGATCGAGGCGCGCGCCGAGATCGAGGCGCTGGCCAAGGGGGCGGGCTTTGCCGAACGCCAGGCGGAGCGGCTCTATCGGCGTCATCTCGCCAGTTATTTCGCAGCCGCCGTGATGATGCCCTATGCGCGCTTTCTCCGTGCGTGCGAGGCGACCGGCTATGACCTCGAATTGCTCCAGCGCCGTTTCGGGGCCGGATTCGAACAGGTCGCGCATCGGCTAACCACCTTGCAGCGTGTCGGTGCGCGTGGGTTGCCTTTCTTCATGGTGCGCATCGACCGGGCCGGGCAGGCGTCGAAGCGTTTTTCCGGCGCCAGCGGCGCGGCGCTGGCCGAGGCCGAGGGGCGGTGCCCCTTGTGGAGGCTGCATCACGCCTTTGATCGCCCCGGCAGTCTCGCTGTCCAGCTGGTCGAGCTGGAGGACGGCTCGCGCTGGCTGACCATGGCGCGATCGGTGTCGCCGCAGGGACGGCAATATGGCGCGGTGCCGGCCGAGTTCGCCGTCGGGCTTGGCGTTGCGGCGGAACAGGCCGGCTCGCTCGCCGTGGCGCGTGGCATCGACCTGAAGCGGGAAGGGACGCCGATCGGTCTGGGATGCCGGGCGTGCATGCGTGGCGGTTGCCCGCAACGCTCGGCGCCACCGGCCGGCCGGGCGCTGGTGATGAATGACCGCGAGCGCGGCGTCAGCGCATTGACCTTTGGGGGCGACTGATCGGGCCGTGACTTCGGGGCGCTCGGCGGCACATGCGATGCGGATGTAATTGCCTGCTGACACGGCGATGGTTTCTGCGACAATCAGGCGAAGTCAGGGGGACAGACTCGATGCACCATCGTCCGATCGCTACGCTATTGGCGCTCTCCGCAATGCTGTCCGCTTGCGGCGGCGGCGGGTCGTCTGGATCGGTCGGTGGCTCGACGCCGACCCCAACGCCGTCTTCAACCCCGACGCCAACCGCGGCGGGCTGTTCGTTGCGCGAACGGCAGGATTGGGCCGCGGCGCAGTTGCGCGAATGGTATCTCTTCCCGGAGACATTGCCGACCAGCTTGAATCCGGCGTCCTATGCTTCGGTCGATACCTATATCGATGCGCTGACGGCCACCGCGCGCAGCCAGCGGCGCGATCGTTACTTCACTTATCTGACCTCGATCGCCGAGGAGGATGCCTATTATCAGTCGGGCTCGAGCGCGGGGTATGGCTTCCGCCTGGGGCTCGATGCGTCGCGGCGCCTGTTCATCACCGAGGCGTTCGAGAACTCGCCGGCACAGGCCGCCAATGTCGGGCGCGGCGCGGAGATCGTCGCGATCGGCACCACCACCAGCAATTTGCGGACGGTGAGCGCCATTGTTGCCGCTGAAGGGACGGCGGGCCTGATCGACGCGCTCGGCCCCGATACCGTGGGTACGTCGCGCGTGCTGCAATTGGGCGGGGCGGGTGGCAATCGCATCGTGACCATCGCCAAGGCCGATTTCGACTTGCAGCCGGTGTCATCGATCTATGGCGCGAAGGTCATCAATGATGGCGGGCGCAAGGTCGGCTATGTCAATCTGCGTACTTTCATCTCGACCGCCGACCCGCAGCTGCGTGCGGCATTCGCTCAATTCCGCGCCCAGGGCGTCACCGACATCATCGTCGATGTGCGCTACAATGGCGGCGGCCTGGTTTCGATCGCCGAACTGTTCGGTGACCTGCTGGGGCGCAATCGTTCGACCTCGGATGTGCTCAGCTACACCAGTTTCCGATCCGAGAAATCCTCGAACAACCGAACCCGCAACTATACCTCGCAAGCGGAATCGGTGGGAGTGACCCGGATCGCGTTCATCGGCACGGGCGGCACCGCCTCGGCCAGCGAACTGGTGATCAATTCCACCATCCCGTATCTGCATGCCAATGCCGGGCTGATCGGCACCAACACCTATGGCAAGCCGGTCGGGCAAATCGCCATCGATCGCGTGACATGCGATGACCGGCTGCGCGTGATCGCCTTCGCGACACAGAATGCCGCGCGCCAGGGCGATTATTTCAACGGTCTCGCGGGTACGGTGGAGGCAAGCTGCCAGGCGCCGGACGATATCGGCCACCAGCTTGGCGACCCGCTGGAAGCATCGACCCGGCAAGCGCTGGATTTCCTCGCCGGACGTTCCTGCACCCCGATCTCCCCGGCGGCCGTGTCGGCATCAGGGCAGCGGACACAGGCGCAGGCACAGCGGCAGGCGTGGGAAAGCGAGCGGGAATTGTTGAGCCCGACGCGCCCCTCGACCGCGCAACGCGAAGTGCCAGGGCTGTTCTAGCGCTGTAATTTTCTTTACAAAATTACAGAAATGTTCGGTCGGATTTGACAGGTAAACTTTTTCCGATGGCGAATTACCGTTCGATCGGCTGTAAATTTGTCTATCTCCATGTCATTCAATGACACGGGATATGATCGATGACCTACCAGAACCACATCACGCAAACGGCGCAGTTGATCAGCAGCCAGAACGGCACCTGGGATGGGATCGATGCCGAGGCCGTCGCGCGGATGCGGGTGCAGAATCGCTTCCAGACCGGGCTTGATATCGCGCGCTACACCGCTGCGATCATGCGCAAGGACATGGCGGCCTATGATGCCGATCCGGCGAACTACACTCAGTCGCTGGGCTGCTGGCACGGGTTCATCGGTCAGCAGAAGATGATCAGCATCAAGAAGCATTTCGGTTCGACCGAGCGCCGCTATCTCTACCTCTCGGGCTGGATGGTCGCTGCCCTGCGGTCCGAATTCGGTCCGCTGCCCGACCAGTCGATGCATGAGAAGACCAGCGTGCCCGCGCTGATCGAGGAACTCTACACCTTCTTGCGCCAGGCCGATGCGCGCGAGCTGGGCGGCATGTTCCGCGAACTCGACGCCGCACGCGAAGCCGGTGACGAACTGACCGAGCAGCGGCTGCTACAGGCGATCGACAATTACCAGACGCATGTCGTGCCGATCGTCGCCGATATCGACGCCGGTTTCGGCAATGCCGAGGCGACCTATCTGCTCGCCAAGAAGATGATCGAGGCGGGCGCTTGCGCGCTGCAGATCGAGAACCAGGTCTCGGATGAAAAGCAGTGCGGCCATCAGGACGGCAAGGTCACCGTGCCGCACGAGGACTTCCTCGCCAAGGTCCGGGCCTGCCGCTACGCCTTTCTCGAACTCGGCGTCGAGGATGGCATCATCGTCACGCGCACTGACTCGCTCGGTGCCGGCCTGACCAAGCAGATCGCGGTCAGCAAGGAGCCGGGCGATATTGGCGACCAGTATAATTCATTCCTCGACTGCGAGGAGATCGATCCCGCCACCGCACGCAATGGCGACGTGATCCTCAACCGCGACGGCAAGCTGTTGCGCCCGAAGCGTCTGCCGTCGAACCTGTTCCAGTTCCGCGCCGGATCGGGTGAGGATCGCTGCGTGCTCGACTGCATCACTTCGTTGCAGAACGGTGCCGACTTGTTGTGGATCGAGACCGAGAAGCCGCATATCGAACAGATTGCCGGCATGGTCGACCGCATCCGTGAGGTCATCCCGAACGCGAAGCTGGTCTATAACAACTCGCCGTCGTTCAACTGGACGCTGAACTTCCGTCAGCAGGTGTTCGATGCCTGGACGGCGGCGGGCAAGGATGTGTCGGCCTATGATCGCGCGAAACTGATGAGCGTCGATTATGACGGCACCGCTTTGGCCGACGAAGCCGATGAGCGGATCCGGACGTTCCAGCGCGATGCGGCGGCACGGGCGGGCATCTTCCACCATCTGATCACGCTGCCGACCTATCACACCGCGGCGCTGTCGACCGACAATCTCGCCAAGGAATATTTCGGCGACCAGGGCATGCTCGGTTACGTCAAGGGCGTGCAGCGCAAGGAAATCCGCGAAGGGATCGCCTGTGTGAAGCATCAGAACATGTCGGGCTCCGACATTGGCGACGATCACAAGGAGTATTTCGCGGGCGAAGCGGCGCTGAAGGCCGGTGGTGCACACAACACGATGAATCAGTTCGCCGCCTGATCGCGGCGAGGAGAGAACCAGTTCGCCGCATAAAGGCGACAGAAAACCAGTTCGCGGCATAAGCGAACGGTACATCACCTCGGGAGAGGATGGGGAGGCCCGGTACGAAAGTGCCGGGCCTCTTTCGCATCGCGGGCCTTGAGCAGGGCGTGCGTGTGGCTTGATTGTCACGCTCCAGCAATCTTTTGTTACACAATCGGCGCGTCATGAATGGGTCACAATCGCGGCCTAGCGGCCCGATCAGGCGAGGGGTTCACGACGGCACGATACGACGAACCGCCCGGCTGAATGTCAGGCAATGGCATTCACGCAACGGGCGGACGTTTGCGCGCGCGGTCGCAACGCGAACAATTTTCGGTTTTTAGAGGGTCACAATGTCCAAGGTCATTTTCGCACGTAAATCACTGCTGCTCGGCGTCGCATTCGGCGCCCTGTTCTGCGCCGGGGCCGCCGCTGCGCAGGATGCGCCTGCCGCCGCCGCGCCGGAAGCAGCATCGAGCGATGGTCTCGAGGACATTGTCGTGACGGCCGAGCGCCGCTCGGAAAACCTCCAGAAAGTGCCGCTCTCGGTCGGCGTGGTCGGCGGCGAGGATCTGCGTGCGTTCCAGGGCGGCGGCGAAGATATTCTCGCGCTCGCCGGCCGCGTTCCCGGCCTTTATGCCGAAACCACCACGGGCCGCATCTTCCCGCGCTTCTATATCCGCGGTCTCGGCAATATCGATTTCTATCTCGGCGCATCGCAGCCGGTGTC
The DNA here is from genome assembly GCF_000803065.1 of Sphingomonas sp. ERG5. Taxonomy (GTDB): domain Bacteria; phylum Pseudomonadota; class Alphaproteobacteria; order Sphingomonadales; family Sphingomonadaceae; genus Sphingomonas. Next base: position 22,206 of record NZ_JSXI01000027.1, read on the forward strand.
GATCATCCAGGACGATGTCGTGCTCGAGCATGTCGTGCTGAAGTCGAACCCGGTCTATGACGTGTCGCAAGTCGAAGTGCTGCGCGGTCCGCAGGGCTCGCTGTTCGGCCGCAACACCACGGCCGGCATCATCAAGTTCGACACGATCCGCCCGTCGAACGAATTCTCCGCCCGCGCCTCGGCATCCTATGGCAGCTACAACACCGTGACCTTCGACGGCGGCATTGGCGGCCCGATCGCCGGCGACGTGCTCTCGCTGCGCATCTCGGCGTTGTACCAGCATCGCGACGACTGGGTCGACAACACCTATAAGGGCCCGAGCGCCGACGGCACCGTCTCGCCGAAGAAGAACGCGATGGGCGGCTTCAACGAAAAGGATATCCGCGCGCAATTGCTGTACACGCCGGACAGCGCCTTCTCGCTGCTGCTCTCGGGGCATAAGCGCGACTATGACGGCACCTCGACCATCTTCCATCGTGCCGCGCTGACGAAGGGCTCGAACGACATCTCGGCCGAACCGCGCGACCGCATCGCGCTCGATGAAGCGCAGAACAATCCGCAGGCCTATAAGACGTCGGGCGGACAGTTGAAGATGAACTATGATTTCGGTCCGGTTGCGCTCACGTCGATCACTGCGGTCGAAGGTGCGCATGGCTATAGCCGCGGTGATACCGATGGTGGCGCTGCCACCAATTTTCCGGTCAATGGCGTTGCCAACGGCTATGGCGAAAGCCAGGGCAATCTGCGCACGCTCACTCAGTTCACGCAGGAATTGCGTCTCGCCAGCGATGGCGACGGCAAATTCAAATGGCAGATCGGCGGGATGTATTTCGATCAGCGCGATACGACGGAATTCTACCAGCGCGGCTACTTTTTGCTGCCGAACCAACCCGCCTATAATCCGAATAATTTCGTCCGGCTGCACAACATCAATACTTCGTGGGCGGTATTCGGTCAGGCAAGCTATGAGATATTACCCAGCCTGACGATCACTGCCGGCGTGCGCCAGACCAACGACACCAAGTCGACCCGGCTGCTCAAGGCATCGCTGACGGCTGCGGGGGCGGATAACTATGGTGGGCGTCGCTATGTCCGCCTGTCGGACGACAAGCTCAGCTGGGACCTGAGCGCTCTCTATGAGGTTAGCCCGGAACTGAGCCTGTATGCACGTGCGGCGCGCGGTTTCCGCGGGCCGACGATTCAAGGCCGTTCGGCTGTGTTCGGTTCGGACTTCTCCACCGCGAATTCGGAAACGATCCTGTCGTTTGAGGGTGGTTTCAAGAGCAGCCTGTTCAACAACACGTTGCGCCTGAATGCGACAGCCTTCACCTACACCGTCAACGACATCCAGTTGAACGGCAATGATTCGGATGGCAACGGCGTGCTGTTCAATGCCGACAAGGCCAAGGCTTATGGTCTCGAAGCCGATCTCGACTGGCGCCCGATCCGCAACCTGACGCTGACGGCGGGCCTCAGCCTGCTGCACAGTGAAATCAAGGACAAGCGCGTCTTTGCCCAGGCATGCAGCCTGAACGGCGTTCTCGTCTGCACGGTCCAGGATCCGATTGTCTCGCGTGACCCCGTCACGAAAAAGACCACGCCGGGCATCACTTATTACGGTCCGCAAACCACCTATTTCGCGCAGATCGACGGCAACCCGCTGCCCAACGCGCCGAAATATACGGTCGACATGACTGCCCGCTACGACCTGCCGATCAGCGACAGCGGCAAGGTGTTCATCGCAACTGACTGGAACTTGCAGGGCTACACCAATCTGGTGCTGTACAAGACCAAGGAGTTCTATGCGAAGGGCAACTTCGAAGGCGGCCTGAAGGTCGGCTACTCCGGCGGCCATGGCGATTGGGAAATCGCCGCGTTCGCCCGCAACATCACCAACCAGAAAAATCTGAAGGGCGTGATCGAGAACTACATGGCCGCGGTGTTCAACGAACCGCGCATCATCGGCGTCTCGTTCAGCGGCAAGCTGCACTAAGTTTTTCGACCGGAAATCCGAAAGGCCCGCGATGCCACCCGGCGTCGCGGGCCTTTTCATGCCAGGGTCGGATTCCCGAAAAGTTTCGTGACCGTTACGATATTTCAGTGATAGCGATGTGGTTTGAGTATGGGAGCGTAGGATGGATATCGCCCTTCATTTCATCAACCGGTCCAACGATGCCGGTAATGCCCATGTCGTCATCTTTCAGCATGTCGCCAGTCTGGACGAGCCGGCTGCGGCGCTGAAAGTCATCCGCAATCCCGCCGCGGACGAACGCCATGATTTCACCGCCAGCACTGATGCGGGCGATACGCTCTGGGTCGGCACGGCGCGCAATGTCTGTGGCGATGATCTGGTGCCGCCCGAACTCGCGGCGGGTGGCGCGATCGCGCTGTCGCTCGCCGGTGTTATCGGCGCGGGCATCGTAATGACTGGCGGCAGCGGCGAACCCTTGGCCTTTGCGCTTACCGATATCGTGACGGGCTGAGCGCTTTTACGGTCGATCAGGCGCCCGCTGCGTCCAGCCGGTCGAGCTGAGCCTTGCTCAGGTTCAGCGTCATCGATCCGAGCAGTTCCTGAACCTGCGCCACGCTGGTCGCACTGGCGATCGGCGCGGTTACGCCGGGCTGGGCGGCAAGCCAGGCCAGCGCGATCTGTGCCAGTGACGCACCGCTATCGGCGGCGATGTCATCCATCGCGGCAAGCACGGCGAGACCCTTGCCCTTGATCAGCTCGCCCATCCGGCCACCGCGAACGCTTTTGCCGAGATCGGCTTCGCTGCGATATTTGCCGGTCAGAAAGCCCGAGGCGATGCCGTAATAAGGCACCACGCCGACATTATGCGTGACGCAATAATCCTGCAGCTCGCCCTCGAACGCGTGGCGGCTGACCAGATTATATTCTGGCTGCAGCACATGATAATGCGGCAGGCCGGCAGCGGCGGCGGCCTCATTGGCCGATTTCAGCCGCGCGGCATGGAAGTTCGAAGCGCCGAGCGCGTTGATCTTGCCCGCCTCGGCCAGTGTGGCAAAGGCGGCAAGGGCGTCGGCCTGCGCGACCGCATCATCATCTTGGTGCGCGAAATACAGGTCGATGCGCTCGACGCCAAGCCGCCGCAGCGACGCGTCGCACGCCGCGGCGATGCGCGCCGGCGCCAGCTTCACGCCGCCTTCGCCGGGCAACATCCCGACCTTGGTCGCGATCTGCACCTTGTCGCGCTTGCCCGATTGCCTGAGCCATTCGCCGATCACGGTTTCGGACTCACCGCCCTGATGGCCGGGCACCCAGGCCGAATAGACGTCGGCGGTGTCGATCATCGTCCCGCCGCCATCGACGAAGGCATCGAGTATGGCAAAGCTCGTCGCCTTGTCGGCGGTCCAGCCAAAGACATTGCCGCCCAGGACCAGCGGGGCGATGTGCAGGTCGGTTGCGCCCAGTCTGCGGAGATCGGGTCTGCGGAGATCGGGTCTGCGAAGATCGGTCATTGTGGTTGCGCCTCATTCTCGCCCTCGACCTCGATGGTGGCGGCATTGGCATCGACACTGTTCGCATCGAGCATCGCGGCGGCATCGTTCAACGCCTGCGCTTCGCCGGGGGTTACCGCACCGGGCGTATCGGAGCCGCCCGAGCCGCAGCCGGCCAGCAGGAGAGGAAGCAGGATCATCACCGCACGCATTGTCTATTCCCGCCAATTACCCGCCGTTCGTACCGGGCCTGTCAAAGAGCATGAGCGGCGCTATGTCCTCTCTTCTGCTTCGACAGGCCTGGCCCGGACGGTGAAACGCATGCCGCCGCCCGATCAATGACGATCGGGGAGCGGAACAATCCTGGTCCTCGATCGCGCCTAGTCCTCGATCGCGTTGCCGGCATCCTTCAGCGCGGCGCCGGTCTTGTCCGCTGCCTTGTCGGCGGCATTGCTGAGCGCCGCACCAGCATTGTCCATCGTCGCTTCGGCTGAACCAAAGGCGCGGTCGGCGGCGGCGTTGGTATCGTTGATCGCCTGACCCATCGTCGCATTGGCGTCGGCGGCGATCTGGTCGGCGGCCTGGGCGGTCTCGTTCTGCGCGGCGGGCGTGCAGGCGGCGAGCGCAGCGGCGGACAGGGCGGTTGCGATGGCAACGATTTTCTTCATGACAGCGATTCCCGACTTGTTGATTAGGGTCACGACGCTAGCGGAGCCGTCGATCCGCTTCAATACGCACAGGCGGGGCGCTTGTTTCCCTGCTGATTGGCCATGCTCCGTTGACCTGATATAAAGATATCTTTATATCTTATGTCGACATGACGATCGCACTCGACATCTTCCGTGCCCTTGCCGACACCACGCGGCTGCGCATTCTCGCGCTGTTGCGCTCGATGGAGCTGTCGGTCGGCGAACTGGCGCAAGTGCTCGGACAAAGCCAGCCGCGCGTCAGCCGTCATGTGAAAATCCTGTGCGATGCCGGTCTTGCCGAACGCCGCAAGGAAGGCAGCTGGGTGTTCGTCGGCGTCGGGGCGGAGACGCGTGTCGCGCCGGTGCTTGCCGCGCTCGACGGCTGGGCCGTGATCGAGCCCGATCATTGGGCCGTGGCCGATGTCGCCCGGCTGGCGGCGGTCCGCGCCGATCGCGCCGCCTCCGCCGCCGCCTGGTTCGAAGGCAATGCCGGGCAATGGGATGCGATCCGCTCGCTCCACATCGCCGAGAGCGAGGTCGAGGCGGCAATGTCCGCGGTGCTTGGTGACGCGCCGATCGGCCAGCTGATCGATATCGGCACTGGTACCGGTCGGATGCTCGAATTGTTCGCCGGGCGCGCCAAGGCGGCGCTGGGCATCGACCGCAGCTCGGAAATGCTGCGGCTGGCGCGGGCGAAGCTGTCCGAGCGCGGGCTGGTCAATGCCGAACTGCGTCAGGCCGATCTCTATGCCTTGCCGCTTGGCGATGGCGCCGCCGACGCGGCGATCATCCATCATGTGCTTCATTTCGCGCAGCAACCCGGCGCGGCGATTGCCGAGGCAGCGCGCGTGCTGTCGCCGGGCGGCCGGCTGCTCATCGCCGATTTCGCGGCGCATGACCGGGAAGAGCTGCGCACCAAGGATGCGCACACGCGGCTCGGCTTTTCCGATGAGCAGATCACGGGCTGGTTCGAGGCATGCGGCCTTGCTCCGGCACGGACCGAGACGCTTGAGGGCGGTGAATTGACAGTGAAATTATGGCTTGGCCGAAAGATCGGCAGCCCGGTGAAAGAGGTGAAGGCGGCATGACGATTTCCATCAACCAGTTGGAAGAAGCCCGCCGCGCGTTGGAAGCGCCGTTGTTCGCCGATGTCGCGGGCGACGTGGAGGTCTCGTTCGAATTCTTCCCCCCCAAGACCGACAAGATGGAAGAGACGCTGTGGGAAGCGGTCAAGACACTGGAGCCGCTCGGTCCGCGCTTCGTTTCGGTCACTTACGGCGCCGGCGGCTCGACCCGCGAACGCACCCATGCGACCGTGGCGCGGATCCAGCGCGAAACGTCGCTGGCGGCGGCCGCGCATCTGACCTGCGTCGAGGCGACGAAGGAAGAGATTGACGAAGTCGCCGAGGCATATTGGGCGGCGGGCATCCGGCACATCGTCGCACTGCGGGGCGATCCGCCGGTGGCGGGCGCGAAATTCGTGTCGCATCCCGGCGGCTATGAGAATGCGGCGGCGCTGGTCGCCGGCTTGAAGCGGCTTCACCCGTTCGAAGTGTCGGTCGCGGCCTATCCCGAATGCCACCCGGATTCGCGCAGCGTCGATGTCGACCTCGACAATCTCAAGCGCAAGCTCGACGCCGGCGCCAATCGCGGCATCACGCAATTCTTCTTCTCGCCCGAGGCCTATTTCCGCTTCCGCGACCGCGTCGCGGCGGCCGGGATCACCGCGGAGATCGTGCCGGGCATCCTGCCGGTGTCGAATGTCGCGCAGACGCGCAAATTCGCCGCGATGTGCAATGCGGAAATCCCCGACTGGATGGGCCGGCTGTTCGAAGGCCTTGATGACCATCCGGCCGCGCGCCAGCTCGTCGCGGCGACGGTCGCGGCCGAGATGTGCCGCAAGCTTTATGCCGGCGGCGTCCGCAGCTTCCATTTCTACACGCTCAACCGTGCGGAACTGAGCTTCGCGATCTGCCATTTACTGGGGATCAGGGCGAAAACCGCCCCGACCTCGGTCATCGCCGCCTCCGCGGCGGCCTGAGGAATTTGCCATGACCGCACGCGAACAACTGCTCGCCGAAGCCGCCAAGCGCATCCTGATCACGGATGGTGCGTTCGGCACCGAGATTCAGAACTGGAAGCTGAGCGAAGCCGATTATGCCGGCGACCTCGGCCTGACCAAGGATCAGAAGGGCAATAACGACATCCTCGCGCTGACCAAGCCCGAGGTGCCGGAAACGATCACCCGCGAATATCTCGAGGCTGGGTCGGACATCGTCTCGACCAATACGTTCAGCGCCAACCTGATCAGCCAGGCGGATTATGCCGCCGAGCATCTGGTGCGTGAGATCAACGTCGCTTCGGCGCGGATCGCGCGCCGGCTGGCCGATGAATATGCCGCGAAGGACGGCCGTCCGCGCTTCGTCGCCGGTGCGATCGGGCCGACCAACAAGACGCTGTCGCTGTCGCCCGACGTCAATGATCCGGGTTTCCGCGAAATCGACTTCGATTACCTCAAGGGCGTGTACCGCGAACAGACCGACGCACTGATCGAGGGCGGGGTGGATTTCATCCTGATCGAGACGGTGTTCGACACGCTCAATGCCAAGGCTGGCGTCATGGCGGTGCTGGAGGCGGCGGAGGATCTCGGCCGCGACGTGCCGATCATGATGTCGATGACTCTGACCGACCTGTCGGGGCGCAATTTGTCGGGCCATACCGTCGAAGCGTTCTGGCACGCGGTTCGCCATGCCAAGCCAGTGACGATCGGGTTGAATTGCTCATTCGGAGCTGAGCAGTTGCGGCCGCATGTTAAGACTTTGTCTCAAATCGCCGACACGCTGATCATGGTCTATCCCAATGCCGGCCTGCCCAATGAACTGGGTGAATATGATGAACAGCCCGCGACCACCGCTGGCCTGGTCCGCGAATGGGCGGCGCAGGCGCAGGTCAACATTCTCGGCGGCTGCTGCGGCTCGACCCCGGCGCATATCGCGGCGATCGCCAAGGCGGTCGGTGAACTCCCACCACGCGAACTGCCGGTGCCGCCGGTGGTGACGCGGCTGGCGGGGCTGGAACCGATGACCATGGCGGCTTGACGTCAAAGCCTCCATTGGAGGCGGATCCAAACCCGTTCGTTTCGAGCGAAGTCGAGAAACGGGAGCTGGCACGATTTAAGGGTTTCTCGACTTCGCTCGCAACGAACGGAATGATTTTGGCCTCTGCACCTTCCACCGCCCAGTTCGTCAATATCGGCGAACGCACCAACATCACCGGATCGGCGCGCTTCAAGAAGCTGATCATGGCGGATGACTATGCCGCCGCCGTGGAAGTCGCGCGGCAGCAAGTGGAATCGGGTGCGCAGGTGCTCGACATCAACATGGACGAAGGGCTACTCGACGCCGAAAAGGCGATGACCACCTTCCTCAAGCTGATCGCCGCCGAACCCGATATCGCGCGCATCCCGTTCATGATCGACAGCTCGAAATGGTCAGTGATCGAGGCTGGGCTGAAATGCGTCTCGGGCAAGCCGATCGTCAATTCGATCAGCATGAAAGAGGGCGAAGCTCAGTTTCTGTCTCAAGCGCGCAAGGTCATGGCCTACGGTGCCGCCGTGGTCGTGATGGCGTTTGACGAGGTGGGCCAGGCCGATACTCAGGCGCGGAAAGTCGAGATTTGCGGACGGGCATATGACTTGCTCGTCGGCATCGGCTTCCCGCCCGAGGATATCATCTTCGATCCCAACATCTTCGCCGTCGCGACCGGGATCGACGAGCATCGCCGCTACGCGATCGACTTCATCGAGGCGTGCAAGGAGATCAAGGTTCGCTGCCCGCATTGCCATATCTCGGGCGGCCTTTCGAACCTCAGTTTCTCGTTCCGCGGCAACGAACCCGTGCGCCGCGCGATGCACAGCGTGTTCCTCTACCATGCGATCCCCGCCGGGCTCGACATGGCGATCGTCAATGCCGGCCAGCTCGACATTTACGACGATATCGACCCCGAACTGCGCGAAGCGTGCGAGGACGTCGTTTATGATCGCCGTGACGACGCGACCGACCGGTTGATCGCGCTCGCCGAACGTTATCGCGGCACTGATGCGGTGGCGGAGAAGCAGGCGGCGGAATGGCGCAGTCTCGATGTCAACAAACGGCTCGAATATGCCCTGGTCAAGGGCATCGACATGCATGTGGTCGAGGACACCGAGGAAGCGCGGCTTGGCTTTGCGCGCCCGATCGAAGTGATCGAAGGGCCGTTGATGGACGGCATGAACGTGGTCGGCGACCTGTTCGGATCGGGCAAGATGTTCCTGCCCCAGGTGGTGAAATCCGCTCGTGTGATGAAAAAGGCGGTGGCGCATTTGCTGCCCTTTATCGAGGCGGCGAAGGAACCCGGCGCGCGCGGCAAGGGCAAGATCATCATGGCGACCGTCAAGGGCGACGTGCATGATATCGGCAAGAACATCGTCGGCGTGGTGTTGCAGTGCAACGGCTTCGATGTGGTCGATATGGGCGTGATGGTGCCCTGGTCCGACATCCTCAAGGCCGCGAATGAGAATGACGCCGACATGATCGGCCTGTCCGGCCTGATCACCCCTTCGCTCGACGAAATGGTCACCGTCGCCGAGGAAATGAAGCGCGCGGGCATGAAGATGCCGCTGCTCATTGGCGGCGCGACGACCTCGAAGGTGCACACGGCGTTGCGCATCGCGCCGGCCTATGACGGCCCGGTGGTGCATGTGCTTGACGCCAGCCGCGCGGTCGGCGTCGCCTCGACCCTGGTCAGCGACACGCAGAAGGATGGCTTCGTCCAGCGCACCGCGGACGAATATGAGGCAGTGCGCGTCGCGCGCGCCAATAAGGGGCAAAGCGAGCTGGTCCCGATCGCGGCGGCGCGTGCCAATGCCTTCCCGACGGATATGGCGCTGAAACCGGGCGCGCCGGTCAAGCCGGGTCTTCACATATTCCCCGATTGGGATCTGAGCGATCTGCGTGAAGTGATTGACTGGACACCATTTTTCCGCGCGTGGGAGCTTGCGGGTAATTACCCCGCAATCCTGCAGGATGCGGTGGTCGGTGAAAGCGCGCGGTCGCTGTTCGAAGATGCCAACGCCATGCTCGACAAGGTCATTGCCGAAAAATGGCTGACCGCGACGGGTGTCGTGGGTCTGTGGCCGTGCCGCCGCGAAGGCGATGACGTGGTGATCGAGGCCGAAAGCGGGGAGGTACGCATGCCTTTCCTGCGTCAGCAGATCGCCAAGCGCGAGGGCCGCCCCAACATGTGCCTGACCGATTTCATCGATCCCGCCGGCGACTGGATCGGCGGTTTCGCGGTGACGGCAGGGCATGGTATCGAACCACATCTCGCGCGTTTTAAAGCAGATAACGACGATTATTCAGATATTCTGCTCAAAGCACTGGCCGATCGGCTCGCCGAGGCATTCGCCGAACGCCTCCACCAGCATGTTCGCACCACGCTCTGGGGCTATGCCGAAGGTGAGCAACTCACCAATGAAGCGCTGATCCGCGAACAATATCGCGGCATCCGCCCGGCGCCCGGCTACCCCGCTTGCCCCGACCACAGCGAAAAGCCGATGCTGTTCGACCTGCTCGGCGCGACCGAGGCGACTGGCATCGTCTTGACCGAAAGCTTCGCGATGATGCCGACCGCGGCGGTTTCCGGCTTTTACTTCGGCCATCCCCAGGCGGAATATTTCGGCGTGGCGCGGGTCGGGCCGGATCAGGTCGAGGATTACGCCAGGCGGCGCGGAGCTGATCTGCCGACCGTACAGCGCTGGCTGCGGCCCAATCTCGACTAGGCCGTAGACTCGTAAGCTCGCAACCATAGGCGCGCGGATGCGAGCTGAATCGCGGCGAGGATATTGGCGGCGAGCTTGTCGTCGCGGGCGGCAACGCGGCGGAAGTTCTTTGGCTTGGAGAAGAGCTGCTCGATCAGGTCGGGCTTGCCATAGAGCCGCTGGCTGAAGCAGGGCTCCCACTTGCATTGCTATTGGGCAGGACCTCTGTCGCCTTGGCTCAGGCCAGCCTTGCGTTCGTCAGCCGCATTGACTCGCTCCCGGTCGCGAACAGCAGCTCGTCCTGAAAACCCTTGGTGTGGCCGATTTCATACGCCTCCGATCCATCCGCACCTATGCCGCTCGCGTGACTAGGTCGTGGACTCATAATCCTGCCTTTGGCGGCTTGCAGAAGAACCAGCCAGACAATTGCCAGATTCCGTCGTTCATCCGCAAAAAAACGGGATCGCTATCGCTGTGGCCCGAAAAGTGTTTGTCGTTCGACTCGTCGATGTAGAATACATCTATACCATGGGAGCAAGGAAGCATGCCTGATACATTGACGGGCTCGGGCCAGAGTCAACTCGACAAGTCCAAGGAAGCCTCGCCCAACCTCGGAATCGACCTCAACGAAGCCAGCTCTGACGAGCGGGTGGAAAAGCCGGTAAAGGTAGCGCGTGAAAAGGAGGAAGGCGGGTACAAGCTCAATAAGGTCAGGTAACCGAGACGCTTGTCTGCCGACCATCGGGATCGAGCAAATGACCGCCGGGCTGATTCAAGTCGCATTCCGGTCCCGTTATCCCGGCCTCACGCTACGCATCCACGCGTCACGGCTGGGGGCTTGGCCGATGAACGATTTGAATCGACAGGACCGGACCCGAGCAGGCCATGATGCCCCTGCAATCATTTCCCGATTTTTCCCATAATGTACGCGCGAATTTCCCATAGTGTCGGACGAGAATTCCCGTAGAAATTCCCGCAGATTCCCGCAGAACGCTCGAAAAGCACTTTCCCGCAGCAATACCCGTCGCCACGGGAAATCGGCGCGACGCGCGGCACGAACCAGCCAATGCCGTCGATTCAACCGCGACGGTCCAGCCCTTAGCATCACCCCACTGCCTCGCTCTTTCACATGACGAACATCAACACTCACATCCCCGTCCCGGTGGGACAGGGTGCGTCGGAGCCCTGTCGTCTTCCACCCCTCCCCCCCGGCGACGCGGGTGAATGCCGACCCGCCCTGGTTAACCCTCAATTTGCCTTCTCATTCTAAGCCTGACGCGGCATCCCCCTGCCAAAGGAGCCGCCATGCGCCGCATCGTTTCGCTGATCGCCCTCGCTCTGACCGTACCCGCCGCCGCCCAACAGGGACGCGCGCCGTTCACCATTGCGGAGACCGGGCAGGGCTTCGCCACGATCGACGATGCGGTGCAGTCGGTGCGTATGGGCACGGCGACGATCCTGATCGCGCCCGGCACCTATCGCCAATGCACCGTGCAGGCGGGCGGGCGCATCACCTTCAAGGCCGTCCAGCCGGGTACCGTGATCTTCGAAGGCGAAGCGTGCGAGGGCAAGGCGGCGTTCGTGCTGCGCGGCCAGGAATCGATCGTCGACGGCCTGATTTTCCGTGGCATCCGCGTCGATGACGGCAATGGTTCGGGCATCCGCACCGAAATAGGCAATCTGACGGTGCGCAACTCGATGTTTCTCGACAGCCAGGAAGGCATCCTTGGCGGCGAACCGAGCGGACAGAAGATCGTCATCGATCACTCGACCTTTTCCGGGCTCGGCCAGTGCGACGAGACGGCCGATTGCAGCCATGGCATTTATCTCGCCAATCAGGGATCGATAACGGTCACCAATTCGCGCTTCGAACGCGGCACCGGCGGGCACTACCTCAAGCTGCGGACGCCCAATGTGTCGATCACCGACAACAGTTTCGACGACACGGCGGGCAAGAAGACCAATTACATGATCGACCTGCCCGAAGGCGGCACCGGCCTGATCGCGCGCAACACGTTCGTTCAGGGGCGCAACAAGGAAAACTGGACCGGCTTCATCGTCATCGCGGCGGAGGCGCGCAAATACCGCTCCGCCGGCTTGCGCATCGATGGCAACACCGCGTCGCTCGCGCCGGGCGAGACGCGCTCGCCGGCGTTCGTCGCGGACTATAGCCATGAACGCCTTGCGATCGGCGCCAACCGTCTCGGCGCGGGGATCAGGGCGTTCGAGACGCGTTGACGGTTACAGCCAGGGCCGCTTCGACCAGCCATAGGGCGAATACATCATCATATATTGCGCGAGGCGTGGGCGGCTCGAGCGGTTGGGGCTCGCGCCGTGCGGCAAGTCATGCCGCCAGATGATCAGGTCACCGCCCTTTGCCGGCACCGTCACGGCCTCGGCCGACAAGTCGACCTGGCGTGGATCTGCGCCGTCGAGTGCGTCGAGCCAGGCGTCGAGCCGGCGGTGGAAGCCCGGCACGACCTGCAGCGCACCCTGATCCGCGGCGGTATCAGTCAAATAGAGAATGCCCTGCGTGCCGAACGGGATCGGGCGCGACAAGCTCTCATCCCAGTGCAGATGGGGCCCGGGGAAGCGATAATTTGCGCGTTCCGGCGGATTGAAGCTCATCCGGTCGGTGTTCATCCATAGATCAGCGGTGCCCCAGAGTTGCGCGAACGCCTTGTGGATACGCGGCGAGCGACGCATCGCGGTTTGCGCAGGATGCTGGAAATGCTGGATCATGATCCCGTTGCTGCGCGGGCCGCCATACCAACTGTCCGGGTCGCTGGCGTCCCCGCCGACCTGGCTCCACAACAGGTCGGCGGCGGCCTGTGCCTCGGCCGGAGTGATCGCGCCGCGTACCACGACCACGCCAATCTCGTCCCAGCTACGCAGATCGTCCGCGTCCAGCACCGGCGGGGCGGCGTCGATCGCAGCGATGCCGCGCAATATGTCGTCAGGCTGTGCCGTGCCGTCGATACAGGCGTGATAGCGCGCGACGATCAGCGGATCGGGCAAGCCCGCCGTCGTCACGATCCACTCGACGAAGGTTGCGAAATCGGGCCGCTCGCGCCCGGCATGGGACATGGTCTGCTCGATTCCCAGCCCAAGCGTATCGAGCAGCATGCGCCATTGCGGTTCGGGCAGGTCTTCCCCCGACCGTCCGGTCAGCTTCGCCCAATAGGTCGCCAGCCCGCGCACATGATCGAGCGGGCCGGCGGCGGCGGATATCGGTGCGCTGCTCAACGGCAGGGTGCGCCTTTGCCCGCGCCCAGATCGAGGCATTTCCCGTCCACGCCCGGCACTGGCAAGCCGATCGTTGCGGCCAGGGTGGGGGCGATATCGACCGTTTCGACGCCCCTTGGCTGTTCGAACCCGGTCATCCCCTTGCGCCAGAACAGGATCGGGACGCGCCGGTCGTAATTATATGGGCTGCCATGCGTCGCGACATAGCCGCCGGCGGCGTTCGGGATCGGCGTCACGCGCGGCTTCAGGAACACCAGCAGGTCGCCCGAGCGCGTCGGATCATAGGAAGCGCGGGCTTTCTCCGCATAGCTCCACTTCTCGACCGGGGTCCTGGCGATCCGCGTCGCGGCGATCTGGTCGCGGGTCAGCACTTCGGCCACTTGCGGCATCGCCTTGTAGCGCGCGATCGTCTCCGCCATCACCGCCTTGCGCTGCTCGGGCGTCAGGGCGGTGGAAAGCCACACATCGCCATTGGGAATATCGCCGAACAGCAGCGGAATGGTGATGCCGAGCTTCTCGCCGATCGACTTGCCCATCACCGCCGGGGCCAGCGCGACATCGGCGCGCTGCGCTTCCGGCATGCCTTGCAGGACTTCGCGCTCGGGCAAGTCGTTGCCGCCATGGTCGGCGGTCAGCACGACCTCATAATCGACCCCGGTCCGGTCGAGCACGTCGAAGAATGCGCCGAGCGTCGCATCGAGATTGGCCAGCTGGATGCACATCTCCGCGCCGTCGGTGCCATAGGTATGCCCGACATAATCGGTCGCGGATGCGCCAACCGAAATAATGTCGGTCACAGGTCCCGTGCCGAGCTTCATGTCCTGGATGAGCCCGGCGGCCAGCGCAACGATCGAGGCATCGAATGCGGGCGATGCGCGGAAGCTGCGCATGTCGCCGGCGGCGCGCTCGAAATGGCCGGTGCCGACGGTCTTGTCGCCGCCGATCGGGATGGCCTTGTCACGCACGGTGCACCAGGCCGGGACCTCCAGCGCGGGCGTGGCCCGGGCGATCAGCGCGGTGGTCGCGGCGTTGGCGCGGGTGACCACGGCCGGCTCGGCCCGCCCGGCATAGGAGACAAAGGCCTTGCCGTCCCACCACCACAGCTCATCGACCTTGTGTCCGCCCATCATCACCGCGGCGCGGTCCTTGCCCGCGACCGAGACGACGCGGGTGCGCGGTTCCGCCGCCTTCATCCGCTCGCCCAGGGTCGGGACTTTAAGATGCTTGTCGGACACGGTGTATTTGCTTGAGCTGCTGCCGGGTACGCTCTCATCCTCGGCGCAATAGACCGACTTGTCGGTACGCGGCGCGGCCTGGTCGACCCAGTTATTGGCGATGATGCCGGTTCTGGTCGGGCGGTTGCCGGTCAGGATGGTCGAATGGCCGGGGCAGGTCTCGGTCGCGGCATGGCTCTGAAAGCCCGAGGGAAACACCGCACCCTTCAGCAGCCGGGCGAAGCCGTCGGTGAAATAGGCCCGATTCTTGTCGAGCAGGTCGGCGGAGAATTGATCGACCGAAATCACCACGATCAGCTTGGGCGCGTTCTTCGGCGGCACCATCTTGACCCGGGCGATTGCCGGCGCGCTGCTCGACCGGGACGATTCTGGTGCCGGTTGCGCGCAAGCTGGTGCGGTAATGAGTGCTGCGGCGAGGGCGAGGGTCGACGCCAGGGTCTTCATGCTATTTCCTTTGCGGGGCCGGTGCATTGCGGTTCGCGGCAATGTATGGGCGAGGTCGGTTGATGCGGCAAGGATGCCCAATGCGCGGTTTGTATTGCCTGATTGTGACGCTGCTGGTGGGGCTGTTCGCTGCGCCGGCCTGGGCACAGGCGCCCGATCCCTATGGTGCCGGGCCGCATCTGACCATCGCGCTGGTCGCGGAAAGCGACAAGCCGGTCGCGGGCAGTGAGGTGACGCTGGCGCTCGATACCCGCCCTCAGGCCGGCTGGCATGGCTATTGGCTCAATCCCGGCGATGCGGGCTTTCCGGCGAAACTCGACTGGAGCTTGCCGTCGGGCGTGACGGCAAGCGACCCGCGCTATCCGGTCCCGGGCACGCTGCTCATCGCTGGCCTGATGAACTATGTGTTCGAGAAACCTTATGCGCCGCTGGTGACGCTGAAGATCCCGGCCGGGCTGGCGGCGGGCAGCAAGCTGCCGATCCGGCTGAAGACCGCCTATCTGGTCTGTTCGGCGGAAGTCTGTGTCCCGGAAACGGCCGTGCTGGCGGTCGATCTGGTCGTCGGCGACGGGGCGGTCACGCCTGAGGTGCGCGCGCGTTTCGACGCCTGGCGGCGTGCGATCCCAAAGCCGCTCGACGCGAAGGCGACCTGGCAAGTGGCCAACGGCATCGCGACGATCGCGGTACCCTATCCGGCCAGCGCGCCGTTGAAGGACGCTTACTTCTTTCCTCTGACCCTGAACGCGATCGATTATGCCGCACCGCAAAAGGTGACGCGCGACGGCGATCGGGTGATCCTGTCGACCAAGGGCAAGGCGGCGATTCCGCTTACCGGCGTGCTGCGGATCGGCGAGGGGCAGGGGCTCATCGTGACCGCTGATCCGGGCGTGGTCGCCGTCGCCGCTGGCGAGAGTGGCGGCGTGCTGATCGCGGCACTGCTTGCCTTTGGCGGTGCGGTGCTTGGCGGCCTGCTGCTCAACATCATGCCGTGCGTGTTCCCGATCCTCAGCCTCAAGGCGCTGAGTCTGGCGCGCGGGCATCTCGACGAGCGTGCCGCACGGCGCGAAGCGCTTGGCTATACCGCCGGTGTCGTCGCGGTGTGCGTCGCGCTGGGCGGGGCGATCCTGGCGCTCAGGGCAGGGGGCAGCGCGGTCGGCTGGGCGTTCCAGCTACAGGACCCGCGCATGATCCTGTTGCTGCTGTTGCTTACCGTGGCGATCGCACTCAACCTTGGCGGCCTGTTCGAGCTTCCGACCCCGGCCTTTGTCGGCAATGCCGGCGGTATCGGCGGCGCTTTTGCGACCGGTGCGCTGGCCGCGTTCATCGCTACGCCCTGCACTGGGCCGTTCATGGGCGTAGCGCTGGGCGCGGCGCTGATCCTGCCCTGGCCCGCTGCGCTGGCTGTGTTCGCGGGGCTTGGGCTGGGGCTGGCCTTGCCGTTTCTCGCGCTCGGCTTCGTCCCCGCCTTGCGCAAGCGGCTGCCCCGGCCCGGCGCGTGGATGGAGATTTTCCGCCACGTCCTCAGCGTGCCGATGTGGCTCACCGCGATCGCGCTGGCCTGGGTGCTCGGGCGTCAGGCGGGGATCAACGGCATGACGCTCGGCCTGATCGCCGCGCTCGCCATTGCGCTGGTGCTGTGGGTGGCGGGCCGGCGGCAAGCGCGCGGGCTAGGCTTCGGCATTGTCGCGACGCTGGCCTTGCTGGCGGTCGCCGGCGGCTCGATAGCTTTTGTCGAACGCTCGGGCGCCGCGCCGGTGCAGGCCGCCGGCACCGAAGCGTTCAGTGAGAAGCGCCTGGCAGCTCTTCGCGCCGAAGGGCGGCCGGTGTTCGCCTATTTCACCGCCGACTGGTGCCTGACCTGCAAGGTCAATGAGGCAGCGGCGATCGATGTCGCATCGACCCGCGACGCCTTTGCGTCGGGCAAGGTCGCGGTGCTGGTCGGCGACTGGACCGATGGCGACCCGGTGCTTGGCCGCTTCATCGAACAACATAATCGCGCCGGCGTGCCGCTCTACCTCTACTACGCCCCCGGCGCGGTCGAGCCACAGGTCCTCCCGCAAGTGCTCACCCCCGGGCTGCTGAGCGCTCTGGTCAAGAAGTAGACGGCCCCTTTCCGGCACCAGGTTGAAACCCCTTGTGCGCCGCAGCAATTCGTCGCAGCATGGAACTTGTCGGTACTGGGGGGCTTTAAGGTTTCGATGGGGAAACGAGCAGCGTTCGACGAGATCATGGGCCAGGCCGGTAGCCTCACGCCCCGTGCCGAACTTGCGGCGCTCGGACGCTGGATCGACGAGACCCCGGATGGCGAATTGCGCCGCCGCCAGCAAAGCGCCGAAGCGACGTTCCGCCAGCTTGGCATCACGTTCGCGGTCTATGGCGACAGTGACGCGAGCGAGCGGATCATTCCGTTCGATATCGTGCCGCGGATCTTCCTCGCCGACGAATGGGCGCGGTTGTCGGAAGGGCTGGTTCAGCGCGTCGAAGCGATCAACGCGTTCCTCGACGATATCTATGGCGCGCGGAAGATCCTCGACGCCGGCGTGCTGCCGCCCGACCTGATCTTCGGCAATCCGCAATTCCGCCCCGAAATCGCCGGCATCCGCCCGCCGCACGGCATCTGGGCGCATATCTGCGGCATCGATCTGGTGCGCACCGGTCCGGATGAGTTCTTCGTGCTCGAGGACAATGCCCGCACACCATCGGGCGTCAGCTACATGCTCGAGAATCGTGAAGCGATGCTTCGGTTGTGCCCCGAACTGTTCCGCGAGTTCCGCGTGGCGGCGGTGGATTCCTATCCCGATCGCTTGCTCGAAACCATGAAGTCGGTCGCGCCCAATGGGGTGGCCGCGCCGGTGTGCGTGGTGCTGACGCCGGGGCATTATAACTCGGCCTATTACGAACACAGCTTCCTGGCGGATTCGATGGGCGTTGAACTGGTCGAGGCGGCTGATCTGCTGGTCGATGACGATGTGGTGTGGATGCGGACCATCGCGGGCCGGGTGAAGGTCGATGTGATCTATCGCCGCATCGACGATGATTATCTCGATCCGCTGGTGTTCAATCCCAGTTCGATGCTCGGCGTACCGGGGCTGATCTCCGCTTATGCGGCGGGCAATGTCGCGCTGATCAATGCGCCAGGCAACGGCATCGCCGATGACAAGGCGATCTACAGCTATATGCCTGAGATCGTGAAATTCTATTCCGGGGCGGAGCCCAAGCTGCCCAATGTCGAAACCTGGCGTTGCCGCGAACCACAGGCGCTGAAATACGTCCTCGACAATCTCAAGGACGTGGTGGTCAAATTGGTCGATGGGTCGGGCGGTTATGGCATGCTGGTCGGCCCGACCGCGACCAAACAGGAAATCGAGGATTTCCGCGCCGCACTGATCGCCGAGCCGCATCGGTACATCGCCCAGCCGACCCTGGCGCTGTCGACCGTCCCGACCCTGAGCGACACCGGCCTATCGCCGCGTCATGTCGATTTCCGGCCTTTTGTACTGACGGGGTCGAAAGGGGTGCAGGTCGTGCCCGGTGGCCTGACGCGTGTGGCGCTGAAGGAAGGGTCGCTGGTGGTGAATTCGTCGCAGGGCGGCGGGACCAAGGACAGCTTCGTGCTGATGGATGGCGGCAATGCGCCGGGTCAGGCCCAGAGGCAGGGCCTGATTCAGGGACAGGGCCAATGAGTGCGTTCCCAACTCCCGTTCGTTTCGAGCGAAGTCGAGAAACCTCGCGCAGCGTTGATGGCCTGTTTCTCGACTTCGCGCGAAATGAACGGATGTGGGAGGGGCTGGTCTGATGCTGTCGCGCACCGCGTCCTCGCTCTACTGGCTCGGCCGCTATATCGAACGCGCCGACTTTATCGCTCGCCTGGTCGAGGCCACGGTTCGGCTCGATGTCCTGTCACCGCGCCCCGCCGGAGAAGCGGCTTGGGCCAGTGCATTGGCGGTGACCGAGACCGACGAGGCATTCAAGGCGAGCGGAGAGACGATCAGCCAGCAGCATGTCGCGCGTTTCCTGACACTCGACACGACCCATCCCGGGTCGATCGTCCATTGCCTCGACCGGGCGCGCAACAATGCCAAGGCGGTGCGAACCGCTCTGACTCGTGAGGCCTGGACTGCGATCAACCGCGCCTGGCTGATGTTCAACGGCCGGTCGAGCCCGGGCGGTGCGATGGCGACGCTCAACCTGGTCGAAGCGGTGAAGACCGAAGCACGCGGGTTCGAGGGCGCGATCCATCGCATGCTGCGCAACCAGACGACCTGGTTCATCCGGCTGGGACAAGCGGTCGAGCGCGCGGACAACACCGCGCGGCTGCTCGATGTGAAGTACCATCTGCTGCTGCCCGAGGGCGAACGGGTCGGTGGCGTGGTCGATCGCGATCAATGGACCACGATCCTGCAGACCGTGTCGGCGGTCACCGCGTATCGCTGGCTCTATTCGGAAGGGTTGCGGCCGGCGAATGTGATCGACTTGCTGATCGCCCGGCCCGAATTGCCGCGCTCGCTCGCCGCATCGGCGGAGGAAACGCTGGAAATCCTCAATCTGCTCGCCAAGCGAACCGGGCTGCACGGCGAGGCGGACCGGATGGCACGCATGCGCCAATCGCGGTTGCTCAAGACTCGCTCGGGTGAAGTGATCGCGAGCGGGCTGCACCAGTATCTCCGGGCGTTCAATGCGGAGAATAATTTGCTTCACGATGCCATTGGCCGGCAGTTCAAATTCGGATGAGGCTGGTCGTCGATCATCGTACGACCTATCGTTTCTCGGTCCCGCAGGCGCGTCTCATACAGATGCTCCGTCTCACGCCGAGTGGAACCGATGGGCAGGCGGTGGCCAATTGGGGCATCCATGTTGATTGCGACGCGCGCATGCGTCACGGGCGCGACGGCTTCGGCAACCGCACTACGATGCTGTATGTCGAAGGATCGATCGAGAGCATCGAGATCGAAGTATCGGGCGAAGTGCTAACCAACAGCAGCGATGGTGTGCTGCACGGGTCGGTCGAACCGCTTCCGCCCGCTTTGTTTTGCCGTACGACGGCGTTGACCGAGGGCGATGCGGCGCTTGCGGCATTTGCCGCTGATGTGGTGAGCGGGCGGGGCGATGATATTGCCCGGCTGCACGCACTCAACCTGGCGCTGCACCGCAGGTTTGAGCTGGATCGCGGACGCCCGGTAGCGGGACGCAGCGCTGCTCAGGCGTTCGTGCTGGACAGCGCGACGCCGCGCGATCTGGCGCACATGTTCGCTGCCGCCGCGCGCTTGCTTGGTCTGCCGGCGCGCTATGTGTCGGGGTACAGCACCGCCGGTTTCGCCGGTGATGCCAGCCCCGCGCCGCATGGCTGGGTCGAGGCGCATGTCGCGGGGCTGGGTTGGGTCGCGTTCGACCCGAGCACCGGCCTGTGCGCCGACGAGGCCTATGTGCGGGTGGCGGTCGCGCTTGATTCAGCCGGCGCCGCACCTGTCGCAGGGTCGCGGCTGGGCGAGGGGGATGAAGAGCTGGACGTCGATGTGATGGTCGAAAAGGGCCAATAGCGCCCAGTCGTCAGGCGAGCTCGCTCTCGATCGCCGCCTGAGTGGTGGCCGATACGGCAACCGGTTCATCGACCAGCAGATGCCAGCCCGACGGCCCAAGTACCTCGAGCGGGCGATAGCGTGTCTTGTACTCCATTCGCGCCGATCCCTTCACCCAATAGCCGAGATAGACATAGGGCAGGCCGGCGGTTCGGGCGCGCAGGATGTGATCCATGATGATGAAATTGCCCAGCCCCGGACGATCGACCGCATCGGCGTCGAAGAAGCTGTAGATCATCGACAATCCATCGGCCTGCTGGTCGGTCAGGCAGGCGCCGATCAGCTTGCCCTGGCGGCCATTCCGCGCGGGTTCGCGATATTCGATGATGAAGCTGTTGACCGGCGAATGCTCGACCATGTCGGCATAATCGCCCTCATCCATGCCCGCCATGCCACCGCCGGGATGGCGCGAGGCGAGATAGCGGCGCAGCAGCTGGAATTGCTCATCGGTCGCCCAGGGGCGGCAGGCCGCGACGTCGAGATCGGTGTGGCGCCTGATCAGCTTGCGTTGCGTGGCATTGGGTTCGAATTCATGCGCCACCACGCGGACCGAGACGCAGGCGGTGCAACTGGCACAACTGGGGCGATAAGCGACCGACTGGCTGCGGCGGAAACCGATCCGGCCCAGCGCATCGTTCAACTCACCGGCATGTGGGCCGTTCAGTTCGGTAAAAACCTTCCGTTCCTGGCGACCGGGCAAATAGGGGCATGGCGACGGGCTGGTCACGAAGAAGCGTGGAAAACGAAATGGTGCAGTCACCGCCCGAAAGCCCTTTTTCCGCCGGTGCGAAGGCCCGGCTCAGGGGCGTTATGAATCGTGCTGATCGTGATGAAAAGCGGCTTTACCATGAATGAAGGTTAACGCGGCGCATTTGACTTAGAAAGGGGCGTTTGCGCAATCCCGTACGCTGGCGAAACAATTTAGCGCATCCCGCCGCTACGTGACAGTTGGCTGACGTGCGGTTGGGCGCACGCCAGATTCGATTCACCGATTATCTTCACCAAATACGGTAAGGTGACGCGCCGGCGGCTCGTCCGACGATAGCGGTCCGATCAGGCGAGTTCGACTGGGCTCGCCTCATATCCTGCGTCGGTCAGCGCGGTCATCAGCCGGTCGAGATGCGCCCGGTCGCGCGTTTCGCATTCGATATCGGTGATCAGCCCCTTGGCGGGTAGGGTGGTAAAGACGCGCTGGTGATAGATTTCGATGATGTTGACGCGCTGCTGATCGAAAATCCGTGCGACGTTGAACAGTGCGCCGGGCTGATCCTGCAAGCGGATGCGCAGGCGGGCGAGGCGGCCAGATCGCGCCAGATCGCGCAGCAAGACATTGGCGAGCAGCCGCGTATCGATATTGCCGCCGCACAGGATCACGCCGACGGTCTTGCCCCGGAAGCGATCGGGATGCTGCAGCAGCGCGGCAAGGCCCGCGGCGCCCGCACCCTCGACCACCGTCTTCTCGATCTGCAGTAACAGGCTGACCGCTTCCTCCAGGCTGCGTTCGCTGACCAGCACGATGTCGTCGACCAGCTGTCTGACCATGCCGCTGGTGATGACGCCCGGTTCCTTCACGGCGATGCCTTCGGCCAGCGTGTCGCCCGCGCACGGCATGTCGGTGCCGTTGATGCGATTGTACATCGACGGAAACAATTCGGCCTCAACCCCGATCACTTCGATCGGCTTGCCGCCCTTCTCCTCACTGAAAGCACGCGCCACGACCGCCATGCCGGAAATCAGGCCGCCACCGCCAATCGGGGTGATGAAGGTGTCGATATCGGGCACGTCCTCGAGCATCTCGATCGCGACTGTCCCTTGCCCTGCGATGACCCGGACATCGTCGAACGGATGGACGAAGGTATAGCCGCGTTCGCCCTCCAGTTCGCGCGCATGGGCGTAAGCTGCATCGAACGTCTCGCCATGGAGCACGACATTGGCGTGATGCCCTTCGGTCTGCGTGACCTTAACCGTCGGGGTGTTGGTGGGCATCACGATCGTCGCCGGAATGCCGAGACGGTGCGCATGATAGGCGAGGCCCTGGGCATGGTTGCCGGCCGACGCGGCGATCACGCCCTTGGTCTGCGGGTTGAGCTGCATCAGCGTGTTGAGCGCGCCGCGTTCCTTATAGGCGGCGGTGAACTGGAGATTCTCGAACTTCAGATAAACGGCCGCGCCGGTCAGTTGTGACAGCGTCTTGCTGATGAATGTCGGGGTTCGCACGATCGAGCTGGCAATGCGAAGATGCGCCGCGCGCACATCGTCGATGGTGACGGGGAGCTGTTCAGCGGCAGTTGGGTTGGTCGCCATCATATCTTCCGTTCGCCCTGAGCCTGTCGAAGGACCGTTTTTCCTTCTCCGCGTTGCAAGAAAGGCGGTGCGTCGACAAGCTCGGCACGAACGGAGATTGCGTTGCCGCGTAGACCATCTGGCGCAGCGGGGGAACACGGCTTATGCGCACCCCATGGCTGAAATCGCATTCATCGGAACCGGCGTCATGGGCGCGCCAATGGCGGGGCATCTTGTCACTGCCGGGCACAATGTCACCGTTTATAATCGCTCGCCCGACAAGGCCGCGGCGTGGGTGGCGCGTTATGGCGGACGATCCGCCGCGACCGCGCTCGACGCCATCGCCGACGTCGAGGTGCTGATCACCTGCGTCGGCAACGATGCGGATCTCGACGCGCTGTTGCTGCAGAGCCCGGCGGCGATGGAGAAATTGCGCGGCGGGCTGATCATCGATCACACCACCGTATCGGCGCGTATCTCGCGCGACATTTGCGCCGCCGCAGCGGCATTCGATATCGAATTCGTCGACGCGCCTGTGTCGGGCGGACAGGCCGGCGCCGAGAAGGGGGCATTGTCGGTGATGTGCGGGGCAGCGTCCCCGCAGGCCTTTGCCCGTGCCGAGGCCATTGTTGCGGCCTATGCCGCGCGCACGATCCATGTTGGCGGACCCGGTGCGGGGCAACAGACCAAGATGGTCAACCAGATTGCCATTGCCGGCGTGTTGCAAGGCCTGGCCGAGGCATTGCGTTTCGCCCAGGCGAGCGATCTCGACACGGCCAAGGTGTTCGATGCGATCTCGGGCGGCGCCGCGCAAAGCTGGCAGATGGTCAATCGCTGGCAATCGATGAGCGAGGACCGCTTCGATTTCGGCTTCGCGGTCGACTGGATGCGCAAGGATCTCGGTCTCGCGCTTGATGAAGCGAAGCAGAATGGCGCGGTGCTGCCGGTCGCGGCGCTGGTCGACCAATTCTATGCCGAAGTGCAGAAGCTGGGCGGCGCGCGCCAGGACACGAGTTCGCTGGTGCGGAGGTTGCCGAAATGAGGCGCTTTCTGGCCGCGACGGCCATGTCGCTGGCGCTCTCCGCCACGCCTGTTCTGGCTGACGCGCTGGTCGATAATGTCAACGGCATCACGATGGACAAGGATGGCAAGGTCATCCAGTTCACCGGCCTGTTGATGACCCCCGACGGCAAGGTTGTGAAGCTGCTCAAGCAGGGTGAAAAGCGCCCGGAAAAGCTCGACTGGCGCGCCGACATGAAGGGCAAGGTGATGCTGCCCGGTTTCATCGACGCCCATGGCCATGTGATGGATCTGGGTTTTCGCGCGCTTGAGCTCGACCTTTCCGGCACCAAATCGCTCGACGAGGCGAAAGCGAAGATCGCCGCCTATGCCGCGGCCAATCCCGAGCGGAAGTGGATTCTCGGCGGCGGCTGGAACCAGGAAGCCTGGGGGCTCGGCCGCTTTCCCACTGCCGCGGATCTCGACGCGGTGGTCGGCGACCGTCCGGTCTGGCTATCGCGCGCCGACGGTCATGCCAGCTGGGGCAACAGCATGGCGATGAAGGTCGCGGGCGTGACGGCGAAGAGCGTTTCGCCCGCAGGGGGACGGATCGAGAAGACCGGGCCGTTGCCCAATGGCGTGTTCGTCGATGCCGCACAGGCGCTGATCGCCAAGGTCGTGCCGCCGCCGCTGCCGCGCGACCGTAATAGTGCGCTGCTCAAGGCGCAGGAGATATTGCTCGGCTTCGGCATCACCGCCACCGCCGATATGGGTACCACGCTCGATGATTGGCTCGCCTATCGCCGCATGGGCGACCGGGACGTGCTGCGCATCCGCATCATCAGCTATTCATCCGGTGTCGAGCCCGCAACCCAGATCGCCGGCAATGGTCCGACGCCCTGGCTCTACAACGACAAGCTGCGCATGGTCGGCGTGAAACTCTATGCCGACGGCGCGCTCGGTTCGCGCGGTGCCTGGCTCAAGGCGCCCTATGCCGATGCGCCGAAGGAACTGGGCCTGGGCTTCATGTCCGACGATGTAATGCGCAACCTGATGAGCCGTGCGGCGATGGATGGGTTCCAGGTGGCGGTCCATGCGATCGGCGACCGGGCCAATGCCGAAGTGCTCAACGCGATCGACGCGATGGCCGACACCTATAAGGGTGACCGGCGCTGGCGCATCGAGCATGCGCAGATCGTCGATCCCGCCGATCTGCCGCGCTTCGGCAAGAATGGCATCATCGCTTCGATGCAGCCGGTCCACCAGACCAGCGACCGCGGCATGGTCGAGGCACGGCTCGGCGAAACGCGCCTCGCCGGCGCCTATGCCTGGGCCTCGATGCTCCGCAATGGCGCCGGACTGGCGTTCGGCTCCGACTTCCCGGTCGAAAGCCCCGATCCCTTTGCCGGCTGGGCCGCTGCCTTCACGCGGACGGACGCGAATGGTCAGCCCTTCGGTGGCTGGCGCCCCGAGGAGCGCGTCAGCCGCGAACAGGCCTGGTGGGCGTTCACCGGGGGTGCAGCCTATGCCGGGTTCGCCGAGGACAAGTTCGGGCGGCTTGGCGTGGGGCAACGCGCGGACTTCATCATTGTCGACCGCGATCCGCTGCTTGCGTCACCGACCGACCTACGCGCGACCAAGGTGCAGGAAACCTGGGTGGGGGGCGAGAAGGTGTGGGAGCGGAAATAAGGCGCTCCGCAACCGTCGCCCCGGGCTTGTTCGCGTAAAACGGCGATCGGACGCCAGCCCATCGGATACAAAAAAGACCGCAGCTCCCCCCGGAGGCCGCGGTCTTTTACTCCCTGATACGCGGGAGAGTGTTCAGGCGACTTCGGAAACCGGTTCGCCGAGTTCGTCCGGCTCGCGCAGCACATAACCACGGCCCCAGACGGTCTCGATATAATTCTCGCCGTCACAGGCCAAGCTGAGCTTCTTGCGCAGCTTGCAGATGAACACGTCGATGATCTTGAGCTCGGGCTCGTCCATCCCGCCATAAAGATGGTTGAGGAACATTTCCTTGGTGAGGGTCGTGCCCTTGCGGAGCGAGAGCAGCTCCAGCATCGCATATTCCTTGCCGGTCAGGTGGACGCGGCTGCCATCGACTTCGACCGTCTTGGCGTCGAGATTGACGGCGAGCTTACCGGTGCGGATGACCGACTGGCTATGGCCCTTGGAGCGGCGCACCACGGCATGGATGCGGGCGGTGAGTTCTTCGCGATGGAAGGGTTTGGTAACGTAATCGTCGGCGCCGAAGCCGAAGCTGCGCACCTTGGAATCCATTTCGTTGATGCCCGACAGGATCAGCACCGGGGTTTGCACCCGGGCGACGCGGAGCTTCTTCAGCACGTCGTAACCGTGCATATCAGGCAAATTCAGGTCGAGCAGGATGATGTCGTAATCATACAGCTTGCCCAGATCGAGGCCTTCCTCGCCCAGATCCGTCGTATAGACATTGAACCCTTCGGTCGTCAGCATGAGCTCGATCGCCTTGGCGGTCGTCGGCTCGTCTTCGATCAGCAACACGCGCATCGGCCGTTCCCCTGTCAGTCGCAGTGTTCGCGCCCCCTTCGGCTCGACCCAACCTACGAACAAACCATTAACCTGATCAGTGATGAAGGTAAAAGGTTAATTTCAAATTAATCGGCCTGACTCCACGAGTCGCGGGGAATCTCAATGGCGCGATTCATCGCAGAGGTTACGAAACCGGTCGCTCAGGAAGGCGATCAGCGCTTCCACCCGGGCGGGGCGCAGATTGCTCGGCGGGGTCATCAGGTGCAGCGCGATCGGTGGTCCACGCCAGTCGGTCAGGATCGCCACCAGCGTGCCGTCGGCCAGATCGGCGCCGACGATGAAGTCGGGCAACGTACCGATGCCGAGCCCCGCGCGGAGCGCCGGCAACAGGGCGTCGCCATTATTGGCGCGCAACGGGCCGGTCGGTCGCACCGCCGCTTCGCCGCCATCGGGACCGGAGAAACGCCATGGCCCGGTGACATTGGTATAAGCGAAACAGGGATGCTCGCCGAGCTGGGCCGGATGCGTCGGCTGGCCATGCTTGGCGAGATAGGCGGGCGAGGCGACGATATGCGTCTTGATCGCGCCAAGACGGCGCGCGCGCAGCGAAGAATCGGGCAGATCAGCGATGCGCAGCGCGATGTCGAAGCCTTCGGCGACGATATCGACCTTGGCGTCGGACAAATGCAGGTCGATCTCGATTCCGGGATGTGCGGTCAGGAATTCCGCGATGGCCGGCGCGACCTTGGCCAACCCGAGCGTCATGGGGGCGGTCATCCGCACCAGCCCGGTTGGCGCGGTCGCGGCATCGCGCGCCGCTTCTTCCGCCGCATTGGCTTCGGCGAGGATGCGCGCGGCATGTTCGGCAAGGCCTTTGCCGCTTTCGGTCAGGGTCAGGCGCCGCGAATTGCGATGGAACAGCGACTGGCCGAGATGCGCCTCCAATCGGGTGATCGCCTTCGACACCGTTGCCTTGGACACGCCGATCGCATCGGCCGCACCGCTGAACGATCGGTGATCGACCACGCTGGCGAAGATCGCCCAGGCTTCGAGATCGGGCAGGCGCATCTTTTAACTCCCTCACGCGGGTAGTACGCTTAGCAATGGAAACGATCAGTTTCTAGTGTTTCCATTTACCGCATGATCAAAAACTCTATCTTGGCGGCAACAGATGAACACCCAGGAGGAGCTTCGACATGATCGGCACTCAGGAAAAAACCAGGGAGCAGGGAAAGATTGACCGACGCAGCTTTGCAAGCCTCGGCCATGCCGATCATGGCTGGCTCAACGCGCGGCATCATTTTTCCTTTGCCGACTATCACGATCCCGGCCGCATGGGCTGGGGCGCGATCCGCGTGTGGAACGACGACGAGATCGCCGCCAACAGCGGCTTCCCGCCACACCCGCACCGCGACATGGAAATCATCACCTATGTGCGCAGCGGTGCGATCACCCATCAGGATTCGATGGGCAACAAGGGTCGCACCGGCGCGGGCGATGTGCAGGTGATGAGCGCAGGCACAGGCGTGCGCCATGCCGAATATAATCTCGAACCCGAAACCACTACATTGTTCCAGATCTGGATCGAACCGAGCCGCACCGGTGGTGCGCCAAGCTGGGGGGCCAAGCCATTCCCGAAGGATGGTCGTGATGGCAGGTTCGCAGTGCTCGCCAGTGGTTTTGCCGAGGACAAGGACGCGCTCCCGATCCGTGCCGATGCCCGGGTGCTCGGGGCAACGGTTAAGGCCGGCGACAGCCTGACGCACACGGTGGGCCAGGGGCGCCATGCCTATCTCGTCCCCGCCACTGGCGCGATCGAGATTGACGGCGTGCGCTTCGGCGCGCGCGATGGGGCTGCCCTGGGCGGTGGCCAGACGGTCAAGATCAAGGCGATCGAGGATGCCGAGATTGTCCTGGTGGATTCTCAATAATCCATACTTCCCCGCCCCCCACGGGGAAGTCGAAGGGCCTGATCGCTCCCCCTCTTGATCGGCCCTTCCCAACCCCCTCCCGCTTTGACCCCTGATGGCGGGAGGGGGGCACTCATCAACCGAAAGGAAATGTCCCATGACCAAGGTTCTCGTGCTCTATTACTCGTCCTACGGCCATCTCGAGCAGATGGCGGACGCCGTCGCTGAAGGTGCGCGCGCTGGCGGTGCCGAGGTGGATATCCGTCGCGTTCCCGAAACCGCACCGCCCGAAGTTGCCGCCGCCGCGGGCTTCAAGGCGGATATCTCGCACCCGGTGATCGAGGGAATCAGCGCGCTGGCCAATTACGACGCGATCGTGATCGGCGCACCGACCCGGTTTGGGCGCATGCCCAGCCAGATGGCGTCGTTCCTCGATCAGGCCGGCGGGCTGTGGATGAGCGGTGCGCTGCACGGCAAGGTCGGCGGTGCCTTCACCTCGACCGCGACTCAGCATGGCGGTCAGGAGACCACCCTGTTCTCGATCATCACCAATATGCTGCACTTCGGCCTGACCATCGTCGGGCTCGATTATGGTTTCCAGGGCCAGATGGGCGTGGATGAGGTCAAGGGCGGATCGCCTTATGGTGCGACGACGATCGCCGATGGCAATGGCAGCCGCCAGCCCAGTGCGACCGAACTCGATGGTGCGCGCTATCAAGGCAAGCGCATCGCCGAAACCGCGGCCAAGCTCGCCGCCTGAACCACTGATCCGCATCTCGACGGCCGGTCGATCCCAATGGGTCGGTCGGCCGTTCGCGTATCAGGGCTTGATTGGCGTCGGTATCGGCGCGGCTGTTGGTGTCGATATCGGCGCAAAGGGATTGGGCGGCTGGCGCATGATGTGCAGCCAGGAATCTGCGGTGTCGACCACTGCGGGCTTGGCCGGGAAGCTCGTACGGGCCTTGGCGAAGACCGCGCGGGCGGTCGCGGCACCGGACGCTTTCGGTGACGTTCCCACCCAGCGCCAGTGCCACGGCTCCCAGGTGACGGCTTGCGGATTGCCGATCGGGAACGACAGTTCGAAACCATATTCTCGCGCATGCGCCAGCAGCCAGCGGCCCGCCGGAGTCAGCGAGATGCAGGCATCGACATCGGGGCAGCCGGGCGCGGGGCGCAGGCCGAAATCCACTGCATAGCCGGTCGAATGCTCGCTATATCCCGGCGGCGCCACGACCCGCGCGCGTTCGAGCGCATTGGCGTACAGCTTGCCGGGGCCGACGGGGCCGCAGAACACCGCGCGTTGCCGCTCGATCGACCGGTAGCACGACACTGCGCGCAACGTGCCGGCAATTTCGGGTACTTCACGCGTCGCGCGGATCAGCCGGGTCAGGTCGACCGCGGCGGCGCGCTGGATCAGGCATTGGCCAAGCGCAAAGCCTGGTGGCGCGGCGACCATGTCCGACGTCAAGGCATCGCCATAAGGCAAATGGCCAAGGACGCGGCCGTCGGCGCTGGGAAAGGCGATCTGGTCGACGCAGAGCTGCACGGGTGCGGCAAGCGCGAGTGTGGGGATCAGCCCGGCCGCGCAAGCGGCAAGGGCGATGAGATGTTTCAATAGGGTTCGCACGCCTGTTCCTCTGGCATGAGCGCGCGCGGAGTGGCAAGGGCGTGTCATGCTTGCAAATCATGTTCTGTTTCTCGACGGCGAAGCGCTGGTCATCGACAAACCCGCCGGGCTTCCGGTCGATCGCCCGCGCGATGGCTCGATCAGCCTTGAAAACCATCTCGACGGCCTGAAGTTCGGCTTCAAGCGCTGGCCGGTCGCGGTCCATCGGCTCGACCGTGACACCTCGGGTTGCCTGCTCCTGTCGCGCAATCCCAAGGCGCATGCCCGCTTCCAGCAGGCGTTCGAGCAAGGCTTGGTCAAGAAACGCTATCTCGCGGTGCTCGAAGGCGTGCCCGAAGGTGAAAGCGGCATGATCGACCTGGCGCTGGGCAAGACCAGCACGGCGGAGGATGGCTGGCGCATGCGTGGCGATCCCGCCGGCAAGGCGGCACGCACCGGCTGGCGCTTGCTTGCGGTCAAGGATGGTCGCTCCTTCGTCGAGTTCACGCCCGAAACCGGCCGTACCCATCAGATCCGCGTCCATGCGGCCGAAGTGCTCGGCGCACCGGTGGTCGGCGATCCGATCTATGGTAGCGGCGGCAAGCATAGCCTGCTGCATGCCGCATCGCTTACCGTGCCGCGCGAGGGCAAGGATCCGATCATCGCCGAGGCGCCCTTGCCGGCGCGGTTTGCAGAGGCCGGGTTTACGCTCTGACGTTCGCGTTCATTTCGGGCGTGGTTTCGTTCGGCATTTCCCAGGATGTCGGCAGGTCGCGGAAATGGCCCCAACGCGCCCAGTCGACGCCCTCACCGCCAGGGCGCGACGCCAAACCCCATTCCGGGGGATCCGGCCATCCGAACCAGCAATTTTGGATGAGAAGCAGGTCCTCGCCCCCGAACGAGGCGAAAAACTCCACATCAGCTGCGCGGAACCAATCCTCCTGCTCGCCAAAAATACCTTCGGGCGGAAAGGTTTTCCAGGGCAACCGCTGCCACACGATGGGCGTGGTCGCGCGCCGGTGAAAACCGCGCTCCTGCGCATCGGCTGCATCCGCAGCCATGGGCCAGGGAGCGGGTTCCCATTCGGGGGCGATTGCATCGCGTCGATAGATGGCCATCACCTAAGGTGAAGCGAGATCGGGGATTCTGCAACGTGCGGTTTGCCCGGGGGCGACCTTTATTCCGCGGGAGCGAGTGGAAAAATTTCCGACGGCAGGACAATCGTCGCATACATCAGTGAAGAGAGCTGGGCCGGCGTAAGCGCCGATGGCTCACGGTCGGGCCGATCGACTGTCGCCGCAATCGCATGTGCCAGCCATAGCGCAAGCGCGATTTCGGCGAGCAGCTGCCGATTATAGCCGGGCAGCGCGACCAGGGCGAAATAGCTCAGCCACAGCCGATCGATATCGGCGAGATAGGCCGGATCGCTGAAATAGCTGACGGCCATACCATACTCGGCCAGGAGGACCCGTATTGCTTCCCGTAACCCGTCACGCCAGGCGACGGCATCGCCGACTGGCTGGCAATATAGCGCCGCGATTTTCGGGAAGTCGTGGATCGGTGCCGGCAGTTGTTTGAAGCTGGCGACAAAGCTGTCGCCATAGGGAGCTTCGCCGGCGATGAACGCGCCGGCGGCATTCTGGGCGGCGCCCTGTTCCGATCGTGCGGTGACCAGCGCGGTGTAGAAGGGGGCGGGTGACCCCGGAGCGTTATAGTCGATGAAGCCAGGAGCCAGCGTCTTCTCGCTTCCGGAGAACGCCAGATCGTGGTCCATCCCGAATTCAATGACGTGACGATCCATCGTGTTCCCCATCCCGTTCGATGGACGCTGATACCCGGCGGTCCCTTGCGAGGAAAGCGCAATGAGCGATGCGCGCGAGGCGTTCGGCCCCTGGAGCGGGAAGTCGTCCATCGCACCATTCAGACAGAATCCGATCCAATTAGTCTCTCGCGGATTATCGTAAAATCGTTATGTGGCTCAGCACCATAACGGGGAAACATCATGGCCGCGTCATTCGGGAAGTTGTTGTTGCTCGCCAGCGTCTGCCTGCCGACCGCCGCACTGGCGAAAACGCCGGTCACGCCGTCGAGCGCTGCCCCGACCGTCACCGATGAAGCCCAGCCGGCCGATGCGGCGGACAGCGATATGGACATATTGGTCACGGCGCGCCGTCGTGCCGAGGACGCGCAGAAAATTCCCGGCAGCCTGTCGGTCATCAGCGGCGCGCTGCTCGACCGGTCCTACACCGTCAATACGCAGCAATTGTCGCAGCTGGTCCCCGCGCTGAACTACAGCTCGGCCAATCCACGCAACACCGCCTTCACCATTCGCGGCCTCGGCAGCAGTGTGGTGGCGGTCAGCCAGGCCAATGACGGGCTTGAACCGGGCGTCGGCTATTATGTCGATCAGGTCTATCATGCCCGGCCCGCGACCGCGGCGTTCGACTTCAGCGATATCGAGCGGGTCGAGGTCCTACGTGGGCCGCAGGGCACGTTGTTCGGCAAGAACAGCACTGCCGGCGCGATCAACATCACCACGCGCGCGCCGACTTTCGATACCGAAGGGACAGCGGAGCTCAGCTATGGCAGCTTCAACTTCGTCCAGGCCAAGGCGGCGGTGTCCGGTGCGCTGGTCGGCGATACGGTTGCCGGCCGCCTGTCGGTGGTCAGCACGCGGCGCGATGGCGTGATCGACAATGTGCGTACCGGCGGCCACAACAATGCGATCGGCAATCAGGCGATCCGCGGACAATTGCTGTTCCGGCCGTCCGAAGACCTGTCGATCCGCCTCAGCGCCGACTTCACCAATTTCGAAAGCAATTGCTGCACTCAGGTCTATTACCGTGTCGCCGAACGGCCCGGAACGCTGCGCACGCCCGCACGGCAATATCCCGCGCTTGCAGCGCATTTCGGCTATACGCCGCCGAGCCTCAATCCCTATGACCGCAAGACCGACATCGACGCGAAACTCGGCGTGAAGACCAATGAAGGCGGCGTTGCGGCGATCGCCGACTGGAATGTCGGGCCGGTCACGCTCACGTCGGTCAGCGCGTGGCGCTTCTGGAACTGGGATGCGGCGAATGACCGCGATTATACCGGCATCCAGATCCAGACCGAGCAACACATCCCGTCGCGCCAGGATCAGTTCAGCCAGGAACTGCGTTTCGCATCGAATGGCGACGGCGCGCTGAGCTATGTCGGCGGGCTCTATTTCTTCCGCCAGCGCGTCATCGGGCGGCCGATCTCGATCTATGGCGCCGACGCCGCCTATTGGCTGATCGGCCCGACCACGGCCACGCCGATTCCACCGGGTAGCCCGGCGGGCACGCCAACCCCGCCGCCGACACCAGTGCCCGGTACTTTGCTTGACGGTTATGGCACTGACGGCCGCACCGATTTCCAGTCGAACAGCTATGCAGCGTTCGGCGAGGTCAATTGGCGCCCGATCGATCGGCTGACGCTGACCGGCGGCCTGCGCTACACCTATGAGGATAAGAAGGGCAGCTACGACACTTTCGTGTTCGGTGGATTGCCGACCGGCAACACTGCGCTGATCAACGCCAAGCTCTCGATCCTGCGCGGCCAGAGCTATAAGGCGAAGGTCAATGACGGCAGCCTGACCGGCCGGGCCAACATCACCTACGCCTTCACCGATGACGTGCTTGGCTATGCGAGCTTCGCGCGCGGCGCAAAGTCGGGCGGGATCAATATGTCGGGCCTGCCGCTCAATGGCGCGAACCTGCCCGCGCTCAACACCGCCGTCGTCCGCCCCGAACAAAATACCAATTATGAGATCGGCCTGAAGACGCGGCTGTTCGACCGGCGGCTGATCTTCAACATCGATGGCTTCTACACGCGGGTGACCGACTTCCAGGCCAATGTCACCGATCAGCGCGCGGCAGCGGCGCTGCGCACCTATCTCGCCAACATCCCGCGCGTGACGGTCAAGGGGTTCGAGACCGATGCGACCGCCGCCGTCACGTCCAATCTGACATTGCGGGCGAGCGTTGCCTATGCCGATGGCAAATACGCCTCTTATCCGGCGGGGCCGTGCCCGATCGAGCGGATCGGCAACAGCACCACGGTCTGCGATCTGACCGGCCAGCAACTGCCCAGCCTGCCGAAATGGGCCTATACGCTGGGCGCCGACTACACCCAGCCGCTTGGCGCTATCGGCAGTGCCTTTCTGCACGCGGATTCCAACACCCGCACCCGCCAGCTCGGCGATCCGACGGGATCGGCCTATACCGTCATCGACGGCTATACCGTGGTCAATGGCAGCATCGGCTTCCACTCCGCGCATGGCTGGGAACTGGCGGTGTTCGCGCGCAACCTGTTCGACAAGGATTATATCCAGAACGTCACTATCCAGGCGGGTAATTCCGGCCTGATCCTGGCAACGCCCAGCGACCCGCGCACCATCGGGATTACGTTTCGCGCGCAGCGATGAGTATAGGGAGGCATGACCGTGCCTCCTGATCAAGACTCGTCCGGTTCGATTGACGGCGTGCATGCTACCATCACGCTGCAAAAGCCGCAGGCAGGGCGAGTGGGTGCCGATCGCATCGCGCTGCTCCGCGCCATTCGTCGTGGCGGTTCGATCAGCCAGGCCGCGCGCGACATTGGCCTCAGCTATAAGTCGGCCTGGGACGCGGTGCAGATCCTCAACAATCTGTTCGATCGCCCATTGGTGCTGCCTTCGGCCGGCGGCAAGGATGGCGGTACGAGCCTGATCACCCCGGCTGGCGAGATCGTGCTCGACGCCTATGATGCGGCCGAGGCAGAACTCGCCGGCACCATGGCGCGGCTCGAAACCGAGCTGGCGCATGGGCTGTCGCTCAAGCCATTATTATGGGGAATCGCCATGAAGACGAGTGCACGCAACACATTGCGCGGTACGGTCACCCGCGTCACGCCCGGTGCGGTCAATGCCGAGATCGTGCTCGAGATCGCGCCCGGCGTCGAGATCGTCGCGATCATCACGCGGGAAAGCGCGATCGACCTCGATCTCGCCCCCAGCAAGATCGCGCTCGCGCTGATCAAGTCGAGCTTCGTCATCCTGGCGCAGGGCGATGCGTCGCTGCGCACCTCGGCGCGCAACACGCTCGCGGGCACTGTGGTCCGGCGCGAGGACGGCCCGGTGAGCAGCGAGATCGTGCTCGAAATGAGTGAAGGCAAAACGTTGACCGCGACCGTGACGCGCGAGAGCGCCGAAGCGCTGGACCTCCGGATCGGCAGTCACGCACTCGCGCTGATCAAGGCGAGCCATGTGATTCTGGCGATCGAGTGACGGGCGGCCTGCGTCGACGAAACCCCGTTGTCGTTCAATCGATCGGCTTGCCGCGCAAGCTCTTCACCGTCGACCGCTTGGCCTTGCCTTCCATGCGCCGTGCCTTGGCCGCCTTGGACGGTCGGGTCGGGCGGCGCTTCTTTGGCACGATCGTCGCTTCGCGGATCAGCTCGAACAACCGTTCGCGCACTTCCTGGCGGTTGAGCAATTGCGACCGCGCGCCTTCGCTTTTCAACACCAGCACGCCGTCGCGAGTCAGCCGGCTTCCCGCGAGCAATTCCAGCCGCGCCTTCACCATTTCGGGCAGATTGGGTGAATTGCGCACGTCGAAGCGCAGCATCACCGCTGAATCGGTGGTGTTGACCGATTGGCCGCCGGGGCCCGAGGACCGGGCGAAGCTTTCTTCCAGTTCGTCGCTGTCGATGGCGATCGATCGGGTCACGGGGAGCAGGGGCATCGAACCATCTTCCGGGGCAGGGTGGGGCGTTCCATAGCCGAACTCGGCAGTGTATGTCGCCTCCATGGCCAAAGCTGTATCATCGCCACCCGTTGCGCCACGCGCTGCTCCATCGCCCGCTGGCCCGTCACCGAAACCGCTGCGGCGCTACACCAGCCTGCCGGTGCTGCTCGACACCTTGCTCAATCGGCGCCTGACCCTGGTCAGCTATTCGACTTGGAAGGACGCCAATGACCGCCGTTCGATGGAGGTGTACCAGGAGACGATGCACTACGGCTTTGTCGGCGCGATCTGCCTGACCGAGGCGCCCGAGACATTCCATCACTGGCAGGTATTTGCCGGCGATACTTCCGGCGTCTGCGTCCAGTTCGACCGCGCGCATTTCGAACAGGTGATCGCCGCTACCCCGCACTGCCTGTTCGCGCCGATGCGCTATGTGAAGATCGACGAGATCGCCAAGATCGACGCATCGGATATTCACAGCCTGCCGTTCCTGAAACGCCGCGGTTTCATCGACGAGGCCGAATTGCGCGTCGTCGGGCATGCGGTCGAACCGGTCACGGCGCTGCATATCGATATCGGCCCGGCCGTGCTGCGCCAGGTCACCTTCAGCCCGTTCATGCATCCCGAACTGGTCGCCTCCGCCCGCGCGGTGATCCATGGCATCCCGGGCTGGGAGAAATTGAAGATCATCCAGTCGCGGCTGACCGACAGCGAACGCTGGCAACGCGCGCTGTCTTCATTCCCGCGACGGCATGGGGTGGTTTATGGCGATGCGCCGGCGGCGGATACGGACTCCGAACCCGGCTGAGTTGTCAAATGGCCAAGGCAATCGGGCCTTGCGGGACGATCGTCGGTAGCGCTGCTTCACACTGGCCGGGCAACGACCCGCACTTTGCCGCTGGCGCCACCACCGCAGAAAAATCGGTCGATGCCGTCAAACTCCAGCCCCGATATCATGGCATCTCCAGGCATCTCGATCGTTTCGAGTATCTCTCCCGTTTTGGGGTCGATGCGCCGCAGATCGCTGTTGTCACCTTCCCAGGTGCCATGCCACAGATCGCCATCCGCCCAGGTCACGCCAGTGACGAAGCGATTGGAGTCGATGCTGCGCAGAACCTTCCCCGTTTTCGGGTCGACCTGATGAATCTTGCGGGCTTGATACTCGCCCACCCAAAGCATCCCTTCGGCAAAGGCGAGGCCGGAGTCGCCGCCGCCGCCCGGGGCCGGGATCGTCGCGACCAATTCGCCGGTCCTGAAGTCGATCTTCTGGATGCGGTCCTCGGCGATCTGGAACAAATGCTCGCCGTCAAAGGCGGTGCCGGCATGCGCGGCGAGATCGATCGATCGCACGACATCGCCGTTTTCCGGATCGAACGCGTTCAGCGTGTCGCCAGCGGCGAACCAGACACGCTGGCCGTCATAGGAAACGCCGTGCACCGCCGCCACGCCGGGGAAGGGGCCGTATTCGCGGATAATCTCAGCTGCCGATTGCTTCATGTCTCTCTCCTTGCCGACACCTTAGCCGCCCGGCAGCGGACCGGGGAGTAACAAGCTTGTCGTGAATCCGGTGGGCGGCGGGGCGATCCAGCGCCGGGCGCGCCCATTGCCATAGGGCTGGGCCTTGCCGGCTGCGGCCAGCGTCTCAAGCGCGCGCTGAACGGTCCGCTGACTCGCATCGAGCGCGAGCGCCAGCGCTGAGCTCGACCATGCCTCGCCATCCGCAAGGAATGCGAGCACCGCTGCATGTTCATCATCGACGGGTGGGGCCAGCACCACGATGTCACTCGCACCGTGCGGCGTGAGGGCAAATCCGCGCTTGGTCGCGGTCACCTCGGCAAAGGCTTTGAGCTCCCTGCGCAGCCGGCCGATCTCGACGCGCAGGCGCATGCGGTGCGATTCATCGGCCTCTTTCGCCCGGAACGCGTGCCGGACGAGCGCATCCCGCGTAACGTCGCCCGGCCATGCCCGGCCAAGCGCGAGCGCAAGTGCGAACAACACCGGACGCGTCGCCAGCGACACTCTGATGTCTTTCCGCCGCACCACGTACCGGCAGGCATCGATCACCAGCGCGTCGGTCGCCAGCAGCGCTTCGACGTCCTCAAGCAGCAAGAGCCGCTCCTCACCTCGCGCGATGAGGCGCGCCGCCGGCTTGGCCAGGAGATCGACGGCTGTCTCGACTTCAGCCCTGAGCCCGGGAATGAGCGCATAGCGTGCGGCCTGCCTGGCCCTGACCAGCGCGATGCGTGCCTGTTCCGTGCGGAGGCGCCGCATCGCGATTCCGGCGATGACCAGTTCATGAGCTGCGCGTGACGCGGGCGGGAAGGGTCTGGGATCGAGGTCGGCGAGCAGGCGCTCAGCCTCGTCCAGCCGACCGATCAGGACGAAGCGCCGGATTTCGAGGTGCCGGGCATGCGCGGCGTTCAGCACATCGCCGCGCGCTTCGAGCAATGCCTGCGCCGCGCCCAGCGACTTTGCCGGCCAGCCAAGGTCGCGCGATACCAGCGCGATCTCGGCTTGGGCGACGACGCACCGTGCCCGCGCCACTGGCTCGTTCGGGCCAAAGGCGCGCTCCGCCCTGATCAGCAATGCCTTGGCGCGATCAAGGTCGCCGAGTTGCGCCATGGCGATGCCGCGCAGCGCGAGTGCCGGCGCATCCTCGCGCAATGCGATGCGATTGAGCGCGCCGAGAATGTCGCCGCTGGCCAGCGCCCGCGCCGCGGCGGTGATCAGCGAGTCCATTCAAATCCCGACACGATTGTCACTCTCACTGCCCGGCGCTCCGGCCTTACCTCGATCTCACCGCCGCAGTGCGGCTGCACCCAGAGGATACTTTAAATGCCTGATATTCTGCACAAGGTCGCGATCAAAGCGTCGCCGGCCGAAACCTACAAGGCCCTGACCACGATGGATGGCCTTGCCGGATGGTGGACCACCGATACGAAAGGTGAAGGCAAGGTCGGAAGCCTCATCCATTTCCGTTTCGCCGATCGCGGCGCCATCGACATGAAGATCGCCGAGCTCGACGCCGACAAGCATGTCCTGTGGGAGGTCGCCTCCGGTCCTGACGCCTGGGGTGGCAGCAAGCTGAGCTTCGACCTCGCCCAGGACGATGATTTCACCATCCTCCTCTTCAAGCACAAGGACTGGAAGGAAGCGTCCGAGTTCATGCACCATTGCAGCACCAAATGGGCGATGTTCCTGATGAGCCTGAAGGCATTCGTGGAAACCGGGCGCGGCGCGCCGTTCCCGAACGACGTCCATATCTCGAACAAGGGCGATTGACGCCGGGGCCGGCGCTGCCGGCCCGCCCCCATCATGTTCAAAAGACAGGACACAATCATGACCGATCGCAACTTCACCATCCGCTTCACCGTGGACCAAAGCCCGGAAACCGTCGTCGCGGCGATCAACAATGTCCGCGGTTGGTGGTCCCACGGCATTGTCGGCAATGCCGACCGGGTCGGCGCCCGATTCACTTATGCCGCACTTGATCTGCATCGGTGCGACCTTGCGGTGACCGAGATGGTCCCCGGCAAAAAAATCGCCTGGCTCGTGCTCGACAATTATTTCAGCTTCACTCGGGATACGACCGAGTGGACAGGCACCAGCATGGTCTTCGAGATCGCCCGCATCGGCGACCAGACGGAGGTCCGGTTCACGCATGTCGGTCTGGTCCCAGACTATGAATGCTACGACATCTGCCACGACGGCTGGACCACCTATATCCAAAGCCTGGGCCAGCTGATCACGACCGGAAAAGGCAACCCCAATATCGGTGAGCCCATGACCGACACCGAGGTGGCGCTCGTTCAAGCGCGCGCGGGCGCTCTTACCGCCGGCTAGAACCGCGATCGGTTCGGCAGTCAGGCCATGGTCCGCGGCGGCGGCGGTGCAGCGCGACAATATTGTTCCACATAAGCCTGATGCGCGGGCAGCGTGGCGACGGTTCTGGCGACAGTGTCGCGCAAGGTCGTGAGCAGCCGATTCAGTTCCTCCGCGCCCAGCTTCTCCGCGATCGGGTGATAGGCGCGCGGCATGATCCCTTGCCCCATCATCACCTGCACCCAGCTGTTTTCCGCGAACAGCTCCTCATTCTTGCGGAAAACACGGCCGGTCTCGCGGAACAGTTCGATCTTTTGGGCGAGCGAGTCCGGAATCTCCATGTCGATGCAATGCCGCCAGAACGGGCTGTCGCGGCGCTCGGTCGCCTTATAGTGCAGGATGATGAAGTCACGGATTTGCGTGATGTCCTGCAATTGCTGTTCGTTGAATTCCGCGGCGTCGCGTTCGCTGACCCGACCGTTCGGCATCAGCCGGATGATGCGCAGCACGGCGCGCTGGATGAGATGAACGGTGGTTGCCTCGAGCGGCTCGACAAAACCGCCAGCCAGCCCGACCGCGACACAGTTGCGATACCATTGCCGCCGCCGCACGCCGCCCTTGAAGCTGAGATGGATGGGCTCGATCAGCGGTTCGCCCACGCTGGAGACCAGTCGATCGAGCGCCGCATCGCGTGAGAGATAACGGCTGCAATAAACGATGCCGCTGCCCATGCGATGCTGCAACGGGATGCGCCACTGCCACCCGGCATCATGCGCGATCGCCTGGGTATAGGGTTGCGGCGGCCCGAGATGCCTGGTCTGCAGTGCGATGGCGGAATCGTTCGGCAGCCAATGGGTCCAGTCCTCGAAACCGGCATGCAATGCGCCCTCGATCAGCAATCCGCGGAAACCGGTGCAGTCGATGAAGAAGTCGCCTTCGATCCGGCGATCGCCTTCCAGCACCAGCGCGGCGATGTCGCCGCTTTCCCCATCCAGCTCCACACGGGCGATCTTGCCCTCGATGCGTTTCGCACCGTCCGCTTCGGCCAGCTTGCGCAAATACCGGCCATAGAGCGTGGCATCGACATGATAGGCATAGTTCATCCGGTCGTCGGGCAGGTGCGCGAATTTGCCCTGCAACCCGGCCACCAGTTCCAGGCAATAATCGTCATAGGATTGTTCGTGCCCGCGCGTCCGGCCGTGAAGCCAGAAATGCTGGAAGCCCGCTGACCAATGATCCTTTCCCGACAGTCCGAAGCTGTGGAAATACCGGTCTCCGTCCTGCTTCCAATTGTCGAACAGGATGCCCAGCTTGAATGTCGCCTGGGTCTCCCGCATGAATTCGGGCTCGGGGATTCCCAGGATACGGTTGAAATTCACCAGCGGTGGAATGGTCGATTCTCCGACTCCGATCGTCCCGATCGCTTCGGATTCGACGATGGTCAGGTCGACAGCGGCGCCCAGCGTTCGCGCGATCGCTGCCGCCATCATCCAACCCGCAGTTCCACCGCCCGCGATCACGATCCGGCGCGTTTGCTTGTCCCTGCCGATCATTGCTTGAGGCATGGCTGAGTCAGGGCGGCGTCATCGCTGCCGAGGATGTGATTGCAGAGCATCGCGTTGAACTCCCTCATCTTGGCTTCAATTCGGCGATCCCCGACGATCGCGCCTTGTGACTCTCTCTTCGAACCTGCAGGTCAGACGATCGGCGCGACGGTCGGCGGCGCGACCGCCTCCTCGTCTTCGTTCAGTGCGCCCAGCACGCCGCTCGCCCGTGCCTTTCGGCCATAAACCAGCTCGAACAACGGTGACGCCATCAATGTCGTGACCAGCGCCATGATCACCAGCATGGAGAATAGCGCAGGGCCGATGATTCCCTTCTGCAGTCCGATGTTGATGATGATGAGCTCCATCAGCCCGCGCGCGTTCATCAGCGCTCCCACCGCCATCGCGGTCGGATTATCCTGTCCGGTAAGGCGGGCGGCGGCCCAGCAGGCACCGCCCTTGGCAAGGATCGATCCAGCGAGGATCACGCCGGCCACGGCGGCCAGTTCGATGCTGCTCACCATCGAAAGCTGCGTGTTCAGGCCGGAAAAAGTAAAGAACATCGGCACCAGCAAGGCGATGGTGAATGGCTCGAGCTGTTTCTTGAGCTCGTTGCTCAACAGGCCGCGTGGCATCGCCACGCCCAGCAGAAAACCGCCGAATACCGAATGAAGCCCGGCCGCATCCATCGCCCAGGCGCTCAGCATGAACAATCCGATGACCGTTGCGAGTAACGGCGGTGTGACCCGCCCGTCGCGCTCGGCCCAGCGTGCGAGCGGCGCCAGCAACCGCGAGCCCAGGGTCAGCATGAAAAAGGCGAACAGGCCACCGCCGATCACCGCCTTCATCGCCAGGGCGGGGCCACCGCCAAAGCTGGCCAGCACGATCGCCAGCACGGTCCAGGCACCGGCATCGTCGATCGCCCCGGCCGAAAGCGAGAGGGCACCAAGCGGCGTCCGGGACAATCCGCGCTCCTGCACGATCCGCGCAAGCACCGGGAAGGCGGTGATCGAGATCGCCGCACCCATGAACAATGTCGCCTGCATTGCGCCGATGCCGGTTCCGAACAGGCCAAGGGTCAACAGCCAGGGCG
Organism: Sphingomonas sp. ERG5; assembly: GCF_000803065.1. Lineage (GTDB taxonomy): Bacteria > Pseudomonadota > Alphaproteobacteria > Sphingomonadales > Sphingomonadaceae > Sphingomonas. The sequence goes on from NZ_JSXI01000027.1 coordinate 64,170, forward strand.
TGAGCGCCACAGCGACGAGGAACGGCGCGATCATGCCCGACACCGATACCGCCACCGCACTGCGGGCGTTGGACCTGAAATGGTCGGTGCGGAACCCGAGGCCGACGAGGAACATGTACAGCCCGATGCCGAGCTGAGCGCCGACATAGAGGACCGATTTGGTGTCCTTGGGAAACAGGAAATGCTGCAGGTCGGGCGCGATCAATCCGAACAGGGAAGGGCCCAGGATAATGCCGGCGATCATCTCGCCGATCACCTGTGGCTGATCAAACAGGCGCTTCATCAACCACCCCGTCAAACGGCAGGCGGCGACAATGACAAACATCTGCAGGAAGAACGCGACGCTCAATTCAGTCGGGCTCATTTTCCCCCATCTCCTGGCTCGCCCCCGGCTTTGCGCGGGTGATCGTCAGGGCAGAGGAAACGACGAACCTGTCAGGGGACAAGCTGTATTTGGATCATCGGCGGCACGGGTAATCCGATTTTTGCCATTCGTTCGCAATCTGTTGCCGGCAGGGCACAATGTAGTGATGTGCCTACATGGGAACGTTATCAATTTCGCTGGCACCGGTCGCGCAGATGAGTGCCGCGACGGCGGAAAAATAGCCTGGGCGTGGTGGGCGATTCGTGACGATGCGCAAGTTGTCGCCTTCGCCGGGGAGGCGCGGCGCCAGGTCGATCACCAGCGAAATCCATGATGCCGCAGCCAGCGCCTTCATCCCATGGGCTCAGCCGTCTCCGGTTTATCTAAAGACCCTCGCCACCAACCCATTGAGCATTCGACAGGCGCCGCGCGAGAGTCCAAGTCTGAACCCGGATGTCCGGCACCGCGACGATTTCCCAGAACGCACCACGGGTCATCGGGCCGAGCGCATGCAACCATGGGCTGGCTTCCCCATCCGCCCCGATGACGCGAGCCTGATTGTCCACGTCGATGCCGATCCGCGCCGCATCGGGCCTGATCATGCCGCTGTCACGCAGGGTTGCGAGCAGCGGCTCGTCCGACCGCTGCAGATCTCCTTGCGGCCCGGTGCAATTGACGATGCGATTGACGCGCATCGTTTCGGGGTCGCTTTTCCCGCGGCGCCTGAACCCCAGTTCGACCCCATCGCCATCGGCATGAAACCAGAGCGTCCTGGCCGCCATCGTCGACAACTGCCCGCGCGATCGGATCGCCTCGAACCGATCCGCAACCTCGGGCGCGAGCCGATGCCGGTGCACATCCCACCACGGCCGCAGGTGACGCAGCATGCGCGCCTTTTCGTCCGTGCTGGCATTGGCCCACATGGTCTGGGTGTAGGGGCGAAGTTCGTCGATCGCCTGTCGCCAGCCGATCTGGTCGCTCCGGCGTCGAACCGCCCTGACGAGCGCGGACGCCACGGTGCCGGGGCGGGTTCCGAGCATCTTCCACGGCGCGACCGGCGGTGCATGGCGGTGCGGCGTCAGCCCGCGTCGCGACAGCGCGATGATCCGCCCGGCAAAGCCTCGGGCTTCGAGGAGCAGTGCGATATCGATCATGGTGAGGCCCGTACCGATCAGCATCACGGTGTCGTCCGGGCGCAGGCCATCCGGGACCAACGGATCCCAGGGGTCCGCCATATAGAGCGGCGCACCGATCGATGCCGCGTCGAGTCCGGGGGGATCGTGCGGCGGCAAATTGCCCATGGCGAGCACGACGGCATCGGCCGCGATCCCGTGCCCGTCGCGCATCCGCACCCGGGCCCGTCCATCATGGTCGAGCGAGACGGCATCGCCGCGTATCAGCCGCAAGCGATCGCCGCTCTTCGCCAGCGTCTCATCGAGCAATGTGCGGAGATAGGCGCCATAGATCATGCGCGGCACGAATGCCCCGGCCGCATTCGGCACGCCCTGTGCTTCCAGCCAGCGGACGAAATGGTCCGGCTCGTCCGGAAAGGCGCTCATATTGCCGGCGCGCACGTTCAGCACATGATCGGGATGCGCCGCGCCATAGGCCAGCCCCAGGCCGGCAACCGGAGCGCGTTCGATCAGCGTCGCTCTTGGCCCGCCATGACGCAGCAGGTTGATTGCCTGGAGCGTGCCCGAAAAGCCCGCTCCGATAATCGCGACATGGTCGATCAAGCTTCGGCTCCAACCCTCGATACGTCCCAACCGCCTCGTCGAAGCAGTGCCGCAGCCGGTGCCGTACCGGCCCGCCGCGAAACGCTCAACGTGATAACGAGACTGCCGGGTCCGGAGCGCCCTGCGTCATCGGGCCCGATCGGCCGGCGTCGGGCACCTCTTCGCCCTTGCGGCGACCAGGGCCTGCCCTCATCTTGCGAACCGAAACGATAGCCGACATGACGCCCGGCCAAGAGGAATTCCAATGTTCGACTTCGCGATCAAGGCCGGGTCAAAGGCCGAGCTCTATCATGACCTCCATGCCGCGCTCGATGCGCTGACCGGCGATGAACCCGACGCGATCGCTAACATGGCCAACACTGCCGCGCTGATCTGGGAATATCTCCCCGATCTGAACTGGGCCGGCTTCTACCGCGCGATTGATGGCGAACTGGTGCTCGGGCCGTTCCAGGGCAAGGCGGCGTGCATTCGCATCGCCATGGGCAAGGGCGTGTGCGGCACGGCGGCGGCGATGCGCGAGACGCTATTGATCGATGATGTCCACGCCTTTCCCGGTCATATCGCTTGCGATGCGGCGAGCCGGTCGGAACTGGTCGTACCGGTCATCCATGACGGACGGCTGATTGGGGTGCTCGATCTCGACAGCCCCAATCCCGCGCGCTTCGATGCCGAGGATGCCGCCGGTTGCCAGAAACTGGTCGCGCTGATCGCGGGCCGGATCGCGCGCTGACCCGTTCCGGGACATTCTGAATTCTGGTGAAAAACCGCCGGAAATGGTAACTCTTCCGTTAAGAATGATCGAGGTCGTGCGGAGGGTACGGCATCTTATCGGGAGTGTTTACCATGCGAACCCTCATAATTGCTGCCTTTACGCTGATGCTGGGCTCCACCACGGCGCCAGCCGATGCGCAGCGACTCGAGTCGCGGACGACCACTACGGGTGGTACCTTCAATCAAACGTCCAGCCAGCCGGCGATGCCGCAACAAGGGCGTCCGATGCAGTGGAACGGCGGCAACCGCGCCAATAATGGTCAGCGCTGGAATGGCGGCAACCAGCGTTGGAACGGCAACAATCAACGCTGGAATGGCAGCCAGCGCTGGAACGGCAACAACCAGCGCTGGAATGGTGGTCAACGCTGGAGTGGCGGGCAACGCTGGGGCGGTCAGGTCAGCGGCCGCTGGTATGGCGGATCGCGCGCACCCGGTGGCTGGAACGCCTATCGCCGTCCGGTGCGCGGCTGGACCCTGCCGCGCTACTGGATCGCGCCGACCTTCTTCATCGGCGATTATTCGTCCTACGGCCTGTCGAGCCCGCCGCGCGGCTATAACTGGACGCGCTATTATGACGACGCGGTGCTGACGGACAGCCGCGGCCAGGTCTGGGATTCGGTCAGCGGCCTCGATTGGGATCGCTATAATGACGGCTATAGCGACGATCAGTACGGCCAGGATGGCAGTGACGGATATGGCTATGCCGATGGCAATGACGGCGAGGAATATCTGCGTCAGGATTATTCATCCGCGCCGCAGCCCTATGGCGCGCGCTACGCCCAACCGGCGTACCGGAGCGAATATCGCGAGCCGTCGGTGGTCTATGCTCAGCCACGCGAAGTCTTGCAGTCGCGCGGTTATGACGGGTCGAGCTATTCCAACACGACCTATGCCGGCGGCGGCTATGCCCAGACCGGCTATATCAGCGGCGGTTATTGGTATCCGCCGGTGACCACCACGACGGTGTCGGTGCAGTCCGCGCCGATCATTCAAACTACGACCACCGAATATATCGACGAAGTGACCTACACGCCGCGCAAGGTCTACACCAAGAAGAAGGTATGGCGGGCAAAGCCGCGCCGCCAGTGCGCCTGCAATTGCGGTTGCCGCTGATTGGCTGAGCCTTCCCTTCGGGGATGAACGCTGGATCGAGCGCCGTGCTGGAAACCCCTGCACGGCGCTTTGTCGTTTCCGCCTGATTCAACATCGATCGCGGCCATGCCAGCGTCGCGCCGTCCGGCACCTTGATCGGTGCCGTCCGGCTCTTTCTCATGATGAAGAATATCCGATGATCCGGGTCCCCTGTTTCGATGGAAACAGGTCATCTCCGGCCTGTTATCCGACCTGTTATTCACCTGTTTTGGAATAACAGGTGGGGCGGCATCATCATCTTGATACTGCACGGTAAATCGGGCGCGGAAATCCAACTGAACGGGCGAAAAAAATTTGTGCGGAATAACAGGCGAATCAGGTGGATGGTCTTCAGCGCTTTTCGCGCTCGCCGAATGTCACCAGGCTCTCATCGCCTTTGGCTGAAAGCGCCGAGACGCCGATGAAATTATCGTCGACCGGCACGTCTTTCAGGACGGTGCCCGGTGTCGTCACATCCACTGCCTTGCTCCAGTTCTGCGCGTCGCTGCGCCGCCAGCGCACACGATAGCCTGCGGCGCCGGGGACCGCCTCCCATTTGACGCTCGTGTCACGCGACAGCGCGCCCGACAGGGTGACGGTTGTCGGCGCGGCGGGGGCGGCGGCAAGGCGGCGGATCGTCGCGACATTGATTGCGGTGACCTTGGCGAGATAGGCGAAGTCCATCCGGTCCGGCGTGTCGCCATAACGCACGCCATTCTCGGTGCGCAGATCCTGATGCTGCGCGTCCCAATTCTCGACCGCCGAGGTAAAGCGGATCGCGGGAAAGCCGAGCTTCAGGAACGGCTCATGGTCGCCGCCGCGCCCGAACCGGTCGGGCCGGCGCGCGACGAACACGTCGAGACCGGCGGGCAGGGTCGCGGCGATGCCGTCGACCGCCTTGGCGAGCGCGCGCGACGGGCCGTCATCCTCACCGCCGGACGCACGGCGCGCGATCTGCGCGGCCAGATCCTCCGACGCGCGAACGCCTTCCGAAAACACCCGCACCCGGTCGGCGACGCGCACGCCGCCCTGGCCCAGGCTGTTGCCGACAATGTCGTTGTTGAGCATCGCGCTCACGGTCCATTTCTTCTGCTGCGCGGTTTCGGCGAGCAATTGGCCGCCCCACAGTCCCTGTTCCTCGCCCGACAACAGGGCATAGACGATCGTCGCCTTGAACTTCTGCTTCGACAGGATGCGTGCGGCTTCCAGCACCAGCGCGGTGCCGGAGCCATTATCGTTGGCGCCGGGCGCGTCGCTCGTCGCGTTCATTTCGTTGCTCACGCGGCTGTCGATATGCGCCGCGACGATGACGACGCGAGTCGGCTCCTCGCCTTGCTGGAAACCAAGCACATCGACGACATTGACGCCATCCGGTGCGCGCGGCCCGACAAAGGTGCGCGCGATATTGGCGACGGTGATGCAGCCGTTGCAGGCATCGGCAATGCGAGTCAGCTCGGCGCCCGCCCAGCCGCGCGCCGCATCGATCCCGCGCCCCGGCTTGTCGGGGGTCGAGGTGGAGAGAGTATGGCGCGTGCCGAAGCCGACCAGCTTCTCGACCGTCGCCTTGAGGCGCGCCGGGTCGGGTGCTTCCTGTGCCGCGGCGGGCGTGGTGGCGGTCAGGGCGGAGAGCAGCGCGGCGGCGGGGAGGTATCGCATCCCGTCATGATGACGGGGCAGATGGGGCAGAGCAAGCGCCCAGCTTGATCGGTTCAGCTCAACCGGTCGATCGCGTTGCGGTCCAGCGATCCCGGAATGATCATCAGCGGGATCGGCAGCGCGCCCGCATCGGTGCCGGCGAAATGGCTGACCAGCGGGCCGGGGGCGCCGGTGGCAGCGGCGCCGAGCACCAGCGCCGCGATGTTGGGATTTTCGGCGATCAGTTCGCGGATGATCTTCGGGCCATCGCCCTGTTTCAGCGTGATCGTCGGGCGCAGGCCCGATTCCTCCATCAGCGTGCCGGCGGCGCCCGCGACCAGGGCCTCGGCATGGAGGCGCGCCTCCTCCTCGATCGTCGCCTGGACGCCGCCCCATTGCACGAAATCGACCGTCGGTAGCAGAGTCAGGATTTCCACCCCGCCGCCGGTCTTGACTGCCCGGCGCGCCGCAAAGCGCAGCGCGATCAACGCTTCCGGGCTCTCATCGATCACCACCAGATAGACACGCATGTCATCGCTCCCCTGCTGCACATAGGTGACGCGATGGCGCATCATGCGCAAGTGGCGCGGACCCGCCGCGACCCGTCTGGCGCTCAGATCATGCGGTCGGCACCATTTGTGCGCACGCTCGGTCTTGACCGGAGCCATGCCGGGGGCGAAGGAAACGGGCCGCTACGGATTCGGTCAGAGGACGCTACCTGATGCCCATCGAGATCAAGATGCCCGCTTTGTCGCCAACGATGGAGGAGGGCACACTCGCCAAATGGCTGATCAAGGAGGGCGACACGGTCAAATCAGGCGACTTGATGGCCGAGATCGAGACCGACAAGGCGACGATGGAGTTCGAAGCGGTCGATGAAGGCGTGGTCGGCAAGATCCTGATCGCCGAGGGCACCGACAATGTGAAGGTCGGCACGGTCATCGCCACGTTGATCGCCGAGGGCGAAGACGCGAGCGCCGCTGTCGCGACGCCGGCTCCCAAGGCGGAAGCCAAGGCCGAACCCGCACCCGAACCGAAGGCGGAAGCCAAACCCGCGCCTGAAGTCGCGGCACCGGCCCCTTCGTCTGCCCCCGCTAAAACCGAGGGTGAGCGCGTCAAGGCGAGCCCGCTGGCACGGCGCATCGCGGCGGAAAAGGGCATCGAATTGTCGGCGCTCAGCGGTTCCGGCCCAAACGGGCGGATCGTCAAGGCTGATCTGGACGGCGCCAAGGCCGGTGCCGCACCCGTCGCCAGGGCGGAAACGCCGGCTGCCGCCGCACCTGCCCCTGAGGGAACGCCAGCACCGGTCGCTGCGGCCAAGCCCGCTGCTATCCCGGACATTCCGCACGAAGCGGTCAAGCTGTCGAATGTGCGCAAGACGATCGCGCGTCGCCTGACCGAATCGAAGCAGACCGTTCCGCATATCTATCTGACGCTCGATATCCGGCTCGACGCACTGCTCAAACTGCGCGCCGATCTCAATGCGGCGCTTGAGCCGCGCGGCGTGAAACTGTCGGTCAACGATTTGCTGATCAAGGCGCTTGCGGTGTCGCTGATGCGCGTGCCCAAGTGCAACGTGATGTTCACCGGCGATCAGTTGATCACCTTCGCGCGCGCCGACATCTCGGTCGCGGTCAGTGCGCCGTCGGGCCTGATCACGCCGATCATCACGCATGCCGATACCAAGGCGATCTCCGCCATCTCGACCGAGATGAAGGACCTAGCCGGCCGCGCCCGCGAACAGAAGCTCAAGCCCGAGGAATATCAGGGCGGCACCGCCAGCCTCAGCAATATGGGCATGTTCGGGATCAAGCAGTTCGAGGCCGTGATCAACCCGCCCCAGGGCATGATCATGGCGATCGGCGCGGGCGAGAAGCGGCCCTATATCATCGACGACGCGCTTGGCATCGCCACGGTGATGTCGGCGACCGGCAGCTTCGACCACCGCGCGATCGACGGCGCGGACGGCGCGGAACTGATGCAGGCGTTCAAGGCTTTGGTGGAGTCGCCCCTTGCTATGGTTGCTTAAAGGCATGACGCGGACGCTCGTTGAGCTTCTGCATATCGTGGCGGGCGTCGTGGCCACGGCGTTCATCGCATCGCTCGCGGTATGGGCGGTGCCGGTCGCCGGGCGGACGATCTGGTGGGTGGCCTATTTCTCGATGCTCGCCGTCGTCTTCATGGGCATTCGCCCGCTCCGCATGGCCTGGAAGACCGATCGCGCCCGCCGCAACACGCCGCCGACCGCGGATGAGTGAGACCCTGCCCACGGGCGCACCGGCGATCCGGGCGACCGGCATGGCGGCGGACGCCAATCCATATGGCAAGATCTTCGTCGGCTGGCTGATGGGTCAGATGGCGCTTGCTGCGGGATCGGTCGCGTCGCGCCATTGCCGTGGGCGTGCGCCGGTGGTCGCGGCGGACGGCTTCAGTTTCACCGCCCCGGTGTCGATCGGCGACGAAGTATCGTTCTTCGCCGAGATCGTTGCGACCGGGCGGACATCGATGACCGTCGCGGTCGAGGTGTGGCGGCGCGATCGGCATGGCGAAGGCGCCGCCCGGGCCGCCAAGGGCAGTTTCACCCTGGTTTCGATGGGGGAGGACGACCGGCCTTCTCCGCTTGTTGCATAAGGAAATATGCGTGGCTGATACCTACGACCTGATCATTCTCGGCTCCGGCCCCGGCGGCTATGTCGCGGCGATCCGCGCGGCGCAGCTCGGCCTGAAGACCGCGATCGTCGAGCGCGAGCGGCTCGGCGGCATTTGCCTCAACTGGGGCTGCATCCCGACCAAGGCGCTGCTGCGCACCTCGGAAATCTATCACTACATCACGCATGCCGCCGATTATGGCCTGAGCGTGGAAAAGCCCGGCTTCGACCTGACCAAGATCGTTGAGCGAAGCCGCAAGGTCGCCGGCCAGCTCAACATGGGCGTCAAGGGTCTGATGAAGAAGAACAAGGTGACCGTGGTCGAGGGCACCGGCACACTCACTGGGAAAGGCAAGCTCTCGGTCAAGCAGGGCGACAAGGTAACCGAGCTGGAGGCGAAGAACATCATCGTCGCGACCGGTGCGCGTGCGCGCGACCTGCCGTTCGCCAAGGCCGATGGCAAGCGCATCTGGACCTATCGCCATGCGATGGTGCCGGAGGAGATGCCGACCAAGCTGCTGGTCATCGGATCGGGCGCGATCGGTGTCGAATTCGCGAGCTTCTACAATGATATGGGCGCCGATGTGACGATCGTGGAAATGCTGCCGCGGGTGGTGCCGGTCGAGGACGAGGAAGTCAGCGCTTTCATGGAAAAGGCGCTCACCAAGCAGGGCATCAAGATCCTGACCAGCGCCGGGATCGAGAAACTCGAGACCGGGGCCAAAGGCGTCACCGCCTCGATCAAGGGTAAGGACGGCAAGGTCGAGACGGCCGAGTTCAGCCATGCGATCGTCGCGATCGGCATTGTGCCCAATACCGAGGAAATCGGGCTTGAGGCGCTCGGCGTCGAGACCGATCGCGGGCATATCAAGACCGACGGCTATGGCCGCACCAATGTCGAGGGGCTGTTCGCGATCGGCGACGTGACGGGCCCGCCCTGGCTGGCGCACAAGGCGAGCCATGAGGGCGTGGTCTGCGTCGAGGCGATCGCCGGGCAGAAGCCGCATCCGTTCGAGACCTGGAATATTCCGGGCTGCACCTATTCGCGCCCGCAGGTCGCCTCGGTTGGCTTTACCGAGGCTAAGGCCAAGGAAGCCGGGTATGAGGTGAAGGTCGGCAAATTCCCCTTTATCGGCAATGGCAAGGCGATCGCGCTGGGCGAGGCCGAAGGATTCGTGAAAACGGTGTTCGACGCGAAGACCGGCGAACTGCTCGGTGCGCATATGGTTGGTGCGGAAGTGACCGAGCTGATCCAGGGCTATGTCATCGCGCGGCAGCTCGAGACAACCGAGGCGGAATTGATGGAGACGGTGTTCGCGCATCCGACCATTTCGGAAACGATGCACGAAAGCGTGCTCGGCGCATACGGACGCATGCTGCATATGTGACACGGCGCTGGACAGCGCCGCGCCGCGCGACGACAAGGTTGCGCAATCATAATCAGGGTTTTTTGGGGGACGCGATGGGCATGTTGAAATATCTTGGTGCGGCGATGCTCGCGCTGGCATCGGCTCCGGCAGCCGCTGACACGGTGGTCGTCACCGCTGACAAGATGGTCGACGTGCTGACCGGCAAGGTGATCGAAAGCCCGGCGGTGTTCATCGAGAATGGGCGCATCACCAGCATCGTCGATTCGCGCACCGTCAGCTGGGACGGCAAGGCCGTCAGGCACATCAACCTGGCCGGGAAGACAATCCTGCCCGGCCTTATCGATATGCATGTCCATCTCACCGCGCTCGCCGAAATCGGCGGCTATCGCGGCCTGCAATATACCGACAGCTTCTGGAGCGCGGTCGCTGTCGCCAATGCCAGGAAGACGCTCGCGGCGGGCTTCACCTCGGTGCGCAATGTCGGCTCGGCCGGTTTCCAGGATGTTGGCCTTCGCGAGGCGATCGATGGCGGCTGGGTGCAGGGTCCGCGCATCACCACCGCGGCTTATGCGATCGGCGCGACCGGCGGGCATTGCGACGACAATAGCCTGCCGCCCTCGCTCGACCGGCAGCAACCCTCGGTGATCAACACGCCCGAGGAAGCGCGCGCGAAGGTGCGCTGGCTGCACAAATATGGCGCGCAAGTGATCAAGATCTGCGCCACCGGCGGCGTCTTCTCGCTTGGCGACAGCGTCGGTGGGCAGCAGCTGACCGTCGAAGAGATGAAGGCGATCGCCGACGAGGCGCATATGCTGCATTTGAAGGTCGCGGCGCATGCGCATGGCGATGAAGGTATTCGCGCGGCGATCCTCGCCGGGATCGACACGATCGAGCATTGCAGCCTGGCTTCGGACGAGACGATCAAGCTCGCCGTGCAGCACCACACCTGGTTCGACATGGATATTTATAACGACGATTATATCCTCGCGACCGGCACCAGCAACGGCACCGAGCAGGAAAGCCTCGACAAGGAAAAGGCGATTGGCCTGAAGCAGCGCCAGACCTTCCAGCGCGCGGTGAAGGCGGGTGTGCCGATGCTGTTCGGCACGGACGCCGGGGTCTATCCGCATGGCGACAATGGCAGGCAATTCGCCAAGATGGTCGAATGGGGCATGACTCCGCTCCAGGCGATCCGTGCCGCCACCTCCGACGCGGCCGAGGCGCTGGGCAAGACCGGCGATGTCGGCGCGATCGCGGTCGGGCGCTATGGCGACATCGTTGCGGTGGACGGCGATCCCTTGAAAGATGTGCGCGTGCTTGAAAAGGTCAGCGCGGTGGTCAAGGGCGGCGAACTGGTCAAGTGACGCGGATCGTCGCGGCATATTCGGCGACGATCGGCTGATACCGCTCCATGTCGGGGAAGGTCGCGAAGCTGTGCGTGGCGGGCGTCTTCACCCAGGGCAGCGCCTCGTTGGTATAGGTTTCGACAAATGGCACGAACCAGCTCGGGTCGTCGAGCATGGTCGCACGGACATTGACGAAGCCCATATCCGGCTCGACCCGGGTGAAGACCCAGCTCTTGCACCAGTCGCAATGATGGTGCTTCGCCTGATCGCCGTGCAGGCCGCCGATCACCGCCTCGCCCCTGGTGACCGTGAAGCCGTTGCTGGGTACGCAAACCGTGGTGGAAAAGGCGCTGCCGCTCATCTTCTGGCAGCCGGTGCAATGGCATAGCGCGGTGAACAGCGGCGGGCGCGTGATGCTGAAGCGCAGCCGGTCGCAGCGGCAGCCGCCATTCATCGGCAGGGTCAGGTCAGTCATGGTGGGCACTCCTTTCGCGCTGGACAGATCGGTCGACGGACGGAACAAGAGCGTCGTAACGGGGGAGATGGTGGCATGACGGTGATCGCAATTCTATGGCCGACCTTCGCGCTGGTCACGCTGGTGGTGGTCGTCTGGTTCACCATGGTCGTGCAGCGGCTGGGTCATATCAAGCGCAACCCGCCAAGCGCGCGCGACTTTGCCGATGGCGAATCCGCGCTGCGTTATTTCCGTCCGGTGGAAATGCCCACCCATAACTTTGCCAATCTGTTCGAAATGCCGGTGCTGTTCTTCGCGCTGATCCCGTTGCTGATGATCACGCATCAGGCGAACCATATTCAGGTCATTCTTGCCTGGGCCTATGTCGTGCTGCGCGCGATTCACAGCTTCATCCATATCGGTCCAAAAAAGGTCCGGCCGCGTTTCATGGTCTATCTCCTTTCCTGCGCGGTGCTGATGGCGATGTGGATCGGCTTCTTCGTCGACATGCTGACCGCGGCGAACACCCTGTCGACCATCGGCTGACGCGATCGCGGATGACGGCGCTGTCAGCATGCGGTATCATATGCTGGGAGTGGGGGACGAATGATGGGGATTTCGAGGCTGTTATCGGCTTTCGTTACGGCAATCGCGCTGGTCGGCGCGGCCGATGCGCCGCCCTTGCCGGTGGTGCGCGATCTGGGCGCCAACCTCGAGCGGTTCGATTATCCCTGGCCGGTCCAGATCATGACCGTCGATGTCATTGGCCAGCCGGCCAGGATGGCGTTCATGGACGTCGCCGCCGAGCGGCCCAATGGCCGCGCGGTCGTGCTGCTTCACGGCAAGAATTTCTGCGGCGCAACCTGGGAGAGCAGCGTGCGATCGCTGACTCGCGCCGGGTACCGCGTGCTGATCCCGGATCAGATCGGCTTCTGCAAATCCTCCAAGCCGCGCGCCGCACAATATAGCCTGGAGATGATGGCGACGTTGACTCGCCGGCTGATGGAATCGCGCGGTATCAGCCGCGCCTCGATCGTCGGGCATTCGATGGGCGGGATGCTCGCGATGCGCTTCGCGATCATGTTCCCGGCTAGCGTCGACCGGCTGGTGCTGGTCAACCCGCTTGGCCTCAAGGACAGCAGCGAGGAAGGGCTCGGCTATGCCGATGTCGATACTTTATGGGCAAGCGAGCGAAAGACCGACTTCGCGTCGATCAAGGCCTATCAGCTGATCAATTATTATCACGGGACCTGGAAGCCGGCCTATGACCGCTGGGTGTGGATGCTCGCCGGCATGTATCAGGGCGCGGGGCGCGATACGGTAGCGCTGGCGCAGGCCAAGGCCAGCGAGATGATCTACACCCAAACGGTGGCGCATGAGCTGGAGCGGATCACGTCACCGACCACCTTGATCGTCGGCACGCTCGACAAGACCGCGTTCGGGCGGCAGCGCGCCCCGGCATCGCTGCAGCAATTCATGCAGGCAATCCCGCAGGCCGCGCCGGCGGCGATGCGGCGCATGAAGAACGCCGTTTTGATCCGGCTCGACGGCCTTGGTCATTCGCCCCAGATCGAAGCGCCCGAACGCTTCGATCCGGTGCTGCTGGAGGCGGTCAGGCCGCTGCCGCGTCGGTCGAACTGACGAAGAGCTCCTCGGTGCTCGGCGCGCTGATCAGGATCGGCGCGGATGGCGTGGCGCGGAGGCCCGCATCGATGTTGACATGCTTCAGGCGGCCGTCGATCGACGCGCCATTCTCGATCGAAATGGTTTCATATTCGACGTCGCCAGTGATGCGCGCGGCCCGCTCGACGGTCAGCTGACGCACCGAGACCGCGCCATCGATCGTGCCGGCGAGCCGCGCGGTTTCGGCCTTCACCAGGCCGGTGATGCGGCTTTCGGTACCTTGCACCAAGCCACCGCAATCGACATCGCCCACAACCCGGCCCTCGATATGGAGGTCCGCTGTGGCCGCGATGTTGCCGGTGATGACCACATCGGCGCCGATCACCGAAAACATGCCGCGCTTGCCCCCCGGGGCTTGCGACTGCGCTGCCGATGGCAGGGCCGAATTGCTGTTGTCACGCCCACGATTACCGCTGTTGAACATCGAATCGAATCCCCGCTGTCGAATCCACGAATCACGTAATTTGCCTATCATAAATTCCCGCTCTCCCCGCAGCGCAGATCGTTAGACCGTGCGTGCGATCAGAGGATTGTCGTTTGCCGCGGATTTGAGCAGCGGGCGGGCGAGTTGAACGGTCGCCGCGATCATCGCGATCGCGCCCAACAGCGGCAGTGCACCGATGCCGCTGATGGCGCCGATGATGCCAAGCGTCGATCCGATCTGGACCAGCATGACGATGCAAATGCTGGTCCGATCGCGCGCGACGAGCGCCATGACCAGAGCTAGGACGCCGGCGAGGAAGAAATGGCCTTCATGCATGCCGGGTAGCAGGCCAGCGGTCAGCAGGGTGGAGAGCAGGGCCGCGGAGATCATCTTGCGGTCGGTTAACGGCTGCACCGAGAAATGCGCGACATACGCAAAGCTTGCACCGATCGCGGCGGCGCAGGCGAGCCCGAGCAGCGTCACGCCGCCCAGCGGCAATATCTGCACGATCGCCCAGATATTCGGCGCATTGAACGACAGGGCATCGCGCCCATCGCCGCGCTGCAGATAGGGGATCGCACAATCGACCAGGGGCTGGCCAACCGCCCAACTGGGCAACATCACCGCAATGGCCGTCAGCGGCGCCACTGGCCACAGGCGCATCGGTGTCCGGCGATTGATCAGCAAGGCGAGGAAGAAAGGGGCGATCAGAAGCGCTTGTCCATCGAAGCCCAGAGCCAGGCCAAACCAGACGAGCGTCGAGACAGGACGGCGCTGAACGGCGGCCGCGAGCGCCATGACGATCGGTACGGCGCCCAGTGTATCGCATTGGCCCATCAGCCCGGCACCGAGCGCGACGGCGGGGAGCGCGAAGATCAGCGCTGCCGCGCGGTCCGCGTCGATGACGCCAAGCAGACGCAACAGATGGCGCGCGGCAAGTGCCAGCCCGGCTGTACCGGCCAGCGACAACAGTCCGGTCACTGTCACACCACTTCCGGTCGCCAACCATGGCGCGAGCATCAGAAGCGCCGACACCGCCAGGGTCGTCGCGACATGCGGCAATCGTATCGATGGGGAGGGAGACCAAAATCGGCCGGAGATCGACATGACATGCCCTGTCGCACAACCCGAGTTGAAGGCGTGTTAAGCGCGCCACGCAAATATCGGGCGATTGGATATTTTAGCGCTTCGTTTCGGCTCATCGACGGGTTAGGCTCGGTTGGTCCCGGAAAAAGGGGCGATCACCGGCAACGTCCGGACACACTGGGAAGGGGCTCCGTGGCAGAATCAACAAAAATGGCCCCAAGGCTTGGCCTTTTCCAAAGGCTCGCATGCGCGCTGGGTCATCATCATCGCGACGGCAATAATGTTCGCCGTGTGCAGAAGATGTGGCGCAGCGTATGCATCGGATGTGGGGCGAGCATGGTAAAAACCGAAGACGGCTGGGTACGTCGGATCGACATGCCAGGGGCCGATACGTCGACCAAGGCCGGCGAGCACGGGCTCTGACGCCCGTCATTTGCGAAGAGCCCGGTAATATTCGGCCCCTGCGGTTGCGCGGCGCAGCGGCCTGTGTTGAGGTATGCCAGAATAGACGGAGGTGATGGATGGCGACAGCTCCAGCAGTCGGCCAGGGCTCGACGGTACCGTCGCCGCCGGGGCTGCCGGTCGTCGGACATCTTCACCAGATCGCGCGTTCGGGACTGATCGGCTATCTGCTGCGCATCAGTCGTGAATTTCCAAACGGCATCTTCAAGCTGAAATTCGGCAGCCGGGTCGGGCTGTTCGTCACCAGCCCCGATCTGGTCGCCGAATTGTGCGACGAGACGCGTTTCCGCAAAATGCCGGGGCCTGGCTTGCGTGTGGTGCGTAAATTCGCCGGCGATGGGCTGTTCACCGCATTCAGTGAAGAACCCAATTGGGGCAAGGCGCACCGCATCCTGCTCCCGGCATTCAGCCAGCGCGCGATGCGTGGTTATTACGACATGATGCTCGAAGTCGCCGACCAGATGGTGGCGAAATGGACCCGGCTCTCGGGCACCGATGTGCTGGTCGCCGACGACATGACTCGCTTCACGCTCGATTCGATCGCGATCGCCGGATTCGGGCATCGCTTCGACAGTTTCGAGAAGGAGGAACTCGACAGTTTTCTCGAGGCGCTGGCGCGGGTGTTGGGCGAATCGCTCAACATGATCACGCGGATGCCGATCCAGCAGCGCTTCGCAAAAAAAGCCGAGCGGCAATATGAGGCCGACATTGCCGAGATGAATGCACTGGTCGACGGCATCATTGCCGAGCGACGCAAGAATCCGAATGACGGGAAGGATCTGCTCAACCTGATGGTCAGTGCGATCGACCCGGAAACGGGCGAGGGCCTGGACGATATCAATATCCGCTATCAGGTGCTGACCTTCCTGATCGCCGGGCATGAGACGACCTCGGGCCTGCTGACCTTTGCTCAGCATCTGCTGCTGCGTCATCCGCATGTGCTGGCGCAGGCCTATGCCGAGGTCGACCGCGTGCTGCCGGGCGACAAGCGTCCCGATTACAGCGACATCGCCAGGCTGGACGTGATCGAGCGCATCCTGAAGGAAGCAATGCGTCTCTGGCCGACCGCGCCCGCCTTTACGCTGGCTCCTTACGAAGACGAGGTGATCGGCGGCCGTTACACGGTGCGCAAGGACCGCCCGATCAACGTCTTCTCGCCCGGGCTGCATCGCGACACCAGCGTGTGGGGAGATCCCGACGAGTTCGATATCGACCGCTGGCTGCCGGAGGTCGAGGCGGCGCGGCACCCGCATGCCTATAAGCCGTTCGGGAATGGCGAGCGCGCCTGTATCGGTCGGCAGTTCGCCATGGTCGAGGCGAAGATGGCGCTGGCGATGATCCTGCAGAAGTTCGCGATCAGCGATCCGCACAATTATCGGCTGCGCATCAAGGAGACTTTGTCGATCAAGCCCGACGAATTCCACATGCGCGTGCGTCTGCGCCAGCCGCATGAGCGTATTGCGGCAGCGCCTGATCCAGTGGCGGTGAATGAGGATGCGCCGGTTGCGGCGGTCTCGGGCTCGGGTCAGCGTTTCGCGGTGATCTATGGATCGAGCCTAGGGACAGCACGCGACATCGCCGACGAAATCGCCGAGCGCGCCAATCTCGACGGGTTCGAGACGGTGGTGCGGTCGATGGACGAGAGCTTCAAGGGCGGATCGGAGCCCGAGGACAAGGTGATCATCGTGGTCACCGCAACCTATAATGGCCGTGCCCCGGATAGTGCGGTCGAGGTCGAGCGCGGGCTCGATGCCGGCGCGTTCGACGGGGCCGACTGGTCGGGTGCGCGCTTTGCCGTGCTCGGGATCGGCAATTCGCAATGGCCAAATTATCAGAATTTCCCCAAGCGCGTCGATGCGGCGATCGAAGCGGCGGGCGCAACCCGGTTGCTGCCGCGCGCCGAAGCGGACGGGCAGGGGGATTTCGACGGTGCCGTCGCCGCCTTTGTGCGCGATCTGTGGAAGGCGCTGGGTAGCGAGAGCGGCCCGAGCGAAGCGGCCTCGAGCCTGTCGCTGCACGTGGTCGATACGTCCGAGGCGCGCGCCCAGGCCTTGCCCGAACATGCCCAGCGGCTGGAAATCGTCGCCAATGACGAGATGATCCTGCCCGCCAATGGCCTGTGGGACTTCGCCAAGGAGCCGCCCCGGCCCTCGACCCGCTTCATCCGCATTCGCCTGCCCGAGGGGCAGCTTTATCACTGCGGCGATCATGTTGCGGTCTATGCGCGCAACCGCCCGGAACTGGTGACGCGCGCGATCGAACGGCTCGGCCTTGCTGGCGCCGCGCAACTGCGGGTGGACGGACAGGGTGGGCGGTTCAAGCATCTGCCGCTCGGTCAGACCGTGACGGTGCGGCAATTGCTGACCGATTTCGTCGAACTGTCCGACCCGCTGCCCAGGCGCGCGCTCGGTGTAATCGCCGCGCAGACGCGCTGTCCGAACACCAGGCGCGAACTGGCAGCACTTGAGGAGACTTATGATGTGGAGGTCGCGGGCAAAAGGCTGACATTGCTCGACTTGCTCGCTCATCATCCGGCTGCCGAATTGTCGCTCGATAGTCTGGTCGAACTATCGGCGGCGATCGCCCCACGTTTCTATTCGATCGCGTCGAGTCCGCTGGTCGATCCACATGTCGCCGATCTGATCGTCGGTACGATGGCGGCCCCGGCCTGGTCGGGGCTTGGCGAGCATCGCGGGTTCGCCAGTGGCTATATGCAGAATGTCGCGGCGGGCGATCATGTGTTCGGCTATGTCCGGCGGCCCAATCCGCCCTTCGCGCCGCCGGCCGATCCGGGTGTGCCGATGATCCTGATCGGTCCCGGCACCGGCTTCGCGCCGCTGCGCGGCTTCATCCAGGAACGCAGCAGCCAGAAGGCGGCGGGCGAAGGTGTCGCGCAAAGCCTGTTGTTCTTCGGCTGTCGTCATCCTGATCATGACTGGTTCTGCCGCAACGAGGTCGAGGCCTGGGCGAAGGACGGCGTGATCGATCCCTATCTCGCTTTCTCCGCGGTCGAGAGCCATCCATGGAAGTTCGTGCAGGACGCGCTGTGGGCGGAACAGGAGCGCGTGTGGGCCGCGATTCAAGCCGGCGCGCATATCTATCTGTGCGGCGATGGGCGTTTCATGGCGCCGGCGGTGCGCGACACGCTGATCCGGATCCAGATGCAGCAGATCGGCGACGAACATGCGCAAGGATCGGAATGGCTTGAGACTTTGATCGAGGACGGGCGTTTTCATCAGGATGTGTTCGGGTTCGGCAAATGATGCCGGACGGAGGAAGGCGTGAGTTGAATTTATAATCGCACCGCAAAGCGGGCTGAACGGGGAGAGAAGGATGCTTCAACTATCGGGCCAGGACGCCTCGTTCGTTTATCTGGAAACGCCGCATACACCGATGCATATCGGGTCGGTCGGCATCTACGACCCATCGACCGCGCCGGGCGGGTTCGTGCGTTTCAAGGATGTGCTGAGCTTCATCGAGAGCCGACTGGGTGGCGCGCGCAGTTTCCGCCAGCGGCTGGTGCGGGTGCCGTTCGATCTCGATCATCCTTACTGGATCGAGGATCCCGAGTTCGACATCGAATTCCATGTCCGCCACATCGCCTTGCCCAAGCCCGGTGACTGGCGGCAATTGTGCATCCAGGTCGCGCGATTGCATTCGCGCCCGATGGACCTGAGCAAGCCGCTGTGGGAATTCACTGTGGTCGAGGGGCTCGACAATGTCGAAGGCTTGCCGCCCGGATGTTTCGCACTGGTCTCCAAGGTCCATCATGCCGCGATCGACGGCATGTCGGGGGTTGAGATGTCGGCCGCGGTGCATGATCTCGACGCCAGCATGAAGCCGCCGGAAAAGGCCGATGAATGGCAGCCCGAGAATATGCCTAATGTCGCCGATTTGCTGACACGCAGCTATTTCAATTCGCTGCGTCAGCCGATGCGCGTGATGGAGACGATCGGCCGGTCGTTGCCCGGCATGGCCAAACTCGCCGCGACGGTGAGCAAGGGCGATGTCAGCATCGCCAACACCAAGATGGCGCCGAAGACGCGTTTCAACGGCAAGGTGTCGGCGCACCGCGTGTGGGACGCGGTGCCGTTCAAGCTCGCCGATATTCGCGCGATGAAGGAAGCGGTGGCCGATGCGACGGTCAATGACGTGATCCTCGCGATCGTCGGCGGGGGCCTCAGGCAATATCTCGACGACAAGGGCGAACTGCCCAAGGAATCGCTGACCGCGATGGCGCCGATCTCGGTGCGTGGCGAGGGCGAGAAGGCGGCGTTGGGCAATCTCGTCTCGGCGATGGTCATCCCGCTCGGTACGCATATCGCCGACCCGATGGAGCGGCTGCAATATGTCCATGACCAGGCGGTCAATTCCAAGGCGATGACCAATGCGGTCGGCGCCCGCACGCTGGCCGATTACAGCCAGCTGATCCCGTCCGGCCTCGCCGGGCTGGCGGCGCGGCTCTACACGCGGGTCGGGGCGGCCAACACGCATGCGCCGGTGTTCAACACGGTGGTTACCAATGTTCCGGGCAGCCGCGTGCCGATGTATTTCTGTGGCGCGCGGATGGTCGCGATGTACGGCACAGCGCCGGTGTTCGATTCGATGGGGCTGATCAATCCGGTCTATTCCTATGGCGACACGATTGCCGTGTCGTTCACGTGCGACCGCAATATGATGCCCGATCCCGAGAATTATGCGGCGGCGCTGCGATCCTCATTTGAGACGCTGAAGGCGGCGACCGTTGCAACGCCGGCGGGCAAGCCGAAGCCGGCCCCGGCGGCGGCCAGGCCCAAAGCAGCCGCCAAACCCAAGGCTGCGAAACCCGCTACCCCCAGGAAAACCGCGGCGAAACAGACCGCACCCGGCCGGAAACCGGCAGTCCGCAAGCAAGGAGCAAAATGATGGTCGATAAGAAGAGCACCGCCGACAAGGTCAAGGATACGATCAACGAACGCGTTGTCGACCCGGCGAAAAAGGCCGGCGAGGCGATGCAGTCATCGGGCAAGAAGCTCGCCGAGGGCAGTTCGGCGGTCGGCCTGAAGATGCTCGACCAGGCCGAGGCGAATACGCGTGAGGCATTCGCGGCGATGCGCGCGGCGGCGGGCGCCAAGGATCTGTCCGAGGTGATGAAGATCCAGGGCGATTTCCTGCGCGATCAGGGCAGCCGCAGCATGACGCAGGCGCGCGAGATCGGTGACCTGATCATGCAATTCGGCAAGGACGCGGTCGCGCCGTTGCGCGGCAAGAACTGAACAGCGAAAGTCTGGTGGCCGACCGCGCTTCGCCGAGCGTGGTTGGCCATCCGGTTTTATCATGTGCGACAAGACCTGCCGTGGCGCGGCGATCAATATCCGCCCGCCGGATCGTCGGATTCAATTATGAAAAAAAGTTCATTTGAGTTAATAACATGGCGGGCGCACCTCACCGATGCTGGTTGAAGCCGGCTAATCAAGGAGATGGAAGATGTCATGGTCGACCACCGTCGCAGTCTCGATTGCGGGAAGTCTATTGATACTGGCAAGTCCTGCCTCGGCTGGGGGTAATCCCACCCCGGCGCGGAATTACGATTGCTCCAAGGCCGGAAACGCCAACAAGGCTGCTTGCAAGGGAACGGCGCCAGCCGCTGCGCAACCGGCAAAGCCAGTTGCCGTCGCAAAGCCGAAAGCGGCGCCGGCTGCAACGGCCCCGGCCAAGGTCGCGGCACCCGCTGCCGCGCGGAACTATGACTGCTCGAAACCTGGCAACGCGAACAAAAGCGTCTGCAAGGGCGCTGCGGCGCCCGCCCCGCGTGCCGCTCCGGTAGCCGCCGCAGCGCCGGCAAGGGCCGCTCCCCCACGACCGGCAGTCCAGCACGCCGCACCGGCGCAGCCATCGGGTCGCACGGTCGCCTGGACCACCAAGACCGGCAAGGTCGTGCATTACGACTGCTCAAAGGCCGGGAATCAGAACAAGCAGGCCTGCAAGTAAGACCGGCGCGATCTGGTTTGCCGTGAAGTTAGGCGGGGAGGCCGAAAATGGCCTCCCCGCTGGCTGACATGATCTGCTCGCTGGAGCGGCGAGCCAGATGCGCGGTTCAAATGAGCGGTTATGCGTGCCCGGCGAACGGATACACCAAAGCCTTTAACCCGCTGCGCTCGAACGGGTGCCAGTCACCATCGGCCTGTGCCAACCGGTCGGCGATCGCATAAAGTACCGCAGGATTGACCCCCAGGCCGCAATGGCTGCCATGAACCTGGATGTTGTCGGTCTGCGCATCGCGCGGTTCGATGCAATTCTGCCACGCGACGACGCCATCCTCACGCGTGAAGATCGAGGTCGATGGAACCGGCGGCGGGGCTTCGCTTTCACGCATTTGTGAACGCGCATCATCACCGTCGATCTGATGCCCGGTCAGTATCTGATAGGCGCGCCACGCATTGGTTGCGCGCGGTGATCCGGTGAAGGGCGAGCCGAGTGTAATGACCTGCCGTACTGCGTCGGGCGCGCGGCGGGAAAGCTGGCGTGCCATGACGCCGCCCAGGCTCCAGCCGACGAGGCTGACTTTCTTGCCGGTCAATTCATGGATGGCCTTGAGTCTGGCGAGCAGCTTTTCGCCTTCGCGGCCGATCGCCTTGGGGCCGAGATTGCGGCCGAGTTCCCAGGCATGGGCCTCATAGCCGAGGCCGGTCAGGAACTTGCGCAGCACGGTGGTCGACACATCTGAAGTGACGAAGCCGGGCAGCACCAGCACCGGATGACCGTCGCCACGCGGCGCGGTGGCAAGGATCGGTGCCGCAAAACCAAGCGATCCGAATTCCGCCAAGGCGCGGGGCAGTTCGGTCAGCGCCAGCAGCGCGGAGGGCGCGCGGATCGCCTCCGGGTTATGTGCCTGACTTGCCATCAAATTTCCTTTCCGAGACTCCGGTCTAAATGCGCCGGATGTAGATATTGTTCATTCGTCGAGGCCAAAGGCCCGATGCTGTGCCGCCACGCGCGCAATGTCGTGGCTGAGAATGGCGAGGTCGTGCGGTTTACCCGCGCGGTCGCGGACATGATCGCGCAGCAGCGCTTCGGCGCGAAAACCGAGGCTTTCGAACAGCATGACCGACCCGATCTGGTCGGGAGTCATTTGCGCGGTGAGCTTTTCAAGGCCACGTTCCATTGCCACGCTGTAGATCGCCTCAAGCAGGTCGCGGCCAAGTCCGGCGCCACGCTTACCCGGCGAGACGAGCAAGCGGATCTCGCCGACATGCGCGCTCCAACCAAGCGGATCGCGCACCAGCGCCGCGGTGCCGACGAACTTGCCATCATCCTCGGCGACCAGGCTGTCGATCCAGCCTTCCTCGATCGCGGAAATCCATGCCTCGACGACGCGCGGATGTTTCAGATCGCGGCCGAGGAACAGCAGATCATGTTCGGGCAGGGTCTCGGCAAAGGCGAGCATGGCGTCGCGATCGGCCCCCGCGAACCGGCGGATATGATGGCTCATGTCGATCGCTCCCCCAGCCAGTCGATCAATTTGGGCCATAGACGCTTGATCGCATTGCCCCCAGCGACAAGGCTGACATGCCCGCCCTTCATTGTCACCTGTTCCTTGTCGGTCGAGCCGACCTTTTCGATCAGCGGTGCGGAGGCGGCGGAGGGCACGATATGGTCATGCTCGGCAGTGACGTGCAGGAACGGAGCGGTGATCGCCGACAGGTCGACCGGACGTCCGGCGACGTCCATCGTGTCGTTGTACAGGCGGTTATCCCACATCAGCTTCTTGGTCGTCTCGCGGAAATATTCGCCGGCGAGGGGCAGCGTGTCGCTTGCCCAGCGATCGAACATGCGGAAGGATTTGACGAATTCGTCATTCCACAAATTGTCGAGCAATCGGATATTGCCCGCGATCCGCGCGCCGGGACGCAGCATGTCGAATGCTGTGTAGAGATAATCGGCCGGGCAATTGCCGAACGTGTCGACCAGCTTGTCGACATCGAAGAAACGCTTGTCGGCCCAGGCCTGGAACATCTCCATCTTGGAGAAATCGACCGGCGTGGTGAAGCACACCAGATTCTTCATCGGGGCTTCCGGGTGGAGCGCGGCCCACAGGATCGACAGCACCCCGCCAAAGCAATAGCCGACCAGGCTGAATTCTTCCTCGTCGGTTTCCTCCTGCACGCGGGCGATGGCGGTGGGAATGAAGTCGAGGACATAGTCGGCCAGCGTCAGGCTCTTCTCGTCACGGCGCGGCGGCGTCCAGTCGAGCATGAACACGTCATATCCGGCCCTGAGCAGATATTCGACCAGGCTCTGCCCTGGCACCATGTCGAAGATATAACCGCGATTGGTGGTCGCCATGACCAGCAACAGGGGGACGCGGTACACCTCGTCCGACATCGGGCGATAATGATAGAGGTTCATCGTGCCGCGCTGGATCAGCAGATCCTTGGGGCTCGCGCCAAGCGTCGGGCCGGACGAGGCGAAATATTCCAGCCCCTTGAAATTGCGCTGCAAGGCGCGGTCGAACGCGGTGCGGGCCTGGTCGAACAGGTCGGGGGCGCTCGTCTCGGCCATGGTCAGTCCGGATCGCTCAAGCTTTGGCCGGTGGCTTGCGGGTGCGTTTCGGCTTGGGGCGTTCGGGCGGTTTGATTCCCGCCTGCGCCATCAGCAGCGCCTCGATCCGCCCGACTGTTTCCTCGACACCGCGCAAGCGAGCGGAAAGGTCCTCGACTTCGCTGCGGCTCGGCATGTTGGCGGCGGCGAGTGCCTTGTCCATCATCTGATGCGCGGCGGTCTGCGCATTCATCTGGGCGGTCGTGGCGCCCTGCATCACGCGGGCGAACTCGCCCGACTTCATCACGTCGCCGCCGAACTGGTTGGCCATCGTTTCCCACTGGCCGAGCATTTCGCGCATAAAGGCGGAGGGGTCGGGTGTGGGAGGCAGCGCCATGGCCATATCCTTCACCCGTGACGCGCTGCCGTCAAGCGAGTGTGCTGCGCGGGCCGGTGCGGCACTGCCGCAACATCAATTGGGCGGCGGGGCATTGGCCGGCACCGGGCCGCGTGCCGTAGCGTCGAGCTGCGCGTCGCCGCCGAGCGTGCGATAGAGATCGACCAGATTGGTCGCGCCGGTCAATTGCGTCGCGACCAGCGAACGCTGTGCGGAATAGAGCGAACGCTGCGCATCGAGACTTTGCAGGAAGGTGTCGATTCCGCCGCGATACCGTGCGTCTGACAGGCGATAATTGTCCGAAGCGGCGGCGGAGAGCGATTGCGCCGCGCGGGTCTGCGCGGCGATCGTGCCGTGACGGGCAAGCGCATCGGACACTTCCCGGAACGCGGTCTGGATCGATTTCTCGTAAGTGGCGAGCGCCGCATCGCGCTGCGCTTTTGATTGCTCCAGGCCCGCTCTCCCGGCGCCGGCATTGAAGATCGAATAGCTCGCGCTTGGTGCGATCGAATAGTTGAAAGCGCCGCCAGTGAACAGGCCGCTCAGCGCAGTGCTGGCAAAACCGAGGACTGAGGTCAGGCTGATGCGCGGGAACAGCGCCGCGCGGGCCGCGCCGATCTCGGCATTACTGGCGCGCAAGCCATATTCGGCCTGGAGTACGTCGGGACGGCGCAGCAGGATGCCGGAATCGAGCCCGGCGGGGAGTTCGGCGACCGTCTTGGCTGCGTCGTCGATCGCGCCGGGCAGCAGGGCTGCATCGACCGGCGCGCCGACCAGCAACTGCAGCAGGTTGACGTCCTGCGCGAGCGCGGTGGTCTGTTGCGCCAGATCGGACTGCGCCTGGGCGAGAACGAGCTGCGACTGGCTCAAATCGGTGCGCGGCGCGACGCCGCCGTCGAGGCGCGCCTTGGTCAGCTTGACGCTGCGCTCGGCGCTGGCCGCGGTGTCCTGCGCGATCTTGAGCAGGCTCTTGTCGGCGGCATAGCTGAGCCAGGCTTTGGCGATGTCGCCGACCAAAGTCAGCCGCGTCGCGCGGGCGGCCGCTTCAGTCGCGAAGTAGCGGTTCTGCGCGGCGTCGGTGAGCGAGCGGACGCGGCCGAACAGGTCGATCTCGAATGCAGTGATGCCGAGATCGGTGCTGTAACTGGTGCGCGCACCGCCGCTGACCGCGCTGCCGCCGGTATTGGTCCGTCCCGTACCGCTGTCGGCGCGGGTGACGCTTGCCGAAGCATTGACCTGCGGCAACAGGTCGGCGCGCTGGATGCGATATTGCGCACGCGCCGCGACGATATTGGCGGCGGCGACGCGCAGGTCGCGATTATTGACCAGCGCCTGTTCGATGATCCGCTGCAATCGGTCGTCGCGGAAGATGTCGCGATACGAGACGCTTGGCAGAGTCGCTTCGCTTTGCCTCAGATAGGCGTCGCCGATCGGCCAGGATGCGGGCACTGGCGCATCGGGGCGAGCATATTTGGGCGCCATGCTGGTGCACGCGCTCAGCGATGCACCGGCGAGGAGCAGGATGACCATGCGCTTCATGCGCTTGCCTCCGGCTTGGGTTCACTCTGCGGTTCTTCATGATGCAGCTTCTTGAGCACGTCGCGGGTGCCGCGGCGCACCAGCACGAAGAACAGCGGGATGTAGAAGATCGCCAGGATCGTCGCGGTCAGCATGCCGCCGATTACCGCCGTGCCGATCGCGACGCGGCTGTTCGCACCGGCGCCGGTCGAGATCGCCAGCGGCAGCACGCCGAAGATGAAGGCGAGGCTGGTCATCAGGATCGGGCGCAGGCGCAGGCGCGCGGCCTCGATCGCGGCGGCGATGATGCGCTTGCCCTTCTTCTCGGCCTGTTCCGCGAATTCGACGATCAGGATCGCGTTTTTGGCGGCCAGGCCCATCGTCGTCAGCAGACCGATCTGCAGAAAGACGTCATTCTCCAGCCCGCGCAGCGTGACCGCGAACACCGCCCCGACCAGGCCGAGCGGAATGACCAGCAGCACCGCGACCGGGATCGACCAGCTTTCGTAAAGCGCGGCCAGGCACAGGAACACGACGAGCAGTGAAATGGCGTAGAGGAAGGGCGCCTGGCCCGATGACAGCCGCTCCTGGAACGACAGGCCCGACCAGGCGACCGAGGTGCCCGGATATTGCGCTGCAAGCTGCTCCATCCGGTTCATCGCATCGCCCGAACTCTTGCCCGGCGCGGCCTGGCCCTGAATCTCGAACGCAGGCAGGCCCTGGAAGCGCAGCAGCGATGACGGCGCGGTCGACCAGGAAATGGTCGAAAAGGCCGAGAAGGGCGCCATCTGGCCATCGGCGGAGCGGACATACCATTGCGCGATGTCATCCGGGCTGTGACGATAGGGCGCATCGCCCTGAACATAGACGCGCTTAACGCGGCCACGATCGTTGAAATCGTTGACGTAGCGGCCGCCCCAGGCCGTCGCCAGCGTCGCATTGACATCGGCCTGGCTCAACCCGAGCGCGCTTAGCTTCTGCTGGTCGATTTCGATCTTGAGCGTCGGCTGGTCTTCAAGGTCGGTCGGGCGGACTGCGGCGAGGTCCGGGTCGGCGCGCGCGGCGGCGAGCAGCTTGTCGCGTGCTGCCTTGAAATCGGCGCGGCTCATGCTGCCGGTGTTCTGCAATTCCAGCGTGAAGCCGGCCGACTGGCCAAGGCCGCGCACCGCCGCCGGCACCGTCACGAAGATGTCCGCATCACGCAGGCCACCAAGTGCTTTCGATGCGCGCTGCGTGACTGCCTGGGCGCTGTTCTTGCTGCCCGGGCGATCGGCCCAGTCGGTCAGCGCGAGAAAGCCGCGCCCGGTATTCTGCCCGCTCGCGCCGCCGCCGCCGCCGCCGGCATTGGTGAACAGCACACTGACATTGGCCTTTTCCTGGGTAAGGAAATATTGCTCGACCTGTTTCTGCACCGCGACCGTCCGGCCCTGCGTCGCGCCGGGCGGCAGGTTGAACTGAACTTGCGCGGCACCCTGGTCTTCATTGGGCAGGAAGCCGGTCGGTAACCGCACGAACAGCAAGGCGAGCAATGTCACCACCCCGGCATAGATCAGCAGGACGATCAGCTTGTGATCGACCACCTTTGCCACGCTGTTGGTGTAGCGCTCGGTCATCTTCTCGAAGTTGCGATTGAACCAGTCGCGCGCATCCTGGATTTTGTGCGCGATCCAGCTGTCGCCCTGCTTCTCCTCGCTGCGCCGCTTGAGCAGTGTGGCAGTCAGGGCAGGGGTCAAGACGAGTGCGACGACCACCGACAGGATCATCGCCGACACGATGGTGACCGAGAACTGGCGATAGATCACGCCGGTCGACCCGCCAAAAAACGCCATCGGCAGGAACACCGCCGACAGCACCAGCGCGATGGCGATCAGCGCGACGGTGATCTCGTTCATCGACTCGATCGTCGCGTCACGCGGCGACATGTCGGGATTCTCGTCCATCAGCCGTTCGACATTCTCGACCACGACGATCGCGTCATCGACCAGTAGGCCGATCGCCAGCACGAGGCCGAACAAGGTGAGCGTGTTGATCGAGAAGCCAGCCAGCGAGAAAACGGCGAAGGTGCCGAGCAGCACGACCGGCACCGCGATCGTCGGGATCAGCGTCGCGCGCCAGTTCTGCAGGAAGACGAACATGACGATGACGACGAGGACGATCGCCTCGACCAGCGTCTTGACCACTTCCTCGACCGACAATTTGATGAAAGCGGTCGAATCCTGCGGGAAGGCATAGGCGTAGCCGTCAGGCATCGACTTGGCGGCATTCTCGATATCGGCCTTGACCAGTTCCGCGGTCGACAGCGCATCGGCGCCCGGCGCAAGCGATACGGCGATGCCCGCGCCGGGGTGGCCGTTGACCCGGCTGATCGTCTGATAGCTTTCCGCGCCGAGTTCGACCCGGGCGATGTCGGACAGGCGCACGATCGATCCGTCGCGCGAAGTCTTGACGATGATGTTGGCGAATTGCGCCGGCGTCTGCAGGCGCGACTGGGCGGTGACGGTCGCGTTGAGCATTTGCGTCGTGGGCATTGGCTGGCCGCCGACTTCGCCCGCCGCGATCTCGGTATTTTGCGCGGTGATCGCATTGATCGCGTCGCTGGGCATCAGCGAATAGGCAGCGAGGCGGTCGGGACGCAGCCACACCCGCATGGCATATTGCGCGCCGAACACATTGGTGTCGCCGACGCCGGGAATGCGACCGAGCCGATCCTGGAAATTGGCGATCAGATAATCCGACACGTCCTGGTTGGTGACCCGGTCGGTCTTGTCGTAGATCGACACCAGCAACAGGAAATCGGGATTGGATTTGGTGACGGTCAGGCCCTGTTGCTGGACCTGTTGCGGCAGGCGGCTGATCGCCTGCTGCACCTTGTTCTGCACCTGGACCTGGGCGATGTCGGGATCGACGCCCTTTTTGAAGGTCGCGGTGATCGTCACCTGGCCGCGCGAACTGCTGTTCGAGCTGAAATAGAGCAGGCCGTCGATGCCGGTCAGCTGCTGCTCGATCACCTGAGTGACGCTGTTTTCCAGCGTTTCGGCAGACGCGCCGGGATAGGTGGCGCGGATGTTGACGTTGGGCGGCGCCACGTCGGGGAATTGCTCGATCGGCAAGGTATAGATCGCACCGATGCCACCCAGCATGATGATGATCGCGATGACCCAGGCGAAAATCGGCCGGTCGATGAAAATGCGCGAGATCACCGGTGTATCAGCCCTTGGTCTGCGTGGCGGAAGCGCCCGATTTCGTCGGCGCCTGCAGCTTCTGTGGCGACCCGGCCGGCACGGGTTTGACCGGCTGCCCGTTCTTCGCCTTGGCGGTGCCCTCGACGATCACCTTGTCGCCGGCACTCAGCCCGGACCGCACGACCCAATTCGCGCCGACCACGCGCTCGGCCTTCACATCGCGCTCGACCGCCTTGTTGTCGGGACCGATCACCATCACTGTGGTATTGCCCTTGGGGTCGCGCTTCACGCCGGCCTGGGGAATGAGGAACGCATTGGTATCGACCGACTGCGCAAAGGTCGCGCGCGCGAACATGCCCGGTAACAGCATCCCTTGCGGATTGGGGAAACGCGCGCGCAGCGTGACGGTGCCGGTGCTTTCATTGACCACGACTTCGGAGAATTCGACCGTGCCGGTCTGGCCATAGTCGCTGCCGTCTTCCAGCTTCAGCCTGACACTGGCCTGAGCAGGAACGGCGCCGCCGCTGCTGAGCGCACGCCGCAAGGTCAGCAAGTCGGCGCTGGATTGCTGAATGTCGACGAAGATCGGATCGAGGCGCTGGATCGTGGCGAGCGGGTCGGCCTGGCTCGCGGTGACCAGTGCGCCTTCGGTGAACAGCGAGCGACCAATGCGGCCGGTGATCGGCGCGGGCACGTTGGTGAAGCGCAGATTGATGCGTGCGGTATCCAGTTGCGCGCGATTCTGCGCGACGGCGGCCTTGGCCTGGCGCGCTTGAGCGGCGGCGTCGGTATAATCCTGCTTGGCGACCGCTTCGATCTCGGCGAGCGGACGGAAGCGGTCGGCCTTGGCCCGGGTCGCCTCGGCATTGGCTTGCGCGCTGGCGAGATTGGCGCTCGCTTCATTGGCGGCGGCGACATAGAGGCTCGGATCGATCTGATAGAGCGTCTGGCCCTTCTGGACGATCGACCCTTCGGTGAAGAAGCGGCGACGCACGATGCCCGACACTTGCGGACGGACTTCGGCGCTTTGATACGCGGTGACGCGGCCGCCTAGTTCAGTGGAAATCGGGACATTGCTTGGCTGGGCGACGATATAGCCGACCTCAGGCGTGCCCTGCGCACCGCGCCGGCCGGCTTTGCTTTCGCCGCCCCCGCTGCAGGCCGAGATCACAAGCGCAGCCGTCAGGACAAAACCGGTATGCGCGATCCGACGTTCGTTCATTCAAAATTCCACCGCTGAAGACCGCCGACCGCGATGGCATCCTGCGTTATCGCGGTCCAACCACCCAAAGCTGGGTGGGTTCCTGATGTCGATCATTAATCGCGCTGTGCGACAATTTGCGACAATTTTTTATCGCATCAGCCTGACCAGCGCGGCGTCGAGCGCGGACAGGAAGCGCGAGCGATCGGTCTTTGAAAACGGCGCCGGGCCGCGGATGCCGTCGCCCACCGCTCCCGCGCGCAGATCAGCCATGATCGCCCGCGTCGCCACTGCCGCCCCGATCGAATTGGCGGTGAAGGGCTTGCCCGTCGGGCTGAGCACGGTGGCGCCGGCCTTCACGCAGCGATCGGCGAGCAGGATATCGGCCGTGATCACCACCGATCTGACGGTCGCCTGCTCGGCGATCCAGTCGTCCGCCGCGTCGAAGCCATCGCTGACCACGACGCGGTCGATCAACGGGTGCTGCGGCACGCGGAAATGGCTGTTGGCGACGATCGTGACCGGCACCTCCAGCCGCCACGCGACCTTGTAGATCTCATCCTTGACCGGGCACGCATCGCCATCGACCAGGATGCGCACGGACCCGGCCATGCCAGCCGCTTAGCGCTGCCGGTCATTGGTGCGGCGGTGCGGCTTGGGCTTGTGCCGCGCGGTCGGCGGACCGCTCGGGCGGGCGCTCGGCGTCAGGCGCGGGCGGCGCTCGGCCTCGCGCGGTTCGCCCTGGACGCTCTCGATCTTGATGCCGCCTTCGTCACCGCTTTCGGTGCCCGCCGTGCGCAGAACCGACGCATTGAAGCGGTTGGCAACCGCGCGCGGGATCTGGAACAGCGTTTCGTTGGCGGAGATGCGGATCGCGCCGATCTCGCTCTTGGTGATGTGGCCGCGACGGCAGATCAGCGGCAGCAGCCAGCGCGGATCGGCATTCTGACGGCGGCCGATATCCATGCGGAACCAGACGATATCCTCGAAGCCGGGACGGTGGCCGTCCTGACGC
This sequence comes from Sphingomonas sp. ERG5, assembly GCF_000803065.1. Taxonomy (GTDB): domain Bacteria; phylum Pseudomonadota; class Alphaproteobacteria; order Sphingomonadales; family Sphingomonadaceae; genus Sphingomonas. Next base: position 95,113 of record NZ_JSXI01000027.1, read on the forward strand.
GGTGCCGGATCGTTGCCCTGGCCGAGCAGCTCCTCGGCGGCGGGCATGCGCGCGCGGTGCAGGCGGACGAGCGCGGCGGCGATATCCTCCGGGCTCTGCGTTTCGAGCAGCTTTGCACCGAGTGCGCGATCATCGTCATCGACCTCGACCGGCTCGAGCAGGGTGACGAGCAACCGCTCATGATCCTTGGCGCTGATGTCCTCAAGCGTCGGCGGATTGATCCACTCGGCGTTGATCCGTGCGCCCTTCAGCATCGATTCGACACGGCGACGGCGCGGATAGGGCACGATCAGGACGGCGGTACCCTTTTTGCCCGCGCGCCCGGTGCGGCCCGAGCGGTGCTGCAAGGTCTCGGCGTCACGCGGCAGCTCGACATGGATGACCAGGCTGAGCGTCGGCAGATCGATGCCGCGCGCGGCAACGTCGGTCGCCACGCAGACGCGGGCGCGCTGGTCGCGCAGCGCCTGGAGCGCGGCGTTACGCTCATTCTGGCTATGCTCGCCCGACAAGGCGACGGCGCTGAAGCCGCGCTCGATCAGGCCGGCATGAAGGTGGCGGACATTGTCGCGCGTTGCGCAGAACAGCATCGCCGTCTCGGCTTCATGGAAGCGCAGCAGGTTGACGACGACATTCTCGATATCGGCGGGCGCGCAGGTGACGGCCTGATAGGCGATGTCGCCATGGCCGCGATCTTCGCCAACGGTCGAAATACGGACCGCATCGCGTTGATAACGCTTGGCAAGCGCGGCAATCGGCTTCGGGATAGTCGCCGAGAACATCAGCGTGCGGCGCTCGGTCGGCGTACCGTCGAGAATCTGTTCGAGATCCTCGCGGAAGCCCATGTCGAGCATCTCATCGGCCTCATCGAGGACCGCGACGCGCAGCTTGCTCAGGTCGAGCGCGCCGCGTTCGAGGTGATCGCGCAGGCGACCCGGCGTGCCGACGACGATATGCGCACCGTAATTGAGCGCGCGGCGTTCCTTCGACGCATCCATGCCGCCGACACAGGTGACGATGCGTCCGCCGGTCTTGCCGTAGAGCCACATCAGCTCGCGGCTGACCTGCAGCGCAAGCTCACGCGTCGGCGCGATGATCAGTGCGAGCGGGCCCTGCTGAGGCAAACGGCCTTCTTCGTCGAGCAGCTGCGCCGCCATGGCGAGGCCGAAGGCGACGGTCTTGCCCGAGCCGGTCTGCGCCGAGACGAGCAGGTCGCGGCCGATCGCTTCGGGTTCGAGCACGCCCGCCTGGACTGGAGTGGGAGCGGCATAGCCGCGTTCGGTGAGCGCTTCGGACAGAAGCGGGGGAAGATTGGAAAAGGGCATGAGTCTCTCAAAAAATGGGCTGCGCCGCCACCACGGCTAAGACGCAACATGTTGTTCTGCGGTCAAATAGACTGTGCCGCGGCCCATCCGCTCGCCCATGCCCATTGGAAGTTATAGCCGCCCAGCCACCCAGTGACGTCGACCGCTTCGCCGATCGCATACAGGTTTTCCACCCGTTTGGCTTGCATTGTTTGCGAAGAAAGTTCGGCGGTGCTGATTCCGCCCGCGGTGACCTCCGCCTTGGCATAGCCTTCGGTGCCGTTTGGGGCGAAACGCCAATCGGCCAGGCGGCGCTCGGCGTCGGCCAGTTTGCGATCGGTGAGCGTGGACAATTCTCCGCTCAGAGCCAGCCGGTCGGCGAGCGTTTCGGCCAGGCGGGCGGGCAGGGCGCTCGCCAGTGTCGACGCGAATCCGGCGCGCGGACGGGCGCGTTTCGCGTCGATCAACCAGCCGCTCTCATGCGTCGGCAGGAAATCGATGCCGACCGTTTCACTCGAGCGCCAATAGCTCGAAATTTGCAGGATGGCCGGGCCGGACAGCCCTTTATGAGTGAACAGGGCCGCCTCGCGGAACTGGGTCTTGCCGCATTTGGCGATCACGTCGGTCGCCACGCCGGAGAGCGACCGGAACAGCGTCTCGTCACCGCCAAGCGTCAGCGGGACAAGGGCGGGGCGGGGTTCGACGATCTTGAGGCCGAAACGCCGCGCGACATCATAAGCGAAGCCGGTCGCACCCATTTTGGGGATCGAAGGCCCGCCGGTGGCGAGAACCAGCGACGTGGCGACGATGGTGCGACCGTTGATCGTCACCCGGAACCGGCTATCTTCATGGTCGATCGCGCCCACCGGGTGCCCAAGCGACAGATCGACATGCCCCATGGCGCATTCGTCGAGCAGCATCGCGACGACCTGTTTCGCCGACCCGTCGCAGAACAGCTGGCCCAGCGTCTTTTCATGCCAGGCGATACCGTGGCGATCGACCAGGGCGATGAAATCTGCGGCGGTGTAGCGGCTGAGCGCCGATTTGGCGAAATGCGGGTTGGCCGAAAGATAGCGGTCGGGCGCGGTGTTGATATTGGTGAAATTGCACCGCCCGCCACCCGAGATAAGGATCTTCTTCCCCACTTCATCGGCGTGATCGACCAGCAGGACGCGGCGGCCGCGCTGACCCGCGACGGCAGCGCACATCAGGCCGGCGGCGCCCGCGCCGAGGATGATAGCGTCGTAGGAGGTGGGTGAGGACAGCTTCTATCTCCACCCCTCCGGCAAGGGAGGGGGCAGGGGTGGGGGCGCGTGTCTGCGCGCTCAAAAAACTCATCGGCTTCGGACCGAAGCGATGAAACGGGCATCGAGCTAGCGTCATCGCCGACTCATCCCTGACCCCCTTGCTTGCAGCGAGGGGAATGAGGGAAGGATCAGCGCAGCTTCGCGATGTTCAGCCCGTCTTCCTTGGCGCGTTCCTTGACCGATTCCTCGGTGCGGGTCAGCGCCTTGGCGATCGCCTTCAGGCCCATGCCCTTTTTGGCGAGCGTGTGCAGCTTCTGCACCTCGTCCTGCTTCCAGGGTTGACGGTGGCGTTCGAATTTTTCGGCCATCAATTGTCTCCGATCGCGACGCTATCGAGAATTTCGATCGCCTCGGCAACGCCGTTGAAATCGACCCGTTCGCCGACCTCCCCGCCGACGAGCGCCCGAGCGAGCGGCGCGGCGAAGCCGATACGCCCTTCCGCCGGGTCGGCTTCATCGCCGCCGACGATCTCGACCACGCGCTGCTTGCCGCCCATGCGGATCGTCACGCGCGATCCGATGCCGATTTCGCCGTCGGCAGGAGGGGACGCTACTTCGGCGGTGGTCTGACGCGTATGCCAGTAGCGCAGCTCGCGCTTCAGCACCGCCAGCTCCGGCTCGACCGCGGTTTCCACCGCGTCTTTCAGCTCGACCACCTTCGCGTCGATCAGTTTCAACCCGCGCGGCGTGACGATGTTCGCTCCCGGCGCGATCGGGATTTCGAACTTGGGTTCCAGATGTTCCTCGTCGCTCTCGCGACGAAATGCGACGCTCATGTCACTCTCCTCAATCCTCCTCCATGAAACATTCGTGCGGCGACCGCCACCATTTGGGGCGGTCATTTGACGTTGGGTATTCGAGGCTGGGCTCCACCGGGCGAGATCGCCGCCGATCGCCGCAGGATGCCCATATTTTCCCGCAGCTGCGGGAGACGCTGCGGGAAAACGCTTTTTTGAGCGTTCTGCGGGAATCTGCGGGAAAAGCTGCGGGAATTTTGATGGATCCGCACGGGAGTTTTTCCGGTGTGCTGCGGGAGTATCGGGAAAAATGGCGATGATGGTCATGGCAGGGATGGTCATGGCAGGCTCTGATCGTTTCAATGCGCGCTCGATTCAGCGGGGCGGTCGGACGGCTTATCCCCGCGCTGCACATCGTGCGGCGGAGAGTCGATATGACGATGTTCGGGAATGATCTGAATCAGACCGGCCTGGCGATCGCGTGACGATGTCGGGCGTAGCCGCCGTCCCGGATACCGGCCCGGATGTCGACTGAGTCGGCGCGCGATCGGTCTGTTCCATGCGCTTTCGCGCCCATGGCCCGGTCAGGGACTTGGGGCCGGCCATTTCCCATGCTAGGGGCGCGCCCATGCTGAATATCAACGGTATCACGGTGCGCCTGGGCGGGCGGACGATTCTCGATCGCGCGAGTGCGGCGCTGCCGCCGAAGAGCCGTGTCGGCCTGATCGGCCGCAATGGTGCGGGCAAGTCCACGCTGATGAAGGTGATGATCGGCCAGCTCGAGCCCGATGACGGCGAGATCGAAATGCCGCGCAAGACGCGCATCGGTTATATCGCACAGGAAGCGCCCTCGGGCGTGACCACGCCGATCGAGGCGGTGCTTGGCGCCGACACCGAACGCGCCGCCTTGCTTGAGGAAAGCGAGACCTGCGAAGACCCCGACCGGCTCGGCGAAGTCTATGAGCGGCTGATGGCGATCGATGCCTATACCGCGCCGGCACGCGCCGCCGGTATCCTGGTCGGCCTCGGCTTCGACGAGGAAATGCAGAATCGCCCGCTCGACAGCTATTCGGGTGGCTGGAAGATGCGCGTTGCGCTGGCGTCGCTGCTCTTCTCCGAGCCCGACCTGCTGCTGCTCGACGAACCGTCGAACCATCTCGATCTCGAAGCGACGCTGTGGCTGGAGAATTTCCTCAAGGCCTATCCGGCGATGATGGTCGTGATCAGCCATGAGCGCGATCTGCTCAACAATGTCGTCGACACCATCCTTCATCTCGAGGGCGGCAAGGTGACGATGTATACCGGCGGTTACGACAGTTTCGAACAGCAACGCGCCGAACGCGCCGCGCAACTCGCCGCCGCCAAAGCCAGCCAGGATGCGCAGCGCGCCAAGCTGCAGGACTATATCGCCCGCAACAGCGCGCGTGCCTCGACCGCCAAACAGGCGCAGTCGCGCGCCAAGATGCTCGCCAAGATGCAGCCGATCGCCGCGCTGGCCGAAGACCCGACGCTGTCGTTCGATTTTCCCAACCCCGACGAGTTGCGGCCACCGTTGGTCACGCTCGACATGGCGGCGGTTGGCTATACCGCGGACAAGCCGATCCTGCGCCGGCTCAACCTGCGGCTCGATCCGGACGACCGCATCGCGCTGTTAGGGCGCAACGGCAACGGCAAGACCACGCTCGCGCGCCTGCTCGCCGCGCAGCTTACGCCGATGGAAGGTGAAATGACCGCGTCGGGCAAGATGCGCGTCGGCTATTTCACCCAGTATCAGGTCGAGGAGCTCGATGGCGACGATACGCCGCTCGAACATATGACGCGGATGATGGGCGGCAGTTCACCCGCCGCGGTCCGCGGCCAGCTTGGGCGGTTCGGTTTTTCCGGGCAGAAGGCGACGACCAAGGTCGGCAAGCTGTCGGGTGGTGAGCGCGCGCGTCTCGCGCTGGCGCTGATCACGCGCGACGCGCCGCATATGCTGATCCTCGACGAGCCGACCAACCATCTGGACGTCGATGCGCGCGAGGCTTTGGTCCAGGCGCTCAACGCTTATGAAGGCGCGGTGGTGGTGGTCAGCCATGATCGCCACATGATCGAGCTGACCGCCGATCGGCTGGTGCTGGTCGATAACGGCACCGCGACCGAGTTCACTGGCAGCCTGGAAGACTATACCGACCTGATCCTGGGCAAGAACCAGCCGAAACAGGATGGCGGCGCCAAGGGCGGGAAGAAGGACAAGAAGGCGGCGGCGCAGGATCGCGAAAAGGCGCAGGCGCTGCGCAAGGCGGCGCAGGATGCCGAGGCCGTGACGATCAAACTGACCGCCGAGCAAAGCGCGCTCGACAAGGCGATGTTCGATCCCTCGACCGCCGAACCGGCGCTGGCCAAATTGCCGATGAGCGAATTGATGAAGCGCCGTGCCGATGTCGCCGAGAAGCTGGAGGCCGCGGAGGCCAAATGGCTTGAGGCAAGCGAGGCGCTGGACCAGGCGGCGGCCTGATCGCCGTCAAAGCGGGACGGAAGCGGCCAATCCGGACATAGCATCCGGTTGCGCGGTAACGGTAAAATGGCCACAAACGGGGTGGCCACGGGGGTGGTCGGCGTCATGGGGATAGCGCGCGTGTATCACTATACCGTTTCCGGGCTCACGGTCGCGAGTGAGCTGATCCTGCCTGGGCTGATCGCCGCCGACGATGTGCCGGGCGTCGGCCCCGACGTGGTCATTCGCGAAGGCGATGTTCCAGCGACATTGGATCAGGTGGAATCGTCCGGCCCGAACTGGCAAGTCGCCGATGGCCGTTTCCTGCTCGAAGTCCCTGGCATCCTTCACATGCTGTTGATCGAAGGCCGGGAGATCATCTTCGCGACCGCTAACGGTATCGCCCGGGAGGAAGCCGCGATATTCGTCAGCGGCACGGGTTTCGGCATTCTGCTGCATCAGCGCGAGCGCATCGTGCTCCATGCCAGTGCGGTCCGGGTTCGTGACAGCGCAGTGCTGTTCTGTGGACCGTCCGGGGCCGGGAAGTCGACCCTGGCCGCAGCCTTGTCGGACGCCGGTTATGATCTGGTCACCGATGATTTCTGCGGCATCTCGATGGATTCGGATGGATTGCCCTGGGTCCAGCCCGACGGGCGCCAGCTGAAGCTCTGGCAGAATTCGATCGACAAACTCGACATGAGCGAACGCCGCGCGGCGCCGGTGCGCAAGGTGCTGGAGAAATTCTATGTCGAACCGCGCGCGGCGTCGATTGTCGCGCTGCCGCTGGCCGCGATCTATGTGCTGCGCGAAGCGCGGCCGCCGGCGGTTCCGGGAATCCAGCGCCCCAATATCGTCGATGGTGCGCTGATGGTGCGCGGTAATGCCTATCGCCCGGCAATGGTGCGGCGGATGAAACAGCAGCCACTCTATTTCCAGGCGGCGGCGGCGATCAGCCAGCGCGCCGGCGTGTTCACGCTGACCCGCGAGCTCAACTTCGCCAAATTTCCCGCCGTGATCGGCTGGCTCGAGGCGCATTGGCGCGAACTCGAGCTGCTGGAGCGTGCGGCTTGAGGAAGACCTACTGGCTTGCCTCCTATCCGAAATCGGGCAATACTTGGTTCCGGATGCTGGTCGCCAATCTGCGCCGCGACGTGCCGGTCGATATCAACGATATTCCGGAGCGCAGCGGTATCGCCAGCACGCGCGGCTGGTTCGATTCGATCATGATGTTTCCCTCCGCACTGCTGACGCACGAGGAGTGCGACGCGTTGCGCCCCCTGGTTTACGCGGCGCTGGCGCAAGAAGTCATCGACGAAGACCCGGACGAAGTCGAGACGATGATCGGCCACACCCGTTTCGTGAAGACGCACGATTCCTACAGCTATAACGTCGATGGCAGCGCATTGATGGCCGGGGCCAAGGGCGCCGATGGCGCAATCCTGATCGTGCGCGATCCGCGAGACGTCGCGCCGTCGCTGGCCAACCACAATCGTACCAGCATCGACGAGGCGATCGGGTTCATGGCCGATATCGACTCGAGCTTTTGCGGTCATCGCGATCGCCAGCCCAACCAGCTGCGCCAGCGACTTGCGGGCTGGAGCAGGTTCATCGACGCATGGCTGACGCAGACCGACATTCCGGTCCATCTGGTGCGCTATGAAGATATGCATGCCGATACCAGTGGCGTGCTGCGGACGGCGCTCGCCTTTGCCGGTATCGATGCGACCCCCGAGGAAACTGCGCGCGCCGCCGACTTTGCCGCATTCGGCGAACTGAAGAAACAGGAAGAGGCGCGCGGATTTCGCGAAGCGCCGCGGCCCAAATCAGGTAAGGGGCCCGGTAGTTTCTTCCGCCGCGGGGTTTCGGGCGGGTGGCGCGATGAATTAAATGCGGAACAGGTCGCGCGGATCGAGCGTGACCATGCCCCGATGATGGCGCGGCTTGGTTATGCGCCGACGCAGAATATGGCTGAAAGGATGGCGGGTTGATCGAACGACGGGGTGACTGGCTTAGCGCGCGCGTGGGCGACGAGATCATGATGATGAGCGCCGAAAAGGGCAATTATCTTGGCGTCAACGAGGTGGGTGCACGCATCTGGGAATTGATCGAGACGCCGAGCGACATCGACGCGGTGTGCGCTGCCTTGCAGCGTGAGTTCGTGATCGAGCCCGATATTTGTCGCAGCGAAGTCGAAGCGTTCCTCGAACAAATGGAAAAACATGGCGCGGTTGCGGTCACTCGCCCGTAAGGTCCGCACGCTTGGCGGCGTCGGCCATCACCGGCGCGCGCTGGTGATCGAAGCGGCGATAAGCATGTTCATTGCGCGCATCTCGCTGCTGCTGTTCCCGTTCGCCAGGATCGCCAGGCGACTGGGCGCGTTCGTGCCGCCGACCGACCCGCGTGTCGCTGCCCATGCCGAAGGCGCGACCGACAGGCAGATCAGGCTTGCCCGGGACATAGGCTGGGCAGTGCGCGCGTCCGCGCCGTTCATGCCGTTCCGTTCGGTATGCCTGCAACAGGCCATGGCGGCGCAGATGATGCTGCGGCGGCGCGGCATTCCCACGGTAATGCATTTCGGCGCAGGCCGAGGCGATGAGAAGCCAATCGATGCGCATGCCTGGCTCGATGCGGCCGGGGTCAAGGTAACTGGCTATCCGGTGGCACCGAATCTCGCTGAGATAGGCTGTTTCGTTTGAATTAGGACGCAATTTCCAATCGTTAAAATATAGCCTTGACTACATAATAGTCATGGCTAGATTTCATTCCAATACCCGGGACAGGGAAAGGGGTGGGCGATGCGATATCGGAACACATGGCTGATGGCGGCGAGCGTCGTCGCGGTGGCGGTAAGTGGTCAGGCGCTGGCGCAGGAAGCGCAGGCCGGGAACCCCGCCACGGCGGCGGGTCAGGCGGCGGGTCAGGCGGCGGGTCAGGCGACTGGCAATTCAGGCGACAATTCAGGTCTCGACGACATCATCGTCACCGCGCAGAAGCGCGAACAGTCGTTGCAGGATGTGCCGATCAGCATCACCGCCTTCAACGCGGAGGCGATCGCATCGCTTGGCGCGCAGAGCATCGGCGATCTCGATACCTTCACGCCGGGCCTGTCGATCAACGACTCCTCGGTGACTCAGCCGTCCTTTACGATCCGCGGTGTCAGTACCGACGATTTCGGCATCGGCACCGATCCGGCGGTCGGTATCTTCATTGACGGCGTCTATTCGGCGCGTTCAGGCGCGGCGCTGATCTTCTTCAATGATGTCGAGCGCGTCGAAGTGCTGAAGGGGCCGCAGGGCACGCTGTTCGGCCGCAATACGTCGGCGGGCGCGATCTCGATCATTACCCGCAAGCCGGTCGACAAGCTGGAGGCTGCCGCGACGGTGCGGATCGGTAATTATGGCAAGCATCGCATCGATGCGATGGTCAATGTGCCGATCACCGATACGCTCTTCCTGCGGGTCAATGGCGTGTACAACAAACGCAACGGCTATCTGACCGATGCGGTTACCGGGGCGCGGTACGAGCGCGAGAATAACTGGTCGGGTCGCGCGGCGCTGCGTTACGAGCCGAACAGCGATACCGACATCACGCTCAGCTACGATCATGACGATACCGACAAGGACGGCCCTGCCGCAATCGGGATCAGCAAGTTCGCGCTCAGCCAGGATCCGGATGGGCCCTTCACCAACGATGTGCTCAAGTCGCGTGAAGCGCGCATTCTCAATGCGGTGACGCTGACCGCCAATCACGACTTCGGCCCGGTCACGCTGACCAGCATCAGCGCCTATAAGCAATTCCACACCAGCAACCGCGAGGATGAGGATGGCACCAACATCCGCGCGCGCTATCTCGACACCGAGAATATCGAGAAGAACAGCAGCTTCTATCAGGAGTTGCGGCTGGCGCATTCGAGCGACACGCTGAACCTGGTTGCCGGGCTGAGCTATTTCCAGGAGCGCGGGCGGCAGACGAGCCGGGTTACCTTGTTCACGGATTCGGTCAATACCGCGCTTGGAGCCGTGGCGGGATTCCCGGTTTTCTCCATCCTCGACAGCTTCGGCTTGCCGGTCTTTGGTCTACCCTGGCGCGAGGACATGAACAACTATACCCGCAACAAATCCTATGCGGCGTTTGGCGACGCCACTTGGTCGGTGACACCCAAGCTCAATCTTACGGTCGGTCTGCGCTATACGCGTGACGAGAAGAGCTTCGCCTGGCTCAACGATCGTCATGTCGCGCCGGGCCTCGATACAGTGGCGGCTCCAGGGGCCCTTTATAATGCGATCGTCGGTGCGCCGTTGTTCCCCAATGCTGAGATAATCGACGTCAACACCTTCCTCAATGCGGCCATCGGCGATCTCATTTTCAACGCCGGCCCGCTTGAGGGCGTCCGCTTCAACCGCAAGGAGACATTCTCCGACGTCAGCCCACGCTTCGTGATCGACTACAAGGCTACCGACGATGTCATGCTCTTCGCCTCGGCGACGCGCGGCTACAAGGCGGGCGGGTTCAACAGTGTCCAGATCAACTCCTTCTTCGCGCCGGAATCGGTGTGGAGTTACGAGGCGGGCGCGAAGGCCGAATTGTTCGACCGGCGGCTGCGGTTCAACATCTCGAGCTATTATTTCAAATATGCCAATCGCCAGTCGATCAGCCTGGAAACCGTCTCCGGATCCGGCATCCCGCAATATGTCACGCGGTCGGGCGATAGCGAGGCCTATGGCGTCGATCTCGAAACCCAGTTGGTGGTGTCGAAAGATCTGAAGCTGAGTGGGGTCGCGAGCTATATCGACTCGACCTGGTTGAAGCGCACAGAGCGAGACGTCGATATTTCCGGCCAGCCAACTGGTGAGCCCAAATTCCGTTTCGTCCTCGGAGCACATTATGCTCATCGACTGAGTAGCGGCTCGGCGATTTTTGCCGACGCCAGTTATAGCTACACCTCCCGCGTCCGCCTCAATGGTGCGATAACCGATCCCGTGAAAGGCAGCGATGCGTCGATCGCGGGCCTGGTCGATTTCTCCAAGCTCAAGAAATTGCGATCGAGCCGTCAGATCGTCAATGCGCGGATCGGCTGGCGCTTGCCCGACGACCGTTTTTCGGTGGCCTTGTTCGCGGACAATCTGTTCGACGTCCGCACGCCGCGAACGCTCAATCTGATTTCGGCCGATACGCTCGGTACGCCCTATGTCCGGATGGATCGCCCGCGCTTCTGGGGCGTCGAGCTCGGGGTTCGGTACTGATCATGAATTCCACGACGACACTGCCACCGCCGCGCTTCCCGGCTGATTTCCGCTGGGGAGTCTCCACATCCGCCTATCAGATCGAGGGCGCGGTGACCGAGGATGGCCGCGGGGTATCCACCTGGGACACGTTCTGCAGCGAACCCGGGCGGATCATCGATGGTTCCAGCGGCGCCAGGGCGGCCGACCATTATCACCGTTATCGCGAAGACGTCGCGCTGATGCGGGATCTCGGCGTGACCGATTATCGCTTTTCCATCGCCTGGCCACGGATCGTCCCGGCGGGGAGTGGTGCGGTCAATCCGGCGGGACTGGAATTCTACGATCGGTTGGTGGACGAACTGCGTGGGGCCGGCATCAACCCGGTCGTCACGCTGTTTCATTGGGATTTGCCGCAGCCGCTGGAGGATGCGGGAGGCTGGCTCAACCGCGATACCGCGTATCGTTTCGCCGATTATGCCGCGATCGTCGGGGAGCGGCTGGCCGACCGGGTCGGCATGTGGATCACGCTCAATGAGCCGATGGTGCTGACGAACTTCGCTTATGCGCTTGGCGCGCATGCGCCGGGCCGTGCGCTCGGGATCGGCGCTTTGCCGGTCGCGCATCATCAGCTGCTTGGGCACGGGCTTGCGGTGCAGGCGCTCCGCGCGGCGGGCGGCCGCCAGATCGGGATCGCCAACAATCAGGCGCCGGTCTGGCCGGCGAGCGATTCCGCCGAGGATCGCGGCGCGGCGGGCTTTTACGAAACACTGGTCAACTGGCTCTATTCGGACCCGTTGCTGTTCGGACGTTATCCCGACGGGCTTGATGCGGCGATGCCAGGCCCGGTCGAGGACGATCTGAAGATCATCTCCACGCCGCTCGATTGGTATGGGCTCAACTATTATAATCCGGTGCGGGTCGGGGCGCCCAATGCGCAGGTGCGGCATGTCGATTCCTTCGAGATGCCGTCCGACCTGCCGTTCGACCTGCCCGAGATCGAGGGTTATCCGCGCACCGATTTCGACTGGCCGGTCATTCCCGATGGGCTGGCCGAGATGCTGCGGCTGCTGCGCGAACGCTATGGCGATGCGCTGCCGCCGATCCACATCACCGAGAATGGCTGTTCCTATGCCGATGGCCCGGATGCCCAGGGCCGGGTTGCCGACCAGCGCCGGATCGATTTTCTCGACGGCCATCTTCGCGCGCTGCGGCAAGCGATGGATGACGGCGCGGATGTGCGCGGCTATTTCACCTGGTCGCTGCTCGACAATTTCGAATGGGCGGCGGGCTATGACCAGCGCTTCGGGCTGGTGCATGTCGATTATGACTCGATGGTGCGCACGCCCAAGGATTCCTATCTCTGGTATCGCGACCTGATCCGGGCTCAGGCGGTCGTCGACGCATGACGACTGCCGCGCCCACGACCTGGCAGGCGGTGGTCGACGAACCCCGGGCTGCCGTGAAATGGCCCTGGGTCGCGGCGATATCGGCGGCGAATTTCGGGTTGTGGGTCGCCCTGTTCGGGCCGATTCAGTTGCTCCTCGGCGTTCAGTCGCAGGCGATCTCGCCCGAGCACAAGGTGGCCGTGCTGGGGATCGTCACCGCGGCGGGCGCGGTCTGTTCGCTGATCGCGAACCCGTTGTTCGGCGCGCTCTCCGATCGGACGGTGTCGCGGTTCGGGCGGCGGCTGCCCTGGGTGTTCCTCGGTGCTGTCGGGGGTGCGTCCAGCCTGGTCCTGCTCGCCACGGCGCAAAGCGTAACGGTGATGGTGATCGGCTGGTGCCTGGCGCAGGTCTCGCTCAATGCTATGTTTGCGGCGGTGGTGGCGGCGGTGCCGGATCAGGTCCCCGTCGCGCAGCGCGGGTCAGTCGGCGGCTGGCTCGGGATTGCGCAGATACTGGGCCTTGTCTGCGGGGTCGCGGCGGCGGAAGCGGCGCTGCCGAGCATCGCCGCGGCCTATCTGATGTGTGTCGCGATCCTGATCGTGGCGGCGCTGCCCTATCTCATGCTGCGCCGCGATCTCGTCCTTGACCGGCGGCTTCGTCCGGCCTTTGCCTGGAAGCCCTTCCTCGCCGGGTTCTGGATCGATCCGCGGCTTCATCCCGATCTGGGCTGGGCGTGGATGACGCGTTTCGCGATCAATCTCGTCTATGCCGTCGGCACATTGTATCTGCTCTATTATCTCGGCGATGTGATGCACCGGACCGATCCGGCCGGCGATGTCGTGACGATGACCGCGGTCAATGTCGTGACGATGGTGCTGGTCATGATCCCGGCCGGGTTGCTGTCGGACCGATTGGGGCGGCGCAAGATCTTCGTCATGGTCGCAGGAATCCTGCTGGCGTGCGGCATGGCGGTGCTGGCGGCGGGGCCCGGCTGGACCGGCGCGCTGATCGCAGCGGCCATTCTGGGTGCCGGCTTCGGCATCTACACCTCGGTCGAGTTCGCGCTGATCACCCAGGTTCTGCCCAGCGCCGCTGACCGGGGCCGCGACCTTGGCGTGATCAATGTGGCGAATGCGCTGCCCCAGGTGCTGGCGCCCGCGATCGCCGCGCTGGTGGTGAGCTATTCCGGCTATCCCATGCTTTATGCGCTCTCCGCTTGCCTGGCGTTGTGCGGCGTCGTGATGATCCGGCAAATTCGGGGTGTCGCATGACGGGTCGGGGGAATCTCACGCCGGTGGCCGACGCGACCGAAATGGCGGCGATGATCCGGCGCGGCGATATCAGCGCGGTCGAGGCAGTCGATGCCGCGATCGAACGGGCAGAGGCATTGCAGCCGGTGCTGAATTTCCTCGTGACGCCCTTGTTCGAGCAAGCCCGCGCACGCGCCGCGACACCGGGCCTGGACGGGCCGTTCGCCGGCGTGCCCTATCTCGTCAAGGATATGTACGACATGCCCGGCGCACCGACGCGCTGGGGTTCGCGCATGACGAGGGGCTTGCCCCCGGCCACCGCGCCGAGTGCGTCGATCGCGAAGCTCGAGCAGCAGGGGCTGGTGGTCATTGGCAAGACCGCGCTGGGCGAATTCGGATTTCTGCCCACGACCGAGCCGCTCGCCTTTGGACCGACGCGGAACCCCTGGGATCTGACCCGGACGCCCGGCGGCTCTTCTGGCGGTTCCGCGGCGGCCGTTGCCGCCGGCATCGTGCCATTCGCTGATGCGGCCGATGGCGGCGGATCGATCCGGATCCCGGCATCGGCCTGCGGCCTGTTCGGGATGAAGCCCTCGACGGGCCGGCTCGTCGAGGAACAGGCGCCGGCGGGGCGGTTCGACCTGACCGTCGAACATTGCCTGAGCCGTAGCGTGCGGGATTCGGCAGGCCTGTTCGCGGCCACCGAACGCCCAGTCCCGGAGTCCGGCTTGCCCTTTGTCGGGCTGGTCACCGGCCCCGCGAGACGCCGGTTGCGGGTCGGCTATCTGAGCGAGGGCGTCGCCGGTCAGAGACCACATGCCGATGTGGCTGACAGCCTGAACGCTGCCCTCGGGTTGCTTGAGCAGCTCGGCCATCATGTCGAACCCACATCATGGCCGATCGACGGTAAAGTTCTTGGTCGCGATTTCGCTCTCGCTTTCTCGACCGGCGCCGCGGCGGCGGTCGGCATGGCACGCCGGATGCTTGGCCGTGAACCCGACGAGACGATGTTCGAGCCGTTCACGCTGAACCTGGCACGCCTTGGCGCTGGGTTCGGCGCAGCGGACGTGGATGCCGCGATGGCGCGCCAGCGCGGCATGATCGCGGCTTATCGCGGCTGGTTCGCGCGGTTCGACGTCATCCTGTCGCCCGTCCTGCTCACCCCGCCGGTTGCGATCGGCGAAATCGCCGGTGACGTGCCGCCGATGATCCTGTCGGAGCGGATCTTCAACTTCATGAACCTGACCAATTTGCAGAATTACGTCGCCGCGCCGGCGATGAGCGTGCCGCTGCACTGGACGCCGGACGGTTTGCCGGTCGGCATGCAGTTCGCCGCCGATGTGGGGCAGGAACGGATGCTGTTCGAACTCGCTTTCGAGCTGGAGGAGGCGTGCCCCTGGGCGCAGCGCCGTCCGCCGGTCTTTGCCGGGGCACATTGATCTCATGACCGCGCACAGCACCACGATCAACGCGACGGACTCCACTCACTGGGTCGGCGGTCACGCTTTGTCGGGGCGGGAGATCGTCGCGGCGCTGATCTTCGGTGTCGTGGGCATCATGATCCCCGGACTCCAGCCCTTGCTCCTCGGCGCACTGGCCGAAAGCGGACGGCTGTCCGCGGCGCAGATCGGATATGCCGCGACCGTCGAATTGCTCGCCATGGGGGCGGCCGCGATTTTGGCGGGCGCTTTGTTCAAGCCGGTGCGGCTGCGCCTGATTGCCGTGCTCGCCTGCCTGGCGCTGGCGGCGATCGATGCGCTGACCGCGCGTTTGCAGGGGCCGGATCTCGTGCTGGCCCGCGCCGCCGCGGGGGTGCCGAGCGGCGTTCTGATCTGGATCACCTTGTCGATGATCGCGCGTTCGCCCACGCCGGAGCGCTGGGCCGGCATCTATCTGACTGTCCAGACGCTGGCCCAGTTTCTCCTGGCGGCGATGTTGGCGGCGACGGTGATGCCGCATTGGGGTGTCGATGGCGGCTTCGTGTCGCTTGCCATATTATGTCTCGTGGCGATGGCGGCGGCGTTCGCGCTGCCGAACCAATATGTGCCGCTGCCTGGTGGCGCGGCGGATGGCGGGCCCGCCG
The DNA here is from genome assembly GCF_000803065.1 of Sphingomonas sp. ERG5. Classification (GTDB taxonomy): domain Bacteria; phylum Pseudomonadota; class Alphaproteobacteria; order Sphingomonadales; family Sphingomonadaceae; genus Sphingomonas. The sequence continues at coordinate 110,876 of NZ_JSXI01000027.1, forward strand.
GATTCCCCGTCATGCGCGGCTGGATCGCGCTCCTGGCGGCATTTTTCTATCTCGTGTCGATCGGCGCCGTCTGGGTCTATGCCGAGCCGCTGTCGCGTCAGGCGGGCCATGGGCCGATGGTGATCGGCGCCGCGGTGTCGATCTCGCTTGCCTGCCAGGTGGCGGGCGGCGCGCTGGCGACATTGCTCGCGGGCCGGGTGCGCTGGAGCCATATGCTGACGCTGTGCGGCCTCGCCAGTCTGGCGGTGCTGGGCGGGTTCGCGCTGCTTCCCCCCGCCGGGCTGTTCCTGGTCCTGTCGGGCTTGTTCGGCTTTCTCTGGCTGTTCGCGCTGCCCTTTCTCGTGCCGATGGCGATCGAGGCCGACCCGACGCGCCGCGCCGCGGTGCTGCTGGGTGGCGCACAGCTGCTTGGTGCAAGTCTCGGCCCGCTCTTCGCCTCGATGCTGGTGAGCGATGCCGAGACTCGCGGTGCACTGGGCCTGGGGGCCGCCGCACTGTGCCTTTTCCTGATCATCACGACCTGGCTGCATCGCGTCAGCGCGCGCCAGATCTTCAACACCATTGAGAGTGAAACTTGACGAACATGACGAAATCAGGCGCGGCCGCCCCGGCCGATGCCGGTGCCGTACCCAAAGCGCCGCCCAAACAGGCGCGCGCACAACAGACTCGCGAACATCTGCTCGATGTCGCCGGCGCGTTGCTGGCCGAGATCGGGATGGAGCGTATCTCGACCAACCTGATCTGCAATCGGGCCGGCGTGACGCCCCCGGCGCTCTATCGCTATTTCGAAGATAAATATGCGGTGATCGAGGCGCTTGGCTGGCGCCTGATGGAGCGTCAGAATCAGGTGCTGGTCGCCTGGATGGAGCGTCATCTGCCGCACGGTATCGATGTCGTCACCGCCAATATCGAGGAATTGCTGCGCGAGACGGCGCGGGTAACCGAATCCGAGCCAGGCGGTGTGTGGATCGAGCGGGCGCTCCACGCCACGCCGAAGCTCGCGCATGTCCGGATCGAATCGCACCGCTACGTCACCGATCGCCAGGTCGAGGCTTATGCGCCGTTCTTTCCCGAACTGCCCCGTCACGTGTTGTGGCGCCGCGTCCGGATGGCGGTCGAGTTCGGCTACGTCACTGATGAGATGCTGAGCGAGGAGGACAGCATCCCCCGCGATGATGTTTTTGCCGAAGCTGCACGGATGCTGCGCCTTGTGCTGCGTGGTGAAGACAATGGAGGAGCAGCATGACCGAGTGGCGTAACTGGTCAGGCAGTGTCGTGGCGCGGCCCGCCGATATCGTCCATCCCGTGACTGAGGACGATCTGAGCAAACGGATCGCCCAGGCCGGCAAAGTGCGCGTGGTCGGTGCCGGGCATTCCTTCATGCCCTTGTGCGAAACCGATGGCTTGTTGCTGTGTCTCGACTCGTTGGAGGGCAGCATCGAGATCGCGCCCGATGGCCGCAGCGCCTGGGCACCAGCCGGCTGGAGCCTGGCTCGCCTGACTCGCGCGCTGTGGGACAAGGGTTATTCGCTGCCCAATCAGGGCGACGTCAATCCGCAGTCGCTTGCCGGGGCGGTCTCGACCGGTACGCATGGCACCGGCGCGGAGCTTGGCAGCCTCGCGACGTTTGCGCGCGGCTTCCGGCTGGTGTTGGCCGATGGCTCGATGGTGCAATGCAGCGCCACCGAGCGGCCCGACCTGTTCCAGGCGCAACGGCTGTCGCTGGGGCTGCTCGGCGTCGTCACGCGGATCGAGGTCGATATCCTGCCGGCCTATCATCTGGTGGAGCGGCTTAGTATCATGCCGCTGGCCGAAATCATCGAACAATGGCCGGAACTCGAGAAGCGGCACCGCCATGTCGAATTCTGGCTTTTCCCCTATTCCGATCAAGCGATCCTCAAGACGCTCGACATATGCGATCCGACGCCCGAGCCCAAGGCGACGTCGGACATGTCGGAGGGCATCTTCAAATTCTATTGCGAACTGGCGACCGTAATGCCGACGCTGACGCCGGTGCTGCAGCGGACGCTGATGCGCCTGATCGGGAAGGGAAGCCGCCGCGGCCCCGCCTATAGCGTATTTCCGTCGGATCGCACGACACGCTTCGAGGAGATGGAATATGAATTGCCGCGCGCTGCCGGTTTCGCGGCGCTGAACGAGGTCGTCGCCTGGATTCGCAAGAACCGCCTGCCGGTCAGCTTCCCGTTCGAATATCGTATCGTCGCGGGCGACGATATCTGGCTCAGTCCGTTCAACCAGGGGCCGGGCGCGTCGGTCTCGATGCACCAATATACCAAGATGCCATGGCAAGCGGTCTTCGCGGGGGCCGAGACGATCTTCCGCGCCCATGGCGGCCGTCCGCACTGGGCCAAGCGGCACAATCTGACCGCGCGCGATGTCCATGATCTCTATCCGATGGCCGAACGCTTCGGCGCGATCCGGCGCGACACGGACCCGACCGCAAAATTTGCCAATGCGCATCTGACGAGCCTGTTCGGCATCGACCCGCCATCAGCTTGATCTTCACGTCTTTGATCGTCAGGGCAGCCATATGACCGACCTCCACCTCCATGATTACCTGATCGACCTGCCCGGGTCGCGCGCCGCGCTGAACACCCCGGTGCTGGTCATCGATCGAGATGCGCTCGACCGCAATATCGCGCGCATGGCCGATTTCGCTACGGGCAAAGGCGTGAAGCTGCGGCCGCACACCAAGACGCACAAAAGCCTGGATGTGGCGCGCTTGCAACTCGCGGCGGGGGCCGTGGGCATTTGCTGCGCGAAGCTCGGCGAGGCTGAAGCGCTGACTGACAGCGGCGAGGTCGACAGCGTGCTGATCACGTCACCGGTGGTCTCGGCCCCGGCGATCGCCCGACTGAAGGCGCTTCACGACCGGATCGCCGACCTGATGGTGGTGGTCGATCATCCCGATAATGTTCGCGCGCTGGCGGCGGTGTTTCCCGCCGATCGGCCGCTTGGCGTGCTGATCGATATCGATCCCGGCATCCACCGCACCGGCGTCACTTCGCTCGATGCCGCGGTGGCACTGGCAAGCGACATCGCCGCGCAACCCTCGCTCCGCTTCAAGGGCGTGCAATATTATTGCGGGGTGCATCAGCATATCGCCTCCTATGCCGATCGCCGTACGGCGATCGAGGAGCGCACCGCCTATCTTACGACCATCGTCACGGCGCTCCAGGCCGCCGGAACGCCGGCCGGCATCGTCAGTGGCGGCGGCACCGGCACGCACCGCATCGATGGCGATCTCGGCGCCTTTACCGAGCTCCAGGTCGGATCCTACGTCTTCATGGACCGGCAATATGCCGAGTGCGACCTGGGTGGCCATGGCGAGCAATTGTTCGAAACGTCGTTGTTCGTCGATGCCCGCGTGGTCAGCGCCAACACGCCGGGCATGATCACCATCGATGCCGGCTTCAAGGCGTTCGCCACCGATGGCGGTTCGCCGGTGGTGGCGAACGGCGCACCCGAGGGTGCCGCCTATCGCTTCATGGGCGACGAACATGGTGCGATCTTTCCCTCGGGGGAGGGGCGGCGGCTCGCTGATGTGGTGAGCCTGCAGGTTCCCCACTGCGACCCTACCGTCAATCTGTACGACGCCTATCATGTGGTGCGAGGCGATGTGCTGGTCGATATCTGGCCGGTGACCGCGCGCGGGCGTTCGCGCTAGAACGGTTTCGAGCTGGGTTAACCCACCCCCGTTTGCCCTGAGCCTGTCGAAGGGCACGCGCAGCGTATGGGCTTCGACAAGCTCAGCCCGAACGGGGGCAATTCCACCCAGGTCGATGGCGCTGTAGAAGGGGGCTGCGAGCGCCCGGGAGAAGCGGAGGGCCGTTCTGGCCCTGCCCATTCGACTGACCTCTGTTCGCTGGTATCCGGTTCGTGGCGACCGGCAGGAAGCGAGGTTCGCCCGACTGGATCATGCTCTTCTGATCTGACGAATTCCTGCCCGAAGGACGGCCCCGCGCGGGCGTGCTCAGCGCAGAAAAGCGGCAACGATCACCCCAAAACCGATCGTCGCGCCCGCCAGCAGGATCGCCATCCCCACCCATCGTCCGGTCGCGGCGATCGCCTGGGCAATGTCCTTCTCGCTGGTATCGACCTTTGCCGGGCCGCTTTCGAGCTTCTGGACCGCGGCACGGATCAGGCGGGGGGCATCGTCTCCCACCTTGGCGATTTCCCACAGCACCGCGCCCAGCGCCGGTCCCCAGCTTCCCGGCGACAAGCGTGCGGCAAGGATCCGCGTATAGGATCGACGCATTGCCGCGGAAAGGTCGAAGCCCGGCTCGATTCCGGCAAGTACGCCATCGACCGTGACCAGCGCCTTGAAGATCAGCAACAGGTCGGGCGGCAGTACCAGCCCCTCATTGCGCAGCAAGGGCAGGAAATCAGCGACCATCGCGCTGAGAATCAGGCGCTGCCCGCCATGCCGCGCGACCAACTGTTCCGCCGCGAGCAGGATGCGGTCGCGGGGTACGCCACTGTCTTTCGACCAGATCGCCAGCGTGTCCGCCAGCGCGCCCGGGTCGCCCGAGGTCAGCGACTGGACGAAGCTCAGAAACTCCTCGCGCCGGCGCGGGCTGACATGGCCGATCATGCCCAGGTCGAGCAGCGCCAGACGGTTGCCGGGCAAGCAAAGCAGATTGCCCGGATGCGGATCGGCATGGAAGCGGCCGTTGATCAGCACCATGTCGAGCACGACGTCGGCGCTCAGGCTGGCGATCTCGGCGGGGTCGATGCCGGCGGCGCGCAACGTGTCGCCGTCACGGGGCGGCACGCCATCGACATAGTCCATCACCAGCAGCGCTTCGGAGGTCCATTCCCAATGGATTTCCGGCACGACGAGTTTCTCATTGCCGGAAAAATCGTCGCGCAACCGGTCGGCATTGCGGCCCTCATTGCTGAAATCGAGTTCCTCCAGCACTGCCTGCGCCAATTGCCTGACCATCGCGACCGGCGCGAAGCGGCGCGCATCGGCATTGGCATTCTCCACGATCGTGGCGAGATGCGCGATCAGGCGGAGATCGGCTTCCATGACCGGGCGGATCCCGGGGCGCCGGATCTTGAGCACGACGGGTCGGCCATCGGCCAGTACCGCCTTGTGCACCTGCGCCATCGAGGCGGCGGCAAGCGGCGTCGCATCGAAGCTGGCAAAGGCGGCCTCCGGCGGCTGGCCAAGGGCGAGTTCGACCTCTGGCCGCAATGTCTCGAACGGCAAAGTCGGTGCGCGGCTGTGCAGATGCTCCAGTTCCGCGATCCAGTGTGGCGGCAACAGATCGGCGCGCGTGGCGAGGATTTGCCCCAGTTTCACGAAGGTCGGGCCCAGCGCTTCGAGTGCGAGCCGGGTGCGGTGAGGCAGGGTGTCGGCGTCCATCGCGCCATCGACGTCGCGCGCCTTCGCTTCGAGTCCGAGGCGCACGAGCAGGACATCAAGCCCGTACCGCGTGGCGATGCTCGTGATCTCCGCGAGGCGATTGCGATCCCGGGCCGCCACCATGAGTGTCTTGATCATGGCTGACCGGATAGCGGATGATCCGGGTGGAGGCGAGGCGTCCGCGTCCGAGGCCGATCGAAGCATGGCTTCGATCGGCCTCGCGCCCTGATCAGCCGCCAAAATATGCCGGCTGATCGATATCGGCGAGGAGGCCGGGCTGTTGCGGATTCCAGCCAAGCGCTTTCCTGGTCCGCTCGCTCGAGGTCGGAATATCCATGCCGGCGAACATCGCGAACCAGCCGAAATGCTCAGCCGCTTCCTCCGGAGTCTGGGAGATCACCGGTACGCCGAGCCGGCGGCCGATGATCTCGGCGATCGATTTGAAGGGAACCCCCACGTCGTCAACCGCATGATAGGGGCCGCTCTCGACGCCCTGCTCGATCGCCAGCCGGTAAAGCCGCGCCGCATCGAGCCGATGCACGCCGGGCCAGCGATTCTGCCCATCGCCGATATAGGCCGCCACGCCTTTTTCACGCGCAAGGCCGATCAGATGCGGGATGAAACCATGATCGCCCTCGCCATGCGTGGACGGGGCAAGGCGTACCGAGGACACACGCACCCCGCGCGCCGCGACGGCGGCCGCTGCCCGTTCGGACGCGCGCAGGAAATCGGGCGACGGGCTGTCCGCCTCGGTTGCGATCCGGCCCGGCGCAAGCAGCGCGAGACCCGAAGTCACCAGCATGGGACGATCGGATCCCTCAAGCGCCGCGCCCAAAGCCTCGATCGCGCGCCGGTCGTCCTCGCAATTCTGCGCGAAGCGGGAGAAGTCGTGATTGAAGGCGGTGTGAATGACCGCGTCCGCCACGCGTGCGCCCTCGCCAAGGCTTGCGAGATTCTCGATCGAGCCGCGCTGGGTTTCGGCGCCCATCTCCGCGAGCGTGTCGGCGCCGGCATCGGAGCGTGCGAGGCCAAGTACGTCATGGCCGCCCGCGATCAGTTCGCGAACGATGGCCGCGCCGACAAAGCCGGTCGCGCCGGTGACAAATATACGCATGGGGAAGGTCTCCGATGTTGACAGGGGCCTGTTATCGGGCGTTCATATATACTGTTAAAGCTGTGTCTTATACACATCT
>NZ_JSXI01000028.1 GCF_000803065.1 Sphingomonas sp. ERG5
AATTGCCACCGATGAGCTGGACGGTGAAGGTCAGCGTATCGCCGGCGGCGACCGGCACCTGTTGCGTGGCTGGAATTGCGATCGACAGATTGTTGGCGGTCGCCGTCATCGACAAGGCCGTGCCCGCCGGCGTGCCGGTTACCTGTGTGATGGTCGCGTTCGAGCCCGTCCAGAAGGCGGGCGTGTTGGCCCCGGTATAGAGGTTCCGCGAGACGGCGAGGTTGGCGTTGGCGAAGATGATCGAATTGCCGCTGGTGGTGCCAGCGGAAGCGGAGCCGACAAAGACCCGTGACTGGACATATTCCGCCTGAGTGAATCTGCGCGTGACGCTGACGGTGGTGACGGCGGTGGTGGAGAGACCGCTGACCTGGAACGCGCCGCCGGTGATTTGCGACAGGGTTCCCGGTCCGGACAGGATGACGGCCGAGGAATCGCCATTATTGCCGTACAGGGACGTGCCGCCGAGCAGCGCGAGGCTGGCGGTGGTGAAATTGCCACCGACAAGCTGGACGGTAAAGGTCAGCGTATCGCCGGCGGCGACCGGCACCTGTTGCGTGGCTGGAATTGCGATCGACAGATTGTTGGCGGTCGCCGTCATCGACAAGGCCGTGCCCGCGGGCGTGCCGGTTACCTGCGCGATGGTCGCGTTCGACCCCGTCCAGAAGGAGGGCGTGTTGGCTCCCGTGTAAAGGTTGGTGCCGCTAAAAGTCCGCGTTACGGTGTTGCCGAGGCTGTCACGCTCGAGCGTACGATTGCCGCGGTTGTCATAGCCATAGGTGGTGGTGTTACCGGCCGAGGTCATCGTGGCGAGGTCGCCATTGGCTTCATAGGTGAAACTTACCGCGGGCGCAGGGTCACCGGTGCCAGACGGTGGCAGGATCAGCGACAGCAGATTGCCCGAAGCATCATAGCCAAGCCTGGTGGCCTGGCCCAGCGCATCGGTCACCGTCGTGATGCGCGCGACCGTGTCATAGGCGATGTCGGTGACGCGCTGTGGCGCGCCGCCCCCGATCGTCTCGGTGATCTTCGAAACCCGGAAACTGGTGTCGTATTTGAACTCAACCAGCGTGCCGTCGCTCTGGCTGATCGACGCGACACGCTGGCTGGTACCGTCATAGGTATAGCTGGTCTCATAATTATAGGTTGCCGGCACGCCACTGGTGACGGCCGCGCTATTGTCCAATGGGTTCAGGTTGACCTTGACCTTGGAAAGCCGGTTGCTTGCGTCATATTCATAGAATACCCGCGTGCTCGTCACGGCCGGCGAAACACTGTGGGTTTCGAGATACTGGAGCTGAAGGCCCCCGGTTCCGCCATATTGAAGCTGGGTATAGCCGCCATCGGCGGTCGTGATCCGCGTCAGCAGCGAGCCGGTATAACCATAAGTGACGCTGTTGTTGCCGCTGGTGTCGGATCGGCTGGTGATCCGGCCCGAATTACTATCGTCATAATCTTCCCGAACCTGTGTCTCACCATCGACCCAGGTCCAGTTGGTGCCCGACCTGGTCAACATATCATAAGCGCCGGCCCCGTCTGTCGCGACATAGGCGCTGTTGGTTGCATCCCAGCTATAGGTGACCTCGGACCCATCCCAATCGGTGCGCTTGACCGTGCTGCCGGCCGTGCCGTAGCCGGTTCCGCCGGTCAGGCCGAACACCCGGCGGTAGCCGCTTGCGCGCCAACTATCATTATTGTCGCCGTCCCAGCCGCCAAAACTGTTATAGGTCCGTGACACCACCGCATCCGGGCCGCGGCCAAGCAGCATCTCGTCGACCGCCGTCAGCATCAGATTGCCGGAGGCAGCATTCACATAAGCCTGCTCACCTGAACGCCCCAGCGTCGCCGACCCCAGCAGACCAGACCCGCCAAGCACGCGTGCCGAACTGCGCTCGATACCCGTGCCGCCCCCGGTGAAGATCGCTACCATCTGCCCAATTCCCCACATCAAGACCCGCACGCACAACCACGCACCGTCCCATCACAAGGGGGATCAGGAGAAAATCCGGATTGTTTAGCGATTTCTCAAAAAATTCTTGGCCCGGTGAGTAAGGTCATTGTCACCTGAGCGTATGAGTGCCTCAACCGCACCTCGGGGCTCGAACGATCCTGGTTTGACGCCGGCGACCCTACCGAAGGCTCAGCGCAAAGCCTTACCCATCAGCGCTGCCGGCGGAAAAAGAATAGCGTGCCAGGACGGCTACGCCCTCGCCGGGACGGAATCATGCCGCGACTGGAACAGGTCACCTATTCTCAACTCGATCATCTGATCTCCGCTGATCGGGAATCGGTTCGGCCATGGCCCCTCACGCAGGAGGGGGCAGTAAAGCCGAATCTCGCCGTCGATATAGCCTGACCGGTAATGCAGCTTCAGCTCGTCAAAATCGGGCAGCAGCAATTGGTCGATCGAGATGCCGAGCCAATAGACGTCAGCGCAGCAGCCAAGCCGATTTCAAGCAATTGCTTAGGGTTTGACCTGCTCCCCAGAAATCATGCCATTGGTAAGTTAGCTCGTGAGATGGAGACGAGCGATGCGGCGAGGCCGTTTTACCGAGGATCAGATCATAGGCGTGCTGCGTGAGCACGAGGCTGGCGTGAAGACTGCCGAGCTGTGCCGGAAGCATGGGATCAGCGATGCGACATTTTACAACTGGAAGGCGAAGTACGGCGGTATGACCGTGTCGGAGGCGGCACGGTTGCGGACGCTGGAGGATGAGAACCGTCGGCTTAAGAAGCTGCTGGCGGAGTCGATGCTGGATGTGTCGGCGCTGAAGGATCTGCTGGGAAAAAACTGACCCGGCCTGTGGAGCGCTACGCTGCGGTGGAGAAGCTGATGGCCGACCACGGCTTCTCCGAGCGTCGCGCCTGCAGGCTGATCGGGGTCAACCGGTCGGCATGGCAATATGAGCCGCTTCGCGGGAAGGACGATGCTGTCCGCGAGCGGATGCGTGAGATCGCCAACGAGCGCCGCCGGTTCGGCTACCGGCGGCTGGCGATCCTGCTCAGGCGCGAGGGGACAGGCATGAACCTGAAGAAGGTGTATCGGCTGTATCGCGAGGAGCGACTGACGGTGCGCAAGCGAGGCGGTCGCAAGCGAGCGCTGGGCACACGGGCGCCGATGGCGATCCCGCAAGAACCCAACCAGCGTTGGTCGCTCGACTTTGTGTCGGATGCACTGGCCTGCGGCCGGCGGTTCCGTATGCTCAACGTCATCGACGACTACAGCCGGGAATGCCTGGGATGCATCGTCGATACCTCGCTGTCGGGTCGGCGGGTCGTTCGCGAACTGAGCGCCATCGCCGAGCGTCGTGGGCTGCCGTTCATGGTGGTCAGCGACAATGGCACCGAGCTCACCAGTCACGCCGTCCTCGCCTGGTGCCAGGACACCGGGGTCGAGTGGCATTACATCGCGCCCGGCAAGCCCCAGCAGAACGGCTTTGTGGAATCGTTCAATGGTCGCTTGCGCGACGAATGTCTGAACGAGCACCTGTTCCACTCGCTGGCTGCAGCGAGACGGATCATCGAGGCATGGCGGACTGACTACAACACCGTGCGTCCGCACAGCAGCCTTGGCGGGTTGGCACCCGCCGAGTTTACGAACCGCCCACGCCAAGGGCATATGGACACCGAAGCTAAGTTATCAGCGGCCTGAAAACGGGGAGCAGGTCAGGTTGGCGACGACCAGAATCGGTAAATTATACGATAATATCAACGAAATATGGCGGAGCACTCCGATGGCCACGGGGCCCCTCGATCGCTCACGATCCGCGTTACTCATCAACGCGAGCGCCGCGACCGTCGTCTGCGAACAGTTTGCCGATTTGCCGATCGGGCGGCTCAGCTGGATCAGCTCCCAAACCGCTTCCCGCCGGAGCTACGGAACACATGATCCGGCTCAAGCTTGCGGGTTGAACCGAGAGTTGTTGCAAGATCAATTGCTTTGCCTCTCCCGCTGAATTGTCTAGATTCGGGACACTGGCTTGGGGCTGCTGATTCGACAGAATTGCGAGCCGGTTATCCGAAGGGGGCAAAATGGGCGCGGACCGTGCGTTGAGCATGTTGAATCTGATGTTGTGGGACAGCCTGATCGTGGCTGGACCCGTGCTCATTGCAACCCTGCTCGTCGGCCTGTTGGTCAGTGTTTTTCAGGTCACGACCCAGCTTCAGGAAGCCACGCTGAGCTATGTCCCCAAGATTCTCGTCGCAGCATTTTTGCTCATTGCGATCGGTCCGTGGATGATCGGGCGGCTGACACAATTTGCGACCTCACTCTATCTTTTGATTCCGACGCTTGCCGGCTGAACCACGGCAATGGACGAATTGACGGACAAGGCGGTCGCTATAGTATTGATCAGCTTGCGGATCGCCCCGACGCTGGCATTCGCGGCACCGTTCACGTTGCTGCGCGTCCCGGCTACGATTCGGGTTTTGCTGAGCATCTCGCTGGCGGCCTGGCTCGTATCGGCGCATCCAGCGCAAAGCTGGCAGCTGGACTTCTGGTCGCAAGGACTCTTCGTCACTGCGCTCGGGGAATTGTTTCTGGGAATTGCCTTATCGCTGTCGTTGCAGCTCGCCTTTGCGGCGCTGCTCACAGCCGGTCGCGCGCTCGACATTCAGGCTGGGTTCGGCCTGGCGGTTCTGGTCGATCCCACAACACGATCGCATATGCCGCTCGTCGGGACTATTTTTGCCTATGCCGCGGGTGTGATTTTTTTTGCCACGGAGGGGCCAGCTGATCTTCTCGCGATCTGGTCGGCCTCGCTTGATCATGTGCCGCTGGGCAGCGCGACCATCGGTGGCGATATCGCCGTTCTCAGCGGATATATATCGGGTGTTTTCGTCATGGCCTTTGGTCTGGGTGGGCTGATCATGCTCGCCCTGTTCCTGTCGGATCTGGCGATCGCATTCATGTCGCGCACCCTGCCCCAGATGAATGTGATGCTCTTGGGCTTTCAGGTGAAGGCCATGGTGCTGCTCGCCACCCTGCCGCTCGCAATCACATTGGCGGCATCGCTGTTTCTGCGCATGGTGCGCTACGCGCTCGAAACAGCACCGCGGCTGATCTGATCATGGCGGAAGCAAGCCAGGAACAGAACAAGAGCGAGGAAGCAACTCCCTTCAAACTCCAACATGCCCGCGAGAAGGGATCGGTCGCGCGTGGCACCGATTTAAGTTTCTTTGCAGGCCTGCTCGCTTTGGCGGGCTTTCTGACCATCGCTGGCGAAGCACTGGTTGGCCGGTTGGCTGAAATGATGCGTCGCGCACTTGCCGCTGGGATTGAACGAGCTGGCGACCCCCATGAGGCGACCGCAATCGTGGCGGCATCCTATTGGCCAGCGCTCCAGCCGATTATCCTATTCGGCGGCACCGTCGTCGCGGTCGTCGGTTTGCTGGAGATCATCCAGCTTCGGGGCTTTGTGTTCAGCGCGCAGCCGCTGAAACCCGATTTCAGCCGCATCAATCCAGCGAAGGGGTTGAAGCGGTTATTTTCGATACGGCTCTTGAAGGAAGCATTGAAGAGCCTGCTCAAGATGACGGTCTATACCGTCGTCGCCTTCCTGCTGATCCGCGCCGCAATCCGCGATCCCGGCAGCGCCATCACCGATGCCTGGACCCTGAGCGGCGCCCTGCGCAGTTCGGCGATGAAGATGCTGTGGACGTTCATCGCGATTGCGTTCTTCTTCGCGGCACTCGACCAGATTCTCACACGCGGCGAATTCCGAAAGCAGATGCGCATGAGCCGGCGTGAAGTGACGCGCGAAGCAAAGGAACGCGAGGGCGACCCCCGTATCAAGAGCAAACGCAAGCAACTCCATGCCGAATTCGTCAAGCGATCGGGCGGGTTAAGTGCGCTGCCGGGGTCGGACATGCTGATCGTCAATCCCGAGCATGTTGCCGTAGCCCTAGCCTATGACCACGATAAATCCGACGCGCCGATCGTGCGTGCCAAGGGCCGCAACCTGCATGCCCAAACGATGAAGATCATTGCTCGCCGATTGGGTATTCCGATTTTCGAAAGCCCGGCCCTTGCGCGCGCCCTCTATGCCGACTGCGAACCTGGCCGCGAGATCGGCCAGGACCATTATCACGCCGTCGCCGAATTCTATTTCAAGCTGGCTGCAACGCGGGCGAACCCGATCGACAAGGACTCCCGATGATCAACCGGCTGCTCAGCAACACCAAGGACCTTGCACTGGTCATCGGGATGATCCTGATCCTGGTGATCTTGTTTTCACCTATCCCACCGGCGATCCTCGATCTCGCGATCATCATCAATTTCGGGCTGGGGCTCACCATCCTGCTGCTGACCTTCTATGTCGGCAAACCAGTGGAATTCTCGACCTTCCCATCGCTGCTGCTCGTTGCCACCCTGTATCGTCTGTCGCTCAACGTCGCTGCCACCCGGTTGATCCTGACAGGCGGCAGCGCGGGCGATGTCATCGCATCGATCGGCACCTTTGCCGTCCAGGGCAATTTCGTCATCGGCCTGGTGGTGTTCCTGATCCTGGTCGTCGTCCAATATGTCGTGGTCACGTCCGGCGCGCAGCGCGTCTCGGAGGTGGCCGCGCGCTTTACGCTCGATTCCATGCCCGGTCAGCAAATGAGCATCGACGCAGATCTTAACATGGGTTTGATCGACCAGAAGGAAGCGGTGCGACGTCGTGAAGAGCTGGAGAAAGAGGCTTCCTTCTACGGTGCGATGGATGGCGCGAGCAAGTTCGTGAAGGGCGATGCGATCGCTGGTATCATCATCCTGCTGATCAATATCATAGCCGGCTGGATCGTCGGCGTCGTCCAGATGGGCATGGAGTGGGGCGACGCCCTGCAGCATTTCTCTCTGCTGACGATCGGCGACGGCATCGCTACCCAATTGCCTGCGCTGATCATCGCGATCGCGACCGGAATCATCGTCACGCGTTCCGCCGCCGACCGGCAGCTCAGCACCGAAGTCTTCCGACAACTCGCATCGGTTCCACGGATCCCGCTGATCGTCGCGGGTAGCTTAATGGTCCTGCTCCTGCTCCCCGGCATGCCGAAATGGCCTATCGCGCTAATCATCGCCCTGTCTGTTTTCGGCTGGTATCGCGCGCGTATCGCCGCGACCGCACTGGCCGCGAGCGAGAAGGGTGTGGTCATCGACGACGGCACCATGGTTGCCGCCGGTCCAGCCCCGCCACTCGAGCTCCGCTTCGGAAGCGACTTGAGCGATGCGTGGAAAAGCGACGAACCAATCATCATGGATCGGATCGCAAGCCTGCGCCGGCTGCACGAGCAAGACTATGGTATCGGCTTTCCAGCGGTGCGGGTTGCCGACGGCGCCAGCCTCGGGCCACTCGACTATGAAATTCGGCTGTTCGGGTCGCGCTTCGCGATGGCCGAAATTCATCCCGAATCCGTCCTGGCGGTGCGCACCGACGAGAAGGCAACCAGCCTGGCCGGCATCGAAGCGCGGGACCCCGCCTTTGGCCTGCCTGCCACCTGGATCGATCCGACCCTTGCGGGCCAGGCGCGTGACATGGGGCTTCGCGTAATCGACCCGGTTACCGTGATGATCACCCATTTTGCTGAAATCGTACGCAGCGAGATGGCGACCCTGGTTACGCGCAATGTCGTGGTGAAGATGTTGGAGGATGCCCGTGAGCAACAACCGGGGCTCGTCGAAGAACTGATTCCGAACGGGCTCGCGATCGCGGACATCCAGCGTGTTGTGCAGAATCTGTTGGCCGAGGGCGTCTCAGTCGCAAATTTCGACCTTATCCTTGAGCATCTGCTCGATCTTTCCCGAACCCAGAAGGATCCGGCCGAATTGACCGAGCTGGTCCGGCAACGAATGAGCTATTCAATCTGTCACCAGTTGCGCGGCAAGCATATCGATCTGGCTGTCCTCAGTCTCGACCCGCGGATCGAGAACCAGATTTCCGCCAATCTCACCCAAAGCGCGGCATCCGGCACGATGCTGGTCGAGCCCCGGCTCGCCGAGCAACTGATCCGCAAACTATCGTCGATGGCCGAAGCGATGTATCGCGACGGACGCGCGCCAGTGTTGCTCTGCGGCCCTGAATTGCGTCGCCATCTGAAGGCCTTTACCCGGCGTAGTGTACCAAAATTGTCGGTGCTATCGGTCAACGAAATCCCGATGCGCATCAACCTGCGATCGTTCGATATTATCCGAGTGGAGGCATGAGCCTCCACTCTATGAGTCCGGAGAAATTGTCATGACGGATATCCTTGGCGTGGATACGGGGACGAAACGCCCTGACCGGCTGGCTATCCTCTTGCCGCTTTTGGAAAGCGACCCCGGCAATCTGGCGCTGCTTGCCGATGCCGCCGAAGCTGCGCTCGACCTCCGCGAGGCGGGGATTGCGGGAGATTTACTGGATCGCTACGCCGCAATCTCGCCATTGCCGTCGCGCGAAGCAAACCTTGCAGGGCTCGCCGCACTGCAGATGAGACAGTTCGACCGGGCCGCGGAGATTTTCGCTACGCTCTTTGCCGGCGGCGCCAAGGACAACGCGCTAAGGTTCAACCTCGCCTGGGCGCAGGCCAACCTCAAGAATTTCGAGCAAGCGCTCGAGGTTCTCGATGACGACAGCGCGCGGGAGCTTCCGCAAGCGGCGATGCTGCGGGTTCAATTGCTGCACCAGCTCGCCGATTTTGACGGCGCGGGCGATGCTGCACGCGATTACATTCTTCGTCATCCCGATCATCGCGGACTGATGGCCGCCGTATCGGTCCTCGCGTTGGACATCGATGACGAAGCCCTCGCCGAAGCCTGCGCCGCCAGGGCGGGCGAGCACCCTGATGCACTGACCACCATGGGGACGCTTGCACTGGGTCATGAACGCGCAACCGAGGCGGTCGATCTGTTCGATCAGGCGCTTGCCGCCAATCCCGACTTGCCGCGCGCCTGGGTCGGTCTTGGGTTGGCGAAGATGTTGACGGGCGAGACGGCCAGCGCCGCCGCCGATATCGATCGCGGTGCGAATTTGTTCGGCGATCATCTCGGCTCGTGGATTGCAGCGGGGTGGGCGCATTTCGTTGCCGGAGATACGGCAACTAGCCGTGCGAGGTTCGATGCGGCAATGGCGCTGGACCCGAATTTCGCCGAAACCCATGGATCGCTTGCCGTGCTCGATCTTCTCGGCGGCGATATCGCGGAAGCCACCCGCAGGAGCGACATCGCATTGCGGCTCGATCGCAAATGCTATTCAGCAGCGCTTGCCAAATCGCTCATCGCGGCGAGCGGCGGGGATCACGCGACCGCACAACGTATCTTCGACCATGCCGCACGAACGCCGATCGGCGATAGCGGCCGAACAATCGGTCAAGCATTGGCGAAGATGGGCCTGGGCATCACGTGAGTCGATGCGCCCTGCTTCGCCGTTCCGTCGTCGAGCCGCCCGCAGCGCATCTTGAACCAGCAGCGCGAAGCGGCCCGGTCCGGCAACACCAAATACGCGCTTCCGCGTCTTTCAAGCCGACCGTCAGGACGTGCCCAGCTGACGCATCGCCCGGTCGAGCAAATCGCGACCAGCCGGAGATTCTTCGATGATCCTCGCGACATCGCTCGCGATAGCCTCAAAGGCGGGATCGTTGCCGATGGCTTCACCGAGCTGTTGAACGATCAGACCACGAACCAACGCGCGCTTCATGTCCTCATCGGTGATGCCCTCTCGTCCCGCCAGCGCGCGCAGGCGCGCCATTGGTTCAGGCGTACCGCTTTGCACCGGCGCGGGTTGGCCACGCTGTACAGTTCGATCCTTGCCGAGCCGGTTGAGCTGTTCCTGCAAGAGCAACAGGACCTGATCGGTGGGATTGATCCGGGTCATGCTGTTCAGTTCGGCCGCTTGAGCCCAGAGAACTGATCCAGCAGGAAGCTGGTAGCGGAGGCTGTGTCGCTGCCCGTTGCGGCATCGGATGCCACGGCATGCTGGACCTCAATGATCTGGCTGATGATGAGTTGCATGTCACCGTTCAGCGCTGGATTCTCATCGTTGACGGCGATCCCCTCATTCAGACGGGTGATTGCCTCGTCGAACTCATCGCGGATCAAATGGGTCAGCCCCCCGACGAAGAAACGTAGATAATGTCCATCCGGCAGCAGCGCGATCGGCCCCCAGGTCGTCAATGCATCGACCGCTTCGCCTGATGTGAGCTGGAAGAAACCGAGCTGGAAGCGAGCGATGGCAAAATCGGGGGCGATCGATACCGCTTGCTTCAACGACGGCAGCGCCTCGATCGGCCGACCGATCGAGGCGAGTATCGAACCGCGCAGAAAATGCAGCCGCGGGTCCGTTGGATACGCTTCGATCAACCGATCCGCGCGCAGAAGATCATCCTGATCATCCGATTGCATAGCTGCCATTAGGTCTTGCAGATCGGCATCGCTGCACAACGTAATGCTCGTCATATCTTTCTCTACCCTCTCGCTCTCAGTCGTTTGCGCAGCCGGTTCAAAGCGGCGTGATGTAGTTGCGACACACGGCCCCGGCTCAGCCCCATCAACTGGGCGATTTGCACGAACGGCAATCCATGATCGTAATGCTGACGCACCACGACCTGTTCGTTTTCCGGCAAGGCCCCCACCTCGCTTGCCAGAATTGCCTGAGACTCGCGCCAGGCAAGGCTATCATAAGCGCTCGGCCGCGTATCTGCTTCGCCCCGATCGATCAGCCCGGTCCCTTCGAGCATCAACCCGAGGGCCAGGCCCACCGCAAGATCCGACAGTGCCGCAAGCGCGTCATTGCCTTCCAACGGCATCGACCGCAATCGTTCCTGTTCGATGCGGTGGCGGTAACTCAGTTGCGCATCGATCTCACTCATCGTCGCGATGCCGTCGGCGACATTGCCCGCGATGCGACGCCGGGCATAAGCGGTGAAGGGAACGCCGCGCAACGGATCATAGCGATCCAGCGCGTGCAATAGTCCCTCGCACGCGAACTGATCGAAATCGCCGCGATCCAGGCGCGTGGTCATGCGTTGGCGAAAAAGCCGTGCCGCGACCGCCCGCGCCAGGTTGAAATAGCGATTGAACAATGTTTCACGACAACGCAGATCATCTTCGAAGCGATAACGACGCCAGAGTGAAGCTTCTTGCCGCAACGGATCGACAACAAGCTCGAGACCCGAGGGGGCACGGCCCGGCATCACCGAAAGCTTCCCAGCACTCCCTGGAGGATCAAGCTCCAACCGTCGATCAATACGAACATCAGCAATTTGATCGGCAATGATATCGTCGCCGGCGGCACCATCATCATGCCCAGTGAAAGCAATATTGCTGACACCACGAGATCAATCAGCAGAAACGGCAGCAGGATGACAAAGCCAATGGTAAACGAAACCCGCAACTCGTTGAGCATGAATGCCGGCGCAAGCTTGAGGATATCGATTTGCTCAGGCCGCTCAGGCGGCGTCGCTTTGGCGATCGAATAGATCGCCTCGATGTCCGCATCGCGCGTTTGAGCCAGCATGAAATCTCGAAGCGGCGCGGTGCCCTTGGCCATTGCTTCCTCCACACTGATCTTGTTGGCGAGCAAAGGTTGGACGGCCGCAGTATTGAGGGCGCTGAGCGTCGGAGACATGGTGAAGGCGGTCAGAAACAAGGCAAGACTGATAAGTACCGGATTGGGTGGCGTCTCCGGCATTCCAAAGGCATGGCGCACCATCGAGAGTACGACAATGATCCGTATGAAACTCGTCATGCAGATCAGGATCGAGGGCACGACCGCCAGCAAGGTGAGGATCAGCGCAGTGCGCACGACGTCAGACGACATGCCGTGGACCGCCGATGCCGCCCAAGCGGGTGTCGCCGCCGTCAGCATCAGGCCAGACAGCACAGCCCCAGAAGCCATTGTCCTTAATCGCATGGCAGACTGCCATCCGCGGTGGGTGGGATCGGACGATCGCGCAGGACTTGCGCGTTGTTCTGTTGCAGCAGCAGCAGATATTCGCGTTCGCCATGCTGTACCACGCTGATATCCGCGTGCACGCTGAGCCGCCTTGTCTCGACGACCCGGATTGCACCGGCGCGCGGCTCGATACGAGCAAGCCACGCCTTCAAATCGATCTTGCCGCTGCGCTGCTTGATCAACAGCGCGGCAAGGACGGCGATAACAATGCAGATCACCAGCGAGACGACGATCCGACCAAGCGACACATCGAGATCTCCGCCACCGCCCAACGGTACCGAACGCCCCGGCATGGCTCGATTCGCCAATGTCGGCGATGCCCATAACAGCATGATCGGCCAGAACCGCGACACCAGTTTCACTGTCCGATCTCTGTTATTCTCACGGCAAAATTATCGCCGACCGCAACCAGTTCGCCTCGCGCGACGGTGATGCCGTTCAGACGGAGGTCAACGGCGGAATTGAGCGCAGCATCGAGCGTGATCACTGCATCTCGCCCGAGTGCGCCTAATTCCGCCACGGTCATGGTCGCTCGCCCAAGATATCCATCGAGCACAACCTCGACCGAATCAATCAACTTGGCATTGATCCCACGTGCCGGGGTCACCTGCGCCACGGCCGGCGCAGCGCCAGCCTTGATCTTCTGTTCGGTCATGTTGAAAGTTACCTGTTAATGGGTTCGAGGAGTTTGAGCCGCAGACTATCGTCAACGTGATCGATCATGCATTTACCCGGCAAGACCGCCTTGCCGTCGAGCACCAGCGCGATTGGTTTTTCAATCACCTGATCAAAGACCAGAACGTCTCCCTCACTCAACCCTGCCATCTCGGAGACGGTTAACGAACACCTCCCAAGCGATGCTGATATCGCCAGTTGCTGCAACGCCAGCCCCATCGACATCGGCAGAAGTCTATCGCCGGGCGGTGCGGTCGGCATATCCGCCTTGCGCATGTCTATCACCAGGTCCTCACCGGCAACAATCCGCAGCAACGGCACCTGCGGTTCAACACCCAGACCGAATTCGCGCGGGGTGACGATATCAGGCATATCGGCGTGATCGACGATTACCCATGAGATGTCGGACGGCAATCGGAACGCGACTGTCAGTCGATGGCCAAGATCGTCCAGACAAGCCCGTGCAAGGTCCTTCACGACCCGTTGATCCGCTTCACTTGGGTGTTCCGGTATCGATGCATCAAGCATGCGCGCCACCAGCTTGGTAGGCGCAGCAGCAGGAACTGCGATCGCAAGGCCGTGACCGGCTTTCATCCAATATCCGTCACGCATTGCGGCGGTCCCAGCGGATGAAGGGCTAATATCGATTGGCCGCACGACAGCGCGTACGAACCAGGCGACCGACCATTGCCCGATCACTTGATTGAGAAGCCCGCCTAATGCGGCATCTCCTAAGGCCGCCTCCGGCAGCCAATTTCTATGGATACGCCGCACAAACTCCACCCTTCACTCTTGTTCGATCAGCCCTGGCCGCGAATGCCGAAAAGCTGCTGAATCATGTCATTGGTGACGCTGATAATCTGCGAGGATGCCTGGAAACCACGCTGGATCAGAATCAAATCACCGAACTCCTTTGACAGATCAACATTCGACGCCTCGAGCTGCCGCGACTTCACGCTACCCGCGCGAGGATCGCCGCTCGCCATCAATACGCGTTGCGCTGTACCATCATCGCTGAACAGCCCTCCGCTGCGCTGCGTCAGCGCCTGGGGGTCGCGAAAATCGGCGATTGCGATCGATCCCAGTTGCTTGCGCTGCTGATTCGAATACGCGATCTCCAACTGGCCCGAACTGTTGACCAGAATTGAAGTTGCCGTGCCCGACGGGTATCCGTCCAAGGGTGAAGCGCTGATTGACGTTCCTCCCGAGAAGGTGTTCACGCCAGTAAATTTGAGCGTGACGGATAGTCCGTTCGCACCTTTGACAGTGAATGAGGACGTTGACGGATCGAGCGTGCCGTCCGGCAGGAACTTTAATGTTCTGGACGGCGTCTGACTCCCGACCTCTGCGCCGGTTCCATCAGTGATCTTAATGGTCCATTGAGCCCCCGGGGATCCTGGTACTGGATCAGTCGCTTTGGTAAAGGTGGCAGTCCACAAATATAGCTGCCCATCCGCGCCATACACTTTGATATTACCCGCCGTTGGGGGAGCGGTGGAGCCGGTTGGAGTCGTTAAACTGCCGGTAAAATTAATCTCCGTTGTCGCCTTTGGCGGGTTGGTCTGTGCCGTATCGATCGAGAGACTGACGGGTTGACCCGAGGCATCAAACGTCGCGAGCCGGTAGTTGGTGCCCGCCAGGACGATATAGCCATCCTTATTGACCTCGAAGCTGCCGGTCCGTGTGTACAGAGTCTTGTCGCCGTCGAGGAGCGTTAACATGCCGCTACCGTCAATCGCGAGGTCCAGATCCCGATCGGTCTTGCGCAGTTCGCCTGGCGTGAAATTGAGCTGGCTATCCGCGAGTTCGACCCCGTGCCCCGATCCATTGTAGTTGTTGTTGTAGGACACGCTTCGGCTTTTTGTACCGAAGGAATCGCGAAAGGAGACGGTTGATGCCCGGAAGCCCTGCGAATTCAGGTTGGTGATATTATTACTGATCTGCTGCAGCCCATGCGAATAAGCGTTAAGCCCGCTGAGACCGATATAGATTGATCCGAACATTACGGCGCTCCTTTCCGGATCTGGATGATGCTGCTGAGAGCGATCTTGCTGATCTCTTGTCCGCCAGGGATGGTCGTCATGGTGATCCGCGGCTCGCCGCTCTCGAACGCAATCGCGGAAACCTTGCCAGTGAGACGCCCCCCATTCACAGCGATATCGACCTGCTGGCCGAGAAGACCCGATGCCTGAGTGGTCGCCTGCGCCGTGACCAGTGACTGAAGGCGATCATTGGTCGTCTGGCCGATCTGAATCTGCGAGAATTGGGCGAGTTGCGAGACGAACTGGAAATTGTCCATCGGCTTCAGCGGGTCCTGATAGGTCAGCTGGGTCAGGATGATCTTCAGCAACGCATCGAAGCTCAATCCGAAAGCCGATGTCGCAGCTGTTTGAGCAGATTGTTTGGGTGCGGAATCAGCGAATGAAGAGACGGGGTCTACCTGCACATCAATGGCCTTGCTGGGGAGTTGAGGGAGGCGTCCCCGGATCGCCGTTGATACGGATTTCTCGCATTACAAAACCGTGTCGCGACAGCATCGCCATCATCCGGGCGCGCAGGGTCGCCCGCTCGTTGAGGCTGAATTTCTCGATCCGCGCCAGAATATCGATGCCATGCTCTCCGGCCTGGACCGAAAGATGCGTCTCGGGCGCCGCACCATCCAACGGCCCCAAGGGTCGCGGCGGTTGCCGACGGTCGGTGCGCGGTGGACTGGCGCCGCCACTATTCTTCTCCGCCCGCGCTTCAAGTCGAGCGGGTGCATGATGCTGGTTCGGGGTCGGCGCAGCAGCGGTAGCAATGACTGGCAGGTTCGCTGGCGACGGGCGAGAGGCGGGCCCCGTCGCTATCGATGCCGAATCATACGGTGTGTTGATCATGAATTCCGGCCGCGGCTTGACGGGATTGTTGCCGAGGCCCGAAGAGGAAACCACTTCCCCCGAAAATGCGTTCGTTGATGGAGATCTTGGCGCGGACGGATCCAGCTTTTCATTCTCGATATCCGGCTCGACCGAGGATCGGGACATCACGGCCTTTTGTCCCTGCGGCGAAGCCTGGTCGGCAGCAGGCGGCGGCTGAAAAAATCCGTGCTCGTTGAAAACGTCCGCCGCGGACAGGACCTGCAACCTGGTTTCATCGGAATCGGAACCAGAGTCCGCAAGGCGTGAGCGGGCAGCCGCCAGCATTCCATCGAAATTCGACGTCGATTCCCTGCTGACTCTGGACGGCGGTGCAGCCCGGGGTTTCTCTCCATCGGGACCGGCATGAGCGTTGGCGATGATCATCTGCGCGACCAGTCATAGGTTATGCGGTCGGACAGAGCGTCGAGCCGCTTTTCCTCCCGGTGACGCGCAACATTGCGCCGGGCATTGCGGAGATTGTCCGTGGTCAAACGCACCCTTGCTTCCGCAAGTCGCCATATATCCTGCTGGCGCTGATGGACATCGACAGCCTCGCGGTGCTGCTGATCCGCATTTTCAGCCGCGGTTTCGCGAGCGACCAGGCGAATTGCCAACGCTCGCGAATAATCGGGTGCGAAGCCGGATTGCGCCAGATATTCGATCCACTGGTCGCGTGCGATCCGCGCACCCTCATGCGCCGCCTGCTGCTCATCATACGCAACGGTCTCCGCCGCGCGCGCCTGCGCCACCGCGTCCTCCGCCTGCGTTTTCATCGCTTGATGAACCTCTGCCAGCCTGGCGATTTTTATCGGGTCAAGCTGCCTACGCATATGCAGCAACCTTGCCGACAATATCCCGCAATCGTTCGACGGTGTCGACAAGCATAGTCTGTTCATGCCGCGTCTGGCGCAGGAAATCACGCAGATGGTCCCGCGCGGCGATGGCGCGGTCGACCGCCGGATTGCTGCCGGTTTTGTAGACGCCGCTTTCGATCATCACCCGCGCATCGTCATAGACCGCCAGCATCGCCGCCGCCTCGCGCATCGCGCCGGCATGTGAAGCAGACACCAGCCGTTCCGATTGCCGGCTGATGCTGCGGGCAATGTCGATCGCCGGGAAATGCCCCTGCTCCGCCAAGGTCCGCGACAGAATGATATGGCCATCGAGCAGGGACTTCATCAGTTCCACAATCGGATCGTCGACGTCGTCCGTTTCGCTCAATACGGTCATGATCGCCGAGATCGCCCCCCCACCTGCAAGGGCGCCGCATCGTTCGACGATTCGCGGAAGTGCGGCAAAGACATTGGGCGTGTAGGCTCGAACGGTCGGCGGTGCGCCCGCAGCGAGCCCGATCTCGCGCAACGCCATTGCCATGCGCGTCACCGAATCGATCATGAGAACGACATGCTCACCGCGTGATCGCCAATAGTCGGCGAGGCACAATGCATATTGCACCGAACGGACACGCAAGGCCGCACTTTCATCGGACGTTGCCGCGACGAGCGTAAAGCGCCCCGCATCCTCGCGGGCCGACAATAGCCGCCACAAAGCCTCGACCTCGCGGCCGCGCTCACCCACGAGGCACAATATGGTCCGATCGCTGCCTGCCTGGGTCGCAAGCTGTTCCATCACACTGGTCTTGCCAACGCCGCTCGCGGCAAAAATGCCTACCCTTTGCCCGACGCCCAATGTCAACAGACCGTCAATCGCGCGGAGCCCGGTTTGCAACACGCGAGATGGATCCGCTCGCTCCATCGGCTTCGGCACTGATCCGCCCAGCGGTACATGGGCATCGGCGCGCACCTTCGCGCCGCCATCGATCGGCTGCCCGAGAGCGTTAACCGCACGGCCAGCGAAACCGTCCCCGACCGCAACGCGGCCGTGCCGGGGCCGGGCAACCACCTTCGCGTCAAGCCTGATCGCCATGTCCTGCTCAAGCGGAATCAGGATGATCCGACGCTCATCGACGGCCGCAATCTCGGCGGGAACAAGCTGTATCCCGTGCCCGTCGGCACTGATGCACTCGATGTCGCAGAGATCGCCGAGTTGCCCCACCGGACCACTGGCTTCCACCATGCCTGCCGTCACCTTACGGACTCGTCCATAGGGGTTCGCGAAATCAGTTTCCGCAAGGCGTTCCAAAAAGACATGCGGCTTCATCGCGCCACGTCCTCGGCGACCAATGTACCGAGAAAATCGTCGAGTTCGCGCCATTGCGACCGCACACCGAGATCAATGTGACCGAGTTGGAGGTCGAAGCGGCAATCACCCGATGCGAGCGCAGGATCCGTAACGATTTCGATAGCGCCAGATCCGGTGCGCACAGACAGCGCATCCAGCGCATCATCATCCTCGAAATCGTCGGTGCTCACGCGGATGGTCGCGATGCTTTCGTGACGCATCGCATCGACGCGGTGCGCGATCAGACGCGCGACCAGATCGCCGAGATCGTCGCTATCCTTCACGAGCTTGGCGAGCGCCGAGCGAGCGATCATTACCGCCAAAGTATCGAGCGCCGACAGCCTGTCGTCCCAGCTGATCCGGGCAGCAAGCAGTGCCTGTTCGATCGCCGCCAGCCGCCGGTCGGCCTCTTTCGTCACCTCATTCCGTCCCGCACTCTCTCCCTCTTTGCGCGCGGCTTGTTCAGCCCGCACGCCATCTTCCCGCATCCTGACGATCGTATCGTGCAAATCCTGGATCTCGGCCCGCGCTTCATCCAGCGCCAACTCGACCGCCGAACGCGGCAATACAGGGTGTGGCACCGCACCGCCCTGCCCTGTCCGGCCAGGATCGAAAGGTTTGACCAACGAGGTTGCCGACTGAGCCTTGATCAAGCCCGTCATGCTCGTCCCTTTCGAGGACCGAGCAGCCCACCCATGGCGCCGAGCAAAGATCGGCCAGCGGGATCCGCCTTGCCCATCCCAGGCATCTGGGCGGGCCGATCCAGGTCGGCGGCAAGCAGCAACGCCTGCCGCGTTGCCGGCGTGAACCGGTCGCTTGACGAGCGCGCGCTACCGATCAGCGTGGCAAGCCATGGTGATATCACATCGTCGCCAGCAGTCGGCCCGACGGCATCATTGACCGATCCCGCAGCCACCCGAACGCGCAACGCGTCCAATGCAATACGCTCTTCGGCAGTGAGCGCCGACAGGATCGCATTGCGCATTGCGGCCGGCAGTGCCGACAATTCATCGATAAGGCTCGCACTCGAATCAGGCACGCGCATCCCCTGCGCCTATTGTCTGCCTGATCCGGTCAACAAACGCATCACGCTCAGCCAGGGAAATAACCGGTCGCCGCATCCGCATGAATAATGCCGCTCCGGCGGCGATGAAGAGTCCGACCAGGCCGATCGTCCACCAACTGGCCCAACCGGTGTCCAATTTCAATTCCTGCGGCGGAATTGCCGGTCCCTGAGCGGGCGCAGGTACACTGGACGGCATCGCATAAGGCGAAGCGCCGGAAGGTCCGATGACAGGCCCCTGCTCGAACGAGATATTGTCACCGCGATTCTGATCGAATCCAATCGCCGACGCGACCGCACCCCGTGCAACAGATTGATCTTCGGCATTCAACGGGGCGGTAGTCAGCACCGTCATCTGCAGCCTGAAATTGCGCTCGCCACCGTTCTTGCCAAAGGGCGCAGGTGAGGCAGTAGCGGCGCCTGGCGCGCCGTCGCCGGCCAAGGTTTCACCACCCCCGACGGGCAGCATCAATGCCTTCACGTCAAACTGCAATCCGGGCAGCACATTGGCGATCGCAGATTTGACGCGCGCACTATAATAATTCTGCGCGGCCTGCTGTTCTTCCACTTCGGGAACCGCAGCACGTGTCGGCGGCTGGCTGACGACATGGCCATTCCCGTCCAGCACGGCGACTTCCCCGAGAAGCAGATCGGGCACAGCCGATGCGACCAGTTGCTGGATCCCGGCAACCCGCGCCGCGTCAAGCTGCTGTCCTGGCCGGGTCACGACCTCGATCGCCGCCTTCGGCGTGCTGCGATTGCCGCGAAACAGGGAGCGTTCCGGTATTGCCAGATGCACGCGAGCCGTCTCGACGCCCTCCATCATCATGATCGTCCGCGCGAGTTCCCCCTGCAGCGCACGCTGATAGTTGATCTTCTGGGCGAAATCGGTGAGGCCCATGTCGGATTTGTTGAACAGTTCGAACCCGACCGAGCCCTTTAGCGGGATATCGGAACCGGCGACGGCCAGCCGAACGGTATCCGCTTCGCCCACCGGAACGAGAATCGTCGTGCCTTCATCGCGCAAGCGATGAGCGATACCCTTTGAGTCCAGCTGAGCAACGATTGCCGACGCATCGGCCGGCTTCAGGTTCGTGTAGAGGACGGCATAGTCGGTGCGCAGGAAGAAATAATAGCCCAGTGCCAATATCGCACACAGCGCAACGAACACGCCGATGACGACGCGCCGCTGACGAATGCCCGACACCGGGTCCTTGATCGTTTCACTGGCCATGGTGTCAGATCTGCATGTTCATGACGTCGCGATAGCCCTCGACCAGACGCGCGCGGACCTGCATGGCCAGTTCGACCGACATCCGCGCTTCCTCCAGCGCGAAGGTCACCTGATGGACTGGTACCGAATCATCGAGAGCGAATTGCTTGACGAGAGAATCGGCGGTCGAAAGCTTCGCCTCGACCTGCTTCATGCCGGCCGCCAATATGTCGCCGAAACCCGCACCCTGGACGGGCTGCTGGGGCAGCGCTGCGCCGCCCAACTGCATGATGACCGGATCCGCGGTAATCGCCGAAACCGCCGTAATGCCTGCAAAGGCGCTCATGACCGCTGCCCCAGCTCAAGCGCCCGGCTGTACATCTGGTGCGCGATATTCATTGCCGTCAGATTTGCTTCATAGGCGCGCGATGTCTTGATCAGCAGCGTCATCTCTCCGGCATGATCGATGTTGGGATAACTCACAAACCCTTCGGCGTCCGCCTGAGGATCGCCCGGTTCATAGACTCGCCGGACACCACCGGGCATTGCTTCCAGACCAATCACTTCGACACCCTTCGGACCGGAGGCGCTCGAATTGGCCGCGATCAGGTCGGCAAACTTGACTTTTGGGGCCGAAACGAGCCGCATCGCTCGCACCGGATCGCCCGATGCAGTGCGGCTGCTGTTCATATTGGCCAAATTCTGGGCAATGACCTGGAGCCGCTGCCATTCGACATCCAGGCCGGTGCGGCTGATCTGCATCGCGTCCATATTATTGCCCCCCACGCACGGCGACGCGCGAAATCTGCATTTGGCGCCCGAGCAGGTCGAGCAAGGCAGTGTAGCGAAGCGCCGTTTCGGACGCCGTTGCCAGTTCCAGGTCGAGCCTCGGCTCATCGCCAAGGGATGACGGGTCGGCACGGGTTATCCGGAGTGTCATATCGCGCACCGCATCGGGGCCCTTGGCCGCCGCCGCCTTCAGGCTTTCCTCGAACTTGACCTGCACCGGTCGGAAGTCGCGCGAGCTCGCACTCGCGATATTCTGCGCCGTGGCCTGCGCGCGCAACGAAAGGCCGTCGAGCGCCTTATTGATGATCACGGATGAAATCGCGTCCATGCCATTATTCCTATTGAACGATGATATCGGCGTGCAAAGCGCCCGCAGTCTTGATGGCTTGCAGGATACTGATCATGCGCCGCGTGCTGACCCGCGAGCGCGACAGGCCCTGAACCAGGTCACCAACCGTCGTATTGGGGAAGCGAACCACCGTGTCCCCCACCGTGTCATCGACATCCAATTTGGTGTTGGTGACGACAAGGCTGCGCACATCGTTCGCGAATCCGGCGATGAAGCCTGGTTGCGAGGCATAGTTTTCGGCCTTGATCGTAATCTTGATATCGCCCTGCGAAATGGCGACGCTGGAAATCTGGACATCGCCGCCAGCCACGATCGTCCCGGTTCGCTCGTTGACGACCACTCGCGGATGGCTTTCGGGGCGGACCGACAATGTTTCGATCTGCGCCAGGAATGCGGTCAGCGTCGACGGATCGCCGGCAAAGCGCACTTTGACCTGATCCGCGCTTTTCGCCGATGCGGTGCCAAAACCAAATCGGCTATTGATGATCTCCGCGATGCGCTGCGCGGTGCCGAAGCTCGGATCGCTCAGCAGGAAGGACAGCTCGCCATTTTTCAGGATTTGCGCGTCGACCGCTGATTCGACGGTCGCCCCACTCTGCAGCAACGCAGTGGTCGGATAGTTGCGCTGCTGCTGATTGAGTTCGCTTTCGAAGCTGTAGCCCCCTGCGACAAGCGCGCCCTGCGCCAGGGCATAAGGCCGCTGATCGGGACCCAGCATCGGGGTCATCAGCAAGGTTCCGCCCGCCAGGCTGCGCGCATCGCCGATCGAGGAGACCGTCGCATCGATACGGTCGCCGACATTGGCCGATGCCGGCAACGTTGCGATGACCATCACCACCGCCACGTTGCGGCTGCTGATCTGATCTTCCGTTACCGTGGTGCCGAGTCGGCTCAGGACGTTGCGAAGCGCCTGACGGGTGACGGCATTGCGGCGCGTGTCACCGGATCCGGCAAGGCCAGTTACCAAGCCGTACCCGATCAGCGCATTCTCCCGCCACCCGTCAAACCGGCCAAGGCCTCTCAGCTGGACTTCCTGGGCCATTGCGGGACCCGCGATGGCCGTCAGAAAGAGCAGCGCTCCAGCGATCAGGGTACGCACGCACGACACCATGATCATCAGCCGAGTCCAAGAAAGCGGAAGACGCGATTGATCAGTCCGGGCTTGGCGCTTTTCGATACGAAACCGCGCCCATCATAGTTGATCTGCGCATTGGCGACGCGGTTTGACGCGACCATGTTGTCCGCAGTGATATCGGCCAGGCGGACGCGGCCGCGCACGCCGATATTGCTGGTCTCGCCATTGACCCGCATCTGCTGTTCACCCGTGACGATCAGATCGCCATTGGGCAGGACTTCGCTGACCACCACGGTGATTTGCGTGACGAAACGCTCGCTGCGCTGCACCTGGCCGCCACCGGTATAACCGCCGCCGAACGACAGATTGCCGGACTCCGCGAGCGAGCCACCGCTGATCTGCCCACTGAGCCGCGAGCTCTTGCTGGAATCGCTCTTCGCGGTGTTGGTCGCCTCGGCCGCCTGATAGACAATGACGGTCAGCGCATCGCCAACCTGGCGCGCAGTACGATCGGCGCTCATCGCCGACCAGCCATTGGGCTTGTACAAATCGTCGGCCCAGGCGACCGGCGTCAGCAGCGACGCCATTCCCGCCACCAGTCCCGCGGCCAGACGCGTGCGGCACATCATTTCGCGCTTCCCTCGACCGCAAGGCGTAACGGCGCGGCAAATACTTGCCCGTCCTGGTCGCGCACGAAGATACGCTTGCCGTTTCCGTCCTGCATCGCCGTCACGACGCGGTCGATGCGCACCGGCCCGACAGTCGAAACCAGTGTCAGAGGCTCGCCCTTGCGAATGCCCTTCACACGCGGCGTCGCCAGGCGCCCGAGATAAGCCCCCGCCGCCAGATCGCTCCCCGCCAGCGCCACATTCGCCCGCCGGTCGAAGACGATGGAAGCGGCACCGTCCTCCCGACATGCGGCCGGCGCGATGATATCGGCGGTCAGCGCCGCGCCGCGTGCCACGGACGCCGTGGATATGGCGCAAGTGCCGCCCGGCACGGTGTCGAGGCGGATGCGCGCGGCCAGCGTGATTGGACCCATACCGCCCGACACCGGCGAGAGGCCCGGGACAGCCCGGCGGACCAGCAGCACCAAGGCGGCACGCGACATCGTCATCGACGCGCGGCCCATGGGCAGTTTTGCGACCACGCGCCGGGACAGGTCGGCGCGCCGGGCCGCCGACAATACCGCCAGATCGACGATATCGCCGATCCGCACGACACGCTCGGCAAGGTCGACCCGCGATGCAGCGACCAGCGGCGGAGAAAGCGGCGCGGCAACAGCCGCCGCCATGATCAGCGCGATCATCGCCCTATCTCCGCAGGCCGTTGGCGATGCCCATCAGCTGATCCGCCGCCTGAATGACCTGCGCATTGGCGCTATAGGCGCGCTGGACCAGCATCATCTGGACCATTTCGGTCGTCATCTCGACATTCGAACGCTCAATGCCACCTTGCACGAGCATGCCGATGCCGTCTTCACCCGGTTGCGCATCGGTCAGCTTCGCCGTGTCGCGGGCCCGGTACAATCCTCCGTCGAGACGCTCCAGCGCGGAGGTATCATCGACCCTGACAAGGGCGATCTGGCCGATTTCGACCGGCGCCGTGTCCGTGCCGGTCCGGGCGCGAACCACCCCGTCGCGCCCGATGATCACGGCGGTCGCGTCGGCAGGCACGGTGATCGCCGCCTTCAACGCCATACCATTCGCAGCGCCGAGCAGGCCCTCCTCGCCGATGCGCAGCGGTCCGCCGCGCCACAACATGGTCTGTCCGCCCGGGCCCATCAATTCGATAAAGCCCCGCCCCTCGATCGCGAGGTCCATCTGCTGGCCGGTCGACTGAATGGTGCCCCCTTCGTCGATCATCACCGCGCTGTCGAGGCGCACACCCGAGCTGATCGGCGCGTCGACCAGGTCGGCCCGCGGCACATCGGGATCGTTGCGGACCGCCAGCACCTCGGAAAAGCGCACCTCCGAGCGCTTGAACGATGGCGTGTTGACGTTGGCGATGTTGCTGGCGATCACGTCGAGCGCGCGCTGCTGCGACCCCAGGCCGATCGCACTGATGTAAAAGGCGCCGTTCATTACCCGTTCTGCCCGAATGCGGTGATCGCGCGACCCAGCAGATCGTCATAGGTCTGCACCAGCCGGGCGCCGCTTTCGGCCTGGCGAAGCGCGGTCATCATCGTGACCATCTCGTCGCCCATCGAGACGTTCGACGCTTCGATCATGCCCTGGCGCAATTGCGGCTCGGCCACTTCCTCGACATCGCCGGTCAAACGAAAAGTCGATCCGTCTAATCCCTCGATCGCGTTGCGATTGCTCGGCATGAACACGCCGATGCGCGCGATCGGGCGATCGCCGTCGAGCACCGTGCCGTTCGTCAATATCTCGACGCCCGCCCGATCCAGGATGAGATCGCCGCCGCCGGCCTGTTGCAGCGCGAAGCCCTGCGCGGTCACGACCCGACCGTCTTCGGCCAGGCGGAACTGGCCGCTGCGCGAATAGAAAAGCTCGGTACCGCTGCGCACCTGGAAAAACCCGTCGCCACCGATCGCGAGATCCAGCGGATTGCTGGTGTCGGACAATTTTCCCTGCGAAAGGTCTGGACGGACCTTCATCCTGAGGTTCCCGATCGCGTCAGTACGGCTGGAGGAAATCAGATCGGCAAAGCTGATCTGGCGTTTGTAGCCGGCGGTTGAAACATTTGATACATTTGACGAAACGGCTTCCAGACGCCGTTCGGACGCGCTCAAAATGGCCGACGCGGCCTCGATCAGTCCTGGCATTATATCCCCCGCGCCCCCTGTCCCAGTATGAGACACATGGCGTCATTCGGGTCAAGGCGGCAGCGGTCACGGCTCGTCGCAAATTGATAAATATTCCATGAAAATCAGGGATGCGACCCGACGCAAAAATATTTCCGGTCGGCGCATGACGGGCCAGAATTCGCTCCCTTGAGCTCGAGTGAATCGTGCCGCCATCGAAACGATTCGGCTTCTCACGCTTTGCGAATGTGTGCACCCGAGTGTGCCAGTTGTTTGAATTGCGGTCGGCTCCCGATCCCGGCGGAGCGGCAAACATGTTCTGCGGCCATCGCCCCATTTCATGACCCGGCAAGGCGGTGGCGCGAGAAATGTACGGCCCCTCCCCGTTCGAAAGGGAGACGCGCATCGCTTTCCGCCGCCCGGGGCACAGGCCGTTACGGTATTCGATATGTCAAAGAGCGGGCGGACAGTTGGTGGCTGCCCGTCCAGCGCGACACTGTCAGGGACAAGGTGACCTGCTCCCCAGAAATCATGCCATTGGTAAGTTAGCTCGTCAGATGGAGACGAGTGATGCGGCGAAGCCGATTTACCGAAGACCAGATCATTGGCGTGCTGCGCGAGCATGAGGCTGGCGTGAAGACCGCCGACCTGTGCCGCAAGCACGGGATCAGCGATGCGACGTTCTACAACTGGAAGTCGAAGTACGGCGGCTTGACGGTGTCCGACGCGGCACGGCTGCGGGCACTGGAGGACGAGAATCGGCGGCTGAAGAAGCTGCTGGCGGAATCGATGCTGGACGTGTCGGCGTTGAAGGATCTGCTGGGAAAAAACTGACCCGGTCTGCGGAGCGCTACACTGCGGTGGAGAAGTTGATGGCCGATCACGGCTTCTCCGAGCGTCGCGCCTGCAGGCTGATCGGGGTCAATCGGTCGGCATGGCAATATGAGCGCGATGATGCCGTGCGCGTGCGGATGCGCGAGATCGCCAACGAGCGACGCCGGTTCGGCTATCGACGGCTGGCGATCCTGCTCAAGCGCGAGGGCAAAGGCATGAACTTGAAGAAGGTGTATCGGCTGTATCGCGAGGAGCGGCTGACGGTACGCAAGCGTGGCGGCCGGAAGCGTGTACTGGGCACGCGGGCACCGATGGCGATCCCGCAGGAACCCAACCAGCGCTGGTCGCTCGACTTCGTGTCGGACTCGTTGGCCTGCGGCCGGCGGTTCCGCATGCTCAACGTTATCGACGACTACAGCCGGGAATGCCTGGCGTGCATCGTGGACACCTCGCTGTCAGGCCGTCGGGTCATCCGCGAACTGACCGCCATCGCCGAACGGCGCGGGCTGCCGTGCATGGTCGTCAGCGACAACGGGACCGAACTGACCAGCCACGCCGTTCTCGCCTGGTGCCAGGACACTGGGGTCGAGTGGCATTACATCGCGCCGGGCAAACCGCAGCAAAATGGCTTTGTCGAAAGCTTTAATGGTCGCTTGCGCGACGAGTGCCTGAATGAACACCTGTTCCCGTCGCTGGCGGCGGCGAGACGGATCATCGAGACATGGCGGACGGACGTAAGCGTGGTCTGAAGACCGCGGAACGTTGGTAACTGGTAGAATGCCGACATCAGCGGAAGCTGGTCAGGTATCCTTAAACCAGCGAGTGACCGCCTCGATCACACTCTCTGAATGACATATCCTCTTGCCGACGGTGTCTTGAGGGCCTTCAACATGTGAATATTCGGGATCAGTCAAATCAAGATCGAACGTGTATGTTTTTCCGTCCCTAGTAATAAGATGGCCGGTCACTGTGTCGTCGCCATCCGGGGTTACCCCCAAAATCATCACGTCGGACCGCGCCAGTCCGAACCGCTCAAGGTTGCGATATAGGTCCTCTGACGCGTTCTTCCCCTCGAAGTTATCGAAGAAAATGGTGCCAGCACGTATCCGCTTGTTCAGAGCGATCAGATCGGATGCGTAATCCTTCATACCACCAAACCTACCGCACATCGGAACGTCCGCAAGGGGCGAAGTGCGACACTGCCTATGCGGCTTCGGCGATCGTCTGGGAATCTGGGCGCCAGTTCCACGGCATGAGCTCGTCCCAGCGCGCGGCGGGCCAGTCGGCGGCGACCTTGGCGATGACGTCAGCGATGTAAGCCTGCGGCTCGACACCGTTGAGCTTGCAAGTCTCGATGACGGTGTAGATCGCGGCAGCGCGTTCTCCACCGGCCTTCGATCCGGCGAACAGCCAGTTCTTGCGGCCGATCGCGATGCTGCGGATCGCGCGTTCGGCGATGTTATTGTCGATCTCCAGGCGCCCGTCGTCGATGAACCGCGTGAGCGCAGTCCAGCGCTTGAGGCCATAGGTGATCGCCTTGGCCATCTCGGACTTTGGCGAGAGGCGTCGCAGGGCGTCGTCCAGCGCGGTGCGCAACGCCTCGACCAAGGGTGCGGTTCGTTCCAGCCGGCCTCGTCGTCGGACGTCTGGTGGTGCCCCTCGGATCTCGTCTTCGATCCGGTAGAGGTTCCCGATACGTGTCAGCAGGTCGGTGGTAAGTGACGTCGGCTTGGTCGCGTGGATATCGAAGATCTTGCGCCGGAAATGCGCCCAGCAGGCGACCTCGGTGACGCGGTTGGTGCTGTAGAGCTTGTCATAGCCGGCATAGCCGTCCGCCTGCAGGAATCCGGTGAAGCTGGCGAGCTGCTGTTGGGGATGACTGCCGGTGCGATCCTGGGTGAACTGGTACCAGGCCAGCGGCGGCGTGGTGGCGCCGGCGCCGCGATCATCGACGACATAGGCCCAGATCCTGCCGGTTGCGGTCTTGCCGCGCCCCGGATCGAGCATCGGCATGGGCGTGTCGTCGGTATGGATCTTGGTGGCGGTGAGCCCGGCCTCGCGGATGCGGCTGACGATCGGATCGAGCAGCGCTGACGCTTGACCGGCCCATCCGGCGAGCGCCGAGCGATCGATATCGATACCCTGCGCGGCCATCATCTCCGCCTGACGGTAGAGCGGCAGGTGATGGTCGAACTTGGCGACTACGACATGGGCGAGCGTTCCGAACGTCGCCTTGCCGCGCGCGA
Source organism: Sphingomonas sp. ERG5 (assembly GCF_000803065.1). Taxonomy (GTDB): domain Bacteria; phylum Pseudomonadota; class Alphaproteobacteria; order Sphingomonadales; family Sphingomonadaceae; genus Sphingomonas. The sequence continues at coordinate 27,996 of NZ_JSXI01000028.1, forward strand.
TCGCCTTTACGGGTGCGGCTGCCTGCACGACCTTCTCGCAGGCGCGGCAGCTATACTTGGGGCGGATGGTGCGGACGACCCGCCAGTGGACCGGCACGGCGTCGAGCATCTCGTCGCTATCCTGACCCAAAGGGCGCAGGGCGCCGCCGCAATCAGGACAGGAGCAGTTGCCATGTTCGGGCTCGATCCGCTCTTCTTCACGCGGCAGATGGTCCGGGAGCGCGCGAACGGGTGACGGCCGGTCGAGCCTGGCGGGATCGACGCGCCGCGCGCTCACCGTGGCGGCCTCGGCCTCGAGCTCTTCGAGTGCCAGCTCGAGCTGGGCGATCTCGTGGCTGAGCTTCTCGGACGCTTTGCCGAACTGCATGCGCTTGAGGCGGGTAAGCTGCACGCGCAGCGTATCGATCAGGATATCGCGAGCGGTAATATCCGCGCGGGCGGTCGCCAATGCGGCTTCCAGCTCGGCGATCCGGGCGTCCTTATCAGGGGCGGAAAGGCCTGCGTCCGACACCGCGGATATATAGCAGATCGTGGGTCCCAGAGCCAGAAAAAGCGCCGGAATCCGGGCATTTTTAGCCTGCCAGCGACGGTGTAAATGTACGCTCCGGCCGCCGCCAGTCGATGCCTTCCAGCAGCATCGAAAGCTGTGCCGCGGTCATCGCGACCGAGCCGGTTGGGGTCGATGGCCAGATGAACCGGCCCCGGTCCATGCGCTTGGAGAACAGGCACAAACCCTGACCATCATACCAGAGCAGCTTGACCAGATCACCGCGCTTGCCGCGGAACGCGAACAGCGCGCCGGAATGCGGACTCTGCTTCAGCACCTGTTGAACCAGCACCGCTAGGCCGTCGAACCCCTTGCGCATATCGGTCGCGCCGCACGCCAGAAATATCCGCGTCAGCGGGGGAAGCGGGATCATCGTGCCAGGACACCGATCACCCGCGATAGTGAACCGCGCCGGGTCTGCCGGAGGCCGTTGGTTGTGAGTCACGCTGCCATATCGATGTTGTCCGCGGCAGCATAATATTGATCTTCGGCTTCGGCAGGCGGGATGTTGCCGATGGGCTCCAACAGCCGGCGATTGTTGAACCAGTCGACCCACTCCAGCGTGGCATATTCGACCGCCTCGAAGCAGCGCCACGGCCCACGCCTGTGGATCATCTCGGCTTTGTAGAGGCCATTGATCGTCTCGGCCAAAGCGTTGTCATAGCTGTCGCCGACGCTGCCAACCGAGGGCTCGATCCCGGCTTCGGCGAGGCGTTCGCTGTACTTGATAGACACGTATTGGGCGCCGCGGTCGCTGTGGTGAACCAGACCGCCGCGATGAGCTGGCCGGCGATCGTGCAGCGCTTGCTCCAGTGCATCCAGCACGAAGCTGGCATGTGCCGTCCGGCTGACGCGCCAGCCCACGATATAGCGGGCGTAAACGTCGATCACGAAGGCGACGTATACGAACCCCGCCCAGGTCGCGACAATAGGTGAAGTCCGACACCCACAGCATGTTCGGCGCCAGCGCATGGAACTGCCGGTTGACGTGATCGAGCGGGCATGGCGCAGCCTTGTTGCTGATCGTGGTGCGCACGTGCTTGCCACGGATCACGCCCTGCAAGCCCAGTTCCCGCATCAGCCGTTCGACGGTGCATCGGGCGACCGCAAAGCCCTCGCGGTTCATCTGCCGCCAGACCTTGCGTACCCCATAGACGCCGAAGTTCTCGGCAAAGACGCGCACCACCTCAGGCTTCAGATCCTGATCGCGCCGGGCACGAACCGAGAGCCGCGCTGGATCGCGCCGCTGTGCGACACGCTCACGGTAGCTGGATGGGGCAATCGGCAGAACCCTGCAGATCGGCTCGACCCCATAAACATCCCGATGTTCGTCAATGAAGGCGGTCATCGCTTGAACGGGCGGTCGAGCTCCGCCTGGGCAAAATATGCAGATGCTTTACGTAGTATCTCGTTGGCCTGGCGCAGCTCGCGGTTCGTAAGGGTGGTCTGAAGACCGCGGAACGGTGACAATTGGTCGAAAGCGGTCGTAGCTAGGTCTCAATCGTGCGGCGCGCCTTGCGGATCCGGGATGAGCCCAGAGGCGGTTCGAATGAAGGCGGACCCTGCAGGGGCATCGAGAAGAGGAATGATCTCGGGGTCATAGTTGGCAATCGTGTTCACGTCGTAGATCGCGTGATTGCTAGAATTGTTCATGTAAGCGTCGGACTCGTCGCCAGCAAGGAAAGCCCAACCGCTGTCCAACTTGTTGTGGGCCTTCGTGCGATACATGTACCCCACGCGATGCCCATCGACCGTTATTCGATCGCTAGCGATCGCGCCGCCCCGGCCCAGAGCTAGTGGCTTAATCTGCTCGGCTGAGAGCTTGAAGTGCTTGCTCATGGGCGTCTGCTTGTTTTCCGATTGAGCGGGGGAGCACGCCGCCAGAGTCGCTGCGATGCCGCCTATGCTCAACAGAGAGCGACAATACGAAATGGCAATATGCATCCGCGGATCATTTCACACGAGCGGTATGACCGCAACTGGGCGAATTGCGACCTCCCTATGCGGCTTCGGCGATCGTCTGGAAGTCTGGGCGCCAGTTCCACGGCATGAGCTCGTCCCAGCGCGCGGCAGGCCAGTTGCCAGCGATTTTGGCGATGACGTCAGCGATATAGGCCTGCGGCTCGACACCGTTGAGCTTGCAGGTCTCGATTACGGTGTAGATGGCAGCGGCGCGTTCGCCGCCGGCCTTTGATCCGGCAAACAGCCAGTTCTTGCGGCCGATCGCGATGCTGCGGATCGCGCGTTCGGCGATGTTGTTGTCGATCTCCAACCGGCCGTCGTCGAGGAACCGCGTGAGCGCAGTCCAGCGCTTGCGGCCATAGGCGATGGCCTTGGCCATCTCGGACTTTGGCGAGAGGCGTCGCAAGGCGTCGTCGAGGGCGGTGTGCAATGCCTCGATCAAAGGCGCTGTTCGTTCCAGCCGGCCGCGTCGCCGGACGTCTGGTGGTGCCCCTCGGATCTCGTCTTCGATCCGATAGAGGCTGGCGATGCGCGCCAGCAGATCGGTGGTCAGCGACGTCGGCTTGGTCGCGTGGATATCGAATATCTTGCGCCGGAAATGCGCCCAGCAGGCGACCTCGGTGACGCGGTTGGTGCTGTAGAGCTTGTCGTAACCGGCATAGCCGTCCGCCTGCAGGAACCCAGTGAAGCTGGCGAGCTGCTGTTGGGGATGACTGCCGGTGCGATCCTGGGTGAACTGATACCAGACCAGCGGCGGCGTGGTGGCGCCGACGCCGCGATCGTCGACGACATAGGCCCAGATCCTGCCGGTTGCGGTCTTGCCGCGTCCCGGATCGAGCATTGGCACGGGCGTGTCGTCGGTATGGATCTTGGTGGCGGTGAGTCCGGTCTCGCGGATGCGGCTGACGATCGGATCGAGTAGCGCTGATGCCTGACCGGCCCATCCCGCAAGGGTCGAGCGATCGATATCGATGCCCTGCGCAGCCATCATCTCCGCCTGGCGGTAGAGCGGCAGGTGATGGTCGAACTTGGCTACCACGACATGGGCAAGCGTTCCGAACGTCGCCTTGCCGCGCGCGATCGCTTTTACAGGTGCTGCTGCCTGCACGACCTTCTCGCAGGCGCGACAGCTATACTTGGGCCGGATGGTGCGGACGACCCGCCACTGGACCGGTACGGCGTCGAGCATCTCGTCGCTATCCTGACCCAGCGGGCGCAGGGCACCGCCGCAATCGGGGCAGGTGCAGTTGCCATACTCAGGCTCGATCCGCCGTTCTTCACGCGGCAGATGGTCCGGGAGCGCTCGAACCGGTGCGGGACGATCGAGGGTGGCAGGATCGACGCGCTGCGCACGCACCGTAGCGGCTTCAGCCTCGAGCTCTTCGAGTGCCAGCTCAAGCTGGGCGATCTCGAGGGTAAGCTTCTCGGACGCCTTGCCGAACTGCATGCGCTTGAGGCGGGCGAGCTGCACGCGCAGCGTATCGATCAGGATATCGCGGGCGGTGATATCCGCGTGCGCGGTCGCCAACGCGGCTTCCAGCTCGGCGATCCGAGCATCTTTATCAGGGGCGGAAAGGCCTGCGTCCGACACCGCGAATATATAGCAGATCGCAGTCCGCCGAGCCAGAAAAAGCGCCGGAATCCGGGCGTTTTTAGCCTGCCAGCGACGGTGTAAATGTGCGTTCCGGCCGCCGCCAGTCGATGCCTTCCAGCAGCATCGATAGCTGTGCCGCGGTCATCGCGACCGAGCCGGTTGCGGTGGATGGCCAGATGAACCGGCCTCGATCCATGCGCTTGGAGAACAGGCACAATCCCTGCCCATCATACCAGAGCAGCTTCACCAGATCGCCGCGCTTGCCGCGGAACGCGAACAGCGCGCCGGAATGCGGGCTCTCCCCCAGCACCTGCTGAACCAGCACCGCCAGGCCGTCGAACCCCTTGCGCATATCGGTCGCGCCGCATGCGAGGAATATCCGCGTCAGCGGGGGAAGCGGGATCATCTTGCCAGGACACCGATCACCCGCGACAGCGCCTCGGCATCGACTGATGCGTCGACGGTCAGCCGTACGCCCGACGGGAGCTCAATCCCGATCTGCCCGCTGCCTGGCGCGGCCGGCGACGGCGCCGGCAACATCGCTGTGGGCTCGCTGATCTGGACCTCAGCAAAGCTCGGCACCGCAGGCTTGGTGATCCCCGTCAGGGCACCCGACATCGCCTGGCGGCGCCAGGTGTAGATCGCGCCACTACCGACCTCATGGCGCTCGATGGCCGCGCGGACTGAGCCCTCCGGCCCAAAGGCATCGCGCAGGATCGCCAGCTTCTGCTCGACGGTCCAGTGCCGACGGCCTGACACCCTGCCGACAATCTCCATCCGAGTAGTCATACGAGCCCTCGTATGACTACTCGCTCCTTCGTCCGCTGACCCGATCTCGTCCGACATCACCGCCCCGCTCAAAGAGCGGCTATCAGCCCGTCGATGGCCCAGCCCGCAAGGCGGCCTTCAGACCTCGCTTACCGCGGTTCTCGCGTTCCAGTGCCTTCAGGCGATCAGCCATCTCGGTGGGAACACCGGCACGCTTGCCGCTGTCCACCTCGGCCTTCTTCACCCACTCAAATAACGTCTGCGGAACGCAGCCGATCTTCTCTGAGATCGACACAATGGCCGCCCACCGAGAGGGATGATCGGCTTCGTGATCCAGCACCATCCGCACCGCTCGGGCGCGTACCTCGGGCGCAAACTTGTTCGTCGTCTTGCTCATACAGGCTCCACCTTCTCAGGAGTTGGAGCCTCCGACAAACCCGGCGCGGTTCAGTTCTCTGACCTAACGTAACCCCTTGGCGGCCAGGGATCAAACCTCGCTCTAGCAACTCCGATGTAGTGCTGATGCTCCCCAGTTCAGGGCTTCTGGAAAGCGGGATAGTGTCGAGACCACGTCCTGAAGCGGAGAAACCCCTCTCTGCGGCAACAGAGCTCCGTCAGTTGAGCGAGTGAACGACGGTGCCCGGAGGAATTTCGCCCGCAATCGACAATGGCGAAATCCCGATCATCACTTGCATTTGGCCGCCAAACGCCTCGTGAACATCAACCTTTAGAAGCTCAGCGCGGAATTCCTGCCCCTCCGGTGTTCTAAGGAGGACTATCGCCCCCAGCTGCTCACGCACCAGGGAGCGTGATGGTGACCCTTCCATAACGACAATACCGTTCAACACGATTTGGCCGTTGAGAGGAAAGCTGTCTTCGACCCGGGCGATCTGCATTTCATAGCCCTCCTAGCGCTGGTTGATATAAAGCGAATCGCGCACATCGCGAACTCTAATTGGTCCGCCCGGAGCCGTTTGCAGGCGGCTGACCCCATCGCGAAGAAGCGTGACTCGCTCAGTGGAAGATAGGCCCGGCGCGAACCGGGCTGCGCGTATGCTAGCTTGGGCCTCTTCAAGTGCGTCGATCATCTGCGTTCTTCCCGCCAATGCGGCCTCACGATGGCCGACGATTTCATGCCCCAGGGCACCTCGAATGCTTACGCGAGAATTCGCAGTGAGAGTTCCTAGACCAACGTTTCCTGGCACTAGGTCTGATCCAATTTGTAGAACCTCGAAGCTATGTCCGTAAGCGGTGTTGAGATTCAAATGATCGACATTGCGAACGGTGACACCTCTCAAATCGAAGTTGGATAGATAACCGTCAACTTCTGCCCGTTGCGCGAGGTTGAGTGCGCTCTCGCCGCGCACGCCACCAGATCCCACTTTGTATAGCGTTCCCTCTGCGGCTTCCAATAATTTTGTAGCCTTAGAGCTAATTCGGAGGGCAGCACCAGCTTCACCGGCAAGGCCTAACGCGGAAAGCCCCATGTCGACAAAATCTCCGCGGTCAACAGGCCGCATGCCCCGTGATTCCGGCACGTTGGCAAGGAGCGTGGCTATTTGGACGGGATCCTCGGGTGCATAATCGTATACGCGCGACACTTCCCCGCCCATGGGTACCTCTGCCCATTTAGAATACCGAACAAGCTGGCGGCCGCTCGCCGCTCCCACGTTGCGAATAATACGCGGGACTGCATCTGCAGTAGCTCTCTCCACCTGCACGCGGGCCGTGTAAGCAGCGATAGGGCGACCGCCGGAATCTAAGTTATTGAAGATATTGTAAATGACTCCGCCTTTGTGCATCCCCAGTGCTTCGAAGAACTTCCAGCCGAAACCATGCTTCTCCTCAGCGGCTTGAAGCCTTGTGGTCGTAACCACGATATCGTCGAAAACAAATCCATCCTTGAGAGGACCGGACGGAGCGCTCAACCACTTGTCGTAGGGGCCAGTAGAAGAAAGCGTGCCGACATCATCTGGTGCCTGCTCTGTTTGACCAGCGGCGGCGTTCTTCGACCAGATCATATCTCCAGCATTCCCAGAGAGGTTGCGATCACCACCGCCACCGCCGAAGAATCCGCCAGCGAAGTAGCCGCCGCCTGTGTCACCACTGCCTGCGTAACCGCTATCCGGGACCGGATCCCAGAAATTGTCAGGGATGAGATTGATTGGCTTGTCAATTGAGACAAGCTTGTCGCTGATGATCCCACCGATAGTACTGCCGATCACGTCCGGCAATGCGGCCAGGACGTTGTCGCCGAAGTTGGTTCCGTCGATCAGGCTGCGAACCGCTCCGCCGACGATTGCACCCGCCGTGCCTGAGAGCAGTCGGCCTGCAGGATCCGGAAGATTCATACCACCGACCACGCCACCAACGGCCCCGCCAACCGCAACGCCGGACCAGCTGAACTGGTGCTGCAGGCCAGTTGCAACCGCAATGCCCTGAGTGAAAGCGTTACCCGCCGCGCCCCGACCAATATCCTGGAGCGTGCCCAATATTCCCTTGGCATTGTTCAGGAAACCGACCTCGCCAAGGCCTTGTGCAACGCCGGCCGAAATGCCGGCCAGCGCCACGCTCTTCCAGCTGAACCCTCCTTGCTGGATACCGGTCGCAAGTCCGACACCCTGACTGACCGCACTGGCAATCACCCCAGTTATCGCCGCCCCAGCGATCGAGCCGGCCACGGCAGCCACGCTGCCCGCTGTGGCAACCGCTCCGGGGCCTGCCAAAAGTCCCGTCAGGAAGTGTGAAATCGGGGCCCTGATGATCAAGGTGACCGCGACAGCCACCGCGACCAGCAAGATCTGCCCAACGACGCCGCAGCTGTTGTTCCCGTTCGGCTTGGGTGCTGTAGGTGAGAGGTCGCCCTGTGCCTCGCTCGGATTGTAGGGACGGAAGGTCGATGCCGAGTTAGAGTTGGAATAAACTCCGGCCGGCACGATCAGGCTCTGGCCCGCGACCAGCACCGCGTCCGGATCGCTCAGCCCATTGGCCGAGGCGAGCATATACCACAGGCTGGCGTCACCCCAGAGCTGGGTCGCGACCGATTTCAATGTGTCGCCCGAGGTGGCGGTATAGCGGCTCGGCGCGGCGGAATAATTCAAGCCGTTGATCGGATCATAGCTCTGGTCGAAATCGCCATAGGGTGTGCCGTTGGTGGCGCCGCCGGCGAACGGGCCGGTGCCTGATGTTGCCGTGCGCTGTGCAATCGACTGGACATAGTCGATGTTTGAAGTGCCGTTGTTGGATGTGTCGCCGAGACGCACGCCATTGAAGTAGTAATGGATCTCCTCCGGATCGCCCGTGCTGTTTCCATCCTCTTCGTTGCGTTCGACGATCAGGCCTTCGGCATTGTTGAAAAAGGTAACCGTGCGGTCACGGTCATCATCGATCTTGACCGAAGCCAGATGACCCATGTCGTCAAAATAATAGGTCGAATCGTTGGTCGCCCCGTTGGTCGTATCGGGCTGGTACGCGGTCGACGATACTTTTGCCGTGTCCCACCATGTGAAGCCGGTCCAGCTCTGATTGTCGGCCAGATCGGGATTCCCGTTCTTGTAATTATACGAGATCGAATGCGTTGCAGCGCCGTCCATATAGGCACCGGTGAAGCTCGATGGACCGTTCTGCGCGCGATAGTCGTAATACGTGTTCGAACGATAACTGTCCCCAGCGCGCACAACCGTCGTATCCTGATGAACCAGTTCGTTGCGGTAGTTATAATCTGACGCCGCCCGATATACCTCATCCGTACCATTGGCGGCGTATTCGATATGACTCGTCGATCTCCCCAGCGCATCGCGCACATCCATGCTGCGGAGTGCTGCGATCGCCGGTGCCGCAGTGATCGCAGGCGGAGTGTAGGGGTAATCATCCTCTATCAGGCCGTCCGCGGCTTTGACCTGGATCAACTGGCCGTCATCGCGATAGATGAAGTCTTCGCGATGTTCCGACAAATAAGGAACCCGGGACCATTTGACGTCATTGAAATGGTATTTGAACGATCGCTCCACCGTACGGCTAACGCTCTGGCGCAGTCCGCTCTTGCCATAGACGATATCGCTGCCGGTGAGGCCGCGCACGATCACGCCGGCACCGCGCGCTCCCTGCAGCGTGCCCATGGTGGTTACGAAGCGATTCATACCGTCGTAGCGGTACCAATAGTCCTGCGTCGTCGGGGTCGATGCGGCTGCACCCTGATCGTCCAGCGTGCGGTAATTGGCGACCATGTGTCGGACATTGCCGACCGCATCATATTCATAGTTGATCGAGACCGGCGCGGAACCGCTCGCACCGCTGTCGGTGAAACTCACCATGCGATTCATCGCGTCCCAAGTGACGTTGGCGTCCTGGTATGAGGTGGCGAAGGGAACCGGCGTGTTGAAGAACCAGCGATAGGTATGGCCGACAACCGCATGGCTCTCGCCTACCCGATTGCCGGCAATGTCATATTTGTATTTCGAGGTTGCGGTGCTGGCTGCTTTGTCATTTTCGGAGTTCGAGACGATCATCGCGATCTTGCCGCTGTTGTACCAGCTATAAGCCACGGTGCCGCCGTCGCTATTGGTCAGTGACCTGATCCGCCCGGCATTGTCATAGCTGTAGACGCTGCGGTGCTGACCAAAATCAGTGCGCTCAAGGACGCGGCCAAAATAATCGTCATACTCGGTCGCGGTCAGCCCGGCGCTGTTGGTCTCGGTCTTGACCCAATAGCCATGGGCGTTGTCCCAGACGAAAGCTGTGCTGGACGTGACGGCGTCATTCGATCCCGCAGCGATCGTCTGGCTGACGATGCGCCCCTGCGCGTCATATTTGGTGATGTCTTGGATCGTGGGAGCCAGCGGGTTGGTGTTGAACTGATCGTTCCAGCTGAAGATCCGCCGTCCGGTTTCGTCATAACGATAATAGTCGCTGAGCAGGCCTCCGCGATGCGTTACTTTGGTGACATTGCCCAATGCGTCGTAGCTGCGCACCTCGTCGCTGCCAGTCGCGTTGTTGAGGCTGCTGCTGTAGAGTTCGTTGCGCAGGATGCGGGCATTGTCGAACACGTCGTATTTTGTTTCGAATATGCCGCCGTCGCCGTGGAATTCCTTCAAGACCAGCACCGCATCATCGCCATGGCCTGATCCGGCGAGCAGTTGTTGCGTCAGGGTGTGCAGGTTCGCATCGGTCTTTGCGACGAGCCGACCCGACAAGTCATAGGCATAGCTTTCGGTCACATGGACCTTCTCGCTGACCTGGCCATTTTCTGCGGTTACGTTGATCGCCGGGCCCTGTTTGGCGACCAGCCGGCCCATCGTGTTATAGCTATAGGTCGTGGTGAAATCGGCGATGATCGCGGGCATGGCGTTGCTGACAAGCCCACGCGCATCGATCTCGGTCGCGACTTCGCCAAACGCATTATAGCTAACCTGGCGGCGGATCAGCGCGCTTTCGGTGGGATTGAGCTCGCGGAACGGCGCGCGCGTTTCGACCTGCTGGTTGCGCTTGTCGAACACGCCGATGGTCACGACCGCGCCGGCCACAGCGCTGTTGCCGATCCCGGATGAGCCCGTCACCAGGGCCAGGGCATTGTCGAGCGTATAGCCGGCCAGATTGACGCCGCTTGTGCCGCCCGAGGTTTCGATGGTCAGCGAGGCATTGCCGTTCTTGTCGTAAAGATAGACCCGGGTGCTGCCATCGCCCGCATTTGAGCGCCAGACATGCCCGGTGGCATCATAATCATAGCTCTCCTGCCACTGCCCATTCATCCCGCGGCCGGTGATCTCGCCATAGGCATTGTAGCGTATCTGGGTGGAATCGAGGTCGAAGGTCCATGATGAGGCGGCGGGTGCCTTGCGCGCAATGCTCTGGTAGATGAGGCGTCCGAGAATGTCGTAGCGATAGGTGACGGCATCATTCTCAATCGTTGTAATCGTGCCATCGGTTGTCGTGCGGTTGTAGAGCTCTGCGATAACCCGGCCGCCAGCATCGTAACGATAGCTACGGACATTGTTGTTCGCATCGGTGCTCGAGAGCAGTCGCCCGCCAGCGCCATAGCTGGAAGTGGCGATATGCTCTTCGCCGCCCGAATTGCCATTGGCATCGAAGACGCGGATCCGCACGACGTCACTCAAGCCGTTATAGCTATACTCTGTCCGCTGCTGAACGGTCGCCCCATTCTGATTGACATGTGCCGTTCCGAGTTCGGCGATTTGACGGCCCATGCCGTCATAGTTCCATGTCGTGACGTCGCCATTGGCTTCCTTCTTCGAGAGAGCTTCGCCAAGTGCGTTGTAGCTATATTCGATCCGGGCGTTGGCGGTGCCTGTGGTCAGCCCGCCGGCCGCATCGACAGTGCCGGCGGCGACGCCGAGGCGTGTCTCGCTGGTACGCCGTCCCATCAGATCATATTCGAATGTGGTGGTACGATCGTCCGTGCTGGTGCCGGCCAGGCCAGCCAGCGTGCCTACCGCCGTATCGGTGGTGACCGTGGCGGTTATCTTGGTCGCGAAACGCTTCTCGGTCGTGACATTGCCGTCGGCGTCGCGCGCGAACGTCGTGAGATATCCTTCTTGGTCGACCTGTGCGATTTGTCGACCATTGGCGTCATACCAGGACAATGCCGCATTCTGACGTCCGCCGGTCAGTGATGTAACATTGCCGGCGGCGTCATATGTTCTGGTCGTAATGATCGCGTCCGCCACGACGACATAGGCGGAGCCATTCCAGAACCCGGTCTTGCCGCCCGACACAACGCTTGTCGTGATGCGGTTGTTCCGGTCGTACTGAAAGGTCGTGGTACGGACATCGGTCGGGTTGACCGGAACCGGCGCCGCACCGCCAAGGCCCGGCGGCATGGTGATTTCGGTGCCATAGGCCTTAACCGATTCAATCGTGCCACTGGCATTGTAGGTCCATACCGTCAGCGCACCGCGCGCATCGACCTGCGCAATCCGGCGATCGAGCTTGTCATAGTAGGACCAGGTGACGGCACCCGCAGCATCGAGGCTCTTGATGACATTGCCGCGTCCATCATAGGTCAGCTCTTCAAAAGGCGTGACGTTGGTCACCGTGGTCAAGTCGTTCGCGGTGACATCGACGGCGTCGTGAGTCGTCCTGACAAGCCGGTCGAGCTTATCATAAGTGTAGCTGGTGGTTCGCTTGTAGGAGAGATTATCCGCCTCGACCATCTTGGTGCGATTGCCGCGCGCGTCATATTCATAGCGATTGACGACAGTCGAACTGGTCAGGTTGCCGGCGTTGTCATAGGCGGTCGTCGGCAGCGTTGTGGTCAGCAACAGACCGCGTTTGTCATAGACGTTTGTTATGACCGCGCCGAGCTTGTTCCTGACCTGGGTGCGGTCGCCAAAAGCGTTGAGCGTATAGACTTCGCTATTATTCTCGGCGTCGGTCGTGCGGACCAGCCGCCCGAGCTTGTCGTAGTTGAACCAGGTCGTCGCGTTGTGGCCGGTGGGCGCATAGGCCGGGACCAATGTCTGAGTTGACGTCGCAGGGCTGACCATCGGTTCGATGAGAGTGAAGGAGCCAGTGCCGGCTCCGGAGGAATACATATAGAGTTCGAACCGTGCATCAACGACTCCGGCTGGGGCAGTGACAAAGCCGGATATGTTGGTGTTGAACGACTGAGGGCCGCTCAGCGTGCCGACAACACTGCCACCGATAAAGGTACCATCGGCGGTGCGCCAATTTACGACAAGATAGAGCGTGCCGATCGCACCCAGGCCTTCGACCCCGGCCCGAACCGACAGTCGTGCGCCTTCGGTAACGGCGAACCAATTCTTGCCATCCGTCGCGATCGACGCGACCTGGCCCGCCGTGGTCGCCGTGAAATCGCTTCTGATGTAACTACGGCCAGACCCGACATCGGTGAAGGGTGATCCATTGTTGACGATGTTTGCGGGATTATAGCCGATCATCCAGCCATTCAGACCCGCGAACTCACTGTTATCGAGGCGGTTCAGGATGGTCAGAGAAGGCGGCGTGCCGGCAATTGGCGTGCCGACGACCCGATTTTCATAGCGGGTGACCGACTCGATTTCGCCGAACCGGGTATAGGTGGTGCCGGTGGCATAGCCCTCGGCATCGACCTTGAGGGTCAGGCGCCCTTTCTTGTCATAATAGCTGTAGCTTGCATTGCCGCGTGGGTCGGTGACCCGCCAGACATTGCCAAAATTGTCGTAGGTATAGGCAGTGACGATGTCGTCCGCTGCCCCTGTTTCCATCTCCTGTTTGATGGATGAGAGCTGGCCGAGCGCATCATAGGCGCGGGTGGTGACGGATCCGCGCGCGTCGGTTTGCGTGACGAGCCGGTCGAGCGCGTCATAAGCGAACGATGTGTCGGCATGTTCGGTCATGCCGAATGCGCGGATCTCCTTGGTGACACGGCCAAGCGCGTCATAGTCCCAGTGAGTGGTGGCCGCATCGATAGTGTTGGCCGCGACGGTGCGGTCGGTCAGGCGACGCAGCTTGTCGTAGATAGAGGTGGTGACGACCACTTCGGCGGTGCCTGAACCGCGGGTTTCCTTGGTGACACTGCCGACCGCATCATATTCATAGGCGGTCGTGCTGACATCGCTGGTGCCGAACGCGTCGGTCGACGACAGGATCTGGCCCATCTGGTCGAGGGTCAATTTGGTGATGAAGCCAGCAGGATCGGTGGTCGTTTCGAGCCGGCCGGCGCTGTCATAGCTGAACTGGGTGACGCGCGCGGCCGCCGGAGAGGTGATGCTGATGGTGTCGACGGTGGTTCCATCGTTGACCGACTGGGCGCTCTCGTAGCGCGTCTGTTTCAGCAGCTTACCGAGCTTGTCATACTCGTAGCGCGTGACATAGCCGAGTGCATCGACGCCATAGGCGAGCTGACCCTTGCGGTCGTAGAGCGAACGGGTCGTGCGATCGTTGGTCGCATTGGCGTTCGATGTCGCCCATGTGTTCATCGCGCTGAGCAGCGGATCGCCCGCGGTGGTGTAGAGCGCTGCGACCTGGACCTGTTTGGTCAGCTGTCCCTTGGCATCATAGGTCGCGATCGTGACCTGACCCAGGGCATCGATGCTGTAGGTCAACCGGCCGACCGCATCATAAACGGCGCGTGAGATGCGCGTGCCGGGCGCGGTGGCGAGGCCTGCGACCTGGCTTGCGATCCACGCCGCGGAATAGAGGCCGGTACCATCGGCGCCGATGGCGCCGTCATAGGCGACCGTGCGGATGGCGTTGCCGCGTGCGTCATAGACATGTTCGACGACATGGCCGAGCCCGTCGATCTCGAAACGGAGCCGGCCATCCTTGTCATAGGCGTAGCGCGTCACGCGGTCGCCGGCATTGGTGTTGCCCAGCGCCGTGGTAAGTGCCGCATCGCCTTGGGTGACTTCGGTCGCGAGCCCGGAGAGGCTGATCGGATTCAGATAGTCGCGCGTGGCAACGACCCGGCCGTCGGCGTCATAGGTCGTGTTGGAAAGCCCGCCGAGCGCATCGATCGTGGCGATCTTGCGGCCTGCCTTGTCATAGACATAGCGTGTGATCTTGCCATCGGCATCGGTGACCGCGACCAGATTGTCACGCGCATCATAGGTATAGCTGGTGCTGTTGGTGAGCGCATCGGTGACTTTGACGAGCCGGCCGTCGCGATCATATTCCGAATTGGTGATCTTGTTGTTGGCGTTGGTCAGCTGGATCGCGCGTCCGAACGCGTCATAGCCATAGCTGGTGGTGATCGCCTTGCCGCCGGCGGCGGCATCGACAATCTCGGTCTTGAGCAGGCCACGGCGATCATAGCTGCGGGTCGCGGCGATGGTCGCGGCATCGCGCTGCACTATACTGCCGACCAGTTCGCCAAATGCGTTATAGGTGAAGGTCGAGATGCTGCCATTGGCGTCAGTCGACTGCTTGAGCGTCCCATCGATGTTGAAATCGAGATGGACCGCGGTATCGAGCGCGGCCGATGCCAGGCCGGTGACGGCGTTTCTGACCGCCGCCGTCATTTCTCCGCCGGTCCAACTGGCGATGGTCGCGGCTGCAAGCTTGCCGGCATAGACGATCGTATCGCTGCGCTGGCCAAAGCTGTTGTAGCGATATTCGGTCACATCGCCGAGCGCGTCGATCTGATAGGCGAGATCGCCGTCGGCGGTGTAGTAATAGAGCGTCCGGGCGCCCTCGGTCTCCGCGCCCTTTGGACCGCGCTTGGCGGTCAGCCGGTTGGCCGCGTCATAGCTATAGGTCGTGCCGTAATCGATATAGACCTGATCGATCTGCGCCTGGGTGGGGCTGGACAGCGCAGCGAGGACGGAACTGCCGATGCCTGAAAGCTCGCTGGTCAGGCGGCCAAGCCCGTCATAGCGCTGGTTATAGGTACGCGGATCGGTTCCACCCGCCTGGGTAACGGTCGAGATCAGCTGACGCATGACGTCATAGCCATAGGTCGTAGTCGTCGTGACGGTACCGGTCAGGCTGCGGGTCTCGGTCAATGCCTGGCCGAACGCGTTGCGAGTCCAGCCGATCGTCTCCAGGGTCGTACCGGCAGGCGCTGCCGGCAAGCCTGCGAGCGTTGGCGGCGTGTTGATCAGTGTCGCGGGATCGAGTTTCTGGCCCTTGGTCTGCAGATCGACATAACCGGCCGGGGTGTAGTGAAAACGCGTCAGGCCGCCTTCGCCATCGATGGTCGCGGCGAGAAAGCCGCGCGCGTCATACAGCCACCAATTGTGGATATCGATGGCATTGTCGGCGGCGGCATTATTGGTGGAGGCGCTGGCGAAGATCGTCGCAAAGTCACCCGTCGTGGTGCCCGCCCTGGTCTTGCGCGCAATCGTCTCGATCTTGCGTCCCGCCTTGTCGTAGACGATCTTCGAGACATACCCCTCGGCATCGAGTGTCCCGATCAGCTGGCCGTCGGCGCCGTAGAACATCCGCGAGACACGGTCGTTGGCGGGGTCGGCGGCCGGGAGTGGCGGCGGCGCGTTGACAGGCCGCGTGAGTATCGGGTTGGCGACTATGATCGAATCATTCGCCGTCGCTGCCCCGTTCGGGAACTGACCAACATACAGGACAGTGTAGAGATTCTCGGTCTGGCGCATCGTGCGCACCATCTTGACCTTGGTGGCAACTGTCGTGCTCAGCCCCGTGATAATCCACAGGCCGCCGCCTATCTGCGACAGAGTCCCCGGACCTTCGACGATCACGGCGGTCGTATCGCCATTGACGCCATAATCGCTCGCGCTGCCGCGTAGCGCGATGCTGGCCGTGTCACGGATTCCCGCTTTGAGTTGCAGCGTGAGCGACACTGCGTCGCCGGCCACGACCGAAGCCGCAGTCGTCGACCACATGCCGGCGAGTTGCCCAGCCGCCTGCACACCCATTCGATACGCGGTCACGCCATCGATCGTCCCATCGGCAACCAGGGTCGATCCCCACTGCGCCGCATTCCATTGCGACGGCGCGTTCGGGTTGGGGTAGATATTCGCCGGGGCAGCTTTCTTGGTCAGGACAGGATTGGCGAAGACGACCGAGTCGTTTGCGGCCTGGCCGGTGTAACTGGATCCGACATAGAGTCGCGTCGACACGCTTTCTGCCTGTTTGAAAGTTCGTGTCACCCTGACGGTGGTGATGGTGGACGAACTCAACCCCGAAACCGCGAAGTCGGAGCCCGCGGCGCGTGTCAGCGTGCCGGGGCCCGAGAGTATCTCTGCCGAAGAATCCGCTGGGTCACCAAGCGAACTCAGGGTTCCGAGGAAGCCGGCCATCGCGGCAGAGACCAAGCCAGACTTGAACTGAATCGTGAAACTGAGCGTATCGCCGGCCGCCACAGCGATCTGTTGACCATAGCTTGCCGCGATCGTTTGCTGTCCGCCGTTGATGGCCGATAGCGTGAAGGCGTTGACGCCGTCTATCGTCCCATTTGGCGTCAGCGTCGCATTGACCGTGTACCAGAAGGACGCGACATTCTGGTTCGTGTAGAGATTGGCCGGCACGGCTGCATTCTTGAGCGCGGCCAGGTCACTGGCCGTCATCCGTGTCGCCAACTCGGTGGTCGAGGTCAGCTGCGATGCGCCGTCATAGGCGAACATAGTGACCGCACCGGTGGCATCGATCGTGCGGATCAGGCGCTGGGACGCGTCGTAATAATTCCAGTTCCAGCGATCCGCCACAGGATCGGCGACAGGCCGGATCGCATCGAGCGTGAGCGAGGTCGGGTTGCCGTTCAGGTCAACCAGGGAAGTCGGGGGTGTTCCCGACGCGGGTGTCAACAGGGCCGCTTGCAAGCGCGTGTTGTATGTCGTCGTGCTGGTGACGCCGTTGTTGGCATTGTAGCGATATTCGGTAAGCGTGCCATCCGCATCGACTTCGGCGGCCCTGCGGCCGACATTATCGTAGAAGAAGAAGGTGCGATGGCCGACCGTGCCATTGACGGCGAGCGGATCGGCGGCGATGCGCAGGCGACCGAGCGCGTCATATTTATAGCTGGTCACCTGGGCAGAGACATCCGACGCCGAGCGGGTCGAAGTGATGAGCTGGCCGGCAAGGTTGTAGACCGACACTTCGGTTGAGCCGTTGGCGAAGGTGACGGTGGTCTTTTGCTGCGTGTCGCCAAAGGCGACGGTGGTGGTGCGGCCTTCGAGATCGGTGGTCGAGGTGACCCGGCCCAGCCCGTCATAGCTGAACGTCTCGGTCTTCTTGTCGCCGTTGGCGTTGATGACGACCTTGCGCTCCACAAGCTCGCCATGCGCATTATAGAGATAGTTCGTCTCGCTCTTCTCCGAACCCGAGTTTGCAGCCGTAATGAACGCACCGGTGGAATCGAGTTTGGACCAGCTGATCTCGCTGGTCAGTGTCCCACGCACATCATCATAAGTTCGATCAGTGCGCACCGCGGCGGAGCGATCGATCACCGCGCCGGTGCGCCAGTTGTTAAGAGCGGTGATCGCATCGGCGTCGGTTAGCGAAACCAAGGTCGCCGGATCGTATGAGGAAGCGGTATAGACGATCGACGTCTTCTGCTCGCCGGTCGCTTGATAATCGAACCAGCTGACCTTGCCTTCGGCACTGACCGAATAGATGACATGCCCCGCGGCGTTATAAAGATAGCGTGTGGTTTGCGGCGTGCCCGGGGTGCCGCTGCCGGCGCCATCGGGATCGGGCACGAGATAGCGGGTTTCGGTCTGAAGCTCGTTCTTGGCCGTGTAGGTGCGGGTGATCGTGTTGCCGAGCG
>NZ_JSXI01000029.1 GCF_000803065.1 Sphingomonas sp. ERG5
GATCAATTGCCGATGAGCTATCAGCGCTATCTCATCAACGGCATCCGACGCGACCTCGGCTTCGGCGCCGTCCCCGTCCGCCTCACACTCCGCGCTCCCAAAAATCCCTTCGATCGGTAAATTGGATGAATTTTTTCCGGATCGGATGAGGAACCCGCGAACCTCAAACCACACGCTTACTCCCGCAAGATGTGACCAGGCTGAGGAAATAGCGAAAGCCAGGTGATATCGAGCGTAGCTTTCTGTTCACTTGGCTGACCCTGAGCGGTAGAATGGCTTCCATCGATCGGCGCATCGGTCCTGCGGTCGTGTTGACGTCGCTGGCCGAATCGGCGCTGCCGTCGGTTTGACGGAAGCGGTAATGGACGGCAGTCGCGCATTGTCCCTACGGAGAAGCCATGAGCGAGCATCACGAAGATGGCCATGACGCCACAGCCGACCGCTCGGTTCCCGGCATTGCGCCCTATGACGGACCGGCGGGCGGTTGGGGCGCACTCAAGGCCGTGGCGCTGGCGGTGCGCGAACAGATGGGGGCATCGAGCGACACGCGTGCGCTGATGAAGATGAATCAGCCCGACGGCTTCGACTGTCCCGGTTGCGCCTGGCCCGATCCGAAAAAGACCTCCTCATTCGAATTCTGCGAAAACGGCGCGAAGGCGGTGACGTGGGAAGCGACCGCCAAGCGCGTCGATGCCGATTTCTTCGCGCAGCATTCGGCGACCGACCTTATCGGCTGGTCGGACCATGCGCTGGAGGATGCAGGGCGCCTGACGCATCCGCTGCGTTACGATGCCGACACCGATCATTTCGTGCCGATCGCATGGGACGAAGCATTCGCGCGCATCGGTGCCGGGCTGACGTCGCTGGCAGATCCCAACGAAGCGGAATTTTACTGCTCCGGTCGCACCTCGAACGAAGCCGCGTTCCTCTATCAATTGTTCGTGCGCGCCTTCGGCACCAACAATTTCCCCGATTGTTCGAACATGTGCCACGAAGCGACCAGCGTGGGCTTGCCGCTGTCGATCGGCGTAGGCAAGGGCACGGTCACGCTGGAGGATTTCGATCTGGCCGACGCAATCTTCTGTGTCGGGCATAATCCCGGGACCAATCATCCCCGCATGCTCACCACGCTGAGCGATGCGGCGAAACGCGGCGTCCCGATCGTCGTCGCCAATCCGATGAGGGAGCGTGGACTGGAGCGGTTCAAGTCGCCGCAACATCCCTTGGAAATGCTGACGCCGCATTCGACCGAGCTTGCCTCGGCCTATCACCAGGTGAAGGTCGGAGGTGACGGTGCGATGCTGAAGGGTATCATGAAAGCGCTGTTCGAGGCCGATGCCATGGATCTGGGTACGGGTGGGGCGGGGCTGCTCGATCGCGCCTTCATCGCCGAACACACGGTCGGGATTGAGGCGCTGCAGCGGGACATCGCCGCGACCGGCTGGGACGAAATCGTGGCTGGCTCCGGCCTGTCGCAGGATGCGCTGCGCAGCATGGCCGAAACCTATTGGAAAGCTGACCGTGTGATCCTGTGCTACGGCATGGGCGTCACGCAGCACGCCAATGGAACGGCCAATGTCCAGCAGATCGCCAACTTGCTGTTGCTGCGCGGCAATATGGGCAAGCCCGGCGCGGGCATCTGTCCGCTCCGCGGGCATTCCAACGTACAGGGTGACCGTACCGTCGGCATCACCGAAATTCCCGGCGAAGCCATGCTTGCCCGGCTCGATGCGCGCTTCGGGATCACCAGCCCGCGTGCGCACGGCCATGCTGCCGTGGAAGCGATCCAGGCGATGCGCGACGGGCGCGCCAAAGCGCTGATCTCGCTCGGCGGTAATCTGGCGGTGGCGATGCCCGATCCGGACATATGCTACGCCGCATTCGGTAAGCTCGACCTTTCGGTCAGCATCATCACCAAGTTCAACCGAACCTGTCTGATGCGCGCGCGGGAGACGATCGTGCTGCCGTGCCTCGGGCGCACCGAGCTCGACGTCCAGGCATCGGGACCACAATGGGTCACGGTCGAGGATTCGATGTCGATGGTCCATGCGTCGCGGGGGATGCTGAAACCCGTCACGCCCGATTTGCGATCGGAGCCCGCGATCATCGCCGGCATCGCGAATGCGACTTTACCCGGCGTGGCGATCGACTGGGACTGGTTGGTGGCGGATTACGACCGTATTCGCGACGGGATCGAGGCGGTATTTCCCGATTTCCGCGATTTCAACCGGCGCGTGCGCAAAAAGGGCGGGTTCCGCCTGACGGTGGGCGCGTCGCAGCGAAACTGGGCCACCGCCGATGGCAAGGCGCACTTTCTGGCTCATCCCTTGAGCGGCGCTTCTGGAGAGCCCGGCGTGCTTCTGCTGACGACCGTCCGTAGCCACGACCAATATAATACGACGATCTATGGCATGAACGATCGCTATCGCGGCGTGACCGGACGACGCGATATCGTCTTCGCCAATGCGGAGGATCTGGCGGACCTGGGATTGAACCATGGCGACCGCGTCGATATCCAGGCCGGACCGGGGCGGTCGCTCGATGGCTATACCGTGATCGCGCATGAAATCGCACGCGGATCGCTCGCGGCCTATTATCCCGAAGCGAATTGCCTGGTGCCGCTTGACGACCATGATGTGCAAAGCGGCACGCCGTCCTACAAATCGATCCGAGTGACGATGCGTGCGTGCGTCGCGCCAGACGTGACGGTTTCGGATGCCGCCTGACCCGCAGCCGGTCGAAACGGGTCAGGGAGCGGAAGACTACGCGTTCGAGCGCATCGCACCGGATGACGAGCGCACATCGCTCGCTCGCCCGATCGCCGAGGAAATTCCCGTCGCGATCGAACTTAACGGCATCGGTTATGCGGTGCTGATGGCAACGGGCATGGCGCTTGAAGATCTTGCCTATGGATTTGCCCTTAGCGAACGACTGATCGATACGGTCGACCAGATTGTCGATCTGGATGTTCACCACGCCGATCTCGGTATCATCCTCCGCTTAACTCTGGCGCACGATTGTACGGCCCGAATCCACGATCGCGTTCGCCACCGCAGCTCTGACTCATCCTGCGGGCTGTGCGGAATCGAAAATCTCGAACAGGCGGTGCGGCCCCTGCCCCGTCTTATAGATCCGGCACCCGTCGCGACCGCGGCGATCTTTGCCGCGCTCACTGCACTGCGCGATCATCAGCCGCTCAATGCCATCACTGGCGCAGTCCATGCGGCGGCGATGTGCGCGCCCGACGGCACGATCGTGATCGCGCGCGAGGATGTCGGGCGGCACAATGCGTTCGACAAGCTGATCGGGGCGATGCTGCGCGAACGGCGGTCATGGGGTGCGGGGTTCGCCTTGCTGTCGTCGCGCTGCTCGTACGAACTGGTCGAGAAGGCGGTGCTGGCAGGTTGTCCAACGCTGATCACGATCTCGGCACCGACCGACCTGGCGCTCAAACGCGCGGCGGCGGCCGGGCTTCAGCTCATCGTGCTGGCCCGGTCGGATAGCATCTTACGTACGGTGAAGCCGTGATGCGCATTCTCGGTGCGATACTTGCCGGAGGCGCGTCGCGGCGTTTCGGCAGCGACAAGGCGCTGGCGCTGGCGTTCGGCAAGCCGCTGATGGGCCATGCGATCGATTCCCTGCACGCGGTCGTGGGGCATACTGTCATCTGCGGGCGGGAATGGCCGAGCATGACGTCGCTTGCCGATCGGCCGGTTTCGGGGCTGGGGCCATTGGGCGGTTTGAACGCCGCGCTCCATCATGCCCGCGAAACAGGGTTTGATTGGGTCCTGAGCATTGCCTGTGACACGCCGTTCGTCGCGCCGGACGTGTTGCGATCGCTGATCGAGTATGCCGCACCCGGCTATATCGCAGCACATCCAGTCATCGGTCTATGGCCGACCGATCGGGCGGACTTGCTGGAGGAGATGCTGGGTGATGCCACGGACTGCTCGATGCGCGGCTGGGCGCGGCGTATCGCCGCGCAGCCGCTGCGGGGCGATGTGGAAATCGCCAACCTCAACTATCCCGAAGACCTGTCGGCATTGATTGCGGGCGGGCGATAAGGCGTTTCAGAGCGGATGCCGGTGTGACGAAGCGCCAAGAGCCTTGCGCATCACGGCGAAGTGAAGTGGCGGCTCCAGCGGCACAGGATAGGGGCTGATCTCGCCCGTCAGGACGTAGCCGCGGCGCTCATAATAGTGAAGCAGCTTAGGCCGCTGGGCGACGACGGACAATTGCATCGCCACCGCCTGGAAGCGATATTGCCCTTCCGTTTCCGCTGCCTCGACCAGGCGCTTGCCGAGCCCATCCGTCTGCTGATTTGGCGAAACAGCGAGCAGGCCGAGCTCCGCTATGCCGGAACCCCGATCGCTGACGCAAACGCAGCCGATCACGTCGCCATGCCGCGTCGCGACCAGCATCACATCCGTGGCGCCGTTGCATAGGGCGATGAGGGCGCTTCGCTCGATCCTCTTCCCCTCGGCCATGGGGCCTTCATGCACCCAGCTCGATCGCGCGCTTTCACCCCGATACGCGCTTTCGATCAGGTCATGGACTGCCGGGATGTCGGCAGATTCGATCCTGCGGATGAGAATGTCCGGAGTCGCTCCCGGGTCAATGTTATCATTTTCGTGCATGGAGATCCTGTTCGCTACCAGCGCATTGGCCGATAAGGCCGCCGGGTGGCAAGATATAGCGACGTGCGCTGACTTGCTTCGTGGGTCGTGCCCGTGTCACCTTGATCCGGGCGCGAGCGACCAAGACTCGCCAGCCTTTGACGGGAGGATTGCGATGGTTCGATCAGGACTTGCGGTGGCGCTCGGCCTCATGCTCTCGGCGTGCGGCGGTGCGGGAACGGGCGGCGATGCTGTTGATAACGCTGCCGCCAATATGCTCGCGGCCACTGACAATGCCGCTGCCGCCAATGCTGTCACCGACGTTGCGACCGGCGGTCCGCTCGACGCCTGGGCGGGCAAACACCCTTCCGAAAAGCTCGATGGCATGACTTTCCTTGCCCAGCCAATGGTCAAGGCGGCGGTCGCTGCGGCCATACCGGACGCAAAGGTCCGCGAGTCGGTGTTCAGCTTCAATGGCCCCGATGCGCCGATCGTGAAGAAGGAGGGGCGTCTGCTCGCCTGGGGATGCCAGGAACATAATTGCGGTTATCACAACTGGTCGGTCTCGATCACGCCGGATGGGTCTAACGCTGAGGTTTGTTCCTATCGCAACGATGTGAAGCCCGACGGCCCGTCGACCTGGTATGTCGCAGGCGGCAAGACCGAGCAGCGTCCAGGCAATTGTCCATCGCAATAGCCGATCTCGCACAGGCATTTGTGTGGCGTTCATTCGATGTAAGACGTTTGGTGGCATAGACTCTCCGCATGTCCGGTGCGCCCGGAGCGGATGGAGACTCTGGTGACAAGTGGATCGCGCCCGTGCGTACCGAACTGATCGCGGGCGATCCGATCCCCGAGATTGGGGAAGTGTGGGCCGATCTCGCGGCTTCGGCCGGCACGGCGAACATCTTTTATGAAGCCTGGATGGCGGAGCCGTCGCTGGCCCTTCCCGAAGCCACTGGGATGACGCTGCTGCTTGGCTGGTCCGACCTGCCCGACGGATCGTCACGGCTCGATGCGGTGTTACCATTGCAAGTCCGCACTGCGTTCGGCGGCAAGGTCCGTGTCGCGCTGCAGAATTGGGAACAACGCGTTCGCGCGCTTGGCGAACCGCTGATCCGGGCCGGGCAGGAAGCGGCATTCTGGCGCTCGGCGCTGGACACGCTCGATCATAGTCGCGGCAATGGCCTGTACCTGAGGCTGTCGGCGCTGGTCGCTGACAGCGCATCGACGATCGCGCTCCAGGCCGAGCTTGTGGGGCGGGGCATTCCTTGTGATGTCACCCGGATGCACACCCGCGCGGTGCTGCGCAAAGGGCCGAGCGCCGATGATTATATCGCCGCCAATATCCGCAAAAAGGCCTCGAAGGAGCATCGCCGGCAGCGCAACCGCTTGGCCGAACGGGGCGCGCTGGTGATCGACCGGCTGCCCGCTGCCGCCGCTGCCGGTCCGTGGATCGACGATCTGCTCCGGTTGGAAATGTCGGGTTGGAAAGGCCGCGAAGGCGTCGCCGCCGCTGCCGATGCCGATGCCGAACGATGCTTTCGTACGGTGCTGGTCGAAGCACATCGATTGGGAAGGCTCGAATTCCACCGGCTGCGCGTCGGCGATGAAGTGTTGAGTCTGTTGGCGGTGATCACGGCACCAGCGGTTATGGCGGGATCGACCGCGTTTCAGCTCAAGATCGCCTATGACGAAGCATATGCTGCTTTCTCGCCCGGCGTGCTGCTTGAAATGGCCTATCTCGACCACGCGTTGGCACCCGGAGGCCCCGATCTGGTTGACAGCTGCGCGCGCGCCGGTCATCCGATGATCGACCGGATCTGGGTCGATCGGCTGCCGATCGTTTCGCTCGCAATCCCGTTCGGGCGGCGATCGTCACGATTGGTGGTCTGGGCGCAAAGACTGGTCCGGCGTGCCAGGGCGCGCCCGCAATCGCCCCTGGTCGATCAACCCGATCAAGGTACCGATCCTTAACCACAGCCGGATTAGACAGCAGTCATGAGCGTTGCCGCAATTTCCGATGTGTGGGCCAGTCGCTGGGTCGCGCCTGACGGGCTCGACTCCTTTGCCGCCGCTTATCCAAACAAACCAGTAGGCATCCAGCATCTGTTGCAGGGTCATCCGCTGTTCGCACTCGATGCGCTTGCCGATCTTGCCGCACGATTGCCCGCCAGTCATGTCGAACATAGCCTAGGCAACCTCGCGATCGATCAGAGTCCGGATGGCATCACCCAGTCGGCGCTGCCGGTGGACGAGATCGTTCGCACCATTGCCGACAATGGCTGCTGGATGGTGTTGAAGAAGGTCGACGAGGATCCGGACTATGCTGAGCTGATCGATGCATGCCTGGAGGAGATCGACCCGGTCGTCCGCCCGCGCACTGGTGTGAACATGCGGCGCGAAGCATTCATCTTTCTGTCCTCGCCCAATTCGATCACGCCTTATCATATGGATCCGGAACACAATATTCTGTTCCAGATCGCCGGCATCAAAACCATGCGCGTGTTCGCTGCCGAACGATTCGCGATTGTACCGCAGGAACATGAGGAGGAATTTCATCGCGGTGGAGGTCATCGCAACATGCGGTTCGACCCCGCGTTCGACGCCTATGGCGTGGATTTCGTGCTGGACGCCGGCGATGCGGTATATGTGCCGGTCAAGGTGCCGCACTGGGTCCGCAACGGCCCCGCGCCATCGATCTCATTCAGCGTTACCTGGCGCTCGCGGTCGAGCGACAATGATGCCCGGCTGCACCGCGTCAACCATCGCTTGCGCAAGCTTGGCGTGACGCCGGGGCGGCCCGGCGATGTGCCGCTAATGGATGCGGCCAAGGTCGCCGCGCATCGTGCGGTGAAAGGGGTGACGCGGACGCTGCGCACGCTGGCCGGCAAGAAGACTCAGCGCGCCGCGTACTGAAGCCACCCGTCAACCGGCGAACAGCGCAAGTTGACGGGCGGCGTTCACCGCAAGATCGAATTCTGCCTCGACATGGGCGCGACCGCGCCGCGCCATATCGAGTGCGGCCTGCGGGTCGCGCTGGACTCGCAGCAGCGCGTCGGCCAGCGCCCGGGCATCGCCCGGCGGGATCAGCAAGCCGGTGTCGCCGTCACGGATCAGTTCGGGAATGCCCGATATAGCGGTTGTGATCGCCGGACGCTGATAGGCCAGGGCTTCGATCATCACGTTGGGGATGCCTTCCTGCCGGCCATCGGGTCCGATGATGCTGGGCGCTACACAGACACTGGCCTGGCGATAGGCGGCGGCGACGGCCTCGAACGGCTGCATGCCATGGAACCGGACCTGGTCCGACAGGCCGAGCGCCTGCGCCCTGGCTCGCAGTGCGTCGGCGCTCGGCCCATGGCCGATCAGGTCGCAGCACCAGTCGCCAAGTGACGGTCCCGCCATCACCAGCGCGTCGAGCAGATACTGGACCCCCTTTTTCGGCTCGAGCGCACCGACATAGAGGATGCGAAACGGTGCGGTCGCTGGTGGGGTGTCGACAGGAGCAATCCGGGTCACGTCGACGCTGGAATGGATGACCTGGATATCACGCGCGGCAAGACCCGCGACCTTGTCCTGCAGGAACGCGCGGCCGAAATCGCTGACGGTGCGGATCATGGCGGCCTCGCCCAGCTTGGCGTCGAGCAATTGCTGTGTGCGGAAGATATCGTGCGCACGGCAACTGACTGAATAGGCCGGGCCACCCAGCCGGCGGCCGACCCATGCCGCGG
This sequence comes from Sphingomonas sp. ERG5, assembly GCF_000803065.1. GTDB lineage: Bacteria > Pseudomonadota > Alphaproteobacteria > Sphingomonadales > Sphingomonadaceae > Sphingomonas. Next base: position 8,351 of record NZ_JSXI01000029.1, read on the forward strand.
TGGCGGGATGGCCGGCGAACTCGGCGTGGACATGGTATGCGCCCCACGCCCTAGCATCCTCGGCGAGGGCCAGCGCCTTGGGCACCAGCGCGAGCGATTTCAGGGCGATCTTCGGGTGCATGCGATAAGCGAAAGCGATCCGCAGCATTGTGCCGCCGAGTATCAGCGGATGTCGCAGCGCAGCGCGCACGAAAGCGGCGAGCGCGGAGCGGCCGAACAAGCCGATCGGCCTCACCCAGTTGCGCGTTGGTTCGGCAAAGGCGTGCAACGTCTGGCCGTGACGGAACGGGGTCAGGTGATACAGCCTGATCTCGGCGCCGAGTTCGGCGAACTTGACGAGGTCGCGGTAGATGAAGGTCTCGGTCGATTTTGGATACTCGGTGACGATGACGGCGAGCTTCATGCCTGTGCTTCCTCGCCCGCGCGCAGCCTTCCGCACTGGATCGCCAGCGCGAACAACAGCCAAAGATAGCGCAGATCCTTGTGCGGCATGAAAAAGCACGCGACCAGCAGTGCCGCCAGCGTGATCGCGACGGCATAGCTGGCGGTGGCGAGCAGCGCCGACGCACCCTTCTCGAACCCGCGCCGCGCTGCCTTCAGCGCGGTGACGATCAGCGCGGCGAAGATCGCGAAGCCGACCAGGCCATATTCGGTCGCAACATCGACATAGGTGTTGTGCAATTCGCGCGGATAGAGCTCGCGCCCCGGCATATAGCGATACGCGTCTTCGATATAGTGTAGTGGGAAGTTGCCCGGCCCGACGCCCCAGATCGGCGATCCGCCGATCAGGTCGGCGCCGATGCGGATATAGGTGATGCGCCGGTAGAGTGTCTGGTCCTTGCCGAAATCGCCGATCGCGGCGAAGCGTTCGATCAGTGTCGGTGGCGCGAACAGGATTGCGGCGGCCCCGATGATCACTGCGCCGGCGACGATCGCCGGGAAGTAGCTGCGCGAGCGAAACCCCAGCAGCACCAGCCCACCGCCGACGCCAAGCCCCATGATCGCACTGCGCGCCGACATCAGCGCGAGTGCGGCGCTACCGACCAGCAGCACGCCGGCGAACATGATCCGCCCGCGCTTCTCGCCGGCGAACAACAGCCCCATCGCCAGCACCACGCCGACCATCAGCATCTGCGCGGCGGTGGTCGGGTTCTGGTCCGATCCGCCCGACGATCGTGCGACGCCGTCGAAATCGGCCGAGACGGCGGCCAACGCGGTCGCGACAAGCCGCGTGCCGGTCTTCGCTTCGATAATGACGATCGCCGCCGACACCCCCGCCGCCGCGATCATCGCCCACAGCACGGCATGGATTTTCCACGGCTTGTCGACGATCAGGAAGACGGTGCAGGCGGGCAGCACCGCAGTGCTGAAATGCCCTAGATACTTCAGCCCTTCCGACTGATGCGCGGACAGGGTCCAGCACACCACCCCCCAGAGGGGCACCAGCAGGACCAGGCGAATACCGACACTGCCGATCGCCTGCGCCGGCGCTTCGCGGCCGATGGCCACCGCCAAAAGGACAGCGGCGCCCAGCCCGCCGATGATGATTTCGAGCAACGAGACCGGCGACCCGCCCGACAGCCGGTTGGCGACCGCGTCGAGCTGCCCAAAAAAGCCGAACAGGCAAAGCATGAACAAGGCCGCGATCCGGATTGGCGCGGTATTGACGGCGCTGGTCGGGATTGTCGGCCAGTCGGCGGCTGGGGCGGCGTTACCCGCCGATCGCGACGACATAAGCCCGCCTCGACACCAGGCCGTCGACGTCACGGCTGCAGGCGCGTGCGCGGGCGATCGCGCTCTCGCCCGGATCGACGCCCGCCGCGATCACGATATCGATCCCGTCCGCGCGCGTCAGCATCTCGCGGTTGCCGCTTTCGGTGAGTCCGCCGCCATAGATCAGCGGCTTGGTGCCCGGCTGACCTTGCGACGGGATCTCCGCCGCGCCGGTTGCATCAAAGGTGCGGACCGTGACGCCCTGGTCGCGCAGATGCTGGTAGATCAGACGGTATAGGCTGCGCGCGTCGCCGTCATGCGCATCGCTTGCGACCAGGATGGGGCGGCCATCCGCCACCAGCGGATCGGCAAGCCAGGTCGCGATATGCGGTGCAAGCCATGCCTGTTCATCGGCATCATAGCCCTGAACATCGGCGGGTCGGGGCAGGACCTGGGGAAAGAGATGATCGTCGCCGATCTTGCGCTCAGCGACGACCGACGGCGCGTCGACCATGTGAGCCACCGGTTCCTCCTCGGTCCAGTCGACCGGTTCCGGCGCAACCGCGGCAATCGGCGTCGCAGCCGCATCATGGGCAAAGGCGCTGCCCGGTCTGATCGCCCAGCCCTGAGCCGGAGATGCCGAATAAGAGGCATGGACCGGGCGGACGGTCTCGACCTCGGGCGCCGCTTCCGCTTCTGCTTCTGTCTCCGCGCTCACCTTTGCCGGGAGGACGCGGTCGTCGGGGGCGTTCTCCTCCTCCCTATCTTCATCTTCGCTCTGGCTCCGCGGCCGGATAGGTCCGGGTCCCAGCAGCAGCAGCGCGCACCCGGCCAACGCGCAGCCAGCGAGGAAGCCGAGTGCGGTGTTGAGCAGCATCTTGGGCGAACTGCGCACCAGCGGTGGCACCGCGCGCTCGATCAGCTGGATGCGCGGCGCATTGGCGACGTTCTCAACGTCGCTGAAACTGGCGCGTTCGGTGAGCGAGGCGACTTCGGCCAGGAGCGCGGCGGCGCGGTCGTCGAGCATCTTGACTCGGTCGTCGCTCAGGCCGAGCCGGGCGAGCTGACCGTCGATGTCGCCGATGCGGCGCTGCCGGATCGCGATCCCATCCCGCAGTCCGGCGCCGCGTGGCCCCTCGACTGCAAGCGTCTGTTCGAGCACTTGTTGTGCGGAGGACAGCTTGCCGCCCGATTGTTGCTTCAGCCCGGCGACCTGCCCCTGGTTCGCCTTCAGCGTGGCGAGGTCATTGGTCAGCTGCGCCTGTTCGCCCAGCCGAGCCTCGAGTAGCGACTGTTTCTGGCGGTCGATATCGACCACGCCAAGCGACTTTTTCAGTGCACGCGATTGTGCGACCACGGTCGCCAGCTCGACCCTCTTGGCATCGAGCTTTGCGGTTAGCGACCCGGCGATCTGAGTGCCCGACGCATGCGACATACGCTCGGCGCGTGCGATGATGGCGTCGGCCAGCGCGTTCGACAGCCACGCGGCCGATTTCGGATCGTCCCATGTGACGGTGATGCGGATCAGATAGGTGCCCTCGACCGTCTCGATCAGGGTGTATTTGATCACCGCGTCGATCAGTTGATTCTTGAGCGATGCGGGCGGCGCGAAGCCATAGTTGAGGTGCGAATAGATCGCCATCGGGCTCCACGGATTGGGCACCGACCATTTGGCGATCCAGGCTTCCGGGGTAATTCCGGCGGCATGCGACTGTCGCGCGATATAGCGATCGACGATCGGTTCGACGATCGGGCGGGTATGGGCGAATTCGGCATAGGTCTGGAGCAGCACGCCACCGCCATCGAAGGTCGACCCGCGCACGAAACGGTTGGCATAGCCCAGCTCTTCACTGGTCGGCACGATGTTGAGCCGCGATGCGCTTTCGAACTGCGGATTGGCGGCAAGCACCAGTGTGCTGAACAGCCACGCGATCAGGGTGCAGCCGATGACGAGCCCGAACACCAGCCGCCATCGCGACAGGACGATGCGCAGATATTGAAGGCCGAGAGGCGTCATTGGAGCAAGGTGACCGAGGAGCCGATAGTGACGCCGTTGAACCCGATGATCGCACGGATCTGTCGCGCGCGATCGACGTCGCGCGCAATCTTGGTCGGCGGCACGATCAGGATGCTGAACGGGCTGAGATAGCCGAGCGACGCGCTTTCGCCGGTCAGCACGGCCTGCAGATCGACCATTCGCGCGACCATATGGTCATCAACGGGTTGGAGCAGGACGACGCGCCTTAGATCAGCATCGCGATTGCCGCCGCCGGAACGCGCCAGTCCCTCATACAGGCTGATGCCGTCGCGATAAGGATAAGCGCCGGGCTTCTGCACTTCGCCGAGCACGAAGATTTCCGGCTGTGGCGGTGGGCGGTTATATTCGAGCACCGATATGGCGACCGAAGGCTCCTTCAGCTTTGGGCGATAAAGCGTGATCAGCTTCGCCTGCAATTGCGATACGGTCAGGCCCTTGGTCTGGATCGGCGACAACAAGGGCGGGCTGATCAGCCCGGATAGTTGCACGCGCTGTTCCGATGTCAGCAATGGCGCATAGGGGAAGCTCAGGCGGATGAGATCATTGGGATGGAAATCACCGTTCAGCGCGAAATGATCCTCCAGCTTTGCGTTGACCTCGCGCACAATGTCGAGGCTGGGGCGTTCCATTGCGATGGTCGGAGCCGGCGCATAGTGCAATGGCGGCGCACAGCTTGCCAGCACGCCCAGCGCGGATGAGGCGATGATGAGGCGCAAGGCCGGCAGGGTTGGCAGTTTACTAGGCAAGGGACCCACCTGATCATCGGTTTTGGGCGAAGGCACCCATCAGCATTCATGGCAGAACGGCGTAACTTTATTATTAACCCGGTGTTGACCGTGCCGCGAGCAACTCGCTCGCCAGCGCTTCGAAATGGCGCGTGGCATCGTCGATCGTGAAATTGCGCGCCGTTTCCAGGGCCGGCCCGCGCACCGCATCCAGCATCGCGCGATCGGACAGCAGCCGGGTGATGTCGGCGGCGAGCCCGAGGGGATTGTCGGGTTCGACCAGAAAGCCGTTCACGCCATCGCGGATGAAGGTCTGCGGGCCCCCGGCGGCGGCGGCGAGTACCGGAACGCCGGCCGCCATCGCCTCGATCAGGACATTACCGAAGCCCTCGCGCCGCGACGCCAGCACGAACAGGTCGGCATCGGCGATCGCCGCGGTGACATTGTCGGCGTGACCTTTCAGGGTCACCGCATTGCCGAGATCGTCGTCATCGATCCGCGCTTGCAGGTCGTGCCGCAACGGGCCGTCGCCGAAAATGTCGAGCCTGAATTCGGTCCCGGCGGCGCGAAGCAGCACGCAGGCGTCAACCAGCGTGTCGAAACCCTTTGCCGTGACCAGCCGTCCGACCGACACGATCCGTGGCGGACGTCCGGGCGTGCGCACGGGAAGGGACGACACGACCGACGCCACGACCGGGTTGGGCAGGATCCGCGTCCCGATCGGCCGCCCGATCACCTCGGCAAGGTCGGCGGCGATCCGCCCGGTCGGAACCACGATCGCCGTCGCGCGCGGATAGAGCCAGCGCATCGCCCGCTGCCGGATCCAGGGCAGCTTCGCGGTGGCCAGATAATGATGCGGCGGGGTATGTTCCGACACGATGCGCACGGTTCGCTTGCCGCTCCGCGCAGCGAGCAGCGCAAGGTTCATCGCATTGGTGGCGCTATAAGCGAGCGCGATATCATGGTTGGCCAGCGCCGCAGCGATATGGTGTGGCAGGTGCAAGGCGCGATGCCCGCCGAGCGCGATCGGGATCACGTCGGCTGGCAGGCGAGCCAGAAACGGACCCTCGACCCGAGTCAGGAACAGATGCGGCGTGAAGCGATCGCGGTCGAGCGCCGTCAGATAGTTGAGCACCACCCGCTCGGCGCCGCCAGCGCGGAAATGCGGCAGCAGGAACGCGATCCGTTGCGGCGTCATGCGGCGCGGCGCTTCAATTTTTTGGCGGCGATGCCGCCAAGAATCGCGCGCGCCTTTGCGAGTTCGGGTACATGAAGCACGATCGCCGCGCCGATGTATAACGCCACCACGACGCAACCGATTGCGGTCAGCAGGATCAGGCGCGTGACGGTCGTGCCGGGCACCGGCGCGAGATACCACAGGGCATAGCCGCCCGCCGCCGCCGCCGCGCCGCACAGTCCGCTGCGCGCGAAATCGACCAGCTGGCCGATCATGTCGAAATCACGGAACCGTCGCGTCGCGACGAACTGCGCCAGCGCGAACGCCGCCAGGGTCGATGCCGCGGCGGCCCAGGCGATGCCGACCGCGCCAAAGGCCGGAGCGGCAACCGCCAGCATCAGGCCGCGGATCGTGATTCCGCCGATCGCGATGATCAGCAAGTGGCGCAAGCTGGACGCGCGCGGATCGGCATAGATCGCCAGGGTGATCGCGCCCATCGGCGCGAGGAAAATCGCGGCTGCGGCATATCCGGCGGTCGTGCCGGTGGCGAGCGCGATGCTGCTCGCGTCGAATTTGCCATGGCCGAACAGGATCGTCACCATCAACTGCGCGCCGATCATCATCCCGATCGACACTGGCAATTGTGCGAAGAAGGCGATGCGTTGAAACCGCGCCAACCCCGCAGATGCCTGGGCCGGGTCGGGGTGCCGCATTGCCCGGATCAGTTCGGGCTGGAGTACGGTATTCAAGCTCGACATCAGCAGGCCGGGGACCAGCGACACCAGTCGCGCGCCATATTCCAGAGCCGCAACGCCACCCGCAGGGGTGGTCGATGCGACTGCGAAGTCGAGCAGCGAGCAAGCCTGGAAATAGGCGTTCAGCACGATCGCCGCGGCCACGCCGCCGCCCAGCGCTACAGCGGGTGTTACGCCCGGTGCAGTTTGCGTGCTGGCCTCGGTTCCGGCCTCGGTCTCATCGGCGGGTTGCGAGTCCACTAGGCTTTCCGGCCGCCGTCGCACGATCGGCCAGGCGCCGACGAACAGGATGGCGGTACCGACGATCCCCGAAACCAGCATCGTCCAGGCGCCCGCGATGATCCCCAAAGGCGGAATGGCGAGCGCGAGGACGAACACCAGGATCGCGCGCTGGACGATGTTGGTGCCCTCGCTCAACCAGTAGCGCCGATTCGCCTGCAGCACGGCGACCAGCAGCGATCCGATCACCGCAAGCGGCAGCAACGGCATCATGATTGCCGTCATCCGCGCGGTCAGGTCATGCCGCTCCCCGGTGAAGCCAGGCGCGAACGCACTGACCAGCGCCGAAGGCACCAGCGTTCCGGCCAGCGTCAGCAGCACGAACAATGCGATGAACACATAGACCCGGCGTGGCAGGCCGTGAATCGACAAATGCTCGCCGCTGTCGATCTTCGAAACGACCGACGGCATCACGATATGGCCGACGAGCTTGCGGATCGCATCGGCGAACCCGACAGTGGTGCGCCGCGCCAGGAAGAAGGCGTCGAGCTGGCCGCTGGTGCCGAAGCGGTTGGCGAGCAGCACCGACACGAGGAAGCTCAGCCCGATGTCGATGCCGCGAATCGCCGCCACCACCACGGTGGAACGCACCAGCGTGGCCGTCGCCTGATGTTGGGGTATGGGCTTCGCCGTGCCGCTCATCCGCGGAGCATCTTTCGGTCCTTCGAATTGACCGTGCCGAGCACGCCATCGTAGCGCGACATGGCGGTCCAGCGCCATCCGAACAGGTGGTAATGGACCACTTTCACGCCGCGCTCGCGAAATCCCATGCGAAGCTGGATCAGATAGGAAGGCCGATTGACCCGATCGACCACGCCGAAGGAGCGATCGACCCCCAGATTGGCGAAATTGTTCAGCATGTAACGGCACATCGGCAAAGCGACATTGCGGCGCCGGTCGGCGGGATCAACCAGCCAGCAATAATGATAGGCTTCGCGCTCGCGCACCGGATAATGTTCGCGCGCGACGGGATCGTGATGATCCGCGAGCGCCAACCAGACACAGCCGATCGCGATACCGTCGTCGAGCGCGAATATCGCGACCTTGCCCGCCGCCTGCATCGCCGCGAATCCGGCGTCACGCCAGGCGAGCCAGTCGTTGAGTGGCGGCAATGGCTCGCCCTGGCGCACGATGACGAACGACAGCCAGGGCGGCGACTGCGCACCGTCGCCGACCGTGCTCCAACCAGCCTGATATTCGACGATCACACTGGTGCTGCGGCGCATGATCCGATCGGCGAACAATTTGCGCAGCGTTGCGGCAAAGCCAAGCTCGCGGACTCGCCGGACCAGGCGCTGAACCCTGGAATTGCCGTTGAGGGCGGGGGTTGGTGCGTTGCTGGCCATGGTCATGCCGCCGCGCGCGCGGCGCGATAAATCTGTCGCGCAGTGAACAGCAATGTATGGGCAAGGGGTCTCAGCGCGGCGATATGGACGGGCGGCATCACCCGGCGCGTCGGTGCGAAGGCATTCTTGAACTGCGAGCGATTCGCTTCACCATCGTCCTGCGTCTCCGCGACCGGCAGGCCGGCGAGATCATAGCCGATACAGCCCATGGTACGCGCCATGCGCATTCCTTCCCACAGCAACGGATAGGAGCGCGGTATCGACGGATCGTCACCCGATGTCGCCAGCGACAACCAGATCGCTTCATCGGCCTGGCGAACGAAAACATGCCCGCCGATCACGATTCCGTCGCGTTCGGCAAGCAGCATCGCGCCGCCCAGCCGTTCGATCAGTGCAGCCTGACCCGCCGCGTCGGGCAAGCCATTCATGTCGTAATCGCTCTTGGCGGCGCGGAAGGCGTCAAGCACGCGCTGATAGACTGCGACATCCGCTGCGCCATTTGCGGTGCGCACCGTCACCCCGGCCTTGGCCGCGGCCTTGAGCTGGCGGCGGCCGCGCTGCTTGAAGCCGGCGAGTATTTCCTCTTCGGGCTTGTCGAGCCACACGATGCCGGTGACGCTATGCAATGGCTGACGATGCGTGGGTAGTGGTGCGAAGCCCGCGCCGCGCAATGCCTCGGCCATGGTCGGCAAGTCGCGACCCCGCACGCGGGGGGCGAGCTGCATCGTGCAGCACCCTTGCCCTGCCGCCGCATCGATCAGGCTGTCGAGAACGGTCGCGAACAGTGCCGGGTCGTGCACGACCGGACCACGCTGGACCGTGGCGAGCCAGCGCCCGGCGAGCAGGCGCGTCCGGCGCACCACGGCGGTCCCGATCAGCGTTTCCCCGTCAAGGCAGCGGAAAAACAGATAGTCCTGGACCTTGCTCCGCGGAACCGCTTCGGCCCATGCGCGGCTTTGCTGATAAGCGGAAAAAGGGCTGGCCGCCACAAAGCGATCGAACACGACACCGGATTCCTGGTCCAGTTCGCTCGACAAATGGGCAATCGGCTGCATGCGTGGTATCCTGCGTGGTCCCAGGTTCACCAAAAATTACTCTTCTCTAACTAGTGTCTATTAACCGAGGTGAGTTGCCGAGAGATTAAATACTGCCGATGAGCATGCCCCTGCCTGCCGACGACTTTGCAACCTCGGGCCCGGACGCGGAAGCGTTCCACCTGAGCGCCGCCTGGTTCGAGACATGGCGGCGCGCCTATCTGGTCCCGGGCACGGCAACCAGCAAAATCGGCGGATTACCGATGATTGCCGACCGTGGAAAGCTTGGCCCGATCGGCTATGCCCGATTTCGCGCGCAGACCAATGTCCACTCCGCACTGTTCGACATACCGGTTGGCGAACCGATTGCCGACGGCCTGTTCGATGCACTGCGCGACGGCCGCGATGTGGTGACGATCGACTATGTGACGGGGCAATCGCGGTTAATGGCGGCGGCCCGCGGCTGGCCCGCGCATCGCGTGGCGATTCGTCCGCATGCGCGGTCGCCGATGGCCGATTGCCGCATGTCTTACCAACAATGGCTGGCGCTACGCAGCAAGCGCGCACGCCAACGCTGGTCGGGGCTGGAGCGTAAAGCGACCGGCGAGATCGGGATGACGTTCGAACTGCTCGATGGGCATACCGGCCTGCAGCCATTGCTCGACGAAATATTCGCGGTCGAGCAATCCGGCTGGAAGGGGCGGGAGGGAACATCGATCCGCGATAATCCGTCCGACCTGCTCTTCTATACTGAAATCGCGCGCCGTGCCGCCGCCATGGGCATGCTCAGGATCGCGGTGCTGAAACGGGCGGGGCGTATTGTCGCGTTCGAATATGGCATATTGGGCGGCGACCGGTTGTTCCTGCTCAAGGTCGGCTATGACGAGCAGTTCGCGGATTTGTCGGTCGGTCATGTCTTGGCGGTGATGCATATCCGCCATTGCTGCGGTGATCCGGCGATCGCGTGGTACGACAATATGGGCAATGGGATGACGCCCGCAGCGTACAAGCTGCGCTTCAACGATGTCGTCGACACGCTTTACCGGATCACGCTGTATGGCGACACCTGGCGTGGGCGGCTGGTGCAATATTATGATGCCGGGCGCGACCGTGCGAAGCGCGCGCGCGATCATTGGCGCGGACGATCGGTGCAGACGACATGACGCGGAAAAAAGAACGCCTGCGTCGCGTGACGCGCTGGTCGATCGTCGTCGCGATCGGCGCGGTGCTGTCGCTCTATATCTGGAGCCGCGCACCCGGCATCCTTGCCATTCTGCCGTTGATCGCGGCGCTGGTGGCCGGGCATCGGCTGATGATCGCGCCGAAAGGTGTGGCGGTTCTGACCTATCATTCGGTCAGCGCGGCGCCGTCCTGGCTGCCCTGGTCGCCCGAGATATCAGTCCATCCGGCAACCTTCGAACGGCATCTCGCAACGCTTCTGCGCATGGGATGCGTGGTTGTCGGAACGCGCGGCTATCTCGATCGCCGGCTGGCGGGCGAAGCGCCGCCGGGTGATACGGTCATCCTCCATTTCGATGATGGCTATCTCGACAATTGGCAGAACGCGGTACCGGCGCTCGATCGGCACGGGATGTCGGGAACGTTCTTCGTGTCGCTCGATTTCATCGAACCCGAGGAGGAACTGCGCCCCTGCGACGGCGATACCAGCGGCTATATGAACTGGAGCGAGATTGGCGCAATCGAAGAGCATCCGCTGTTCGAGGTCGAGCCGCATGGCGTCGGACATGCGCGCGTGCCGGTCTCGGATCGTCCGGTCGACCGGCTGACGGCGGACAATTGGCGCAGCCTGGCCTGGGTACAATGGGCAGCGACTCCCGGGCCCAAGCACAACTGGTTCCGGACCGACCGGCCAGTGGCGGTGCCGCTTGGCACGGTGGTTCTCGAATCGGGCCTCGCGCTTGCCGAACGGGCCTGGACCGCTGACGGTCTCGAAGATCAATCCGGCCTGGAACAGCGGATCACCGATGATCTCGAGCGCTGCCAGCGCGTGTTCCAGGAGCGCCTTGGTCGATCGCCGCGCATTTTCTGCTGGCCCGAGAATGTCGTTGGTCCCGAAGGGCGCCGGATTGCCGCCGCCTTGGGCTATCGCGGCACGACCGGCGGGCGAGGGCGCAATACCGCCACGGAGCCGCCCGCGATCATCTCGCGCATCCATATGGGCGACCGCGCGCTCGGTTTTCGCTGGCTGTTCGCGGAAGGCCTGCATGTGCGCGCCGCCGTGCGCCTAGCCCAGGGCAATCATTACTGGTATCTGCTGGTTGCCCCGATGAACCTGTTGCGCAGCCTCGTCATGGCCGCGCGCGCACGAATTGGTCCGCTGGTATGAGTGGCGAAATGCCTCGACCCGAACGCCGTCGCGATATCGCTCGGCGTGTCCGTTTCGAAGCCGACATGCGCGCCGTGCCGCTGCCGCTCGAGCATAAGGTCGGCAATTATGCGCGGCTGGTAAAACCGCAGATCGATCGCGTCATCGCGCTGATCGGGTTGATCATCCTGTCGCCGTTGCTGATCATCGTTGCGATCCTGATCAAGCTGACCGATCGGGGCCCGATCTTCTTCGTGCAGCAACGCACCGGCTATCTCGGCAAGCGCTTCCCGTTGTTCAAATTCCGCACCATGGTTCCCAATGCGGAAGCATTGAAGGAAAGCCTGCGTAGCGCCAATATCCACGGCGCGGACTCGCCCGATTTCAAATTGCTCCACGACCCGCGCATCACGCGGATCGGGCGCATCCTGCGCAAGACGAGCATCGATGAACTGCCCAATCTGTTGAATATCGTGCGTGGCGAAATGTCGATCGTCGGACCGCGCCCGACGTCGTTCGACGCGACGACCTATTCGATGTCGCATTTGCCGCGCCTCGCCGCCCGGCCGGGCCTGACCGGGCTGTGGCAAGTATCGGGCCGCGCCAATATCGGCTTCGATGAACGCGTCGAAATGGATATCGCCTATATCCGCACCATGTCGGCGCAGCGCGATCTGCAGCTGATCGTCAAGACGGTCAGCGCGGTGCGGCGCGGCGACGGCGCGCACTGATACCTGCGCCTTTCAGGTCGAGCGACCAGCCCGACCTAAACTGACGATGCCCGACACTGAGGAAGAGCGCGCCGGCATATGTCCGGCAAGGATCACTTGCCCGATCCCGGGGGAGGGTTGAATCGCCGCCGGCGGCAGGATTGCGGGGAGGGGCGGCGAGATATGTTACACCCTATTGTAACATATTCCCGGCGCGAGGTGGGCGAGACAGGCTGTCGATCGCGCCAAACGTCTCTATTATCGATATATTACAACTGGTTGACAGGTTTTATGGCGATTCCTGGTATAAGAAAATATCGGATAAATGCCGTTCAGCTATCCATGAAACTGATAGCTGGGCCCCTGATGTACCGAATTTCCCGTGGCCGGAGCCGTTTCGAGCCGGGTTGATCCGCCACCACCCGCTCGCTCCGGCCTGTCGGAGAGCATGCGCAACGCCGGGGCTTCGACAGGGTCAGCCCGAACGGCCGCTGGCGTGATCCCGCCCGTCCGACGTTGCCTTAGCGCCCCGGTCTGGCGCTGATCGCGACATTGTCGAAATAGAGCGAGACCGGAACCGGGTTCGAATTGGCGGTAATGCCGATCTGGACCCGGTCGATATAGCGCGCGGCGAGCGGCATGATCGTGGCGCCCTGTGCCGCCAGTACTTCCTGGCCATTGAGCGTCACGCGTGCCCCACCGCTGTCTTCCAGCCCGATGCGGACGGTCATGACGATCCGGTGCCAGCGATTTGGCGTCAGGACAGGCGCGTCGTCGCGGACCCAGGCATTGGCGATGCCGATCTTCGACCGGTCGATGCGCAGCCGGCCGTTGCGCAGATAGAGCCTGATCCCGGGATTGCCCTCCTCGCCGCAGGTCGCGCATTCCAGATCGAGCAACTGCATCGAATTGATCGGCGTCGCGGCGGGGATGTAGAGGTCGAATGCGGTGGTCAGGACTGTGCCGACCGGCATCGGGCCGCTGCGGAAGACGATGTCCGCCTTGGCCACGCCCGACCCCTTCGCCGCGGCGCGGGCATATAATGCCTGGCCGGCCCGACCTGGCGCCGGCGCGGCCGACACGGTGCCGTTCACTTCCTGGCGAATGGCCCATAGCGCGCCGGGGCATGATCCGGTGCACAGCCCGGCATCGAAATTGTCGGTGCGGGCGAATGGCGGAACCGGCGCGGTGCTTTGGGCGGACACGCCGACGGCGAGGATCGCGCCCAGCCCTGTCGCCAGTCCGATCGAGGCAAGATGTCGGTTCATGATCTTCATCCTCATGCAGCCGTCTTGTCGGGAGTCCATTGCGCATAGCGCCGTCCCAGAGCGAAGAGCGTGACGCCGGCAACAAGCCCCGCCAGATGCAGCACGGCACCATAGCCCAATGCCAGCGGGCGCGGCAGCCGCAGCCGGGTCAGATACCCGACCAGCCCGAGCAGGCAGGCACCCGACAGGCCGGCAAAGACCAGCGCCCAGAATAAGGCGCCCCAGCCCGGGCTGCCGCCAAAAGCGAGGATGCCCGACAGTGGCAATAGCGGCACCAGCGCGAGCGGGGCCAGCCGCCTGGCGACCTTGTGCAGGACCAGCGCGACCGCATACCAGCCGGTCGCTGCGGGGTTCATCAGCGCGCGCCGCTGCCACAGGCCGGTCAGCCCGCGCACGGTGATCCTGACGCGGCGGCGGAATTGCTGGCGGTCGCCGGCGATGCTTTGTTCATGGACGCGCGCATCCGGCGCGAAGGCGATGCGGAAACCGGCCGCGACCGCGCCGGTGCTGATCCAGAAATCGTCGGTGACGCTGGCCGGCACGACCGGCACCAGCGCGGTGCGGATCGCGTAGAGCCCGCCATCGGCGGAGATGCAGCCGAACAGCCGGTCCTCGGCACCGCGCAGCGACGATTCATACCAGCGGAACAGGATGTCGGATCCGGCAAAGCGCCCGCGTTTGCCGGCCCGGATCGTCTCGACCGCACCGGCGACCGCGCCGACCCGCGGATCGGCGAACGGCGCGATCAATGCCGGCAGCGTCGCGGCGTCGAACAGGGGATCGGCGTCGCTCATCACCACGATCTCGCCCTGCGCCGTCGGCACGACCCGGTTCAGCGCCGCTGCCTTGCCCCCGCGCGGCAGCCGGATAAGGTGCACGCCGCGCGGGGCGAAGCCTTCGACGATCGCCGCGGTCGCATCGCTTGACCCGTCATCGGCGACGAGAATTTCGCAGCGTCCCGGCCAGTGCGCGGCCGAAGCGACAACGGTCTCCAGCTTGGCGCCGATCCGCGCCGCTTCGTTATGCGCGCAGATCAGGATCGAGATCGATGCAGGAGCAGCCGTCACACAGGTGGGCCGGGGCCGCGCCAGTGTCGCGGCGGCAAGCAGCACGACCAGGTAGCCGGGATACACCAGGATCGGGGTCAGCAGCAAAAGGAGCGCGAGACTATCCACATGCGCACCATAGCAGATCAAATATTGCCGACGCTCTAACGCATATGATTCAAGGACTAACCGAGCCCGATCGTGAAACGTCCATCGGACGCGGCGCGCGCGACCAGCTGCGTATAGTCGGCAATGCTATGATGGGACGTTTCGACGGCATGGTCGTGCGTTGCCGTGACCACGACGACCGTCGCACCGGCGGCTTCCGCCGCTGCGATGCCGGCGGGAGCATCCTCGAAGACCAGGCAATCCCTGGCATCCACACCAAGCTTGTTCGCTGCGAGGAGGAAACAATCCGGCGCGGGCTTGCCATTCGCGACATCGTTGGCGGTCACCAGGACCGGTGGTACGGGCAACCCTGCCGCCGCAATTCTGCGCAGCGCGAGCTGACGCGGCGCGGAGGTGACGATTGCCCAGCGGCCGATCGAACCGAGAAACGCCGCCACGCCGGCGATTGCAGCGATCCCGTCGAGATCGTCCATCTCGGCCAGCGTGATGGCTTCGGCCTCCGCTTCGGGATCCATGCCCGGTATGGCTTGCCGCCTGATCGTCTCGATTGCCCGAACGCCATGAATGGTCGGCAGGAACTCGGCGACATCGATGCCGTGCCGGATCGCCCAGCTCGACCAGACGCGCTCGGCGGCGGCGAGCGAACTCAGGATCGTGCCGTCCATGTCGAACAGGCATGCGGTAAAGGCGCGGTCGGGAATCATCGGTTTGGGCGTCATCCGGTTAAGCATCGGCGTGTCCATAGCGCCGCCAGATCCCTTGTCCCCGAAAATTGCGCCCGGTCAGGAAATCTTGCCGGCAAGTTCCTTGTTGATGCCAAGCGCGGCCAGCGTCCCCACCGCGCCGGACAGCAGATAGCCGCCCGCTGCGATCAGGCCGAACTGGCTGGCCAGCACCAGGGCGGCCAGCGGCGCGAAGCCCGCGCCGACCAGCCAGGCCAGGTCCGAGGTCAACGCGGCGCCGGTGTAGCGATAGGCACTGGGCAAGTTCGAACTGACCGTGCCCGACGACTGGCCGAACGCCAGCCCCAATATGGCGAAGCCGATCACCATGAACGCCACCTCGCCGATATCGCCGCCGTCGAGCAGCTGCGGCGCGAAACCGCTGAACACGGCGATCGCGGCGGCGGATACGCCGAGCAGATAGCGTCGGCCGACCCGGTCGGCGATCAGTCCCGAGGCAAGCACCGCCAGCACGCCGACGGCCGCGCCGATGATTTCGATCACCAGGAAGCGGGTCGGGTTCTGACGCGTGAACAGGAACACCCAGGACAAGGGGAATACCGTCACCATATGGAACAGCGCGAAGCTGGCGAGCGGCGCGAAGGCGCCGATCACGATGTTGCGGCCTTGCCTGCGGACCGTTTCCAGCACGGGCGAGGGTTGCAGCTCGCGGCTTTCGAACAATTGGGCATAGGCCGGCGTCGAGACGATCCGCAGGCGTGCGAACAAGGCGACGACATTGATCGCGAACGCCACGAAGAAGGGATAGCGCCAGCCCCAGTCGAGGAAATCCTCCGCCGACAGCGAGGAGGCGAGAAAGGCGAACAGCGCGCTGGCCACCATCAGGCCGATCGGTGCGCCGAGCTGCGGGATCATCGCGTACCAGCCGCGCTTTCCCTCCGGCGCATTGAGCGCGAGCAGCGAGGCAAGGCCGTCCCAGGTGCCGCCGAGCGCCACGCCCTGGCCCATGCGGAACAGCGCCAGCAACAGCGCCGATGCCGCGCCGATCTGCGCATGCCCGGGGAGGAAGGCGATCGCCGCGGTCGATCCGCCGAGCAGGAACAGCGCGATGGTCAATTTGACGCCGCGGCCATGGGCACGATCGACGGCCATGAAGATGAACGACCCGATCGGGCGGGCGACAAAGGCCAGCGCGAAGATCGCGAAGGAATACAGCGTGCCGGTCAGCCGGTCGACAAAGGGGAAGACCAGGACCGGAAAGACCAGCACCGAGGCGATGGCATAAACGAAGAAGTCGAAGAATTCCGACGTGCGGCCGATGATCACGCCGATCGCAATCTCGCCGGGCGCGATTTCGCCATGACGGGCGATGGTCGTCCGGGCGTCGCGGTCGGACGGGCTGAAGGAGGGCGCGGCGGGATTCGTCATACGAGTCTTTCAAGGCACGGCTGGCACGGGCAGGGCTGGCAGGGGCAGGGCTGAGCCCCCACCATCATGGCATCTGACAATCGTCTGTGCGCGCAATTCGGCGATTGGGGGATTGGACAAAATGTCCAATGTCGGGGTGCGGTCCGTCGGCCTAGCGCGCCGTCATGCCGAAGCTGTTTCGCTCTCAATCGCCCGTCGCCACCGCCGTTCGTGCGCTGACGGTCCTTGCCCTGCCGGCCTTGCTTGGCGGCTGCAACATGGTCGTGCTCCATCCGGCGGGCGATGTCGCGGCGCAGCAGCGCGACCTGGTGGTCATCGCGACCGTGCTGATGCTGCTCATCATCATACCGGTGATCGCGCTCGTCGGGCTGTTCGCCTGGCGCTATCGCCACGCCAATACCGCTGCGCGCTACGAGCCGGATTGGGATCATTCGACTCAGCTGGAGCTGGTGATCTGGGCCGCGCCGCTGCTGATCATCATTTGCCTGGGCGCGATCACCTGGGTCGGTACGCATCTGCTCGACCCTTATCGCCCGATTGCCCGTACCGCGGCAGGCCAGCCAGTCGCCAGGGACGCGAAGCCGCTCGAAGTGCAGGTCGTGGCGCTCGACTGGAAATGGCTGTTCATCTATCCCGAATATGGCATCGCCACCGTCAACGAGATGGCGGCGCCGATCGACCGGCCGATCGCGTTCCGGATCACCTCCTCGTCGGTGATGAACTCCTTCTACATCCCGGCACTGGCCGGCCAGATCTACGCCATGCCGGGCATGGAGACCAAGCTTCACGCCGTGATCAACCGGCCGGGCGACTATGCCGGCTTCTCCGCCAACTATAGCGGCGACGGCTTTTCGGGCATGCGCTTCCGGTTCCACGGACTCAGCGATGCCGGCTTCGCCGCCTGGGTGGCCAAGGCGAAGGCGGCCGGCGGCACGCTTGATCGCGCGGGTTATCTGACGCTGGAACGGCCAAGCGAGAATGTCCCGGTGCGCCGCTACGCCAGCGTCGATCCCCAGCTTTACGACGCCGCGCTCAACCTGTGCGTCGAAAAGGGCAATATGTGCATGGCGGAGATGATGCGGATCGATGCGCGGGGCGGGCTGGGGCTGGCCGGCATCTATAATCTGCGGCCGCTGGAATATGACAAATATGCCCGTCGCGGCAGCCGCACCGTGCTGGGACCGCTTTCGGCCCGGGTCGGCGCCATCTGCACCACTGACGAGGGCATGGTATCGGCATTGACCGATCATTCCGCCGCCGCATCCCCGCCCAATGCCGCCTTACTGTCAGGGGCCGGCTTGCCGGTGCCGGGCCGCTCGTCGCGCGCGCAGCCGGCGATCGCACAGGCATCGCCCGTTCATCCGACCTCGCTTTGAGAAGTCCGTATTCATGAAATCCGATTTCGTCCCGATCAGCCCGATCTTCGGGCGCTTCACGCTCGACGCATTGCCGCTGCACGAACCGATCGTCGTCGCGACCTTCGCGGGCGTCGCGCTCGGTGGCATCGCGCTGCTGGGTGCGCTGAGCTATTTCAAGCTCTGGACCTATCTCTGGCGCGAATGGTTCACCACCGTCGACCATAAGCGCATCGGCATCATGTACATGATCCTGGGGATGGTGATGCTGCTGCGCGGCTTTGCCGACGCGGTGATGATGCGGCTGCAACAGGCGATGGCGTTCAATGGGTCCGAAGGCTATCTGAATGCGCATCATTACGACCAGATCTTCACCGCGCACGGCGTGATCATGATTTTCTTCGTCGCCATGCCGCTGGTCACCGGACTGATGAATTATATCGTCCCGCTGCAGATCGGCGCGCGCGACGTGTCCTTTCCCTTTCTCAACAATTTCAGCTTCTGGATGACCACCGCGGGCGCGGTGGTGGTGATGATGTCGCTGTTCGTCGGTGAATTCGCGCGCACCGGCTGGCTCGCTTATCCGCCGCTGTCGGGCATCGGCTATAGTCCTGGCGTCGGCGTGGATTATTACATCTGGGCGTTGCAGATCGCCGGGGTCGGCACGCTCCTGTCGGGCGTCAACCTGATCGCTACCATCGTCAAGATGCGTGCGCCCGGCATGACGATGATGAAGATGCCGGTCTTCACCTGGACCTCGCTGTGCACCAACGTGCTGATCGTCGCCGCTTTCCCGGTGCTGACCGCAGTGCTCGGCCTGTTGTCGCTCGACCGTTATGTCGGCACCAATTTCTTCACCAATGACTTCGGGGGCAACCCGATGATGTATGTGAACCTCATCTGGATCTGGGGCCATCCCGAAGTCTATATCCTGATCCTGCCGCTGTTCGGTGTCTTTTCGGAGGTTACCGCGACCTTCTCGGGCAAGCGGATCTTCGGCTATACGTCGATGGTCTATGCGACGGTGGTCATCACCATCCTGTCGTACCTGGTCTGGCTGCACCATTTCTTCACCATGGGGTCGGGGGCGAGCGTCAACAGCTTCTTCGGCATCACCACCATGGTGATCTCGATCCCGACCGGGGCGAAGCTCTTCAACTGGCTGTTCACCATGTATCGCGGGCGCATCCGCTTCGACTTGCCGATGATGTGGACGATCGCCTTCATGATCACGTTCGTGTTCGGTGGCATGACCGGCGTGCTGCTTGCCGTACCGCCGGCGGATTTCGTGCTGCACAACAGCCTGTTCCTGGTGGCGCATTTCCACAATGTGATCATCGGCGGCGTGCTGTTCGGCCTGTTCGCGGGGATCAATTACTGGTTCCCGAAGGCGTTCGGCTTCCGGCTCGACCCCTTCTGGGGCAAGATTTCCTTCTGGTGCTGGGTGGTCGGATTCTGGGTCGCCTTCATGCCGCTCTATATTCTCGGCCTGATGGGGGTGACACGGCGGCTGCGCGTGTTCGACGATCCATCCTATCAGATCTGGTTCCAGATCGCGGCGTTCGGCGCGGTGCTGATCGCGGTCGGGATCGGCGCGATGCTGGTGCAATTCTATGTCAGCTTCCGCAAGCGCGAAGCATTGCGCGACACGACCGGCGACCCCTGGGACGGGCGCACGCTGGAATGGTCGACCTCCTCGCCGCCGTCCGATTATAATTTCGCCTTCACCCCGGTGATCCATGACAATGATGCCTGGGCGGACATGAAGCGGCGGGGCTATCAACGGCCGGTCGATGGCTTCCGCGCTATCCATATGCCGAGCAACACCGGTACGGGCGTGATCCTTGCCGGGCTGAGCGTGGCCTTTTCGATCGGCATGATCTGGTATGTCTGGTGGCTGGCGGGCCTGAGCTTCGTCGCGCTGCTCGCCGTCGCGATCGCCCATACCTTCAACTACAAGCGCGACTTCTTCATTCCCGCCGAAGAGGTCACGCGCGTCGAAGACGCGCGCACGCGCCAGCTCGCCACGGGAGCCTGACGATGTCGACAGCCATCACCGCACCGCTTCACGCGGACGGCAGCCCGGTCTTCCATCTCGCCGAGGAACCGCATCACCCGGAAGGCAGCAGCACCATGCTGGGCTTCTGGCTCTATCTGATGAGCGATTGCCTGATCTTCGCGATGCTGTTCGCAACCTATGGCGTGCTGGGCGCGAATTATGCGGCCGGACCGGCGCCGCGCGATTTGTTCGATCTGCCGCTGGTTGCGCTCAACACCGCGATGCTGCTCTTCTCCTCCATCACCTATGGCTTTGCCATGCTGGAGATGGCGCAGGGCCGGGTCGGCCGCACTCAGGCATGGCTCGCCGTCACCGGGCTGTTCGGCGCGGCTTTCCTCAGCATCGAACTCTATGAATTCTCCCATCTGATCCATATCGGCGCAACGCCGCAGCGCAGCGCTTTCCTGTCGTCCTTCTTCACGCTGGTCGGCACGCATGGGCTGCACGTCACCTTCGGGCTCCTCTGGCTGGTCGTGCTGATGGTGCAGGTGGGACGGCGCGGGTTGATCCCGGCCAATCGGCGCCGGTTGATGTGCCTCAGCCTGTTCTGGCACTTTCTCGACGTCATCTGGATCGGCGTCTTCACCTTTGTCTATCTGATGGGAATGCTGCGATGAGCGCGCACGAACGTGGCCATGAGCCGGGCGAAACCGGCGAACACGGCCAGGCCCATGGATCGCGCAAGACCTATCTGATCGGCTTCGGCCTGTCGGTGCTGCTGACCGCCATCCCGTTCTGGCTGGTGATGACCGGTGCGCTCCCCAACCAGGTCATCGCGCCGATCATCATGGCGTTGGCGATGGTACAAATCGTCGTCCACATGATATTCTTCCTGCACATGGACGCGAAGTCGGAAGGGGGCTGGAACCTGATGGCGTTGATCTTCACCATCGTTGTCGTGGTGATCACGCTCGCGGGCTCGCTCTGGGTCATGTATCACATGAACACCAACATGATGCCGATGTCCGCGCACGACATGCGACAGATGCCGTGACCGCCGCCGGCCGGCGCGGCCCGCAGCCCCGGTCGCGGGCCGGGCTTGTCGCGCTTGGCCTGGTGGCGGCATCGATCTTCGCCGGACTGATCGCGCTGGGCGTCTGGCAAGTCCAGCGCCGGGCCTGGAAGCTGGACCTGATCGCACAGGTCGAGCAGCGCATCCACGCTCCCGCCGTGGCGGTTCCCGGCCCGGATCAATGGTCCGGGCTCACCGCATCGACGCACGCCTATCGCCGGGTGCGCGTGCGCGGCGTCTATCTCGATCGCCGTGAGAGCTTCGTGCAGGCGACGACAGTGTTGGGTGGCGGCTATTGGGTGATGACGCCGCTGCGCACCGATCAGGGCTTCATCGTACTGATCAATCGCGGTTTCCTGCCGCCTGAGCAGCGTCGCGTGCAGAATCAGGCAACGCGCGAAGACACCGCTCCGGTAACCGTTACCGGCCTGCTTCGCATGAGCGAAGCCGGGGGCGGCTTTCTGCGCGTCAATGATCCGCGTTCGGCGCGCTGGTATTCGCGCGACGTCGCGGCCATCGCCGCCGCGCACGGCCTGCACGACGTCGCTCCCTATTTCATCGACGCCGATGCCGATTCAGGCGCGGCCGGAGCAGCAGCGGGCGGTGCAGCAGGGGGCGATCGGGCCGGGCCGGTCGGCGGGCTGACCATTATCGCTTTCCCCAATAATCATGCCGTTTATGCGCTGACCTGGTTCGCGCTGGCGGCGATGGTCGCGGCCGGGGCCGCTTATGCGATCCGCAGCGAATGGCGTAACCGGCGCGACGGCGATAGGGAGGGCGCGTGAGAACGCGGCGCCTCCGACCGCGCAACGGATTGCGAGCGACAGCGATGGCGTCCTTATTGTCGGCCGATGCCGCCGGCCACAAGAACATGGTCCAGCTCATCCAGTTGCGCTGGCTGGCGGTCGCGGGTCAGCTGGCGACGATCCTGGCGGTTCATTTCGGCATGGGCGTTTCCTTGCCGCTCGTGCCGATGTTCGCGGTGCTGCTCGGGCTGGTGACGCTCAACAGCGTCAGCCTGGCGCTGCTGCGCAAACGCCGCGGCGTCGCCAATGCCGAATTGTTCCTGGCCCTGCTGCTCGACGTCGCGGCGCTCACCGTTCAGCTTTATCTCAGCGGCGGCGCCACCAACCCGTTCGCATCGCTCTTCCTGCTGCAAGTCGTGCTTGGCGCGGTGTTGCTCGAACGCTGGTCGAGCTGGGTGATCGTCGGTGCGACCATCGTGTGTTTCACGCTGTTGATGATGGTCTATCGTCCGCTCGATCTGCCGCACCGTTACATCGGCAATCTGTTCGGCCTGCATGTTCAGGGCATGGCGGTCTGTTTCGTGCTGATCGCCATCCTGCTAGTGTTGTTCGTCACCCGCATCACCGGCAATCTGCGCGCGCGCGACGCGCATGTCGCGGATATGCGGCAACAGGCGGTGGAGCAGGACCATGTCATCCGCATCGGGCTGTTGGCATCGGGCGCGGCGCATGAACTGGGAACGCCGCTGGCGTCGCTCGCGGTGATCCTCAACGACTGGCGCCGGATGCCCAAACTGGCCGGCGATCCGGAGATGGTCGAGGAAATCGAGGACATGCAGGCCGAGGTGCAGCGCTGCAAGGCGATCGTCACCGGCATCCTGATGTCGGCGGGCGAAGCACGGGGCGAGGCGCCGGCAATCACCAGCGTCCACGCCTTTCTCGACGAGCTGGTCGCCGACTGGCGCACCACGCGCAGCGGCACCATTCTGGCCTATGACAATCATTTCGGGGCGGACTTGCCGATCGTCTCCGACACCGCGCTGAAGCAAGTGATCTGCAACATCCTCGACAATGCCGCCGAGGCGTCGCCGCAATGGATCAGCCTGTCGGTCGATCGCAGTGCCGATGCGATCATCCTTGCGGTGCGCGACAGGGGGCCCGGCTTTACCCCGGCCATGCTCGAAAATTACGGCAAGCCCTATCAATCGACCAAACGGCGTCCCGGCAGCGGGCTGGGGCTGTTCCTGGTCGTCAATGTGATGCGGAAATTCGGCGGCAATGTCGTGGCGCGCAATCTCGACCGGCGCGGCGCCGAAGTCACGCTGACCTTGCCGGTCGCGGCGGTTGCGCTCGCGGGGAGGGGCGAGGATGACGGATAGCCGGACTCTGCTCATTGTCGAGGATGACGAGGCGTTCGCGCGCACCCTGCGCCGGTCGTTCGAGCGGCGTGGTTACAGGGTTCTGGTCGCGAACGGCCCCGAAACCATGGCGGCGCTGCTGCTTGAGGGGCATGTCCTGAATTATGCCGTGGTCGATCTGAAACTGGGTCAGGCGTCGGGGCTTGCCTGTATCCGCGCGCTGCATGCCCATGATCCGGCGACGCTGATCGTCGTTCTGACCGGCTATGCGAGCATCGCCACCGCCGTCGAAGCCGTGAAGCTGGGTGCCGCGCATTATCTCGCCAAACCATCGAACACCGACGATATCGAAGCGGCCTTTCACAAGGCGGAAGGCGATGTGGATATACCGCTCGACGGACGGCAAACGTCGATCAAGACGCTCGAATGGGAGCATATCCACGAAACGCTCGCCGATACCGGGTTCAATATCTCGGAGACTGCGCGCCGCCTCGGCATGCATCGGCGGACGCTCGCGCGCAAACTGGAGAAGCGGCAGGTGAAGTAGCGGGCAATCGCGCCGTGTCCGGCGATCGGCGGGCGGCTCTTCCGAGCGGGGCAAGGAGGAACCCCTGCGCTCCCCGGCATCAAATCGGCCAATTGTCACGGCAGGCGATTTCCGCGACGGAAATGCTGCTCTTGCCCATCTCATCTACTAGGAGGGGTGAATGGCGCGTGTCGATCTGGTCACTTGGGTGGCGCGGAATATTCTTCCGCACGAACCCGCGCTGCGCCGGTGGCTGCTGCGCAGCGTGGCGCGCCAGGATATCGAGGACGTCATCCAGGAGGCATATTGCAGCATCGCGGCGATGGACGACATCACACACATTCTCGAACCCAAGCGGTATTTTTTCCAGATCGCGCGCAACATCGTTCTGGCCGATCTGCGTCGCGCGCGCGTGGTGCAGATCGACGCGATCGGGGGCGCCGCCGAGATGGAGCAAGCCATTACCGGCTATACCGACGAACTGTCGCCCGAGCGCATTGCGATCGACCGCGCCTGGCTTGCGCGCATTGGCGCGCTGCTGGCAGGGTTGCCGGAGCGGCGGCGTGCCGTCTTCCGGCTGCGCAAGATCGAGGGCCTTTCGCAGCGCGAGGCGGCGGAACGCCTGGGTGTGACCGAAATGGTCGTCGAAAATGACCTGACCCGAGGATTGCGCAGCATCCTGGCTGGATTGAGCGATGAGGAGCGCTCCGAACTGTCCCTGTTTACCAGGAAGCCCATGTTCACGAAGAGGCAAAGCCATGCACGTCCGCGAAACCGCTGACGCGATCAACCGCGACGCCGCGGAATGGGTGGTCCGGGTCGATCGCGCATGCGACGATCCGGCGATCGCGGCGGAACTCGCCGCGTGGCTGGCCGGCGACACGCGTCGGCAGGGCGCCTATCTTCGCGCTCAGGCGATGTGGCGGCATCTCGACGATGTGGATGAAGATGTGTCCGAGACTCGTCGGGTGCCGGCGCGCCGCTGGATCATGACGCTTGGCGGCGGTCTCGCGGCCGCGGCGATGGCGGGCGTCTTCTGGCTGGGGGGCGATGGAAGCCGTGCCTATACGACGGCGCTGGGCGAGCGGACGCGCACCGAACTGACCGATGGATCAGTCATGGTGCTGAACACCGCCAGCCTCTCGCATGTGCGGATGACGCCGTCGCGCCGCCTGGTCGATATGGAGCGTGGCGAGGCCTGGTTCCATGTCGCCAAGGATCGATCGCGGCCGTTCGTCGTCTCGGCCGGGCCGATACGAGTCGAAGCGGTCGGGACGGCATTCGCGGTACGGCGCCGCAACGGCGCCACCGACGTCACGGTCACGTCGGGCACGGTGCGCGCCTGGTCCGAGGCGACACCGACGCGCTTCATCAGCCTCAGGGCCGGGCACCGCGTGCGGCTTCAGGATGCGACCGGGGCAAGCAATGCCGCGATCAGGAGCGACGGCGTCGGTCAGGCGCTGGCCTGGTCGCGCGGCGAGATCGTGCTCGACGGGATGACGCTGGCCGAGGCCGCAGCCGAGTTCAACCGCTACAACCGTCATCAGGTGACGGTCGAGGAAAGCCTGGCCAATCGCAGGCTTGTCGGCTGGTTCCAGGCCAATGATCCCGAAAGCTTCGCGCGATCGGCGGCGACCATGGTCGGCGGCCATACCGAACAGGATGAAGCGACGACACGGATCGTGAAATAATCGCGGTGCGGTGACGGAAGATCGCAGGCCGCCCATCCAGTTTCATAGACGCGCTTAAGACGCGTAGACGAAAAGAGGAGGGGGCTTTGCGCGCATTTATCTATCTTGGAATGACATCAATCGCGGCCATGGTCGCGGTGGCGCCCGGCGTTGCATGTGCGCAGGCGCGAGATTTCGATCTTGCCGTGCAACCCGCGGCGCGGGGGATCAAGGCATTCGCCCGTCAGGCGGGTATCCAGATCATCGCGCCGGATGAGGCGACACGCGGAAAACAGACGGCCGCGATCAAGGGGCATTTCGCGATCGTCGATGCGCTGACCCGGCTGATCGCGCCATCGCAATTGCGTATTGCTTCCTTTGACGGGCGAACCGCAGTGCTGATCGCTGCACCGATGCGAGTCACTGCGGTGTCGGACGTCGCGCCCGTGCCTGTCGTTGCGCCGCACGCGGCCGACGATCTGCAGTCCGGGCCGCAGCCCGACCAGCAGGGTGGACTCGAGGATATCGTCGTCACCGCGCGGCGTTCGGCGGAGCTCAGCCAGAAAGTGCCGGTCGCGGTCACTGCCTTCACGCAGAATGCGCTGCGCGAAAAGGGCATCAACAACGGCACCGACCTGCAGAACTACACACCGTCACTGTCGGTGCTGGGCGATGTCGCCCGCAATCAGGAAACCTACACGATCCGTGGCATGGGCGGCACTGGCGGCGCCGGCACCGGCAGTGGTCCGGGCGTCGTCGGGTATTTCGCCGAAGTGCCTTCGACCGTCAGCGGGCCGGGAAATTTCTACGACCTGGCGTCGCTCCAGGTATTGAAGGGGCCGCAAGGCACGCTGTTCGGACGCAACACCACCGGCGGCGCGGTGTTGCTCGAACCGGCACGACCCAAGATGAACGAAGTCGAGGGATATATCGACGGTACGCTCGGCAATTTTCAGCGCACCAGCGTGCAAGGCGCGCTCAACGTTCCGATCGTCAGCGACGTTCTCGCGATCCGCGTCGCGGGGCAGTTCGACAAGCGCGACGGCTATGTCCGCGACGTGGTGACGGGGCGCGATTATCTGAACCGCAACAATTATTCGCTTCGGCTCGGCGTGCAGTTCAACCCGACGGATGCGATCAGCAACTATACCGCGGTCAGCTATGTGGATGTGAACGAGCATGGCGGCGGCAGCATATTGATGTCGGTCAACCCCGACCGTCCCTATGCCGCTTTGCTCCTCCCCTATCTCCAGGCGCAGCAGGCGCGGGGCATACGCCGCACCGCGCTGAGCGTGCCGACCCGGGAGGTCGCCAAGAATCTGCTGGTGCTCAACAATACCGAGTGGCGGGCAAGCGATACGCTGACCTTCAAGAACATCGTCAGCTATAGCCGGACCAAATCGACCAGTGCGACCGACCGCGATTCGACTCCGTTGCCGATCGCCGACCTGCTCGGCGCTTATCCGGGCAGTTACAACAACAACCTGCGCACCTTCACGGAGGAAGTCCAGGCCCGCTACGACAATGGCAGTTTGCGCATCCAGGCGGGTGGTTTCTACCTCGACGAGAAGACGATGGCGCCGCTGACCTTCCAGACGGTCAATCCCTTGCAACTGGGCGGCATCCTGGGAGGCGGTCTGATCATTCTTCCGCCGGCCGTGCAGGCGCTGATCGGCGCCGACGGACCATTGCTGCCCGCACTCTCGCTCCAGCCGAGCGCCGAAGTCCATGGCCGCAGCAAAGCGGTCTATGCGCAGGTGCAATATAAGCTGGCGCCGACCCTGACCGCGACGGCGGGTTTTCGCTGGACCTGGGACACTTATGGTGGACATATCCAGGCCTATCAGTCGGCGGACAGCTATCAGGTGTTCAACAAGCTGGCGGCGATCGGATTGATCACCCCTGCCCAGGCGGCGCAAGTAATCGGGCTCAATGCCGGCCTGTGCACCTATGATGCGTTTCAGGCGGTCGCCGCGGGCGGCTTCCCCACATTGCACTATCCCAATTGCACCTCGCCCTCGTTCGAGGGCCGCAGCAACGGGCCGACCTGGCAGCTCGGGCTCGACTGGCAGGCCGATCCGCAGACCCTGGTCTATGCGGTATCGCGGCGCGGCTATAAATCGGGTGCGAACAACCCGATCGTCTCGCTGTTCCTCGGTCAGGAGCATCCGCTGTTCGGGGTATGGCCGGAAAAGGTGACCGACGCCGAAGTCGGGCTGAAGCGCGACTGGAATCTGGGTGGAGTCCGCGCGCGTACCAACATCGCCGCTTTCTATACCTGGTTCAACGATATCCAGGTGATCCAGCGTGCGGCGATCGCGGGATCGGACATCCTGACCAATGCCCAGAAGGCGCGTGTCCTCGGCCTCGAGTTCGAAGGCATGCTGATCCCGTTCAAGGCGCTGACGCTCAGCGGCACCTATTCATTCAACTCGGCACGATATCTCGAATATAATTCGATCGCGATCCCGGCGATCCCGCAAGCGCTGACCGCGGCACAGCCCAGCCGCGACCTTGCCGGCACGCCTTTTTCGTTCGTGCCAAAGCACAAATACAGCCTCGATGCGCGTCTTGCATTGCCCATCCCGGCTCGCGAAGGCGACATGGCGGTTCGGGCGATCTGGTCGTGGCAGTCGAGCCTGCGGGTCACGCCGGAGATTCAGCCGTTCGACACGATCCCGTCCTATGGTCTGCTCAACCTGCGGCTGGAATGGAACGATGTCCGCGGTGCGCCGCTCGACCTGGCGCTGTACGGCACCAACGTTCTCGACAAGCAATATCGGGTGGCGTCCAATCCGGGCTATAATAATTCGGGTTTCAACAATTCGATCTATGGTGAGCCGGCGCAGTATGGCGTCCAGCTCCGCTATCGTTTCTGAAAGGGGCGGCCGTGAAGCGAATGCTTTTTGGCATGATGCCAGCCGCGCTGCTCGTCGGGGCACCCGTTCCGGCGCAGCAGGCCCCGGTCACACCATTGTCGCCCTCCGCTGCATCGGGCCCGGCGGCCTTTTCGCCGACCGCTGAACAGGTCACGCTAATGGAGCAGGCGAAGCGCGTCGGCGCGACCGACGTGACGACGGCATCCGGTCCCGATGGCGGCATGATCCTGGGCGGCAAGCTCGACGGGCGGCTTTTCTCGCTCGGCGTGCCGCGGGACTGGAACCGGCAATTGCTGCTGTTTGCCGGCGGCTATGCCACGCCCGGTGCGCAACCGACCTTGCCCGACGATCCGATCGTCAAGGATCCGGCCGCCGGCATGCTGCGCGACGCCTATGGGCAGGGGTTCGCCGCTGGTGTCACCATCTATGACAAGAACGGCATCGGGACGGAGACGGCAACGCGCAACCTGCTCGCGCTGCGCGAATTTGCGGGCCGGTTGGGGGCCTCACGCGCCTATCTCGCGGGCGGTTCGATGGGCGGCAATATCGTCATGTCGCTGATCGAGCAGCACCCGCGCGCGTTCGTCGGCGCGACGGCATTGTGCGGTGTGACGCATGGTTGGCTGAGCGAGATCGGCGCGCTCGCCGATATGCGGGCGGCCTATATCGTGCTCGCCGCCGGCACGCCCTATACGTTGCCGGGCGGGCAGGACGTGACTCGGTCGGGATTGCCGGTGACCCCGCCGGCGGGCGACACGACCGATGGCGACACCTTTCGTACCGCGCAGAAGATGAAGCTGGCAGCACCCGTGCTCGCCCTGTTCACCGCGGCCAAGGCGCATCCGGACGGACCCGAGGCGCGGATCATCCGCCAGGTCGCGGCGATCGGCGGGTTCGCGCCCGACGTCGTGGCGGTCGCGACACCGCTTTATGTCGCAGCGCTCGGCATGGACGACATTGTCGCGACCATGGGCGGATTGCCGGTCGGCAATGTCGGCAAACGCTATCGCCCGGTCGAGATGACCGCAGCCGAGGTCGCGGCGTTCAACGCGAAGATCCAGCGTTTCCAGGCCGATCCGCGCGCGACCGCCTATGCCCGGAAATGGCATGAGGCGACCGGCCGCTTTTCCATCCCGCTGGTCACCGTCCACCAGACGATCGATTCGTTGGTACCGTTCAGCCAGTCCGAGGCGCTTGGGAAGATCGTCGCCAAGGCCGGCAACAGCCGGAACCTCATTCAATATGCGGTGCCGCCGACGCGGATGAAATTGCCCATTCCCGGCGATTTCGAGGGCTATACGCATTGTGGCTTCACATCGATGCAAGGTGCTGGCGCGTTCCGGGTACTGCGGTCGTGGGTGGAGACCGGTAAGCGGCCCGCCGCGGATGCGATCAAATGAGTTCCGCGGTGAGCCGACGCGACGCGCTCGGCCTCGCCGCTGCCGCCTCGCTGACCGCTGCGGCACCGGCGATGGCGCGCGGCAAATCCGATTTTCTGTGGGGTGCGGCAACCGCCGGGCACCAGGTCGAGGGCAATAATGTCAATGCCGACATCTGGCTGCTCGAACAGGTCAAGCCAACCGTTTTCGCCGAGCCCTCCGGCGATGCCTGCGATAGCCTGAACCGCTGGCGCGAGGATGTCGCGATCGTCAGGACGCTCGGGCTCAATTGCTATCGCTTCTCGGTCGAATGGTCGCGGATCGAGCCTGCGCAAGGGCAGTTCAGCCACGCCTATCTCGATCATTATCGACGCATGGTCGATCATTGCCGCGGACAGGGGCTGGCGCCGGTCGTCACCTTCAACCATTTCACCACGCCGCGCTGGTTCGCCGCCGCCGGCGGCTGGGAGAACCCGCAGGCGCCCGACTGGTTCGCGCGCTATTGCGACCGCGTGGCGCGGGCGATGGCTGGTGGAATCAGTCATGCGTTGACCTTCAACGAAC
This sequence comes from Sphingomonas sp. ERG5, assembly GCF_000803065.1. Lineage (GTDB taxonomy): Bacteria > Pseudomonadota > Alphaproteobacteria > Sphingomonadales > Sphingomonadaceae > Sphingomonas. The sequence continues at coordinate 38,556 of NZ_JSXI01000029.1, forward strand.
CCAATCTCGCGCTTGGTGGACGCTGGTCGGCACATCCGCCCGACGCAACATTTCAGGCACTGATCGCTGCATCCGTCGCGGCAGCGGGCAGGGCAAGCGGATCGGATCGTTTCTCGCTGCTCAACGCCGGCGAACCGCATCCGATGATCCCCGGTGTCGTCGCGGCCCATGTCAAAGGCCGCGCGGCGATCAAGGCGGTGCGCGGTGACCTTCCTGTCGGCATGAGTCTCGCCATTCCAGACGAGGTGGCGGTCGGCGAGAACAGTGCGATCGAGCGCAAGCGCGCCGACGTCTATGGCCCGTTCTTCGCGGTGATGGACAAGGATGATTTCGTCGGCATCCAGACCTATGGCCGCGATTATATCGGACCGGACCGCGCGATGGACCTTCCCGCCGATGCGGCACGCCGGCCCAATGGCAAGGAATGGTACCCCGCTGCGGTCGGCAATGTCGCACGCTATGCTCATCGCGTGACGGGCAAGCCGATCCTCGTCACCGAAAATGGCATCGACGCCGCCGACGATGCCGAACGGGCGCGCTTCATTCCGGAAGCGATCGCCTCGGTTGATGCCGCACGTCGGGACGGTGTGCCGGTGATCGGCTATATCCACTGGTCGCTGCTCGACAATTTCGAATGGTTCTCGGGCTATGGTCCCCGCTTCGGTCTGGTCGCGGTCGACCGCACGACGTTCAGGCGCACCGTCAAGCCGAGCGCCCGGCTTTATGCCACACTCGTAAAGGGCCGCCGCTGATGCTGCGCGATACCATGATCTTCCTGCTCGGCCTGGCAATCGCCACTGCCGCGACGGCGCAGCAAGCCCTGCCGCCGCCAACCAATCTCAGCCCTGAAGCGCGGGCGGCACTTGCCGCGGACGCTGCGCGTCCGAACACCGCAAAGACGATGGTCGAGCGTCGTGTCCGGTCCGATGCGATCCAGCGCGAGATCGGCGACCGGATGCGCGCGCGCTACAAGGTGGCGGTGGAGGACGGGTCCATTGGCGGCGTGCCGGTCCGCATCTTCACGCCGAAGGGCTGGCGGCAGGGAACATCCCTGTTGATGAACCTCCATGGCGGCGGTTTCATGGTCGATTCCGGGTCGCTCACCGAGAATATCCCGATTGCCGCGCTGACCGGATACCGTGTGGTCGCGGTGCTGTATCGCCTGTCGCCCGAACATCGCTTCCCCGCGGCGGTGGAGGATGGCCTGACGGTCTATCGCGCCTTGTTGAAGCAGGCGCCGGCGCGACGGATCGGTGTCTATGGCACATCGGCGGGCGCGATCCTTGGCCCTGAACTGATCGCACGGCTGAAGACGGCGACGCTGCCGTTGCCCGGTGCGCTCGGCATGTTTTCGGGGAGCGCCGACCTGACCGGGTTCGGCGATTCGCTCACTCTCTTCGGCGATCCCGGCATGACCGGACTGGCGCGCATCTATGCCGGATCGGTGGACCTGGCCGATCCATTGCTCTCGCCGGCGCGCGGCGATCTGTCGGGGTGGCCGCCGACCCTATGCCTGACCAGCAGCCGCGACGTGCTGCTGAGCGCCACCGCCGATTTCTGCCGCAAGCTCGATGCAGCGGGCAGCGTGTCGCAACTGGTGATGTTCGACGGACTGCCTCACGCCTTCTGGGCCTATGTCGAAGCGCCGGAGAGCGATGCGGCGTTCGGCACGATGGCGCGCTTTCTGACCGCAAAACTTGGGAGCGCTGGGAAATGAAATGGATGATGGCCATCGCGGCGTTGTGGTGTGCCGCACCCGCATTGGCGCAGCACCCGGCTGCGCTGCAGGTGCCGTCCTTCGCGCTGCCGGCCTCGAACCAGCTCAGCGCCGAGGCAGTGCGCGTCCTGGAAAGGATGGAGGCGGCAAAAGCGCCGGATCTGAAGGGCGACATCGCGCGCTCGCGCGCCTTTTACGCGAAGTATAATGATGACCGCCTCGCCGAGATGCGGCGGCATTTCCAGACGCTGGAGCGACACGCGACGATCGACGGGGTCGGTGTGGACATAGTCACGTCGGCAAAGGGGAGCACGCCGCGCAACCTGCGCCGCGTGCTGATCAACGTCCATGGCGGTGCGTTCATCTGGGGCGCGGGCAGCGGTGCGCTGGTGGAGGCGATCCCGATCGCCGCCACGATGGGGATCACGGTGGTGACGGTCGATTATCGGCTGACCCCGGAACATCATTATCCGGCGGCGTCGGAGGACGTGACAGCGGTCTATCGCGACCTGCTGAAGCGTTATCGCCCGGAGAATATCGGCATTTATGGCTGCTCGGCAGGCGGGGTCATCGCCGCCCAGTCGATCGCCTGGATCAGGAAGCAGGGCCTGCCACGTCCCGGAGCGGTTGGGACCTTTTGCGGCACTGCCGCGCCCTATAGCGGCGACAGCCCCTATCTGTCCGGTCCCATCACCGGCGGTCCTGCGCTTGCGGTCGCAACGCTGCCGCCGACGCTGCCGACCCCCTATCTCGCGGGGGTGCCGGTGAGCGACGCCATCGCTTATCCGCTGGCGTCCGATCGCGAGATAAAGGCTTTTCCGCCCACATTGATGCTTGCCGGCGGGCGCGATTTCGCGGTCAGCGGGCTGACGCTGGCGCATCGCCGGCTGAGGGCAGCGGGCATCCCGGCCGAGCTCTATCTGTTCGATGGATTGCCGCACGCCTTTTTTGTCTGGCCCGACATGCCCGAATCCACCGAGGCCTATCAGGTCATTGCCCGGTTCTTCGACCGGCATCTCGGCACGCGTCCGCGCTGATCGGCACATCAGGAAGGGAAACCATATGAGGACGTCACATGCCGCCGGATCTGCGCTGATCAAATGGGCGGCTGTCATGCTGCTCGCGTCCGCCGCGCCGGTCATCGCCGCCGATGCTCCTGCCGCTCCTCCCGCACTCTCCGCGCCACAGGCGGCGATCGTCACGCGGGCAAAGGCACTGGGCGCCTCCGAGGTCACGACCAGGGCGGCGCCGGGCGGCGGCCTGATCCTCGACGGAAAACTTGCCGGCGACCAGTTCGCGCTGGCCTTTCCGGCGACCTGGAATCACGACGCGTTGCTCTTCGCCCATGGCTATTCGACTCCCGGCACGCCGGTCGCGGTGGCCGAAGACCCGTTGGACAAGACGGGGAGCGGCGGAGCGCTCGCGGCGGCATATGCCGAGGGTTTCGCGGTCGGGCACAGTGCCTATGACAAGGCCGGGATGGGCGTGCAAACCGGCGCCGAGAACACGCTTCGGCTGCGCGATTTCATGGTGAAGCTGGGCACGAAGCGAGTCTATGTCAGTGGCGCCTCGATGGGCGGCAACATCGTCCTCTCGCTGATCGAGCAGCACCCCACCGCTTTCGCCGGGGCACTCTCCGCTTGCGGTGTGACCGATGGCTGGGAAAGCCTGTTCGGCCAACTGATCGACATGCGCGCGGCGTATAATTTGCTCACCGTCGGCACGCCCTATGCGTTGCCGGGTGAACAGGATCTCGCGCGGACCGCGCTGCCCGTCGTGCCGCCGTCCGGTGACATGACCAAGGGCGAGGCGTTTCGCTGGGCGCAGATCGCCAGGATCGCGACGCCGGTATTGGCGTTGTTCAAGGCGGCCAATGCCAATCCCGGCGGGCGCGAAGCGAAGATCGTCCGGCAAGTGGCGGCGATTGGCGGTTTCGAGCCCGAACCCGCCTCGCTCGCTTTTCCGCTGGTTACCGTTACGCTCGGCGCCGACGATCTGCGCGAGACGCTTGGCGGCCAGATTTATGGCAATGTCGGCAAGGTCTATTCCATTCCCGAGATGACATCGCAGGAGACGGACGCTTTCAACAAGGGCGTACAGCGGATCGCGGCTGATCCGGTGGCGGTCGCGGCGGCCCGGCGCTGGCACCAGGCGACCGGCCGGTTTCGCACGCCTCTGGTCACGATCCACAACCGGATCGATTCACTGGTTCCCTATGCGCAGAGCGAAGTGCTCGGGCGGATCGTGGCGGCAGCGGGCAATCAGAGTCGGCTGGCCCAATATGCATTGCCCGCGGTGAAGGCGCCGCTGCCGATTGGCGGGGTCGAGGGTTATACCCATTGCGGATTCAGCCCCGAACAGACCGGCGCGGCGTGGCAGGCGCTCAGGTCCTGGGTCGAAACGGGCAAGCGACCGGCGATCGACGCAGTACGATGACCGGGCTCGCCCGCTAAGATCCCGGTCGATAGCGATGGCTGGCATGTGCAGCCAGATCGTCGGGGTAGAAATAGACTTGGCGCAGCTTGCCGCCGGCATAGCGTTCGATCTGGTCGGCGAAATGCGGTGACGCGGGATCGCCGCTTTCGCCGCCGGCGGTGACTGCCCAGGCGCGCACCCGGGGGGCGAACTCGACCACGGCGACGAAGCTGTTGCCGCTCGTGCCATAATAATTCCGCGTATTGTCGAACGCGCGCGCGCCAAATGATGCAAGCGATCCCCATTGCGCCGAGGTAAACGGTACCGGCGTGCTTGGCTTCGTATCGTCGAAATGCGGGTCGATCGCGTCGTCGAGCCGCTGGAAGCGGTTGATCCGCCCCCACGGGACGCGCCAGTCGCCGAAATCGCGGGTGAGGCGATCCAGTGCCGCCTGTAACGCGGCGAGCTTGGCATCAGGGGTGACGCGCGAGGCGATATAATCGGGCACGTTGATGCGTTCGGCGCGCGCGAACGGACCAACATCGCGCCATAGCGCGTCGCCCCAGAATACCGCCAGTGAAGTCGGCGCCGAGGTCAGCGACCAGCGGAAGTCCCATCGCCGGAGCGTCTCGACCGGCTCCGCAAGCGTCGCGCGGCGCGGGTCCTGCGCCGGCAGCGCATCGAACGCGGCAACCAGCCGGGGGATGAGGTCGGCAAAGGCGGGCAAATAACTGTCATAGGCAGCCGCCATCAGCCGGTCGGCGGTGAAATCATGGCGGTCGTTGAGCAGCAGCTCGGCATGAACCCCGCGCGCATTCTGCCCCGCTGTGTCCATATAGCGCGGGAAGTTCGCCGCCTTGGGGCTGTCCGTGCCGGCGGCGGTCCACGGCGCATTATTGGTGTTCACCACCCAGCCGGTGCCGGGGTCGATCGCTTGCGGCAGCGTTGCGAGCGCGTGCAGTCCCTTCCAGTCGGTTGCCGGATCGGCGCCGTCGACCGTATTGCTATAGTCGAACCGGTCGTTGCGAACCGGCACGAATTGCGGATGGAGATAGGCGATCCGCCCCGCGGCATCGGCGAAGATCGTGTCGTTCGACGAATTCGCCTGGCGCCCCGCGATCTTGAGAAACGCGGCAAGACCGGTCGCTCTGGTCCGCAGCCAGCTCTGTTCGAGTGCAGGCACCGGCTTCCACATCAAGGCTTCGGCGATCCAGCGGCCGTCGCGCTCGGCGACGATCGGGCCGTGATGCGTGCGATGCACGTCGAATGATCGCGTACCGCGCGATCCGTCGCTGCGCCGATAGGCGATCGTCACCGCGCTGGTTGTCACCGGACGCAATTCGTGGCCATAGCGATAGAAGCGCCGGCCATTTTTGGTGACGATCGTTTCGGCGAATTCGTCCACGACGTCGACACCCGATGAGGTGTGCATCCAGCCGGCATGCGCGTTGAAGCCCTGGTAGATGAAGAATTGCCCCCAGGTCGAAGCACCATAGGCATTCAGCCCGGCATCGCTGGTCATTTGCAGCTCGGAGCGGAAATAGAAGCTGGTATGGGGGTTGATGAGCAGCAGTGCATGGCCATCGACCGTGTTTTTCGGGGCGATCGCGATGCCGTTCGATCCACGCGGCTCGCGCGGGCGGGTGTCGTCCTCCGCCGCATTCAGCGCGACGGTGCGATCGCCGCCATAGAAGCGGGCGAGGTCGGGGAGTGAAATACGCTCGATATCGCCGCCGATGCTGCCTTCGGTGAAGGACAGCGCCATCCAGGGTTCGAAGCGGGTCAGCACCTTGGGCCGGGTCGCCGGATGCGTGCGAAGATAGAAATTCAGCCCGTCCGCCCAGGCTGTCATCAATTGCCGCAGCCAGGCCGGGCTGGCGCGGTATTTCGCCTGCAGGTCGGCCGGAGCGACATAGAGGCGCTGGCGCAAATCCTGCCAGATCGCGGCTTCGCCCTTGGCTTCGGCGGTGCGTCCGAGCGCGGTGAGGTAATTCTGTTCGATCCGCGCAAAGTCGTCCTCGGCCTGGGCATAGATCGCGCCGAACACCGCATCGGCATCGCTGCGGCCATGGACATGGGCAATGCCCCAATCGTCGCGCGTGATGGTCACGCGCGCAGCCTGGGCCTGCCATCGCGCCGCTTCGGACGGCGCCGCCGCTGCTCCCTGGACTGGTGCCAGGATCAGAATGAAGGCGAAGAGCGGGTTGCGGAGCAGGCGCGCGGGTCTATCCATGGACCAAGGCTATCGGGCGGCCGACCGGGGAGCAAGGAGCAGGGATCGATGCGCTGGATATTGACACTGCTGCTGCTGATCGCGGCGCCGGCCGTCGCGGAGGAGCCGGAGGCGATCCTGCTGCGCCCGGCGCAGGTGTTCGATGGTATCGACCCGGCGCCGCATATCGGTTGGGAGGTGCTGATCCGTGGCGACCGCATCGTCGCGGCTGGTCCGGCACTGACGGTGCCTGCCGGCACCCGCACGATCGAGCTTGCCGGTGAAACGCTGATCCCGGGCATGATCGAGGGGCATGGCCATCTGTTCCTTCACCCTTACAATGAAGCGAAATGGGATGACCAGGTGCTGCACGAGCCGCTCGCACTGCGCACGGCGCGGGCGGTGGTTGCCGCTCGCACGACATTGATGGCCGGGTTCACCAGCGAGCGCGATCTCGGGACCGAAGGGGCGGGTTATGCCGATGTCGGGCTCCGCCAGGCGATCGATCAGGGGATTGTGCCCGGACCACGGTTGATGGTCGCGACCCGCGCGATCGTGGCGCGTGGCGCTTATGGTCCGAAAGGGTTCGAGCCCGGCGTGGTGGTGCCGCAGGGCGCCGAAGAAGCAAGCGGAGCCGATGAGGTGGTGACGGCGGTGCGCAGTCAGATCGCTGTCGGTGCCGATGTCGTGAAACTCTATGGCGACTATCGCTGGCGCGCCGGCGAGGAGAGTCGCGCGACCTTCTCGCTTGCCGAATTGCGCGCTGCCGTTGAGGCCGCGCACGACGCCGGGCGGTTGGTGGCGGTGCACACATCGACCGCCGAGGGCATGCGCCGCGCGATCGCCGCGGGCGCGGATACGATCGAGCATGGCTATGGCGGGACGCCCGAGATCTTTGCGGCGATGCGTGACCATGGCGTGGTACTGTGTCCGACGCTGGCGGCTGCGGATGCCGTGGCGCGCTACGCCGGCTGGGATGGTGTCGCGCCACCTCCGGCGGGCGTGCTGGCGAGTCGCCGGGCCTTTGGTGCCGCGCTCGCTGCCGGGGTGTCGATCTGCGCGGGCGGCGATGTCGGGGTGTTCGCGCATGGCGATAATGTTCGCGAACTCGAATTGATGGTCGCGGCCGGCATGACGCCTGCGCAGGCGATGATCGCCGTGACTTCCCGGAACGCGCATGCCTTTCACATTGCGGATCGCGTGGGTGCGGTCAGGGCGGGGCTGCTTGCCGATCTGGTCGGCCTGGCTGGCGATCCGACGCGACGTATCGACGCCGCGCGTGCGATACGATTCGTCATGAAGGGCGGTCAGGTGGTTCGCCACGATCAGCCATGATCTGCGGGGAATAGCGGCCGGGGTCCGGCATAGGAGTGATATGCGTCAAGCAACCACCATGCTCAGCTTCGACACGCGCCGGCAGGGGTTGGTCGATATCACCGATCGCATCATCGACTGGGTCGAGGCGCAGGCGATGGGCGAGGGGCTCCTGACTCTGTTCTGCCGCCATACATCGGCATCCCTGCTCATCCAGGAAAATGCGGCGCCCGACGTGCGCAGCGATCTCGAAGCCTGGTTCTCCCGCATCGCGCCGGAGGATCCCGCCGCTTACGATCATGATGACGAAGGACCCGACGATATGCCCGCTCATATCCGGACCGCGCTGACTCAAGTACAGTTGGCGATTCCGGTGATCAGCGGCAGACTGGCGCTTGGTACATGGCAGGGCATCTATCTGTTCGAGCATCGCCGTCGGCCGCATCGGCGGGAGATCGCACTGCATCTGATCGGCGAATAGGCGGGGTCGCGGCGGGATACCTCGCGGTGTTCGCGGGTTGATATGGTCACAATGTCATGAAGGCAGGATGATGCTCGAACATATACCCGGATGGCTGGGAAGCCTGTTGCACAATGTCCGCGCCGGTCACGCCAAGCTGATCTGCGTGTCGCCCGAGCTTGGCGATGTCGGCGCGGAGATCGACCTGACGAGTCCGGCCTTTGCGAGCGGCGGGCGCTTGCCCGAGCGGTTCACCGCCGATGGTGCAGGCGTGTCACCGCCCTTGCTATGGGGTGCGGCACCGGCTGGGACGGCTTGCTTCGCGCTGATCGTCGAGGACCCGGATGCGCCGGCGCCGAACCCATTGGTCCATGCGATCCTGTGGGGCATCGCGGCGGACGAGCGCAGGCTGGCCGAAGGCGCGATCGCGCCCGATGGTGCCGGCGATGCACGCGGGGGCGATGTCGGGCGCAACAGCTTTCTGGTCGAGGGCTGGCTGCCGCCCGATCCGCCGACCGGGCATGGCATGCACGACTATGTCTTCCAGTTGTTCGCCTTGTCCGAAGCGCCCGTGCTCGATGCCAGCCCAGGCCGGTCGGCGCTGCTGGCCGCGATGAGAGACCGGGTGCTGGGCACCGGCCTGCTGACCGGTACTTATTCGCGCGGCGAGAAAGCCGTGGCGGGAGGAGGAGATTCCGGTGCGGCCGTCCCTATATAGCCGGCATGCAGACTGATCTTTTTGGTGCGTCGCCGCGCGCCACCGTGCCGCTTGGGCTGGCCTATGCCGATGATGTCCTGACCGCGGCGGAGGAAGTGGCGCTGGTCGCGCATCTGGAGGACGTGGACGTCGCTCCGTTCCGCTTCCAGGGCTGGCTGGGCAAGCGGCAGACTGCCTCGTTCGGTTGGCGCTACGACTTCGACGATGCGAGCTTCGGGCCGACCGAGCCGATCCCCGCCTTTCTCGCACCCTTGCGTGACCGGGCGGCGCGGTTCGCCGGCCTGGCGGCGGATGACCTCGTTCAAGTGCTTGTCACGCGTTACGATCCCGGCGCCGGGATCGGCTGGCACCGCGACCGACTGGTGTTCGAGCATGTCGTCGGTATCTCGCTTGAGGCGCCCGCGACGCTGCGCTTGCGCCGGCGCACCGGCCAGATGTTCGAACGAGCGGCGCTGCCGCTTGCGCCGCGCTCGATCTATCATCTCCACGATGCGGCGCGGCATGAATGGGAGCACAGCATCGTCGAGATGACGGAACGCCGCTGGTCGGTGACGTTCCGCAGCCTGTCGGTGAAGGGTTTGCGCAAGCTGCAGTCCGCCTGACCGTACCGGCGTTATTGCGACGCCAGTACGCCGTGATAGGTCGGGTCCTCCAGCGCGCGTCCTGCGCCGATCGCGACGCACATCAGCGCATCGTCGGCCACCACGACCGGAAGGCCGGTGGCGCGTGCCAGCACCTGGTCGATACCACGCAGCAACGCACCGCCGCCGGTCATGACGATGCCATGGTCGACGATGTCGGCCGCCAGTTCCGGCTGCGTATTTTCGAGCGCGGTCATGACTGCCTCGACGATCTGACCGACCAGCTCGGCGAGTGCCTCGGCAATCTCCGACTGGCTGATCTCGATCTCGCGCGGCACGCCGGCGACCAGGTCGCGACCGCGAACCCCCATCACCGGCCCGACCCCTTCGGCCGGTTTGCACGCCATCCCGATCTGGATCTTGACTCGTTCCGCCGTCGCCTCGCCGATCATCAAGCTGTATTTGCGCCGGATATAGCTTGCGATCGCATCGTCCATCTTGTCGCCGCCGACGCGAACCGAGATGCTATAGGCAAGACCGCGCAGCGACAGGATGGCCACTTCGGTAGTACCGCCGCCGATATCGACCACCATCGCGCCGACCGGCTCGGTGACCGGCAGGCCGGCGCCGATTGCGGCGGCCATCGGTTCTTCGATCAGCAGCACCTTCGACGCCCCGGCATTGGTCGCGGCCTGGCGGATGGCGCGCCGTTCGACCATGGTCGAGCTGGAGGGGACGCAGATCACGATTTCCGGGCGCCGCGGGATTTTGCTCGGGCCGCCATGCGCCTTGTCGATGAAATGCTTGATCATCTGCTCGGCGACATCGATGTCGGCGATCACGCCATCGCGAAGCGGGCGGATCGTCCGGACATTTTCCGGCGTCTTGCCCAGCATCAGCCGGGCGTCGGTCCCGATCGCCCTGACCCGAGACACGCCGTTGATCGATTCGAGCGCCACAACCGAGGGTTCGTTCAGGACGATGCCCTTGTCACGAAGATAGACCAGAGTGTTCACGGTCCCGAGATCGATCGCCATGTCGCGGGAGTTGAATTTAAGGAATCGGGAAGCCCACATCGTCAATAATCTCAATACAAACAGGGCGTGACCGAAACTCTCGGAAATTGCCTTACGCCGAATATTCGCGGTGTGAAGGTGATTGGCTCAGGTCAAGTGCACATCGGCCCGACGCCCCGGGAATGTGACGAGTTGGCGTAAAGCAGGCCATGCGGGCCTTGAAAACCAGCTTGCCTGGCCCATTCGAACGCATCCGCGATCGAGGAAAGGCATCCATTCCAGCTCGACAACAGCGGAAAAAGACGGGCTATTTCGCCGAAACAGGGGCAGTAAATCGCGCTTGTCGTTCACCGTGTGAAAGAGCGGGGCGAAGGCCAGGCTGGAACCGCATCCGGCTCCGCGCTGCCATCGATCGGGATCGGCGTTGAATTTGGTGGCGGTTCGAGCGTCACCTGCGCCTTTTTACGGCAATGAAGATGGTGACGATCATGATCGCAATGTCGGGACCGATCAGGAGGATCGATAAGGCTGAATTCGCATTCTCAATAGTCGCATTGGCAATGGTCGGCGCTAACAAAAGGACGGCCGGAGCGCGTGGAGCAGCTTTACGATCTTCGGGATCGCTGCCCCTATTTGCAGGATGCGCCTATCAGCATGATCATCATTCTGGAATAGCGTCGATTGATCTTGGTCCTGATCAGCGAGACCGTTGCATTTTGGGGTGAAATACACAATTCTTGTCGCGACAACGGCCAGGCAAGGAAATTGCGACCCTTTAAATTCACGCGCTGTCCCCCCTTTCCGCCATATCAAGCGTCTGGACATTTAGTGGTGATCGCGTCGTTGCCGGACAGGGAAAGCTCGCAAGATGGTTTTGGGTGAGACTGTGGCTCAACGGTCAAGTCGTCAGATCCTGTCTTGAACAGGCTCTCCCCTGACCCGGAGCGCGACCTGGCGGCGTGGATGACGAGCTATGGTCCAGGCCTGCGGCGCTTTTTCAGCCGCCGTGCGCATGATGCCGATGTGGACGATCTGGTGCAGGATGTCTTCATGCGGCTGCAGGCTGTCCAGCTGAGCGCGCCGATCGACAATGTCGAACGCTATCTCTTCACCATCGCGCGCAACGTGCTGATCAGCCGGTATCGCCGTCACAAGATCCCGCTTCATTCACTTCACGACGGTTACGAAGACACGCTCGAAGTCGCGGATGATATGTCGCCCGAACGCATTGTCATCGGCCGGCAGGAATATTCGCGCGCCGTGGCCGCAATCCTCAACCTTCCGCCGCGCGCGCGTGCGGCATTCCTCTTCCATCGTTTCGAGAACATGACTTACCAGGCAATCGCACTCCGCATGGGAATCTCCAAGGAATCGGTCAAGGAGCTGATGCATCGCGCCATCGTCCGCATCTCGCAGGAAATGGGGTCCGACGCATGAGCAGGAATCCACAGATGGACGACGCGCTGCGCTCGGAGGCGACCTATTGGTTCAATCTCAAACGCTCGGGCGACATGACCGCGCGCGATCAGCGCATCTTCCTGTCCTGGCTGGACCGCGCGACAGCGCATCGCCTGGCCTATGACGAACTTGAACAATGCTGGGCGATGCTGGAATCGGTCGCGCAGGACCCGGAAATCATGGCGGCGCTGGAGCACGACGCCGATTTCTACGATCGACCGTCATGGTGGCCCCGCATCGCGACGATGGCCGCCGCGGCCCTGTTGGCGGTGACCGCCGGCTGGGCCGCGATCGATTCCGGCCTGTTCGAGACCGGCTCCGGGCGGCAATTTGCCCAGACGTTCGAAACCGGGGTCGGCGAGCGGACATTGGTGACATTGCCGGACGGATCGCGCGTCACGCTCGATGCCGATAGCGAGATGCGGGTCGACGACATGCGCAACAAGCGGGCCATCGCGCTGTTGCGCGGCCGGGCTTTCTTCCGCGTCGCGCCCGATCCTCGACATCCCTTCATCGTTTCCGCCAACGGCAAGAATGTGCGCGCGATCGGGACCGAATTTGCCGTGCGGATCGATCAGGGCAATGTCGTGGTCACGCTGGTCGAGGGCAAGGTCCGTGTCGAGGAGCCCAAGGCGATACGCGGATCCGTCCACCGCGCGGATATGACCGCCGGTGCCCAGCTCGTGGCGCGCGAGGATGAAGACTGGTCGATCGATCGTGTCGATCTCGCGAAGGAGACGAGCTGGCTCAAGGGACGGCTGACCTTCCTGCGCGACCCGCTCTCCACTGTCATCACCGAGATGAATCGCTATTCGGACAAGAAGATCGTCTTTACCGGTGGCGCCGTGCCGGACACCAGGATCGTTGGTGTGTTCAAGATGGGTGATGTCGACAGCCTCGCCAAAGGCCTGGAGATGAATGGCCTGGCGCGGATAACGGCCGACACCGACAAGGAAATCGAACTGTCGGCAAAGTGAGTCGCCGGCCTCGCCTGGTCACCCCTATTCCAGATCCGCGGGTGGAATGAGTGCGCCGCTCTGACGATCGGAGAGCGAGCGGGAGGGCTAGGTTATGCCTTCCCGCCGTTCGATACTGTCTTCACGACTGGACTACGGGGCGAGAGATGCCCAGGCCGCTCATGGGTACGCCGTTGATATCCGGGCTGCTCGTCATCGTCAGCTTGGCGTTGGCGGTGCGGTTTGGGGACAGTGGGCCGGTGGCCGTGATCGTCGAGGCCGGCTGACCAGAGCGTCGAGAGTCATACGGGTCCAAGCCGTTCCGACTTAGGGGAAAACCAGGAGGTTCGGGACGCTCGTAATCGTCAGCCCAGCGGTGAAAGTGCAAGTCGTGCCTGGGATCAGACCGCCGAACCCGATCTTTGAGGGCGAACCGTTCGTGAACGTGAACGGCGTCGGGCCGGAGGCCGTGCAGATGGGCGTTCCACCCAGTTTGACAACCAGGCCGGTCAAGAATCCCGTTCCGCCGGCGGAGTTCGCCGACGTGATCGTGAAAGTCGCGGGGCCGATGGTGACCGCCGGGCAGAGTCCGAGTCCGGTACTGGTTCCTCCAGAGATCGTGCCGCCGGCCGCGCCGGCCGGGAAGGGAGGCGTCGGCAATGCGGGACCGGTCCCCCCTTTGATCGTCAAGGTACAGCTGAATGAGATTGGCGGGTTGCTCAACGTGGCCGGCCCGGTGGCGGTGAAGGCCGTATTGGGAGGAGCAATGCGCGGGGCAGCAAAAGCCGTCCCCGCCAGGCTGACTGCGGCCAATGTTCCTACGCAGGTTAACAGGATCCTGTTCATGGTATCATCCCCTTTATATGCGGCAAGGCCATGCTGCCGGGAAGAATGTCTCCTCGCCTGGTGTCATTGCCGGTTTCACGACGATATGATCTGCGGAACAGGACGCCCCGGCCCGGGCGTGAGATGCCTTGACCGGGGCGTCGAGAGTCAGACGGGTCCAGGCCCCGCCGAGCTTATGGGTAAACCGTGAGGTTCGGAGTGGGCGTCAGGGCGGTGACGACGCTGCAGGTCGTGCCCGGGATCAGGCCGCTGAAATTGATCGTCGAGGGGGTGCCGTTCGTGAACGTGAACGGCGTCGGGGCGGTGGCCGTGCAGATGGCCGAACCACCCAGTCTGACAATGAGGCCGTTCACGACACCCGTCCCAGTGCCGCTGCCCGACACCGTTAAGACCGTGAAGGTTGCCGGATCGATGGTGACCGCCGAGCAGAGCCCTGGCCCGGTATTAGTTCCCCTGATGATGTCGCCGCCTGGCGCGCCGGCCGGGAGTGGCGGCGTAGCCAGTGGGTTCCCGGTTTTCCCTTCCAGTTTCAAGACGCAGCTCAATGAGATTGGCGGATTGCTCAACGTGGCCGGCCCGGTGGCGGTGAAGAGGGTATTTGGCGGGGCGACGCGTGGGGCCGCAAAGGCGGTCCCCGCCATGCTGACGGTGGCGAGTGTTCCAATGCAGGTTAACAGGATCCTGTTCATGGTATCATCCTCTTTATATGCGGCAAGACCGCGATGTTAGGGAAGACTGTCCTCCCAACGGCTTTGACGCGGACCATTGTGAACAGGGGGGATGGGTTTTGCGGAAAACATCTTTTGGAAAGATGGGTTAAAATGATCATCATGATGTGATCGTGATTTATCCCGTGATTCTCGAACTTTGTACTGCGTATATGTCTTATGAAACAGTCAAATCGGATCATTTTGTTTGGTGTGGAGTCCAAAAGGACAGAAGTCGTTTTGAAGGATCTGTAGAGGGGTTTCGGTAAGGGCGTGGGGTTCTTGCCGCAATGCGGGTGCTTTACGATGCTCCTCGTTTCGGCGTCCGGCTATCGATCGCGATAATGCGGGTCGCGATGCGGTGCCCAAAAAAAGCCGGCCGCCGGCTTGATGCCGGCGGCCGGTCAAATACCAGCCGCGGAGAGGAAACGGCTGGGAAGGATCAAGGCAGCCCCGATTCAAACGGAGGGTCGAGGCCTCGGCTTCGGCGCACGATCAGAACTTCTTCGTCACGTTGAAGCCGATGATCCGCGGGTCGAGTGTGAAGACGTTTGTCGTGAGGCCGCTGTCGTCACTGTTGATGAACGCATCGGTGATCGGCGCATCGTTGAACACATTCTTGACGTAGAACTGGATCGCCAGATCCGATTCCGGTCGAGCCAGTGTCAGCGACAAATTCGTGTTGTCCCACGCTTTCAGCCGATCGATCGCGGTGTTGTAGGCACGAGCCCAGCTGCTCGACTGACGATAATAATCGCCGCGCAACGTCACAGACCAACTATCGAGCGGGATGGTATATTGCGCGCCGACATTCAGGGTCCAATGCGGCGAGTTGGGCAGTTCGTTTCCGCCGAGATCGGCATAAAAACCCTTGCCGGCATTGGGCCCATCGGTCAGCGGGTCATACTGGACGCCGAAAATCTGTGAATAGAAACTGCCCGGCTTATAATCGCCGATATAGGATCCGCCGCACAACGGCGTCAGATAGGCGAGCGCCGATTGATCGGAATAAAACGGACTTGAGACGATCTTGTCGACCACCGCCTTCGGCGCAACGCAGTTCGATGCCAGCTGAAGCCATGGTTTGACCAGCACCCAGTCCGGATTGCCCTGAGTCCGGTTCATGACGTCGATCGAGCGCATTCCTTTGGCGATCCGGGTGCCGAGATATCCCAGATTGGCGTTGAGGCGGAGCTCGGGCACTGGACGCCAGCTCGCTTCCAATTCGGCGCCCCAGATATTGGCATTGTAATTCTCGTTCAGCGCAATCCGGTCGACGATCTGCGATACCTGATAATTGCTGTAATTGTAGAAGAACGCATTGGCGTTGAGCGTCAACTTGCCGCCCGCCAGCGTATTCTTCATCCCGACCTCGAACGCGTTGACGCCTTCCGGTTTGAAGGTCTCCGGCAGCGGAGCAAAGAAGAGCGCGGTGGGATCACCGTCGATGCTCGGCGGATTGGCCCCGCCACCCTTGTAACCGCGGGAATAGGATGTGTAGATCAATGTTTCGTCGGTGAAGTCGAGCTTTGGCTGCCAGTCCAGGACAAGCCGGCCCGTTACCCGGCCCCAATGCTGGACGATGTCGGGCGAGTTGCGGAAGCCGATCCCGATAACCCCGCTGCCACCGAACCCCGGCGCAAGCAGAAGCTGGGTCTTGATCGGCGTCGATGTTTTCCGGTCGTCGGTATAGCGCAGGCCGGCGGTGAGTTTCAGATCATCAGTCGCTTGCCAGTAGAGTTCGCCAAAGGCGGCGAGCGAGCGCGTCTTCGACAGATTGCGGCTGCGGAAATAATTGTGCCCCTGACCGTTGATCTTGTTCAGTGGATTGGGATCGACATAGACGCATCCCGGCTGATTGGGGGGATTGGTGCAATCGAGCACCGCCCCGCCGTAATTTCCGCCACCGAAAAGGCCCTGCGCCAGCGCGGAGAAGAGATTGCTGAAGACGTAATAATCCTCGTCGATCTTGAAGTGCAGATAATTGGCGCCGATGCTGAAATTAACGGGTCCGGCGAACGATGATTGCAGACGAAATTCCTGCGACCATTGTGAGCTACGCGACTTGACCATGTCGACTGCAAGAATGCTGCTGGATGGCCCGAGTTGCGGATCATTGTAGATTCCGCCCGGTGCGATACCAGGCCTTGGCAATGGGTTGCCGAAGAAGTCGGTGAGTCCTGCGGAGTTTCTGAACACCGGGCCGGAATTGAAGCGGTTATAATCCTGGGTCGAATAGTAGAAATCCTTGGTGTACGCGCTTTGCGAAAAGAATTTCAGATCCGACTGGACATCGACTTCCAGATTGAGCTGATACACGTCATTCCGGGCGCGAAATGTCGGATCATAGGCAGTGGCGATCTCGCGCAGATTGCGGGATTGCGTCAGCCCGGCATAGGGATCGCGCGTCGGATCGATCATCGTGATCGGGTTTGACAAATCCGGCGGAAGATAGCCGAACTGCAGCAAGGCCGTGGCGCCGTTGATGTAAGGCAGGCTGAACCCTTTGGGCACGCCGAACGCACCATCGTCATAGAGCGACCCGGGCTTGCAGCTCTGGCTGAGCACGCCGCGGGTCAGCAAATCTCCGCTGATGTCGCGCCCGCCGACCATGCTCGGTCCCGGATCGGTGTGGCAAAGCTGCTTGCCGGTGCGCGAGCGATCATCCTTCTCGTTGAAATGCTCCCAGATGAAATTGGCCTTGAAGCTGCTGCTCGGTTCCCACCCGGCGCTAACCCGGGTCGAC
The DNA here is from genome assembly GCF_000803065.1 of Sphingomonas sp. ERG5. GTDB lineage: Bacteria > Pseudomonadota > Alphaproteobacteria > Sphingomonadales > Sphingomonadaceae > Sphingomonas. Next base: position 55,702 of record NZ_JSXI01000029.1, read on the forward strand.
CACAGGTCGCGGCCGTTCACGCGCTTGTCGGTCACGCTGTTATAATCGAAGCCGTCGCGCTTGGTCAGCGCGCCCGCTGCACGGATCGCGATGGTATCCCCCAGCGGCACGTTGATCATCCCGCTCATGCGGCGCGTGTCGTAATTGCCCACTTCGGCCTTCAGCGAGCCTTCGAAGGAGCCGAATTTCGGCTTGTTCGTGATCATGTTGACCACGCCGCCGGTTGCGTTGCGACCGTACAGCGTGCCCTGCGGACCGCGCAGCACCTCGACGCGCTCGACATCGAAATATTCCTGTTCGAACAACCGATTGCGCAGCAATGGCGTGTTGTTGAAGCTGATCGCCACCGCAGGATCGGTCGACACCGACAGTGCCTTGGTCCCCACACCGCGGATCGAGAAATTATAGCTGGCGAAATTGGTTTTCGAGAAGGTGACATTGGGCACCGCGCGCAGCAGTTCTGATCCGCCTTCGATCTTGAGTTCGTCGAGCGCCTTGTTCGAAAAGGCCGAGACGGCGATCGGCACGTCCTGAATGCTTTCCTCGCGCTTCTGCGCGGTGACGATGATATCGGGGCCGTCACCGCTCGCGCTGTCGGCCGCTGCGGTGGATTGTCCGTCGTTTCCCGCTGTCGTGATCACGAAGACATTGCCGTCGCGCGTGTAGCGCAATCCGGTCCCCTGGAGCAGCGAGCGCAGCGCGGTCTCGGCACTCGCTGTGCCGCTATAGCCGCCGCTTCGCTTGCCGTTGGTGATCGTCGCATCGGCGAGAATCGTGACGCCGCTTTGCAGGCCGAAATCGCGCAACGCGCTGTCCAGCGCCTGAGGGGCGATCCGATAACTTGGCGCGGCCTGTGCCTGGACCGCATCGGGCAATGTCAGCAGGCACGCCGTTGCAATGCCGCTCAGCAGAAATTGATTGATACGCCTGGCACGAAGATTCATCGACTATTCCCCTCCCCATAAGCGGGGACGGGTTCATCTCGACCCTCCCCCTTTTTTGGCGCCGATTACCGGCTCTCCATTTGGGATGACGCAGAATATTCGGTGAGGGGGGGATTGCGGTAAAGAAACTATTGTCCGTTCTGTTCGTCGGGGCGGATCGCGGCTGGGCTGGCCTAGTGTGGCAAAACCCTGTGTCCCGGCGACAATCAACTTGCGTCCAAAGGCCGTGGATGCGCCTATGGCGCGGGAACCGGCCTGGATTCGAAGGGTATGCGCTTGGAGCTGAATCATGATCACGCCGCGATCGTCCCCGCGCGATCCAGATGGCACCGCGCTGACTGATGCCCAATTCGGTCTGGCTGCTGTTCGCGATCGTCATGGAAGTCATTGCGACGTCATGCCTGAAGGCATCCAGCGGGTTCACCAGACCATGGCCGTCCCTGGTGGTGGTGATCGGCTATGGCTCGGCATTCTATTTCCTGTCGCTGGCGCTGCGCACCATGCCGGTCGGCGTTGCCTATGCGATCTGGTCGGGCGCAGGCATCGTCCTGGTCACCGCGATCGCGTGGATCATCTATGGTCAAAAACTCGACGCGATCGCGCTTGCGGCGATGGGCCTGATCATCGCCGGCGCCGTCATTCTGAACATGCGCGCCGGTCATGGGTGAGGCGTCGTTCCTCAATCGCCACCCCCCAATCATTACCCATCATGCGGCCTTGTGCCCGGGGCTGCCGTGTCTCACATTCTCCACTGGGTGAGTTCGGCGCTGCCAGGCCCGGACTCATCGTTCCACGCGGGAGATCATGATGACCGAAGCCTATATCATCGACGCCGTCCGCACCCCGCGCGGCATCGGCAAGGCCGGCAAGGGCGCGCTGTCGCACATGCATCCGCAGCATCTCGCGGCAACGGTGCTGAAGGCGATCGCCGAGCGGAATCATCTCAATACCGCGGACGTCGACGACATCATCTGGTCGACCTCGACCCAGAAGGGCAAGCAGGGCGGCGATCTCGGGCGCATGGCGGCGCTCGATGCGGGCTATGACATCAAGGCCAGCGGCACCACGCTCGATCGCTTCTGTGGCGGCGGCATCACCACGGTCAGCCTGGCTGCCGCGCAGATCATGTCCGGCATGGAGGATCTGGTCATCGCCGGCGGCACCGAGATGATGTCGCTGACCGGCACCATGGCCGCCGCCGAGCAGGCGGCGGGCTTTCCTCCGCCGCTGATGGGGTCGCACAACGACCGCCTGACGCTCACGCATCCGCAATCGCATCAGGGCGTATGTGGCGATGCGATCGCGACGATGGAGGGGATTTCGCGCGAAGCGCTGGACGCGCTCGGGTTGGAAAGTCAGCGCCGCGCAGCGGTCGCCATCGCCGAGGGCCGTTTCGCCAGGAGCGTGGTGCCGGTGCTCGACGACGACGGCGCCGTCATCCTCGATCAGGAGGAATTCCCTCGCCCGCAGACCACCGCCGAAGGGCTTGCCGCGCTGAAGCCAAGCTTTGCGGCGATCGCCGATTATCCGATCGACGCGCAGGGCACGACTTTTCGCGGGCTGATCAACCAGAAATATCCCGACCTGGAGATCGAGCATTTCCATCACGCCGGCAATTCGTCGGGCGTGGTCGATGGCGCGGCGGCGTTGCTGCTCGCCAGCCCGGCTTATGCCGAAAAACATGGCTTGAAACCGCGCGCGCGCATCGTCGCGACGGCGAATATGGGTGATGACCCGACTCTGATGCTCAACGCGCCCGTGCCCGCGGCGCGGAAAGTGCTGGCCAAGGCGGGGCTGACCGTCGACGATATCGACCTGTGGGAAATCAACGAGGCGTTCGCCGTCGTTGCGGAGAAGTTCATTCGCGACCTTGGACTCGACCGCGACAAGGTCAACGTCAATGGCGGCTCGATCGCGCTTGGCCATCCGATCGGCGCGACCGGCGCGATCCTGATCGGCACGATCCTCGACGAGCTCGAGCGCCGCGATCTGAAACGCGGCCTGGTGACGATGTGCGCGGCGGGCGGCATGGCCCCGGCGATCATCATCGAGCGTGTGTAGACGCCATGGAAAGCGTCGGGCGGGGGAGAAGTGCAGGAGGTTGAAATCCTAGCGCATTGAATTGCACTCAAATTGTCTTTGATCCGCCGCGTCGCTTGTCTACGGTCGATTCGACGGGGACTGGCGGCAAATTGGCATGACTCAAGCGGAACAACGGACAGGAGCCGACCCACGGGGCGTGGGCGACGGGTTGGTGGCCTATGCCACGATCCTGGCCATGCACCGTGTCGCGGTCGATCCCGATCAGCTTCGTCACGCGCTGGGCCATCACGATCCGGTGACGGCGGAAGAAATATTGCGCCTCGCCAAGCGGCAGGACGGAGTCCGTGCCCGGGCAATCGACAGCAAGTTCGACAAGTTGCACCGCCTGCCCTTGCCGGTCATGGCCGAAGGCGATGGCGGCTGGTTCATCGTCGGCCGCGTGACGGGCGAGGACGTGCTCATCCAGTGCCCCGGATCGCGCGCCGAGCGGGTCGATCGCGCCCAGCTGGAGCAGATGTGGACGGGCAAAGTGATCCTGCTGACCACGCGCGAAGGTATTGCGGGTGTGGTGGGCCGGTTCGACTTCACCTGGTTCATCCCGCAGATCGTGCGCTACCGCAAGCTGATCGGCGAAGTGCTGCTGATCACATTGTGCCTCAATCTGCTTGGCCTTGCCGCGCCGCTGTTCTTCCAGAATGTGATCGACAAGGTCCTGGTCCACAACACGCTCGCCACGCTGCAAGTGCTGTCGATCGGCTTCGTCGCGGTCTCCGTCTGGGAAGTCGTGTTCGGCTGGTTGCGAACCCGGCTGTATTCGGAAACCAGCCAGAAGCTCGACGTCGAACTCGGCAGCAAATTATTCCATCATTTGCTCAGCCTGCCGCTCACCTATTTCGAGGGGCGGCGCGTCGGCGACACGGTGACGCGCGTTCGCCAGCTCGAATCGATCCGCGAATTCCTGACCAACGCCTCGCTCTCCGTGCTGGTCGACCCGGCCTTCACCATCGTCTTCCTGGTTGCGATGTGGATCTATTCGACCACCCTGTTCTGGATCGTCGTGGTGACCATCCCGGCCTATATCGCGGTGTCCCTGATCGTGACGGGTCCGTTGCGGCGCCGGCTCGACGAGAAGTTCGAGCGCGGCTCGGCGAACAATGCATTGCTGGTCGAAAGCGTTTCGGGGATGCAGACGGTGAAGGCCGCCGCGGTCGAGCCGCAATGGCAAAGCCGCTGGGAACGCCAGCTCGCGGGTTACAGCGCGGCCAACCAGCGTGTGATCAACCTCGGCAATACCGGCAGCCAGGCGGTCCAGCTCATCTCCAAGCTCAGCCTGGCGGCGATCCTGTTCTTCGGCGCGCGCGAAGTGATCGCGGGCGCGATGACGGTCGGCGGGCTGGTCGCATTCAACATGTTCGCGCAACGCGTGTCGGGTCCGGTGATCCGCATGGCACAGCTGTGGCAGGATTTTCAGCAAGTGCGCCTGTCGATCGAGCGGCTCGGCGACGTGCTCAATGCGCCGGCAGAGCCTGGCGCCGGGTCGAAGGTCGCGCTGCCCAGGCTCAAGGGCGAGATAAAGTTCGAAGGCGTCCGGTTCCGTTATGGCCTGGAAGGTCCCTGGACACTCGAGGACATCGATTTCGAACTCGGGGCCGGAACGACGCTGGGCATCGCGGGATCCTCGGGATCGGGAAAATCGACCCTGACCAAATTGCTGCAGCGGCTCTACACGCCGGCCGGCGGGCGGATCATGATCGATGGCGTCGACATCGCCCAGATCGACCCGGCCTGGCTGCGGCGGCAGATCGGCGTGGTGCTGCAGGAGAATCTGCTGTTCAACCGCTCGATCCGCGAGAATATCGCGCTCGCCAATCCGGCGATGCCGCTTGGCAATGTGATGGCGGCGGCGCAGCTGGCGGGCGCGCACGACTTCATCCTGACCTTGCCGCAAGGCTATGACACGATCATCGAGGAACGCGGCGTCAATCTGTCGGGTGGGCAGCGGCAGCGGATCGCGATTGCCCGTGCGCTCGTCACGCAACCGCGCATCCTGATTCTCGACGAAGCAACCTCGGCGCTCGATGCCGAGAGCGAGGAAATCATCCAGAAAAATCTGAAGGCGATGGCGCAGGGTCGCACCGTGCTGATCATCGCGCACCGCCTGTCGGCGATCCGTCAGTGCGATCGGATCATGACGCTGGAGCGCGGGCGTATCGTCGAGGTCGGTTCGCATGACGAGCTGATCAAGCTTGATGGACGCTATGCCGGCCTGCACCGGCGCCAGATGGGCCTGGGGGATTCGGCGTGAGCGCAATCAGACGCCACTGGGCGATCGTCCGCGCCGCGCTTGCGCATGAAAAGGAGCGTAAGAGCACGTTGTTCCGGTCCGACGAGACCGACTTCCTGCCGGCCGCGCTCGAAATCGTCGAAACGCCGGTGTCGCCGACGGCGCGGGCAACCACCTGGATCCTGGTCGGCGCGCTGGTGTTCACCATTTGCTGGCTGACTTTCGGCAAGGTCGATGTCGTCGCGGCGGCGCCGGGCCGGTTGATCCCGGTCGACAGCGTCAAGCTGATCCAGCCGGCCGCGCCCGGTGTGGTCCATGCGATCCTGGTGCATGATGGACAACGCGTTCGGGCCGGGCAGGCGCTGGTCGAACTCGACCCGACCGTTTCGAATGCCGAGGCAGTACAGGCGCGCAAGGCACTGGAGACGGCGGAACTCGATGCGGCGCGTGGACATGCGATTCTGTCGGGCCTCGATGGTCATGGTCTTGTCTTCAATCCGCCGCCAGGCACGCCGCCAGCGGTCGCCGCGACGCAGGTCGCACTGGCCCGCGCGCAACTTGCCGATATTCAGGCAACCGCGGAAACGCACCGGGCGGAGCGCCACGCATCGGTGTCGTCGCGCAGTGAGGCGCTGATCCAGGCAGCGAAACTGACCGAGACGCTCCCGCTGCTTGACGAACAGATCGCGGCGAACGAGCAATTGCTCGCCAAGGGCTATGTCTCGAAGCTGAAGGTGATCGAGATGCGGCGCCAGCGGCTGGCGGCGGCGCGCGACCGCGATGCGGCGATCCAGACGGCGAACAAGGCTGCGGCGCAAATGGCGGGCGCGGGCAGTAATATCGTCCAGTCGGGGGCGGAAGCGCGCGCGCGCGTGCTCGCCGACCTCGCCAAGGCCGAGTCCGATGCGAAGCTGCGCCGCGAGGAACTGGCCAAGGCAACGCAGAAATCCAGCCTGCAGACGCTGACCAGCCCGGTGAACGGGACGGTCACGCAGCTTGCCATCCACACGCTGGGCGGTGTGGTCGAAGCGGCCAAGCCGATCATGGTGATCGTACCCGATGGCGGCAAGCTGGTCGCCGATGTGAAGATCCTCAATCGCGATGTCGGATTTGTCCGGGTCGGTCAGGCGGTTGCGGTCAAGCTCGATGCCTTTCCCTTTACCCGGCACGGCACCTTGCCCGGGACGATTCAGAGCCTGGGTTCCGATGCCATCGAGGACGAAAAGCTCGGGCTGGTCTATCCGGCCCGGATCATCCTCGATCGGACCAGCGGTCTCAAACCCAATAGTCAGGTCAAGGCCAGCGTTGGGATGCAAGTGACCGCCGACATCCGCACGGGCCAGCGCAGCATCCTTTCCTACCTGCTGAGCCCGATCGATGAAGCGACGCTGGAGGCGGGACGGGAGCGGTGAGGCGGGGCGGCAATCCCTCACCGATATATGATCGAAGCGCTGTCCACGGTATTGCGGTCTCTTCAGCAGGTCCGGGCCACGCAAATCGACCCTGTTCCAGCGGTGGTGAGCGCGGTTAGCCCGACCGATAAAATATACGGAAGCGCCGGATGGCGCGATGCTGGAATCAGGCGAGCTTCTTCAGCAGCATATCATTGCCATTGCGGCGGCTGATATAGCCGATGATCCGACCGGAATGGTCGCGCTGGAAGAGGCGCCGGCCAGTGGGAACGCCCGGAGTGAACAGCACGTCGCGAATCTCGACCGCCAGCGGTGTTGCCGGGCCGCCATTGCTGCTGGAGACCAAGCCTTCGCCCTTGCGGGAAATCGTTACCGAGTAGGTGGGGTCGAGTTGATAAATGCCGGCATAGGCTTCGAGCTCGGCGGTCGGCACACTGATCGCCGGCGGATCAATCGGTACGACCATGGTATGGCTGGCGATCATCTTCCAACCGCCCGGCCGTTTTGCCCATGTCTCCGTGGACTGAAATTTATAGTCGAGCCTGTGGCCGTGAAAATCCTGGGTCAGTTCGTCGATGAAGGTGGCGGTGGCGACATTTCCCTGGCGGCTCAGGGCCCAATGGGTGACCTCGATCCGGCCCGGGATCGGCGACGGAGCCGCACTCGCGACAATTTCCTTCCTGGTGACGATTTCACCGGTTTCATTGGTGAACACCACGTCGGGTGCGAGATAGCGAGCCAGTGTCGCGGCATCCCCTTTTTGACCGGCTTCCGAGAAATCCTGGGTTTGCCGCTTCAACAGAGCGGAGAGCGCCGAATCCGCAATCCTTTGCGCTGGCGTTGCCGCTATCGCGTTGATGGAGATTGCCGCGATCGTCGCCCCGAGCGCTACCACGATGAGTCGGCGTTGCCCGGTCGGGGAGATGAAGGCGAGCATAGGACTCCTCTCTGTTCGGGCGGGCCGGTCGGGCTCGGATCGAAAGGATGAAATAGTCCCGAAACCTCGGTCCGTCGATGGCGCGGCCGATCCGTTCAGAGCTTATAGCGGACGTTCATGGATGCGGTGCGTCCGCATGGCCATTTCCGCTGCAATGCTCATGGCGCGCGAGGCGACATCGGTCATTTCCGGCCGCTCCCGGCCATGTCCGCATGACGGTGGATCAGTTTCCAGTCGCCATCCTCATGGCGAAAGACTTCCGTCACCCGGATGCGCATAGCGACCGGCTCATCCTTGCCGGCAAGGTGAACGCTGGCATCCTGGAATCCCGTCCAGAAGGCGATGTCGCCGGTGGCTTTTTGCAGGACATCCAGTCGCGAGGTGCTGCCTGGCGCAAAACGCTTCGCATCTTCCTCGTAACGGTTTGCCACCGTCTTCGCGCCGGTGACGCTGTCGCCGCCCGGGCTGTGGAAACTGGCCTCGTCATTAGGCGTCAGCAGGGCTTGCAACGGCGCTGCGTCGCCATTGACGTACGCGCTGGCGGCCTCTGCGCGGCGACCGAAGAAAGACTCGAAATCTGCGCTCATCATCATTCTCCATCGTCGAAAGCCTGTCGTGGCGGGTGAACGATCAAGCTGATGAGGGGTTTCGGGTGCCGCGCGGACAATGCGGCGACGATGATCGGCGGGTGGCGGAAGGCGGTGTCCAGCGCATCATAGTTTCTGCGCATCCGGGCGCCGGAGCGTGCCAGCACAGCAAGCCTGTACGGTCCGGCGGTCCAGCGATGCCTTCAGGGTCGGACGGAAGGAACATCATGTCATACACTTGCCTGATCAGCGCGGAAGACCTGGCCAACTGGCCGGGCGGTTCGGGTCTGGTGATCTTCGATTGCAGCTTCAGCCTGGCGGATTCAGGCGCCGGGAAGGAAGATTATCTCGCCGGGCATATTCCGGGCGCCCGGTATCTGCACCTTGAGCTTGACCTCTCCAGCACGCCGACGGGTCGCAACGGCCGGCACCCGCTGCCCGATCCGCGAGTCCTTGCCGCGACGCTGCGGCGCCATGGCCTCAGCCACAATGATCAGGTCGTTGTCTATGACGCGTCCGGCGGCCCGTTCGCGGCGCGCGCCTGGTGGCTGCTGCGCTGGCTTGGTCATCCGGCGGTGGCGGTGCTGGATGGCGGCCGCCAGGCCTGGGAAGATGCCGGGCTGGTGTTCGAGGGTGGCGGTCCCGCCACAATGGTATCCGGCGATTTTGAAGCAATCCGGCCGGACGAACTGATGACGGTCGATGCCGCCAATGTCCTGGCGAGCGTCGGCGCGGCGGATGCGCTCATTCTCGATGCGCGCACCGCTAGCCGGTTCCGCGGCGAAGCCAATCCGCTCGATCCGATCCCCGGCCGCATCCCCGGGGCGGCCAACCGCTTCTACGGCGACAATCTCGCCGCGGATGGTCGATTCAAGTCGCCCGCGATCCTGGCCGACGAATTCTCTTCGATCCTGAACGGGACGGCGCCTGCCGGCGTGATCCTGCAATGTGGGTCCGGGGTGACGGCGTGCCATAATGCGCTGGCGATGGAGGCGGCCGGGCTGCGCGGTGCACGGCTCTACCCTGGATCATGGAGCGAATGGATTGTCGATCCGGAACGCCCCCGGGCGCGCGGCTGACATGGTTTGGCCGGTCGGACTCGTCGCCCCACAGGCGGCATTGCTGCTGACCATGCTATGGCTCGCCGCGATGCCGGCGCGTGCCGAGCCATCTCCGGCACCGATCGCGCACTATCAATTCTCCGCGCGCTTCGATGCGGCGCGGGGCACGATCACCGCAAAGGCGACCATCACGCTGCCGGCCGCATCCGGGGAAACCGCTTTCGTATTGGGGGAGCGTTTCACGCTCACGGGAACGTCGAACGATTGCGGCGCGCGCATTGAACTCGCACCGGCCACTGCACCGCTGCCGCATCTGCAGCGCATTGCTCTGCGGTCGGGCGATGCGCGGCGGGCTTGCCGGGTGACGATCGCCTATCACGGGCCGATCGATGAAGTCGGGGAGGTCTTGCCGTCGCTGTCGGCCGGGCGGATCGAACTTGGCATCGACACGATGTGGCTGCCCGTCCGCCAGGATCTGGGCATGGCCTTTACGATCGATGCCGATATCTCCGGGCTGCCGCCCGCCCTGGTGGTCGTGACGCAAGGTGCGCTGACACGGCGCGGCGAGCGGCTGAATATCCACCGCGCGACGCCGGACAATGATCTGGTGCTGGTCGGCGCGACAGGGCTCAAGCGGGTTACCGCGCCCGATGTCGAATTCTACACCGCAATCCCGGACGACCCGCTGGTCGCGACATTGCGCCGGAACGCGTTCGGGGCCGCCGCTTTCTATCGCAACCTGCTCGGCGCGCCGCAGGTCGGGCCGGTACGAATGATCGTCGTGCCGCGCGGCAGCGGTGCGGGTTATGCGCGGCGCGGGCTGGTGGTGATGCCGACTTTTCGCGCGCCCGGCGCGCCGGTGCCGCCGTTCGACGCCGCCAGTCCGGCGCGCTTCGTGGCGCATGAATTCCGCCACGCCTGGGGTGCGACCCCCGATGTTGCGTTCGCCAATTACTGGATGTCGGAGTCGATCGCGGAATATTTCGGGTTGCGCTATGTCGAGGTGACGCTGGGCATTGCCGAGCGCGATGCGATGCTGAAACGCAAAGCAGAGGCGGCGCCCAAGGCCGGACCGCTGCTCGGTGACAAGCGGCCGAGCGGCGCTGCGCTCTATCAAAAGGGGCCGTTGCTGCTCTTCGCGCTTGAGGCGAAGATCGGTCGCCCGGCGCTCGACCGGATCCTGGTCCGCGCCGATCCACCGATCGCCACCGATGCATTCCTCGCCCGGCTGAGCGAAATCGCCGGGCCGGCAGTCGCGGCGGATTTTCGTGCCCGCCTTGCCGATGCGTCGTGGCAGCCGGAGAGATTGGCGAACTGACTGGCGGAAAACGCTGCGCCGACCATCATCGCCAGCGGGAAGCCGATTTTTGGGGAGCGGGCGGATGGGTGACAGGAACATGTTCAGGCTGGGGTTGCGCGCCGTGCTCGCTCTCCTTGCGCTGACGCTCGCGCTACCGGCGGTCGCCCAGGTCAGCTTTTCGGTGCAATTGCCCGGCGATGCCAAGACCGGCCCGGTCACCGGCCGGCTGATCGTTGTCGCGGCGACCGCCGATACGGCCGAGCCGCGCATGGTGATCGGGATGAACGGACCGCCTTCGTTCGGGGTCGATGTCGATGCATTCAAGCCGGGCAGCAGCATCACTGTCGGGCAGGAATCGATCGGTTATCCGATTGACCTGAAGCGCTTGCCGCCGGGTGATTACAACATTCAGGCGGTGCTGATCCGTTACGTCCTGGCGAAGCGGTCCGATGGTCACGCCATCTGGGTGCCGGCGCCGAACCCGGAACGTGCACCGGCATTCATGAGCGGCGGCAATCTCTACAGCAAGCCGATCAAGGTGAAGATCGCGCCGACATCGCCGGCGCCGATCGCTTTGTCGCTGACCGAGACGATCCCACCCCCGGCACCGCTTGTCGACACGCCCTGGCTCAAGCATGTCCGGATCAAGAGCAAGATCCTGTCCGATTTCTGGGGAATTCCCATGACGATCGGCGCGACGGTGCTGCTGCCCAAGGGGTTCGATGACCATCCCAATGCGCGCTATCCCACGGTTTACGCGCTCAGCCATGGCGATGTGCCGTTCGGCTTCGACACCGACCCCGCCACCGACACGCCGCGCGCGCGTGCCCAGGCGGCCGATGGCGGGCTCAAGACCGGCTATCAATTCTCGCAGGAATGGCAGGGCGATCTACCGCGCTTTGTCGCGATCACCCTCGAACAGTTCAGCCCGTATTTCTTCGAATCCTATGTCCTCAATTCGGCCAATAACGGGCCGTGGGGCGATGCCATCACCAAGGAATTGATGCCGCATCTTGAAAAGAAGTACCGGCTGATCGACCAGCCTTATGGCCGCATCACCGAAGGCGCGTCGACCGGCGGCTGGGAATCGCTCGCGCTGCTGCTCCATTATCCCGACCTGTTCGGTGGCGCTTGGACCTTCAATCCCGATCCGATCGACTTTTCGCGCTACCAGCTGACCGACGTCTACAAGGACGCGAACATGTTCGAGTTCCGGTTCAACGACTGGCAAGTGGCCGACCGGCCATTCCGCCGCACGCGCGAGGGGCAGCCGGGATTGTCGGTTCGCGATCTGTCGAAGCTGGAGGCGATGCTGGGATCGAAGGGGCGCGGCTATTACCAGCTTGCGATCTGGCAATCGACCTATGGCCCGGTCGGCAAGGATGGCTATCCGGTGCCGCTGTTCGATCCGCTGACCGGCGTGATCGATCATGAGGTCGCGGAATATTCGCGCAGGAACGGCTATGACCTGACCGATTATGCGCGCACCAACTGGAAGACGCTGGGGCCGAAACTGGCCGGCAGGATGAACTTCTTCGCCGGCGAACAGGATGATTTCTTCCTCAACCTGGGCGTCTATAAATTCCAGGAAATGGTCACCGAGGTCGCCGGGCAGAATTATCCGATCCGCTTCGAATATGGCCGGCCGAAAAAGGGTCACAACTGGCATCATACCGACTGGGCCGGCGTCATCCGCGAAATGGCCGCGCATGTGCGCAAGACCGCCCCGGCGGGCGCGCCGCTGACCGACTGGAACTATTGAGGGGGACGGGCGATGTTCAGGCCAGGCTGGAAATTGCCGCTCGCGCTCGGCGTGGCGGTCGGGGTCGGCGCGTTGCTGCCGGGGGGATGGGCGATCGCAACCTCAGGGCCGCCCGATGCGAGCTTCGGCACGATCAACGCGGCGCGCATCAACATCGTCGAGCCGAACGGCAAATACCGGCTGGTGATCGCCAACACGCCGCGCTTCCCCGGGCTGTTCATGGGCGGCAAGGAATATAAGCATCACAATCGCAAGCAGGGCGGGATGCTGTTCTTCAACGATGAAGGCGACGAAGTCGGCGGCATGGGTTTTGGCAGCCGCAGCGCCGACGGCCATCAATCGGCCAGCGCGAGCATATTGTTCGATCAGTACAAGCAGGATCAGACCGTAGGCATGGTCTATTCCGAAACCGACAAGAATCGCACCGCCGGCTTGCGTGTCTGGGATCGCCCCGATGCGTCGATCCAGCCGCTGATGGAAATGAGCGATCGCGCCGCGCGCGCGGCAAGCGATGCGGAGAAGGACAGGATTCGTGCCGAGATGCTTGCGCACGCCAAGGCCAATGGCGGCGTCGGTGAGGAACGTTTCTTCGCCGGCAAGCAGCTTGACGACGCGATCGTCCGGCTGGCCGACAAGCAGGGCCGGCCCCGGCTGGTGATGAAAGTCGGTGCCGACGGGCAGCCGATGATCGAGTTTCTGGGAGAGGATGGCAAGGTGGTGAAGCGCATTACCCAGTAGTGTGAGACCCTCCGGACCGCACCGATTGCCGCGCTACCCATGCGATCGAGGACGCGAGTTCTCGATGAATTTTCCGTGTCTTTATAATATCTTGACATCAATTTTCTTTTGTGACGCGGTCGTGACATTTCGCTTGACGTAGCGTCAGATTACTGTTGCGATTGCGTCATGGAACATCAGGCCCGGCTTCTCTGGTTTGCGCGCGAAGTGCTGCCGCACGAGGCCGATGTGCGTCGCTGGCTGTTCGGGCGGATTCGCGGGCTGAGTTCGTGCGAACTCGATGAAGTGGTGCAGGAGGCCTATGCGCGGATCTGGGCTGCCGATATCGAGCGGATTGGCAATGGACGCGCCTATCTGTTCGTGACGGCGCGCCACATTGTCGGCGAACATGTCCGGCGCTCGCGGATCGTTTCGATCGAGCTGGTGGCGGATTTGGAGTCGCTGAACATCGTCGATGATGAGATCGGCGCGCATCGCCGGCTAAGTGGCGAACAGGAAGTCGAGCGGGTCATGGCCGCAATCGCGACCCTGCCGCCCAAATGCCGGCAAGCGTTCCAGCTCAAGAAATTCGAGGAATTGTCGCAACGCGAGATTGCCGAGCGCATGGGGATCGCGGAGAGCACGGTGGAGAAGCATCTTGCAAAAGCGCTGCGGCTCGTGATGCAGGTAATGAAAGCGCCGGCGGCCGGCGTGGAGGATGATGACGGTGGTAAGCGGAGACTCTGGGGCCTCGGATGACGTCGAGTCCCGCGCCGCGACCTGGGTCGTCCGCTCTGCCGAAGGCCCGCTTTCCGACGTAGAGCAGCAGCAACTCGACAACTGGCTTTCCGAAAATAGCAGGCACCTCGGCGCTTATGTCCGCGCCCAGGCGGTATGGATCGATGTCGATCGCCTGGCCGCGCTCGATGGCGGACGCGATATCGAGCCGGTGCCGCAAGCGCGGCATTGGCCGTGGCGGCGGATGGCGCTTGCCGCATCGGTGCTGATCGCGGTTTCGGGTGGCCTGATCGCGCAGGACCGGCTTGGCGGAAGGATCGCCACTGCGCGGGGCGAAGTGCGCGAGGTGGCGCTTGATGACGGCTCGAAACTGTTCCTCAATGGCGACACCGTGGTTCAGGTGCGGTTTGCGGGCAAGGAGCGCCGGATCCTGCTTCGGCGCGGCGAAGCGTCGTTCCAGGTCGCGCATGATCGCGCGCGGCCCTTCATCGTTCAGGCTGATGCCGTGTCGGTGCGCGCGGTCGGCACCGATTTCGCGGTCGGCATTGCCGATGCCGGCGACGTCTCGGTCACCGTTGCCCAGGGCGTCGTCGCTGTGACCGAGAAGGAAACCGGGCAGCCGCGCCAGCATATGCTGCGCCATGACGAACAATTCGTCGCCGCGGCGACGGGCACGCGCCGTGTCGGTCTTGACGCGCGCGAGGTCAATCGCCGGCTGGCCTGGCGCAAGGGCCAGTTGGTGTTTCGCGGCCAGATGCTCGCCACCGCCGCCGCCGAGGTCAATCGCTATGCCGCCAAGCCGGTGGTGATCAATGACCCTTCGCTCGGGCGTGCCGAGTTCATGGGCGTGTTCAATGTCGGGGACGCGCGCGCCTTTGCCCGCGGCGCCGCCGCGGCCTTCAATGGCGAGGTGGTCGAGACCGACAAGGCGTTCATTCTGTCGCGGGAACAAAATTCGCCGTCACATTAATGGCGGATATCGCGTCGTCGCCGCTCTCTTGCCTTGAGGCCGATACAGGTCATGGGGCGGGAGACATTCAGTGGCAAAGCGGCAAGGGGTTCGAATTGTAACCAGGACGATGTTGTTGGCCGGCGCGGCGATGCTCGGCGTGATGTCGAGCGCGGCTTACGCGCAGAGCAAGCAGCACTTCAGGATTCCGGCGAGCGACGCCGGCGATGCGGTACAGAGTGTCGCGCAGCAATCCGGGCTGCAGGTGTTGGCGCCCGACGCCGACCTGCGCGGGGTACGCACCAATCCGATCGACGGCGATTATTCCCCGATCGACGCGCTGCACCGGATGCTCGCGGGACACGGGCTCGAGGTCGTTGCGGGCCAGGACGGCATTGTGACCATCCGCCGTGCGACGGTGGTGGGGCAGGCTGAGACCAAGCCCGATCCGCTGGCCGAGGATATCGTGGTCACGGGGTCGCGCATCCGCCGGCCCGGCTTCGACACGCTCGAAGCCACGATCGTCACCGATAGCGAAGTGATCGCGCAGCGCGGCTATACCAATGTGGCGCAGGTGTTCGACGATACGCCGGGCTTTGTTGCCTCGGGCGTCAACCCGATCGGCACGACGCAAGGCACGTTCAATGCAGGGCAGAGTTTCGTCGACTTTCTCGGCCTCGGGTCGCAGCGCACGCTTGCGCTGATCAATGGCCGGCGCGCGGTGTCGTCCAACTCGATCTCGGGCAGCGGCAACAATGCGTCTCCCGGACAGCAGGTCGATCTCAACGTCATTCCGGTCGGGTTGATCGAGCGGGTTGAAACGATCGCGATCGGCGGCGCGCCGATCTACGGCTCCGACGCGATCGCCGGCACCGTCAACATCATCCTGAAAGACAAATATCAGGGCCTCAGCGTGACTGGCCAATACGGCATCAGCGAACGGGGCGATGCGCCGGGCTATTCGATCCGCGGTCTGGCCGGGATCAATTTCGACGAAGGGCGCGGCAATATCGCGATCAGCGGCGAATATCATGAGCAGAAGGGAATGGTGCTCAGCAAGCGATCCGGCCTTCGTTTCGCGGTACCGAAACCGGGATCGACACCGTCCAATACCGTCACCAACGATCTGGTCTATGGCTATTTCACCGAAGGTGGCCTGCCGTTCGATCCCAACACCTTCGGTTTCATCCGCGACAGTTCGGGCCAGGCGCTGCAGTTCCAGGGTGGCGACCTGCGCGCCTATGTCCCGGGGACCAATGTTCGCGGCGCCCTGTTCGATGGTGGCGACGGCGTCCGCATGGCGGATCATTTCAGCCTGTTGTCGCCAACCAAGCGGGCGATCGTCAGTGGCATCGGTCATTATGACCTGACGCCGTCGATCCGCTTCGTGTTCGAAGGGTCGTATGCGCGCAGCGAGGGCAAGGAACTCAGCGAGGTCGCAGCGTTCACCTCGCCCTATGTCAGCGGCACGATCCTGACCGTGTCGGCCAACAACCCCTTCCTCTCGCCGGCAACGCGCAGCACGCTGGCGGCCAACGGCATCACCGGCGATTTCGTGCTGGCGCGCAATTTCAGCGACTTGCTCGATCGCGGCGGCCTGACCGTCAACACGGTCAATTTCTACCGCGCCGTGGCCGGCCTGGAAGGCAAGACCAGCCTGTTCGGCGAGGCCGCGGGATGGGAGCTTTCGGTCAACTACGGCAAGAGCCGTGCAACGACCGAAATGAGCTATATCAACAATGACCGTTTCCTGGCGGCGGTCGATGCAGTCCGCGATGGCAGCGGCAGAATCGTCTGCGCCAGCGGCGGAAGTTGCGTGCCGTTCAACGTCTTCGGCGTAAACGCCTTCAGCGACGAGGCGGCGAATTATGTCCTCGACCGGGGCAAGGCGGTCAGCCTGAACCAGCAATTCGTCGCGACGGCGAATTTCAACGGGGCACTCCCGTTCCGCATCTCGCCCGAGCCGATCAAGTTCAACATCGGTGCCGAATATCGCAAGGAAATGGGCGATTTCAGGGTCGATCGCGTACTCGGCGCAGGGGCGAACCTGCTCGGCCTCGACCTGGCCAGCCCCTATTCGCCCGACAAGGGGAGCTTCAATACCAAGGAGCTCTACGGCGAATTGTCGGTTCCGCTGGTATCGGAATCGCAGGACATCCCGATCATCAAGAATCTCAGCGCCGACGGCTCCGTGCGCTATGTCGACAATTCGATTGCCGGCGGCGACGTGACCTGGGCGGCTGGCGGTCGCTTTGCGCCGCGCCTGCCGGGGATCTTCGATGGCCTGTTGCTGCGCGGCACCTATGCGCGCGCGATCCGCGCGCCCGCGGTCACCGAGCTCTTCTCCGGCGCATCGCCGACGCGTGGGTCGATCAGCGATCCCTGTTCGCCGGCCAATTATCAGCGTGGCGACAATCCGGCGGCACGCACCGCCAATTGCACCGCGGCGCTGAGCGCGCTGGGCATTTCCAGCCCGGCGAATTTCAACCCGACCACCGCGGGCCTGTCGCCGATCGGCACGATTTCCGGTAACCCGAACCTCGACAATGAAAAGGCGCGCTCCTGGTCGGTGGGCGTGGTCTATCAGCCCAGGCTGATTCCCGGTTTCCGGGTCTCGGCGGACTGGACACAGATCAACCTGACCGGCGGTATCGAAAGCCTGGGGATCCAGCAGGTACTCGCGGCCTGTTACGACAGCAGCGATTTCCCCAACGCCGCTGGCTGCGGACAATTCCGCCGTCTCACCGCGGCCGAAGTCGGACCCGGCACCGCCAACCCGACGCGGTCGGTCGGCGATATCGCGAACGGCTATCGCAGCGGGTACATTAACACCGCGGGGCTCAAATTCGCTGGTCTGATCGTCGCGGCAGAATATGGTTTCGGCATGGCCGCGCTGGAAAAACAGGGTCGGATCAAGCTCGGCGCCAAGCTGTTCCACAACAGCAAGTTCGAATCCCGGATCACCGACAGCGCGCCGGTCTCCAATTCGGTCGGCGGTGTCGGGCTGCCCAAATGGTCGGGTCAGTTCAACCTGGGCTATCAGGGCGCGGCGCTCGATCTGCTGCTGCAGGGGCTCTACACGGGACCGGTCAAGAACGACATTCTGGCGACGTCGGCCACGATTGCGGACAAGGACAATTTTATCGGGTCCTATTGGCGGTTCAACTCGACCCTTGGCGTGCGGGTCAATGACCGTTTCTCGCTCCAGCTCGTCGTCAACAATCTGTTCGATCGCAAGCCCAGCCAGTCGCAGCTCTTTTCACGGAGCTTCGGCACCTACGACCTGATCGGGCGGCGCTTCCTGTTCAGCGTCACGGCCGGACTCTGAGACGAAATCAATGATCGGCGTTCGCGGGAGACGGCATTTGTACAGGGCAATCGGATATCTGGCACTGACCCTGTGCCTGGCATCTCCCGCTGCGGCGACCGACGCGCCGCCGGCCAAACACTATACGATCGAACAATTGATGGGCGGCGACAGCTTCGGCGGCGCATCGCTGTCCCCAGACAATAGGAAGCTGCTGACCACCAGCAACCGGACCGGCATCGCCAATCTCTATGTCGTTCCGGTCGATGGCGGTCCAATCAGGCAGCTCACCGATTCGACGAAGGAAACAGTCAGCTCGATCGGCTATTTCCCGCATGACGAGCGGATTCTCTATTCGAGCGATCAGGGCGGCAACGAACTCGCCCATATCTATGTCCGCGAAGTGGACGGGCAGGTCCGCGACGTCACGCCCGGCACCAAACATGTCGCGCGCTTCGTCGAATGGGCGAAGGACGGCAAATCCTTCTTCGTCCAGACCAACGAACGCGACCCGCGCTATTTCGACCTCTACGAGATCGCGGCCGATGGTTACGCCAAGACCCTGTTGTTCCAGAACGACAAGGCCTACCAGATCCGCGCGGTGAGCCCGGACCGGCGCTATGTCGCGATGAGCCGGATCCATGACAACGCCAACAAGCGCACCTATGTCTATGACCGCACCGCCAAGGCACTGAGCGAAGTCACCGCCGGCACCACGCCGGTGTCGAGCGAGCCGCAGACTTTCGCGGCGAGCGGCGCGACGCTCTATTACACCACCGACAATGGCGGCGAGTTCGCCGGGCTGGCGCGGATCGATTTCGCGACCGGCACGCGCGCCACGGTCTTCGCGCCCAAATGGGACGTGGCGAGCGCTTCGCTCTCCGACGACGGCCGGACGCTGGTGGTCAGCGTCAATGAGGATGCGCGCAGCCGGCCTTATCTGTTCGACGCGACGACGCTGAAGCCGATCGCCTTTACCGATCCCGCGCCCGGCGCGACGGTCGGGGTGCAGCTCGCCAACAATGCACCGTTCGCGGTGGTATCGACCGCCAATGGCGCGATCCCCGGCGATGTCTCGATCCTCGACCTGAAGACCGGCAGGAAACGCCTGCTGCTCAGCGCGCAGCCGCCCGGCGTGGCCCCTGCCGACCTGGTCGCGGGCACGGTGGTGCGCTTCAAATCCTATGACGGCGTCTCGGTGCCCGGCATCCTCTACGTGCCCAAGGGCGCGAAGCCCGGCGATCGCCGTCCGGCGGTGATCCATGTCCATGGCGGCCCGGGCGACGAAAGCCGCATCGGCTATCGCCCGCTGGTCCAGTATCTCGTCAATGGCGGCTATGTCGTGTTCGAGATCAACAATCGCGGCAGCGGCGGATCGGGCCGCAGCTTCTACCATATGGACGATCATCGCCATGGCGACGCCGATCTCGACGATGTCGTCGCGGCGAAGAAAATGCTCGCCGAGACCGGCTTCGTCGATCCGGCGAAAGTCGCGATCCAGGGGCAAAGCTATGGCGGTTATATGACGCTCGCCGGGCTGACCTTCCGCCCCGATGCATTCGCTGCCGGCGTCGATCTCTACGGCGTCGCCAACTGGCCGCGGCTGCTCAGGAACACGCCGGCCTGGTGGGAGGATCTGCGCCAGCTGCTCTTCACCGAGGTTGGCGATCCCGACAAGGACGACGCCTATCTGCGCAAGATCTCGCCGGTGTTCCATGCCGAACGGATCAAGCGGCCGTTGCTGGTGCTGCAGGGCGCCAATGATCCCCGCGTGCTGCCGGTCGAATCGCAGGACATCGTCGCCAAGGCCAAGGCCAATGGCGTGCCGGTCGACTATGTCGAATTCGCCGATGAAGGGCATGGCTTCCGCAAGAAGGCCAATCAGATCGTCGCGTATCGCACGATCCGCGATTTCCTCGACAAATATGTCCGGGGCGGCCCCGCGCCGCGCGCGGAAGGTAGCGCGGTCGCCGGCGACCTTCCGCTCGGGCCATGACCGGGCTGACACGGCGCACCCTGCTGGTGGCGGGAGTGGCTGCGGCCGCCTGTCCCGGCTGGGCGGCGGAAAGCGAAGGCGCCCGGCTCGACCGGTTTTTCGAGACATGCTTCCAGCGCCGGATTGCGCGCAACCCGCTGAGTCAGACCGGGCTTGGCCTCAAATCGGGCATGGACCGCTGGCCCGATACCGGCGAGGCGCGCGCCGCCGATGATGCGGCGATGGCGCGCGCGGAGTTGGCCGAGCTCGCAACGTTCGACCGGGCTGCGCTCGATCCTGCGCGGCGGCTCAGCTGCGACGTGTTCGCTTATGACGGTGCCGAGGCGCTGACATCCTATCGCTGGCGCGGGAACCGCTATCCGGTGTGCCAGATGCGCGGTCCGCAACGCACCATCCCGCAGACGCTGATCAACAATCATCCAATCCACGACCGCGCCGATGCGGAGGCCTATGTCGCCCGACTCCTTGGTGTGAAATCCTATCTCGCCGGCATTGTCGACGGGCTTGAGCGGCAGGCGGCGGCGGGGGTACGACCGCCGGCTTTCTCCTATCCGCTGGTGATCGGCAATTGCGAGAATCTGCTGCATGGTGCGCCGTTCGGCGGCGCTGTCGACAGTCCGATCCTGGCCGACTTCAAGGGCAAGGTCGCGAAGCTCGACCTGCCCGATGCCGTTCGCGCAAAGCTCGTCGCCGATGTCGAGGCGGCGATGCGCGAAGGCTTCGGCCCCGGTTTCCGGCTGCTGATCGACTGGCTGCGTGCATCGCAGGCAGTGATGCTGCGCAACGATGGGGTGTGGAGCCTGCCCGATGGCGACGCCTATTATCTGGCCGCGCTCGAGCTCGAAACGACGCTGCCGCTGACGCCGCAACAGGTCCACCGCACCGGCCTCGACGAAGTCGCGCGGATCCAGGCGGCGATGCGCGAGGTCATGGCAAAGACAGGCTTCTCCGGCGCGCTCCCCGACTTTTTCCGGCACATTCAGACCGATCCGACATTCTATTATCCCAACACCGCCGAAGGGAAAGCCGCCTATCTCGATGCGATGCGCGGCCGGATCGCGGCGGTCGAGGCGCGGCTCGGCGAGGTGATGACGCGCGTCCCCAGGGGCAAGGTCGTGGTCAAGCCGGTCGAGCCCTGGCTCGAAAAATCGGCCGGCACCGCGGGCTATTTCGCCGGCGCCCCTGACGGGTCGCGGCCCGGCATCCTCTATGTCAACACGGTCGAGATGCGGAACCTGCCGCGCTATGCGTTGTCCTCGCTCTCCTTCCATGAAGGTGTGCCGGGGCATCATCTGGAAAATGCCATCAGCCAGGAACTGACCAGCCTGCCAAGCTTTCGCCGTCACGGCGGCTATACCGCCTATAGCGAGGGGTGGGCGCTCTATGCCGAACAACTGCCCTATGCGATGGGCCTGTATGACGACCCCTATCAGGCGTTCGGGCAATTGTCCGAAGAACTGATGCGCGCGGGGCGGCTGGTGGTCGATACCGGCGTGCATCATCTGCGCTGGAGCCGCGAGGCGGCGATCGACTGGCTCGACCGCAATACCGCGAACGGCCATGCCGACAGTGTCACCGCGATCCAGCGCTACATCGTCACGCCGGGCCAGGCGACGGCGTATGAGATCGGCAAGCTCAAGATGATGGCGCTTCGCCGCCAGGCGGAAAAGACGCTTGGCGCACGCTACGATCAGCGCCGCTTCAACGATGCGCTGCTCGGCAATGGACCCTTGCCGCTGGCACTGCTCGATCGGACGATGACCGCGTGGATCGCGGACGGAGGAAAGCCGACATGATCCCGACGATTTCGCGCCGGCACTTCGCCGCCGGCACCGCCGCGCTGTTCGGCGTGCTTGCCGCACCGCCGGTCTGGGCGATCGCGGGGGATGAAGACGCGCGCCTCGACGCCTTTTTCGAACGCATCTGGCAGCGCGGGATCGATCGCAACCCGGTGCGCCAGTCGCAACTCGGCATCAAGCGCGACCAGGACAAATGGACCGATATCAGCGAAGCGCGCGCGATCGAAAATATGGACCTGCTCAAACAGGATCTGGCGACGCTCCGGACCTTCGATCGCGCCAAACTCTCACCTCAGGCGCAAATCAGTGCCCGCATCTTCGCCGAGAATGCCGAGGAATCGATCGCCGGCTTTGCGCTGCGCCGCGACGATTACGTCATGACCCAGATGGGCGGGCTGCACACGCGGATCCCGATCACGTTGCTCAACACGCATCCGATCGACGATCCGGTCGACGCCCGCGCCTATTGCGCGCGGATCGAAGGGGTCGGTCCGCTGCTCGACCAGGTGGTGACCGAGCTTGAGCGGCAGGAAAGGGCCGGGGTCAGGCTGCCGCGCTTCGTCTATGCGCTGCTGATCGAACCGAGCGAGAATATGCTCAAGGGCAGGCCATTCGATGCGGGGCCGGCCCAATGCCCGATCCTGGCCGATTTCCGGACCAAGATCGCCAAGGCGAAACTGCCCGATACCGAGCAAACCGCGCTGCTCGCGCGCGCCGAAGCCGGGTTGAAGGGTCCGTTCGGTGCGGGTTACCGCAAGCTGATCGCGCATCTCGCCACGGCACAGGCGGCGGCCGACGACCGCGACGGGGTGTGGAAACTGCCGCAGGGCGCGCTCTTCTATCGCCAGCAATTGAAGAGTTACACCACGCTGCCGGTAACGCCCCCCGAATTGCACCAGCTCGGGCTTGATCAGGTCGCGCGGATCCATGGCGAGATGGCGCGGATCCAGGCGAAGGTCGGCTTTGCCGGCACGCTGCAGGATTTCTTCACGCATGTCCGCACCGATCCGAAATTCTTCTATCCGGCGACCGATGCGGGCAAGGTGGCCTATATCGCCGACGCCGAGCGGCTGCTTGCCGAGGTCCATGCGCGGCAGGGCGAGCTCTTCACCCGTATCCCGAAACAGGCGGTGGTCGTACGCCCGGTCGAGGCCTGGCGCGAAAAATCGGCGGCCAAGGCCTTTTACCAGAACCCGCCCCAGACCGGATCGCAGCCCGGCGTCTTCTACATCAATCTCTACGATCTGAAGGCCCAGCCCAAATGGCAGCTCGCGGCGACGCTGTATCACGAAGCGATCCCGGGGCATCATTTCGAGACCTGCATCGCGCATGATCTGGAGAGGCTGCCAAAGTTCCGCCGCTTCGCCAGCAACGCCGCGTTCAGCGAGGGCTGGGGGCTCTATTCCGAACGGCTCGCCAAGGAAATCGGGCTTTATCCCGATCCCTATGACGATTTCGGCCGGCTGTCGCTCGAACTGATGCGCGCCTGCCGGCTGGTGGTCGATACCGGTCTCCATGCGATGAAATGGACGCGCAAACAGGCGGTCGATTACATGGACGCCAACATGCCGAGCAGCCATTACGACAATCAGCGCGAGGTCGACCGCTACATCGTCCTGCCCGGCCAGGCCTGTTCCTATTATGTCGGCATGCGCAAGATCGTCGAACTGCGCGAACGCGCCAAGTCCAGTCTCGGCGCGCGCTTCGACATCCGCGCCTTCCACGATACCGTGCTCGGCAACGGGCCATTGCCGTTGCCGATCCTCGAACAGACGATCGACGCCTGGGTCGCGGGCGGCGGCAAGCCGGCAAGCGCATGAGGAGAGTGTTCGCCCTTGCTGCGCTGGCGGTCTCGACACCGGCGTTCGCCGCGGATGGCGAACGCACGGCGGTGCAACTCGTCAGTCGCGCCGGCACCGGTGCTCATATCGCCTGGGACATGGTTTCGGAACTGACCACGCGGTTCGGCCCGCGACCGGCCGGCTCGCCGAACGAACGCGCGGCGGCGCGCTGGGCGGCGGCCAAACTCAAGGACTATGGCTTTCGCAACGTCGCGGTGCACGACTTCGCGATCACCGGCTGGACGCGCGGGCAGGAAAGCGCGGCGATCCTGCTGCCCCACCCGCAGCCGCTGGCCGCGACGGCGCTTGGCGGATCGCCCGCGACGCCGGGCGGCGCGATCGAAGGGGAGATCATCTCGTTCGCCTCGCTTGAGGCGCTGAAGCTCGCCGCGCCGGGATCGCTTGCCGGCAAGGTCGCGCTGGTCGATCTGGCGATGCCGAAGGGCGGCACCGGTTTCGGCTATGGCTATGTCGGCCGGGTCCGTGCGTTCGGCCCGGGCGAGGCGGCAGCGCGCGGCGCGATCGGCTTCCTGATGCGCTCGGTCGGCACCGACAGCCACCGCCTGCCGCATACCGGCTCGACGCGCTATGTCGACGGCAAGGTGCCGATCCCGAGCTTCGCGCTGTCGGTACCCGACGCCGATCAGATCGCGCGGCTGGAGGCGCTTGGCGAGCGCGTCCGCGTGCGGCTGTCGTCAACCGCTTCGTATCAGCCGGGGGCGATCACCAGCTATGTCACCGGCGATATTCCGGGCAGCGGTGCGGCGGAAGAGATCGTCCTGCTCGGCGCGCATCTCGACAGCTGGGATCTCGGCACCGGCGCGATCGACGATGGTGCGGGCATCTCAATCATTACCGCCGCGGCGAAGCTGATTGGCGACCAGCAGCGCCGTCCCCGCCGCACGATCCGCGTCGTCTTCTACGGCGCTGAGGAAGTGACTCAACCCGATAGCGCGGATGTCAGCGGCCGCGCCTATCTCGACCCGCGCCTGGCGCAGATGGCGAAGCATGTGCTGGCCATGGAAAGCGACGAGGGCGCCGACCCGATTGTCGCGCTGGCCCTGCCCGATCATCTGAAGGGCAGCGCGTTCGAGGCTGCGGCGCAGCGCATCCTCGGCCCGCTCGCGATCGTGCCCGCGCGCGAGCCGCCGGGGCGCGGCGGGGTCGATATCGCGCCTCTGGTCGACGCCGGCGTGCCTGCTTTCGTGCTGCAGCAGAGCGCCAGCCGCTATTTCGACTATCACCACACTGCCGATGATACGCTCGACAAGATCGACCGCGTATCGCTTGATCAGAATGTCGCGGCCTGGGCTGGGCTTATCTGGCTTGCCGCCGATGGCGATACCGATTTCAGGCCCAGGGGGACCGCAAAATGAGCTTCCGCCGTTCGTTTGCCGCACTGGCCTTTGCGCTGGCGCTGACCGCTGCCGCACCCGCGCCGCGCACCACTTACATCCAGGCCGGTCGCCTGCTCGCTGATCCGGCGACCGGCCGGGTCGAGAGCAACAAGACCATTGTCGTGCGCGACGGGCGGATCGTGGAGATTCGCGATGGCTTTATCGATGGGCCGGATGGCGATGTGGTCGACCTGCGTGATCGCTTCGTGCTGCCCGGCCTGATCGATAGCCATGTCCATATCTGTCACGAAAATGGCCCCGACGACAAATTGCGCCGCACCGTTCAGACCGCGTCGGATCTCGCCATCCAGGGGGCGATGAACGCGCGCAAGGTCCTCGGCGCGGGCTTCACCACCGTGGCCGATCTCGGCGAGGAGAATGAGGCGATCTTCGCGCTCCGCGACGGCATCGCCGAGGGCAAGGTGCCGGGCCCACGCATCGTCGCGGCGGGCAATGTCATCAGCCCGCATGGCGGCGAAGGCGATGTGTTCGGCTATCGCCCCGAGGTGATCCGGGCGTTGCAGCGACCCAATCTCTGCTCCGGCGCGGATGATTGCCGCCGCGTGGTGCGCCAGCAGGTCCAACGCGGCGCGGATGTGATCAAGGTGGTGGCGACTGGCGCGGTCCTGTCGGACATCGCGGCGGGACTGGGCCAGCAATTCACTCAGGACGAACTCAACGCGATCGTGGAGACCGCGCATAATCTCGGCCGCCGCGTCACCGCGCATGCGCACGGCGCCAACGGCATCAACGCCTTCCTAATCGCGGGCGGGGATTCGATCGAGCATGGCACCTATCTCGATGCGGAGTCGATCCGGTTGTTCAAGGCGAAGGGCGCATATCTCGTGCCGACGCTGCTTGCCGGCGACACTGTCACCTTATGGGGCAACGACCCCAATTCCTTCCTCAGCCCGGCCGCCAAGGCCAAGGCGATCGAGGTCGGCCCCAAAATGCTCGACATGGCGCGCCGCGCGCATGCCGCCGGGGTCAAGATCGCCTTCGGCACGGATTCGAGCGTCAGCCGCCACGGCGACAATGCGCGCGAATTCCTCCTGCTCGTGCGCGCCGGGCTGACCCCGCTCGAGGCGATCCGCGCGGCGACGACCAGTGGCGCCGATCATCTCGGGCTTGCCGGCAAGGTCGGCGCGCTCAAGCCCGGCATGGCCGCCGATATCGTCGCGACGACGGGTGACCCGCTTGCCGATGTGTCCATGCTCCAGAAGATATCCTTCGTCATGAAAGGCGGCGAGGTGTTCAAACGATGATCCGCTTTCTCGCCGCGCTATTATTCACGCTGGCACCGTTCACCGCACAGGCCGCCGAGACGATCCATTATGATGTCCGCGCGACGATCGGTGCGGACGGGATGCTCGATGCCGATGTGCGCATCACCTTGCCCGAGGCAGCGGCGGGGACGGGCAAGGCGTTCCTGCTCGGCCGCCGCTTCGTGCTTGTATCGGGCGGCTTTGGCCGCAACGTGCGGGTGGAGACGGTGGCCGCGGAAACGCCGGTCAAGGCGCTCAACCGGATCACGCTCAGCTACCCGGCGGGTAAACGCACCCTGCGCTTCCGCTATCGCGGCCCGCTTACGCCGGCGGAGGCCGATGGGGTGCCGCCGATCCGGCCGGAGGGGGTCGAACTGTTTATCGATCATATGTGGCTGCCGTTCGGCGCGGACATCCAGACCATGTTCGATGTCGATGCGCGGATCGACGGGCTGGCCGGGGATCTGGTCGTCGTCGCACAGGGCGAGGTCAGGCGCACGCCCACCGGTGTCGTCATCCACCGTCCGCAACTCGACGTGGATCTGCCGCTCGTCGCGATGCGCGGGCTGCACAAGGCGGCGGGGCCGGGGGTCGAATATTATGCCACCGACCTGACCACGCCCGTCTCGCAACTCTATCAGCGCCATGCGCTGGCGGC
The DNA here is from genome assembly GCF_000803065.1 of Sphingomonas sp. ERG5. Classification (GTDB taxonomy): domain Bacteria; phylum Pseudomonadota; class Alphaproteobacteria; order Sphingomonadales; family Sphingomonadaceae; genus Sphingomonas. Next base: position 82,699 of record NZ_JSXI01000029.1, read on the forward strand.
CTCGGCCTATCTGGCAAAATGGTTCGACCCGTTGCCCGATCCGATCCGTATGGTCGCGGTCTCGCGCGAGCGCCGGCTGGGCTATAGCCGGACCGCCTATACCGTGGTCAATGACAGCGGTCGCCCGGAAGGGCCGCTGGTCGAGGCGGGAACCGCGCGCCATGTCGCGCATGAATTCGCCCATGCCTGGTGGCGTTCGGCGAGCCCGCTCACAGATGATTTCTGGCTGGTCGAATCGACCGCCGAATATGTCGCGATCCGTTACATCGATGCGATGATGGGGCCGGACATGGCGAAGCAATTGCTCGACGCCAAGCGCGCCGAGGCGGCCAAGGCGGGGCCGGTGATGGGCCATGGCCGCCCGAACCGCGTCCAGCTTTACCAGAAAGGCCCGCTGCTGCTGGTCGATCTCGAACAACGCATCGGCCGCGACAAGATGGATGCGCTGCTGCTCGAGGTCAGTCGCACCACGCCCAATACGACCGGACAATTCCTCGAGCTGCTGACGCGGATCGCCGGCAAGGATGCGGCGCACGACTTCGATACCGCGCTGCACGCGGGTTAGGGTGTTTCGGGCTGGAGTTTGATCCGCCACGGGGGCGTGCGCCAAGCCGCGCTGCGCCCGGGAGATCATCGAGCCGGCTGGATCACTCCGGCATCCGTTCGGCTCCGGACCCATGAGCGGCGCTGATTCAATACCGATGCCGGCTATGGCAGCGTGGTGGCGGACGGGATGCCAGCCGGCGTTCCGGCCCGCTCTTTCACATGACTGGCAAAATTCTGGACGTTTCGCGCAAGCTCTTCGGTGAAAACAGCGTGCTGTTCCATGCTGTTATTGAATAACAGCATAATGACGGACAACCTATTGAGAATAATGTGGAAATCTGGGGCTGGAATCCAACTTAACAGCATGGAAAAATTTCCGCCGAAATATCAGCAAAAACACCAGGCAAAACGGCTTGGATGTTGACCGCGAATCGCGTTTCCGTCCCCGCGATTGAATATCGGTTGATGCTGGTGCGCGGTTGAACGGGGAGGGAACCCGGACCGACCGGTTATTGCGCCCGTCGCTCAACGCTCAGCGCGGCTTCCATCCGGTCGAGGATCTCGTCGAGCAACTCGATTGAGGTCGCGAAGTTGAGCCGCACGAAACCCGCGCCCGGTGCGCCGAAATCGAGGCCCGGTGACAAGGCGACCCGCGCCTCGCGCAGGAAGAAAGCGGCGGGCTCTTCGCTCACCGCCGCTCGGCAATCGAGCCAGGCGAGATAGCTCGCCTGTGGCGGTATCCAGCCGATCCGCATCGCCGGCAGGCGCTCACCGATCCGGTCGCGCATCGCCGCCAGATGCGCGACGCACTCGTCCAGCCAGATCGCACCCTCGTCGCTCCACGCCGCGCGCGCGGCGCGCACACCGAGTGTGGAGAAGGCGTTCCACCGCGTCGAGGGCAAGGCCGTCAGCCGCTCACGCAACGGCTTCTCCGCGACGCACACTGCGGTGCGCAGGCCGGCGACGTTGAACGCCTTGCTTGGCGAATTGAGCGTGATCGTCCGTACCGCCATGCCGGGCAGCGTTGCGAAGGGAATGTGACGGCGGCGGTCGAGCGTCAGGTCGGCATGCACTTCGTCCGATACGATCACCAGGTCGCGCCGCTCGGCGATCCCCGCCAATGCTCGCAGCTCGTCCTCCGTGAAGACTCGCCCGCTGGGGTTATGCGGATGGCACAGCAGCAGCATCCGCACGCGGCGCTCGGCCATCACGGCATCGAGCGCGGTAAAATCGATCGCGCCCGGTTCGAGCCGGTGAGTGACGAGCCTGCGCCCGGCAATCGTTACCGAATTGAGCAAAGGCGGATAGGCCGGGGTGTGGACCAGCACCGCGTCGCCGGGCGCGGTCAGCGCTTCGACGCAATTGGCGATGCCGCCGACCACATCGGGCATCAGCATCACGTCCGCCGGGTCCAGTGACCAGCCCCAGCGCCGCCCGGCCCAGGTGGCGAATGCCTCTGGTACGCCGCTATCGGTGGCGACCGGCCCATAGCCGAGATCGCCCAGCGCGATCGCTTGCAGCAAGGTCGCGGCGATCGGCGCGGCGGGCGCGAAATCCATGTCGGCGATCCAGGCCGGGATGATCTCGCTAGGATAGCGCCGCCATTTGCGCGCGATGCGCGCGCCGAGCAGCGCCGGTGGCGGGGTGACGATCATTCGGGCCGTTGCGCGCCGAGCCGCTCGGCGCGACGCCGCAGCAGCTCGGCCGATCCCAGCAACAGGGTCGATGCGATGATCAGCAGCGTGGCGGCGGCAGTGATTGCCGGGCTGATCTGCTCGCGCACGCCCTCGAACATCTGGATCGGCAAGGTCCGCTGTGTCGGGCCGGCGATGAACAGGGCGACGACGGTCTCGTCGAACGAGGTCATGAAAGCGAACACTGCGCCCGCCAGCACGCCCGGCGCGATCAGCGGCAGCAGCACGCGCCGCATTACCGTAAGGGGTGGGGCGCCAAGGCTTGATCCGGCCCGCAACAGGCTGATGTCGAAGCCATGTAGCGACGCTGCGACCACCACCACCACGAACGGCGCGGCCAGCACGCTGTGCGCGATGACCATGCCGGCAAAGCTGTTGGTCAGGCCGAGCGGCGCGAACAGGAAGTAAAAGGCGATCGCGGCCACCACTACCGGCACCACCATCGGCGCGCCGAGCAGCGCGACCACCAGCGGCCGGGCGCGCGACTTCATCCGCACGATGCCGATCGCGGCCAGCGTGCCAAGCGGCGTCGCGATCAGCGTCACGACGGTCGCGATCGCCAGGCTGTTGCGGAACGCGCGGCTCCAGTCGGGCGAGTCGAGCAGCGCGCGATACCAGCGCAGCGACAGCCCGGTCTCCGGAAAGACCAGGAAGGTGGTCGGGTTGAACGACATCGGGATCACCGCAAGGATCGGCAACAGCAGAAAGCCGAGCACCAGCGCGACGAAGACGATCAGCGCAACGCGCGTGACGCGCTGCCCCGGCGAAGCGAAGGGAATATGCATCAGATCGGCCGCCAGCCCGAGATCGCGCGTCCGGCGAGCAGGATCGCCCCGAGCGGCGCGACCAGCAGGATGCTGAGCGCGGCGGCCATACCCCAGTTGAGCGACTGGTTGGTGTAGAAGGCGATCGATGCGCTGATCATCTGATCGGCCCCGCCCCCGACCAGGGCCGGAGTGACGTAATAGCCGAGCGCGAGGGTGAAGACGATCACCGCGCCGGCGATCACGCCGGGCATGGTCTGCGGCAGATAGACCCGCACGAACGCCGTGACCGGGCTCGCGCCGAGCGAGCGCGCCGCGCGGGCCGTATCCGACGGCACGCGCCGCATCACGCCGTAAAGCGGCAGGATGAAGAAGGGCAGCAGCACATGGACCATCGCGATGTACACGCCGCCGCGGCTGTAGAGCAAAGGCAGGGGGCGGTCGGAAAGGCCAAGCCATTGCACCGCGCCGTTCACCACGCCGTTGGTCTGGAGCAGCACCACCCAGGCGGTGGTGCGCACCAGGGTCGAGGTCCAGAAGGGCAGCAGCACGAGGATCAGCAGCGGATTGGCGACGCGGGGCTTCAGCGTCGCGAGCAGATAGGCGACCGGATAGCCAAGCAGGATGCAGCACAAGGCGACCACCGCGCTGATCTTGAAGGTGCGCAGGAAGATCCCGACGAACACCGCCTGTTCCTGCGGTACCCCGATCAACGCGCCGTCGGGATCGACACGGCGGTCGAGCGACGCCCAGAGATAGAAGGAGGTGGTTGCGCCGCTCGCGTGGCGGAGCGCCGCCCAGGTCTCGCGCTCGCCCCAGCGCGGGTCGATCGCGCTCAGGTCGGCGAGCCCGGCGACGCGCGCGCCGCCGGCGAGCCGCGACGCGGTCGAGAAGATCAGCGTCCGCGACCCGACAATGTCATAGTTCAGCCGGTTGGCGACGCGGTTGAGCGTGCCGCTGCGCCGTGCCGCGACCAGCTCCTGCGCGGTGGTGCGTGCGATCGCGTCGGAGGGCAGGGCGGCGCCGTCCCATGCGCGCAGCGCAGCGGCGGTGCGCGGCCAGGTCTCGGGCAGCTCCTGTTCGGTCACGCCGCGCATCAACATCATGCCGACCGGCACGGCAAAGGCGATCAGCAGCAGGATCAGCAATGGCGCGACCAGCGCGCCGTTCCGGCCGAACAGGCGCACCAGGCTCAATGCGCAACCCATGCGTTGAACCGCTGGGTGAGCTCGTCGCCATATTCGACCCAGAAATCGCCATCCAGCTTGAGCGCACCGGCCATGTTGGCGGGATCGGTCGCGGTGTTCTCGCGGTAGCGCGGCTCGATCGCCTGTTGCGCGGCCTTGCTGGTCAGGCCGGTCGGCATGATCCGCGCCAGGCGCATCTGGTTCTCGGGCCGGGTGACGTACTGGATGAACTGCGCCGCCTCGGCCTTGCGCGGGCTGTTCTTCAGGATCGCCCAATAATCCACGGCATAGATGTTGCCGGCCCATTGCAACTTGAAATTGCGATGCTCATCGCGATTGGCGATGATCAGCCGCCCGGGGCTGGTCACTGACATCACCACTTCGCGCGATCCGAGCAGGTCGGGGACTTGCGCGATCGATGACCACCACACGATATTGGGCTTCAGCTGGTCGAGCTTGCGAAAGGCGCGGTCGACTCCGCCGGGCGTGCGCAGCACGGTATAGATCTGCGCCGCCGGCACGCCGTCGGCGAGCAGCGCGATCTCGAGCGTGTATTTGGGCGTCTTGCGCATCCCCCGCTTGCCCGCAAAGCGCTTCACATCCCAGAAATCGACCCAGGATCTTGGTCCCGCACCCTTGATCGCATCGCCGTCATAGCCGAGCAGATAGGACCAGAGCTGCGATCCCACGCCGCAATTATTGACCGCCGCATCGCTATAGGCGGCCCGCCCGCCGAGCGATGCCCAGTCGAGCGGCTCGAACAGTCCCTCTTCGCACCCCAGGATGATTTCTTCGGTTTCGGCCTGGACCACGTCCCAGCTGGTGTCGCCGCCCAGTACCTTGGTGCGGATCACGCCGATGCCGCCGTGCCAGCTATCTTCCTGCACATGCAGGCCGGAGGCTTTGGCGAACGGGGCGATCAACGCCTCGTGATCCGCCGCCTGCGACGATCCGCCCCAACCGACCACGGTCAGCGGTCGCCGGTCCTGTTTCTCACCGCAGCCAGTGAGCGCTGTGGCGGCCAGCGCCGTGGCGGCCAGTAGCGCGATCCTTGCCGGACGACGGCTTGCCCTGATCTTCACTCGTCGCCCCCTTGCAATCGTCCCGCGTCGCCGGCGGCGAAGGCGAATGAGCGATCGATCGCCCAGCCGATCTCGACCCGGCCCCCGCCACTTGTGCCGGGCAACTGGCCCAGTGACGGACCGGGCGACCGGATCGTCACGCGCGTACCGCCGGGCAGGCTAGCGTAAATCTTGATGTGGTCACCATGATAGATGCGATCATCAATGGTCGCCGCGAGGCGATTGGGCAGCGCGCTGGCCGCGTCGCCGGTCGCGATATCCTCGGGCCGGATCGTCACGACCGCCCGATCGCCCGGCCCGATGCCGTTCATCGTCCGCGCCATCACGAAACCGCCGTCGGCCAGCTTCACCGTGCAATGATCCCGGGCGGATTCCACCACCGTGCCGTCGATCGCATTATTCTCGCCGACGAAACCGGCGACGAAAGCGTTGGCCGGCGTGTCGTAGATCGCGCGCGGCGATCCGAGCTGTTGCAGTTTGCCGCCCGCGAACACCGCGATCCGGTCGGACAGCGCCAGCGCTTCCGACTGGTCATGCGTCACATAGATCACGGTGACGCCGGTCTGGCGCTGGATATGCTTGATCTCGACTTGCAGCTTTTCACGCAGCTGCCGGTCGAGCGCGCCGAGCGGCTCGTCCATCAGCACCAGGTCGGGATCGAAGATCAACGCGCGCGCCAGCGCCACGCGCTGCTGCTGCCCACCCGACAATTCGTTGATCCGCCGTCCACCCAGTCCGTCGAGATTGATCAGCGCGAGCGCGGTTCTGACGCGCTCCTTCGCCGGGGCGCCGCGGATGCCGCGCACCGACAGCGGGAAGGATAGATTCTCGGCGACCGTCATATGCGGGAACAACGCATAATTCTGGAACACGACGCCCATGTTGCGGCGGTGCGGGGGTTTGCGCACCAGCGACTGGCCCGCGAGCCTTATATCGCCCGCGCTCGCTTCCTCGAAGCCGGCAAGCATCATCAACGTCGTGGTCTTGCCCGAGCCCGACGGGCCAAGCAGCGTCAGGAACTCGCCGCGCCGCACCGTCAGGTCGAGGCCCGCGACCACGTCGGACACGCCGTCATAGCTTTTCGATACGCCGCACAGCTCGACCAGCGGCGTGTCGACCGACAGGTCGGCGAGAGTGTTCACCGCGCGGCCATCGCGCGATAGACCTGCGCAAGGCGCGCGACCCCGGCATCGATCTGCTCGGGTGTCGCGTAGCTGTACGACAGCCGGACATGATTCTTCGGGGCGACCCGGTTGCCCGACCCGGCACCACCGGCGGAGAAGAATTTGGACCCCGCGATCAGGTTGATCCCGGCGGCGGCGGCATTGGCGGCAAGCACATCGCCATCGACATGCGCCGGCAAGGTCAGCCACACATAATAGCCGCCTTCGGGCACATGCAGCACCGCATCGGGAAATGCCGCGCGGATCGCCGCCACCATTGCGTCGCGCCGTTCGCGATAGACGATGCGGACGCGGTCGACATGCTGCTCGAACGCCGGCGAGCGACCGAATTCGTAGAGGATGCGCTGCATCAGCGGCGACGATCCGCCATCGGATTTCAACTGCATCAGCCGCGCGATGATTGCGGCGTCGGCGGCGACCCAGCCGATCCTGAGGCCCGGCGCGACCAGCTTGGAGAAGGTCCCGACATGAATGACATGACCGCTGGTATCGAGCGCCTTGAGCGAGGGCGGGGTCTCGCCCTCGAAGCGGACACGGCGATAGGGCGTGTCCTCGACCAGCACGATCCCCTCGCGCGTCGCCAGCGCGACGAGCGCGCGGCGGCGCTCGGCCGACATGGTCGCGCCGGTCGGATTGTGGAAATCGGCGACATTGTAGATCAGCTTGGGCAGAGCGGCGCCTTCGGCCGCGCGGGTGCGCAGCACTGTCTCGAGTTCGTCGACCAGGATGCCGTCATTGTCCTGCCCGACCTCGATGAACTCGACGCCGAAGCTGCGGAAGATCGGGATGGCGGTGAAATAGGTCGGCGCGGTGACGACGATCGCATCACCCTCGTCGAGCAGCAATCGGCAGATCAGTTCCAGACCATGCTTGGCGCCGTTGACGACCAGCAGATTCTCCGGCGTCAACATGCAGCCGTCACGGTTCATCAGTTCGGCGAGCCAACCGCGCAGCTCGGGCTGACCTTGCGTCGCTGAATATTGCAACGTCTCCTCGCGATGCTCGGTGAGCGCCGCGATTGCATAAGGGACGAGATCGGGAAGCAATTGCGGCGCGGCGAAGCCCGAATCGAACGCCACAACGTCCTCGCCCAGTTCCGAAGGAAAATGCGGCGCCGGAAACGCGGTCGAAAGCCCGGCGGCGCGGCGTGCAAGACGAAGATCGATCACCCCTGCTCCCATTCATTGCGGGGGCGTGCTGCACAAACGCATCCGTCCCCTCTCGCCAAGATGATCCGCGGTCCGAAATCCGCCATCGCGATGCGGTTTTCGCGCGACTGGCGGATTCCGTGTCGCGAGCCATCCTAGGCGGCAGGGGAAGCGAATGTTCAGAGCGGCCAGGGTCAGGATTGCGATGCTCGCACTTGTCGGCACGGCGCAGATCGCGCCTGCTGCGGATTTGCCGCGCGGGCTCGACCCCGCCGCGAATGCTGATGCCTTCCCCAGCACTTATGTCCCTGTATCCGTTCCTCCGATGGCGATCGTCGGCGCGACGATCCTGACCGGAACGGGCGATGAAATCGCTGCAGGCACCGTGCTGGTGCGCGACGGCAAGATACAGGCGGTCGGTGCAGGCCTCGCCGTCCCGCAAGGCTATGTCGCGATCGATGGGCGCGGCAAATGGGTCACGCCGGGTGTGATCGACGTGCATTCGCACCTTGGTGCGGCGGGCTCGCCCTCGGTTCCCGCCCATGACGATACCAACGAGGCGACGTCACCCAATAGTGCCGAAGTGTGGATCGAGCATTCGGTTTGGCCGCAGGATCCCAAGTTCCGCCTCGCGCGCGCTGCGGGCGTGACCACGCTGCTGCTGTTGCCGGGTTCATCGAACCTGTTCGGCGGGCGATCGGTGACGGTCAAGAATGTGCCCGCCGACACGGTGCAGGCGATGAAATTCCCCGGCGCACCCTATGGCCTGAAGATGGCATGCGGCGAGAATCCCAAAGCCACCTTTGGCGGTCGTGGGCGTGCTCCGGCGACGCGGATGGGCAATGTCGCCGGCTATCGCGCGGCGTGGATCAATGCCGCCGATTATGCACGCAAATGGGATAAATGGCGCGCCGACGGTGGCAAGGGCGACCCGCCCAAGCGCGACCTGCAGCTTGATACGCTGGCCGGGGTGCTCAAGGGCGAGATCCTGGTCCACAACCATTGCTACCGCGCCGACGAGATGGCGATCATGATCGACATCGCGCATGATTTCGGCTTCCGCATCGCTGCGTTCCACCATGCGACCGAGGCGTACAAGATCGCGCCCGTCTTGGCGAAGGAGGGGATCTGTGTCGCGACCTGGGCTGAGGCCTGGGGTGCGAAGATGGAATCGTTCGACGGGGTCGAGGAGAATGCCGCGATGGTCGACGCTGCCGGCGGCTGCGCGATCATCCATTCGGATGATGGCTTGCTGATCCAGCGGCTCAATCAGGAAGCGGGGATCGCGCTGGCGGCGGGACGCGCGGCGGGTCTGCCGGTCAGCCGGGGCGAGGCGGTGAAATGGTTCACGCTCAATCCGGCCAGGGCGATGGGGATCGCTGACCGCATCGGCTCGCTCGAAACCGGCAAGGCTGCGGATCTCGTGCTGTGGAACGCCGACCCGCTCAGCGTCTACGCGCGCGCCGACCGGGTCTGGATCGACGGCGTGACCGTGTGGGACCGGAGCGATGCGCATTTCCAGGCGCCATCCGACTTTCTGCTTGGCCAGCCCGGTCAGGATTTCGCCCGGTGATCGCGCGGCTTCTTGCCCTGTTGTCGGTGACCGTAGCGGTGCCCGCTGCCGCACAGACTGTGGCGATCGTCCATGGCCGCGTACTGACCATGGGCCCGGCGGGAGATATCGCCGATGGCACGGTGATGCTGCGCGATGGCAAGGTGGTTGCGGTCGGTTCCGGGATTGCGGTGCCGGCTGACGCGCGTGTGATCGATGCGACGGGCAAGATCGTCACGCCCGGGCTGATCGCGTCCGTCACCAGCCTCGGCCTGGTCGAGGTTCGCTCGCTTGCCGGGCCCGATGACCGCGCATCGACCAATGACCGGATCAGCGCCGCGCTTGATGCCGGGGATGGCCTCAACCCGGATTCGGTGTTGATCCCGGTTGCGCGGCTGGGCGGCATTACGCGGTCGATCGTCACGCCGGGCTATGGCGGCAAGGCGGGGCGCACCCTGCTCTTCGCCGGGCAGGCCGTGGCGGTACAACTCGGCGCGGGCGGACCGATGCTGGTGCGGCGCGGGGTGGCGATGATGCTGGCGATGGGCGAGGAGGGTGCCGAGCGCGCCGGGGGCTCGCGTGGCGCTGCGCTGACGTCGCTGGCCATCGCGCTTGACGACGTACGCAGCTATGCGCGCCGCCGCGCCGATTATGATCGTGGCGAGACGCGCGCCTTCGCCTTGTCGCGCGCCGATCTCGAAGCGCTGGTGCCGGTGGTCGAAGGACGAATGCCGCTGCTCGTCACGGTCAATCGCGCGTCCGACATTCGCGAAATGCTTGCCTTCGCCCGCGCCCAGCGCTTGAAGCTGATCCTCGAAAGCGCATCCGAAGGCTGGCGCGTGGCGGCGGAGATCGCATCGGCCCGGATACCGGTACTGCTCACCCCGATCGAGAATATACCCGCCTCATTCGAGATGCTCGGCGCGACGCTGTCCAATGCGCAGCGGCTGCACGCGGCGGGCGTACTGATCGGCTTCGAAGGCAATGGGCCGGAGCGCGAGCGCGAACTGCGCCACAATGCTGGCGCGGTGGTGGCCGAGGGGCTGCCCTATGCGGCGGCATTGGCGGCGATCACGATCAACCCGGCACGCATCTTCGGCCTCGCCGACCGGGTTGGGTCGCTTGAACCGGGCAAGGAAGGGGATGCGGTAATCTGGGACGGCGATCCGCTGGAAACCACCAGCCGCCCGGTTGCGATCTTCATCCGCGGCATCGCCCAGCCAATGACATCGCGCCAGACCGAACTTCGTGACCGTTACATTCAACAGGTGAGGAAACCGCAATGAAACTTGATTCAACCAAATTGCTCATGGCGTATTCGGCCGTGCTGACCGCTGCTTTCGCCATGTCGCTCGGCGGTGGCGGGGCGGTCGCCCAGTCTGGCGCCAAGACCAGCTTCGACACGATCGACGTGAAGCGCATCAATGTCCGCGAGGATGACGGTACGCTGCGCATGATCGTGTCGAACACCAGCCGCTCGCCCGGCATCATCTATCATGGCAAGGAACGTCCGCACCCCAGCGGCAATCGCGGCGCCGGAATCATCTTCTACAACAGTGAGGGCACCGAGAATGGCGGCCTGACCTTCGGCGGCGAGACCGGCAAGGATGGCAAGGTCTCGGGCAGCGGACATCTGAGCTTCGACCAGTATCAGCAGGACCAGGTGATCCAGCTGACTCAGAGCGAATATGACGGCCGGCGCTGGGCGGCGATGATCGTCAACGACCGGCCCGAAACGCCGCTCGATTTCGACCTGGCGGAGAAACTCGGCAAGATGCCGGCGGGCGCCGAACGCGATGCGTTCCTCAAAAAGCTCGAGGCCGATGGCGTCGGCGGGCGCCAGCGGCTCTTTGTCGGCAAGACCCGCAACCGGGAGTCAGCGGTGATGCTGAGCGACGCGCTGGGCCGTCCGCGCATGATGCTGAAGGTGACCAATGACGGCGCCGCCTCGATCGACTTTCTCGACGAGAAGGGCAAAGTGCAGCGCTCGCTTGCGGCGACTGACAAACAGTGAGGTATGCCGCGACCCTGGCGGCGCTGGCGCTGGCCGGTTGCGCGGCCAAGCCCGCACCGGCACCCGCTGCGGCTTCTGCAAAGCCGTTGCCGGCCGGTCTCGACCCGTCGCGCGACCCGGGCTTTCCGAGCAGCTATGTCGCGCGGCCACAGCCGCCGGTGGCGCTGGTCGGGGCAACCGTGCTGACCGGCACCGGTGCGGAGATTGTCGCCGGCACCGTGCTGGTGCGTGACGGCAGGATCGAAGCGGTCGGGGCGGCGTTGCCCGTCCCGGCCGGCTATGCAGCGATCGACGCGCGCGGGCGCTGGGTGACGCCGGGCGTGATCGATGCGCATTCGCATCTCGGCGTCTATGCCCATCCCGGCGTACCGGCGCATGACGATGGCAATGAATTGACCGACCCGAATACCGCGCAGGTCTGGGCCGAGCATTCGGTCTGGCCGCAGGATCCGGGCTTCGACACCGCGCGTGAGGCGGGAGTCACGGCGATGCAGATCCTGCCTGGATCGGGCAATTTGTTCGGTGGCCGGTCGGTGACATTGAAAAATGTACCGTCCGATACGGTGCAGGGAATGAAGTTTCCCGGTGCGCCCTATGGCCTGAAAATGGCCTGTGGCGAGAATCCCAAGCGCGTCTATGGCGCCAAGGGTCGCGCGCCCTCGACGCGGATGGGCAATGTCGCCGGCTATCGCGCGGCGTGGATCAATGCCGCCGATTATGCGCGCAAATGGGATAAATGGCGCGCCGACGGTGGCAAGGGCGATCCGCCCAAGCGCGACTTGCAACTCGATACGCTGGCCGGCGTGCTCAAGGGCGAGATCCTGATCCACAACCATTGCTACCGCGCCGACGAGATGGCGATCATGATCGATGTCGCGCGCGAATTCGGCTACAAGATCACTGCCTTCCACCACGCCACCGAGGCCTACAAGATCGCGCCGCTGCTCGCACGCGAGGGGATTTGCGTCGCCACCTGGGCGAACTGGTGGGGGTACAAGATGGAAGTCTATGATGCGATCGAGGAAAATGCCGCGATGATCGAGCGCGCCGGTGGCTGCGCGGTGATCCACTCTGATGACGGTATTTTGATTCAGCATCTCAACCAGGAGGCTGCGGTCGCTCTATCCGCCGGACGCCGCGCCGGCATCCGTATCAGCGAGGGCGAAGCGGTCAAATGGTTCACCGCCAACCCGGCGAAGATGCTCGGGATCGCCGACAAGACCGGCTCGATCGAACCCGGCAAGGCCGCCGACCTCGTGCTGTGGAGCGCGGATCCGTTCAGCATCTATGCGCTGGCCGACCGGGTGTGGATCGACGGCGCGATGGTCTATGACCGCAAGGACCCGGCATATCGTCGGCATTCCGACTTCCTGCTTGGCCAGCCCGGTCAGGAGTTGCCACGATGAGTGCGCGGGGAATCACCGCGCTGCTGACGGCGTTGCTGGCGAGCGCGCCAGTTGCTGCGCAGACCATCGCCATCACCAATGTTCGCATCCTGTCGATGGGCCGAGCGGGCGAAGTTGCGCGGGGGACTGTGGTCATTCGCGATGGCCGCATCGCAGCGGTCGGCGCCGAAATCGCCATCCCGGCGGATGCGCGGCTGATCGACGGCAAGGGCGGGGTGGTCACCCCGGGTTTCGTGCTCGCTGATGGACGCATGGGGCTGATGGACGTCAGCCAGGTGCCGCTCAGCGTCGATCGCGCCCAGCATAATCCGGCGCTCAGCGCGGCATTCGACGTCAGTCAGGGTCTCAATCCCGACAGTGTGGTCATCCCCGTCGCGCGCCTCGGCGGGATCACGCGCGCGATTCTCGCGCCCGATTATGACGACAAGGGTGACCGCGACTTGCAATTTGCTGGTCAGGCGGCGGTGGTCGATCTCGGACAGCGTCCCGATATGGTGATGCGGCCGCGTGTCGCGATGATCCTCGAACTGGGCGAGAATGGGGCCGAACGCGCTGGCGGCGCGCGCGGCGCGGCGCTGGCCGAATTGCGCGCGACGCTTGCCGATGTGCGCGATTATGCCCGCCGTCGCGCTGCCTATGAACGCGGCCAGACGCGTGACTATCGCCTGTCGCGCGTCGATCTTGAAGCGCTGGTGCCGGTGGTCGAGGGACGGATGCCGATCGTCGTCACGGTCGATCGTGCCTCGGACATTCTCGAAGTCCTGGCGCTGGCGCGCGAGGAACGTCTGAAGATCATACTCGACGGCGCGGCGGAGGGCTGGCGCGTGGCCGACCGGATCGCGCAGGCGAACGTGCCGGTGATCCTCGATGCGCGGCTCGACTTGCCCAACAGCTTCGAACAGCTTGGCGCGCGCAACGACAATGCCGCCCGGCTCTTCGCGGCGGGCGTGACGATCACGATCAAGGATGGCGAGGGCGGGAGCTACCGTGCGCGCGAGCTGCGTTATGATACCGGCCATGCTGTCGCGCATGGCCTGCCCTATGTGGCGGCGCTCGCCGCGATCACCATCAATCCGGCGAAAATGTTCGGCATCGATGACCGCGTCGGCTCGCTCGATATCGGCAAGGATGCCGATGTGGTGCTGTGGAGCGGTGATCCGCTCGAGCCCCTGTCGCAACCCGGCGCGATATTCGTGCGAGGGATCGAACAATCGCTGACCACCCGCCAGACCGAATTGCGCGACCGTTATCTGGCGAAACAGCCGCTGGGGCGCGCGGGGGCGCCTTGATCCACCGCACCCCGGACTTGTTCCGGGGTGCGGTGGCATGGTTGCAAGGGTCGCCACGGACAATCCCCCCGTTCGTTTCGAGCGAAGCGGAGAGTCTGCTCATCCCTCTTCCGACGGTCTCACTTCCCGATCAGCGTCGCCGCATCGACCAGTTCGACATTGGGATGTGCTGCGCGCAGCGCCGGCAGCCAGGCCTTGCTGTCGCCGACCACCAGAACCGTCGCGGTTGCCGGATCGATCCGCTTCGCCGCCGCCGCGATTTCGGCCGGCGACACGGCCGCGCCAGGACTTAACTCGGCGCGCGCGACCGACAAGGGTGCGCCGGTCGCGATCAGGCCGGCGAGATAATCGCCGAGCCCGGCGGTCCGATCGGTCTGCGAGGCGAGGATGCGTGACACGAACTCGCTGCGCTCCGCATCTTCCGCCGCGCTTGGCGGATCGGCGGGGAGCCGCGCGAACTGGGCAAGCATCAGGTCGACCACTTCGGGCGCCGATGCGGTCTTGGTTTGCGATGCGGCCATCACGAAACCGCCGCCGCGGCGCATGTCGATCTGGCTGCCGGCGCCATAGCTCAGTCCGCGCTTCTCGCGGATTTCCTTCGACAGCCAGCCGATCGATCCGCCCCCGACGATTGCGTTGGCAACCTGAAGCGCGCGCTGGTCGCCGGCGCTGCGCGGGCCGGTCGGCAGTGCGGCGATGACGGCGCTTTGCGGGGCGCCGGGCAAGTCGATCGCGATGATCCGAGATGGTGCGGCGATGGCGGTGAAGGTCGGCGCGGGCGCCCCGCCGCTCCAGTCGCCGAACGTCCGTTGGGCAAGCGCGGCCGCCTGTTTCGCGTCGAGCGACCCCGTGACGACCAGAGTCGCGCCGCGCGGCCCCCATTTGGCGCGCGTCGCAGCAACATCGGCAGCGTCGATCGCGGCAAGCGACTGCGGAGTCGCGACCGCGCCATAAGGGGTGCCGGCAAACAGCGCCGCCGGCAGGACGCGCAGCGCGAGCTGGACCGGCTGCTTTTCGCTGACGGCCAGAGCGTCGGCGAGTTTGCGCCGCTCTCGGTCGAGTTCCTCGGGTGCCGCGCTTGGACGTAATGCCACATCGCCGAGTAATGCAGCGGCGGCATCGGCATTGGCGGCCGGCACGGTGATCTTCACGATCGTGGCATCGGCTTGGGCGTTCGCGCTGATCCGTCCGCCAAGATCGTCGACCGCCGCCGCGAGCGCGACCGCATCGCGTCTGCCAGCGCCGCGCAGCGCCAGCGCCGCCGTCAAATCGGCAAGGCCGGCGCGGCCCGCCGGATCGGCCGCGTCGCCGCCGGCGATGACCAGTTCGAGCGTGACCAGCGGCACTTCAGTGGATTGCGCGCTGACAAGGGTCAGGCCGTTGGCCAGCGTCGCTTCGATGATTGGTGGAACGACGCGCCGCTGGGGTCCGGGGCTAGGCGGCTGTTCGCGCTCGCTGGCCGAAGCGATCGTCACCGGGGTCCGTGTCGCCGGTGGAACGGTCGGTCCCATCGCTGCCACGTCGTTGGTCGAGACGTCGCCGGTATAGCCCGCCGGGCGCAAGCTTTCGTCCTGATAGCGGATCGTCACCTGGCGCTGTGCGCCCAGCCACCGTGTGGCGATGCGCTGGACATCGGCGGGCGTCATCGCGCGGATCGCAGTGAGCCTTTTGTCGTCATGCGCGGGATCGCCCGACAGGACATCGCCATCGCCGACCAGCAGGACACGTCCAGCGGGAGTCTCCCGATCGCTCAGCGCCGCACCGAGCAGCGCATTCTTGACCGAGGCAAGCTCGGCGGCATCGACCGGCGTATCGCGCAACCGGGCGATCTCGGCATCGAGCGCGGTCCGCGCGGCCGCCATGTCGGCGCCCTTGGCCAGCGTCGTGACGATCGCGAACGCATGGCCGTCGCGGGTATCGAAATTATAGGTCATGATCGACGAGGCCAATTGCTTGTCGGTGACCAGGACCCGGTTGAGCCGTGACGCGGCGCCGCGTGTCAGCAGCGCTTCGATCACGTCGATCCCCGCTGAATCGGGGTTCGCCTCAGCCGGCGCGACCCAGGCCGCGACCAGCGCGGGCAAGGGGACGTTGGGGGCATAGGCATCGACCAGGCGCGGGCTGGTTCGTTCCGGCTCAATGGACGAGGGGATCCGGATCAACGGCGCGGCCGGTTTGGGGATCGATCCGATATAGCGGTCGGCCCACGCTTCTAGCTGCCTGGGATCGAAATTGCCGGCGATGACCATTACTGCATTGTCGGGGCGATAGAATGCCTCGTGGAATGCGCGGACATCGGCGAGCGTCGCCTTGTCGAGATCCTCGGCGGTACCGCCGATCGGTCGGGCATAGGGATGGGTCGAGAAGACGAAGCCGGGGATCAGCTTGAACAGGATGCGCCCATAGGGTGCGGCGAAGATGCGCTGGCGCAACTCTTCCTTCACCACGTCACGCTCCGAAGCGAAATTGGCCTGATCGACAACCAGGTTCTTCAGCCGCTCGCCCTCGAGCCACAACAGGGTTTCGAGCCGGTTAGCCGGTGCGGTGGTGGTATAAAGCGTGTCGTCGAACAGGGTCGTCGCGTTGGCGCTTTCGACGATCGTGCTCATATAGGTGAAGGCGCCTTGCGGCAGGTTGCGCGTCGGCTTGAACATCAGATGTTCGAACAAATGTGCGAAACCCGCGCGCTCTTTCGGGTCGTCGCGCTGGCCAACCTTGTACCACATATATAGCGACACCGACGCCGCCTTTGGATCGCGCATCGCATAGAGTGTCATGCCGTTCTTCAGGACACGCTTGGTATAAACCAGCGGTGGCACGACGATCGGCGCGGCGGCCACTGCCGCGCGCGGTGCCGGCGCGGCAGTCACGGCGGTGGATGCGCACAATGTGGCGATGGTGATGGCGGCAAAGGACTTCATCATTCGGTCTCCCCTTGATGGGTGAGAGCGACCGCCGGGAATTTTCCGCTAGTTCGCCGGCCATGTCTCGCCGAAAAGCCGCGCGAAATTGCCGCCGAGGATCTTGTCGATCCGGCGCGGCGGATGGCCGCGTGCGGCAAGATCGCGTCCGATGTCGAAGAAGCGGCGCGGCGTGCTGTATTCGGGCAGGATGTTGAGCACGTCGGGCGCTTCGCCCGGCGCGGCGATGCCGCGTGACTTGCGTCCCTCGTAGAATTGGCGCTGCGCTTCATAGGCTGCGGCATTGACGGGCGTGGCGGTGATGCTGCCGTCGGTGCCGATGCCGACATGATCCTCGCCGCAAATGTCGATCGCATGCTCGACATGGCGCAACAGGTCCTCGGCATGGGGCTGGCCCGAGGCGCGCAGGAACGGCATCAGATAGAGGCCGACCACGCCACCCTTCGCCGCCATCGCACGCAGCGTCGCGTCATCGACGTTGCGCGGCAGGTCGGCCAGAGTGCGACAGCCGCTATGACTGATCGCCATTGGCCGCGTTGCAGCGGCGACCCCCTCGGCGATGGTGCGCGCGCCACCATGGCTGAGGTCGAGCAGCAGCTTCTGCGCCTCGATCTCCGCGATCAGCTGGCGGCCATAGTCGGACAGGCCGGCATTGGCCGCCTCGATTGCGCCGTCACCCGCGAGGTTGCGCTTGTTATAGGTGAGCTGGATCATCCGCACGCCCATTCCTCTGAACAGGGCGACATGGGCGAGATCGCCCTCGAGCGGGCTGGAATCCTGGAAGTTGCAGATCATGCCCAGCCGCCCGCTGCGCTTTGCCTCGGCCAGGTCGGCGGCGGTGCGGACCAGAATCAGCAGCTCGGGATTGTCCAGGCACATCTGCGTGACGCGCGCGACCTCGGCGACAGAATCGTGGAACTGGCCCGGGCCGCTGCCGGTCCGGCCGACCGTCATGCTCAGTGCGGTCATGCCCGAGGCGCGGATCGCGGCAATCACCTCCGGCGTCATGCGCTGTCCGCCGCCGGTCGACCCTTGCGCGTCGATCACCATCGCCTTGGCATAATCGCTTTCGCCCCATTGCCTCGCCGCCGCGCGCAGCGGCATGCCGATCAGGCCAGTCGCAAGCAGCGCGGAGCCGCCCAGCAGCATGTCGCGCCGCGTCGTCATTGGCAGGCTCCGTTGCGCGGCTTCAACCCGACGGCGACCGCGAGGTCGTTCCCGTCATGGATCACGCCGTCCTTCATCACCAGCGCGGCACAGCGCACCGCGCCGATCCGCTTTGTCGGGTCGCCATCGACCAGAATCAGGTCGGCGCGCTTGCCGGCCGCGATCGAGCCAGTGTCACGATCCTGTTTCATCACCCGCGCCGCACCGAGCGTGGCGTCGTGAAGCACATCGGCGGCCGGAACGCCCGCTGCGACATGCAATTCGAGTTCGCGTGCATACAGCATCGCGCTGCCGTCGGTGCCGTTGACCACCGGCACGCCGGCATCGTGCATCGCCTTGAGCAGCTGCTGCATGCGCAGGAACGACGCGCGATAATCGACCAGTTGCGCGCTGGTCGTGGCGCGCCCGCCGCCGCGGCTGTCGCGCAGGGCAGTGGCCGGCATGCGCGCCGCCCAGGGTGCGATCCAGGCCGACATCTCGCCCTTCCAGCCCGTGAACATGGTCTCGAAGGTGACGAGGGTCGGGTCGACCACGGTGCTCTTCGCCTTGAGATGCGCGACAAAGCTGCGTGCCGCTGCGCCCGCCGGGTCGATCTCATGCCCGCGCGTATAGGCGTCGGTGAAGCGCGCCGGCGTGTTGCTGCGCGCGGCGACCTCGGGCCCGAGGAAGTTGAGCAGCCAGAAATTGGCGTGCTGCACCTCGTCATAACCGGCATCGACCGCCTCGGTCATGGTCATGCCGGCGGGCACATGGCCACCGACGCGCAGGCCCCTGGCATGCGCCTCGGTCACTGCGATCGGCACCAAGGCGGGGGCGAGCGAGCTGTAGAGCTTGACCATCGGATAGCCGAGCGCGGCGAACCGGTCGACTGCCGCCCTTGTCTCTTCCGGGGTCGACACCAGGAATTTGGTCGGCCCGGCGAACGGACCGCGCCCGTCGATCAGCCCGGCTTTCAGGACATGCGGGCCGATCAGCGCGCCGCTGTCGAACTGGTCGGTGAGCGCCTTTAGCGTGGGCACGTCATTGCCCAGATCGCGGACGGTGGTGAGCCCCGCCATCATCGCCATCAGCCCGTCGCGCTGGCCGAGCAGATGGACATGCATATCCCACAGCCCGGGCAGCAGCGAACGGCCCTGCGCGTCGATCACCTGCGCGTCCTTCGGCACGGCGATGCTGCCGTCGCTGCCGACCGCCGCGATGCGGTCGCCGCGCACCAGCACGCTCATCCCCGGCCGCATCGCCCTCGTCTCGGCATCGAACAGCAATGCACCGCGGATCAGCACGGGACCCACTGGCCGCTTTGCGATCCGCGTGGCCTCGGCGCGAGCGGCGTCGTCGGATGCGCGGGTCTGCGCTGCGATCAAGGCGGTCTGGGCGGCCTCGTAACCGGCACGGATCACCCCAAACCAGGTGCCGCCACCGGCGAACAGCTCACCGTCGCGGTCGAGCCAGACCGGGGTCGGCTCCATGCCCAGCCCGTCGATGAAATAGAGCGTGGCGACGGCTTCGCCCGCACTGCCGGTCACCTTATGCTCGGCCATCCGGCGGATCGATGCTTCCCCTGTGGGGAGCAGCGGCAGGCGACGGCCCGGCACCTTGAGCAAGGCGCGGGCGAGCGCAGCGAGCTGTTCGTCATTGCCTTCATTGGTAACGTAGAAGCCTTTGGCGGCGGCGCTGCCGGCATCGACCGCGCTGGTCCATTGCGCCTTGCCGGCAGCGCTGGCGAAATGCTCGGCGATGACGATGCGGCGATAATCGGTGCCGGAGATATCTATCTCGACCGGCACGCCGTTCGGATCGTAGCGGGTCACCGTCACCAGATCGGGGCCGCGCCCGCGATCGCGAAAGGAGAGCCGCACGCGGCGTGCGGCATCTTCGCGTGAGACGTCGAGATTGCCCTTTGCGATGCCCGACATCACCACGGTGTAGCGGGTCGGCGGCACCGGGCTCGCGCCGAGCAGCAGCACGGCGGCGAGCAACCCCGCACAAGTCGGGACAGGTGGTTTCATCTTCATCGATCGGTATGAGGGACGAGCTCTGGCGATCCTCTACCGAATATCGCTCGGCATCTCTATTTCGGCGACATTATCCGTTCGACTGCCATCACTCGCAATCACCTGGAAAGGTTTATTCATGTCAGGAACGCGGCAACTCCAGATCGTCGTGATCGGCGGCACATCGGGGATTGGCCTGGCCATCGCCATGCTGATGGCGGGCAAGGGCCTGGCGGTGACGATCGTCGGCCGCGATCAGGATCGGCTGGACGCGGCGGTCGCGAGGATCGGTGGCGGCGCGCGGGGTGAAGCGATCGACGCCGCCGATGGCGATGCGCTTCGTGCGCTGTTCAAGCAGCTCGGGACGGTCGATCATCTGGTGATCGCCGCATCGGGTGGCGCGGGCGCGGGACCTTTTGCGTCGCTCGACGCCGCGGCATTACGGCGCGGTTTCGAGGCCAAGTTCTGGGTCCATTGGACCGCGGCGCAGGCGGTGCTGGATCATCTGCCCGATACCGGTTCGATCACCTTCATCACTGCGGCCTCGTCACGCCTCGCCAATCCGGGAACATCGGGCCTCGCCGCGATCAACGGCGCGCTGGAGCATATGGTGCGCACCCTGGCGCGCGAACTGGCGCCACGTCGCATCAACGCGGTCTCACCGGGCGTGATCGATACGCCGTGGTGGCACGACAAGCCTGACGCGCTGTTCCAGTCGGCGAGCAAACAGGCGCCGCTCGGCCGCCCGGGCGAGGCGGCCGAAGTTGCCGACGCTGTGGCATTCCTGATCGGCAACCGCTTCGTCACCGGCGTCATCCTCGATGTGGATGGCGGTCTGCACCTGACGTGACGCTCAGCCCGCGTCGTTGATCTGTCGGATCAGCTCGCGGTGTGGCGGGAGTTCCTGGGTCGCGCGCTCGCCGAAGCTGCGGATCCGGGTAAAGGTGCGCGCCGCCGCCTCGACATTGGGAAAGTCGCTCCGCCCGCCGGCCAGGTCGGTGTCGAACTCCATGCCGTAGAGAATGTATTGATAGTTGAAATAGGCGAAGGATTCGAGGTCGAGGATGAAGTCGAACCGGCCCGGCGGGCGGTGGCGCCATTGCTCGAGCAGGTCGCGCAGTCGTTCGGGGATCGTCGCCGGATCGGCGTTGGCGCGCCAGAACGGCTCGGGCCTGCGACTGAGGCAATAATGCAGCTTCAGGAACGTGACGATATTCTCGTAGCGCGCGGTCATCAGTTCGTTGAAGCGCCGCGCCGGTGCCTCGACCGGGCCGCTGTGCGGGAACAGGTCGGCGATCATGCCGATCGCTGCCTCGATCAGCACCACGCCGGTTGATTCGAGCGGCTCGAGGAACCCCGCCGACAGCCCGACCGCGACGCAATTCTTCACCCATTGCCGCCGCCGATAGCCCGCGTCGAACGTGATATGGCGCGTCGCGACGGTGCCGGGCGCCACGCCGAGATAGTCGTGGAGAATCGCCGCGGCGCGATCGTCATCGATATGGTCGCTCGAATAGACGCAGCCGACGCCGCGCGCGCCCTCCAGCCCGATGTCCCAGGTCCAGCCGGCCTCATGCGCGGTGGCGATGGTGAAGCTTTCGATCGGCGCGTCGGGCCGGTCATAAGGGACCTTGCAGGCGATCGCCCGGTCAGTGAACAAAATGTCGCGCACCGACACGAAGGACTGCGCGTCCACCCGTCCGATCAGCTCGGCACGGAAGCCGCTGCAGTCGATGAACATGTCCGCCGACAGCGCGCCATGATCGTCGGTCAGGACATGGTCGATCGCCCCGCGATCGTCGAGTATGACGTCCTGCAGCGTGCCCTGCAGATGCGTCACGCCCAAATTGCGGGCGCGCTCGGCCAGGACGCCGGCAAGCGCCACGGCGTCGAAATGATAGGCATAATTCAGCGGCCCGGTGAAATCACCCTCGTCGCGGCGCTTGGGGCCGCGCTTCGCGTCGGCGACGCGGTTCTGGATCGTGATCGCTTCGGCAAAGGGCGGCCGCGATGCTGGATCCTGCAGCAGCCAATAGGGCACCAGGCTGACGCCGTCCTTTTCAAAGGGCGCTTCGAATGGATGGAAGAAGCGATGGTGCCGGTCGCCGTCGGGCGCGTGCAGCCAGTCGATGAAGCGGATGCCTTGCTTGAACGTCGCGGAGGTGCCGCGCACGAACGCCGCCTCGTCGATGCCGAGATAGTGCAGCGTGGTGCGGATGGTTGGAAAAGTGCCCTCACCGACCCCGATGATCCCGATCTGCGGCGATTCGAGGAGGACGATCTCAAGCTTTTGATGCGCGGCCAGGCCGAACGCCTTGGCGAGATAGGCTGCGGTCAGCCAGCCGGCCGTGCCGCCGCCGACGATCAGGATGCGCCGTTTCTCGCTCATGCGCGGACCATTCCCTGCTCAACCACGAACGAACAGGCTCTTGAGCCAGACCGGGCCGCCGCGCGCCGCCTGGCGCCAGTCATGATCGTCGCCCTCATCGGGCGTATAGCCCCAGGGGTTGAACAGCCTGACCCGGCCGGCCTTGAACGCCGTCGTTCGCCGCGTCGCCAGGGTCAGCCCATGCACCAGCGCCGTCGCGGCGAACAGGCCGTCGCGCATATCGGCATAGCCGAGCTGCGAACGCCGTGACGCCACCGCCGCGTCGAGCGGCAGCACGCGTCCGTCGAACGCGCCGAGCAACTGTCGCTCGACCCAGTCGCGCAGCGCTGTCGCACCGGTCTTGTCGCGCCGGCCCAGCGTCGCCGCCGCGCTTTCGATCTCGATCGGGGTCAGGACCGACAGGAAAAGATTGGCCTGCGCGATGCCCGCGATCCAGGCAGCAAAGCCGGGATCGGTATCGCCGCTGCGGATCTTGTGCAGCTCGAACGCCAGATCGGTGTCGAGCAGGTACATCAGCCGCGTTCTCCGCTGCCGCCAAACCGGGCGGCAGCGAGGTCGATATCGGGCAGGCGCGGCGCGGCGAGCAGTTCCGCCACCCCCTCGGTCTGGCCCGACAAGGTACGAAAGGCATCGATGCTGAGCAGGACATGAGTCGGCCGGCCGCGATCGGTCACGAATACCGGTTCGAGTCGCGCGGCGCGCTTGGCGCTGCTGACATCCTGGTTGAACTCACGGCTGGTGAAGCGCTTCACAGGGTCCGCTCCCGGTGTTCGAACGACTGAATTGACGTAGGTACGTACCTACGCTGTGACGGACCCGCAACAGATTATGCCGGATCGGCCAGAAAATTGTGAGAACGTTCCCATTTTGCATGATTTTGCATTGCGCAGCAACGCCCACCTGGTTTCTCCTCCTGCACGAGCCGCAAAAGATGCGGTCGCACGGGGGGATGGCGAATGACTCAGGGGCTGATCGACAGCACGCTAGCGACATTGGGCGACGTGCTGTCGCCGCATGGACCCGCAGTCCAGGCAGCCGCGAAGAGCTTCGCGCCGGGCGATTTCAGCGTGCATTTCTTCCTCCAGCTCGCGGTCATCCTGCTCACCTGCCGCGTGGTCGGCTGGCTTGGGCAAAAGCTGCTCGGACAGCCCCAGGTGGTCGGTGAGATGATCGCCGGCGTGGTGCTTGGCCCGTCGCTGCTCGGCCTGTTGTTTCCCGAATTGCAGGGCGCCTTGTTCCCCAAGGAAACCAAGAGCGTGCTCTATGCCGGTGCGCAGCTCGGCGTCGGGCTCTACATGTTTCTGGTCGGCACCACGCTCAAGATCGACCATTTCCGTTCCAAGGCGAAGAGTGCGTTCGGCGTGTCGCTTGCCGGCATCATCGCGCCATTCATCATCGCGGTGATCATCACCCCGTGGCTGATCGGCGTGCCCGGCCTGTTCGCGGCGGGCATTTCGCAGCTCAACGCGACGCTGTTCATGGGCGCGTGCATCGCGCTGACCGCTTTCCCGATGCTGGCGCGGATCATCAATGAGCGCGGGCTGGCTGATTCCTCGCTCGGCACGCTGTCGCTGACCGCCGGGGCATTCGACGATGCCTGTTCGTGGTGCGTGCTGGCGATCGTGCTCGCTACCTTCGGCGGCGGTCCGGGCGTTGCGTTGCTCGCGATCGGCGGCGGCCTGCTCTATGTGGCCTTCATCATGCTGTTCGGCAAAAAGCTGCTCGCACCGCTTGGCCGCAAGGTCGAGCGCGAGGGCGAGATGAGCCTGACCGTGCTGGCGATCACATTGGCATTGTTCTGCCTGTCGGCCTTCCTGATGGACGCGATCGGCATCCACGCGATCTTCGGCGGTTTCATCCTCGGCACGGTGATGCCGCGCGGCCTGTTCGTGGTCGAGCTCAAGCGCAAGGTCGAACCGCTGGCCGTGGTGCTGTTGCTGCCGATGTTCTTCACCTTCTCCGGCCTCAACACGCGCATGGACATGGTCAATTCGCCGACCCTGCTGCTCATCGCGTTCGGCATCCTGGTCGCGTCGATCCTGGCCAAGGGCGGCGCCTGCTATCTCGCGGCGCGTCTGTCGGGCGAGGACAACCGCACCTCGCTCGGTATCGGCGCGTTGATGAATTCGCGCGGGCTGATGGAACTGATCATCATCAATATCGGCCTGCAGAAAGGCATTATCGGCCCGGCATTGTTCTCGATGCTGGTGCTGATGGCGATCGTGACGACGATGATGGCCGGGCCGTTGTTCGAGTTCGTCTATGGCAAGAAAGCCCGTGCCTCGGGTGAGCTGGGTGCGATCGACGCCCGGCTTGCCGCCGACCCGGTCTGAGCCGGAGGCATCCGATGAATAGGAAGGTGGCGCGGGCGATCGGGCTTGCGGTGCTGGCTGCGGGGATTCAGGCGGCCCAGGCGCAGCAGGTCGAATTCAAACCTTTGGTCGATGCGCGGCTGCGCTATGAGCAAGTCGACCAGCAGGGCCTTGCGGACGCCGCGGATGCTCTGACCCAGCGCATCCGCAGCGGGGTGCAGGCGAGCAAGGGGCCCTGGTCGGTGCTGGTCGAAAGCGAGGCGACGCTGGCGATCAGCGAACACTATAATAGCGGGACTAACGGCAAGGCGGCCTATCCGCTGGTGATCGATCCGCAGAATATCGAACTTAACCGCGCGCAGCTGCGCTACGCCGCGCACGGCGTCACCGCGACGGCGGGACGCCAACTGATCGAGCTGGCCGATCAGCGCTTTGTCGGGTCGTCCAATTTCCGCCAGAACCAGCAGACCTATGACGCGGCGCGGCTGCAATGGGGCGGGGCGAAGGGGCCGTTTGCCGATATCAGCTATGCCTGGTCGGACCGCACCGTGAACGGCATCGACGGCACCGGCGCGCGCCAGCCGGCGGTCAGTGGCAATAATGTCTTCGCGCTGCTCGGCTATGCCGGCAAGATCGGCACGCTGACCGGCTTCGCCTATCTGGTCGATCAGGACGAGGCGGCGGTGCAGGGCTTTCGCCTGTCGAGCCAGACTTATGGCCTGCGCCTGGCGGGGAGCGTGCCGCTCACCCCGGCAGTCAAGCTCGGCTATGTCGCCAGTTGGGCGCGGCAAAGCGATTATCATCGCAACCCCAATGACTATGCGGCTGATTACTGGCTGGGCGAAACGAGCGTGACGATAAAGGGCCTGGCCGCCACCGGCGGCTATGAGGTGCTCGGCGCCGATCGCGGCGTCGCGCTGACCAGCGTGCAGACGCCCCTGTCCAGCCTGTTCAAATTCCAGGGCTGGGCCGACAAATTCACCACCACCCCGCCGAACGGCATCCGCGACCTGTACGCCGTTGCGGGCTACAATTGGCGCAAGACCGGCCCGTTCGATGCGATCGCACTATCGGCGACCTATCATCGCTTCGACAGTGACCGGCTTGGCCAGCATTATGGCGATGAATGGGATCTGCTCGCCAGCGTGAAGCGCAGCCACGCCACAGTGTCGGCGCGCTACGCCCGCTACCGTGCCGACAGTTTTGCGACCGACACCGACAAATTCTGGCTGGAGTTCGGCTGGACCCTTTAAAGCTTCGCCCCTGTTACCCGCTGTTATCCCCTGTTTTCGACGTTGTATTTTCTGGCCCCTGTTGTGTTGGATCCGGGATCTGGATTATGCGTCTGTTTTCAGTAACATGGCTGATGCCGCCCCTGTTATGAAAACAGGGCGGAACAGGGACATTAACAGGGGCCGTTCCGATCGAAACAGGGGTGATGATCACCCGACGTTTCACGGCCATATGAAAGAGCGCAGACAAGAGCGCCTGGCTGGCGTCTCGTCCGACCGTCACCGTGCGGCATCCTGCAGCTTGATTGAATCGCCCTTGACGGACAAGAAATTGCGCTAAGCCTATTTCTGTATCGTCAACACCGCGATCATCAGCCTGCATTACGACATCGAATATCAGAACAGGTCATCCCCCGAATTTCGCATCGGCGGCAACCGCACATTGCCAACCTTGCCATCGGCGCAAAGTTATTCGGGCCATGCGCCGCTGCCGCTGCCGCTGCTCGCCTTCGTATCTCGATCCCGCATAAGCGATCCGTCCATTTCGCACCCATTTCCCCACCATTGATGTGCGCCCAATGCTAAATGATCCCGGCGATGATATTGGGGGATGGTCAGCATGAAGCACGCGATTTCCTTGTCGCACCTCAACCTGCCGGTGACCGATCTCGAACGGTCGATGGACTTTTACGTGCGCAAGCTCGGTTTTCATTATGTCCGCCATTTGCGCCCGGGCAAGGTGATCCTCGAAGTGGGCGGTTTCGACTTTTTCCTCGAGGAGGGTGGGGAGGGCTTTGGCCATCCGCGTTTCCATTTCGGCTTCGAAACCACGACTGACGGCGTGCATGAATTCGCCCGGCTGATTGAGGATCGGGGCATCTCGCAAGTGGTCGGCCCACAGCCGACCGGCCGCGCCGAACTCTATGTTACGCCGGACGGGCTGCGCACCGTGTTCTATTTCGCCGATCCCGACGGCCATATCATCGAGGTCTATTCGCATATCGGCGTGGATGTCGGCTATGTCGATCCGGCTTATGCGGCGCAGATGGCTTAGCTGACCCGTCCGACCAGGAACTGCCCGCTCGGCTGGTCGATCTCGCCGAACCCCGCTTCGCGCAGCATGGCCTGTACATCGCTCAACCGGTGCGTCCGCCCTTCGAGCGTCTCGATCATCAGCGTCATGCCGAACACCGCCCCGCCCCGAGCGTTGGTGCCATCCTCCTCAAGGAAGGAATCGCGGATGATCACACGCCCGCCGGGCGCCAGCGCGGCGCGGATCCTGCGCAGCAAGGTGAGCGCGGCGGCAGGGCCCTCGCCGTGCAGCACATTGCTCAGGAACACCACGTCATGGGAGTCGCCCAGATCGTCGCGGGTGAAATCGCCACATACCAGCCGGATCCGATCACGCATCGGATAGGGTGAGATGATCTCGCGTGCGATGTCGATCGCGTCGGGCAAGTCGAAGATGGTGCAGACCAGATCGGGATTGGCTTCGCAAAAGCCAAGCGAATAGCTGCCCGCGCCGCCGCCGAGATCGAGCAGGTTACGCACGCCGGCCAGGTCGATCGCCGCGACCGTGGGTGCCAGATGGAACAGCAACGCACGTTCATGTGCGGCCAGCAACAAGGTGCGCAGTCGTTCGCGATCATGGAAAATGCTTCCCTCCGCCGGTTCACGTCCTTCACGGATCGACCGGGTCAATCCGGCCCAGGCCGGCCAGTCGGTGTCATGCAGCTTGAACCATGAGCCGATATAATGCGGCGAGGAACTGGTCAGGAAGGCCGAGGCAGCCGCCATGTTGCGATAGCCGTCGGCGGTCAGCGCGAGATAGCCCATCTCGTGCAGCGCGCTGAGCAGCCGCGCCGTCGCCGCGTGATCGGTGCCCAGCCGTTCGGCGATACGCGCCGCCGAAGCCGGTTCGGTCTCCAGCGCGGAAAAAATGTCGAGCTGTACCGCCGACATCAGGATGCGCGGCCGCCAGATCTCGGCATCGGCAAGCAAGCGGTCGAGCGCCGCCGATAGATCCTGCTCGGGCGGCGGCTCTGCGCCCGTCTCCCCATTCCGGTCCGGCACGTCGCGACTAGCCGTCAAGGTCATAATCGTTGCGCTCGGCGGGATAGGCGCTGAGATAATGGATAATCTCGATCTCGTTGCCGTCGGGATCGCGGATATAGATCCGCTCACGGAACGGATGATTGCCTTTGCGGCGATACGCGCAACCCAGGCTGTCCAGCCGCCCGATCACCTGGTCCAGGTCGGGCACGACGATGCCGAAATGCGTATGGCCGAGCCGCGTGCCGTCAATCTGCTCGCCGCCATGATAGGGCGTGCGGAAGGCGACATAGCTATCGTCGGTGCCGATATGGACCCAGTCATAGGAGCGGTCGGCAGCTTTCTCCAGCCCGCGCCCGCGCAGCCGCCAGTCGAACACATGGCTGTAGAAACCGACCAGCCGGTCGAGGTCGCCGGTGATATATTGGATATGCTCGACATAGCTGGTCATGCTGCCGCTGCCTTGCCGCTCACCATCGACTTTGCATCGTCCAGCCGCTCGATCGTCACTGCCGCCAGGCCGAGTTCGCGCAGCAGCGCCGCCGCCTCTCGATCCTCTTCGAGATAGGCTTCGGGCCGCTGCAGATGCACTTTGAGCGAGATCAGTGCCGCCGCGGGTGGTGAGGCGCCGCTATCGTCGAGCCTGAATTTGCTGATGATCAGCGTGCCGCCGGGCGCGAGCACTTGTTGTGCATTGGCGAGGATACGGCGCTTCTCGGCGTGCGAAAAATAATGCAGCAAGTCGCTGACCAGCACCAGGTCGAAACGGTTGGCCAGCGTGAAGTCGAGCGCGTCGCCGCCTTGCAGTACAATCTGCCCGGCACGAATCTGTGCCGCGAAGCGCGGGCCATTCTGTTCGATCACCTCGGGCCGGTCGAACAGGGTAACCCGGAGTTGCGGCGCGACCGACAGGATGCGATCGGAGAAAGTGCCGCTCCCGCCGCCCAGGTCGAGCACGTCGGTCGCCCGTTCGAGCAGCGGTGCGATATGCTCGACCAGCCGGTCGGCGGCGGGCTGGTTGGCCATCGCGACCGAGGTCAGATACTCGGGCAAATGCGCGCTTTCCATGATCCGTGCGGCTTCGGGGCGCGTCTCGGGCGACCGCAGGATGTCGCCGAGCTGCAGCCAGATTTCGTTCTCGGCGCGGAACTGGAGGATTTCGGGCAGGATGCAGCGCGGTCCTTGCGCCAGCAATACCCGGACATCGCCATGGATCGCGAACTGGTTGTCATCCTTATGGATGATGCCGATCGCGGCGAGCGCATTCATCAGCACCTCGGCGCCGACCGTGCTGGTGCCCGTCCGCGCCGCGACGTCCGCCGCGCTGCATCCCTCCGGCGGGATCTGGCTGAACAGGTCGAGCTCGGCGCCGGCGAACAGGACTCCGGCAAGCCGGAACGACGTCGCCACTGATATCAGCTCGCGCCACAGCGCGAGTTCGCCCGCCGTCGCCTGTGTCTCGTTCATGCCGTCTCTCTCCCGCAAGATTTCCGTGCTGCCCGTCCGCCGGCCCAGCATCACCGATTTTATCCCGCCAATGTCGAGCCGTTCGATCGCGTCGCAGCCGCACGCGCCAAGCATCGCGGCGACCTCGTCATCGCTTTCCAGATAGGCGCCGTCCGATTTCAGCGTCATCCGGACCGAGAACAGCGCCGCGCCCGCCGGCCGCACCCCGTCGCGGTCGAGCGCGAACTTGATGATCGCCACGTGCCCGCCCGGCGCCAGCGCGGCGACCGCGCGCTCGACGATCGCCCGTTTCTCCGCGTGCGGAAACAGTTCGAGCAACTCGTTGATCACCACCAGATCGTAGCGCGTGCCACTCGTCAGGGTACGCGCATCCCCGATGCGCAGCGCCACGCGGCCGGCATCCGGGCCTGTCGCAAAGCGCCGGCACATGCCGATGCCGCTGGCCAGGTCGAGGATCTCGACTCGCGCTTGGGCATTGTGCGCGAGCAGCGCCTCGCAGAAATCGCCATCGCCGCCGCCAATGTCGAGCACATGCCGCGCGCGCGACGCCAGCGGTCCCATCCGGTCGAGAATGACCTGAGCGAGCTGGCGATTCATCGCCCGGATGCCCGGACGCTCCGCCATCCGCCCGTCGAGCAACTCGCGCCGATACGCGACCGGTACATCCTCCAGCCCGCGCAGAAATGCCGCCGTCCGCAGCCAGGCCGCGGCCTCGCGGTGATGTGCGCGGACCTCGGCTAGAAATCCCTCGGTGAGTGCCGCGCTGTCCAACGCCGACAGCGGCCGGTATCGCGCGTCCTGACCGTGTCGGGCGAGGCCGATCGAGACCAGCCCGTTCAGCAATAGCCTGGCCGAGGTCTCGGTCATGCCCACCGCTTGGGCGGCCTCCGCAACGGTGCTGCCGTCCGGCGAGAGTGCCGCGAAAAGGCCGGTCTGAACGGCTGAGAACAGCACGCAGGACGGCCTGAAGCTCATGGCAAGATCGCGGATCACGGGCGCCAGGCTGGCAAGTCCGGGGCTGCGCGATTCGTCAGGCGCGGTACCGGACTTAGGTTCGATCCTGGCCATGACGGCGGCGCGCGTCATCCGGCCGGGCTCCGCCTCCGCGCCCGGCGAGCCCAGGATTGGACGATCAACTGGCTCTGCGTGAGTTGAGCATCGAAAGACTGCATGCCCGTTTCCCTTCGTAACATTACTTACACCGGGAGTCCCCGATATCCAAGTTCAAGTATCTGTCATATAGTCTATATCAGCATCTGATATATTTATACTCCAAATTGGATATGTATCCTTGACTGGAAAGTGATTCGTTGGATACTCAAGGTCGTCATCTCGGAATACATCCATTCTAGATGTTTCAAGAAGGAGAGATAATCATGATTCTTGATCTCGGAAAAGCTTCTGCCGCACTTAGCGGTATCAAGACCAGCGAAGGCCAGAAGAACTTGGATGAACTTTACAAGCATCTTGAGTCATTCCGTGGTAAACTTGACGGAAAGCTTAACGATGCCGAATTTCGCTATGTGATGCAGACCTTGTTCAACGAACAGGTTTTGAGCGTCCCTGCGGCCGAAGCACGCAATATTCCGCCCGCCACCGTCCTCGCTCATGGGTTCTCGATCCGCCAGATGATCTGACCGACTTCGGATCCGTGTTGGCTCGCCGCATACGAATGCGGCGAGCCGCAACGACCTCCGAGGGGCTTTTTGTCAGATGCAGTCTTCGCGCAAGATCGGGTCGTTCGCGCTTGCGCCGGACGAAGAGATTCTCGTTGCCGGCACCATGGGTGGTGACGTCATCGTCATCCGGGTCGATGATTTCGCCGTGCTCGAACGGCAACACGCACATGGCGGCGCGATTGAAGTCATCGCGGCGCATCCGACGCGGCCTTATTTCGCGGCCATGTCGATGGACCGCAGCGTCAGCATTTTCGAGCGCCAGGGCAGTTCGCTCCGGTTGCTCGATCGGTTCGTGTTCCGCGACGTGCCGTGCCGCAACGACGCCACGCCGGTACCGTTTGCGCACTCGCTCAGCCAGGCACTGACCTTCCACCCGCGTGAGAAGCGGCTTGCGGTGCGCAGCGGCAATGCCGGCGTGCTCGAACTCGATTTTCCCGATGATCGCCTGACCATTCGGCACTGCACCCGCTTCCACCATGATATCGATCTGGTGACCTTGCGTTACGTCGATGATGATGGCTCGCTGATCAGCGCTGCGGGCGGCCATGCCGTGTTGTCGCGCGACGGTGTCGAACTGCGTTCCTGGAATCTGGGCAATTTCAACCTTCACTGGTTCGAACCGCTCGGCGACGACGAATATCTCATCGCCTGTGACGAACTCTATGTCATCCGCATCGATATCCGCGGCCGGACGGAACCGTTGCGCGGCCATCGCCTCACGCGTGACGATCTCGAACATGTCACCTATAATTCAGTCTCGCGGCGGGCGTTCGCCGCCGGCTTTGACGGCACGGTCTATGAGATCGATCCGAAGACCTGCGACTATAAGCGCCTCGCCTGGCGGGCGCCGTACAAGATGCGCTGGATCAGGACGCTTGAGCGCGCGCCCGATACGCTGATCGCGCATTGCTTCAATGGCGGCCTGTACAAGGTCGATCTCGCCACCCAGGGCATCGTCGCCAGCATCAAGGAGACACCCAACACCGTCTGGACCTGTCTGCGCGATGGCGACACGTTGTACTTCGCGGGCGAGGGCGACAGCATCGGCCGCATCGACCTTGGTGAACCGGATCCGGTTACCGGTCTGGTCGGGAGCACGCCCGGCGCGCCGGTCGCCAAGCCACCGTCCAATGGCAGCACCTATACCAAGCGCATGGTGATGGGCTCGGCAGGCCTGTTGCTGGCGCAGAAGAATGGCCAGCTGATCGAACTGGGGCAGGGTGGGGCGCGGCAGGTGTGCGATGTGGGCGAGGAACTGCGCGATCTCGCGGCAGTGCCGGGCCGGCCCGTCGCTTATGTCTGCACCGAACGCGGCTGCGTCTACAAGATCGACACGGTGAGCGGCGATATCGTCAAGGCCTATCAGAACCAGCTTCGCGAGCCGATCTGGTCGCTCGCATATCATCCGGGGCGCGATGTACTCGCCTTTGCCGAACGTCGCGGCGACATCATGCTGTGCGATGGCGATCTCAAGCCTCTGTTGTCCTTCGGTCCGACCTCGCGTCCCAAGCGCATGAAATGGTGCGATGACACGCTGATCTATGTCGACACCTGCGAACTGCGCCGGTTCGACCTGCTGACGCAGCATGTCAGCGACTATGTCGACAATTGCGGCAACACGATCGAGGATTTCATCTGGGACGAATCGCGCCGCTATCTCGCTTTGGTCAATTATCGCACCGAACTGGTGCTGTGCGATTTCGCCAGCGGCGCGAAACTCTCGGTCGTTCCCGACCAGTCCGATTTCTCCAAGGGGCTGGTGTGGATGACCCGGCCGGACGGTTATCCATTCGACCTCGCGACTTTCGGGCGCTCGGGCACGGCGCACCGCTTTCGCATTCACAATGAGCGGTGCATGGCATTGGGGCCGATCGCGCCTGCGCTTATCCCAGCGCTTATCTGAGTATCGATGTCATGATCACCATCATCACCGGCAGTCAGCGGCCACGGTCGCAATCGGCCAAGGTCGCCGCCTTTATCCAGGCTCTGCTCGAACGTCGCACCGTCGGCGCGCATGCGGTCACGCTTGAAACCGGCCTGTTACCGCTCTGGACTGACGACCCCGATGCTCAGGTGGCGCAGGCCGCGGCCTGGGCGCCGATCGCGGACATGATCCGCGCGTCCGACGCGCTGGTGCTGGTCGCGCCCGAATGGAACGGCATGGCGCCGCCCGCGCTGAAGAATTTCTTCCTCTATTGCACCAGCCACGAACTGGCCGACCGGCCGGCGCTGATCATCGGCCTGTCATCGGGCCATGGCGGGTCGTCGCCGGCGTCGGAACTGCGGCTGAGCAGCTATCGTGATACGCAGATCTGCTACATTCCGGAACAAGTGATCGTGCGCCGCGTCACCGAAGTCCTCAACGACCCCGAACCGGTGTCGGAGGACGATGCCTATATTCGCTTCCGGCTCGACTATGCACTCGGCATCCTGATCGAATATGGCGCGGCGCTGGCACAGGTGCGCAGCAGCGGCGCGCGCAATTTCGAGCTGATTCCCTACGGAATGTGAGGGGCGTATCGGCCGGATTCGCTCGGCCTGGATCAGCCGCTCATCGGAATGCGGTAATAATTCCCGTCATAGGATGTCGCGACGAACGCATTTCCGGCTTCGTCGGCGGCGAGCGAGGAAATGCCGAAACGGCTGATCTGCCGCACGATCGGCCAGTCGCCATTGGTCAGGTCATGGATCGCCACCTTGCCGTCATAGGAGCCGGTGGCGATCGCGCGCGCACCCTCGAGCGTCGCGACGCATTTGATCGAATGGTCGTGCGGCGTCGCGATCGCGCGGCAGCCGGCATCGGTCCATAACCGCAGCTTGCGGTCGCGGCTGACGCTGACAAAACCGCCGCCGGGCAAACGGGCGGCGCCATTGGCGATCTTGTCATGTGCCTCGGGCAGGCGTTCGATCGCGTCCAGGCTGAGCGCATCGTGGCGCGCCATCGCGGCGGTCGCACAAACGCTGAACAGCGTGTGGCCGTCACATGCCACGCCTTTGACCGCATTGTCGTGCAGCGCGATCTCGCCCTCGAACCGGACGGTTCCATCATCCTCCAGCGCGAACACCAG
Source organism: Sphingomonas sp. ERG5 (assembly GCF_000803065.1). Taxonomy (GTDB): domain Bacteria; phylum Pseudomonadota; class Alphaproteobacteria; order Sphingomonadales; family Sphingomonadaceae; genus Sphingomonas. The sequence continues at coordinate 116,846 of NZ_JSXI01000029.1, forward strand.
CCCCTCGCCGGTATAGGCGCCGATGATCAGCCGCTCACCGCTCGCCACGCGCCACGACGCCGCGCAATTGAGCGGCGAATGGTGCCGGTGCAGCACCTCACCGGAAATCGCGTCGAACAGGATGCCGAGCTGTCCGCCGGTCACCAGCCGCCCGGACCAGCCATGGATGAAGTTGCACAGGCTGCCGAGCCGGGTCACCGCTTCGCCGTCGCGGCGCACCACGCCGGCATCGCCCACCGTCCAGACCGCGCCGTCATGGACATGGCCGGCATTGATGCCGGGCGTGTCCTCGATCCGGTCGACCCGCCATTGGTCGGATGACGGGGAATATTCGGCATAGCTGCTGCCGAAGCTGCCGAACAACAGCCGGTCATGCGACGCGAAGGTTGCCGCGCGCAGCCAGATCATCGCCGGCACAGCGGATTGCTGCACCAGGCGCAGCGCGTCATCGCCCCCTGGTTCCCAGAGTTTGACGGTGCGATCATAGCTCGCGCTCATCAACCGTTGCGTCGCTTCGTCAAAAGCGAGGCGCTTGATCCCGGCATCATGACCCGGAGTCACTGACGCCCGTCCATCGCGGAGCACGATGATTTCGCCGCGATCATTGCCTGCGAACAACGTGCCCGCGCGCGTGATCACCACCGTGTCGGTTTCTCCCCCGAGCGAAAAACGCTCCAGCTCCACGCCGCTTACCACATCCCATCGGCGTACGGTGCCGTCATCGCTGCTCGAAACCAGCGCCTGACCATCGACACGCCATTCGACCGACAAGACATCGGCTTCATGCCCCTTTATGCTGCGCAGCAAAGTGCCGGCGGTATCGAAGATGCGGATCAGGTGATCGCGCGACGCGGTCGCGACCAGACGCCCGTCGGGGCTCCAGCTTGCCATCTCCACATCGTCCGTATGTCCGCGCAGCACGGCAATCGGAGTCAGTCCACCGACCGACCAGATTCGCGCGGTATAATCGCTGCTCGCGCTGAGCAGTTGACGGCCATCGGGACTGAAGCGGCATTGATTGACCAGATGATCGTGCCAGGCATTGGCGAGCGGGCGGCCGTCGCGCGCATCCCATAATATCACCTGGCTGTCATAGCCGGCAGTGGCGACATAATGATCGCCGAATGCATCGATCCCGCTGATCGGCGAGCGATGGGCGATGTCGAAGGTCGCGGACGACAGGGCTTCGCGCTCGCTCATGCCACCACCACCCGAAAGCCGCGATAGCGGAATTGCGGTGCCGGATGCGGCCCATGCCGGCGTGCGCACCGCGCCAGATCCCCGCCGAGCGCGAAGGATCCACCGCGCAGCGTGCGGTAGCGCGACCCGGCCGCGCTGCTGATATCATCGTCGACCCGCGCGCCGCCGGGATAGGGGGCATAGAAGCTCGAGGTCCATTCCTCGACATTGCCGCCCATGTCGAACACGCCATAGCCCGACATGCCCTGGGGATAATGGTTGACCGGCGTGGTCGTGCCGACTCCGCCTTCGATCGTGTTGCAGCGTGCGGGATCGAAGTTGTCGCCGAACGGATAGTCGGCATGGCCCGGGCCGCGCGCGGCGCATTCCCATTCGGCCTCGCTCGGCAAGCGGCAATTGGTCCCGGTCTCGTCACCCAGCCAGAGCGCATAGGCGAGCGCATCGTCATAATCGACGCCCCAGACGGGGTGCCGGGCCGGGCCGCCGATCGCGATCGATTCCGGAATCGGGTGACCGGTCGCGGCGACGAAATCGGTATAGGCCTGATTGGTGACCGGGAAGCGGCCGATATGGAACGGCGCGATCCGAATGCCGTGCCGGGGATATTCCTTGCGGATCCAGTCGCGAAAGGCTGGCGCATAGCCGGGGTCGACCAGCCGGTCTCGCCAGGCGTCGACACAGGCATCTATTTCATCCAGCGTCGATCCGATTTCGACTTCGCCTCCGGGAATTGCGACAAGATCGAGCTCCCTGCAAGACGGCATTTCGCGCCAGTTCGGTTTCAACATTGCCCCCGATCGTGCCCAGTAACTTGATGTAATGATTTGTACTGAGTCGAAGGATAAGAGGTCGCACTCTTCCAGGTCCAATTCTTTTGGAACCATAATAGATACGGTTTTGCGTAAACAGGCAGATGTGGAGCAACATCAGGGTTGCGTGAAATCACCTCTTCCCGTTTGCCCCAAGTCGATCCCAGAAGCTGGCCCAGAAGCTGGCCCAGAAGCTGGCCCAGAAGCTGGCCTAGAAGCTGGCCTAGAAACTGGCGCGCAACGTCGCGCCGATCGTACGCGGCGCGCCCAGTTGGCCGGCATAGGCAAAAGGCGAGGTGCCGACGATCGCGGTGGTCGACAGGTTCTGGAAATATTTCTTGTCGAATGCATTGTTGATCCAGGCGGACAGATCGTAGCGGCCCTTGGCGAAGGTCGTGCCAATGCGGAAATTAGCCAGCGCATAGCTGTCGATCCGGCTATAGGGACCGGCATCGGCGGTGCCGAAAGTGCTGGAACGATAACTGATCTGCGCCAGGGCATAGGGACGCAGGCCGTTCGCCAGTTCGACATGATAATCGACCGTCGCGTTGCCGACCCATTTGGGTGCCTGGAACAAGGGCTTGCCGGTCAGGTCGCAGATGCCGGTCACGCCGACCGGGCAGGGCGCGTTGGCGTATTTCGTATAGGTCGCGTCATTATATGACCCATTGGCGCTGAGCGTCAGCGTGTCGGTGGCGCGAAGCGACGCATCGACCTCCACACCACGCGACCGCACCTCGCCGACATTGGCGAGATAGGAGCGATTGCCGTTGGTCGGGACGATATTGGCCTGCAGCCCCGACAAATTGGTCGAGAAGGCACTGAGGTTGAGTGTCAGGCGCCGGTCGAACAGCTGGCTCTTCAGCCCCAGCTCCCAGTTCCGGACCTTTTCCGGCGCCAGCACCAGCGGCGTGCCCGCCGACACCGCCGAATTCAGGTTCAGGCCCGATCCCTTGTAGCCGGTCGAATAGGAGGCATAGGTGAGCACGTCGTCGGCCAGCTTGTACGAGACGCTGGCCAGATACGACACATTGTCGTCAGTGACCGATACGTCATAGTGGAACGGGATAGAGGTCGGGACATAAGGCGTACCGAAGGTCGAGGTGTCCGATGTGCCCGAACGCTTGTCGTGCGTGTAACGAATGCCGCCGGTCACGGTGAGGCGGTCGGTGACCGCGAAATTGGCCTGGGCGAATGCCGCGACGCTGTCGACCGTCGTGTCGACATCGTCGAGATATTGCGATCCCGGTGCGATGTTGATCGCGGCTGCCGCCGGATTGGCGAGCCGGGCATAGGTCGTGTAAAACGCGCTGGCATCGGTGCCGAACTGGTTGAGGATGAAATGATCCTTCAGCCGCTGGTGGAACAGATAAGCGCCCACCTGCCAGTTGAAGCGCCCAGGGCGCGACGCCAGCCGGATTTCCTGCGAATATTGATCGTCCTTGGTCTGCGCGACATTGACCTGGATGATATCGAGCGGCGTGCCGTCGCTGTCCTGCAACGGATTGAAATGCCAGTAGCGCCAGGCCGAGATCGAGGTCAGGCTGGCGAAACCGAGATCCCAGTCGGCCTGGAACGACACGCCCTTCTGGTCGGTCTTCATGTTCTGCGGTGAATTGTTGCGGGTGAAATCGAGGCTGCGCGCCGGGACATAGCCGAGCGCCGCGAGCGCCTGGAGCGTGCGCCCGGTGGTCGCGCTGAGGCTCGCGGGCAGCACCAGCTTGGTCGCGCTGACGCAGCAGCTGTCGTCCTCCATCGAATAATCGGCGATCAGCCGCAGCGTCAGGTTGGTCGCCGGGGTCGCCAGCAACTGGATGCGCCCGCCGGCGCGGCCCACGCTGTTGGCGCCGAGCCCGGTCTTGATATTGTCGAGCACACCGTCGCGGTGCGTGTTGAAGCCAGTGACGCGGAACGCCAGCAGCCCGTCGATGATCGGCCCGGTGATGCTGATGCGTTCCTGGTTGTAGCCGTAATTGCCCGCCGACAGTTCGGCGGTGCCGCCAAAGGTGAATTCGGGCTTGCGCGTGGTGATGTTGAGCACGCCGGCCGAATTGTTGCGGCCGAACAAAGTGCCTTGCGGACCGCGCAGCACTTCGACCCGATCGACATCGATCAGGTCGGACAGCGCCATGCCCGGGCGGCCGAGATAGACATTGTCGATATAGACCCCGACTGAGGTGTCGAGACCGTCCGAGGCGGAGGAGACGCCGATGCCGCGAATGCCGATCGAGCTGTTGCGCGGGTTGGAATTATACGCGGTCAGGCTCGGCGTCTGGAACTGCACATCGGTCAGCGTATAGCCGCCGGTGCGTTCCAGCGCCGCGCCGGTCAGCACCGACAGCGCGATCGGCACGTCCTGCGCGCGCTCCGACTGACGGCGCGCGGTAACGATGATCTCGGTGCCGGCGGCTTCGGTTGCCGCATCCGTATCCGCCGTCACCGCCGGGTCCGCATCGCGCACCGGGTCGCTGGCAAAGGCCGGCGCGGCGATCATTGCCATGCCCGTGACGCAGGACAGGAGCAGCGCGCGGCGATGGGATTTGTGCATGACGATACCTCGACTTGGATTGATCTGGGACTTGGATTGATCCGGGACTTGGATTGATCTGGTGCGTTGGGCTGGCTGACATCCGCTCGTGGCGGCGGCCCGGTCAGTGCCGGACTGGTGCCGTTCCAATTCCTATCTAGTCAATCGGAATTAAGCCGTTTTTCCTCTTCTCAGGACGATAGATTTTCTGCGCCCGCGCCCATCTCGGCGGCATGATTTCGCTTTCATGTCTCGCTGATCATACAGATATTAAATGCAATTATCGGGCCACGTGGGATAATGGCCGCATGCGCCGTCACCCTGCCCACGCTTGATCTTTAATTCCTATAAGATCAGTATGGATTCTGTCGATCGTGAAAGATTTTCTACGTTCGCCGACCGCGCCGATGGGCGCACCCTGAATGGGTTCGGACGTGCGGCGGGTCGCCGCAGCGAGGGAGTAAGCCATGCCGCAAATCGGAAGTTTCGAGGTCAGCCGCCAGGGGTTCGGCGCGATGGGATTGTCGCACAGCTATGGGCAGGCCGATGATGCAGCCTCGATCCGCACCATCCGCCGCGCGATCGATCTGGGCGTCACCTTTTTCGATACCGCGACCGGCTATGGCGATGGCCATAATGAGGCATTGCTCGGCCAGGCGATCGCGGTGCGGCGCGATGAATTGCTCATCGCCAGCAAATTCGTCCACCGCCCCAATGGCGGTGGCGCGGCGGTCGAGCCGGTGCGGCCACGCGACGCGGTCGAGGCCAGCCTGAAGCGCCTCGGCGTCGATCACATCGATCTCTATTATCTCCACCGCGTCGACCCCGATATCGCGATCGAGGAATCGATCGGCGAACTCGGTCGCCTGGTCGATGAAGGCAAGATCGGGGGCGTCGGCGTGTCGGAGGCAAGCGCGGACGGCATCCGCCGCGGGCACGCCACCTATCCGCTCACCGCGCTGCAAAGCGAATACTCGTTATGGACGCGCGATGTGGAGGTGGAGATCCTGCCCACGGTGCGTGAGCTGGGCATCGGCTTCGTCGCCTATAGCCCGCTTGGCCGGGGCTTTCTTGCCGGGGCAGAAGTGACCGATCCCGAGGATCGCCGTCACCTGCATCCGCGTTTCCAGCCCGATGCGATCGCCGCCAACAGCCGCCGGCGTGACGTGATCAACCGCGTCGCCACGCAAATCGGCGCCACCCCCGCGCAAGTCAGCCTCGCCTGGGTGTTGTCGCGCGGCGTCGTGCCGATCCCGGGCACGCGCCACATTGCACATCTCGAAACGAACTGGGCGGCGAACGACCTGACGCTCGATGCCGATGCGCTCGCCGCGCTCGAGGCTGCCTTCCCGCGCGGCGCCACCGCTGGTGCGCGTTACCCGGCCGAGAGCCTCAGGCTCGTGCCGCCCGAGCCCGTTCCCGCCTGATCCGCTGGTTTCGACCCCCGCTTTTTTCCGAAAGGAACCGCCATGAACATCGCCACCGCCATTCGCCCCGATCCCGCCGACCGGTTCAGCTACAGCCGCATCACCGTCGACCCGGTTACGCCCGTAATCGGCGCGGAGATTTCAGGCGTCGACCTGCGCCAGCCGATCGATCCCGAGACTGCCGCCGACATCCAGAAAGCGCTGCATGACTGGCGTGTGGTGTTCTTTCGCGACCAGCAGATCGGCAATGATCAGCTCAAGGCGTTCGGCCGCGCCTTCGGGCCGTTGACCCCGGCGCATCCGATCGCCGAGGGACTGGAGGATCATCCCGAGATATGGGAACGGAGCGTCGAGGAATATCGCACCCGTCGCGCGCGCAACGATGCCGCCCCGCCGGGGCGCGAGCCGCCACGTGACTATAAAGGTTGGCATATCGACATCACGTTCGTCGCCAACCCCAACCGCTATTCGATCCTGCACGGCGTGGAGATCCCGCCTTATGGCGGCGACACATTGTTCGCCAATCTCATCGCCGCCTATGAGGGCCTGTCCGCCCCGATCCGCTCGCTGATCGACGGGTTGCAAGCGGTCCACCGCACCAGCGGCTATGATTCCGCCGGCAGCAAGCCGCGTCGCGACGGCCGCTCGACCGGGCCGTTCGTGTCGCTCCATCCTTTGGTGCGCATCCATCCCGAAACCGGCGAGAAACTGCTGTTCCTCAATCCCGGTACGATCAGCCATATCGTCGGATTGAAGGAGCCGGAGAGCAAGGCGCTGCTCGATTTGCTGTTCTACGAAGCAACCCGGCCGGAATATCAGGTGCGCTTCCACTGGCGGCCCAAATCGCTGGTGGTGTGGGACAATCAGGCGGTCGCCCATGCCGGGCCGATCGATTATTCCAACTTCGATCTGCCCCGCGCGGTCCGGCGCATCACCGTTGCCGGCGACCTGACGCGCGGACCCGATGGCTTTGTCTCGCAGCCGCTGGAAGGCGAGCTGTTCAACGTACTCGGCTGATGCCGCGCGCGACGACGGCGAGGCGGCCCTGGGGCTTTATCGGCCTGGCCGCGTTCGTCGTGGTCAGTATCGGCCTGCTCTTCGCTTTCGCGCCCAACCGCCAACCGCCGCGCGACGCGAGCGGCGATCTGGCGGAGACGGCGGCGCTGCCCGACACGGTGCCCGGGGGCACCGTCCTGGTGGTCGGCGACCCGGTGACGCAATGGGTGTTCGAGCATCTGGGCTGGGACAAGAAGCTGCCCTTCACGGTGAAATGGGCGCAGATCACTGGTGGTCCTGACGTAACCGAGGCATTTCACGCCAAGGCGCTCGATGTCGGGCTTGGCGCCAATGTGCCGCCGATCCATGCCACCTGGGTTGGGCTGCCGGTCCGGATCGTCGCCTTTCGCCAGCGCCTCGACCCGCTGAAGCATCCCGCCTTTGTGCTTGCCATCGCACCCAAAGCCGGGATCAGGACGCTCGCCGACCTGCGCGGCAAGCGCATCGCGTTCAGTCCGAGCCAGGTGCAGAGCCAGATCGTGCTGCTGACGCTGAAGGCGCTCGGCCTGACCAAAAACGACGTGAAGCTGGTCGAACTGCCGTCGAGCATCGGCGGCGATGTCTATACCAGCGCGCTCGCCAGCAATCTCGTCGACGTCGCGCCGATCGGCAGCGGCATCGTCGCCGAACGCTATCTGCGCAAGTTCGGCAAGGACGGCGCCAGGATCATTCCCCATCCCGAATTCCGCGACGATGCGGTGCTCGCCTATGTCCCCGCCGAGGTGCTGCACGACCCGGCCAAGGCCGCGGCGCTCAAGCAGTTCGTGCATTGGTGGGGCCGCGCCCAGGCCTGGCAGCAGACCCACCGCGACGAACTCGCCCGGGGCTATTATGTCGAACATCAGGGCCTGCCCCCCGCCGATGCGAAGCTGATCCTCGCCGCGCTCGGCGACATCGACGTGGCGCGGGGCTGGGATCAGCCGGTCGCCTATCAGCAGGCCGCGATCGACCTGCTTGCCCCGGAAATGAACAAGCCACGCATCGATGCCGCCACCCTGTTCGACCGGCGCTTCGAAGAGATTGCCGCCAATGGCTTCGCTACGGGCCTGGCCGCCGACCATTGAAAGGAGCTGTCATGAACGCGCCCTTCCCAAACATCGCGACCTTCCCGGCTATTGCCGAAGTGCTGTTGCCCAATATCGCGACCGAGGCACCCGTCCGGCGCGGTACGCGCCGGCTCGGGCTCGATACCCCGCTCGCCTGGGGCTGGGTGCTCGGGCCGGCGCTGCTCCTGGTCTATTGGTCGGTCTTCTCGCTCACCGGTTTTCTCGACACGCGCATCCTGCCCGCACCCTGGACCGCGGTTACCGCCGGGATCGAGCTGATCCGCGATGGGCGGCTGCAGGAGAATCTCGCCGTCTCCGCCTGGCGCGCCGCGCAAGGGCTGGCGTTCGGCACCCTCGCTGGCGTGCTGCTTGCGCTGATCTCGGGGCTGAGCCTGCTCGGCGGCTATGTCATCGATGGGCTGGTGCAGCTGAAGCGCGGCATCCCGGTGCTCGCGCTGATCCCGTTCATGATCCTGTGGTTCGGCGTGGGCGAGGCCATGAAGGTCACGGTCATCGCCGTCACCGTATTCGCGCCAATCTATATCCACACGCACAGCGCCCTGCGCGCAATCGACATCAAGCAGGTCGAGCTGGCCGAGACATTGGGGCTCGGACGCTTCGCCTTTATCCGCCATGTCGTGCTGCCCGGCGCACTGCCCGGCATGCTGCTTGGCTTGCGCTTTGGTGTGACGGCGGCCTGGCTCGCGCTGGTGGTGGTCGAGCAGCTCAATGCGACCAGCGGCATCGGTTACATGATCACGCTCGCGCGCAATTATGCCCAGACCGATGTGATGCTGGTCGGCCTGGTGATCTATGCCGTGCTTGGGCTTGGCTCGGACGCCGTGGTGCGCGTGGTCCAGCGGCGCGCGCTGGTGTGGCGCCGGACGCTTGGCGCATGAGCGTCGTCCGCATCCGCGACCTGGTCCGCCGCTTCACCCGAAAGGGCGTACTCGATGGCATCGACCTCGATATTGGCGCGGGCGAATTCGTCGCGCTGCTTGGCCGCAGCGGTTCAGGCAAGAGCACCCTGCTGCGCGCACTCGCTGATCTCGATCACGAAGCGGAAGGGTCGGGCGACCTGATCGTGCCCGACCGGCTGTCGGTGGTGTTCCAGGACGCGCGACTGCTGCCGTGGAAGCGTGTGCTCGACAATGTCGTCCTCGGGCTCGACGGCCCCGATGCGCGGCAACGCGGGCTCGAGGCGCTGGCCGAAGTCGAACTGGACGGGCGCGAACGCTCCTGGCCCTATGAACTGTCGGGCGGTGAACAACAGCGTGTCGCGCTCGCCCGCTCGCTGGTGCGCCGACCCGAACTGCTGCTCGCGGACGAGCCCTTTGGTGCGCTCGACGCGCTGACTCGCATCCGCATGCATGTCCTGCTGCGGCGTCTGTCCGCAACGCACAATCCCGCCGTGCTGCTCGTCACCCATGATGTCGATGAAGCGATCGAGCTCGCCGACCGCGTGGTGGTGCTCGACCAGGGCCGCATCGTCGCCGATATCCGGGTCGCGCTGCCGCCCGCCGGCCCCGCCCGGCGTGAGCGTTTCGCCGCGCTCCAGCACCAGCTGCTCGGCCTGCTCGGCGTCGAGACCGAATCCGGCGCCTCCCCCTACGCTGCCTCCCCTTCCGACAGAGCAAGGATCACCGCATGAGCCAGACCGATCGCAAGCCCAACCGCAAACTACGCCTCGGTGCGTTTCTCCAGGCGACCGGCCATCATGTCTCGGCCTGGCTGCATCCCGCGACTCAGGCCGATGCCGGCCACAATCTCGACCATTACAAACAGATCGTGCAGACCGCCGAACGTGGCAAGTTCGACCTGGTGTTCGTCGCCGACAGTCCCGGTGGCTATGCCGATTTCACTGACGAAGCGACTTTCCGCCAGAACGCCAAGGCGGCGCATTTCGAGCCGGTCACGCTCTGGTCGGCATTGTCGCAAGTGACCGAGCGGATCGGTTTCGTCGCCACCTCGACCACCACTTATGAGGACCCGTACACCACGGCGCGCAAATTCGCCTCGCTCGACTGGATCTCGGGCGGGCGCGCGGCGTGGAACGTCGTGACCACTGGCGCCGACGTGTCGGCCAATTTCAGCCAGCCCGCGCATCTCGAACATTCGCGCCGCTATGAACGCGCCGAGGAATATATCGATGTCGTGAAGGGGTTATGGGACAGTTACGAGGATGATGCGTTCGTGCGTGACCGCGATGCGGGCGTGTTCCTCGATACCGACAAATTCCATGTCCTTGGCCATGAAGGCGAACATTTCCAGGTGCGCGGGCCGCTCAATATCGGTCGTCCGCCGCAGGGCTATCCAGTAATCGTGCAGGCCGGCGCGTCGGAGCCGGGCCGCGAGCTCGCCGCGCGCACCGCCGAAGTGATCTTCACCGCCAATCTGATCCTCGCTGATGCGCAGGACTTTTACCGCGACGTCAAGGCGCGCTTGCCGCGCTATGGCCGCCGCGCGGACGATCTGCTCGTCATGCCCGGAATCTTTCCGGTGCTCGGCGGGACCGAAACCGAGGCCGAGGCCAATTACGAGCAACTCCAGTCGCTGGTCCACCCGGCGATCGCCTGGGGCATCTTGCGGCGGCATTATCAGGGGTTCGATCTGTCGGGCTATTCGCTCGACGATATCGCACCGCCGCTGCCGAGCGACACCAATGGCAGCAAGAGCCGCCTGAAGCTGGTGTCCGACCTGGTCGAGCGCGAACGGCCGACCCTGCGCCAGCTCTACCGCCAGGTGTCGACTGCGCGTGGACACCTGACCAGCGTCGGCACGCCCGAACAGATCGCTGATGTGATTCAATCCTGGTTCGAGGGTGAAGCGGCCGACGGCTTCAACATCATGCCGCCGATCCTGCCCACTGGCCTGACCGACTTCGTCGATCAGGTCGTGCCGATCCTGCAGCGGCGCGGCCTGTTCCGCGAAGATTATGAAGGCCGCACCCTGCGCGAAAATCTCGGACTCGAGCGGCCGGTGAACGGGCTGACCGCGCGCGCGACGCAACGCACGCCAGAGCTTGCGACGCAGCACGCATGAGCGAGTCCCACACCGCCGTCCGCGCCCGCTACCGTTATGACGACGCACCGGTGCCGGTGACCGACAATGCGATATTGCGCGGCTTGTTCGATCACCGCTCGGTCCGCGCCTATCTGCCCGATCCGCTCGACCCCGGCACGATCGAGACGCTGGTCGCCGCCGCACAATCCGCCGCGTCCTCGTCCAACCTGCAAGTGTGGAGTGTCGTCGCGGTGCAGGATCCCGCGCGCAAGGCGCGGCTGGCGGCGCTTGCCGGCAACCAGAGGCATATCGTCGAGGCGCCGCTGCTGCTGGTCTGGCTGATCGATTTCGACCGCCTGACTCAAATCGGCGAAGCGCTGGGTACACGGCCCGAGGCGCTCGACTATACCGAAAGCTTCATACTTGGCGCGGTCGACGCGTCGCTCGCCGCGCAGAACGCAGTGGTCGCGCTTGAATCGCTCGGGCTTGGCTCGGTCTATATCGGCGGCATCCGCAACAGGCCGGCCGAGGTCGCCGCCGAGCTCAACCTGCCGCCGCGTGTCTTCCCTTTGTTCGGGCTGGTTGTCGGCAGGCCCGACCCGGCGCGCCCGGCATCGGTCAAGCCACGCCTGCCCCAGGCGTCAGTGCTGTTTCACGAGCAATATGCCTGGACCGATACGCAGGTCGAGGCCGCGCGGCATTATGACGAGCGGCTGCGCACCTTCCAGCGCGAACAGGGCCTGGCCGAGCGCGACTGGAGCGACCAGGCGAGCGAACGCACGCGCGGGCCCTGGTCGATGGCTGGCCGGCATGTCCTGCGCGACGTGCTGGGCGAGCTCGGGTTTCTGCTACGTTAGGCAATAAACAGAACTTCCTCTCTCCGTTCGCCCTGAGCACGAACGGGGAGGGGTAACCTCCCGGACTTTCTAAAGCTGTCGCAATGCCCGCGCCGGCCGCACCCCGAGGATCGGCCAGGCACCGGCCAGGCCCAGCACCATCACGCTCGCCACCCCGGCAACAAGCGTCACGGCGACCGCGCCATAATCAGGCAGCCAGTCGAACTCGAACAATTCGACCACCACATACCACGCGCCGCCCAGCCCGAGAATCACCGCCAGCACTGCCAGCGCCGCACCGAGAAAGGCATATTCGATCGCCTGGCTCGCCAGCACCTGCCACCGCGTCGCGCCGAGAGTGCGCAGGATGACGCTGTCATAGGTCCGCACTTCGCGCGCGGCGGCGATCGCGCCGATCAATACCGCGATTCCAGCCAGTACCGCGACCGACGTCGCCGCGGTGATCGCCGCCGCCATTTGCGTCACCAGGTCGCGCACCTGGCCCAGCACCGCGCCGACCTCGATCACCGACACCGACGGGATGGGGCTCAGCAGCGCACGCATTACCGCGCTTTCCCGCCCCGGCGGCAAGTCGATCGTCGCGGCGAGATTATGCGGCGCATCGGCAATCGCATTGGGCGAAAACACCATGACATAATTGAAGCCGAGCGTGTCCCAGTTGATCCGCCGGAACGACGCGATCCGCGCGCTGCGTTCGACCCCGAGCAAGCTGTAGCTGATCGGATCGCCGATCTTCAGGGCGAGCGCCTGCGCCAGCCGCTCGTCGACCGACACCAAAGGCGGGCCGGCATATTGCGCCGGCCACCAACGCCCGGCGGTCAATATGCTGCCCTCGGGCAAGGTCGCCGCATAAGTCAGCCCGCGCTCGCCACGCAGCGCCCAGGCGCCGTCGGGAATGGTCTTGAGGTCGGCGACCCGCGTCGCGCCATAGCCGGTGATCGTCCCGCGCAGCGCCGGCACGGTGGCGATGGTCGCGCGCGGTTCGACGCCGGTGACGACACGGCGGAACTCGGCTTCGCGGTCGCGCGGCACGTCCAGCGCGAACAGGGCAGGGGCGCGCTTCGGCACGGTCTGCGCGATATTGGCGTCGATGCTGGTGCGGATCGCCGCCAGCAGCACGAACAAGGTCAGCCCCAGCCCAAGCGCGACGACCAGGGCGCCGGTCCGCGCGCCCGGCCGATGCAATGCGGCGATGGCCAGCCGGAGTAACGGCCGCCGCGCCCGCGGCATCGCCGCCGCGCCCCGGCGCACCGCCCAGCCGAATCCGGCCAGCACCAGCAGTACCCCAACCATCGCGCCCAGGAACCCGGCGGTCAGCCAGGGTTGCTCCGCCGACCACAATGCCAGCGCGACGATCGCCGCGCCCGCACTCGCCATCCAGGGCAAGGTCCGGCGCAACGGCGCACGGCGCTCATCGAACACGCCGCGCAACAAGCCCGCCGCCGGCACGCTCCCCGCCGCGACCAAAGGCGGCGCGGTAAAGGCGAGCGCAATCAGCAAGCCATATGTCGCCGCCAGCACCAGTGGCAGCCACTCGACCGAGAAACTCGGCGCGACCGGCAACACGTTGCCCGCCAGCGCCACGATCAGCGGCACCGCGCCAACACCGACCACCAGCCCGGCAAGGATGCCGATCCCCGCCACCACCCCGATCTGCAGCACATAGATGCGCGCGATCATCCCCGATGTCGCGCCCAGCACTTTCAGTGCGGCAATGCTCCCGCGCCGCGCGGCAAGATAGGAGGACACGCCATTACCGACGCCGATCCCGGCAATGACTAATGCCGACAGCGCCACCAGCATCAGGAATTGCCCCATCCGCTCGACGAAGCGCGCAGCGCCCGGAGCGGCGCGGTCGCGCGTCTTGGCCTCCCAGCCGCCCGCCGGAAAGCGCGCCTTGAATGCCGCCACTGCCGCCGGCGCCTGCGCGCCGTCGCGCATCTTCACGCGGTATTTGCTCTCATACATGCTGCCCGGCTGGATCAGCCCCGCGCGCGCCATGCCCTGCTGCGACACGATCGCGACCGGCCCCAGCGTGAATCCCTCGCCCAGCCGATCGGGCTCGTCGGCGATGATCCCGCCGACCGTGAAGCGCGCAGACCCGAGCTTGAACTGGTCGCCGACCTTCGCGCCGAGCCGATCGGCCAGCGCCGGTGCGATCCACACCTGGGCCGCCCCCGGCGCCCCGACCACGCGCCCGCCTTGCAGCACCAATTGCCCATAGAGCGGATAATGCGCATCGACCGCCTTCAATTCGACCGGCACGATCAGCGGCGCGGCGGTGCTCCCGCCGACCGCCGTCGCCTGCATCCGCGCGGTTTCGGACACGGCGCCGATTGCTGCCATCGCCGCGCGCTCATTCGGGTCGGCGCCGCGCTGCGAAATGGCAAATTCCACATCGCCGCCCAGGATCACCCCGCCGCGCGCCGCCAGCTCGCGGTCGATCGCCTGGGTCAGGCTGCCGATCGCCGCCAGCGCGCCCACGCCGAGGAACAGGCAAGCCAGCAACAGCCGCAGCCCGCGAAACTTCAAGTCGATCTCGCGCCGCGCCAGCCGCCACGCCGTCCGCCACTCGTTCATCGCATCCGGTCCGCGACGATCCGTCCATCGGCCAGCTCGACGATCCGGTCGCAGCGCGCCGCTAGCGTCGCGTCATGCGTGATCACCACCAGAGTCACCCCCGCCGCCGCCTGGCGCTCGAACAGCAAATCCATCACCGCCGCGCCCGTCGCCAGGTCGAGATTGCCGGTCGGCTCATCGGCGAACACCAAATCGGGGCGCGGCCCCAGCGCACGGGCAATCGCCACGCGCTGCTGCTCACCGCCCGACAATTGCGCCGGATAATGATCGAGCCGATGCCCCAACCCGACCGCGGCCAGCTCGGCATCGGCGCGGGCAAAGGCGTCGGTCATGCCGGCCAGCTCCATCGGCACCGCGACATTCTCGCGCGCGGTCATCGTCGGCAGCAAATGAAAAGCCTGCAGCACGATGCCGATCCGCCCGCGTCGCGCCCGCGCCAACGCATCCTCGTCCAACGTGCCGAATTCCAGTCCGGCCACCGCGACGCTTCCCGCGCTTGCCCGCTCCAGCCCGGACAGGATCGCCATGAGCGACGATTTGCCCGACCCCGACGGCCCGAGCAGTGCGACGCTGCTGCCGCGCGCCACGTCCAGGTCGATGCCGCGCAGGATCACCGTCGGCGCGGCTGTCGCCCCCAGTGTCAGCGTGACTCCGCGCGCGGCGATCACCATATCGTCGGGGGTAATGGTCGGCATGTCAGGGAAACCTGGCTGGGCGGTTGATGATGAAGGTGGGAAAGATGATCGGACGACGCGGATATGGGGCGGGACTGCTGCTTCTCCAAGCGATGCTGCTGGTTAGTTGCGGCGCGCAGCCGACACCGGCACCCAACCCGACCGTTGCCGCGACCCCCGAAACGCCCGCACCCCCGGTCATAAAGCCGGTCGCCGGCCCGGAACGCCTCGTGCTGGCGTTCGGCGACAGCCTGTATGCCGGTTACGGTCTGGCGCGCGGCCAGAGCTTGCCCGACGCGATTCAGGCCCGGCTCCGCGCCCAGGGTCTGAACGCGATGATCGTCAATGCCGGCGTGTCCGGGGACACCAGCGCGGCGGGGCGCCAGCGCCTGGGCTTTGCGCTCGACAATCTGAAGCGCAAGCCCGACCTGGTCCTGCTTGGCCTTGGCGGCAATGACGTCCTGCGTCAGATTCCTCCGGCCGAAACCCGCGCCAATCTCACCGCGATGCTGGAGGAATTGCGGGACCGGAAAATCGCCGTGATCCTCACCGGCATGCGCGCGCCACCCAATCTGGGCCCCGACTATGTCGCGGCGTTCGACCGCATCTACCCCGATCTGGCGAAACACTATGGCGCGACGCTCTACCCCTTCATCCTCGACGGCGTGATCGGCAACCGCGGCCTGATGCAGGCTGACGGCATCCACCCCAACGTTACTGGCGTCGCGCGCATCGCCGACCGGCTGGCACCGATGATGGAGCAGCGGTTGAAGGAGGGCGCCCGCTAGCGCAGGTCACGCAACCGCGATCCTGCCTGCCGGCACTCTTTCCCGCAGACAGAGTTTCCGCCGCGCCGATGCCTGGCATCAGCGCGGCGGGAATCCGTTAGAAGTTGAACCGCAGGCCGGCACTGATCGAGAAGCTGCGCAGCCTTGAGTCGTCATTGACGTTGCCGACCACGAAGCCCGAAACCTTGCCGTTCGCCGCATTGGCCAGGATGCCCGCAGAGTAACGCATCGCATTCTTCCATGTCGTCGAGTCGAGCGAGAAGGTGGTCACTGGCGAACCAAAGGCGAAAGTCGAACTGTCCGTGCGCGACCAATTCTCCAGCCGCGCCGCACTGATGAACGGCTCGACCGTGACGCGCGCCGCGTCGCCGGTACGATAGGACAGGCGCAAACCTGCCTGACCGACCTTGGTCCGGTCGCTCCCCGGGGTCCAGGTGCTCAGCGCGTCGATCTGCAGCGGATCGATGCTGCTGGTCGCATAATTGTAGCTGGCGAACGGCGTGGCCGCGAAGCCGGTCTTGCCGCCGACACGATAGGATGCACGGACCGAATATGCGGTGGCGTCGCCATCCAGCTTGCGCAGTCCCGCCGTGCCGAACAATGTCGGCATGCCGAGCCGATAGTCGCGCCATTCCTTGCGGATCGCGCCCTCGACCGTCAGCGCGTCGTTGCTGATCACCGCATAAGCGCCGGCGAACGACGCCTCGACCTTCTGCCGCTGGTTTCCGGCGAGCGGGACCTGCGCGTCATACCAGCCGCCCAGCGCGCCCATGTTGAGCGCCCAGTCCTTGCCGAGCCTGACACTGAAGTCGCCGCCGATCTCCATGACCTGATGCTCGGCGCGGAAACGGCCGGTCGAGGTGTACAGCACCCCGCCGCCCGACAGGCGTGAATCGATCACCTGGGTGGTGTGGCCGGTGCCCCCGCGCATCCACAGGCTGAAGCGCAGCTTTCCGGCCGGATCGTCGGTCCGCGAGGTCACGAACGGGCTGATCGGGTCGTTGAGCGTATCGGAGGCGGCCTCGGCGATGAAGCTCAGATTGCCCAGCGTTCCGGCCATCGGGTTGATCGTCTGGATCAGGCCGAACTGGGTGTTGGAGCCGGGCTTCTGCCCGAACGTGTCGAGGACGAAGCCGGTCGTGGCGAAGGGCGTGTTCGACGTAAAGGCGCTCGCCGGCGCACCCCCATTGACCACGACCACCGGCAGGAAGCCGCCCGGCACGAAGCTGCGCGTGCCGACCAGGTTCATCGTGACGTTGGTATTGCCCGATCCGGTGCCGACGATGTTGAGGCGATCCGCGGTGGCGGTCACGGTGCTGTAGTCGGCGAAGAACTGGCCACCGCCGACATAATTGCCGCCCACGGTGACGACATTGGTCGTCAGGTTGTTCTGCGCGTTGATGATGCCCGTGTTGGTCAGCGTCCCGACGGTCGTGAACGAACCGGCGCCGGGGAAGTTGATCCGGCCCGCGTTCAGCGCGTTGCCGAGGATGTTCAGGCTGCCACCGGCGGCGATGTTTGTCGTGCCGGCGTTGGAGAGGTTGCCCGAGAAGCTCGATGCGCCCGTCAGGTTCGCGATCGAGCCTGCCCCATTGGTCCAGAGCGAGGTCGCGACGTTCGACCCCGCCACGTTGACCGCACCGTTCAGAGTCCCGTTGTTGACCAGCGTGAACGGCCCGTTGTTGAGCTGGGCGAGGACCGCGTTGGTGCCGCCGGTGATTGTGCCGGCATTGTTGATCGTGCCTGTGCCGGTGCCAGTCGCGACCATCTGCACGCCCGTGACCGTTCCGCTGATCAGGCCGGAATTGTTGACCGTCAGCGCGCCGTCCACCGTTGCCATATCGGAACCGATGTCCGGATCGATCTTGCCGCTCGCGGTTACGACGAGCGTGATGTCGCCCGTGGTCGAGGTCGCCCGCACGCCGGCATTGCCGGCGCCGGTCGCCTTGATCTCACCCGCGACGACGATCGTGGTTGCGCCGGTGGAGAGGCTGCTGGTGCGGATGCCATAGCCGTTTGTCGCGGTGATCAACGATCCAGCCGCCTGGTTGACGTTGATCGTTCCGCCGCCGCCGGCACCCTGCGCCAGCGCGAGGACGCCGGTGCCGTTCGTCGCGGTGATGTTCTTGTTGACGTTGACCGTCACGCTGCCGGTGCCGACCGCGTTGGCAACGATGCCGGCAGTGTCGGCGAAGACGTCGCCATTAGTGGTGATGGTGCCGACGCCATTCTGGACCTGACCCTGGATGCCGAGACCATTGCTGGTCACCGTACCGGCCGTGGTGATGGTCAGCGTCGAGGCGCCGCTCACGACGCCGCGAATGGCCTCGCCACCGGTGCTGGTGACTGGTCCGGCCGGCGTGATGGAGACATTGCCCGCCATGGATCGGGCAACGATGCCGAAGCCGCTGGTGCCGTTGACCGCGCCGGTCCCCGCGATGTTGATGTTCCCTGCGGTGGAGAAGGCGTTGATCCCATCGACCGCGCCGCTGACGGATCCCGTGCCGAGCAGATCGATGTTACCCGAATTGGTCATCGCCGAGATGCCGATGCCGGTCGAGCCCGTGACCGAACCGGCGCCTATGACCTTGATCGCGCCTGCCGGCGACACCGTCTCGATGCCGTTTGTGCCGATAACCCCGCCATCGATGCGGACCGTGGTAAGGCCGCCCGACAGGCCGCTGTTGGTCAGGATGCCGCTGCCGCCAGTCGCGGTTACGGTCTTGCCCGCCGCGACGGAGATGTCGATCGTGCCGGCACTCGCGGCTGCGTCATTATTGAAAGCGGAGATGCCGGCGCCCGCGCTGGCGTTGACGTTGCCGCCAGCCGCGACCGTCACATTGCCGGTTCCGTTGGTCTGGGCGATGATGCCATTCGTGCCGGATACCGTCCCGCTGGTCGTCACCGATACATTGCCCGCACCGCCGGCCAGAACTTGCTGAGCGATGATGGCGGTGTTGCCGGTCGAGGTGACATCGCCTGTCGTGACCAGGACGTTGCCGCCGGTGGTCAGCGCGAAGATGCCGTTGCCGGTGGTTACGTTGACCGGACCGACGGTGGTCACACTGGTCGAGCCCGTGCCGAAATTCTCGGCGTCAACGCCGAACCGCGCATTGATCGCGCCGTTCGCGGTCACATCGATATTGCCGGTCGCCGCGGCCGGGAAGATCGCGGCGACGATGCCGGCATTGCCCGCCTGGACGTTGCCATTGGCGACCACCGTCACATCGGCGGTCAGCGATTGGGTCTGGATGTCGATGCCGTTTTTACCGTTGGCGAGCGCAGTCACTGCGCCCGTGGTGACGCTGATGTCGCCACCGATCGCCGTATTGCGAACGATGATGCCGTTCCCGCCGGTCGAGCCACTTGCGCCCGAAATGTTGACCGTGGTCGTCCCGGCGCCGTTGTTGAGGATGTTGGCGCCGTCGCCGGTGCCGCCGAAGAACCCGCCGGTGCCCGTCACAGAGATATTGCCCGCGCCGCCAGTGCCGCCGATTAGGGCCAGGCCGCTGGTCGCGCCGGTCACGGTATCGGCAACCGCCACGGTCACCGCGCCATTGCCGGTCGCCTTGATGCCCTCGGCTGCCGTGCCGGTGACCGTGCCGTTGGTTGTCACGCCGACCGCGCCTGTACCGAGGTTCAGCGCGACGATGCCCGTCGTGCCGGAGATATTTCCGCCGGTGACGTCGACATTACCCGCACCGCCCGCGCTGGTTTGTTGCGCGACGATCGCCGTGTTGCCGGTCGAGGTGACGTCGCCCGCAGTCACCGTAACGTTGCCGCCGGTGGTCAGCGCGAAGATGCCGTTGCCGGTCGTCACGTTGACCGGACCGACGGTGGTCACACTGGTCGAGCCCGTGCCGAAATTCTCGGCGTCGACGCCGAACCGCGCATTGATCGCACCGTTCGCGGTCACGTCGATATTGCCGGTCGCCGCGGCCGGGAAGATCGCGCCGACGATGCCGGCATTGCCGGCATTAATGTCGCCATTGGCGACGATCGTGACATTGCCGGCCAACGACAGAGACTGAACGTCGATGCCGTCCTTGCCGCCGGCCAGGGCTGTCACTGCGCCGGTGGTGACGCTGATGTTACCGCCCGCTGCGGTGTCGCGCACCACGATGCCTTCGCCACCCGCCGAACTGCTCGCGCCGGAGATGTCGACCGTGACGGTGCCCGAGCCGTTGTTCAGGATGTTGGCCGCGTCGCCGGTGCCGCCGACGAACCCGCCGGCGCCCGTCACTGAGATGTTGCCCGCGCCGCCAGTGCCGCCGATCAGGCTCAGGCCGCGCGTTGCACCGGTCACGGTGTTGGCAACCGCCACGGTCACCGCGCCATTGCCGGTCGCCTTGATGCCCTCGGCGAACGTGCCGGTGACCGTGCCGTTGGCGGTGATGCCGATCGCGCCCGTGCCATTGTTGAGCGCCAGGATGCCGGTGGTGCCCGAGACATTTCCAGCGGTCACGTCGACTGTGCCTGCGCCTGCGGCTGAAGTCTGCTGCGCAACGATCGCCGTGTTGCCGGTCGCGGTGACATCGCCGGCGGTTACCGTGACGTTGCCGCCAGTCGACAGCGCGAAGATACCGTTGCCGGTCGTCACATTGACCGGACCGACGGTGGTCACACTGGTCGAGCCCGTGCCGAAATTCTCGGCGTCGACGCCGAACCGCGCATTGATCGCACCATTCGCGGTCAAATCGATATTACCGGTTCCCAGGCCCGGGAAGATCGCGCCGACGATGCCGGCATTGCCCGCATTGATGTCGCCATTGGCGATGATCGTCACATTGCCGGTCAACGACTGAGCCTGGACGTCGATGCCGTCCTTGCCGCCGGCCAGGGCGGTCACCGCGCCAGTGGTGACGCTGATGTCGCCGCCCGCCGCCGTATCGCGCACCACGATGCCTTCGCCACTCGCCGAACTGCTCGCACCTGAGATGTCGATCGTGACGGTGCCCGAGCCGTTGTTCTGGATGTTGGCCGCGTCGCCGGTGCCGCCAACAAAGCCGCCGGCACCCGTCACCGAGATGTTGCCTGCGCCGCCGGTACCGCCGATCAGGCTCAGGCCGCGTGTCGCACCGGTCACGGTATCGGCAACCGCCACGGTTACCGCACCATTGCCAGTCGCCTTGATGCCCTCGGCGAACGTGCCGGTGACCGTGCCGTTGGCGGTGATGCCGATCGCGCCCGTGCCATTGTTGAGCGCCAGGATGCCGGTGGTGCCCGAGACATTTCCAGCGGTCACGTCGACTGTGCCTGCGCCTGCGGCTGAAGTCTGCTGCGCAACGATCGCCGTGTTGCCGGTCGCGGTGACATCGCCGGCGGTCACCGTGACGGCCCCTCCGGTCGACAGCGCGAAGATGCCGTTGCCTGTCGTCACATTGACCGGACCGACGGTGGTCACACTGGTCGAGCCGGTGCCGAAGTTCTCGGCGTCAATGCCGAATCGTGCATTGATCGCGCCGTTCGCGGTTATGTCGATATTGCCGGTCGCCGCGGCCGGGAAGATCGCGCCGACGATGCCGGCATTGCCCGCATTGATGTCGCCATTCGCGACGATCGTGACATTGCCGGTCAGCGACTGAGCCTGGACGTCGATGCCATCCTTGCCGCCGGCCAGGGCGGTCACCGCACCGGTGGTGACGCTGATGTTACCGCCCGCTGCGGTGTCGCGCACCACGATGCCTTCGCCGCCCGCCGAACTGCTCGCGCCGGAGATGTCGACCGTGACGGTGCCTGACCCGTTGTTCTGGATGTTGGCCGCATCGCCGGTGCCGCCAACAAAGCCGCCCGCGCCGGTTACCGAGATGTTGCCCGAACCGCCGGTGCCACCGATCAGGCTCAGGCCGCGTGTCGCACCGGTCACGGTATCGGCAACCGCCACGGTCACCGCACCATTGCCGGTCGCCTTGATGCCCTCGGCAAACGTGCCGGTGACCGTGCCGTTGGTGGTGATGCCGATCGCGCCTGTGCCATTGTTGAGTGCCAGAATACCCGTCGTGCCTGACACATTGCCTGCGGTTATATTGATGGCGCCTGCGCCTGCGGCTGAATTCTGCTGCGCGACGATGGCGGTGTTGCCGGTCGAGGTGACATCGCCGGCGGTTACCGTGACATTGCCCCCGGTGGTCAGCGCGAAGATGCCATTGCCGGTCGTCACATTGACCGGACCGACGGTGGTCACACTGGTCGAGCCCCCGCCAAAATTCTCGGCATCGACGCCGAACCGCGCGTTGATCGCGCCATTCGCGGTCACATCGACACTGCCGGACGGCCCTACCGCGAGGATCGCGCCGACAATGCCGGCATTGCCCGCGTTGATGTCGCCATTGGCCACGATCGTCACGTTGGCCCCCGCTGACTGCGTCTGAACGTCGATGCCGTCCTTGCCTGCGGTCAATGCGGTCACTGCACCGGTGGTGACGCTGATGCTGTTGCCGATCGCGGTGTCGCGCACCACGATGCCTTCGCCGCCGGTCGAACTGCTCGCGCCCGAGATGTTGACCGTGACGGTGCCCGAGCCATTGTTCAGGATGTTCGCCGCGTCGCCGGTGCCGCCCACAAAGCCGCCGGCGCCCGTCACTGAGATGTTGCCCGCGCCGCCAGTGCCTCCGACCAAAGTCAGGCCACGGACCGCGCCAGTCACGGTATCGGCGATGCTGACGCTTACCGCATTGTTGCCGGTGGCGGCGATGCCATCCCCGGACGTGCCGTTGACCGTGCCATTGGTGGTGACGCCAACCGTGCCGGTGCCGGAATTGGTCGCGACGATGCCCGTCGTGCCGGAGACATTGCCTGCGGTCACAGCGATATTGCCCGCACCGGCGGCCGAGGTTTGCAGCGCGACGATCGCCGTGTTGCCGGTCGAGGTGACATCGCCCGCATTGACCGTGACGTTGCCGCCAGTGGTCAAGGCGAAGATGCCGTTGCCGGTCGTTGCGTTGACCGGACCCACGGTCGTCACCGTCGTATTGCCCCCGCCAAAATTCTCGGCGTCGACGCCGAACCGCGCGTTGATCGCGCCATTCGCGGTCACATCGACACTGCCGGACGGCCCTACCGCGAGGATCGCGCCGACAATGCCGGCATTGCCCGCGTTGATGTCGCCATTGGCCACGATCGTCACGTTGGCCCCCGCTGACTGCGTCTGAACGTCGATGCCGTCCTTGCCTGCGGTCAATGCGGTCACTGCACCGGTGGTGACGCTGATGCTGTTGCCGATCGCGGTGTCGCGCACCACGATGCCTTCGCCGCCGGCCGAACTGCTCGCGCCCGCGATGTCGACCGTGACGGTGCCCGAGCCATTGTTCAGGATGTTGGCCGCGTCGCCGGTGCCGCCGACGAACCCGCCGGCGCCCGTCACTGAGATGTTGCCCGCGCCGCCAGTGCCGCCGATCAGGCTCAGGCCGCGCGTTGCACCGGTCACGGTGTTGGCAACCGCCACGGTCACCGCGCCATTGCCGGTCGCCTTGATGCCCTCGGCGAACGTGCCGGTGACCGTGCCGTTGGCGGTGATGCCGATCGCGCCCGTGCCATTGTTGAGCGCCAGGATGCCGGTGGTGCCCGAGACATTTCCAGCGGTCACGTCGACTGTGCCTGCGCCTGCGGCTGAAGTCTGCTGCGCAACGATCGCCGTGTTGCCGGTCGCGGTGACATCGCCGGCGGTTACCGTGACGTTGCCGCCAGTCGACAGCGCGAAGATGCCGTTGCCGGTCGTCACATTGACCGGACCGACGGTGGTCACACTGGTCGAGCCGGTGCCGAAATTCTCGGCGTCGACGCCGAACCGCGCGTTGATCGCGCCATTTGCGGTCACGTTGATATTGCCGGTTCCCAGGCCTGGGAAGATCGCCCCGACGATGCCGGCATTGCCTGCATTGATGTCGCCATTGGCGATGATCGTCACGTTGCCGGTCAACGATTGGCTTTGCGCGTCGATGCCGTCCTTGCCACCCGTCAGCGCGGTGACGGTGCCGTTGGTCGTGACGTCGATGCCGGTGCTGCCGGCCACGTCGCGCACGACGATGCCTTCGCCCGATGCGGCAAAGATCGTGCCCGCCGTGATGCTGATCGAACCGACGCCGCCCGTCTGAGTGGCATCGAAGGCATTGCCGTTGCCGTTGTTGATGATGCTCCCGCCATTATAGACGAGCGGGCCGCCAGCCGTACTGGCCGACAATGCCGCCGTACCGCCTGCGGTCGGCGTGTTGCCGGCATCGACGCTGATCGTTCCGTTATTGTTTATGGTAACGCCACCGGTGCTGCTGTTGGTCACCGCAAGGCCGTTTCCGCTGATCGTCGCGCCGCCATTCACATTGATGGTGATCGGCGTCGCGATTGGACCCGTATAGTGACGATCGTTCGGCGGGCTGGCCGGAAACGTCGTGTCGGTGGTCGATGTATCGGCGCAGGTCACGGTGACACCGCCGACGACGCACTGTGCCCAGGCCTGGCCCGGCGCGAGAAGGCTGAATCCCGCAACGGTCGCTGCGGCAATGGTGGAACGCAAGGTCAATCGACTCGCCTGCGACCGCAAATTACGGCGCCGCGCCGCTCCCGAAGATGGCGCCAATGCGGCCATACCAAGTTGGCCCGAAGAATACGGTGCGCGCGCCATGTGAGTGCCCTCTCGTTGATCAGTTGAATAGGGATGGTGTCAGGGACTCATGGCCCGCCCAACCCTGTCTTCAATTTGTGCACCTATCCGATAATGCCTCACCGGGATTGGCTAAATACGACATCGCCGAACCGACAACTTCTAGAGCGAGATAGGATAGGCTGGTGCTTCACTCCCCACCCAATTAGGTAATGACGTCCTTTGGCCGCTGGCTCGTGCGAACCAGCCAGTGCGCTAAGTTCATGACGGCAAGGGGCTTTGTGACGTCTGACTATGACACGGTCCTCGCGTCACTGTACGAAGCGGCGGTCGCGCGGGATCGCTGGCCCGCGCTTCAGCGCAGCTGGATCAAACTCCAGTCGGGCATTCACGGCGTCTGCATCTTGCGTCGAAAATCCAAAACGGAGGTCCGATTTCATTTGTCGGCCACCCTGTGGTTGTTCGGCTCACGTCATATTGGCGTCCCGGCCTCCAAGGCCGGCAAGAGATTCAACGTCACACCAAGCCATGCCATCACCCCGCGCGAACGCGACTCTCACCGGCCGCGTCTCCGCTCTTTCACAGGTCAAGACATCCAAACCGCGTGGCGTCCCGTTTCGCCCGGAAGGGGACCTGTTCCGTCACCTGTTATCACCTGTTTTTCCACCTGTTATGCGATAACAGGTGGAACGGTATCATCGGCTTGATAAACAACCGAAAATTCGACCGTGATTTCCAACATAACAGGTGTGGAAAAATCCTCGCGCCATAACAGGTCGAACAGGCGAAAATCGGCAGACGGCCAGCTCGAAACCCCTGCTGCTGTTCCATCCGAACCGCGCTGTTTTCAATGCTGTTATCATGCTGTTCCTATGCTGTTATTCAATAACAGCATAGGAACATGTTAAATCACTGAAGCAAAACCGGATTTTTCTCTCGAAAATCCAACATAACAGCATGAAAAAAATCCTGCCGAATAACAGCGTGGAACAGCACGGTCTGGGCCCCGATCATCCTGCTGCCCAGCCGTACTTTCGGCATGCCATCCGACAATTGCATCCGGAACCGATCTTGTTGGCCAATGCCGCTTTACTCCGTGTCATGCGGGACGCATCCTTCGTCCTGGAAAGAGGTCGCGCGCGGAGTCGCCGCTGCTCCCCGCCCGGGGACGCGCCTGAGACGATCTCGCCGCCTGTGATGCAGTGACCATAGCGTCCGACAACCGGGGAGAGAGTCATGTCCGTATTGAACAGCAGGAACTGGAAAGCGATCGAGAGCACTGACCTGATCGGGTCGGCCTATACGCTCACCGTGACCGGTGAGGTCGAGGTATCGCAGATCAATGAGACGCCGATCCTGACGGCGGCGGTGCCGCCGGGGATCAATCCGGCGATCCTGCTCCTCGACCTGTCGACCGAAACCACCGGCGATGTCGGCGGCGCCGCGACCAAATGGGCGCCGGTCGCCTATAGCCAATCCGTCTCGTCGGGCGAGTATGAAGCGGTCGACATCATCGGCCAGGCCTTTGTGACGGTGGAACGCATCCTGTCCTGAACGCCCAGGCGCCGGCCAGTCAAAGGGGGAAATGATGAGCGAAGCAATCCAGGCGGGCGTCGATGCCTTTTTCACCGCGTCCGCCGTCCGTGGTCCGCAGGCATCGGTGTTCGCGGCGCTGCCGGGCGATACGCCGCCGCCGTCGGGCCGCGCTTTCTCGGTCTTCGTCGCGGAGGATATGGAGGCGGCGATCGCGGTTGCCGACCGCA
This sequence comes from Sphingomonas sp. ERG5, assembly GCF_000803065.1. GTDB lineage: Bacteria > Pseudomonadota > Alphaproteobacteria > Sphingomonadales > Sphingomonadaceae > Sphingomonas. The sequence goes on from NZ_JSXI01000029.1 coordinate 143,172, forward strand.
TGACGCAGGCCGCTGCAGCGGCGCTCGCCGACAGCGGCAGCGACAATGAAGCGGTCGCGGCGGCGTTCGCGCTCGCCGCCCGGCTGCGCGGCGACTATCCCGAGGGGCTGGTCGATCACGCCGCCAAGCTGTTTCTCACGCATGATCATGCCGCGCGCAACGTGCGCATCCCCAATCTGATGTCGCGCATGACGGTCAATCTCACCAGTCCGCTGGCCGGAGCCGGGCTGACCGGCACCTTGCCCAGCCTTGGCGGCACCACCGGCTCGGCGGATGAGGACCGGATCGGCTGGTTCCGCGAAGACCCGCTGGCCAATGAACATCACGAACATTGGCATCTGGTCTATGTCCGCTTCGACAGCCCGAATTTCTCGGTTCGCCCGCGTCATGGCGAGCTGTTCTTCTATATGCATCAGCAAATGCTCGCGCGCTACGACGCCGAACGGCTGGGGGCGGGTATCGGCCGCGTCGTGCCGTTCGACGATTACAACGCGAGCATCGGCGTCGGTTATGATCCGGGCGGGCTGGCGATCGGCGGCACGGCCTATCTGCCGCGTCCGGCCAACGGCCAATGGTCCGCGCTGACTCAGATCGGCAATTACGCTCCCGCCGATCATGCGCTGCGCCGCGACCGGCTGCGCGATGCCGCCGCCAATCTGAAGCTTGCGGTCCCGGGCGGCGCGTCGCAGCCGCTCGACGGAGCGCCGGGCAGCGACGCGCTCGGCCATGCCGATGAAAGCAGCGGCAAAAGCATCAGCGGCCCCGGCTATACCAGCTTCTATGGCAATCATCATGGCTTCGGCCATGTCTTCACCGCCGCCTTGTCCGACCCGGCGACCTATGAAGGCGGCGTGATGTACAACCCCGCCGCGGCGATCCGCGATCCGTTCTTCTGGCGCTGGCACCGCCATGTCGACGACATCAATTTCCACTATCAGGAAAAGCTGCCCGCCAACGACTTCGCCGCCGCGCCGGAGGTTGCGTTCGGCGGCGGCAATGATGCCGGGCTGGTGATCCTCGACAGCGCGCTGCTCGGCAATGCGGCGGCGGGGCTCGGCGCGACGGTCGGGCAGCTGGCCGACGCCTTGCTCGGCGGACCGCGCTTCGCCCTCGATGCCGCGCGGGACAGCGTGCAGGTCGGCCAGTCGGGCGGCGGTCAGCCGTTGATCGTGACGCTGCACGACACGATCGAGACCGAGCTGCGTCACGGCATCTTTCAGCTCAACACCGCGCAGGAGGTCGAGGACGAACCGCGCTTCACCTACCCCTATCTGTGGCACCCGTCCTATCACTTCGCCATCCGCCTGCGCTCGACCGCGGCGGTCGAGCAGCTGGTGACGGTGCGGCTGTTCCTGTGCCCGGCCTATGATGTCGACGGGGTGACGGACGGCTCACTCAACGACCGCCGGCAATGGATCGAGCTCGACAAGTTCGCCGCGCCGATCGCGGCGGGCGAGGAGAAGGTGCTGGTGCGCGCCGACACCGATTCGACCATCGTGCGCCGCCCGGTCACGCCGCTCCAGGCTAATCCCGATGTGGTGCGCGATCTGCATTTCGAAGGGCAGGGCGACGACCATCCCGACGCGGCGGCGTGCGAATGCGGCTGGCCCTATCACTTGCTCTATCCGCGCGGGACGACCGCGGGGATGCGCTTTGCTTTGCTCGCGGTGGTGACGAAGGACGATGCGCTGATCAAACAGGGGCAATGCGGTTCGATGAGCTTCTGCGCGGTGACCGACGAATATCCGGACGCCAAGCCAATGGGCTATCCCTTCGATCGCCCGCTGGCCAGGCCGTTCGCCGACCTGGTCGCCGGCAACCCCTCGCTGGCGCTACGCTTCATCACCATCAAGGAGCGCTGAGCGGGCGGAACCCTCTCCGTTCGTTTCGAGCGAAGTCGAGAAACAGGTCACGGAAGCTGCGCACGGCTTCTCGACTTCGCTCGAAACGAACGGAAGAGAAAACGCCGGTCAGCTCATGACCGGGCTAGAACGGTTTTGAGCTGGGTTGATCCGCCATCCCCGTTCGCCCTGAGCCTGTCGAAGGGCACGCGCAGCGCATGGGCTTCGACAGGCTCAGCCCGAACGGAGGGAAGCGATTCCACGCCAGTCGATGGTGCTCTAGTCGCGATACCCCGGATTGACCCGGTCGAGCTTGCGCAGCAACGCCGGCCAGGCGAGGAAGTCCGACAACATCTTCATTCCCGGGCCGGACGACTGGTCCTTGACCTTCTCCGCCACGCCCTGTTCCGGGTTGTTGAGATTGTCGCGGCCCGCGCTCAGCATCAGGATCTGCGCTTCGCAGGCGCGCTCCAGAAAGTACATGCGCATGAATGCCTGCGGGATCGATTCACCCACCGTCAGCGTGCCATGGTTGCGCAGGATCATCGCGTTCTTGGTGCCGAGATCGGCGACCAGCCGTTCGCGCTCCTCCAGATCGGTCGCGATGCCCTCGAAGTCGTGATAGGCGACATCGTGCTGCGCGATCATCGCCGTCTGCGTATGCGGCAACAGGCCGAACGCCATCGCCGATACCGCCTGACCGTGCGGCGTGTGCAGATGGAGCACGGCGGTGGCATCCTCGCGCGCGGCATGGATCGCGGAATGGATCACGAACCCGGCCTGATTCACTGGCGCCGGCGTATCGTCCACCTTGTTGCCCTGCAGGTCGATCTTGACCAGCGCCGACGCGGTCATTTCGTCGAACATGTGCGAATAGGGATTGATCAGGAAATGATGCTCAGGGCCCGGCACGCGCGCCGACAAATGCGTGAAGATCAGGTCGTCCCAGCCGAACATCGCGACGAGCCGGTACGCGGCGGCAAGGTCGACACGCAGCGCCCATTCCGCATCGCTCATCTGGTCGCGCGGGGTGATCATCTGTGCGGTCGCCATCATCTCTCTCCTGTCGTCGTTTTGACCTTTTAACATGAGTCGCCGGAATAAAGTGTCGCCTGCTTGACAATCTTTTTCGATCGGCAATGTTCCGGGCATGACCATCGCCGAACTGCCCTTGCTGGAGGCCGATAGCTGGTTCGGCGCCTTGCCCGCGGCGCGGCGCCGGCTGATCGTCGACCAGGCGCGAGTGCGCACGGTCGGCGCGGGTCAGCTGGTCTATGCCGCGGGCGATCCGCCCAATGGTCTGTGGGCGGTGCTTGAGGGGCAAGTGCGGCTCATCGGACACCTCGCCAGCGGCGTCGATCTGCTGGCGCTGATCCTGCGGCCCGGAACCTGGTTCGGCGAACTGTCGACGATGGACGGCCGCCCCCGCCCGCACGACGCGATCGCTTTCGGCACGACGCGGCTGCTCCATCTATCCCAACCGGTGTTCGCGCGGCTCGCGGCGGACGAACCGGGCCTGTACCGCGACATCGGCCTGCTGGTCTGCGCGCATCAGCGCACCGCGCTGGCCTTCATCGCGCAGGGCCTGTCGCAATCGGTCACCATCCGGCTTGCGCGCACCTTGCTGCAGGGCGCGGAGGTCTCGGGCAGCGATCTGCTCAACGTGCGCCAGTCCGACCTCGCCGGCACCATCGGCGTGTCGCGTCAGACGCTGAACAAGGAGCTGCAGCGCTTGCGCCGCGCCGGGCTGATCGAGCTGGCCTATGCCCGCATCACGCTGCGCGACCGCAAGGGGCTGGCGGCGATCGGCGATGATTGATTGGTGCCGGCCTTCCATTCCGATTGCTTGGGAAGGCGATGTCGGCAACAGTTACCCCGATTCTAGAAAAGCCCGATCGGACCTGAATGCCTCTGTCTACCATTCCAGCGAGCGGGACCGCACCCGCCATCGCGACCCTCAACGCGCATATCGACCGACTGAGCGAGCGCTTCGTCGCGCGCCGTGCGCTGCTCGAACTGATCATGCTCGGGCTGATTGCGCGCGAACATGTGTTGCTGATCGGCCCGCCGGGCACCGGCAAATCGGCCGCGGTTCAGGCGGTCGCCGGCGCGATCGACGCGACCACCTTCGAATATCTGCTCGGCCGCTTCACTGAACCGTCGGAGCTGTTCGGAGCGCTCGATCTCAATGCGCTGAAGGAGGGGCGGGTCGAGCCGGTGACCAGCGGCATGCTGCCTCAGGCTGATGTCGCGTTCCTCGATGAGATCTTTCTTGGCTCGACCGCGATCCTCAACTCGCTGCTCAAGATCCTCAACGAACGCACCTATCGCCGTGGCCAGTACAGCATGGTCACGCCGCTGATCTCCTGCGTCGCGGCGTCGAACGCATTGCCCGACGATCCGCTGCTCGCGGCGTTCGCTGACCGCTTTCTGATCACCATGTTCGTCGACCCGGTCGGGGAGAATGAACTCCCCGAACTGTTGCGTACCGGCTGGCGGCTTGGTGCGGGTGATCCCGATCCGATCCCGCCGGTCGACAAGTCGGTCATCGCCGGCCTGCATCAGGCCGCGCTGCAGGTGGATATGGGACCGATCGGCGAGACCTATGCCCATATCGTGCGCAAGCTCAGGCTGGTCGGTGTGACCATGTCGGACCGCAAGATCGTCAAGGCGCAGAAGCTGATCGCCGCTGCGGCGTTGTTGCGCGGCGAGATGGTGGCGGGACCGGAGGACCTGTGGCCGATCACCTACCTCGTCCAGGACAAGGCGCAGCAGGCCGAGGCGAGCGAACTGCTCCATGCCGAACTGAAGGATAGCTTCAACCCCGTGCTGACCGACAGCGTGGCCAAGGCGACCTATGGCCCGACCGCGCATGCCGCGCACCTGACCGAACAGGCGACGCGCCTGCTCGAGGGGCGCCCTGCATTGGCCACCGATCGGCTGTACGAGATCTGGCTGGTGCGGCTGGAGACGATGCTGACGCGGATCGATGCGGCGTTCGACGGCGAGACCCTGCCGCAGCAGTTGAGGGTGCTCCGCGTCAGCCTGCAGGCGGTGCTGGAAACGCCCCAGCATAACGGTCCGGTGGACAATCCCATCCCGGGCAGCATCTTGGCAGAGCCCGCCTGACATGCACTGGTGCCGGACCGCGCCGGTGCAGGACGTCGGCGCGCTGATCGTGATCGGCGCCGGTGTGGTCGATCGCGTGCTCGACACGCTCGCGTTCAAATCGGCGGTCTTCGCCACGCTTCAGGTCGATCATGGTGCAGACTGGCTCGCGGTGTTCGCCGTACCGCTGGCGGGTGCCGGAACGGAACTGATGCTGCCCCGCCTGGCGGATGCGATCGCACTTTATGAGGAGGTACCGGGCTGGTGGCTGCCGGTCGGGACTGAGATCGGCGTGCCCGCGCATGTCCGGCCGGCGCTGCGCCGGGCGCTGTGCGATGCCCATGATGTGGATCCGCCGGCGATCGTCGTGCCGCGCTTCACCGGACCTGCGGCACACGCCGATCGGGCGGACATCTTTATCGTGCGCGATCCGCGGCCCTTCTCCTCGTTCGATGCGCGTGCCCCTGGTCGGCGCTGGACGGTGCCGGCATGACCGCCGTGCCGCCGGGGGGCGATGCCGCACCGCCGGTGCCGGCTGCCTATACGCCGTTCCTGCCGGTGCTCGAACAATTGTCGGCACCGCTGCAACGGCTGCTGCGCGGCCAGCTGGCGCAGTTTGAGCGGTTGATCGGCAGCGTCGATGACCGCGACCGCCGCGATAATGGCGAGTTCGAGGGGCTGGGCAGCCTGACCACGCGCGGCGACATCGCGCATATCGTGCAAAGCGAACTGCTGCTGCGCACTGAGGCGCCGCTTGAATTTCTGCGCCGTCTGGCGGAGGGGGAAACGCTCTATCATGAAAAGGATTATGCCGATCCGGGCGCCAAGCCGGTCTATCGGCTCACCGTCTCGGTCGGGCCCGCGTTGCTCGGCCATGGCCGCGTCCTGGCACTTGCCGCGATCTTCTTCATGGCACGGGTGGCGGCGATGCGCGGCGGCACGCTGCACTGGTGCTTCGTGCCGCGCGCCGACGGCGCGGTGTGGTTCGAGGAAATCTCGGTCAATACGATCAAGCGCTTCCTGCGCGCCGCGAGCTATCGTGAGGCCACCACCGAGGATTTGGCGGAAGCACACCAGTTGTGGGAGCGGCTGACCGTGGCGGATCGGGCCGGTGCGGAGCTGCGGACGATCGACTGGGTGGTCGGCGTGCGCGGTTCGCGCGGTGCATCGGCCCGCGCGGTGGACGCGGCGTCTCATGCGCTGGCCATCGCGCTGCGCCCGCCGATTGCGGGAGAGACGCGGGTCGCCGAACTGACCGTCCGCCGCAAGGGCCAGAACGGCAAGCGCGCACTGATCGATTTCCCGCCCGACACGGTCTGCCTGTCGGCACTGAACACGCCGTTCGCACCGCTAAAGCCGACCAAGGTAGCGGCGGCGGCCAATGTACCGAGTGCGAACCGGCCCCCCGATCATGGTTGGGAACCGCGCTATTTCATCGCGGCCCATGCCGGTGCGAAGCTGGTGCGCATGCGGGACGGCATTCTGGTCCTGCTCGCCGAGAAGCGGTTCAATTTCACATTGCCCTTCTTCGTGCCGCTGCCCGACGGTATCCAGCTGGCCGGTATCCGGCTGAAGGACAAGAAGCTGTCGATTCTGGTCCAGGCCGATGTCGCGGGCAAGGATATGCTGATTCATGCCGAGTTCGACTTGTCCAGAATATCAACCCCGAGCCAGGCACGTCGGGTGCGCCGAAAGGAATCGGTCGCAGCGCATTTGTTCAGGGGACAACATCCCTTTGCCTTGCCGTTGCTGTTCCCCGGGCATGGCGTCAAATTCTATTCGACCCATCGTCGCGAGTTCGGCTTCGAGTTCAACGACTATGACACGCAGGCGGCCTTTCGCGTTCTGCACGATCGGCCGCTCATCTTGTGCGCGACCGGCACGCATCGCGTCGTGCGATCGGTCGAGGGCGATGATGCCTATCTGAGCGTGCTCAGGGATAGTGGCAGCCAACTGGCCGACTATCGCGAAAGCGACGTACCGATTGCTCCCGATCGGCTCCGCGGCCTGATCTATTCGGATTCACATCGCGGCCTCGCTTATAGCGTGGCGCCAAATCGCTGGACCATTCCGCTGCACCAGCGTGGCTGGGCGCGCGCGGCGGGCGAGCATGGCAGCCTGCAATTCGACACCGCACCTTATGAGGTGCCGCTGATGGCCAAGGCAGACGGTGACCAGATCGTCGTGACGACCTGGTCGGATGCGCGCGCGGGCGGTGATGGCCATGTCCGCACGCTTCACATATTGAACGGGCAGCGCCAGTCGCATGAAACGATCCTGCGCACCGGTGCGGATGCGGCGAGCATCGTCGATATCCGCATCACGCATGACGGCATCTGGGCGATGTCAGTTGACGATACTGGCGATCCGCGAGCCCTGCTTTGCTATTATCGCGACAAACAGGGCGGGAAACATCAGTGCATGCCCTTCGACCTCGGCGTGCTGGTCGATAAGGCGATGCAGCTCGATCTGACAGAGGTGATCGGTGGCTGATCGCAGCTTCGTCGCGGATCGCAGCCGTGCCGCCCTCGACACGACTTTCCCGGTCAGCCCGACCCTCTCGCACGCCCGGCCATGCGATGGGCTGCTGGCGATCGGCGGGGCGGTGCCTGATACGCTGAGGGTGCGATCGTTGCGCGACGCGGTCACTGCGATGTGGCGCGGTGCGCTCGCAGATGGCACGGAGATCTTGGTTATCGCCTTCGATCACGCGATCCCGGTCGATGTGAGTGCATGGCCATCGGCGCTGCCGCTGATCGTCGGCCGGGCCGACACGCTGACCAGCTATGCCGATGGCGCCGATCGCGCACTGTCCGCCGGCACACGCGCTGGTGCGGCGTTGCGGCGGATCGACCTGTGGTGGGGCGGGCGCCAGCATCTGATCGCGCTCGATACGCTGACGGTGGTGCCGATCGGCATGCTGTGGGATGCGCCGCGCGTCACCGTGCACCGCTCGACCCCGCGCACCGTGGCAGTGGCTGCCGACCAGGCCGCTGTCCAGGATGGCGCGGCTCCGGTGTCGCGCGCGCCTGTTCCCCCGCCCGGCGACGGTATTGCGGTATTTGACGAAACCAACGCTGCGCTGCGCGACCTGGAAGAACGCACCCGGCTGGGGGCGATCTTCAAACAGGCCCTTGCCGGGCTGTTCGGCCAGCGCATCGTTGGCGAGGGGCAGGGGAACGGACCAGACGGCGCACCGCCACGGGAGCGCGGGCCGAGCGTGTTCGAAAATCTTGCCGGCTGGTTGCGCTGGCACAGCCCATTGAGCAAATCATTGATCGCCCAGTTCGGTGATCGCCTCGGCATGGTGGAGAAGCTGCTCGCCTCCGGCGATATCGACAGCGCATTGCGGCTCGCGCTGAAGCTCGGCAAGGAAAGTGCCGGAAAATCGCGCAGCCTGTTCCCCAATCGCTTGCCCGACATCCGCGCCAAGCTCGACTTTTCGTTCGGCGGTGGCGGTTATGCCATGCCGATCCTTGGCGGCGACAGCTATCATGCCCTGCGCATGCGCTATGTCGAACTGGCCAAGAAGCTCGAGCGCGATGGCGATTTCCGCCGCGCCGCCTATGTCCATTCGCAGTTGCTTGAGGATCACCGCACTGCGGTGCTGACGCTCGAAAAGGGCGAGTTGTACCGTGATGCGGCACGGCTCGCGCTCGATGCGAAGCTTGAGCCGGCGCTCGCGATCAGGATGTTCTACAAGGCAGGCGAGCTGGATGCGGCATTGGCGCTGGCACGGCGCACCGGTTGCTTCGATCAGCTCGCTGAGACCAGCCGGACCGGCCATGCGGATTTCCACGCCTATGTGGTCCGCGCCTGGACCGACATGCTGGTCGCGACCGACCAGCCTTTGCGCGCCTTGCAGGTGACCGACGCGCTTGCTGATCTCGCCGCGCCCGATCCCGAGTTGATCGCGGCACGGCGGCACTGGCTCGGCGCGACGCTTGCGCTGGAGGCGACACATGGCTTCGGTAGCGAAACCATTGCCCGTGGACTGGTCGCGGCGCGCTGGACTGGGGAAGACTTCTCGCCGCTTGGTCTGGTCGATTTCCCATTCGTCAGCGCGATCGCCGGCACCGGCGCGTTCCCCTTGTTGCTGCAGCAAGTCCAGGATCTGGTGCGGCTCGACACGGCGGATGCACGGCGGAACATGCTCGACCTGCTCCACGCCTTGACTCGCTTCGCCAGACCCGGGCGCGAGGAACAGGCGGGATTCTGGAGCGGACCAGCAGCGATCATCGTCGAGGTCTTTGCGCGCTCCCTGCTGGAAGTCGCATCCGATGCCCTCACTTCGCATGACATGCAGGCGTTGCGCGGATTGCTCGGCATGGCCGATCTGCATGTGTTCGCCACAGATCTGGGCAAGCTTGCCAAGCTGCATGTCGCGCCGTCGCTCGGCTATGAAAGCTGGCGCTTGCCGCCCGCGACGACGATCGCATCGCCGATCCGGCTCGGCTGCCTGCTGCACAACGGCACGATGGTCGTGTGGCGGGAAAACACGCTGTTGCAGCTGCTCGACCCGGACGGGCGACCGCTATGGCAGGGCAATGTCAGCGATATCACTGCGCTGATTGCAGTCGGCTCAAGCCCCAATGTTATCATCGTGCAACACCCGGACGACGGGCCCGGTCAGCTGACCCGCTTCGCCAGCCATCGGCGCAGCTTCCATGCGATCGGCCGGGCCGATCTGGTCGCGCATCACGACGTGACGTCGGAGGGACAATGGATGGTCCAGATCGGCGGGGAAATCGGCGCGATCGACCTGGCCGCGCTGTGTGCCGACGTGCCGGGAGTCGAGTGGCTGTGGTCTTGCGCGCTGACCGACCGGTTGCGCGTGGTGGCATTTTTCCACGATCCATCCACGCCGGCCTGGATCACGCGCAATGCCGAGCGAGGTCGGGCCGGCCTGCTCGAACTATGGTCGCTGCGACATGGCGGTGAACTGACCACCCAATTGTGCAATCCGGCACCGGCAGTGATGCGCCCCCCCTATCTGGCGCCGCGCGACTGGTTCTGGTCCGCGCAGCATGGCAGCAACCGGATCGAGGCGGCCGATGCGTCGGGTGCCGTGATGCCCTGTGTCGCATGGAGCGAGCAGGTGGAGCGGCAGGTCGCCGCAGTGATGACCGACCGGCACGAGACGCTGCCCGGCTTCGACACGTTCCAGAGCACTGATTTCCACCGCACACGGATCACCTTCACCGCCGCTGACGGTGCCGTGCCCGCTACGACCCGAGTGCAGGGGGCGGCGAACAAGATGGCACGGATGACGGTCGAACATGATGTTGAGATGCCGCTGACCCTGATCGCGCGCGGCATGACCATCGGAGGGTCCGGCAGTGCAGGCGAAGGGGTCGACCAGTCGGCGCGTGTCCTGTTCGCCGATCCGCATGGTCGTTTATTGCGAGTCGATGTCGCGGCGAAGCGCGTGATGGTGTTCTGAACGGAGGAGGGGTTCAGCGTGCCGGCAGGATTACGGTCGCCTCGATCTTTGCGGCGGCCTTTATCGGCGCGGTGACTGTAAAGCGCTACGCCTCGGCCGAAATGCGCCGCCGAGGCCGGCGATCTTCACGGAGCTTGTCCGTCCAGTGCCCAGGCGCGCAGCTTGAAGCGTTCGATCTTGCCGGTCGCGGTCTTGGGCAGCGCATCGACGAAGCGGATGCGGCGGGGATATTTGTACAGCGCGAGTTCGGTCCTGGTGTGCGCCTTGAGCATCTCTTCCGCTGCCGCGTCGCGAGGAGCGCCCGGTGCCGCGACCACGAAGGCGACCGGCTTGATCAGCCCGTCGCGGTCGGGCGCACCGACCACGGCGACTTCGCCGACCATCGCATGGGTGGCAAGCGCCGCTTCGATTTCCAGCGGCGAGACATAGATGCCGTTCACCTTCAACATGTCGTCGCCGCGCCCGCAATAGACGAAGCGCCCGGCCGGATCACGGTAGAAACGGTCGCCGGTCCTGACCCAGCCATTGGCGAACACCGCGGCGGATTTGTCGGGCTTGTTCCAGTAACCGATCGCGCAAGTCGGCCCGCGCACGAACAACTCGCCGATCTCGCCCGCCGGGGTCGGCGCACCGCTTTCATCGCGCAGTTCGAGCGTATAGCCTTTGACCGCGCGGCCGGTGGTGCCGGGTTCGATCTCGCCCGGGCGGTTGGCGAGGAAGATGTGGAGCATCTCGGTCGATCCCATGCCATCGACGATCGGCACGCCGACCTGCGCCTGCCAGCGGCGGCACAATTCGGCGGGGAGCGCCTCGCCGGCCGAAACGCACAAGCGCAAGCGTTCGGTTGCCGCGCGCGGGATCTCCTGCTGGCCGAGCAAGGCGGCATAGAAGGACGGCACGCTGTAAAGAATGGTCGGGCGGTGTGCGGCCATCCGCGCGAGCGCTGCCGTCGCTGTCGGACGCTCCGCCATCAGAATCGCGGTCGCGCCGTGCCACAGCGCGAACAGCACGCTGTTGCCGAAACCATAACCGAAGAACATCTTCGAGACCGAGAATGTCACGTCCGCGTCAGACAGCGCCAGCACCTCTTCGGCGAACAGGGCGGGGGCCGCGATCATCGCGCCGTGCGAATGGATCGTGCCCTTGGGCCGGCCCGTCGTGCCCGACGAATATTGCCACAGGCACACGCCGTCGGCCCCGGACATTGCGGGCAATTCGACCGGTGTGGCGGCGGGGATCTCGTCGACGAACATCATTTTGGGGACGTCCAGCCCCTCGAAGCGCGGCCGGGCGGCGCGCGAGACCAGCAACAGGCCCGCGCCGCTATCGTCGAGCAGGTAGCGGTAATCCTCGGTCGGCAGCTGCGGGTTGACCATCACCGGCACCACCCCGGCCCAGATCGCGCCGAGGCAGGCGACGACGAAATCCACGCTGTCTTCGGCGCACAGCATCATTCGCGTGGCCGGTGCGACGTCGCGGTCACGCAGGACTCCGGCGAAACGGCGCACCCGCTCGGCGAGTTCGCCATGGCTGCACGGACCGCGATCATCGATGAGCGCGATCCGATCGGGTCGGTCGCGATTGCGTTCGAGCAAGGCCGCGGCGGCGTTGACGATCATGTCACTGCCGCGCGGACATGGAAGTCGGGATGGTTCCAGCTGCCGCTGACCAGGACATCGCGCAACGCCTCGACCGCGTGCCAGACATCGACATGGCTGGTGTAAAGTGGGGTGAAGCCGAAGCGCAGCGCATCGGGCGCGCGGAAATCGCCGATCACCCCACGCGCGATCAACGCCTGCATCACTGGCCAGGCCTGGGCATGGCGGAGCGAGACATGGCTGCCGCGTGCCTTGGGGTCGCGCGTGGTGAGCACCTCGAGACCGAGGCCGGCGCAGCGATCCTCGACCAGATCGATAAAGGCCGAGCACAGCATTTGTCCCTTGGCGAACAAGGCGGCGCGATCGACTGAGAGCATCAAGTCGACGCCTTCCTCCAGCGCGGCCATGCCCAGGATCGGTGGTGTGCCGCACAGGAAGCGGCGAATGCCCTCGCTGGGGGCATAATCGTCAGTGAAATCGAACGGCGCGGCATGGCCCATCCAGCCCGTCAGCGGCGAGCGCAGCCTCGCCTGATGCCGCTCGGCGACGAACAGGAAGGCCGGCGCACCGGGCCCGCCATTGAGATATTTATAGCCGCAACCGATTGCGAGATCGGCATTGGCGGCGTTCAGATCGACCGGCACCGCGCCGGCGCTATGGCTCAGGTCCCACAGCATCAACGCGCCTTTCGCCTGGGCAGCGCGCGTGATCGCGTCCATGTCGAAGCGGGCACCGCTTTGGTAATGGACATGAGTCAGCATCACCACCGCGACGTTCTCGTCGATCGCGGCGGCGATCTGGTCGCGTGGTACGGTGCGCAACGCGCATTCGGGCAAGGTCGCAGCCACGCCTTGCGCAACATACAGGTCGGTCGGAAAATTGCCCGGTTCGGACAGGATCACGGAGCGGCCGGCTTGCGCCTGCATTGCCGCGACGAGCAATTTGTAAAGATTGACCGATGTCGAATCCGCCACCAGCACTTCATCCGGCCGGGCGCCAACGATCGCCGCGATCTTGCCGCCGATGCGTGCCGGCGTACCGATCCAGTCGGCCTTGTTCCAGCTGCGGATCAGCCCGTTACCCCATTCGCTGCGTACCGTATCGGCGATGCGACGCGCGGTGGCGTGGGGCAGCGCGCCGAGCGAATTGCCGTCGAGATAGATTTCGCCCGGCGGCAAGTCGAACGCATCACGCATGGCGCGAAGCGGGTCGGCCACGTCACGCCGCTGCATCTCTTCCAATGTCGGGCTCATAGCTGGGTCCGTACGCTAAGCAGTTCGGGGAAGAAGCTCTTGTCCAGCACCTTGGCGAGATACTGCACCCCGGCCGTGCCACCGGTGCCGGTCTTGAAACCGATCACGCGTTCGACCGTCTTGAGATGGCCGAAGCGCCACAGCTGGACGTGATATTCGATATCGACGAGCTTTTCGGCCAGCTCGTACAGATCCCAATATTCCTCGGGGCTGGCATAGACTTTGGCCCAGGCCCGCTCGACGTCGGGGGAAGGGGAGTAGGCCTGGGTGAAATCGCGGGTCAGCCGTTCGGGCGCGATCGCGAAGCCGCGCCGGGCGAGCAGTCGCAGCGCCTCGTCATACAGGCTCGGCGCTTCGAGCGCCGCACGCAGCGTGGCATGGACTTCGGGCTCGGCGGCATGGAGTTCGACCATCGCCGTATCCTTGTTGCCGAGGATGAATTCCATCTCGCGATACTGGTCGGACTGAAAACCCGAGCTGGTGCCGAGCCGGTCGCGCATTCGCGTATAATCCGCCGGGGTCATCGTCGCGAGCACTTCCCAGCTCTGGATCATCTGCGCCTGGATGCGCGCGACGCGCGACATCATCTTGAAGGCGGGACGCAGGTCATCGGCGATGACATGAGCCCGTGCGGCGCGCAATTCGTGCAGCGCGAGCTTGAGCCAGATTTCCGACGCCTGGTGGATCGAGATGAACAGCAACTCGTCATGCGCGTCGGACAGAGGCGACTGGCAGGCGAGCAATTCGGGCAAGCGCAGATAGCTGCGATAGGTGATGGTGTTGCTCATCCGGGCTCCCTGTTCGATGCACAGGCTAGCGCGAATCATCACAACCATTGTTCGCCGATTGCCTGTCGGATGCTATCCATGCAAAACGAATGGTGGATAGGGATGTTGTTGGCAGAACATTGTCCTTCTAGCAGCGGATTCCAGGGGTTGGGCGATGGACCGGATCGATCATGCGATACTGAGCGCGTTGGAGGCCGATGGCCGGCAATCCTATGCGACGCTTGCCGAGAGCGTCGGCCTGTCCAAGACGCCCTGTTGGAATCGGGTACAGGCGCTGGAGGAAGCCGGGATCATCACCGGCTATCGTGCTGATATCGAACCCGGGCGGCTTGATCTCGGTGTCACCGCTTTTGTCCAGGTGATTATCGACTCGGCATGCCGCGAAGCGTTCGAGGCAGCGGTGCTCGCGGCACCGGCAATCCTCGAATGCCATACGATCGCCGGTGAAGCGGATTATGTTCTGCGCGTGGCGTGCCGCGATGTCGACGATCTCGACCATTTGCTGCGCTTCGACATCGTTGTGCTGCCCGGGGTGCAGCGATCCTCGACCATGATCTGCCTGAAGACGGTCAAGCGGGGCGGGAGGGTGACTCAGGCCGCGCTGTCGCGGGCGCGGCCGGTCAAGGGATAGATCTGGAGTGCTTCAAGGTTGAATTGAGTCACACCCCCGTTCGTTTTTTGAACGAAGTCGAGAAACCTCGTATAGCGCTTATGGCCTGTTTCTCGACTTTGCTCGAAACGGACTGAAAAAGGCGATTCAAGCCAATCTCTAAGGGCTAAGCCGCTGCCTCGAGCGCAAGCAGGCGGCGCTTGCGGCGCACGCCCCAGCGATAGCCGGAAATGCCGCCATCGGCCTTGATCACGCGGTGGCACGGAATGGCGATTGCTATGCGATTGGCTGCGCAGGCCGCGCCGACTTCCTGCGCGGTTGCCGGCACGTTGAGTCGCTTGGCGAGCGCACCATAGCTGCGCGTTTCGCCCACCGGGATGGTGCGCAATGCTTCCCACACCGCCAACTCCTGGTCGCTGCCGCGCAGATCGAGCGGCAAGTCGAGTGGCGCGCGCGGAGTATCGAGCCACGCAGCGATCGTGACGATCGCTGCGGCGACCGCAAGGTCGTCTTCGATCAGAGTCGCGCCGGGCAAGCTGCGGCGCAGTTCGCGAGTCAGCGCGGCGACATCGTCGCCGATCAGGATCGCGGCGATGCCGCGTGAGCTGACCGCGGCCAGCATCGTGCCGAGGCTGGTTGGGGCCAGGCCGTAGCGGATCGTTTCGGCGGAGATGTTCTGCCCCTGGGTCATCGGAAGCTCCTCGATTGTCTATGTCGCTCCTTCTGACACCTTCCACGATTCGATGCGTCCCGCCGCTTGCGCCCGAATTATCCCTTGGCCTTGGCTGCCCGGATCAGATTGTCGCGCAGGGCGACAACACCGCGTTGCATCGTGGCGAATTCCTCCAGCGACAGGCCCGATTCCTTGATCAGGTCCAGACCCAGGCCCTTTTCGCGCAATCGGCGCCCGGCGTCGGTCAGGCTCACGATCACCTGGCGTTCATCGGCGGGGTCGCGTCGGCGGTGCAGAAAGCCCAGCCCCTCGAGCTTTTTAAGGATCGGGGTCAGTGTGTTCGATTCCAGGAACAGCTTCTCGCCAAGCCGGCCGACGGTCTGATTATCCTCGTCCCATAGCGCCACGATGGCGATATATTGGGTGTAGGTCACACCGAGTTCCTCGAGGATCGGCTTGTACGCGCGGCCATAGGCAAGATTGGCCGAATAGACCGCGAAGCACAGGAAATCGGACAGTTTCGGGTCGGGTCGGGCGGTCGGCGTGGGCGTCGTCATGGGGCAATCCTTGTCGATACGGATAAATATCTCGGCATCTATATATATCGTGTCCGATTAAATCGGAAGTAGGTTGACTTTGTAAAGGTCGCGCCCATATGGATCGTGTCCGATCAAGGCGGATACGATATAAATCAAAGGAAGCCCCAATGACCCAAGCTGCGAAGACTCTCTACACCGGCAAAACTCATACCACCGGCGGCCGTGATGGCGTCGCGCAAAGCGACGATGGTCGTCTCGATATCAAGCTGTCGCCTCCCGGCACCGCCGGTGCGGGCACCAATCCCGAGCAGCTGTTCGCGGCCGGCTGGTCGGCCTGCTTCCTTGGCGCGATGGGGATTGCCGCAAGCCAGCTGAAGGTCGCGTTGCCGGCCAATCGCGCGGTCGACGCAGAAGTCGATCTGGCACTTGAAGAGGGCACCTATTTCTTGCGCGCGCGGCTCAATGTCAGCCTGCCGGGCCTCGAGGCTCACGTCGCCCGGGCGATCGTCGACGCGGCGCATCAGACTTGCCCCTATTCCAAGGCGACGCGCGGCAATATCGATGTTGAGATCAATCTCATCTGAGCCCGCCGCGACCACGACCTGCGCCACGATCGCCACGACGCTTTCCGCACCCGCCGTGTTTCTCGGCTGGTGACCGAAATTGCCGGTTATTGATCGGCTGCGGCGCTCTCCCGCTCGGGCTGAGCTTGTCGAAGGGCCGTCCTTCAAGGCAAGGCTTCGACAGGCTCAGTCCAAGCGCGAGGGTGCTGGTCGCGATCAAGCATCGGCGCGCGCGTTCCGGCGGATGGTCAAGGGTGGCTGGCCGAAGGCGCGCAGAAAGGCGCGCCGCATCCGCTCACGGTCGGCAAAGCCGGTTTCGCGCGCGACAATGTCGATCGGGTGGCGGCTTTGCTCCATCATCAGGCGCGCCGCTTCGACGCGCAGATTCTCCACCGCCTTGGCCGGGGACTGGCCGGTCTCGGCGCGGAACGCGCGGCTGAACTGTCGTGGGCTGAGATGTGCCGCTTCGGCCAGGGCTTCGACCGGCAGCGGTGTGCTCAGGTTGCGTCGGGCATAATCGAGCGCGCTCTGAATCCGGTCGGACTTGGGTTCGAGTTCGAGCAGCGCGGAATGTTGCGACTGGCCGCCCGCACGGCGATGATAGACCACCAGCTTCTTCGCCACCGATCGCGCGATATCGCCGCCCAGATCCTTTTCGACCATCGCGAGTGCCAGGTCGACGCCCGCGGTCATCCCGGCCGACGTCCAGATATGGTCGTCGATGATGAAGATGCGGTCCTCCTCCAGTTTCACCTTGGGAAAGCCGGCCTGGAACTCGCGCGCGAGCAGCCAGTGCGTGGTCGCGCGCCGCCCGTCGAGCAACCCCGCCTCCGCCAGTACAAATGCGCCGGTGCAGATCGACGCCAGCCGCCGTGTCGATGCCGCCGCAGCGCGGACATAGGCCAGAAGCCCCGGCGACATATCGGGTACGCCGGTGCCGCCGCACACCAATATCGTGTCGAAGCGCGAGGCGTCGAACGCCACACTGTCCATCCCGGCCCCGATCGAACTTCCCACTTTGCCGCCATGTTCGGAAATGATGTGGATGTCATAAAGCGGCTCGCCGGTGGTGACGTTGGCGAACTCGAACACCGAGAGTGCGGCCAGACTCATTATCTGGAAGCCGGGGAAGATGACGAAGGCGATGCGTTGCATGGCGTGATTCCGGCTATGTCCTAAAAAGTGGTATATATGACATTTGAGACAAATGTCACTCACCCTATCTCCACTCCACAACGCCGGGCTCTCCGTCCGACGCTCAAGGAGTTTCGATATGACCAGCAATAAGGGTACCGCCGTCGTCACCGGCGCCTCGACCGGGATCGGCGCGATTTATGCCGACCGCCTCGCGCGGCGCGGTTACGACCTGATCGTCGTGGCGCGCAGTCGCGACAGGCTCGATACGCTCGCCGCGCGCATCACCAGCGAGACCGGGCGATCTGTCGAAGTGATCGCCGCCGATCTCGGCGACAAGGCCGGGCTCGCCCGGGTCGAGGATCTGCTCAGGACCGATGCCAGCATCACCTTGCTGGTCAACAATGCCGGGGTCGGCGCGGCCGCGACGCTGCTCGATGCCGATATCGACAAGATGGAGGAGATGATCACGCTCAACGTCACTGCACTGACGCGGCTGACCTATGCGGTCGCGCCCGGCCTGGTCGCGCGGGGGGGCGGTACGATCGTCAATATCGCTTCGATCGTCGCGATCGGGCCGGAAATCCTCAATGGCGTCTATGGCGGCTCGAAGGCGTTCGTGCTCGCGCTCAGCCAGTCGCTGCATCACGAACTCGGCGACAAGGGCATCCGCGTGCAAGCGGTGTTGCCCGGCGCGACCGCGACCGATTTCTGGGATGTGGCCGGCATTTCGATCGCTCATCTGCCAAGTGAGATCGTGATGCAGGCGACCGACATGGTCGATGCGGCGCTGGCCGGGCTCGACGCGGGAGAGTTGGTGACAATCCCGGCGCTGCCCGACATTGCCGACTGGGACGCATATGAAGCGGCGCGGCAGACATTGCTGCCGAACCTGTCGCATACTCAACCCGCCGCACGCTACGCCGCCTGAGGTCCGTCGCGGCCTGGCGCAGACTCAGGCCGTGGCGGGCTGCCGCGCGACTTCCTCGAATGCGTCGAGGATCGTCGGGATCAGCGCCACCGGTATGTCATGACCCATGCCGGGAATCTCCAGCAGCTTCGCCCCCGGAATGGTCGCGGCGGTGTCGCGGCCGCCCTCGACCGGAACCAGCGGATCGTCAACGCCATGGATCACCATGGTCGGCGCAGTAATCGTCGCGATGGCACGGCGGCGGTCCCCGGCAACATAGATCGCCGCCATGTGACGGGTGAAGCCGGTGGGATGGAAGCTACGCTCGAAATTGCTCTGGATACGCTGGCGCAACGCCTCTGCATCGGTGGGGTAGCTGGGGCTGCCGATCACGCGCGCGGTGTTGATGCCGTGCGCAACGATCGATTCCAGGTCGATGCCCGCCGGGCGTGTGGTCAGCGCCGCCATCGCCGTGGCGCTGGACTGCGGCACCGCGGGATTGCCCGTGGTCGACATGATCGAGGTGAGTGACAAGGTACGCGCCGGCCAAGTGGCTGCGAAGATCTGCGCGATCATCCCACCCATCGATCCGCCGAGGATGTGCGCGCGTTCGATGCCGAGCGCGTCGAGCAGGCCCGCGGCGTCCGCGGCCATGTCGTTGAGCGTATAGGGAACCGACGGTGTCATTCCTGTGAACAGCGTTGCGGCGAGCTGCACCAGGTTCGGCACACCCGCCGCGTCGAACTTGGCCGACAGCCCGACATCACGATTGTCGTAGCGGATCACGCGATAGCCACGCTCGACCAGTCCATCGACCAGCTGGATCGGCCACCAGGTGAGCTGCGCGCCGAGCCCCATGATCAGCAGCACGGCGGGAGCGCCGTCCGGACCATAGCTTTCATATTCGATGCTGATGGCGTTGGCTTGGATCTTCATGGGCGCACTCCTTGTGGCGGCCCATCGCAGCACAACGCGGGCGCGGCAAGGAGAGTCACGTTGAATTCAGTCTTTGCCGGGGGTGATCCGGGGCGGCAGGATCGCTTTGTCGATCCGCGCCGCGACGCCGACGCTGCGCCCGGCCAGATTGGGCACCGAATAGCGCATGCCCACGCCCAGCACTTGCGCGGCCTGTGACAGGGTCAGCCCGTAATCCTGTTGCAGCCAGGCGACCATGCCAGTGCTCGCTGCCTTGAGCGCTTCGTCGAGCGAACCCGCCTGACCCAGCACCATGATCTCGCGCGGCGATTCCACGCGCGGCATGGGAATGTGCTTGTGCTTGATCAGCGTGACGCTGAATTCGACCTGCATCGAGGTTTCCAGCGCATATTGCGATGTCTCGCCATCGCCTTGCAGCGCATGGGCATCGCCGAGATAGAGTAGGGCGCCCGGCTGCTGAACCGGCAGATAGACGGTGTTGCCCTCGACCACTTCGTTGAAGTCCATATTGCCGCCAAATGATCCGGTATCGCCGGTCGAGAGCGGTGCCGAACCGAATCCCGGCGCCACCGCCAGGCCGCCGAGCATTGGGCGGACCGGGATCGAGAATTCTGCCAGCGCGCCGTTCGCGCCTTGCGGACTGGCACGTCCGGCCGCGCGGTCCAGCGTCCAGCGGACCGGCTTGCCGAGATCGCCGGCCTTGGCGATGAGGCTTGCTCCCAGCGCCCGCCCGACGATCGTGTCGAGGCTGTCGGCATAATCGCGGTCGAGTCGCAGCTTCATGATATGGATCGCCAGCGTATCGCCTGGCGCGGCACCGGCAATGAAGAACGGCCCGGTCTGCGGGTTGCCGAATAGCGCGACGGTCTTGCCGTTCGCATCAACGCCGCCTGAATCGATCGTGTTGGTCACGACGCTGTCGCCCGGCCAGAGGGTCAGCACTGGCAAGCGATGCGGGTCGAAGCTGTTGGCGTAATCGGTCGGCTGGAAGCGCCAGCTGCGCGGTGGCCCGGGTGCGCGGTCCGCGATGCGCCGCGCGGTGAAGCCATGCCGCACGCGGCGATCGGGGAAGTTGCTGTCGGGGAGGTCCGCCTCGCCAGTCATCGCCGTGCCGGCTTGCGTGCCGGTAAAGGCATAGACAACGCCCTTGGCGTCCTGTGCCGAGAAGCGGACCGCTTTGCCTATGGCGCTGCCGGTCACCGGATCGCCATCGAGTTCACCACTCAGCCGATCACCGTCGCGCACCAGAGTGAGCGTGGAATAGGCCGGGTTGCCCCACATATCCTGGATCACGACCCAGTGCTCCGGCGCCACGCCGGATCCAGGTTGGGCGATCGACGGCGTGGCGATCAGGTGCAGGGCCATCGCGATGAGCAGGCGTCGCATGATCTCTCCAGTTTCGACTACAAATGTAGTCATACCCGCAAGAGGGATGCCGTCAACCGCTGTCGCGCCCGTCTGCCGAGGTGTCGCCATGCACCGCGCGGCTGTCGCGCGGTGCATGGGTGCGATCGGTCAGGCCATAGTCGCGCGCTACCTCCGCGATGCGCAGCCGGTAATCGATGAAGACGCCGCTACGGCCCTTCGCCTGGGTAGCGCGGTGGTCGGGAGTGTTGCGCCATGCCGCGACCGCCGCTTCGTCGCGCCAGAACGATAGCGAGAGCAATTTGCCCGGCTCGGCAAGGCTTTCGAATCGCTCGATCGAGAGGAAGCCGTCGATCAGATCGAGCGCGGGGCGTAGCTGCGCGGCGAGATCGAGATAATGCTCGCGCTCGCCCGGTGCCGGCCACACTTCGAAGATCACCGCAATCATGGCCGTACCAGCGGCGCATGCGGAGCGGAGGCAAGGCGCAGGAACAGCCGGTCCTCGCGCTGGATGAATTGTTCGCGCTGGCTGAATTCGTAATTCTCGCGGCCGAGCGGATCGTCGCGCAACCGGGCGCGGTACGCTTCGTACGCGGCCAGGTCTTCAATGGCGTAGACGCCATAGGCGGTGGTCGCCGACCCTTCATGCGGCGCGAAATAGCCGATCAGATCGGCGCCGCAACGCGGGATCGCTTCGCCCCAGTTGCGCGCATACTCCTCGAACTGGCGGATTTTATAGGGATCGAGCTCGTAGCGGATGAAGCAAGTGATCATGTCGTGTCTCCGTAAATGCCGGGACAGCCAGTAAAGCTTCGGGCAAGGTGATGGTTCGGCCGAGGCCGAAACATTATCGGTCGCTCTGGAGCAAGGATCGGGCGGACTAGGGTCAGACGGGCAAAGATTGGGACATCATGACGAGCATTTCCTCCCTGGCCGAGATCGCATCGCTGATCGGCGAACCCGCGCGCACCGTGATGCTGGTCACCTTGATGGATGGTCGAGCGCTGACTGCGGGTGAACTGGCGCGCGCGGCAGGCGTGACCGCACCGACCGCGAGCGGGCACCTGGCGCGCATGCTCGAGGCGAGTCTGATCGCGGTCGAGGCGCAGGGCCGGCACCGTTATTACCGGCTTTCCTCGCCGTCGGTCGGCGCCATGCTCGAACAAATGATGGGCGTCGCTGCGACGGTTGGCGATCCCGGGCTGATCGCGCGTCGGCGGATCGTCACTGGCCCGCGTGACAAGGCGCTACGTCATGCGCGTGTCTGTTACGACCACCTCGCGGGTGAAGTCGCGGTCGCCATCGCCGATGCATTGATCGCCAGCGGCCGGATCGATCTGGCGCGCGACGGCGCGGCGGTGACGGGTGAGGGGCTGGGATTTCTCGCTTCGGTTGGCGTGACGCTGGATGCGTCGGCATCGGGCCCGGTATTCTGCCGCCCGTGCCTCGACTGGAGCGAGCGCCGCCCGCACATCGCCGGCGCGGTGGGCAGCTCGCTGTACCGGAGCTTGCTCGAGCGGCACTGGCTGCGCCGGGTCGAAAGCAGCCGCGCAGTGACGATCACTCCGGCTGGTGTGATGGGGCTGGAAAGCCGCTTCGGAGTCAGGGTCTAGAGTTTGATGCAGCTGCGCTGAAGCGCGGCACCGCCCTCCACAGCCATTCCAACGATGCGTTGCATCGCCGGAATGGCTGTGGAGGGCGGTGCCGTCTTGCTGAATCAAACTCTAAGGTGACGCCGTCGGGGATTCGGCTAGCGAATGATCCGGGCATCGTCATAAGCGGTATCGAGCCGACGCCCGCGCGCGAAACCGGTCAGAAGGCGCTGCAGCGATGCGGGCTGCCGCGTCGAGAGCCGTTCGTCGCCTTTGACTTCGAAGCGGTACAAGCCGTGCTCGGTACCGGGATAGACAATGACCGAAATCGGGCGCCCCTGCTTCTTCAGGGCCATGAGGCGGCGATAGGTCTCGAGATACGGCGCATCGATATCGTCCCCACCCAAAATCCACAGCTGCGGTGTCTTCAGCGTCCGCAGTACCGGCATCGGATCATAATCGGGAATGATCCCCGCAAACAGACGCGGTGCCTTGTCCCGCACTTCTGCCTCGGGCGTATTGATCACATAGTTGGTCAAATTGCCGCGCACGAAGCGAAACCAGGGCTCACCGCGATACTTGTCCAGCACGACGCGAAGGGCATCATAGCCGGAACGAAAACCGTCCCGGGCAATCGCCTGTGCGGCCGCGCCGATCTCCTGCGCCTTGGCGACCTCCACCGCCCCGAATCCGTGCCGGGTCATGTCGAGCGTCAGCGCTTCCTGATCTTCCGCGATCGGCGATACGGCGAGCCCATAGCCGACAATGACGAAATCCACGCCGCCGCGCGTTGCCGCCAGCGGCGCGGTCCAGCCGCCCTGGCTCGTGCCGTAATAGCCCACGCGCCCGGCCCGCGTGCCCGCCAGCGATTTGGCGGTGGCCAGCGCCGCGCGCGCATCCGTCGCCAACTGATTGAGGTCGTGGGTGAACAGGCCTTTGGAGTTTCCTGTGCCGCGCTTGTCATAGACAAAGACGCCGATACCCTGTGCCGGGAGCATTCGTTGCAATGCATAAGTGCGTAGCGCTGAACTATCTTCCGAACCATGTACGAGGATCACGATCGGCACAGCGCCGCGCCCGGCAGGCAAAATGAGTCTCCCGGCGAGTTGCGCGTCGCCGCTGACGAAGTGCGTTTCGCGCGTCGGGAAATTTTCCTGCGTGCCGGGCATGCCGGCAAACCGGATCCTGCCCTGACCACAGTCTGACAGATCGACGATTTTGCCATCGTCGCGGTCGGTCCAGCCCAGCGTGCTCGACCATTGACCGTCGGGCCGGAGCGACAACAGCCCCGATGTGCCGTCCAGCCGCCGCCAGCGGAAATGGCCTTCACCTGACGGTGCGATGTCTATGCCGGATCCGTCGGCGAGACGATAATATCCTGCGACACATGCCGTGGCCGGGGACTCGGCCGAAGCCGGTGCGGGAACCGCCAACAGCGCCATAATCGCGGTTTCGAACAGTCGCTTCAACACCATGCATCTCCGTCCATCGATCGGCACTGGCTCACTGCGGCGAGCCGATCCGGTCACGCAGCGTTCTGACTCGCAATGCCTCCAGCGCATCATCGAGCACCGTCACCAGGTTCACGCCGGTTTCAGCGAACAAGTCTTCCATGGCACGCGCATGCGCACCGATCGCGGCCTGGATGGTGCGCGCTTCCGCTTCGCCGGATCGCGTCAATTGATAGGGGCGGCGTCTGGCGTCATGCGGATCGGCGAAGCGCTCGACCAGCTCCAGTTTCTCCAGCGGTTTGAGCCGCGACGACAGTAGCTGATGCGACTGGCCGTCGGTCCGCGCCATTTCCGCCAGGCTGGCGGGCCCGCGCTCGAGCAAGAACAGCAAGGCGGAATGCGCCTGGATCGGCGCTTGTAATCCCGCCGCATCGGCCAGCGCCTGAGTGGACGCGCACAAGGTCTCGGTCAGGCGCTCCGCCAGATGCGCCACAAAGGCCGGCCTCAGGTCGCCGAGAAATTCGAGCGCGCGCTGCATGCGGTAATATATCCAAATATTTGCGCAATTATTTGCATATATTGGACGACCGCGCAAGAGCCGCTTGCCGACCTCGATCAGGCCGAGGCGGCCATCCGCATCGTCGCGCGATAGCCGGGCTGGATCTCCATTCGGTCGACGATGCCATTGTCGACAAGCAGGCGGTGAAGTGTCTTCAATCGATAGCAGGGAACGTAGAGCATGAAGTGATGCTCGGCGTGATAATTGACGTAATAAGGGGCCAGGAATGTCCGCGCGATCCATCCGGCGCGCGTCGTCCGCGCCACGCGCCAGGGGTCGGCATGAGGCAGCACGGCATGTTCGGCGATATTGCGGATTCGCGTCACCGCCTGATACCAGGTGAGCAGCGGCAGTATCCAGAGTAGCGGATAGAGCCACCAATGGCCGGCGGCAGTCAGTATGCCGAGCAGCAGCAGGTTCATGAAGAGCTGGCGGCCCATAGACCCCGCAAACATCCATAGCCGCGTGACGAAGGGGGTGCCCGGTCGGCCCAGGGCGGCGGCGATCTGCGCGCGGCGCTGCTTGAAACCGGTCTGGCCGGTGAGATCGCGGACCAGCTTGCGGCGAATGCTGGCGCGCGTGGTCGGGAAGGGCGCCGACAGGACGATGTCCGGATCCTGCGTGGTTTGTGCATGGGCGTGATGCTGCATGTGATAATGCCGGTATGACAAGGTGTCGCCGAATACCGGATAAGCGCAAAGCCATTGGCTCAGCCACAGATTGAGCTTCTGGTTCGCTGCCAGGCCGCCATGCGCGCCTTCATGCAGCAGGATCGCCAGGCCGAGTTGCCGTGAGCCGATCACTATGATCGCGAGCAGGATGGTCAACGGGTTGGGCCATAGCGCCGCCAGCGCCATCATCGCGACGATGGCGCCCCAGCAATGCAGGATCATGCCGATGCCGCGCAATGTCGAACGCTTGCGCACCGCAAGAATCTGTTCGCGAGTCAGGTGATGGTGCAGGTTGATCCGTCGCAGTTCGGCTGGGGGCGCGGCCCTCGTCATCATTCCTTCTCCGATCCGAATGCCCCACCCCGGCCGGCGCCCTCGGCGAAGCGTTTGGCGCCACGCGACGCTTCTTCCTGCAACGGTGCCATGCCACCATGCCCCTCCGCCTTCAGCGCCTGATCGAGCGGCAAATCCCATTGCGCATGGGTCGAGAGGCGATCAGCGCGGAGGCATGTTTGCGGGAATGCGGCAATGTCCCGGGCCAGCCCTTGTGCCGCCGCCAACGCATCGCCCGTCGGAACGACGCGGTTCGCCAGGCCGATCGCCATCGCTTCACGCGCGTCAACCGGCCGTCCCGTCAGGATCATGTCGAGCGCGTGCCCCTGGCCGACGATGCGCGGCAGCCGCACCGTGCCGCCATCGATCAGCGGCACGCCCCAGCGTCGGCAGAAGACGCCGAAGATTGCCGTTTCCGACACGACACGGAGGTCGCACCACAATGCCAGTTCCAATCCGCCGGCAACGGCATGCCCCTCGATCGCGGCGATCACTGGCTTGCTTAGCAGTAGCCGCGTCGGCCCCATCGGCCCCGGCCCTTCGGGATCATGACGCGAAGTGCCGTCGCCGACGCGAGTCAGATCGAACCCCGCGCAGAAATGACCGTTCGATCCGGTCAATATGGCGACGCGCAAATCCGCATCAGCGTCGAACGCCGTAAAGGCGTCGCGCAACGCGACCGCAGTTTCGGGGTCGACCGCACCGCGCCGTTCCGGCCGCACGATTGCGATCGTGCGCACGACGCCCTCATCGGTGATGCGAACACTCATGCGATCCTGTCCCCGGTCGGCATGCGCCGCGAAGCCTGCACCGCGATCGGGTCGCTGCTGTCGCGTTCGGCTATCGCTTGCGTGACGCCGGCATCCTGCGCACGTTCGCGGGACCAGATGCCCTCGGGCATATGGTTGACGACGCCCAGGCCTTTCACAGGCAGTGCCATTGCCATTTTCTCCTATTGTTTCCATAATTGGCAGAATAGACCGTTTTATGCAACAAGACATGACGCCTCCTACCATTACCGCGCGCACGGTCGTGCTCGATTTGCTCGGAACCGGGGAGCATGTGCGTTATTCGACCGCGCAGTTGGTTCGTGCCGGCGCTGCGTTCGGAATTGGTGCGGCGGGCATGAGAACCGCGATCACCCGCCTCAAC
This sequence comes from Sphingomonas sp. ERG5, assembly GCF_000803065.1. Taxonomy (GTDB): domain Bacteria; phylum Pseudomonadota; class Alphaproteobacteria; order Sphingomonadales; family Sphingomonadaceae; genus Sphingomonas. The sequence goes on from NZ_JSXI01000029.1 coordinate 169,691, forward strand.
GCCGAGGCGCGCGTGCGCCAGATCGGGCGCGGCGCTTATGCCGCCGGACAGGCCAGCGAGCCCTTGCAGCGCCGGCTGCGCGACTGGCGGAACGTGCTGGCGAAGCGGATCGACTGGAACGGCGAATGGTTGCTTGCGGTGGCCGGCCCGGCCGAGCGCGCTAACCGGAACCTCTGGCGCCGAACGCTGCGCGCCTTCGATTTCAACGGTTTTATGGAGGCGGAGCCCGGCCTATGGGTTCGGCCCGACAATCTCATCGGCGGGGCCAGCGCGGCGCGAGAGCGCCTGGCGGATTTCGGCTATGCCGAGACTTTGTTGGTGGTCAGCGCCACCGGGTTGGACGACGCGCGCGATGGACATTTTCGCGGCTTGTGGAACGCCGATGCGATGAATGCGGCGCTGGCCGGCGCGATGGGGAATCTGATCCGACATCGGACGGAAATCGCCACGCAAGACCCTGCGCAGATCGCTGCCGCAACCTTGCTTCATGGTCGCGCGGCGATCCGGGCGATCGTTCATGATCCACTCCTGCCCGACCAGCTTTGCTCGCCGTCCCCGCTACAGCGGTTGATCGCCGACATGGATGCCTATGACCATATCGGCCGGCGGGCCTGGCAGACCTATCTTACGGCGTGAAGCCAATGTCGGAGAGAATGCGTCTTGTTTTGATGGCATCGACGATCTTCGAGCCGTTGATGGCAAACCGCATACCGCTGCTGCCGTTGCGCTTGACATTGCGGCACACGGTTCGATTCTGGCGGCAGATTTCCGGGCAGCGGTGATCCAGATGACGAAAGGGGAACTATGAGATCGGTGTTTTGCCTGGCCCGTGCGGGCGTCGCCGCGATGGCGCTGGCGTCCGGTGGTGCGGGACTGGCGGCCGGTGGCGAGAAGCGTGCGGCTCCCACCCCCATAGTCTCGGCCGAAGTGCCCCCGATCCAGTATAAGGAACGCATCCTCCGGAACGGCCTGCGCATACTCTCGCTCAGGGATACGACCACGCCCAATGTCTCGGTGTCGATCTGGTATGGCGTGGGGTCGAAGCATGATCCCGACAAACGCTCGGGCTTCGCGCATCTGTTCGAGCACATCCTCAGCCGCAAGACGGTGAACATGCCCTATAACATGATCAACCGGCTGACCGAGGATGTCGGCGGGGTGCGCAACGCCTCGACCAGTTTCGATCGGACCAATTATTACGAGACGGTGCCGGCGCAGTATCTCGAAACCATGTTGTGGACTCATGCCGAACGCATGGCGCGTCCGGTGATCGATAAGGAAGTGTTCGAGACCGAGCGCAATGTGGTGAAGGAGGAATTGCGTCAGCGCGTGCTCGCACCGCCTTATGGTCGCCTGTATAACTTCGCGATGACCGAGAATGGCTTCGACGTGCTACCGCACCGTCGCCCGGTCATTGGCAGCATCGCCGATCTCGATGCGGCAACGCTGGAGGATGCCCGCGCTTTTCATGAGGCCTATTACGGGCCGGATACCGCGACGCTGATCGTGGCGGGCAATTTCGACGAAGCGCGGCTGCAGGCTTTTGTCGATCGCTATTTCGCGGCCATTCCGAAGCGCGCCAAGCCTATTTCACTGGCCATCAAAGGCAGCGAGCCGCCCATGGCCCTGCGGCGGATCAACGCTACCGGGCCCAATGTGCCGCTGCCGCTGGTCGGTGCGCTCTATAAGGTGCCGGGTGCGACTCACCCCGATCGCGAAGCGCTTGAGGTGATGGCCGCGCTGCTCGGCCGGGGCGAGACGTCGCGGCTGTACCGGACATTGGTGCGCACCGGCAAAGCCAGCCGGATCGACGCGGATCTGGACGTTACCGGAGAGGCGGGGGTACTCGCGCCGATCGCGATCCTGAGCGCCGGGCAGGATGTCGAAGCAGTGGCTGGCGCGCTTGACGCCGAGCTGAAGACCATTGCCACGGTCGAAGTGTCCGATGCCGAACTGGGCGAGGCGCGGAGCCAGTTGTTGTCCGATGCGCTTGAGGAACGCGAGACTTTCTCCGGGCGTGCGTTCGAACTGGGCGAAGAACTGGTGCTTACGGGCGATCCTAAAGCGGCCGACAAAAGGCTGGCCGCGATCGCCAGGGTGACTAAGGCCGATGTTCTGCGCGTAGCAAAGCGCTATCTCGACCCCGGGGCACGGGTTGAAGTTCGCTACACCAATGGCGACGGCAATCCCGCGAGTTGGGCCAACCCCGTGCCAATGCCGACCTTCACCATCGTCCCCGCAGCGCAGGGCACCGCCAATCAGTTGGGGGCGGAAGGCGCGCGCCAGACGCCGCCGGGGCCGGGTCCGGTCCCGGCAGTGGCCATACCGAAGATCGTCGAAACGCGGCTCGACAATGGCGCTCGGGTCGTGGCGATCAAAACCGGGTCGGTGCCGCTGGCGACGATGAGTGTGGTGATTGCGGGCGGCGCGTCGACCGATCCGGACGGCAAGGCAGGGCTGGCGCGCTTCGCCGCCAATCTCGCGACCAAGGGCACCGCGACCCGCACCGCCGAGCAGATCGCGGCGATCCTGGAGCGGCTGGGCGGCTCGATTGCCGGCGGGGCCGGGCCCGATGGAACCACCTTCTCGATCACCGTGCCGACCGTCAATCTGGCGCAGGCCGCGGCCGTGCTGAGCGACGTGATCCGCAACGCAAGCTACCCCCAGGCCGAGTTCGATCTGGAGCGCAAGCGCGCGGTCGATCAGATTCAGGTGACGATGAAGGATCCCGGACCACTGGCCAACATGGCCATGCTACCCGTGCTGTACGGCGCGGCCCCTTATGGCCGGCAGAGCGGCGGGACGGCCAGAAGCCTGAATACGCTGAGCCGTGCCGATCTGGTCGACTATCGCCAGCGCTGGTGGCATCCCGCCAACAGCTCGATCATCGTCACCGGCGGGATCGATCCGGCGGCGGGAACCGCGCTCGTCAAAAAGCTGTTCGGGGATTGGCAAGCGGCAGGTGCGGCGCCGGAAATCCCCAAAGTGCGCGCTGGGCAGGGCAGGGCGATGCACACCATCGTCATCGACTTGCCCGGCGCTGGGCAGGCGGCGGTGATCGCGGCGGTGCGCGGGGTAAGCCGGTCGGATGCCGATTATCCCAGTCTGCTGCTCGCCAATGCAGTGCTCGGCGTCGGCTCCAATGGCCGCCTGTTCACTGAAGTACGCAGCAAGCGTGCGCTGAGCTATGGTGCTTATAGCGTGCTGCCCGCGCGCAATGACGTCGCCATGCTCTCGGCGAGCGCGCAGACCAAGAACGAGACTGCGACCGAAGTCGCCGAAATCTTCCTGAATGAGTTCAAGCGGCTCGGTACGGAACCGATCGACGGCGACGCGCTCGACAAGCGCAAGGCCTATGTGAAGGGCAGCTATGGTCGCCAGATGGAGACGGGCGGTGGCTTCAACGCGATCATCGCCGGGCTGATCCAGCAGGGACTGGACCCCGGAGAGGCGTTCGCGCTGGCCGGGCGCCTCGACGCGGTCAAGCCTGAGGCAGCGACCGCGGTCGCGGCGCGGCTGGTCAAGCCTGACAGTAGCTGGCTGGTGATCGCGGGCGATTCCGCGAAGTTCATCGACAAGTTGCGCACGCTGCGGCCTGATGTGGTGGTGATCCCGGCGGACAAGCTCGACCTGGATTCGTCGACATTGGGCGCGGTGCGGTAAGGGATCGGCACCCTGCCGCACGAGGCGGCAGGGTAATCAGCGTTCCGGATCGGGCAGAAAGGCTGCGAGCAAACCGATCGCCGGCAGGAACGCGCAGATCGCATAGACCATCTCGATCCCTGCTTGGTCGGCGACTTCGCCCAGCACCGCCGCGCCGATTCCGCCCATGCCGAAGGAGAAGCCGAAGAACAGGCCGGAGATCATGCCGATCTTTCCCGGCACCAGCTCCTGCGCCAACACCACGATTGCGGGAAAGGCTGAAGCGAGGATCAGGCCGATCGCCACGGTCAGCGGGCCGGTCCAGAACAGGTTGGCGAGCGGCAGCAGCAAGGTGAAGGGCAGCGCGCCGAGGATCGAGAACCAGATCACATATTTGCGCCCGAACCGGTCACCGATCGGGCCGCCGGCGATCGTGCCGACCGCGACCGCGCCGAGAAAGACGAACAGATGCAGCTGCGCCACTTCGACGCTGACGCCGAAACGATGGATCAGGTAGAAAGTGAAATAGCTGGTGAGGCTTGCCAGATAGACATATTTCGAAAAGATCAGCGCGAGCAGGATGGCGATGCCGCCCAGCACTTTCCCGCGCGGCAATGTCGGCAAGGCTTGCCTGGCCGCCTTGCCGCGTGACAGGCGGGCCAGGCCGTGATGCCGGTACCATTGCCCGACATTCCACAGGATCGCGCAGGACAGCAGCGCGAGCATGGCGAAGAAGGCCAGGCTCGACTGGCCCCAATGCACCACCACGATCGCGGCGGCGAGCGGGCCGAGCGCCGATCCCGCGTTGCCGCCGACCTGGAACATCGACTGCGCCAGGCCATGCCGCCGCCCTGCGGCCATGCGCGCGACGCGCGACGATTCGGGATGGAACACCGACGATCCCATGCCGAGCAGCGCCGCCCCGACCAGCAACAGCCAATAGCTGTGCGCCGCCGACAGCACGAGCAGACCCGCGAGCGAGAACAGCGTCCCGCCGGGCAGGGCGAGCGGCGTCGGGCGCTTGTCGGCATAAAGCCCGATCAGCGGCTGCAGGATCGATGCGGTCAGCTGATAGACCAGCGTCACCAGCCCGATCTGGCTGAACGACAAGCCGAGTTCGGTCTTCAGATTGGGATAGATCGCCGGCAGCAACGACTGCATCATATCGTTGAGCAAGTGACAGAAGCTGATCGCGATGATCACGCCGAACACGGTGGTCTCGATGGCGGGGTTCTTGGCGGGAAGCGGCGCGACGGCTCCGGGGGCGTTCATTCGGCATTCCTCGGTAACGATGGAGCGTTCCCCTAACGCTTCCCATCCTGACCCGCATTCCTGTATGGGTCTTTCACTTTTGCGAGTGGGACAGACTCATGCCCTGGAGCAATCCGGCCCTGGTTGAGGACATTGCGCGGCCAATCGTCGCGGTGGGGAATGAATATCCACCGGCCTTCGAACTCGACTGGCATCAGCATCGCCGCGGCCAGCTGCTTTACGCCGCGCGGGGCGTGGTGGTGGTCAGCACGCGCAGCGGTGCCTGGGTTGCGCCGCCGGAACGCGCGATCTGGACGCCTGGCGGCTGTGCCCATGCGGTGCGCATGGTCGGTGCGGTCAGCACGCGCAGCGTCCTGATCGAGCCCGGAATTCTTGGCTCGCTTGGCGATTGCAACAAGGTCATCCAGGTCTCACCCCTGCTGCGCAGCCTGTTGGAGGCGTCGTGCGAGATCGTGCCGGAATATGACATGGACGGACGCGACGGCATGGTCATGGCGTTGCTGCTCGCCGAACTGGCGCGCGCGCCGACCGTCCCGCTCGCGGTGCCGTTTCCCAAGACGATGGAGATGGTGCGCAAATGCCAGGCGTTTCTGGAACGGCCAACGCCGCACGACACGATCGACTTGTGGAGTGCTGCTCTCGGCATGGGGCGGCGCGCCTTTACTCGCTCATTTCGCAAGGAAACCGGGCTCAGCTTCGGCGCCTGGCGGCAGCAGGCTTGCCTGCTCATCGCACTGCCGCGGCTGGCGGCGGGAGAGGCGGTGACGACCATTGCGCTTGACCTTGGTTATGAAAGCCCGGCGGCGTTCACCACGATGTTCAAGCGGCTGACCGGGGTCGCGCCGAGCCATTATCGCCCTGGTGGCGTCACCTGAGACGAAAACGGTTAACGCTTGCGTGCCACGGCTCGGCAGAGTCCGGAGCTCAAAACGTGACGAGTCGAACCCTGCGTCTCTGGCCTTGCCCCATCGCCGCCGCCTATCGAAGAGGGGTCGGCGTGTATTGGCCGGCCGAAATCGGGAGTAGTTTGAATGAAAGCCATAGCCATTCTGGTGGCGGCAGCGGCGATGATGGTGCCGGCCGCGACCTTTGCCCAGACAACGCCAACCACATCGCCGTCGACCCCGACCACCGGGAGCCCGACCGAGACGGCGACGCCTGACACGGCGAATGCTCAGGCGCCTGTCGATAGCGCAACAACTGTGCCGACCGCATCGGCCGAGCCGGCAACGCCCGCCGCTTCCGACGCGACGGCGGATGCATCGGCACCGCAGGCGACGGAAGACGGCAAGTCCAAGAAGAAGCACAAGAAGCCGCATTGATCGACACGGGCACCGGGCGTTCAACGTCCGGTGCCCGATTCACCGCATGACCGCCGTCGATTGCGATCATCTCGCTCGGGCTGTGATGACCCAGCATGCAAGGGTGAAATGCGCGACGCCGTCCGACATAAATGGCGCGAACGCACATGTCAGAGCCTCGGCAACCGTTGCCCGCGTGCGATCGTCGAGGTCGGGGAGCAGTACGCCGACCCGACCCATATTCATGATATAGGTCTGCAGATCGCTCTCGGAGAGCGTGCAGGGGATATCGAGCGGCTGGATCTCCACGTCGCGCCAGCCGCCCGCCAGGATGTCGCGGACCCGGTCCGGATCGGCAAAGGCGAACTGGCCCGGCGCCTCGGGATCGGCCGGAACCAATTGCGACAGCAAGGGTGCGGCCGCGCGCTCCCCTGCGGTCATGAACGGATTCTCTGCTGGCGAGCGCCAGACGATACAAGTCAGCCCCGCGCCGTCGCGTACCGCGCGCCGCAGATTGGCGAACGCCAGGTCCGGCTGGTCGAAGAACATCACCCCGAAGCGCGACACGACCGCATCGAAGCTGTCAGGAGCAAAGGCATGGCCCTGCGCATCACCCGCGATGAATTGTGCGGTACGAAGACCTTCTGCCGCCGCCCGGCGCCGCGCGGCATCGACCAGCGGTACCGAAATGTCGAGGCCGGTACATTGACCGTCCGGCCCGATTGCGCGCGCCACCGCGAGAGTCGTCGCGCCCGCACCACAGCCGATGTCCAGAACGTTGCGCGCGCCGGCATCTCGCGCGGCGCTCGCCAGCGGCGCTTCGAAGGCCAGGAACAAGCGGTCGAGCAGCGCTTGCTGCGCCACCCAGGTTTCCCCGGCGCGGGTGTTCCATAACGCGGACATTATCTGATTGGGCGGGGCCTGATGGGAAGGGGCCTGATTGGGTGAGGCTTGATCGGGTGCTGCGAGGTCAGGCTGGTCCGGGGGCAGGGTCATCGCGATTGTCCTTGTGCTCATCGAGTGTCAGCAGCATCTTGCCACTTCAAGCCGACTTGAGGTCAAGTATGAAAATCCTCGATATCGCGGAGGTCGCGAAACGCTCCGGTATGCCGGCATCGACGCTGCGTTACTATGAGGAAAAGGGGCTGATCGAGTCGCTCGGGCGGCGCGGGTTGCGGCGAATCTTCGGCGTCGAGGTGCTTGAGCGTCTGTCGCTCATCGCACTGGGCCGGATGGCGGGCTTCTCGCTTGACGAGATCGGCGGCATGTTCGGGCGTGACGATCAACCGCGGATCGATCGGACAATGCTCAGCGCGAAAGCGGACCAACTCGATCGGACGCTCGCGCGACTTGCCGCGCTGCGCGACGGCTTGCGCCATGCCGCTGCCTGCCCGGCCCCCAGCCATATGGAATGCCCGACCTTCCGCCGCTTGCTGAAGGTCGCCGGCGCGCAGGCCGATCGAGCGGAATCGGTCATGGTCCGTCCCGTTCGTCGTTCGGGATCGGCGTCGAAACAGCCGCGCTAAGCAAGGTGCCGACGGGTCGGACAATTCAACCTTAGCGCCGCATATACCATCATTGCCCAAAGCCAGGATGGCGGTTTGCCGCTAGAGTGATGACAGGAGGCGGGACCGGACGGGTGACGTAAACAGATATGGGCGTGATCAATACGGGCGTGGCACAGCAGCAAGGGGCGGGCCAACGCTCCGCGCGGCGGTTGAAGACCTTCCAGGTTGCATCGATGCATATCGGCGACGATGTGCGCCGCGTGCACTTGCTCAACCTGTCGACCACGGGCGCGATGGTCCATGCATCCGATCCGCCCGCGAAGGGTGCGTCGTGCCGTCTCGACGCGGCGATCGACCTGGGCAGCGCCCATGTGACATGGGTGTCGGGTCAGCGCTTCGGTGTCATGTTCGATCGGCCGCTCAGCGACGCCAGCCTGGCGATACTGATCGACGGGACCATATCGAACGTCAGCGCGGGTCCGGGTATTGTCAGCCCGTCCAGGCGCATCCCCGCCGTCTTGCCAAGATGAACCGGAAGCGTTGGATGGCAAAAGGCCGCCAAATGCGCGGATAAGGGCTGCGCGGTTGCCCGCACTGTTGGCACCGGCGATTTCGCTGTGACCATTTGCGTGCCCGGGCGTTACACGGCAATCGATCCACCATTCGCACCGGAGCCCCGCATGAAGCAACTCGTCGCCTTCGATCTCGACGGCACGCTCGCCGAGAGCAAACAGCCGCTGCAGCCGGCGATGGGCGAGGCGCTGGCCGATCTGCTTGTCGTGGCGCACGTCGCGGTGATCTCGGGCGGGGATTGGCCGCAGTTTGAAAAGCAGGTTGCCAGCCGCCTGCCGGCGCGCGCCGACCGCAGTCGATTGTGGCTGATGCCGACCACCGGGACCAAGCTCTATCGCTATGGCGGCAGTTGGACGCCGGTCTATGCCGAGCTGTTCGACGATGCGCAGAAACAGGCGATCTTCGCCGCGTTTGATGCCGCGCTGGCTGCAACCGGCTTCGTGCCGGAGCAAGTATGGGGCGAGCGGATCGAGGATCGCGGCAGCCAGATCACCTTTTCCGCGCTCGGCCAGCAAGCGCCGCTTGATGCCAAGGAGCATTGGGATCCGGACTTCGCCAAGCGCAAGGTGATCCAGGCGGATCTGCGCATGCGGCTGCCGGGTCTGTCGATCAATATCGGCGGAGCGACCTCGATCGACATCACGCGCGCAGGTGTGGACAAAGCCTATGGCTTGAAGAAGCTGCGCGATGCAAGCGGCATTGCGCTCGACGCCATGATGTTCATCGGCGATGCGATCTTCCCCGGCGGCAATGATTATCCGGCGAAGGAGCTTGGGCTCGACACGGTGCGGGTGCGCGATCCGCAGGATACGCTGTCAGTGATCGCGACGATCGTCGCCTGCCAGAAATAGCCGGGTCGGTCGCAGCCACGGTCAGCGAGGCACACGGGTCTCCGTCCCGCAGGGCAACGCTTGCATGTCCGGGACGAGCGGCGGGAGATATGGGACACCGGTTTGTCGCATATCTTCTCTCGCGGCTTCGGCTGGGAATTGTAATAATAATCTTATATATCAGTAATTTATGTGGAAACACTATTAGGGAGCTCCCACCGTCATCCCCGCGAAAGCGGGGATCCCGCTGCCTTGCCCCACACTTAGAAAGAAGCGGGATACTCGCTTTCGCGAGTATGACAGAGATGGTTCGATCAGATGTCATCCCGCTCCAAGAGGACATCGCTGACCTCGGCCGCCGCTTAGAGCCGGTCCCAGCTGGTCCAGATACCGATGGCGTGGACTATGGCGAAGACGAGCACGATCGCCGAACTGACCTGCAGGAAGGTCGTGCTGTGGCCGGGCATGCGCGCGATCATGACGGGATAGGCGGCGGCGCGCGCGAAATAGACCGTGCAGATCAGGATCAGTGCGGGGCGGAGCAGCGGCAGGCGCGGCAACAGGCCGGCCCCGGAAAAGGCATAGGCGGCCCAGCCGGCCAAGATCGCGGTGATGCTCAGCGTGATGAGGGTCGGTCGCCATGAGCCCTGCGCGGCAAGGCGCGCCATGCCCTCGCCCGCGCCGAAGAAGCGATACCAGGAGGGGCCGCCGAACACGCAACCAAGATGAAGCAGCGCAGCGATGGTGTTGAGTATGCCCGCCGCGACCAGCCAGTTGATCCTGTCCATGCCTTTGTTTCCCGATTGCGCGGGGCGATGTTAGGCCTTTTCGATCCCGAATACACGGTCGAGCGACCAGGCGCCGCCGCCGCGCGCAATCAGCGGCAACAGGATCGCCGCCCAGCTTAGATGCGTCGACCAGGCATCGGGGTAGACGAAGGTCTCGATCACCAGGGTCATACCGAGCAATGCCGCCGCGGCAGGGCGCGTGAACAGGCCAAGCACGAGCAGGATCGGGAAGAGATGCTCGGAATAGGCCGCAATATGCGCCGCGACCATCGGCGGGGCGAAAGGCAGGGCGTATTCGGTCGCGAACAGCTCATAAGTGGCCGGTGTGAGCGTCAGCAGCCCTTCGACCTTGGTCCGGCCGGACAGGAAGAAGATCGCGGCGATCGCGATGCGGGCGATGAGCAGCAAGAGGTTGCGGGACACAAGCGTGTCGAGCCGCGCGGCGGCGCGGGCATAGAGTTTGGCGGGGAGCGTGGCGGGGGTCATTAGCGTCTCCAGTCAGGCCCCTCCCCATGCGGGAAGGGGCCGATCCAGGCTCATGCCTTGGGGGTCAGCGAGCCATTGCCCTTGGGCGTCTTGATCGACGTGCAGGTGCCGGCGGGGACGAGTTTCCAGGCATCGCCCTGATAAGCGACGCGCGACGTGCCGGCGCAGCTGGTGCCGGCACCGGCCTTGCAGTCATTCTTGCCGGCGAGCGACACGCCATAGCATTTTTCCATCGGCTTCTTGGCGGCCTGGGCATTGGCACCCGACCCAAGTGCGATGCTCAGGGCAAGGGCTGCGGCGATTGCCGCCGGGGTCTTCGACATTATGGATTTCCTCTGAAGATCGGCCTCGACGTGCGGCGGGGAAACCCCCGCCGCACGGTGACCCTTGGGAGGCCTTGTGGGCGCGGGTCACGGAAGCTGCTTCGCGTTGCCGCGGGCATCGGTTACACCGGCCTCGCGATCGTTGTTCGGGCATCGGGCTGGCCAAATTTTATGTGTAACCTTTGGCCACGATGCCGCGAATGACCCGTCGGGAGTGCATGTGAGGGCGAGCGAAGACCAGCTCAGGATATGGATGATCGGCGGTCTCGATGGAGATTCCGGCGCCTATACCGCCTTGCTCAATGCGCTCGTGCCAATGCTGCGGTCCTTTTTCGGGCGGCGCCTTCGTGGTGCTGCCGACGATGTCGAGGATCTGGTGCAGGAAACCATGATGGCCATTCACACGCGGCGCGGTACTTATGACCGTGACCGGGCCTTCAGTGCTTGGGCCTATGCCGTCGCGCGCTACAAGATGATCGACCATTTTCGCCGTACCCGTGTCACCGTACCGATCGAGGGGCTGGAGGATATATTGGTCGCCGAAGGGTTCGAGGCGGCGACCTCAGCGCGGATGGATGTCGATACGCTGCTGGCTGAATTGTCGCCCAAACAGGCGCGGGTAATCCGCGAGACCCGAATCGAAGGGTTGAGCGTGGCCGAGGCGGCCGAGCGCGGCGCGATCAGTGAATCCGATGTGAAGGTGTCGGTGCATCGCGGTCTTGCCGCGCTCGCCAAACGCCTGAAAGGTGGCACCTGATGCGCACCGAGGATCTTATCCGCTCGCTTGGCGAGGAGTTGCGGCCAGTGCCGCGCGGCGCGGTCGCGCGGCGGATCGCGATCGGCATGGCAGGCGGGGCGATCGTCACGCTGGCGCTGGTGCTGTGCTGCCTCGGCATGCGCCCTGATATGATGAGCGCGATGGCCGGATCCCCGTTCTGGATGAAATGGGGCTATACCATCCTGCTCGATCTGGTCGCGATTGCGGCGGTGCTGCATCTGTCGCGGCCGCAGGCGATGCGGCCACGCTGGCTATGGCTGCTATGGGTGCCGGTGGGGGTGCTTGCCCTGCTCACCGGGCGCGAGATGCTGATCATGCCGATGGATGGATGGCACCAGCTGTGGACCGGACATAGCTGGCGGGTCTGCTCGATGCTCGTGGCGATGTTGTCGCTGCCGATCCTTGCCGGGCTACTCTGGTCGTTCCGGCAGCTTGCCCCGACGCGGCTTAGGCTGACAGGGGCGCTCGCCGGGCTGGCGGCGGGAGCGTGCGCGGCGACGCTTTACGGGCTGCATTGCCAGGAATCGTCGGCGCTGTTCATCCTGACCTGGTATTCGCTGGGGATTGCCATGGTCGTTGCACTGGGCGCGCTGGTTGGGCCGAAGTTGTTGCGCTGGTGACCTGCTGAATCCTCTCCCGGGTCGCGGGGAAGGAATTTGACGTTCCTTGTAACGAACTTCCAACCCTCTCCGAAAACCCTTTCGCCATTCCGGCTCAAATGCTTTCGGAGACCTCCCCCATGACCACCCGCTTCCTCGGCGCGAGCTTTGCCGCCACTGCCGCCATCATTGCCGTTGCCGGCGTCGCGACCAGCGCACCGGCGCTGGCGAAGGGCGAAAAGACCGTTCATTGCTATGGCGTCAACACCTGCAAGGGCACATCCGACTGCAAGACCGCGTCGAACGACTGCAAGGGCCAGAACGAGTGCAAGGGCCATGGCTTCAAGGCGCTTACCGCCAAGGCCTGCACCAAGGCGGGCGGCAGCCTGACTGAAACCAAATGACCTCCTGGACCCGGTCGTATGATCGGCCGGGTCCATCATACGGGACCGCGCCATGACGACGATCCGCAACCCGGCCTTTCACGGCTTCGGCCTTGGCCTCAGGTCACAACATTATCCCGATTTCCTCGAGCATGACGTGGACGTGGATTTCGTCGAGGTCATTTCGGAGAATTTCATGATCGCGGGCGGGCGGCCGCTGCATATCCTCGATCGGGTTCGCGAACGGCATCCGGTCGCCTTGCATGGCGTGTCGATGTCGATCGGATCGGCCGACGGGCTCGATCGCGATCATCTCGCGCGGCTGAAGGCGCTGGTCGAGCGGATCGATCCCCTGTTCGTGTCCGACCATTTGTGCTGGACCGCGATCGAAGGCTTCAATTCGCACGACCTGTTGCCGATTCCTTATACGCAGGAAGCGATGGATGTGATGTGCGCCAATCTCGCGCACGCGCAGGACGCGCTCGGCCGCGCGATGCTGATCGAAAATCCCTCGAGCTATGTCACGTTCGCACGAGCCGACGCGACCGAATGGGATTTCATGGCGGAGATGTGTGCGCGCACCGGCTGCGACCTGCTGCTCGACGTCAACAACATCTTCATCAGCGCGACCAATCACGGCTTCGATGCGATCACCTATCTTGATGGCGTGCCGGCGGAACGCGTGCGCCAGATCCACCTTGCCGGGCATAGTCAGGGCAAGGATCTGTTGATCGATACGCATGACCGGCCAGTACCGGCCAGCGTCTGGGCGCTGTACGACGCGGCGCTGGCGCGGGTCGGGCCGGTCGCGACGATGATCGAGCGCGACGACGACATCCCGCCGCTCGCAGACCTGCTGGCCGAACTGGATCAGGCGCGGCGCATCGCTGCTGTGCGCGAACGGTTGGCGGCATGAGCCTGATCGCACTGCAACGCGACTTTCGTCGCCATTTGCTGGATGAGGCAGGAGCGGTGCGCAGCTGGGTCGCCCCGGAGGCGCTGGTCGGGCTCCCGGTCTATCACAATGCGTACCGCGTACAGCTGACCGATTGCCTTGCCGAAGCCTATCCGCAACTCCATGCCTGGCTGGGCGGGGAGGGCTTTGTTGCGGCGGCGCGCTGCCATGTCGAATGCACGCCGCCCAGCGGCTGGACACTTGGCGTCTATGGCGTCGGGTTCGACCGGACCCTCGCCAAGCTCTACCCCGACGATCCGGAAATCGCTGAACTGGCGACGTTGGAATGGATGCTGGCCGAAGCCTTTGAGGGTATGGATGCGGAGGCGCTGTCGCCTGTTGCGATTGCCGCGATCGACTGGGACAGGGCGCGACTGAGCTTCGTGCCCACGTTGCGCCTCGAACCTGCGTGCACCAATGCCGGGGCAATCTGGTCGGCGCTGTCCGCCAATGCCGCGCCACCCGGGGCGGCGATCCTGCCCGAGCCGGCGGCGATGCTGGTGTGGCGGCAGGAGTTCACGCCCTGCTTTCGTACCATCGAGACGATCGAGCGTGATGCCTTGCAAAAGATGGCGGTTGGGGCCGGTTTTGCCGATCTTTGTGCCTGGCTGGTCGCCGCGCGGGGCGAGGCGGCGGGCGTCGCGCTTGCCGGCGCGATGCTCGGGCAATGGTTCGCCGATGGGCTGGTGATGGGGTATGAGGAGCGCTCGGACGCGTAACCGGGCGTTGGGCTTCCTATATGAGCTGATGACGCGTGCCGTAAGGCGCCGACGCGTGGGGAGCATGACATGGACAGACCGATCCCATCCGACATTGTCGAGCAATGGATGACTCATTTGCGGCTGCAACGCACCCGCGCGCGCGACATGATCTGGCTGATCGAGACGGGCGCGACATTGCATGACGGGCACAAGGGCGAGCCGATGCACGACGCCACCGACCGTTGGCTGGCGGAACAAAGGGAAGTGGTGGCTGAGGTCGACCGACTGATCGCGCTGTACGACAGCGTCAACGCCTGAGGCGGCACACAAGAAAACGGCCCGGCGTTGCCGCCGGGCCGTGAGGTTACGCCTGGGGAGCTATCCGGGCGATAAGGGATGCGACGGCGACGCGCGGCTTGTGGCCGCATCAGGTTCGGGCTGGCCGTCGTGTCGCATCATGACCGCTTAGTGTGCGGCGGTGTTGCCGACGCTGGCGTTGCCGTCGACGGCATTGCCGAGGGCGGTTTCGTTGCCGGTCGGAACAGCGTCGAGGCCGCCGACATTCCCGCTGAGTTCGCCATCGGTCGACAGGTTGGCGTCGAGCGGCGCTTCTTCATTGACCAGTTGCAGGTCGTTGGCCGTGCCATTGTCCGCAGGAGCCGAATTGTTGCAGGCGGCTAGGCCGAGCGTTGCAGCCGCGATCAAGGGCGTGGTGAACAGCGATCGGGTCAACAGCGTCTTCATTGGCATTCTCCTTAAAATCCCTGGGGCGAAAATGGCGCGTCGGCGCCTCCCCCGGCCCAGCGATCAATCTCTACTGTTATAATAGGAATTCAATCAAGGCTGATCTTTCACCAGGGAAAGGTGAGCTATCGCCGGACGGATATGGACAAGAGATGACGCCATGGATGGGCTATTCACTGGCGCCGATGGCGGCGGCGTATTCTTCCGCGTCGTGCCAAGCGCAGCATAGCTGCGGCAGAGCGATATCGTACCGACAAGCATCCGCCGCCTGGGTGATGGAGGAGCGGGGCTCCCTTAGCTGATTTCCGCGTGCGCCCGCACGGGAAAGGTCCCCATCGCCTTGATCTTGGGCGGCACGGCCCAGAAGCGGAATCCTTCGGTGGGGAGCGCATCGAGATTGGTCATATGCTCGACGATCGGGATGCCGGCGCCCAGCAGAATCGTATGCACCGGCCGGTCGCCGCCAGACACGTCATCGATGTTAAATGAATCGATGCCGACCAGCAGTGCGCCCTTGTCGCGCAAATAGGTGGCAGCCTGTGCGGTCAGGAACGGGTGATCTTCGAAATACTGATCCGTTCGCCAGTGGCGATCCCAACCTGTCTGGATGAGCACGGCGCGATCCCTGACTTCGGTCGCGGCGCATGCGGTCCAGTCGATCGCGCGCGCGGAGGCGCCTTCTACTCGTATTACGACGGCGGGGACACCGCTCACGCGCTCAAGGTCGAGCGCGGCAAGGTCGTACCCGTCGGCATAGCGATGGAATGGCGTATCGAGATAAGTGCCGGTGTTGCCGACCAGCTCGATCTTGCCGATCTGGAATTCGGTGCCTTCCGCGTAAAGCGTGCGAGACCGTTCGCGCGACAAGTGATCGCACATGATCGGCGCCGGAAGACCCTTATAGGTGATCATACCATCCTCGATCACGTGACTGAGATCGATGCGGCGCGAACTGCCCTCTTCCGTCTGGGTAGCGATGGCGGCTCGCTTGTGGCGTTCCTCGATGATCCGCTTGTTCAGGATGCGCACCTTGCCGACCATGAGCAGCCGCAGGTCGGCGATGATATGGTCCGCCAGCGCCGCGTCGGCGATGTCGTCGCCATCCATGTCGAGGCGAAAGTCCTGACCCTGAATGCCGCCGCCGTTGGAAAATTCGATCTCGAAGTCGAAACAGACGCGCTTGTCACTCATTCCGGTTTCCCTCCGCTTTTGCCGGTTGGCGGCTGCTGACGCCCCAGGCTTTGGCATGATGCTCGCGCACGCTGTATGTCTCCCGTCCCATTCAGGCTATCGTTGTTGTTGACGGTGCCGGTTGCAGCCGGTCCGGCGTCGCGGCCACTCATGCGACGGGTGGTGACTGGTCGACCAGTTGTAGTCGTCCGATCCGCGAGTCCGGTGGCAGGATCGCGCCGGGCGCGATCACAGCGTTGGCGCCGATGCGCGTGCCGTCACCGACCAGCGCGCCGAACTTGGTGGCCCCGGTTTCGACGATCATATCACGGAAGCGGATGCGGATATGCTTGTCGTCATGCTCGTTGCGGTAATTGGCGATGATCGCGCCCGCCTCGACATTCACCCCCGCGCCGAGGATCGAATCTCCCACGAAATTGAGATGCGCGATCTTCGATCCTTTGAACATGAAGCTGGTTTTGAGCTCCGATCCCGGCCCGATGATGCAGTTTTCATCGAGATAGACGCCGCCACGCAGATACGCCCCCGTCGCAACGAAACAGCGCGGCCCGATGATCGCTGGACCCTTCAGCACTACGCCCGGCTCGATCGTCGCCGATGCATGCACGGCGATGTCCAACTGGATGCTGTAGTCTGAGCCGAGGCGGGAAATGGTCGATTGGATAAGCGCCTCCGCGCCGCGCGTGACGTCCCATGGCAGGCCGTCCGCCGCGCCGAAAGGAGAAGCGGTCCAGCGTTCGACATGGCGCGATACCAGCAAGTCGGGGTTCATGGTCATCCTGAGGCAGGTCGCCCTGAGGGGAGTGCCAAGGTTAAGGCATCCGCACCCTCACCATCAAGCGACAAACCACTGCGCTGGTTGCTGCTAGCCGCCGAGATGATCCCAATATGAGAATTGTATTGATATATGGTCCTGATTAGGAGTATTACTTACATATAACACCTGGGGGAGGGTTTAATGAAAAAAGGGCTTGCACTTGCCGCCATGCTGATCGGCGCCATCGCGACGTTGCCGGCGATCTCGCAGCAGCGCGGGACACCTTCGAACAGGGCGCAAACGGCGCCCGGCGCACTGGCCGAGCAACCGTCGCCGCGGCCGCAACTCGACGCCGCCGATCTCGGCGCGTGGCTCGACGGCTATTTCCCCGCCACGCTGAAACAGGGCAAGATAGCCGGCGCCGAAGTCGTGGTGGTCAAGGACGGCCAGGTCCTGATCAAGAAGGGTTATGGCCTGGCCGATGTCGCGACGAAGAAGCCGATGGATCCCGACCGGACGCTGGTGCGCATCGGCTCCACCTCGAAGCTCTTCACCTGGACCGCGGTCATGCAATTGGTCGAGCAGGGCAAGCTTGATCTGAACGCCGATGTGAACCGCTATCTCGATTTCAGGATCACGCCGAAATCGGGCCGCGCGATCACCATGAACGACCTGATGACTCATCGCGCCGGTTTCGAAGAGGGGTTGAAGGACGTGCTGGAGAGCGATCCCGCGCGCCTGAAAACCAACGAAGCCTATCTCAAGCAAAATCTCCGCCCGCAGCTTTTTCCCGCCGGGGAAGCGCCGGCCTACTCCAACTATGGCACAGCACTGGCCGGCTATATCGTCGAGCGCATCGCAAAGGAGCCGTTCGAGCAGTATGTCGAGCGCCATATCCTGACGCCGTTACGAATGCAGCGCACGACGCTGCGCCAGCCGCTGCAGGCGCGGTTCGTGCCCGACATGTCCAAAGGCTATATGCAAAGCAACGCGCCGCCGCGCCCGTTCGAACTGGTCACCATCAATCCGGCGGGCAGCGTCAGCGCGACCGGCGCTGACATGGCCAATTTCATGATCGCGCATCTGCAGGACGGCCGTTTCGGAGACGCGCAGATCCTGCGGCCGGAAACCGCCCGGTTGATGCATATGCCGACACTGGCCGCGCCCGCCGGGTTCGACACGCTGGCGCATGGCTTCTTTCATGGCGAACGCAATGGCCGGCTGGTCATCGGACATGGCGGCGACACGGTCGTTTTCCACACCGATATGAACCTGCTGCCGCAAGAAGGTGTCGGCATCTTCGTCAACTTCAATAGCCGCGGAGAGAATGGTGCGGTTTATGGCGCGCGCGAACGGTTGTTCGACTTGTTCATGGACCGTTATTACCCGGCCGCCGAAATCAAGGATCCGCCCGCGATCGCATCGGCCGCTGCCGATGCGCGGGCGATTGCCGGGCGTTACGAAAGCTCGCGGCGCATCGAATCCGGCTTTCTCGGACTCTTCTATCTGCTGCAACAGGACCAGATTGCCGCGAATGACGACGGCACCATCAGCCTGGCGTCGGTCGAGGACAAAAGGTTCAGGGAAGTTGGCCCGCAACTCTGGCGAGAGGTTGGCGGCACGCACCGGCTGCGCGTGACTGAAGTGGGTGGTCGCCGCGCAATCATCGACAGCACCAACCCGATCATGGTGCTGCAGGCCGTGCCGCTGGGGCGCAATTCCCTGCTCAACTCGCTGGTCGCCGGCTTGTCGCTGCTGGTCCTGCTCGTCACGGCGCTCGCCTGGCCGATTGGTGCATGGTTGCGCCGTGTTTATCGCCAGCCTGCGGCTCAGCCTTTGGGCCAGCCATCGACCGGGTCCTCAACCCCGCCCTCAGCACTGTCGGGCCGTGGCTCGCGCGTGCGGACCCTGGTTCGGGTCGCCGCGGTCGCTGACCTCGTCTATCTCTTCGGCTGGTACACCATGCTGCAACCGATCCTGCAGAACCGGCTGGATGTCTTCAATGACGGGATGGACGGCTGGATCCGCATGCTCCAGGTCGCGGCGATCGTGCCGCTGCTCGGCGCCGGCATCGGGGTGTGGAACATGTGGCTCATGCTCCGGTCGGATCGCGGCATCTGGGCGAAACTGGGCAGCATCCTCATCGCGGCGGCGCTGATCGGCATTGTCTGGTTCGCCTGGATGGGAAGCCTGATCAGCTTCAGCCTGAACTATTGATCGTACCGCCACGGCCGCCGGATTGGCTGGCGGCCGTGGCGCGAAACCGGCCCCGAGGGAGAGCGGGCTGGCACCGTCCAACCCGAAAGACCTAGAGCGGCTGCTGCTGCGTCGCGCAATGGATGCCGCCGCCGGATGCGCCGAGCGGGTCGATGTCGAGCTGGACGATCTCGCGTCCGGGATAAAGCGCCGCCAGGGTGTCGCGCGCTCCGGCATCGGCGCGGGCGTCGCCGAATTGCGGCATGATGACTGCGCCGTTGCAAACATAATAGTTGATGTAACTCGATACGAAATCGTCCGCCCTTGCGCGAATGTCCACGGGTTCGGGCAAGCGCACGATCTCCAGCTTGTGCCCGCCGGCGTCGGTCGCCCGTTCGAGCACGGTCAGCGTTTCATGCGCTGCGACCGACCAGGGGTCGTCACGATCGATCTCGTCATCGAGCTGGATCAATACCCGACCCGGTCCGACGAACCGGGCGAGCGAGTCGATATGATAATCGGTGATGTCGGCGCCCTTGACCCCTGGTGCCCAGATCATCTTGCGCGCGCCGAGTGCGGTACCTAGCCTGGCCGCGATCTGATCGGCGCTCTGCCCCGGATTGCGATTGCGGTTCACCCAGCAACTGACATGGGCGAGCATCGTGCCAGCGCCGTCATGCTCGACTCCACCCTGTTCGCCGACCAGCCCGCTATCGATCAGCTTGAGGCCAAGGCGTGCCGCGACCTTCGGCGCGATCAGCCCGTCATTGGCATGGCGTTGCTTGTTGCCCCAGCCATTGAAGCGGAGATGCGCGACCGCGAGCCCGCCATCGGTACCGCGTACAAAGGTCGGACCGCTGTCGCGACACCAGAGATCGTCGGTGGCGATATCCCAGAATTCGACCTGTCTGCTGAAGCGCGACCGGTCCAACCCCGGCGCATCGTACGCCGCGAGCAAGACGACCGGCTCATGCGCGCTGATCGCATTGGCGATGGCGATGATTGTCGATTGCACCGCGGCCAGGTCGCGTGCGCCATAAACGCCGATACTGACCGGCCATTGCATCAGTGTGCGCCGATGCGGCGCGCTTTCCAGCGGCATTTCATAATGCAGCGGCGTGGCCGACCCGGCGCGTCCGCAACCGGTCGCGCCCGCGCCAAGCGTGATCAGTCCGGCCTTGATCATGTCGCGTCGGGTCATGCGAATGGCTTGTCCACCCCTGGTGAGGCACCGTCAATGGCGCTGCCGTACAACGCAAAGGCGCGGTCGCCAGTGCATTGCTCGGCGATCATGCTGCGCAGCATTCGCCGCGCAAGAATCCTCCGAAACGGTGCCGTCTGCGACTCCGGTTCGGCGAAACAGGCGTAAAATGCCGCCGCGACTCGATGTCGCTTTAACTGGGAGGTTAGCAATGGCGATCCCGAAGCTTCAGCGTGAAGCGCTGACACTGCACAGACTCCGCGATCTTCTCGACCCGGGCCGGGTCTATTACCGTCCGGTCGTCTTCGACATCCTGCAGCGCGCCGATGTTGCGGAGCTCAAGGCGCTGGTCGCCGGGGTCAAGGATCTCAAAAAGGAATATGGCGACTTGGACGGCATCATCAAGGCCGCCGAAGGGGCCTTGCGCAAAGCGCAGCCGTGACCGCCGAACGGGCCGATCTGTCGCTGCCCGTTCGTTATTCCGGCCTGGACGATGTCCTGAAACGCATTCCGGTGAGCGTGGTCTGGGAGATTACGCTCGCCTGCGACCTGGCGTGCCAGCATTGCGGCTCGCGCGCCGGGCGGCGGCGGCGCGATGAACTGACCACCGCCGAGGCGCTCGATCTGGTCGATCAGATCGCCGAGCTTGGCGCACGCAGCGTCGGGTTGATCGGCGGCGAGGCCTATCTGCGCAAGGATTGGTTGCAAATCATCGCGGCGATCCGCGCGGCGGGAATGGAATGCGACCTGCAGACCGGCGGGCGCAATCTGAGCGACGCGCGTGTCGCCCAGGCGGCGGCGGCGGGTCTCAATGCCGTCGGCATCTCGATCGACGGGATCGGTGCGACGCACGACCGGTTGCGCGGCGTGATCGGATCGTTCGAGATGGCGCTGGAGGCGATGCGCCATGTCCGCGCGCACGGGCTGGAGGTTGGCGTCAATACGCAGATTAATGCCCGCACCTTACCAGAACTGCGCGCGCTGATGGACATCATCATCGATGCCGGCTGCCATAACTGGCAACTCGCCATCACCACGGCGATGGGCAATGCCGCCGATCATCCCGACATGTTGCTTCAGCCCTGGCAAATGTTGGACGTGCTGCCATTGCTTGCCGAACTCGCGGCAGAGGGCCGGGAGCGCGGGCTGTTCCTGCAGCCGGCGAGCAATATCGGCTATTTCGGGCCGCATGAATCGGCGTTGCGCAATGTGATGAATGAAGAGATCCATTTCCACGGCTGCAACGCCGGCGATACGGTGATGGGGATCGAGGCTGATGGCACGATCAAATCCTGCCCGGGCCTGCCCAGCCCCTATGCCGGCGGCAATATCCGCGACCGGCGGCTGCGCGACATCTGGGAAAATGCCGAACCGATGGCGTTCAACCGCCGCCGCACCGTTGACGATCTATGGGGCTATTGCCGCACGTGCTATTATGCAGAGACGTGCCTCGCCGGCTGCACCTGGACTGCGCATGCGCTGATGGGGCGAGCAGGCAATAATCCGATGTGCCACCACCGCGCACTTGATTTCGAGAGGCAGGGCCTGCGTGAACGGCTGGTCAAGGTGAAGGATGCCGAAGGGCGATCCTTCGACCATGGCGAGTTCGAGATCATCGTCGAGGCCGTCGATACCGAGGCGCTCGCCAATGCCTGAGCCGGGACGAATCCCGGTCCCGCTGCGCCTGTGTCGCGGCTGCCGTCGCTTCGTCCGGATCGAAAACGAACTGTGTGACTTTTGCGGCGGCGACCTCGCGGCGCTGGAGGCCGAGCACGCCGCCGGCATCGCCGAACTGCGTGCGGCAACCGAGGCGTTGCGCGCGGCGATGGCAAGATTCAAGGCCGCAGCCGGGGATTCTTAGGGTGATTCCGTGGGTCGCGGCAGCGACTCCACTGACGCTGGTCGACGATGACGATTTCGCCGGCCCCAAAGGTATTGCGTCAAAAGCGCTCCACAATCCTTGAGCTATTGACTCGTGCTATAATGCTAGCATATTAGCAATCATGGCCGATGACGATGTGAAACAGTTCAACGTGTACCTCCCGATCGGGCTGATCAGGCAGGTCAAGCATCATGCCATTGAATCGGAACAGTCTCTCTCGGCGTTGGTCGCTGAAGCGTTGCGCGCCTATCTCGGTGCGCATGGGCAGGGACGAGGATCATCTGAAAAGGATCTCTGACATGATGACCAAGGGTATCGAGGCCGTGTATCTGACCACCCATAACTGGGGAAAATCGGCCAAATTTTTCCAGGCGCTCGGCTTCGAGCTCGAATTCGAGACCGATCATCATTCGGGCCAGTTGCGCAACGGTACCGGCCCCTATCTTTTCATCGCGGAAATCCCTGAAAGCCAGGTTCCGGAGGCGCATATGGTGCTGACGGTGGCCGATGCCGACGCGTTCCAGCCGGCAGGCATTGTCGATGTCGTCACACCGTTCGAAGACACGCATTGGGGAACGCGGGAAATGACCGTGCGCGATCCCGATGGTCGCATCTGGAGGCTGCAAGCGCCGGCTGGGAATTGAAGCCTGTCGGGCGGAGGTAAGTTGATGCGTGAAGAACAGACCCGGGTGCCGGACGATACGGCAGTGCGGACGGCCTTGTGGCGCGCGCTGCATGTCCAGATCGATGCACTGCCTCATGTGGTGGAGGACGAGATCGGTCTGCGGCTGGTGGCGCCCGGCGCGGACTGGCGCCGCCGTCCGGACATGGATCCCGAAGCAACAAGGGCCTTTCGCACCTCGATCCTGGCGCGCGCGCGGTTCATTGAGGATCTCATCGCCGAACAGGTTGTCCAGGGTGTCGGCCAATATATCAATCTCGGCGCGGGTCTTGACAGCTTCGTGCAGCGACGGCCGGAATTCGCCGCCGTCCTGCGAGTCTTCGAGGTCGACCAGCCCGGCACTCAGGCGTGGAAGCGGCGCCGCCTGATTGAACTCGGTTTCGGGGTGCCGGATTGGCTGCGGCTCGTGCCGGTCGATTTCGAGGCAGGGGACGATTTGTGGCAATCGCTGGCGGCGGTGGGCTTCGACGCCAGCCGGCCGGCGGTCGTGTCCTGCGCTGGCGTCTCCTTGTATCTCACCCGCGACGCGATTGCCGCCACGTTGCGCCAGGTCGCCGCGCTGGCGCCGGGCTCGACAATTGCCATGACGTTCCTGCTGCCGCCTGACCTCATCGATCCGGAAATCCGCGAGGGTTTTGCCGTGGCGGAGCAGGGCGCGCGTGCCAGGGGTACGCCCTTCATCAGTTTCTTCACGCCGGGGGGCATGCTGGCGCTGGCGCATGACGCCGGCTTCCACGATGTGCGGCATGTGTCGGCGGCGATGCTTGGCGAGCGCTATTTCACCGGCAGGATCGATGGTCTTTGCCCGTCAAGTTCGGAAGAGTTTCTCGTCGCGACTGTCTGATCCGCGCCATTCCGGCATCAACTGTGCTTTGCCCAATTCCATCGCCCGTACGAACAGCGGTGATGCGAGATGCGCATCAAGCCAGCGCCGCAAGCCTGGAACGGCTTGCCTGTCGAACCACCCGCGATCGACGCTGGCGAACTGGCGCACGAATGGCATGAGTGCCATGTCGGTCAGCGTCCGATGATCGCCACAGAGATTGGCGGCGGTGGTGAGCCGCACTTCGAGTTCGGCGAGCATCGAGAGCGCTGCCGTACGGTGTTCGATCGGGTCGCCATGATGGCGGTCGGGATATTTATAGCGGTCGAGATGATGCTTGAACGGACCGTCATTGGCGGCGATCAGCACGGCGTCATCGCCGTCGAGCCATTGTTCGGGATCGCTGTGCCCCAGGGCATGGCGCATGATGTCGAGGCTTTCGTCGATCACCGTGCCGTCGGGCAACACCAGCACCGGCACCGTGCCCTTGGGTGAGGCGGCGAGCATCGCCGGCGGCTTGTCGCGCAGGCTCACCTCCCTCAGGTCGAAGGGCATGTCGCTGACCAGCATCGCCATGCGCGCGCGCATGGCATAGGGACAGCGGCGGAAGCTGTAGAGGATTGGCGGGGACATCCGGCAGCCATAGCCCGAAGGCGATGGCCGGGCGATGCCGGATTGGTTGGGGCCGCCGCGACATGGCTCAGGGCTCAATGATGATCTGGTCGACCCGATCTGGATAGAAAGCGACGTGATCCTTGATCTGCGCAACCGCATCATAAGGCGTTTCATAGGTCCAGATCGCATTGACGGACCGCTCGCCGCCCGCCGGGATGCTGAAATAGGACGCGTCGCCCTTGTAGGGACAATAGCTCGAATGGCCGGTGCGTTCGACCCGCGCCATGTCGAGATCGGCGCGCGGGATATAATGGACCGGTGGATAAGAGGCCTCGCGCAGGATCAGCGCGTTGCGGCTGTCGGCAATCGTCTTGCCGGCGACGATGACGCGCACGCGTGACGGATCGGCGGTGACGGTGATGGGATGATCGGGGCCGGGAATCCTGATCGGCTTGTCGGACATGGAAGATCTCCTTGAGGGCAAGCCGGAGATAGGGAGCGCGAAGTGTCATCGCCATAACCCGTCCGCCGCTTCCGCGCGGGGCGAGGCGCTGCTAGTCTCCCCCGCATGAAAGTTCTGATCTTTGGTGCGACCGGCATGGTCGGACGCGGCGTGCTGCGCGAATGTCTGCTCGATGACGGCGTCGCGAACGTGATGACGGTCGGCCGCGCGATCACTGGTGTGCCGCACGACAAGCTGCGCGAGCTGGTGGTGGAGGACATGTTCGCGATCGACGCGGTACGCGAGGGCCTGCTGCACTGTGACGCATGCTTCTTCTGTCTCGGCGTGTCGGTCGCGGGGATGAGCGAGGCGGACTATACCCGCATCACGCACGACCTGACCCTGGTCGTCGCCGAGCGGATCGCGGCGATCAATCCGGGCGCGACCTTCGTCTATGTGACCGGTGCGGGTACCAGCGAGCAGAGCCGGATGATGTGGGCACGGGTCAAGGGTCGGACCGAGGCAGCGCTGACACGGCTGCCGTTCAAGGCCAATTTCATGTTCCGGCCGGGGTTCATCCAGCCTTTGCACGGCATCGTGTCGAAGACAGGATGGTACCGGGCGGCCTATGCCCTGACCGGCTGGATCGCGGGACCGATCCGGCGGCAATGGCCGGGAGCGGTAACCACGACCGAGAATGTCGGGCGCGCGATGATCGCGGTCGCGCGACATGGGTTCGAGAAATCGGTGCTGGATAATGCGGATATCAACCGGGCGGCTGGTTAGCTGACCCCTCCGTTCGCGCTGAGCTTGTCGAAGGCCTGTTCTTCTTTCGGCGGACGTTAAGAAAGACTGGGCTTCGACAAGCTCAGCTCGAGCGGCGTTGAGCCGGTTTGCGCCTAGCATTTTCGCTTTGGCGGGGCCGGCACGAAATTCCCGGCTTGCCCTTCGCGCCGACCCGGCGCAAAGGCACCGGCCCGCCGGACCCGAGTCCCGCGCAAAAACCCAGAGAGACGTGTCATGCAGACCCAAGGCCCCGTGCTCGGGCTCGATTTTGGCACGACCAACAGCGTTGCCGCGCTCGGCGCTGCCGGCGCGCCGCCCGAACTGATCGATTTCGACGCGCCCGATGGCCGGGACGCGGTGTTCCGTTCCGCCCTGTGTTTCTGGCACGACGATGCGGTGCGCGGCGGGATCGCATCTGAGGCGGGCCCATGGGCGATCGCCGAATATCTCGAATATCCGCAGGACAGCCGCTTCGTGCAGTCGTTCAAATCGGTTGCGGCGAGTGCGAGCTTCGAAACGGCCTCGATCTTCGAGCGGCGCCTGCGCTTCGAGGATCTCGGGCGGCTGTTCCTCGACAAGATGCGCGCACGCAGCGGCGGGCGGATGACCGCCGAGCCGAGACGCGTCGTGGTTGGTCGGCCGGTCGAATATGCCGGCAGCCGGCCTGACGCGGCGCTCGCGCGGACGCGCTATGACGCGATGTTCGCCGGGGTCGGGGCGGAGATCCATTATGTCTATGAACCGGTCGGCGCGGCGTACAGCTTCGCATCGCGGCTGACCGAGCCGGCGACGGTGCTGGTCGCCGATTTCGGCGGCGGCACCAGCGACTTCTCGGTCGTGCGCATTACCGCGCCCGGCGCCGCGCGGCGCTGCGAGCCGCTGGGCCATGCCGGTATCGGCATCGCCGGCGACCGGTTCGATTACCGCATCATCGACCGGCTGGTGCTGCCGATGCTCGGCAAGGGCAGCAGCTATCGTTCGTTCGGCAAGCAGTTGGAAATCCCGCGCGGCTATTTCGCCGATTTCGCCGACTGGTCGCGGCTGGCGCTGATGCGCAACCGCAAGACCATGGCGGAGCTCGAGCAATTGCGCCGCACCGCGATCGACCCCGACGCGATCGGCCGAATGATCGCGGTGATCGAGCAGGAGCTGGGCTATCCGCTCTACGATGCGGTCGGGCGGCTGAAGCGGGCGCTGTCGAGCGGCGATCAGGCGCATTTCCATTTCGCCGGTGCGGGCCTGACGATCGAGGCCGATGTGACGCGTGCGGAGTTCGAGACCTGGATCGCCGAGGACATTGTACGGATCGACCAGACGGTGGATCGCGCATTGGCGGTGGCCGGGGTGACGGCGGCGCAAGTCGACCGCGTGTTCCTGACCGGTGGCACTTCGCTCACGCCCCGCGTGCGGGCGATCTTCGAGCAGCGCTTCGGCGAGGACGCGATCGCGTCGGGTGGCGAACTTACGTCGATCGCGCATGGTCTGGCGCTGATCGGGCAGGAGGATGATCTGGCGGCCTGGTCGGTTTAGTGCGAGCACCGGCTGCGCTCTTCCAGATAGCCATTGTTGATCTGCTGGTACGCGAATGGACTTGGCTCCGGGGCGATCCGATCGGCCTGGTACTTGCGGAGGCGTCGATGATCTGGATGCTGGACGCGGTACTGCTGGTACAGGTGTTGCTCGATACGCGGCTCGGCGAGAAATATGTCTTGGCCAAGGTCCGAAAGACCCTCTTCGGCCTGACAGGTATTGCCTGCATCGTGATAGCGATCCTGTGGCTGCTCGGATATGCGGATCAGCATTTCGACCCTGCAGCCTATCTCGTGATGGCCGGTCTTTTGGTGATTTCGAGCTTGAAGTCTCTCTATCCTTCGATTGGCAGGGGATCGCGCCACCAAAGCTAAATCGATCCGGCTGATATTGAATCGACGGGTAAATCCGCTGCCAACTCCACCCGCCAGAACCGTGTCCGCACGCCTTCCATACCAAAGTCGTTGTCGTTGACCAGCAGCAGCGTCTTTGCCGACAGGACGATCAACCCTTCAAGGTCCGCATCGATCTCGGGCAGATCGTCCGTGTCGAGGATCAACGTCTTGGCCAGGGCCAGGTCACCGATCAGGCCATCGGCGCTGCGCTGTTCGAGTGTGGGGCGGGTCGCGTCGTCGAGCTGTTCGGGGGCGGTTTCGTGCGCTCGATCGAGCTGGACGGCGTAGAGCTTCGTCGTCGCGGAGCCGCGTTCGAGGATCAGCAGGCGGTCGGGCGCGAGCAGGACAAGTTCGCTGATCTTGAGATCGGACCAATCCACCTTGCCCAGCGAGCAGTCACGGCGGAAGGTCTCGGGCGGATCGAAGGGATAGAGATATTGCGCGGCGATCGCGCCGGTCGCCGTGTCCATCTTCCAGATGCGGACGTGCCTTGCCCTGTGATGAGCTTCGGCGTCGGGGTGGGCGAGCGGGCTCTGAAAAGCGAAATAGAGCCAGGCACCGTCGTCCGACAGTGCCAGTGCCTCGATGCCGCGGTTGATCTGGCGGCGTGCGGCGATCGCGGGAAGCGCGCCGATCACCGGATAGTCGGCGCCGGCGAACAGCGCTTCAGTGCCGCTCGGCACCCAGCGTGCGAAGACCGTGCCGTCGGCTGCGACACGCAGCAGCGAGGGGCCATATTCGTCGCCGACCCAGAAGCTGCCGTCCGCTGCGGCGGCCACGCCCTCGGTATCGGCGCCAGACGGGTCGGGGGTAAGGATCGTGCCGTCGAGCGCGATCGCCGGTTCGCTGACGCTGGTCGCCCCGCCGGGCGTGGGAAGGCCGGATAGCGCTGCGCCGCTGCCGCCGCGCAGGGGCAGCGTACGGAGCAGCGTGATCGCGTCGCCTTCGATCCGCAGTTCCGACAAAGCTGGGCCAATATCGGGGCGTGGCATGACCTTGGCGCCCTCGGTATCGGCATGGCGTGCGACGGCGGTGAGCCCATAGATCTTGACCGCCGGCCCGACCTTGAGATTGGGACCGCGGTCGCCGATCGCCCAGAAAATGCCGGGCGCGTCGCCGGCCCGGCGGGCGAGACCCGAGCCGATGCCGCGCGTGATGGTCAGCGTGTCGGCGGGGAGGTCGAGCGTCGCGATCACCGCATCGGTGTATGCGAGCGGGGTAATATGGGGACGGGTGTCGATCATCGCGGTCGTGTTACCAAATTTTGCCGTTCGCCCTGAGCTTGTCGAAGGGCCGCTCTTCTTCGCTGCCGTGTGAGAAGAAGAACGGTGCTTCGACAAGCTCAGCACAAACGGGGGGAGGAAGTCGCCCAATTCGATGCCATCCTAGATGTCATGGGATCGCCGGCAACTTGAATCAGGCTGGTCGCGGATGGCGAGTGGAAAATCGTAGGAATGACGTATTGCGCATGGCAACCAATGCTGTCTTACTCATGCCATGCTCGATGCCATTCGCCCCTGGCTCAACCTTCTTACCGGCGCTTTCTGTCTTGCGCTGCTGGCGCCGTTCAAACTCGGCCGGTGGTGGCAAGCGCCGTTTGGGCGGCGGGAAAATCCCTGGGCATTCTGGTTCATGCTGAGCTGGGGCGGCGTGTTGATAGCCGAGGGCGCCTATCAGTTGTGGCCGCTGATCCGGGTCTGGTCGAGCCAGCTTTACACATAAGGCGGCAATTTCCCGATCACCTTGTCGAGCGTGATCGGATAGTCGCGCACCCGCACGCCGCAGGCATTATAGGCCGCGTTGGCGATCGCCGCCGCGACGCCGCAAATGCCGAGTTCGCCAACGCCCTTGGCCTTCATCGGTGAGGATTTGTCGTCGACCTCATCCATGAAGAACACGTCCTGGTGCGGGATGTCGGCATGGACTGGTACCTCATACCCGGCAAGGTCGTGATTGACGAAATAGCCAAAACGCGGATCGACCACGGCTTCCTCCATCAGCGCAGCCCCCGCACCCATGGTCATTGCGCCGATCACCTGACTGCGCGCTGATTTGGGGTTGAGGATGCGCCCGGCGGCGAACGCGCCGCTCATCCGGCGGATGCGGATTTCACCGGTCGCGCGGTCGACCCCGACCTCCGCGAAATGCGCGCCGAAGGTTGCCTGGGCATAGGTCTTGGCAAGGTCGCCGAACTCGATCGAATCCTCCGCCGACAGGCCGGCATCGCCCGCCGCCTCGGCCAGCGACACGCTGCGCTTGCCCGACTTGACCTTGCCGTCGGCGAAGATCGCGGTGTCGGCATCCATGCCGAGCTTGCGCACGACCGCGTTGCGCAGCGCATGGCACGCGGCATAGACGCCGGCGGTCGAGCTGTTGGCGCCCCATTGCCCGCCTGAGCCGGCCGAGACCGGGAAACTGGAATCGCCGAGCAGCACGACGACCTTGTCGATCGGCACGCCCATCATCTCCGCCGCGGTCTGGGCGATGATCGTGTAGCTGCCGGTGCCGATATCGGTCATGTCGGTCGCGACGGTGACCACGCCCTTCCTGTCGATGCCGACCCGCGCGCCCGATGTGGTGGTCAGGTTGCCGCGAAACGCCGCCGCCATGCCCATGCCGACCAGCCAGCGACCATCGGTGACCTGGGCGGGCTTCGGGTTGCGCTTGTCCCAACCAAAGCGCTCGGCACCGGTGCGCAGGCAACCGATCAGATTGCGGTGCGAATAGGGGATATTGGGGTTTTCCGGATCGACCTGGGTATCGTTGAGGATGCGGAACTCGACCGGATCGAGCGCGAGCTTCTCGGCCATCTCATCCATCGCGATTTCCAGCGCCATCAGCCCGGGCGCTTCGCCCGGCGCGCGCATCGCATTGCCTTCGGGCAGATTGAGCACGGCGAGCCGTGTCGCGGTCATGCGGTTGGCACCGGCATAAAGCAGACGCGTCTGGTTGGCCGCCGTCTCGGCCCCGCCGCCGGGCAAGTCGCCCGACCAGCTTTCATGGCCGATCGCGGTAATCTTTCCCTTGCGGGTCGCACCGATGCGGATGCGCTGGATCGTTGCCGGACGGTGGGTGGTGTTGTTGAACATCTGCGGCCGGGCGAGGGCGAGCTTGACCGGCCGCCCCGCCGCGCGTGCGCCAAGCGCGGCGAGCACCGCGTCGCTCCTGATCCACAGTTTCGAGCCGAAGCCGCCGCCGATGAACGGCGACATGACGTGGATATCCTCTTTCGGGATCAGCAACGTCTCGCTGAGATCGCGCACGGCCCAGGCGATCATCTGGTTCGAGGTCCACAAAGTCAGCTTGTTGCCCTCCCACGCCGCGATGCTCGCATGCGGCTCCATCGAGCTGTGGCACTGGTCGGGTGTGGTATAGGTCGCGTCGAGCTTGACCGGCGCTTTGGCGAACGCGCCCGGGAAGTCACCGACCGCGGTATCGGCGGAGCCGCCCCAACCGTCCTTGGGCTTGATCGCCGACGCTTTCGCCTCGGCGAGATCATATGCGCCGTTGCCGCGCGCATAATCGACCCGCACCAGCTTTGCAGCCGCGCGTGCCTGTTCGAAGCTTTCCGCGACAACCACGGCGATCGCCTGGTCGTAATGTTCGACCAATGGCCCGCCAAGCAGATGCGCGGTGATCGCCCCAGCCTTGCCGAGCTTGCCGGCATTCTCATGCGTGACCACCGCCAGCACGCCGGGCGCGGCAAGCGCCTCGGCGGTGTCGATACGGGTGATGCGCCCGGTCGCGATCGCGGCACCGACGATGAAGCCATAGGCCTGGTTGGGCACGACATCGTGGCGTTCATAGGCATAGGGCGCGCGGCCGCTGGTCTTCAGCGGACCGTCGATACGATCATGGGGCCGACCGATGACTTTGAGCTGGTCAATCGGGTTGGTCGTGGCGGGGGGGTCGAATTTCATGGCTCAGCCTCTCGCTTCGGCGAACACTGCGCTGAGCGTCCGCTCGACCAGCGGCAGCTTGAACGCGTTTTGCGGCGTGGTGCGCGCACCGGCCAGCACGTGCGCGGCGGTGGTCTTCGCGCCCGTCGGCATGCTCGCTTCGGCCGCCTCGACCCGCCACGGCTTGTGCGCGAGGCCGCCAAAGGCGAGCCGACCGCCGCCGTCGGGCCCGATCACCGCCGCGACCGAGATCAGCGCGAAAGCGTAGGAGGAACGGTCGCGTACCTTGTGATAGGCATGGGTGCCGCCAAGCGGCTTGGGCAAGCTGACGGCGGTGATCAGTTCGCCGGGCAAAAGCGCGGTTTCAATGTCGGGGGTCGATCCGGGCAAGTGGTGGAAGTCGGCGATCGGAATGATGCGCGTGACGCCATCGGGGCGAACCGTCTCGATCTGCGCGTCGAGCAGCCGCATCGCCACCGCCATGTCGCTGGGGTGCGTGGCGATACACTGGTCGCTCGTGCCGAGCACCGCATGGTTGCGGTTGAACCCGCCGATCGCGGCGCAGCCCGCACCGGGCTGGCGCTTGTTGCACGGCTTGGTGGTGTCGTAGAAATAGGGGCAGCGGGTGCGTTGGAGCAGATTCCCGGCGGTGGTCGCCTTGTTGCGCAACTGGCCCGATGCCCCGGCGAGCAATGCGCGTGACAGCACGCCATAATCCTTGCGTACGCGCATATCGGCGGCAAGATCGGTATTGCGAACCAGTGCGCCGATGCGCAGCCCGCCATCCGGTGTCGGCTCGATCGTATCGAGCTTCAGCCGGTTGACGTCGACCAGATGCTGTGGGGTTTCGATCTGCAGCTTCATCAGGTCGAGCAAATTGGTGCCGCCAGCGATGAATTTCGCGCCGGGCGTGCGTAGCACCATCGCCGCCGCTTCGGCCGGTGTGGCGGCGCGTTCATAGGTGAAGGTTTTCATGCTTTCGCTCCCGCGACTTCCTGCATGGCTTCGATGATGTTCGAATAGGCGCCGCAGCGGCAGATATTGCCGCTCATCCGCTCGCGCATCTCGTGCGCGGTCATTTGCGGCGCGGCGGTGATGTCGCCGCTGACATGGCTGGGAATACCGTCGCGGATTTCCTTCAGCACCGACACCGCCGAGCAGATCTGGCCCGGCGTGCAATAGCCGCACTGGAAACCGTCATGCACGACGAACGCGGCCTGCATCGGGTGCAGGTCGCCGGGGTGGCCCAGACCTTCGATCGTGGTGATCTCATCGCCGTCATGCATCACCGCCAGCGTCAGGCAACTGTTGATCCGCCGCCCCTCGACGATCACCGTGCAGGCACCGCACTGGCCATGATCGCAGCCCTTCTTGGTGCCGGTCAGCTGCCAATGCTCGCGCAGCGCATCAAGCAGGGTGGTGCGCGTGTCGAGATCGAGCGCGCCGGTCTTGCCGTTGACCTTGAGCGTCACGCTCATGGTCGGCGGCGGCGCGGCGGGAGACGGGGGCGCCGTCTTGGCCAGCGCGGCGGCAGGTGCGGAAGCGACCGCGACGCCGGCCACGCCGGTGGTGAGGATGCCGCGGCGAGTCATTTCAAAATCCTGGGGATCGGACATGAGCGATACCGGCCTTTCGTCCTGAAGGGCGCGAGGCCGCGCCCGGTATAAGTGCGCATCATGCTCCAACGCAGTGCCGATGTGAACGATCCCGTTGCGGATATCCGGCAATTTCTGAAGATTCGGACGGGCGGGTGCGATGCTGTTTTCTGCGCTGTTTTCTGCTGATCGCCGGATTTTATTTTTTCATTGCTGTTATGTTGGATTTTCGGGTTGAAAATACGATGTTGTTTCAATGTTTTATGAGGTCGAAATGCTGTTATCGCATAACAGCAAGGAACAGCACGCATAACAGCAGGCAATGCGGCGGGAACAGCAGCCGGTCGATTCAACCCCAGCGGGGAAGCTGATCTAGGATTGGAGGCGGGCGCCATGACGGGTGCGGTGGCACGGTCAGGCGGGGATTAGAATCGGATGGGCTGGCCGGGCGATCGCCACATTCGGAACGTCGCTTGTTCGAGCCGCCGCCGATATCGCATTGCCGCCGCCACCCTCGTCATTCATTAGTCCATGACAAGGCATGATTGGGGGAACGATGGGATGGCATTGAACGCCGCGGGTAGGGGCTTGCTCTTTTCCTTGATCCTCATGCTCGCGAGCGGCAGTGTCGTCGGGCAAGAACCGGCCCGGCGGATCGACAAGGCTGCTGTCGCCAGGCTGATGGCGCGCGCGGTGCAGGCCGGCCGTGCGACAGCCGCTGCCGCTTCGGTCGACAGTCGGCTCGGGCCGGACGACAAGCGAGACGCACAGGGTCGCTTTGCGCTCATTCTGCTTCGCTCCGGCAACTGCCCGGCGGCGGCGACATTCATCGGTCAGCACGAAGAGGTCAAGGCCGCGAGCATAAGGGTTGTGATGAGCGGTGCGCTCTCAAGCCGGAATCGACCGTGCGCGAACGATCTGGCGGCGTTGATGCTCGAACGATGGGATGACCGATATTATACCCCGCCCGGTCGCATTGGCGCGCGGTTTGTCGCGGCAGCGGTTCTGGATGCCGCCGGAAGGCCCGACGCCTGGGGCATTATGCGAGCTGCCGAAGCGGAATTGTTGCAGTTTCCAGACCATTCCGCGTTGTGGAACGACCGTTTCGATGCGCTGTCGGCTTATGAACCCGGAACGACACACACCCGCTATCTCGAATATCTCGCTGATCGAATGCTCTCTGAAACGCAGGCCCCGACCGATTCCATGAAGCGGGGTCTGTTTGCGCTTTTTGCCTTTTACGACCGATGCGATCTGGTCGCACGGGTTATGCGCAAGGGCGCGCATAGCTGTGATGAAGCACAGGCAAATGCCGAGGCCCTGTATCGCAAGCCTTCGGCTGCCGGTGCTAACCAGCTTCGGAGGATAGCCGATGCGATCGCTGAGGCTCCCCGCCCGGAGGAAGAGAGCCTGACGGCCGCTCTCGGGACTCCCGATGCAATCGTTCGATTGTTGCGATTGACTCTGCTGGTGACCAGCTGTCGCGCTGCATTGGACGCCCAATAGCGTTTCGGAGCGCGCCTCGTCTTCCGGGCATCCGCTTTCGGAAATGACTGGTCCTGGCCAATTCGGTTCAACCCTTGCCGCGCTCTTACGCGACCGCTTCCCGAGCCAAGGTTGACGAAGCGCACCGTGCCGGACAAAGTCTTCGTTGCGCTCAAGGCCCACAAAGGGTCGAGGGAGTTGGCTAGGGCACCGGGCCGACGTCGCAGGATTTACAGGGCGGGCGCTGCCAGCTGATTGTTGGATTCGCCATGCCCCTGATCGAACGACGCGCCCTGCTTGCCGGTGGCCTCGGACTGCCATTGTTCGCCGCCAGCTCTTTTGCCGCGACCGACACGTCGCAAAGGTCCACCATCTCCAGGCTCAGGCTGCGGCCGACGATCCATACCGGTGCGGAGGGCTGGTCGCTTGCCGAGCGGATGACGCATCATGGTGTGCCGGGTGTGGCCATTGCGATTCTGCGCGCAGGCCGGGTGGAAAGCGCACAGGGGTTCGGCATGCGGATCGCCGGCCGATCGCGGCCGGTCGGGGCGGATACCTTGTTCTCGGTCGGATCGGTCAGCAAGGTCGCGACCGCCGCGCTGTGCCTCAGGCTCGTGTCGCTCGGGCTGCTCGATCTCGACCGGGATATCGGCCGCTGGTTGAAGCAATGGCGCGTTCCCGCGGGGCCGACGGGTGACGACAGCGCCATCACCCTGCGGATGCTGCTCTCGCACACTGGCGGGTTCAATGTGCATGGGTTCGAAGACCTTGCACCCGGCGCGCCACTGCCGACGCTGGTCCAGACGCTTGCAGGGACAGCGCCGGCGTTGAACAAGCCACTCGCCCGGATCGATCCGGCGGGAACGCGATCACGCTATTCGGGCGGTGGCTATATGATCGTGCAAGCTGTCATCGAGGACACGACCGGGGAACCGTTCGCCGCGATGGCGCAGCGGCATGTGTTCGCGCCGCTCGGCATGACGCGAAGTCGGTTCGATTCGGCCCCGACCACGACCATTGCCGATATCGCGCACGCTCATGACGGGAAGGGTAATCCGGTGGCGCTGCCGCGTGGATGGCAAAGCTTTCCCGAACTCGCGCCGTCGGGCCTCTGGACCTCCGCGGCGGATCTCGCACGGCTCGTCCTGGCGCTCGGTGCGAGCTGCCGGAAACCGGGCGGCTTCCTGCCGCAGGAACTGGCCATCGACATGATGACGCCGGTGTCGCCGGGCTTTTACGGCCTTGGGCCGCGTCTCGCCGGCGTTGGGGCCGCGCGGATATTCCACCATGCCGGGGCGAATGACAGCTACAAGGCCTATATCGAAGGCAATCTCGCCACCGGCGATGGCCTGATCATCGCGACCAATGGCGCTGGCGGCGATCTGCTGGGGGATGAGATCCGCAATGCCGTATCGGATGCCCGGGCATGGCCGGGCGACTGGTCCGTGAAGACCGGCCAGATCGCCATCGGCACGCTGATGGACGGCTATATCGGCACGTATCAGCGGCGCGATCATCAAAGCCCCGACAGTGCCGGCTTTCTTGATACTGGGTTCAGCGCCGGGCATCTGGAGGTGGCTCGCTCGGGCGGTGGCCTGGAACTGGTGGCCGGGGAAAGGCGACGACTCCTGGCGCCGGTCAGCAGCAACGCCTTCGTCATGCCCGACAGCTATATTCCGGCCGGAACCCTGTTGCTCACATTCGATCGCGGCGCTGATGGTTCGGTGCGGAAGTTGACGGTGTCGGGCGGCGGGGGCGTGTTGTTCTTCGACAAGGTTTAGATGATTTTCCGGCGTCGCAAGGGCTGCAAAAGCGCCGATCAGTCGGGGTGCCGTCCATAATGTTGCTCACTCGTCCGGCGTAGATCATCCAGGGTTTTTCCGTCGCCACGACCAATATAGGGCGCGACCGGCGCGGCGTCCGCCGGGCAAAGCTTTGGCATTTGATCAGAGGTAAGCCGCAGTACATTGAAGCTTCCAGCGGTATTGCGTCGAAGCCACCAGGTCCTGAAGCGGGATATCAAATATGTGTGCTGAACGGACAAGACACTGATCGTGCCCTTCCGTGCTTGTCCTTCAAGCACGCGCTTGACCTTCAAATCGAGAAACCATGGCCAGGACATGATGGCGCAGTCATCACAGTCGGGAAATTCGCTCGGTATCTGCTGGACGACACGGGCGTGGACGGCCGCGTCATAACAGTCCTGTGCCGGTACGGAGTCTGCCAGCGCCGGTGGCGTCAACGAGGCGAAGGCGATCAGGGCGGCGCCGATCCCGGCGAGATTGGAAGTCATTGGTGCCTCGCTGGAAGGTCTCAGGGGCAGCTTAGGCTATCAAACGATGTCTGCAATCGACGGTCATCACGCGTTCGGCTGTATCAGCCTGCCAGCGTGATTTGCACACCGAATGATGAAGGCGATTGCCACTCAATCGGGATTATGATAGCTATTGCTACCTAAATAAATAACGACGACGCACCGCGACCAACGATGTCCTTTGCGCGGCAATGGGGGAGGCTGAACGATGCGCAAATGGGTGCTGGTGGCAAGTGTCGCGGGTCTGGCGTGCGGCGGGATGGCGGAGGCGCGCGCGCCGCGTTTCGCGGCGACGGTCGTGCGGACGGCTTATGGCATCCCGCATGTCCGGGCCGCCAATTGGAGCGGCATCGGTTATGGCGTGGGCTATGCCTATGCGCAGGACAATCTGTGCATGATCGCCGAACAATTCGCGACCGTGGCGGGGCAGCGGTCGCTTTATTTCGGTCCGAAAGAAACCACCGCGATGGGCGCGGGGCGGATCGACAATCTCTCCTCCGACATCTTCTTCCGCTCGGTGATCGATTTGCCGGCATTGCGGCGCGGCATGCATGCCCAGGGGCCGGAGGCGACGCAGCTGATTGCCGGGTATATCGCCGGCTATAACCGGTTGCTGCGTGACCTTGGTCCGACGCGGGTGCCGGCGGGGTGTCGCGGCAAACCCTGGGTGCGGCCGATCACGCTTGATGATTCACTGCGCCTCAACGAAGCGGTGATGTCGCTGGCGAGCGCGTTCGCACTGGCGCCGGCAATCGTCGGGGCGGCACCGCCGGGTGCGCCACACGCCATGGCCACGCCGGCTGGTTTCCCCGATCCGCAGCGGACGGCGATCGGCAGCAATGGCTGGGCATTCGGTGGCGATGTGACGCGCGACGGGCGCGGGTTGCTGGTCGGCAACCCGCATTTTCCCTGGAACGGGCCGGGTCGTTTCTGGGAAATGCATGTCACGATCCCGGGCAAGATCGATGTGATGGGCGCGGGGTTGGCGGGCTCGCCGCTGCCGACCCTGGGGTTCAATCACGACATCGCCTGGACGCATACCGTCACCGCCGCGCAGCATTTCACCATATTCCAGATGAAGATCGATCCAGCCGATCCGACCGCTTATCTGATCGACGGCAAGAGCGAGAAGATGGGCCGCAAGACCGTCAGCGTGCCGATGCCGGACGGCGCGGCGCCGGTCGAGCGCACGCTCTACACCACGCGGTTCGGGCCGATGCTGGCGATGCCGGCGGTCGGATTGACCTGGTCCAAGACCCAGGGTTTTTCATTCCGCGACGCGAACAAGGGCAATCAGCGCGCGCTCGGCACCTGGGTGGCGATCGGCCAGGCGCGCAATGCGGGCGACGTGCGGGCGGCGGTCGAACGGACATTGGGCATCCCCTGGGTCAACACCATCGTCGCCGACCGCAATGGCGACATCCTGCACGCCGATGTGACCGCGGCGCCCAATGTCTCGATCGCCAAGGCGAAGGACTGTGCGACGCCGCTGTCCGCGTTCGTGGCGCAGCGCGCCGTGCTGCTCGACGGCACGCGCAGCGCGTGCGACTGGGACAACAGCCCTGGCACGCCGGTCGCCGGCCTGCTGCCGGCCAGCGAGCAGGCGGTGTATGCGCGGCGCGACTATCTCGCCAACAGCAATGACAGCTACTGGCTGAGCAATCCAAAGGCGCCGCATGCGATCCTGTCGCCAGTGCTTGGCCCGGCGGCGACCGAGCGGACCTTGCGCACGCGATCCGGCTTGATCGAGATCGAGCGGCGGTTGAGCGGGACCGACGGCTTTCCGGGGAAACAGCTGGACCGTGATGTCGCCAAGCGGATGGTCTTCGCCAATCACAGCCTGGCCGCCGAGCTGGTGATGGATCCGCTGCTCACATTGTGCCGCGACGGCGCCAAGCCGGACGAGAGGATCGCCGCGGCCTGTACCGCGCTGGGCGGGTGGGACCGCAAGTTCAACCTCGACAGCAAGGGGGCGTATCTGTTTTCGACTTTCTGGCTGGCGGCGCAGAAGATCCCGGGCCTGTGGGCGGTCAAGTTCGACGTTGCCGACCCGGTGCATACGCCACGCGACCTGATCATCACCGGCGAGACCGGCGCCAAATTGACCGCCGCGCTGGCCGCGGCCGCGGCGCAGCTCGGCACGGAAAAGATCGCACTCGATGCGCGCTGGGGCGATGTGCAATTCGCCATGCGCGGGGCCGAACGCATCCCGATCCATGGCGGGGACGGATTGATCGGCGTGCTCAATGTGGCGATCACCAAGCCGGCGCCGGGCGGCGTCGAGCTGGAGCATGGCACAAGCTATGTGCAGATCGTCGGTTTCGATGCGGCGGGCCCGATCGCCGACGCGGTGCTGAGCTATTCGCAATCGACCGATCCCGCCTCGCCCTATTTCGCCGACCAGACGCGGCTTTATTCGGCCAAGGGCTGGCACCGGCTGCCCTTCACCCCGGCGCAGATCGCGGCCGATGGCGGGAACCATCCGATCCGGCTGAGCGAGTAAGGCCGGGATAGCGGTCACGCCCCGGGGTGTGCGGTTTCCGGCAGCGGGCGTTCAGCCGGCGGCGGGTCTATCGCTCGTCATCGACTTCGCCCGACTGTCGCGCCGGATTGCCAGCAGCGCCGCGGTCCACAAGGCCAACGCCGCCGTCAGTCCGGCGATCTCTTCGTTGATCGGCTGGGTGAGCGCAAAGCCGAGCGCCGCCGCACCCAGCAACGCGGCGGCGAGCCCGTAGAAGGGACGGAAAGGTATGGCTGCGGCCATCGGGATGAAATGCAAGCCGACGACGAGCGCCATCGCCGGAAGCAGCCATTCATGATGTCCGAGATTGACCACCAGATTGGCGGCGACGAACAGGCCGACACCCTCGCCGATCGTGCTCCACATGATGACGCGCCCGGCCTGTGTCGACGGCGTCACGCCTTCGCCGGGCCGGCGGATGACGATGGCGGCAGCGGCGGCGATTGCAGCGAAGACCAGAAAAGGAAGCATGAGCGGGACACCGGACCAGCCGAGTCCGATGGCCAGCGTCATTGCCGCAAAGACCGCCCCGAAAAAGCTCATGATGATCGCACCCCAGGCACCCATGATCCGTAACGTCCCTGACCCGGCAAAGCCGATATCCTAAGGCTGCGTGCGAAGCGGGTCCAGATCGACGCGTCAACTCTCGCTGCGCTCGGCCACCGGCAAGTCGGTGAGCAACCGCGCGCCGCGACCATAGGTGAACCAGGCCCAGGACCAGTTGGCATAGACCATCAACCGGCTGCGAAAATCGACCAGCAGCATGAGATGGACCAGCGACCAGGCTAGCCAGGCGATGAAGCCCTTCATCTTCAGCCCGCCGAGCAACGCAATCGCCCGTGACCGGCCGATTACCGCCATCGTGCCCAGGTCGCGGTAGCGAAACGGGCCGGGTGCGCCCTTGCCCGCGATCCGGTCGCTCAGCAGGCGTCCGACATAATGGCCCTGCTGCTTGGCCACCGGCGCCAGCCCGGGCAGCGGCCGGCCAGTCCCGTCGTCGAAACTCGCCACATCACCGATCGCGAATATCTCCGGGCGCCCCGGTATCGAACAGTCAGGCAATACCGTCACGGCGCCGTTGCGGGCCGCCCCCGCGCCGAGCCATTGCGCCGCCGGCCGCGCTTCGGTGCCCGCACACCACAGGATGTTGGTCGTATCGATCCGGCTTTCGCCCAGCATCAATCCTGTCGCGTCGATATCCTTGACCGCCTCGCCCAGCCGGACCTCGATTCCGAGCGTCTCGAGCGCGGCGGCGCTATAGGCGGACAGCGCTTCGGGAAAGGCCGACAGCACGCGGGACCCCGCCTCGCACAGGATGATGCGCGCCAGCCGTGGATCGATGCTGCGGAAATCCCGGGCGAGCGTCATTCGCGCGAGCTCGGCGATCGTGCCGGCCAGCTCCACGCCGGTCGGCCCCGCGCCGACGACGACAAAGGTGAGCAAGCGCCGGATCTCCGCGGGATCGTCCGATCGCTCGGCATGTTCGAACGCGCCAAGCAGCCGAGCCCGGATGCGCAGCGCATCCTCGAGTGTCTTGAGCGTCAGGGCGTGACGCGCCCATGCGTCATGCCCGAAAAAACTATAGGCCGCGCCTGTCGCCAGCACGAGATAGTCGTAAGGCAGGCTCTTGCCGTCGGCGAGCTGGACGTAGCGCTGGTCCGGATCGACACCCGTGACGTCCGCCATCATCACCTTCGCGTTCGCCTGGCGGCGCAGCAACACGCGGCTTGCAGTGGCTATATCGGCCGGCGAAAGCGCCGCGGTTGCGACCTGATAGAGCAGCGGCTGAAACAGATGATGATTGGTGCGGTCGACCAGCATGACGTCGGCGTCGCAGCGCTTGAGCGCCTTGGCCGCGGCCATGCCGCCAAAGCCGGCGCCGATGATGACGATCGTTGGACGTCGACTCTCACGCGGTTCCTGAGACATGGCGGGAGTCTAGCGCCGTTGCGGTGCGATGTCATCGAATTGCTGCGTTGCAGCAGGGTTTTGCGCGGCTTGTCGGCGGGTCAGCGCTTCTCGCTCTTGTCCCAATTGCGTTTCGCCGCGCGCTGGACACCGATTGCTCGCCATTGATCGAATGTCCGGCAAATCATCTTGCGGGTCGGCTTGTCGTACAGGCAGACGACGCGATCGCCGGGAACCGCGGAGGTCGAACCCATGATCTCGCGCGGCGGTTCGGCCGTGCCGGTCACGGGCGGGAGGGCGGAAGACGACCGACCATCTTGTGCCGCATGCGAAGAGCAAGGCAACAGAAGCGCAGCGGAGGCCCAGCAGGCGACAAGGCGACTGTATCGACTCACCCTGGCACATTATCAACTCGCGCGCGTGCCGGATATGGTCGGCGGACAGCCGTGAACACAAACCGGGGTCAGCCGGCCTGGGGTAGGCGCGCGATGACCTTGATTTCGAAATCGAAGCCGGCCAGCCAGGTCACGCCCACCGCGGTCCAGTTGGGGTAAGGCGGATCGCCGATCGCTTTCAATCGCGCGGCGAGGACGGTTTCCAGTTGCGCGGCGGGGTCGGTGTGGAAGGTGGTCACATCGACCACATCGTCGAACGTGCAACCGGCGGCTTCCAGCACGGCCGTGAGATTGTCGAAGGCAAGCTGGACTTGCTTTTCGAACACCGGCTCGGGCGACCCGTCAGCGCGACTGCCGACCTGGCCGGAGACGAACAGCAAGTCGCCTGAGCGGATCGCCGCCGAATAATTGTGCATTTCGTACAGCGCCTGCCGGCCGGCAGGGAAGATCGCATCGCGTTTGGCCATCATGTCGTTCCTGTTCGAGCAGGGCGGGCGAGATCGTCCGGCCGTCGCGACGCTGCTTCACCGGGAGGGTGAGAGACATTCGCTCGGTTTCGGGGCTTCCGGCCCGCTGCGCTTCATTGCTCGGGGCGAGCATTAATATACGCCCCGTATGTCTTCATATCGATACATACGCGGCGTATGTCAATGCACATGCATGGCATATATTTTCGGGAGATGGTCAGATCGGGAAATGGTGTGCTTCAGCGATGGCCTGGCGGTTCGCTAACAGGTTGTTTTCCTATCCAGGATCCTAACGGGCTTCGGCGTGCCGTCACTGCTCGTCATTTCGCTTCCTTGGCGGTCGCATTGACGCCTTCGATCCGGTTGACCAGGCCACCGAGATAATTCCCGAATGTCGCTCCCTTGGTAAATTCGACCGGCTTGATCTGTGCGGTTGCCAACTCTGCCGGGATGGCCATGTCGGTGGCGGTGCGTGGACGGATGCTGGCCCGCATCGGTGCGACGGCGGGTCGTTTTCCGAAAGGGCCCAGCAATGCCATCTTCATCAGGCCGCCACCGGTCATGGCATGGTCGCCCTCCGCCCAATCGCTTGCGCCTTCGACGACACCAAGGTCCGTCACGGTACCGGCCTCTGCCTTGAAGCTATAGGATCCCAGCGAAAACGATGTCGTGCCCCAGGCCTGGATGACCCAGGTATCGGGGTCGACCTCGAGAAGGTGAAGCCGTGCGCCATCGCCCCTGACGATTTCGCGGTTGCGGAAATATTCCGTGGCGGGCGTCTTGGACGGCAGGGGATTCGCGCTGGCCTTTCCCAGGCCGCGGATGTCGCCAAGCACCGGATCATAATGCGCGAAGCTCAGCCCGGTGGTGAGCGGAAGTGTTTTTCGCGAGCCGGGAAAGTCCGCCATCGGATTTTCCAGCTGCCGGTATTCGATCAGAATATAGGCCTTTGCCGGGTTGAGCGCGACGGGCACCTTCTTCAGCGTCTCGGCCGTTGCGGGTTGAGCGAGCGCCGATACGGCAAGTAGCGCGGCGAACGTCATGGTCTTCATCGTGGCAAAATCTCCCCTTCAGGCGTAGGAGCCGCAGCAAGTTCGAACAGCCGGTCCACGCGTGCCGTGTCTTTCAACTTGCTCAGGTCTTTTTTAACGGGATCGGACGCGGCGACGCGACGATATCCCTTATCCGCCATGCATGTGCGCAAGACGTTGTCGACCAGAGAACGCCGTTCCCGCGAACCGAAGAATCCGGCAAAGAAGCCGCCGGCGGCAGCAGCATATATGTTGTTCGAATAGGGGGCCGTGGTGTTGACGCGAACGCCACCTGCC
Source organism: Sphingomonas sp. ERG5 (assembly GCF_000803065.1). GTDB lineage: Bacteria > Pseudomonadota > Alphaproteobacteria > Sphingomonadales > Sphingomonadaceae > Sphingomonas. Next base: position 212,986 of record NZ_JSXI01000029.1, read on the forward strand.
AGTGCCTCACATTCCGTATAGTCGCGCGCATAGGCTTCGCGGTCGACCCCGACCTTGTGGAAATACACGGACTTGGCGTGCGCGGGTGTGGCGACGGCAAGGGCCGTCGCAATGATCGCTGCGGCATATCGCCCGGCGCCCCTCATCTGATTCCCCCGCCGACCTGCTAGTCGCAGCAATGCCCACCAGCGGAAACTACCGAGGATTTTCTTGCAGATCAATTGCGTAACGTCAGCGTTACTGATGCAGCACTTCGCTTAACGACGGCGGCGGTTACCGAATTTGCAGGATGAGGCCGCAACTCAAGCCTCGCCGAACCGCGTCATCCGGGCGGATTGTTCGTTTCCCTGGGACTCGGTCAGGGCATGATACAAGGCCGGACGCCTGCCGCGCAGCCAGCGCCGGCCGCTGCTCGTCGCGATCAAGCCGAGATCGAGATCGGCGGCCACCATGTCGTCATGCGGTGCCGCGCTTTCCGCCAGGATCCGGCCATAGGGATCCAGGATCATGGCATTGCCGGTCCGAATCTCGCCATGATCGGCGCCGATCCCGTTGCTGAAGGCAATGAACATTCCATTGTCGTGTGCGCGGGCGGGAAGCCAGCGCATGAGCCAGCCACGGCCATTGGGTCCGGCGAGTTCGCGTTGCAGCGGCCCCGGATCGATGTGCCGCCGGTCCCAAAGAACCTGTGGGATCGGCTTCATGCCATAGGGGCTGAGCGAATCGGTTCCACCGGTCTGATGGGGCGCGAGGAGTAATTCGGCGCCCATCAGCGCACAGGCCCTGACGTTCTCGACAAGATTATTGTCCCAGCAGATGAGGATCGCGACCTTCACCCCCCACGGCGTATCGAACACGGTATAGTTGTCGCCGCTGGCGATCTGGCGATGCTCGAACGCATGCAATTTCCGGTGGGTATGTCCCGAGCCATCCGGCAGGCAAAGCCGGTAGGCGTTATAGAGACGCTGGTCCTCGCCCATTTCCAGCCATCCGACACCGATGCCCAGGCCCAATTCGATGGACAGTGCGGCGACATGCGTGATGGACGGGCCGTCCACCGGTTCCGCAAGCCGGCCTATCTCCGCATCAGCGAGTTTCGGAATATGCCAGTATCCGGAAACGCACATCTCGGGAAATGCGACAATATGCGCACCCTCCGCCCGCGCGCGATGAGCGAAATGCGTGATCGTCGAGAGGTTATAATCGGCATCGGCCGCCCGGTGCTGAAACTGAACCGTGGCGATCCGAAGATGGTCGGGCATAGCGGGCGATCCTTTGGGGCGGTGGTCATGGCGGGATAAGTCCGCAAGCATCATGATTACCAATGAAAGATCGATGGCCCTGTGATAACCTCGTGGAATGGACCTGCATCATCTTCGTGCCTTTGTCGCGATAGCGGAGCTGCGACATTTCGGTCGCGCCGCCGCCCGGCTCAACATCACGCAACCGGCGCTGACCAAGCGTATCCGGGCGATGGAGGACCTGCTTGGCGCGCGCCTCTTCGAGCGGGATCGACGGGGAACCATGCTGACCCGGTTCGGCGAACTCCTGCTGCCGGACGCCAGCCGCATCACGGTCGCAGCGGACGATCTGCGCGCGCGGGCGCGACGAGCCGTCGCGGGGGAGTGGGGGCGCCTCGATGTGGGGTTTGGCCTCTCGGCGATCGAACTGGCGCCCCGCCTGGTGGCACGCTATCGCACGGCGCATCCCGATGTCACCGTCAGCTTGAACAATTTCTCGTCAGCTGAACAGATCGAGCGGCTGACAAGCGGCACGCTCGATCTGGGTTTCCTGCGCTTGCCGCCGAGCGGTATGCTGGCGACACGGCCGTTGTTCATGGACCGTCTGGCGATTGCCCGGCCTTTCGACATGCCGTTCGACCGGGACATGGTGTCGTTGAACCGAACGGGCTTCGTGATGCTGGAAAGCGACCGTGGTCCCGGGCTTTCCCACCAGATTGCCGGATGGTGCCACAGCATCGGTTTTATCCCCCGCGTGGTCCAGCGCGCGGATGATATCCAGACGGTGCTGGCTCTGGTGGCGGGCGGCGTCGGCTATTCGATCCTTCCCTATGGAGCGGGAAAATTGATGAACGACAGCGTTCGGCTGGAGCCGATCGATGATCCTGCCGCCAGTTGGACCATCGGCATGGCCTGGCGATCGGATCGTCAGAATCCCGCGTTGCGGAACTTCATCGCCGTGGTGGACAAAATGGGCATCGCCGGCTTGCCGCAAGACTAGAGTCCACACAATATGGAGCCCGCGCCCGGAAAGGACGGGGCTTCGATGGGCTCTTTTCTGCGCCTATTTGCGCGTGAACTTGTCGCCGCCCAGTTCCAGCATGGTGATCTGTCCCGCCGGACCAAAGGTGAAGCCCACCGGGGTCAAGCCGACAATGCTCATCTGGCCGAGGCTCTTCCATCGCGCCTTGAATTTGTCCTTGCCCTCATGATCGAGCACCGCTGAGGTCGCCGGACGTGCGAGCATCAGCTTGCCGTCGACCAGCGTGATTGCGATGTCGCCCAGCATTGCGCTCGAATAGGTGCCGACATAGCGATCGAGCGGCAGAGTCGGGGGCGACACCGACGCCGGCGGCGGGGGCGTGTTCTCGCGCGCGATCCGGGCCGCATCGTCGCTTGCCTTCTTCAGCACGGCGCTGTGATCGATCACCGGACCGCCGAGAAAGGCGTCGAGCACGCGCAGCTCGACGGCGGTGGGCAGCATGGTCCGCAGCCCGTTGGTCAGCACGACCACGCCCAGCTTCTTGTCCGGTATCATCGCGACCATGCTCTGCATCCCGTCGATCGCGCCGGAATGCGTGACGATCTTCTGTCCGCGATATTCCTGGACGCCCCAGGCGAGGCCATATTCGCTGAACTTGAAAGTCGTGCCGGGGCCACCGCGCGGTACGATCTGGCCGGTGTGCATTTCCGCCAGAGTGGCGGGGGCGATCAGCTGCCTGCCCTCGAACGTGCCGCCGCCCAGTTGCAGGCGCAGCCACTGCGCCATGTCGCGCGCGGTGGAATTGATCACGCCGGCACCGCCGACATTGTCGATCATGCGATAGTCGATCGGCACCATCTTGCCATCGATCAGGGCGTGTGGGGTCGCGACATTGGCCAGACCCTTGAGCTCAGTGATGCTGGTATAGCTGCGGCGCATGCCGAGCGGCTCGAAGATGCGGGTGGCGACGAACTTGTCATAGCTGATACCTGCGACGGAGGAGACGACCTCACCCGCGACGATGAACATCTCGTTCTGATACTGGAACTGGTTGCGGAAACCGATCGACTCGGTCTGGAATCGCATCCGCCGGATGATCTCCTTGCGATCGAACCCGGATCCGTACCAGAGGTTGCCATTGGTGACCACGCCGGTCCGGTGGGACAGCAGGTCGCGTACCGTGGCGTGGCGCGTGACATAAGGATCGTCCATCTCGAACGACGGCATGTAATCATGCACCGCGCCGTCCCAGGCGATCTTCTTTTCGTCGACCAGCATGCCGAGCGCCGCCGAGGTGAATGCCTTGGTCGCGGATCCGATCGCAAAGACCGTGTCGGCATCGACCTTTCCCGGCTTGCCTTCCTCGCGGACACCGAAGCCCCGGGAATAGACGATCTTGTCGTCCTTGATGATCGCGATGGACATGCCGGGTACCAGCCAGCTTTGTCGCGCGGTCTCGATATAGGCGTCCAGCCCCTCGAGCGCGGCGCTAGTCGAGGGGGCGGTGAGTGTTGCGGCCGCCGGGGTGGCTGTCTGCGCCAGGGTCGGGATCGCGGGCGTGATCAGGGCCAATGCCGTTGCGGACAGAATCACATGCTTCATTCGCGCGATCGAGATCATGATCTGGGCCCCCTCATTATGGCGGTATCATTGATCAAGCTGTGCATTTTTTCAACCCAATCGGGACATATTTATCCTAATTGGGTATATATTTTCGATTTCGGAGCATTTTTCGGTTCTGAAGGAGCGGGCGGAGCGGAGCGGGGTTTCGACGATGCGCAGCATCGTTGAAATGGCTGCCGTTGTGGTGACGGCCAGCGACGATCGGAAAGGCGCCCCGGGGGATGGCGGGCGTCGCAATCCCCTTCCAGCGGCCTGGAGACAGGTAAACCGTTCCCTGTCCTCACCAATATCTTGTCTCGCGTCGCCGCACCCGGCATGGGCGCAGGTACAACAAGGGGAATGCATGATGCCCGGTGGCCTGGCTGCTCTGCTCGACGATATCGCGGCGATCGCCAAGGTGGCTGCGGCGTCGGTCGACGATGTCGCGGGCGCGGCGGGGCGGGCCGGGGTCAAGGCGGCGGGCGTGGTCATCGACGATACTGCGGTGACCCCGCGCTACGTGACCGGCCTCAGCCCCGCGCGCGAGCTGCCGATCATCGCCAAGATCGCGGTTGGGTCGCTCAAGAACAAATTGCTGTTTCTGTTGCCCGCCGCGCTGCTGCTCAGCGCGTTCGCGCCCTGGGCGATCACGCCGCTACTGATGCTCGGCGGCGCCTATCTCTGCTTCGAAGCGGCCGAAAAAATCATCGAGGCGCTGCTGGGACGGCATCATGGCGACGAAGCGGTAGCGATCGCGGATGATCCCGCCGAGCTGGAGGCGCGGCAAGTGTCGGGCGCGATCCGCACCGACTTCATCCTGTCGGCCGAGATCATGGCGATCGCGCTCGCCGAGATCGAAGGCACTTCGCTCTGGACCGAGGCCGCGGCGCTGGCGGTGGTCGCGATCGGCATCACCGTCGGGGTGTATGGCGCGGTCGCGCTGATCGTGAAAATGGATGATGTCGGGCTGCACCTGGCGCAGCGCCGGACGGCGGTGGCGCGCGCAGTCGGCCGCGCACTCGTCTGGGCGATGCCGCGCGTGCTATCGGCACTTTCGATGATCGGTGTCGCCGCGATGGTATGGGTCGGCGGCGGGATCATCGTCCATGGGCTGGAGAGCTTCCACCTCGATACCGTGCCGCACGCGGTCCATGCCGCCGCCGCCGCCGCGGCGCTCGCGGTGCCGGCGATGGCGGGTGTGGTGAACTGGCTGGTGACGGCGGCCTTGTCGGCGGTGGTCGGGTTCGTCGTCGGGGGCGTGATCGTCGGGGTCATGCATTTGCTGCCGCGCAAGGCGCATTGAGGGACTACCGGGGACCCGGCATCTTGGTTCGAATGCCGGGAAAGGGCCCAATCTTCGCGGTTCGCTCGCCGAAATGCGCTGCCCGATTGCCGACGTTCGATCATTCGGTACAAACGGGGTCGTGAAACATCGCGGGATTATAATTTTCGGGACCATCCTGATCGTGGCGATCACCTGTGCCTCGCTGGCGCGTCATACGCTTGGACGCACCCGGCCCGACTTGGTGGCCTGGTTTTCGTTCGATGATGGCCCGCTGACTTTCGCCCGCGTTTACACCTCCGGTTCGGTCGGTCCCTTCAGGGTCGGCGATACACGTGCCGCCACGGCAAGCCGGCTGTCAAAAGTGCAGGTGCCGGCGCAAGACATGCCTCAGCTGTGGCGGCAGCGGCCCCAGTGGAGCCTTTCTCTCCCGTCGCGGGGCGGTGGTTATTCCACTTACACAATCACTTTCACCGATGATCGTGTAATGTCCATTCAGGCATTCTACTCTGTATTTGCCGGGTTATAGCCGAACGGCTGGTATTGCGGGCATGGGGTCCGGAAATCGCCGGTCCGTCGACCACCAGCAGCGATGTTGGCGATGTCTTGTGAGAAGTCCAGGAAGGTCATGAAGCACTTGTCCGTAACTGACCGCCATCAGCATGCCGTGCGCGACCGGTTATCGTCCAGATGACGGAGGGAATGATGCACTGGCGCCAAATGACCGAAGCCGATCTGGCGGAGGTCGCGGAGATCGCAGCGCTGGCCTTTCCCGATCATCGCGAGAGCCTGTCCTGTTTTGCCGAACGGCTGACGCTGAGCCCTGCGCTCTGCTTCGTGCTTGAGGATGGCGGCGCGCTGTTCGGCTATCTGATCGCCTATCCCTGGCCCGAAGGCAGTATTCCGCCGCTGGATAGTTTGCTCGGCGCGCTTCCGACCGAGCGGGACGCGCTCTATCTTCACGATCTCGCGCTCCGTCCCGAAGCCCGGGGCACCGGGCAGATGAAGAACATCGTGGGGCGGTTGAGCGAGGCAGCGCGCCGGAGTGGCGCCAGAAGGATCGCTTTGGTGTCGGTCAATGACTCGGTTGGCGCGTGGCGCGCGAACGGTTTCGAGATCGCCGACAATGATCCCGCGATCCGCGCCAAGCTCGCCAGCTATGGCGATGGCGCCCATTATATGACCCGCACGATCTGAAGGACGGCGCCTCATGAGATTAAGGTTGATCGGCATCGCGGTCTGGATTGCTTGTCTTTGGACGCTTCCCCTGGCTGCTCAGAGCGACAAAAAGCTGGAAGCGGTCCTTGCCGGATGGGATCATGACGACCATCCCGACCTGCGCGGTGTCGTGGTCATGCGCGGGGGCCGGATCATTGCCGAGCGCTATTATAATGGCGAAACCGCCGACACGCTTCATGACGTGCGATCGGCGGGAAAGAGCATCACGTCGCTGCTGGTCGGTATCGCGCTCGATCGGCGCAAGATCCGCAGCGTAAACGATCCGGTCGAAGCGTATTGGCCGGAAGCCAAAGGCAGCCCGATCGGGGATGTCGCGGTGCGCGATGTCCTGACCATGCGGTCGGGCCTGGCCGCGTTCGATGAGGATGCGGCGTCGCCCGGCAACGAGGACAAGCTTGATGAAGCGGCCGACCCTCTGGCGTTCGTGTTGCATGTGCCGCGCGCCGATCCGCCGGGTTCGGTCTATCGCTACAATTCCCTGACTGCTTATACCGCCGGCATCATCGTGACGAAGGCGGTCGGACAGCATATGGCCGATTTTGCCGGCGCCGCGCTGTTCGAGCCATTGGGTATCCGACAATGGCGCTGGGTGTCCGACACCGCGGGTTATACCAAAGGGCAGGGAAATCTGTCCCTGACCGCGAGGGGATTCGCGACGATCGGTGACATGGTTCGCGGCGGCGGCGTCTATCACGGTCGCAGGATCGTCAGTGCCGCGTGGCTGCGCGACGCCCTTGCACCCAGGGTCGCGATTTCCGCCAGTGATCCATATGCCGATGGTTATGGCTATTTCTGGTATTCGAAAACGCAGCAGATCGGCGGAAAGCCAGTGGCGATATCTTTTGCGTCGGGCAATGGCGGCAACAAGATCTATGTAGTCCCGAGCCGGCATCTCGTCGTTGCGATCACCTCCAGCGCCTATGGCCATGGTTATGGCCAGCGTCGTTCGGAAAACATTCTCAAGGCCGTCCTGTCCGCCCTTCCGGCCAAATGATCCATCACGCCCCGTTCGCTCCGGGCGGCATCGCAACCAAGCGCCAGGCGTCGTGCATGGTTTCGACATCGTCTGAAGCGAACGGGACGTGATGCCGTTCGGTCTCGCGCCGCGCTACACCGGCACCGCCGCCTTCATCGCGTTGTTAAGCCAGGCCCAGGCCTGGCTTTCAGCGTCTGTGATCGTCTCGCCGCGCAACTGTGCGAGCAACTGGCGGTAACGGCCCATGCGGCCCGCCTGCTTCTTATATTGGGCGAGATGCCAGTCGACGAACGCGCGGTCGGGCTCCCGCCCCATCGCCCGGGCAGACGCCTGAAGCCAGTCGTGGGCGATCGCTTGCCCTTCTGCGCTGTCCGGCGCGAAGTCGCGGTCGACGGCCCGGGTCGCCGCTTCATAGGTTTTCAATGACGCGTCCTGATAGGCGGCCGGATCCAGCGCGCCGGTCCAGAACAGGCTGGCCTCGGCGCGCAGTTCCTGCGCGAAGGTCTCATCCTCCAGCAAGGTGGCCAGTTCGTCCCACGCCGCGATCTGCTCCGCAGTCGGGTCGTCGGGCAGGACGGGGACGCCCGTCGTCACCAGCCGGTCGCGCCATTCGTCGTCGATCGATGCGCCGTCGGCAATCCGATCGACGAATGTTTCGACAAGAGTATGCATGTGCGTGTTGCTCAATCTGCTCATGGTCCAAAGCCTCCTTAAATCATCTGCGGCAGGTTCTGGGATGCGAAGTGCGGCACGAAGGACGGCGGCGGTCCGGCGCTTGGCCAGGATCTCGGATTCGAGAATGTCGAGCCGGGTACGCAATACGTCCCGGAGCGACAGCCGGCTGCGCAGCAATTTCTCAATTGCCGCGAGGCCGACACCCGCATCGCGAAGCGCCCGAATGAGATCGAGCTTCGCGACATCGGCATCCGCGTAGAGGCGATAATTGCTCGCCGACCGAAGGTTCGGCGGCAGCAGGCCCTTGTCGGAATAGAAACGGATGCGCCTGACCGACTGGCCCGTCAGGGCCGCCAAATCGCCGATCGTGTACAATTTCACTCCCATGGCGACTCGATTACGGCCTCCACCGAGTGGAGGGTCAACAGGGAAAATTCGACGGGGCGGGAAGGATTGAGGCTATGCGCCGGCCAGGCCCGATACCCAGCCACGCTGACGTTCCAGTAGCGCATCGGTCAATTCGGATGACGCCGCGGGCATCAGCATCGTCACCAGCATGGGGCGCTCCCGCACGTCGGCGACGGTGCCAAAGGGTGCTTCCTGTCCTGAGGTCAGTTGCCGGACCAGATTGGTCTGCCTGATACTGCCGAGATAGGACTCGATCAGCCAGGCATTGGTCTCCGCATCGGCACCCGATACGAATAGCGACGACGTGACGATGCGGTCGTCATGCCATAGCGAGAAGACGGCGTTGCCGCCGCGCGCGGTGGCGTCGAGCTTGCAGGGTTCGCCATCGACTCTGAAGGGACGTTCGATCTTCCCTTCGCGCGGCCAGTCCGGACCATCGCCGATCGCATCGAACCAGCCGCTGCGAATGAGATCGCCATCGGGAAAGAAGACGAGCTCGAAGATCTGGAGCGGCGGTTTCTTCTTGCCCAATCCGAACATGCCCATTTTCCCATGCAGGCCGCAAAGGGCCGATCAGTGGTGCCCCGCCGAGATCGCATTCTCCCAGACACCAACGGGACTCTGGTGTCAGCCGTTTGCCAACCCATTACGGGCCGGTTGAGTTCATTGCCCGGCCCCAGTTCGAGCAAAAAATCCGGCGCGTCCGTGTCCGTGGTGCGGTCCGGATCGAAACATTGTGCCGCCCGGATGCGGTCAGGACCGGGTTCCGGCGCGATGCGCGCATCCGCTCCATGCTTGCCGGGCAGCGTCTCGTCCGCGAACAGGGCGGCCATTGTCAGGGCATCATAGGAAACGATGTTTAATGAATCACTCGACGCCGCGATGCCGCCGGTGATTTCCCTGAAGCCATGTTCCGCCGGCGCCGCCTCAGGCTATCCGGTCGCCGATCCGTCGTTCCTCAGCGCAATGCAGGTCCATTTGTTTGATCGAACGGAGAGTTAATCGCGTCGATCAGGGCTGGCAGCTCGGCAAGGCTGGCGAGCTGGCGAAAGCGCGGATGCCGTTCGGGCGGGGCTGCGGTTTCATGGGCCCAGGCGCCGGCTTGCGGAATGAACGCCGCCCATGCCCCGGCTTCCAGCGCCGGCAGCACATCGGAACGCATCGAATCCCCGGCCATGATCGCACGCTCCGGCGCAATGCCGTGGCGCTCGAACAGGCGCGTGAAGGTGTCGGCCTTCTTGTCGCTGACGATCTCGATCCCGTCGAACCGCTCGCCCAGCCCCGAGGCCGCGAGCTTCGCTTCCTGGTGCAGCAGGTCGCCCTTGGTGACCAGGATCAGGCGGCCCCGCTCCGACAAGGCGGCGAGCGTGTCCTCGATCCCGTCAAACAGCTCGACCGGATGCGCCAGCAGGGCACGTCCGGCCGCCAGGATGTCGGCGATGGCCTGTGCCGGCAGGCTGGCGCCGCCAAGTTCGATCGCCGCCTCGATCATCGACAGCGTGAAACCCTTCGCACCATAGCCATAAAGCGCGAGGTTACGCGCTTCGCATGCCTCGAGCACTTCGCGGGCGATATGCGCATCCGCGAAAGGCCGCAGGATCGCGAGCAGCGCTTCCTCCGTCGCGGCGAAGTGGCGCATATTGTGCCACAGCGTATCATCGGCATCGAGGCAGATCAGGTCGACAGGCATGCGTCGCCGCTAGCAGGCGATGATGCACGCTGGCTAGACCCGTTTTCCGCGGCGATCGTGCCGGGGCGGGCCCATCACGATCGTTGCATTCGCCCGCTCAGCCCTTGCCCTTGAGCAGCGCGATCCGCTGATCGATCCGGCGTTCGAGTATGCTCAGCGGCATTGCGCCTTCCTTGAGTATCTCGTGGAATTGCTTGAGGTCGAACTTGTCGCCCAGCGCTGCCTGCGCTTTCTCTCGCGCGCGGGTCCAGGCCATATGGCCGACCTTGTAGCTGCACGCCTGACCGGCCTGGGTGCAATAGCGTTCGACTTCGCGCTGCGTGCGCGGGCGCGCGAAGCCGGTGGTGGCGACCATATAATCGGTCGCCTGTTCGCGGCTCCAGCGCTTGGCGTGGATGCCGGTATCGACCACCAGCCGGGTGGCACGGAACAGGAAGGACTGGAGATAGCCGGCGCGTTCCAGTGGCGAGCGATACGCCTTTAGTTCGTCCGCCAGCTGCTCGGCATACAGCGCCCAGCCTTCGGAGTAAGCGGAGAAGAAACCAGTCTTGCGTAGCGTCGGAATGTCCTTCGATTCCTGCGCCAGGCTGATCTGCAGATGATGGCCTGGCACCCCCTCATGATAGGTCAGCGAGGGCAGGGTGTATTTGGGCCAATCGCCGACGTCCTTCAGGTTGACGAAGTAGATTGCCGGCCGAGTTCCGTCGAGCGAAGCGCGGTTATAATAACCGTTCGACGCGCCGTCCTGGATTTCGACCGGCACCGCGCGGATTTCCAGCGGCTGAGTCGGCACGGTCGCGAACACTTGCGGCAAGCGATCGTACATTGCCTTCACGCCTTCGTTCAGCCCGGCGATCAGTTCCGCGCGCCCCGCGTCGGTATTGGCATAGAGCTGGTCGGGCGCGACGTTCAGTTTGGCCAGCCGCTCACCGACCGTGCCGCTGGTATAACCTTGCGACCTGAGGATCGTGTCGAGCTGCGCACTGATTTCCGCGACTTGCGCCAGCCCGATCCTGTGCACCTCGTCGGGGCTCATCATGGTGGTGGTGGCCTGGTTCAGCGCCATCGCATAGATCGCCTCGCCATTCGGTACGCGCCAGATGCCGTCACCCGCCTTGGTGCCGGACTTGAGCCGCTCGATCAGCGCGATCTGCCGGTCGAGCGCGGGATAGATTTTGCTCTCGACGATCTTCGCGGCCTGGCCCTGCCAGTCGCCGGCAATGCCCTTGGCCGCGGCGCGTTTGGCCAGCGACTGGACGATGCTCGACGTCGCCGCGGGCTGTTCGCGCAGTTTGTGCATCTGACCCAAAGTGAGGTCGAGCGACCAGCCCGGGGCGAGGAAGCCCTTCGCCGCCTCGGCCTGCTGCATCGCGCTTTCCTGATCGAGCACCGTTGCGAACTGGTCGAGCCGCGACAGATAAGCGTCGGCGTCGGACTTCGTATTGATCGTGTGCGCGGTATTGAGGAAATCGGGCACCGAGAAATAGGCGCCGCCCTGCTGGAAGATGCGATAGGGCCGGATCGCGCTGTCGATGCCGAATTTGTCGGCCGAGGCGATTTGCGTGTTGAGCGAATAGCGCACTACCTCCAGGTTGAGCGCTGCCGCCGGGGACAGGCTGGCCGGGTCATATTTGGCGAGGCGCGCGATCGCCGCCTTGGTCTGCGCCACATCGGCCGCGCGCTTGGCGGCGGTGCGCGGCGAGAGCTGGCTCTTGGCGGCCGCCAATGGCCCCTTGTCGAGGCCGAGCGAGGTGGCGAATTCGGGTGAGCGCGCGACCGCCTGCTGGAAGATCTGCTCGAAATCGGTATCGAGCGCTGCATCGCCGCCGGCGCCGAGTGCGGCCAGTGCCGTGCCCGGCAAGGTGGTGGCAAGCGCGGCCATGCCGCTGGAAGCGAGGAACTGGCGACGATTCATGGTGGGCGACCCTCTCGATAGGCTGATTAAGGCTCAGTCTAGGCGAGCGCGCCGCGTTCGCCAGTGGCATCTGACGGATTGGTGCGGATTTTGGCGTTCGTTGCACAGTTGGCCCGGACGTCGCGGCGCCATCACGCTGCGGCAACCACCTCAATCTCAACCAGCCATTCGGGAAGCAACGTCTTGACGACGATCGCCGCCGTCGGAACGCGGCGATCGCCGAGCGCGCGACTGCGGGCGGCCGCATTGGCTTCCGCAAAATCATGGTCGGTGAGGTAGCTGGTGAGACGAACGATATTATCGACCGTCATCTCGGCCTCGGCGAGAATGCGGACGATGTTCTTCCAGATGAGGATCAACTGATCGTCCAGGCCCTCGGGCGCATTGCCCGTTTCATCCAGCCCCATCGTCCCGCTCAGATAAAGAAATCTGGTTGGCGCAATAACCTCCATCGCATGCACGTAATCGTCACTGGCCGGGTAGACGCCATTGGTGGGATTTCGCGGTATCATGCGCATCTCATTCTCTCCTTTTCGCGATTGGGCATCGTACGACGGTTGTTGCGCAAATCCGAATGACGCGTGCCGTTTCCCGTGGGCCGGGCCGAACGGATCCATAGCCGATATGGCGTGACAATTCGGCGTCCGGTGCGTTGAATGGCGGCGTCGCGATATGGCGCGGTCGTCAATTGCACAGGAGTCAGATGTGTTCGTACCCCTTCCCATCCTGATCGCCCTTGGCGTCGTCTTCGCCATTCTGGTCGTGCTGGCGCTGCGCCGTGCGCGGGCGCGCGACCCGCTGCTCGGCGGACAGCCGCCGGTCTATCGTCCAGCGCCGCTGCGCCATCAACCGACGGCCAACGCAACGGTGGACGTATCGGGCGGTGGGCAGAGCAATGTCATGTCGCCCGAAGTTCAGGCGCAGGTCGTCGCGCTGATCTCGGCCGGCCGCAAGATCGAGGCAATCAAGGTTGCGAAGGAAGCGACCCGGCTCGGGCTGAAAGAAAGCAAGGATCTGGTCGAAGGACTGGAATAGCGCTGGGACCGGCCGGCGATTCAACCTCGCCATGGGTTGCCGCATATTAAAGCAGGGCGAGCGCTGATCGGCGTTCGGCCGGCTCTTTCTCATGGTCGGGAACGGGATGATCGTCACCCCTGTTCCGTCGAAAACGACCCCTGCTATTCCGCTGTTCCACCCCTGTTATCGATAACAGGAGTGAGAGGGTATAAGTTACCGGAAAGGATTGGAGAATTCGACTGCGAAATCCAACTTAACAGGGTGGTTTTTTTATTTGCCGCATAACAGGAGTGGAAGTCGTTGCGGGGAGGGCGTTCCCACGTCTCGACTCTCATACGGACCGTTCTCCAGGATTTGTGCCGCATGTTCTTCAACCAGTTGCTCCCCCCGGCGCAGGAGTATCGTCTGGTAAAGGGGTGACTTCGGTCCCGCCTCACTTCCCGAAGCGGCGCTCCGTCAGCATGCCCTGTGCGGCGATCCCGCCCGTGCCGCTGGCGTCCTGCGCCAGCGTCACCCGATAGCTTCCGCCGGCGATATGCCATTGATGCCCGGCATCGTCCCAATTGGCCAGGATGCGCGGCTCCGCGGTCAGCGTGACATGGCGGGTCTCGCCCGGCTTCAGCGTGACGCGCTGGAACGCCGCGAGACGCGGCGCGCCATCGGCATGCGTGACATAGATTTGCGGCACATCTGCACCGGCGCGGGCACCCTTGTTGGTCACGTCAAAGCTGATTGTCAGCGTCTGGCCGCCAGTGACTTTCAGATTGGCATAGCCGAAGCTGGTATAGGACAGGCCATGGCCGAACGGGAATAGCGGCGTCAGCTTCTTCGCCGCATACCAGCGATAACCGACATCGCTGCCCTCCTGATACTCGACTGGGAAGGAGACCGGCGCGGCGCCCTTGCCACCGTCCGAATTGGCCGCGGCAACGCGGTCGGCGGCGGTCTTCAGCGTCGACAGGCCAACCGGTTCAGGACGTGGCGCCTGATCGGCCGAGCGCGGGAAGGTGATCGGCAGGCGACCCGAGGGGTTGACCGCACCGAACAGGATGTTGGCGATCGCTTCGCCGCCGCGCTGGCCGGGATACCAAGCCTGGACCACGCCATCGACGCGGTCGATCCATGGCATCAGCACCGGGCCGCCGGTTTCCAGCACCACGACGGTCTTCGCATTCGCGGCGGCGACCGAGGTGATCAGTGCATCCTGATTGTCGGGCAGTGCCAGCGTCTCGGCATCCTGTGCCTCGGTCTGCCACTGCGTGGCGAAGACAATGGCGAGATCAGCCGATTTGGCGGCGGCTGCGGCGGCAACCGGATCGCTGCCGTCGATGAAGGTCACGTCGGCGCCGGGGGCAAGCTTGCGGATCGCGGCAAGCGGGGAGGAAGCGTGATAGGTGACGCGTGCGAACGATGCGGCCGCACCGCTGGTCAGCGGGATCTCGACCGGCGCACCGCCGACCGAGCGGACCTGCGACGATCCGCCGCCCGACAGCACGCCGACATCGGCATGGCCGCCGATCAGCACGATGCGCTTCGCGGTCGCGGAGAGCGGCAACAGCTTCTTCTCATTCTTGAGCAGTACGATGCCGGCTTCCGCTGCGGCCTGCGAAACATTGGCATGAGTCGCGTAATCGATCGGCTGCGCGGTCTCGGGCATTGGATGGTCGAGCAGGCCATTCTCGATCATGCCGGTCAGGATGCGCGTGACCATCTGGTCGAGCCGTGCCTGCGGCACGCTGCCATCGGCTACGGCGGCGGCGAGCGGGGCGGCGAAATAGGGTTGCTTGTCGAGCTCCTTGCCCGATTGCTGGTCGAGCCCGGCAATCGCGGCCTTGACGGTCGAATGCACGCCGCCCCAGTCGGACATGACCCAGCCCTTATAGCCCCAGTCCTTGCGCAATATGTCGGTCAGCAGGACCGCATTCTCGCACGCCCAGTCGCCGTTGACCTTGTTATAGGCGCACATCACGGAGCCGGGCCGGCCACGCTCGATCGCGATCTGGAAGGCGAGCAGATCGCTTTCACGCAGAGCCGACGGGGTGATCCGCGCGTCGAGCAGCATGCGCCCGGTTTCCTGCGAATTGAGTGCGAAATGCTTCACCGTCGAGACGATGTGGTTGCTCTGCACGCCGCGGATCGCTTCGCCCGCCATCTCGCCGGCGAGCAGCGGGTCTTCGCCGAGATATTCGAAATTGCGTCCGTTCCACGGATCGCGCGTCAGATTGACCCCGCCGGAGAGCAGGATGTTGAAGCGCTTGGCGCGCGCTTCCGACCCGATCATCGCACCGCCCCGATAGGCAAATGCCGGGTCGAAGGTCGCGGCGGTGGCAAGGCCGGCGGGAAGCGCGGTCGCGACATCGCCCTTGCGCTGTTCGACCTGGTTGGCGACGCCGAGGCTCGCATCGCTTTCGCGCTGCGTCGGGATGCCGAGCCGGACGATTGGCGGAGTGTGGCCGGCGGAGGGGATCATGTCGGTCGGGGAGCCCGGCTTGCCGGTTGCGTGCGGCGGGAAGAAGCTGAAGACGAGCTGGAGCTTTTCGGCCTGGGTCATCGCCTTGACCAGCTTCGCTGCGCGGGCCTCGGCATTGGTGCCGATGGTCGCTTTGGTGGCGGGCGCACGCTTTACGGTGCGGGCATTGACCATCGTCGGCATCGCTGCCGAAACCAGCATGACGCCGATCACGGCCCGGGTCCTGAAACTCATCATGTCATGTCGCCTTCCACATGCCGACAGCCGGACGCCTCCGAGGTTTCAGGAGAGGCGCCGGCGGTGGTCTTCACGGAAAAAAAGGGCGGGCAAGACCGACAGGGGGGAGGGGAGGTCTTGCCCGCCGGGTCTATCAGAACGACGCCTTGATGCGGGCACCAATGGTACGCGGCGATTGATAGACCGAGAGGAACACGGGGTCGTAGCGCGTCGGGCCGAAGGTGCTGGCGCCGGTGCGGATCTTGCTGTCCTCGACATTCTGCACGAACGCCTCGACGCTGAAGCTGTCGCCCGGTGCGGTGTAGCGGAGCGACAGGTCGCTGCGCGTATAGGCCTTCTGGCTGTCGAAGCCGTCGCCATAGACCACGACCTGGCCAGTGGTCAGCGTGCGCGGTTTGAAGTCGCCGTTGAAATAGGTGAGGTAGCTCTTGGTTTCGTAATGGATCGTGCCGCGCGGCGTGATCCGGCCGCCGTTCGGCAGCACGAAATCATGTTCGTAGCTGGCCGTCGCCGAGAAACGCGGCGCGTGCGGCAGTTCATTGCCCTTCAGGTCGCGCGCGGCGGCAAGGTTGCCGCCATCGTCGAAGCGGCCGTCGATCGCGATCAGCGTGTCGAGCTTCGTCTTCTGCAGGGTGCCGGCGAATTGCAGCCGGTCATGATCGGTCAGATTGGCGTTGAGTTCGGCCTCGAAGCCATAAGCCTTGGCGCCCTTGGCGTTCTGCGTGCCGACCTGACTGCTGATCGTGTTGCCATTGGCGTCGCGGATCGTGACCACCTGATTGACCTGATAGCCGCGGAAATCGGAATAATAGGCCGCGACGTTGAGCGTGACGCGGCGGTCGAACAAGCGGGTTTTCAGGCCGACTTCATAGTTGGTGATCGTCTCCGGGTCAGTGGTCTTGCCGCCGTCCTGGATGTTGCCCGACTTGAAGCCGCTGCTGACGCTCGCATAGCCGAGCATGCCGGGCGCGAGATCGGCATCGACGCGGGCGAGATAGGTGAGCTTGTTCCAGCTACCCTTCACGTCATTGTTCGAGATCGAGAAATTGCCCTGAGGGAACAGCGCGAGCAATTCGTCGGCGGTGGCGTTGGGATAGGCGCCGAAGAAATTGGCGAGGCAGGACGGCGCGCCAACCGCCGGGCAGCCGAACGCGGTGATGTTGCGTCCGCCAATATCGGCCTTCTTGTCATGGGTGTAGCGCAGGCCGCCGGTCAGGCGGATCGCATCGGTTGCATGCCAGGTGACCTGGCCGAAGCCGGCGAGCGAGTCGATGGTGCGCTTGGCCTGGATGAAGCTGCCGACGAATGCGCGGGTGCTGCCGTCGCGATAGCCGTCGCGCTGGTCGACGTCGAAGCGGATGCTGTTGTTCTCATGTGAATAATAGGCGCCAAGAATATAGTCGAAGCGGTTCTCGCCAGTCGATTTCAGCTGCAGTTCGTGGCTGGTGAAATCATAGCGTGAACGCACCGTGCGGTTCTCGCCGAACGCGCCGAGATAAAGCTGGTGGCCGGTCACCGGGTCGAAGCCGCCGGTCGGCGGCAGCGCGCCGGCGTCGGCGTCGGCCTGAGTGCTGCCGCCAAGGCGCGAGAAACCGGCGATATAGCTGATCTGCGCATGATCGCTGATGTCGAGATTCATCGTGCTGCGGACCGCGACCGAATAGCGGTCGGTATCGGGTGCGGTGTCGCTGAGCGTCGAGAACAGCTTGGTGCCGGCGCGGGGCGTTTGCAGCAGCGAGATGACCGGTGCGCCCTTGTCGAGAAACCCTTCCGCGCTGAGGTTCCAGGAGAAGCGGTCGCTTGGCTGCCACAACAGGCTGAGGCGGCCGGACATCTGGTCCTGCGCGTAATATTTCTTGCCAGTGGTGATGAAGGCCGAACGATCGACATTGGGCACATTGGGTGCGGGCTGGAAATCGGCATAGCCGCTATGGCGTTCGGTGACGAAGGCGAAGCGCGCCGCGAGCGTATCGGTGATCGGCACGTTGATCGCGCCGCGCGTGCCAACGCGATTATAATCGCCGACGATCGCTTCGGCATAGCCGCCGAGCTTGTCGAAGGTCGGCTTGGCCGAGATCAGGCCGACCGCGCCGGCGGTCGCGTTGCGGCCGAACAGCGTGCCCTGCGGCCCGCGCGACACTTCGACGCGCTCCATGTCGTACATCAGCACCGAGGCGCCCTGCGCGCGCGGCGAATAGATGCCGTCGATATAGATCGCGACCTCGGGATCGGCGACTTCAGTGAAGGCGGTGTCGTTGCCGATGCCACGCAAGGTGAGCAACACAGCTGACTGATCGCCCTGCTGGTTGAACTGCAGGCTGGGCACGAACCGCGCCAGATCGGTGATATTGTTGACCTGTTGCCGGTCAAGCGTCGCCTGGCTGAAGGCGGAGACAGCAAGTGGCGTCTTTTGCAGGCTGGTCTCGCGCCGTGTGGCGGTGACCAGAATATCGCCTTCAGCCACGGGTGCGGCGGTTGTCGCCGGATCGGCGGCCTGCTCGGCGGGCACCGGCGCGGTCTGGGCGAACGCAGGTGCTGTCACAAGGAACGAAGTGGCGAGCATGGTGCTCGCGGCGAACAGAGACCGTTTCATGAAATCCTCCCACACGACTCACCCTTTTGATCGGGCTTGGCGGCACCCAGAGGCGCGCTCGACATCGATGTCAACAAAAACCGACATCGATGTCAAAGGAGACCGACATCGATGTCAAATTTGTGCCGGACAGTTGCACGATTGCATCGCTCCGGTCATGACAGGCCGTGGTGACCCCAGCATCAGATTCCCCCTCGGACCCCGGAGCACGGACCGGCAAGACACTGTTCGAACTGTCGATCGGGGTGTTCTTCCTGGGCGGCTTCCTGACCTCGATCGTCGGGTTGCTGGTGCCGCGCCTGACCCTGACTCTCGGGCTCGATTATACCCGCGCGCTGCTGGTGCAGTTCGCCTTTCACCTGAGCTATCTGCTGTTCGCCTTTCCGATCGCTATCGCGATCCTGCGCATTGGATATATGCGGTCGATCGTCGTCGGGCTGAGCGTGATGCTGGCGGGATGCCTGGTGCTGATCGCCTCGGCGGAATGGCGCTCGTTCGTGCTGGTGCTGCTCGCGCTGCTGACGCTGTCCACCGGGATCACCTTCCTGCAGATTGCGGCCAATACC
Source organism: Sphingomonas sp. ERG5 (assembly GCF_000803065.1). GTDB lineage: Bacteria > Pseudomonadota > Alphaproteobacteria > Sphingomonadales > Sphingomonadaceae > Sphingomonas. The sequence continues at coordinate 231,879 of NZ_JSXI01000029.1, forward strand.
GTCGTCACCGTGGTCGGCCCGTCGCGCCGCGCCGCCGCGCGGCTGACGCTGTTGCAGGGCTTCAATTCGCTTGGCACGGTGCTCGGGCCGCTGATCGGCGCGGTGTTCCTGCTCGGGTCGATCGGGATTGGTCGCGCGGGACCGGCGGGTGACGACGCGGTGCCGTTCATCGCCGGCGCAATCCTGCTCGGGTTGCTGGCGATCGCTTTCTACCGGCAGCGCAATTTGCTCGGCAAGGCGGCGTTGACTCCAGCCGGAGCAGTGCTGGGCGACCTGTCCGTCGTGCTGCGCGACCGGCGGTTGCTTGCCGGGGCGGTGGCGATGTTCGCGTATGTCGGGGCGGAAGTCGCGATCGGCACGCTGATCCCAAACTTCCTGATGCTGCCCGAGATCCTGCATTCGCCGCCGCTCGCCGCCGGGCAACTGGTCAGCCTGTATTGGGGCGGGGCGATGATCGGGCGGTTCGCTGGCGCGCTGCTGCTTCGGCGGATCGATGCCGGGCTGTTGCTGGCGGTCGCGGGTATCGGGGCGATGGTGCTGGCCGTGATCGCCAGCCTGGCCGGAGGGGTGACCGGCGCCGTCGCGCTGATCGCGGTCGGGCTGTGCAATTCGATCATGTACCCGACACTCTATGCGCTGGCGCTGCCCGAGGATGAAGCGCAGGCGCCGCTCGCGTCGATGCTGCTATGCATGGCGGTGGTTGGCGGGGCGATCGTGCCGCTGCTGACCGGCGTGCTGGCCGACCGGATCGGGCTGGCGCTGTCGCTGTTGTTGCCCGCATCCTGCTATTTGGTCATTGCCGGGTTCGCGGCGGGGAACCGGAAATCGGCCAATCCTGTGGCGATGGCGGCATGAAGCCGATCACGATCAAGGAAGTCGCGGCGCGTGCGGGCGTGTCGCCCAAGACCGTGTCGCGCGTGATCAACGATGAGGATCATGTCCGTCCGCCGGTGCGCGAGCAGGTGATGCGCGTGGTGCGCGAAATGGGCTATCGCCCCAACAGCTTCGCGCGCAGCCTGTCGAGTTCCAAATCCTATCTGCTCGGGTTGCTGGTCGACGATCCCGCCTCGGGTTATGCCGCCGACGTCCAGCTTGGCGCGCTGCTGCGCAGCCGCGACCTTGGCTATCATCTGGTGATCGAACCACTCGACACCGCGACACCGGACTGGCTCGGGCAGATCGATACGGGGTTGCGCGCGCTTAATCTCGGCGGTGCGATCCTGACACCGCCCTTGTGCGACCGCGCCGACCTCATTGCCGTGCTCGAACGCCACGGGTTGCCGTTCGTGCGCATCTCGCCGAGCAGCGATGATGAACGGTCGGGATCGGTCAGGATGGATGACCGTGCCGCCGCACGCGACATGACGCGGCATTTGATTGGCCTTGGCCACCGCGACATCGCCTGTATCAAGGGCGATCCGGTCCATAGCGCGTCGGGGCTGCGCTATATCGGCTTTCGCGACGCGATGCGCGAGGCCGGGCTGTCGGTGGCGCCGAACCGGACGCTGGAAGGGGATTTCTCGTTCCGCTCGGGGCTTCGGCTCGGCGAGGAGATATTGGCGAGCGACGACCGGCCCAGCGCGATCTTCGCCAGCAATGACGATATGGCGCTGGGCGTATTGGTGACCGCGATCAAGCATGGCATCGTCGTGCCCGACACGCTATCGGTCGCCGGGTTCGACGATGCGCCGGTCGCGCGCGTGTCCTGGCCACAACTGACCACGGTGCGCCAGCCCAAGGTCGAAATGGCGGCCGCGGCGGTCGATATCCTGACTGATCCGACCTATGCCGCGAACCCGGACAAGGGATCGTTCAGCCGCAATCTGCCTTATGAGCTGATCGTCCGATCAAGCACGGCCCCGCCCGCGCGGCATTCATAGCCGTTCCGAAACGTTACCGTCCGGCACAGCTGACACATAGTCGCCTGTCGCTGCCATTTTCCCGCCTCACATTGCCCGAAGTCGATCAGTGTATTGGCGGTGAGTTGTACGGCGCGAATTAGCACTTACCTGTCTCGCACACACGCATTCCGGCAGCAAAAGGGTTGTGGATGAGTAGCAGGGCTGACGCACCGGTCGGAAGCGATGTGCGACTTGTCTTTCCCGGCGCGGCGGCGGCTGAGCGGCGAGTGGGTGGCGTAGCCCTGGTGGCGCATGCGACCGCGCAACTATACCGTCGTGGCGCGCGCCAGATCTGGATCGATTTGCAGGATGGCGGCCGCTTGTCGCCCGTGGCGGCCGACGATGTGCGGCGCGCGGGGGATGATGCGTCGATCCATTTCGTGCTCGATCATGAAGCACGGCGGCTGAAAGCGGCGGAGATCGCGCCGATCACCATCGCCGACGTGGTCGAGGCGACCGGCAAGCCGAGTGACGGGCTGGCCTCGCGTTGGGTCAACCGGCCGGTATCGCGACGCATCTCAGCCCAGCTGCTGCGCATTTCAGGTCTGCGCCCCTGGCACGCGACGGCCGCGGTTGGCCTGGTTGGCGTGGTAATGATCCTCAGCCTGTTGTTCGGCGGCTATGCCGGGCTGGTCGCGGGCGGCCTGCTGTTCCAGACGGCATCCGTGCTCGACGGGGTCGATGGAGAGGTCGCGCGCGCGACTTATCGCAGCAGCGCACGCGGCGCGTTGCTCGACACGAGTGTCGACATGGCGATCAATGTCGGCTTCTTCGTCGCGGTGACGATCAGCCTGACCCAGCTTTACGGGCAGAGCCAGGCGCTGGCCGGTGGTATTGCGATCATGCTGGTCGTGACCGGGCTGAGCCTGATGGCATGGCTTGCGCGGCGGCTCGGCAAGCCGGGTGATCTCAATTTCCTCAAGCGTTTCTATCGGCAGCGCTTTCCAAGGGGGTTTGCCGCGAGCATCACCAGCGCGCTGGTCGCCGTCACCAGTCGTGATCTTTTCGCGCTGATCTTCGCATTGACCATCCTGGCGGGCGGCGGCCGGTTCATCCTGTTCGCGCTGTGCGGCTTTGCGATGCTGTGGTTGTTCCTGGTGCTGTGCGCGGTGCGGCCGATCCTGCGCGGGTCCGCCGGAGCTGAAACGATCGCGGGCGCGCTGGCGGTCGACGACACGACGCGCCTGGCCTGATCTTGGCCCGCGACGACACTCATCCGATCGGGCAATCAGGCGGAACCGCCGACCGGATGATCCTGCGCGGCGCGTTTTCCACTGCGTTTGGCTTCGTCATCCGGCTCGGTGCGCGCTTCCTGTTCCTGTTCATTGCCGGGCGGCTATTCGGCGCCGGCTTGTTCGGCGCGTACAGCATTGCCGTCGCGGTACTCGAGGCCAGCGTTGGGTTGACCGGCCTGTCGTTGAAGAAGACGCTGTTCCAGCTGCTCGACCGCAATGTCGAAGCACGGCGGCTCGAAACGGAGGGCAAGGGGGCGGGCAGGCCCGATTTCCACATCGTGCTCGACGCCGTGCTGCTCGTGGTGCTGGCGAGCGCCTGTGTTGCGGCACTGATCATGGGGGCCACCATTTTGGTCCCGCGCGACGTGGCCGGGTCGGCCGCGACCGCCTTGTTCTGGATCGCGCCGATGATTGCGGGGCAGGCACTGGCCGACGTGTTGTTCGCGGCGACACGCTGGACGCATGTCGTGAAGCATGAGGTGATCGGGCGCAGCATCGTCGAACCCTATTCGCTGCTCACCGGTACGGTCGTCGCCTATGTGCTCGGGTTCGAACATACGGGGCTGATCATCGGCTATTGGGTCGGCAATGTGATGCTCAACGGCTATGCGCTGTATGCGGTGCGGCGTTGTTTCCCGCATTTCGCGCTGCGCAGCTACCGGCCAGGATGGCGCCTGTTTGCGCTGCTGCGCGAGCTGCTGCCCAATACGGGTACCGACGTGATCAACGGCATCTTCACGCGGCTCGATCTTTATCTGGTCGGCATCTTCCTCGGTAATCACTGGGCCGGCATTTACGGCATGGCGCAGCAACTGCGCACGCCGCTGCGCCACGCGCGGCAGAGCTTCGACAGCATGCTGGTGCCGATGGTCGCGCGCACGTTGTCAGTCAGCGGCCAGGCGCGCACTGTCACTGCGCTCGCCACGGCCGCGCGACTGATCCTGTCGGTGCAGACCGCCTTCCTGGTCGCATTCGTCGCGGTTGGCGGACAATTGCTCGAACTGTTCGGGGCGGGGTTCAGCGCAGGCTATACGGCGCTGATCCTGCTCACTGTGGCGGAAGCGGTGCAGGGCACCTTCGGTCTCGGCGATTTTCTGTTCGTCTACCTCCGGCCCAAGACCGGGCTGCTGATCATGGCGGTGAGCTTCATCGTGTGCGCCGCCGCCGCGATCAGCTTCACCCCGCGCTTCGGCGTCGCCGGGGCGGCCGCCGCAGTGCTGCTGGCGACAATGGTGCAGGCAGCGCTGCGGCGGCTGGTGTTACGCGCACAACTCGGCGTGCGTGCGCCGCTTGCGCCATTATGGCCACCGCTGGTGGCGGGTGCCGCCGGGCTGGCGGTTGCGCTGGGAGTTGGAAGCGGGGTGAATAGCGGCTTCGGCTTAGCGACCCTGACCGCGTTCGTCGCGACGGCGGCGGTCTATGGCGGTGTGCTGTTGGCGTCGCTGCGCCTGTCGGGGCAGAAATTGGCGATCAGCGGGTTTGCGGCCGGGTAAGGGGCGCCACCCGAGATGCTCCCGCTTCAGCCGATCAAAGGCCGACCTGCGACTGCCTGAGCGAAAATGGCGAGGGTCGCGAACGTATAGACCAAGGTTCCGGTGGTCAGCACGGTCCAGCGCAACCGCTCACTCAGGCCGCGCGTCAGCAAAGCGAGGAACGGGATTGCCTGCATCGCATGGATACCGAGAAAATGTCCGGGGCGCAGATCGCCGCCGGTTCGGTTCCAGCCGAACAGCGGCAGCTGCCCCGCCGCCGTGCCGACACTATGGCCGGCCTGCGAACTCAAATAGCCGCCAAGGCCGCCGCCGAGCAGGAAGCAAAGCAGCAGGCCGATGACCACCGCGGCGATCAGGTCTCGGCGGGCGCCAGATGCAGGCCGGCGGGCGATCTCCCAGGCAAGCGGTACCGTCGTGCTGATGAACAGCACCGCGAACACGCCCATCGTCGTGTACATCATGGCGTCGAACGGCGTGGCGACATTGAAGTGCGAGCGCTGGCCGTGCGCGGCCTGCCAACTGATCCAGCCGATCTCATAAGCCGAGGCAATGATCAGCAGCCAGACCGTGCCGATCATCAGCGGCGAGCGGCGGCGTTCCGGGCGGACCAGCGCGAAGCACCAGGCGAAGGTCAATGCGAACATCGCGGTCGAGACAAAGAACTTGGCTGGCTTCACCCAGACATCGACTCCGTCGATCTGGCGCGGGTCGATGCCCTGCAAGGCGAGGCTGAGCGGCAACATGGCGAGCAGGGCGAGGCCGTACCAGACCAGCTCCGGCTGCAGCCGGCGGAATATGGTCAGCATGGTCGAGGACCGGACAGGGAAGGGGAGCGCCGCGATCATTGCACCAGCCCGACACGGCGCGCTGCGGCGAAGCGCAGCACCAGGAACAGCAGCAGGCCGACCGGACCGACCATGAAGGTCAGGATCAGGCACGGGATGATCAACAGACGTGGTACGCCGGCGTCGAGTCCTTCGCGCACGATCCAGCAACCGACGAACAGGTCGAATGCGAGATAATGCAGCCAGCCGGCGGTCAGCGCCGCGTTATTGGCGAACAAGGTGCGGACCTGTTCGATCGAGCCGAAGCCGCCGCCACCCCCCGCGGCCATCGCCTGGCCGAACAGCAGCGCATAGGCGAGCCCGGCGAGCAGTGGGAAAGCGATTGCCGCGAAAGTCCAGGCGACGATCCGGGTCTGCACGACGAACAGGCTGAGCAGCAGCCCGAGCCAGCCGAGCATGGCGATCATATTGCCGAGAGAGAATGCCAGATGGGGGTCGATCATTGGTTGTCGCCTTTATCTTTACACCGTAAAGTAGCGGTATGATGATCAATTTTTACACTGTCAAGATTTGGATCAAGGCCAGAGGCAAGAAGCGCATCGAGGCAAGTCGATGACCGCGCGCGGCTATCATCATGGCGATCTGCGCGCGGCGCTGATTACGGCCGCCGTTGCGGTGATCGAGGAGCGCGGCGTCGACGCCTTCAGCTTGCGTGAGACGGCGCGACGCGCGGGGGTGTCGGCGACTGCACCCGCGCATCATTTCGGCGATGCGCGCGGGTTGCTGACCGAGATTGCGACCGAAGCGTTCATTGCGCTGGGCGATGCGCTGGCGGCGGCGGACGCTGCTGCCGGCCCGACCCGGCGGGCGCGGTTGATGGCGCAGGGTCAGGCCTATGTCAGGTTCGCGCTCGCTCATCCCGGGCGTTACCGCTTGATGTGGCGCAAGGCGTTGCTCGACAAGAGCGCGCCCGGTCATGTCGAAGCAGGCGACCGGGCCTTTACGATACTCGACCACGCGGCGCGCGGCGCGGATGCGGTCGGCGATTCGGGGCCCCGCGATCTCGCGCTGGCGCCGTCGATCGCTTGCTGGTCGCTGGTCCATGGCTTTGCCGCGCTCGCACTCGACGGGGCGTTCGCGCCGCAGGGGCAGGAGGCGGAGGGGCTGGAGCCCCTGCTGGAGCGGGCGCTGGGGTATCTCGAGCTGGACTAGGGTCGATGACGGTCGACGATTTGCGGGCTGTGATCGAATAACGGTCAGATAGCAGTCAGCGGCAATCGGCGCGTTGTTCCGTTCATCGCGCTACCGCCTGTTGCCCGGATGCCGCTCGGCCATATAGCGTCCAGGCGATGTGCCCAGCGCTTTCCTGAACATCGTGACGAAACTGGGCATGCTCTCGTAACCAAGGTCGGCGGCAACCTGCTGGATCGTGGCCCCGCCCGCCATCCACTTCACCGCCAGCATGACGCCGAGTTGCTGGCGCCATCGACCGAAGCTCATTCCCGTCTCCCGACCGATCAGCCTGGCGAAGGTCCGTTCGCTCACGCCCACATGGCTGGCCCAGGATTCCATTGTGCCCCGTTCGGCGGGCAAGGCCATCATGCGCTCGACGAGATTGCGCAGGCGTTTATCGACCGGCATCGGCAGATGGAGATTCTCGACCGGCGCGGCCGCGATCTCGTCGAGCAGGACCGTCACCATGCGCGACGCCGGACCCGTTTGCTCGTAAAGCAGCGGTAAGCTCGCCGACCGGATCAGGAGTGCCCGCAGCAGCGGTCCGACCGACAGCGCGCAGCAGATTTTTGGCAGATCGCCTGCCACGTCATGGGCGATGAAGGCGTTATAGCCTTCAAGGCCGGACCCCTTGATAGCGTGCATCGCACCGCCCGGTATCCAGATCGCGCTGCGCGGCGGCACCATCCAGAGACCGCCGTCCACCTCGCAACTCAGCGCGCCCCGTTGCACCAGAATGATCTGGCCCTTTTTATGGGTGTGCGGCTCAAGTTCGACCTGGCCCATCTCCGCCATCACCGCGCCATAGGTCACGATTGGTCGGTCCACGTCGTCAGGGTCAACCCAATCCTGTTCTGCCGGAAATTTGCTGAGCATGGGCATGACGCGATCTCTTTGCCGCATCGCGCCGTTTTGGCAAGATTCGATAACATTCTGTCCAGACTTCGGAATGACGACAAGTGTCGCCTAGCGTAGCTGGGAAGCCGAAGGGTCGGGTGGCCTGCCCGGTCCGGTTCTGGAAAGGACAGAATGTGGATTCGCTGACAGCCGGTCGCATGGCCGGAATTCTGGATGGACTTCATCAGGAGGCCGAGTCGGCCGACCGCCAGTATCGCGAGGAGGTGATGGCCGAAGTTGCGGCCGCCGGAGACTCGCTGGAGGAATTCATCGCCGAGAAGATCGCCGAGGAAAGGGCGGACTATAAATCGACCTATCATGGCCATGCCGATCGGTTCCTCGCGGTTTCGCCCAGCTATGGCCGCTTCCTCTATATGTGCGTCCGCGCGTCAAGAGCGACGCGGATCGTCGAATTCGGGACGTCGATGGGCATTTCGACACTCTATCTGGCGGCCGGACTGATGGACAATGGCGGCGGACAGCTGATTGGAAGCGAACTCGAACCCGGCAAGGTCGCACGCGCCAGAGCCAATGTCGCGGCTGCGGGGCTTTCGGACCTTGTCGACATTCGCGAAGGTGACGCGCTCGAGACGCTGCGGGACATCAGTGGCGAAGTCGATATGCTGCTGCTCGACGGTGCCTTCTCGCTCTATTTGCCGGTTCTCAAACTTGTCGAGCCGCGCCTCAGGACGGGTGCGTTCGTCCTTGCCGAGAATGCCTTCGATCGCGATTATCTCGCCCATGTCCGTGATCCCGCGAACGGCTATCTGTCGCAACCGGTCGCACTCGATGAGGGACGTGGCAATGAACTGGCCGTGGTGACTCGCTGATGACGACGCCCAATGCCCAGCAATCTTCCGCGCGCAGCGAGCCGGGAATGTTGCACAAGACGTTTCGGCGCATGTTCATGCGGCAGGGCGTCGTCTCGGCCTGCGAGGAACTGGGTGGCCGGTTCCGGCTGATCACGCTTGAGGGCCCACAGCTGCGCGGTGTGGCGTGGGTGCCCGGGCAGAAGGTGCAGATCGCGATTGGCGCGACCTTCGCGACGCGAACCTATACCCCGATCGAATGGGACGATTTCGCCGGCCGTACCCGTATCCTCGGCTATGCACATGGCGATGGACCCGGCAGCGCCTGGGTTCGGGATGCCGCAGTCGGAGACTGGTACGACATATTCGGTCCGCGCAGCTCGCTGGATGCCAGGGTGGCGGCCCCGCTTGCGGTGTTCGGGGATGAAACGTCGATCGGCCTCGCTTACGCACTTCAGTCGGATATTCCTGGTCGAACCGTATCCTGCCGCTTCGAGGCCGAGCATATCGACGATGCTGAATTGGCGATCGACCGTCTCGGCCTCGGCCAGGCGACAATAGCTGCCAGGGCGGAGGGCGATGAGCATCTGGTCGCGATGGAAGCCGAGCTGCCCGCTTTCGCAGCGGCGGGCGCCACCTTCGTTCTAAGTGGCAGGGCCCCGGCCATCCAGCGGCTCCGTCAGTCTCTGCGCAAACTCGCCGTTCCCGGCGCTCGCGTGATGACCAAGGCATATTGGGCTCCCGGCAAGTCGGGTCTGGACTGACGGACCGGACCGCGCTTCGGCGCGCTCCTGAACGAGCTCAAGCTGCCGCGACCATCACCTCCCGGAAATGCGCCAGTGCGGCCGCCGGGCCGGTGGGCGAGATCGAGTGGCGCAGCCCTTGCGCCGCACCATCTGCCGCTGGCGCCGCTCGGGCAGCCATGGCTTCTTCGAAGCGCTCGACCGCCGCGTCGTCGCCCTGGATCAGCGCCGCCGCCAGATCGGCGGCATCGGTCATCGCCAGATTGACGCCTTCGCCGCCGAACGGCGACATCAAATGCGCGGCGTCGCCGATCAGCGTCATGCCGGGGCGGTGCGCCCAGCGATGGCCGACCGGCAAGGCGTAGAGTGGACGCACGCCGATCACCGTATCGGCCGACCACACTGCATTGGTCAGCGCGTCACCCCAACCCGTGAGATACTCCAATATCCTGTGGCGGATCGCGTCCGGCGTGGCGTCCTCCAGCGCGGGGGCCCAGGGTTGTTCGGTGCGGAGCGCGAAATAACCGCGGATATGGGCATGGCCGTTGCGTTGCAGGATCAGCCCGCGATTGTCGCCGAGCGCGAACATCTTGCCGCGCCCGGTCAGCGCAGCGACCGCCGGATGGCGACGATCCACATCGTCGAAGCCGAGTTCGACCATCGTCACGCCTTCATAGACGGGTTTCGCGTCGGACAGCAAAGCGCGGACCTTCGACCAGGCGCCGTCCGCCCCGACCACCAGGTCGAAGGACTCGCGTACACCGCCTGCAATCACGTCATGACGTCCGTCATTCCCGGGCTCGATCCGGTCGACGCGTGTACCCCAGCGGATCATCCCGGCGGGCAGCGACTCGATCAGCATGTGGCGTAGTGCGGTGCGGTCGACTTCGGGCCGGTCGCCGTCGCTCTCATCATCGCCGAACAGCAAGGTGCCGCTGCTGTCGTACAGACGAATGCCCTGATCGTCATAGCGCGCGGCGGCGAGAAACTGGCGCTCGAGTCCGGCAAGGCGCAGCGCGCGCTGGCCGGTATCGGCATGCAGGTCGAGCGTGCCGCCCTGCGGCCGGTCATCGGCATGCGTGTCGCGCTCGAACACCGAGACGGTCAGGCCGCCGAGATGGAGCAGCCGCGCAAGCGTCAGTCCGCCTGGTCCGCCGCCGATGATCGCTATCCGATATTGTGACATCAGATCCTGTCCTCTATGATCTACATAGGTCACTATGTATATTAGATAGGTAGCTATGTAAATGGGCGATGATGCATGGAGTCCAATGGCGACGCCCGGTCACCATATCAGCCGCGCGGCGCGGACCATGGCGCGGCTCGGCGATGCGCGGTTGAAGCCGCTGGGCATGAGCACGGGGCAGTTGCCGGTGCTGGTCGCGCTGAAGGACGGCGCGAAACTGTCGCAGCGCGAGCTGGCGCGCTGGGCCAAGGTCGAGCAGCCGACCATGGCGCAAATGTTGACGCGGATGGAGCGCGACGGGCTGATCCAGCGCGAGCCCGACCCGGAGGATGGCCGCAGCAGCCTGATCTCGCTGACCGAGATGGCGAGAGCGCGGCAAGGCGCGGCGCGTCAGGTGCTGGCGGAGGGCAATGCGGCGGCGGTGCGAGGGTTCAGCCCGGATGAAGTCGAGACCTTGTTGTCGCTGCTGAGGCGCGTGATCGACAATATCGATGCGGAGGAAGCATGAGCGGCATTGATTATCGGCGCCACGGCGGCAGCGCGGACGAGGCGATTGCCCTGCTGTTGCCGTTATGCATGATGCTGTTTCCCGGGTTCGATCCGAACTATCTGGCGCTGCGCCTGCCTGGGGTTGCCGGGGCCGATCTCTGGCTTGCGTATCGGGGGGACGAGCTGGTCGGGTTCAAGCTTGGCTATCGGCGCGGCCCACATCTATTCTACAGCTGGCTTGGCGGGGTGCATCCTTCGGCGCGCAGGCTCGGAATCGCCGACGCACTGATGGTGCGGCAGCACGAGGCGGCGACCGCGAGTGGCCATACCCATGTCGAGACGCGGACTCGCGCAGCCAACAATGCGATGATCATGGTCAATTTGCGTCACGGCTTTCAGGTCGTCGGGCTCGAGATCGACGCGCAGGGGATTCCGGTCGTAACGCAGCGCAAGGAGCTGCGCGGCTGAGCCGGTCAGGCAACCCGGCCATGTTCGGCGAGATGATCGAGAAACACCCGCGCTCGCGCCGGTAGCGATTCCGACCGGCCGAGGAACACGGCGTGGAAAGCCTCGGTGTCGCCGGGATTATATTCCTCGAGCAACGGCACCAGCCGGCCCGAAGCGAGATCGTCACCGATGGTGAAGCGGGCAAGGCGTGCGATGCCGAGGCCGGCGAGCGCGAGCCGCCTGATGCCTTCGCCGTCGCTGGCCCGTACCCGCGCGGCGAGAGGCTGCATGGTCTCGCGGCCCTGGTCGAGCAGCGGCCAGCCATTGGTCGCGCGCGAATAGGCAAAACCGAGCCGGTCGTGCCGTTCAAGCTCCGCCGGGGTCTGCGGCGCGCCATGGCGCGCGATCCAGTCGGGCGCGGCGACGATCATCATGCGTGTCTCACCCAGCTTGCGTGCGATCAGGCGGGAGTCGGGCATCGGCCCGGCGCGGACCGCGACATCGGTGCGTTCGGCGAGCAGGTCGATCACCGTGTCGGTCTGCACCACATCCACATCGATATCGGGCCACGCGTCGAGAAAGGCCGGCAGAATCGGTGCGAGGACATGGGTGACATAGGAAGCGCTGCTGCTGATGCGCAATCGTCCCGCCGGGCGACCGCCAGCGCCGGCGACTCGCTCGGCTTCGTCGAGATCTGCGAGAATGCGCAAGGCGCGGTCGTAATAATCCTGCCCTTCCGGGGTCAGCACGAAATGCCGCGTCGAGCGCTGCGCCAGCCGCGCGCCGAGCCGGGTTTCGAGCCGCGCGACAAGCTTGCTCACCGCCGAAGGGGTGAGGCCCGCGGCCTGAGCGGCGGCGGAGAAGCTGCCTTGTTCGACCACGCGGACGAACATTTCCATCTCGCCGGCGCGGTTGATGTCAGAGCGGGGCATTTGTGCTGTCAATTCTCTAATGATGTTCCTTTGCGCCATCTACTTCATGGATGGCGGCGGGTCCATCTGGAGCGGGACAGGGTGCCGTGTCGCGCCTATCGCCGAAGGGATGCCTGATGAATCGTCTATTTGCCGCCCTTGCCGCTTTGGTCCTGGCCGGACCGGGGAACGCCGCCGCGACCGAATGGGTGCCGGCGTGGAGCGCGAGTCCGCAAGCGGTGTGGGGCGAGAGTTTCGTGTTGTCGGCGGGGGTGCCGTCGCTCGCGGATTGCAGCGTACGGCAAGTCGTGCGTATCGGCATTGGCGGCACAAGGGTGCGGATTCGCCTGTCCAATGCGTTCGGGCGTTCGCCGGTACGGATTGACGGTGCGCATCTGGCGCGGTCGGCGGGCGGCGCGGCGATCGTCGCTGCTACTGATCATGAATTAAGTTTTGGCGGGGAAGGCGGCGTGACGATCGCGCCGGGCGCTTCGGTGCTGAGCGATGTGGTGGCAATGCCGGTCGGGGCAGCGGAGGATCTCGCGATCAGCCTGTATTTTAGCGGCGCGGTGCCGGTCGAATCCTTCCATTGGGATGGGCGGCGCAGCGGCTATCTCCTGCGCGGCGAGCATCTTTCGGCCGTGACGTTCACCACGCCCGAACTGACCCCCGAACTGATCAGCGTCAGACTGTTCCTGTCCGATGTGCTGGTCGAAGCGCCGGCTGCGCGCGGCGCGGTGGTGGTGCTTGGCGATTCGATCACTGATGGCGCGGGCGCGACGATGGAGGAGGAGCGACGCTGGCCGGATTATCTCGCTGCGCGCGCCGCATCGCGGGGAATCGCCGTGATCAATGCGGGCATTTCGGGGGCGCGGCTGCTCAGCGATGGGATGGGCGCGAACGCGCTGGCGCGGATCGACCGTGACGTATTCGCCCAGCCGGGCGTGCGGACGGTGATCGTGCTGCTGGGCATCAACGACATTGCCTGGCCGGGGACGCCATTCGCACCGGACGAACCGGCAATGACACTCGAACGGCTGACTGCCGGTTATCGCCAGCTCGTTGCGCACGCGCATGCCAATGGCGTCCGGGTGATTGGCGCGACGTTGACGCCATTCGCGGGCGCGCTGCCCGGCACGCCATTCGCCACAAGCTATTTCAGCGCGGACAAGGACGCGTTGCGGCGGCGAGTGAATGTCTGGATCCGCACCAGCGGAACCTTCGATGCGGTGGTCGACTTCGATCGGCTGCTCAGCGACCCCACCGACCCGGCTGCGCTGCGGCGAGACTATGACTCGGGCGACCGGTTGCATCCTGGCGATGCGGGCAATGCGGCAATGGCCGACGCAATCGACCTGAAGGCGCTGATCGGACCCGACAAGGCTGAGCCACGCCGCCGGTAAGTCTTTATGCCGGTGCGAGTGCCTCGAGGATGCGGCAATCCGCGACACTGCCGCCGCGGCATGAGACGACCATGTTGGCAAGTTCGCCGCGCAGCGCGGTGAGATCGGCGATCTTGCGGTCGATCTCGGACAGATTCGCGGACGCAATCGCATCGATCGTCGCGCAATCGCGGCTGCGATCGTCGGACAGGTCGAGCATGGTGCGGATCTGGTCGATCGAGAAGCCGAGGTCGCGCGCACGCCGGACGAAGCTCAGCCGCATCAGTTCGGCCCGGCCATAGCTGCGGTAATTCGCCGCCGTGCGGGCTGGGCGGGCAAGCAGGCCGACCTTCTCATACCATCGGACCGTTTCGACGCTGGTGCCGGTAGCGCGCGCCAGGTCGCCGATTTTCAGATCGTTCATAAGGCTTGACCCTATAGTTGCTACAGGGTGCATATAATGCGGATCGTCGAGTCGGTCGAGGAGCCGCGATCATGGCCTGTAACAGTTGCGCAACGCAGAAACCGGCCAATGATCCGCGCTGGCGCCGGGTGCTGTGGATCGCGCTGATCGTCAATGCGGCGATGTTCGGAATCGAGCTGGTGGTCGGCGCGACGGCGGAGTCGCGCGCGCTGCAGGCCGATGCGCTCGACTTCTTCGGGGATTCGGCCAGCTATGCGATCAGCCTGGTGGTGGCCGGCATGGCGCTGCGCTGGCGCGCGCGCGCGGCCTTTGCCAAGGGCGCGACGCTGACTGTGCTGGGCGGCTGGGTGCTGGTGACGGCGGGCTGGGCCGCACTGGTCGGGGCATCACCGCAAGCCGTGCCGATGGGTGTGATCGGGGTGATGGCGCTGATTGCCAATGGCGGCGTTGCCGCATTATTGTACCGCTACCGCCAGGGCGATGCGAATATGCGCTCGGTATGGATCTGTTCGCGCAACGACGCGATTGGCAATGTCGCAGTGGTGCTGGCGGCGGGCGGTGTGTTCGGCACCGGTACGATGTGGCCCGACCTGATCGTCGCGACGATCCTGGCCGTGCTGGGACTAAGCGGCGGCGCGCAGATCATCCGCCAGGCGCGGCAGGAACTGCGCGCCGATCGGGCATCCGGCGGATCGATCGCTTCCCATCATGGCGCGATCGCTGCTAGTGAGTGATGTGATGCGCCGGATGCTCCTTCTCCTGACTTCTCTGATGCTCGCGCTGTCGCTTGGGCTGGGGTCGGTGGCGCATGCCTCGGAGCCGATCGGCTGCACGACCACCGGCACTGAAGTGAGTGCCGGGCATAGCGATGGTGATTCCGACCAGGTGCCGGCCGATGGCGATAGCGGCTTTCCGCATCATCATGGCGGCTGCCATGGCCATCATGTCGCGGCACCGGTCGCCGATGCCGATAGCGTCGGCCATGCCCGGGTCGCGTCGATTACGACGCTGGCCGATTTCCGAGGTGGGGTGACGAGCCCGACCGACCCTGCGCTGAGACCGCCACAAGCCTGACGGCCGCCCCCGGCTGTGACGCGTTTTCGCGTCGCGCTGCCGGAGTCTTGTCCGTCAGGAGTGTTTTCAAATGTATCGTTTCATCGCGGCCATGCTGGCTGCCGCGTTCTGTGCGGGTATCGCACAGGCGCAAACCGTGCCGGTATCCGCCGGCGAAACCCGAATGCCGGCCTCCGCCGGCGATCCGCTGACGCTCGAACAGGCGTTGGCGGAGGCCGGGGCGGCGTCGCCCGTGGTCGAAGTGGGAGATGCCGGGGTGCGCGCCGCCGATGCGGGACGCACTGTGGCTGGGCTGCGGCCCAATCCCTCAGTGCAGGTCCAGGCCGAGAATGTCGTCGGCACGGGCAGCTATCATGGCCTGTCGAGTGCCGAGACCACCGCCAGCCTGCAGTTGCCGCTTGAGCTGGGCGGGAAGCGTTCGGCGCGGATTGCGGTGGCGGAATCGCGCTTGACCCGCGCGCAGGTCGCGGCCGCCATGATGCTGGGCGACCTGCGGTTGCGGGTCACTCAGGCCTATATCGCGGCGGTCGCGGCGGAGCGACGGCTGGCCGTGGCGCAGGCGCAGACCGAGATCGCTGACGAGGGCCTGCGTGTCGCGCGCGACCGGGTGCAGGTTGGAGCGACATCGCCGATCGACGAGCAGCGCGCCGATGTGCTGCGGATCAACGCCGCGACCGCGCTTGATCGCGCGCGGCGCTCGGTCACGGTGGCGCGTGACGCGCTGGCGCGGCTGACTGGCCGGCCGGTGACCGGCGCGCTTGATCTGGGGTGGTTCGACCGGGTCGGCGGCTATGGACCGGAGCTTCAGGCGCGCGCCGAAGGGACGCTGGCCTGGGCGGCGGCGAAGGCCGATCTCGCCACCGCCGATGCGCAGGTACGGCTCGCGCGGTCGCAGCGCGTGCCCGACATCACGCTCAGTGCGGGCGCGCGGCGGCTGGCGGCGACCAATGACATGGCGGCGGTGTTCGGCGTGTCGATTCCGATCCCGCTGTTCAACAATGGCCGCGCCGCGCTCGACCAGTCACGGGCCGAGCGTGCCCAGGCCGATGCGCAACGCCGGCTGACCCTGACCGACGCCGAGCAGGCGATCGCCAGCGCCGGGGCCGAGCGCGACAATGAAGCCGCGACCGCCCGAGCGGCGGGCGGGGCGGCGCTTGCCGCCGCGGTCGAAGCGGCGCGGATTGCACGCATTGGCTATGGCCAGGGCAAGTTCGGCCAGCTCGAACTGCTCGAGGCCGAACGCACGCTGGCCGAGACGCGCGGCGCATCGATCGATGCGCTTGCCGCTTACCATGATGCCGAAGCGCGGCTGAAGCGGCTGACCGCTCCCGCGCCCCTTTATTCCGGAGACAATCGATGATCCTTCAGGACAAACGCCTGACCGGCGGCATTGCGGCCGCCATTCTTGTCGCGGCGGCGAGCGGATTTTCCGTCGCGCGCTGCACCAGCGAGGCCGCGAAGCCGGTCGCCCCAAAGGTCAATGCACAGGCCGGTGGCAAGGCGCCGGCAAACGACGCAGTCGAGATGACCGCCGCCGCGATCCGCGAGGCGGGCATCACGACGCAGACGATCGCGGCCGGCGGGCTGGCGGCGGAGATCGTTGCCCATGCCACCGTCACCGCCGCGCCGAATGGCGAGGCGCTGGTCACTGCCCGGGCGAGCGGCGCGGTGACGCGGGTGTTCAAGCGGCTCGGCGACCCGGTACGGGCAGGCGAGGCGCTGGCGATCGTCGAGAGCCGCGAGGCGGCGCAGATCGCCGCCGACGGCACCACAGCCGCAGCCCGGGCAAGGCTCGCGGTGCGGGGCGTGGCGCGGGAACGCTATCTCTACGATCAGAAAGTGTCGGCGCGTGTCGACCTGGAACGGGCCGAGGCGGAGGCCGCGGCAGCCAATGCCGAGGCGCGCCGTGCGCAAGTCGCGGCGGGGGCGGCGAATGTCACGCGTGACGGGCGCGGCGTGATCGTCGCCAGCCCGATCTCCGGCCGGATCACCGCGCAACAGGTCAGCCTGGGCGCGTTCGTGCAGGCGGAGACGCCGTTGTTCCGGGTCGCCGACCCACGCCTGATCCAGATCGAGGCGGCGCTCGGAGCGATCGATGCGCAGCGGATCGCGGCCGGCGATGGAGCGGCGATCGAACTGCCCGACGGCCGCATCGTCGCGGCGCGGGTCCGCGCGGTGACGCCGACGCTGAGTGGCGAGACGCGGGCGGCGACGGCGGTGATCGACGTCACGGACGGGACACTGCAGCCCGGCCAGTCGGTCCGGGTGCGGCTCAAGCCCGCGAATGTTCAGGCGGGCGGTATCGTCGTGCCGGAGAGCGCGGTCCAGTCGCTTGAGGGGCGCGACGTTGTGTTCGTGCGCAGCGCGGCCGGCTTCCGGGCGCGGCCGGTGACCACCGGCCGGCGCAGCGCCGGGCGGATCGAGATCCTGTCCGGCCTCACTGCCGGCCAGACGATCGCGACTGGTGAGGCATTCCTGCTCAAGGCCGAACTGGCCAAGGGCGCAGGCGAGGAGGACTAAGCCATGATCGCGAACCTTATGGCCTTTTCCGTCCGCGCCCGCTGGGCGGTGGTCCTGCTCTTCCTTGTCGTCGCCGGGTTCGGCGCGTGGCAGCTGACGCGATTGCCGATCGACGCGGTGCCCGACATCACCAACAACCAGGTGCAGATCAACACGGTCGAGCGCGGCCTGTCGCCGGTCGAGATCGAGAAGCGCGTCACCTTTCCGATCGAGACGGCGCTGGCCGGCATCCCCGGCCTGGAAACCACCCGCTCGCTGTCGCGCAATGGCTTCAGCCAAGTGTCGGCGATCTTCAGCGACAAGACCAACCTCTATTTTGCGCGCCAGCAGGTCAGTGAGCGGCTGGCCCAGGCCCGCGACACCATTCCCGACGGCGTACAGCCGCAGATCGGGCCGGTCACCACCGGGCTTGGCGAAGTGCTGATGTATTCGGTCGACTTCGCCAACCCTGGCGGCAAGGGGGCGACGATCCGCAATGGCCGACCGGGCTGGCAATCGGACGGCAGCTTCCTCACGCCCGAGGGCGCGCGGCTCACCGACGAGGTCGGCCGGGCGGCCTATCTGCGCACGGTGCAGGACTGGATCATCCGGCCCCAACTCCGCACCGTTCAGGGCGTCGCCGGGATCGATTCGATCGGCGGCTATGCCAAGCAATATGTCGTCGAGCCCGATGCGGTGAAGCTATCCTCCTACGGCATCTCCTATTCCGAACTGGCCAAGGCGCTTGAGGCGGCAAACCTTGCGGTCGGCGCCAATTATTTCAATCGCGGCGGCGAGGCGTTTCTGGTTCGCGCCGATGCCCGAATCCGCGATGTCGACGAGATTGCCGATGCGATCGTAGCGACGCGCGGCGGGGTGCCGGTCGCGGTCAAGGATGTCGCCGCGGTGAAGATCGGCGGCGAGCTGCGCACCGGGGCGGCAAGCCAGAACGGCCATGAAGCGGTGATCGGCACCGCGCTGATGCTGATCGGCGAGAATAGCCGTGTGGTTGCGCGCAGTGTCGGCGAGCGGCTCGACGGCATCGCCAAATCGTTGCCGCCGGGGATCAAGGTGACGACGGTGCTCGACCGGTCGAAGCTGGTCAATGCGACGGTCGCGACAGTGCAGAAGAACCTGGCCGAAGGCGCGATCCTGGTCGCGATCGCGCTGTTCCTGCTGCTCGGCAATGTCCGGGCGGCGATCATCGCGGTGCTCGTCATCCCCTTTTCGTTCCTGATGATGGCGATGGGCATGAATGCCTTTCGCGTGCCCGGCAATCTGATGAGCCTCGGCGCGCTCGATTTCGGCCTGATCGTCGATGGGGCGGTGATTATCATCGAGAATTGCCTGGCGCGGCTTGCGCTTCGCCAGGAGCATGAAGGCCGGCTGCTCGTGCTGAGCGAGCGGCTCGAGGAGACGATGCGGGCGTCGCAGGAGATGATCAAGCCGACCGTGTTCGGCCAGGCGATCATCCTGCTCGCCTTCGCGCCGCTGCTGATGTTCACCGGCGTCGAGGGCAAGACCTTCTCGCCAATGGCGATCACCATCATGCTCGCGCTGGTCGCGGCCTTCATCCTGGCGCTGACTCTCGTCCCGGCGCTGGTCGCCCTGCTGATCCGCGGCAAGGTCTCCGAGAAGGAGGTGTGGATCATTGCCCGGACCAAGGCGCTCTACGCGCCGCTGCTCGATCGCGCCGTGGCGCGGCCCTGGCCGTTCATTGGCGCCGGGATTGCCTTTTTTGCGGCGTCGGCGCTGGTGTTCGGGTCATTGGGGCAGGAGTTCATCCCGCAGCTCGACGAGAAGAATGTCGCGCTGGCCTCGACCCGCGTGCCCTCGGTCAGCCTCGAAAAGTCGCTCGCCATGCAGCGCGAGGTCGAGCGGGTGGTCACCAGCCTGCCCGAAGTGGCGGTGATGTTCTCCAAGACCGGCACCGCCGAAGTGGCGACCGATCCGATGCCACCGAACGTCTCGGACGGCTTCGTGATCCTGAAGCCGCAGTCGGAATGGCCGGCGGGCGTGACCAGCAAGGCCGATGTGCTGAAGCGGATCGAGGAGAAGTCCGGTGCCAAGATCGGCAATGCGTTCGAGGTTAGCCAGCCGATCCAGCTGCGCTTCAACGAGTTGATCGCCGGGGTGCGCGGCGATGTTGCGATCAAGCTGTACGGCGACGATCTCGACAAGATGGGCGCCACGGCCCAGCATATCGTGCGTGTGCTCCAGACCATTCCCGGCGCCGCGGATGTGAAAGCGGAACAGACCAGCGGGTCACCGACGCTCGACGTGAAGTTCGATCGCGCGGCGATCGCGCGCTATGGCCTGACCGTCGCGGAAGTCGCCGACACCGTGGCGGCGGCGATGGCGGGGCGCGACGCGGGACTGTTGTTCGAAGGCGACCGCCGCTTCGAGGTGACGGTGCGCGTGCCGGCGGCGACGCGCGAGAGCATCGATGCGCTGGCTGCACTACCCGTGCTCCTGCCGCAGGAAGCGGGCGAAAGGCGCGGATCGGTGCCGCTATCGCAAGTGGCGCAGTTCCGTTTCAGTGAAGGGCTGAACCAGATCAGCCGCGAGAATGGCAAAAGGCGCGTGGTGATCCAGGCCAATGTGCGCGGCCGCGATGTGGGATCGTTCGTGCTCGACGCCCGGGCCAAGGTGGACGAGGTGGCGTTGCCGGCCGGGTCGTATCTGGAATGGGGCGGCCAGTTCCAGAGCCTCCAGGCCGCGTCGCAACGCCTCGCGATCGTCGTGCCACTGTGCTTCCTGGCGATCTTCGGCCTGCTCTACATGGCGCTGGGCGGGTTCGCCCGGGCGGCCTCGGTATTCCTTGCCGTGCCATTGGGGCTTGCCGGAGGCGTGTTCACGCTGTGGCTTACGGGTATCTCCTTCTCCGTCTCGGCGGCGGTCGGATTCATCTGCCTTGCCGGTGTGGCGGTGCTCAACGGCCTGGTGGTGATGACCGCGATCCGCGAGAAGCTGGAGGCCGGGATCGCACTCGGGCAGGCGATTACCGAGGGCATGTTCGAAAAGGTCCGACCGGTGATCATGACCGGTTTCGTACCGGCGATCGGCTTCGTGCCGATGGCGCTTGCCACCGGCACCGGCGCCGAAGTGCAGAAGCCGCTCGCCATGGTGGTGATCGGCGGGCTGATCGCGGCGACGATCCTGACGCTGCTGGTGCTGCCGGCCATATCGAAGGTGGTGCTGGGCCTGGACGAGCGGGCCGCGCGCCGGGGGGCCCCACACCATGCCGCGACAGCGGCGGCCTGAGAGAGGAGATGATGATGAGCGACCACACAAAACTGCTGCGCATCT
Source organism: Sphingomonas sp. ERG5 (assembly GCF_000803065.1). Lineage (GTDB taxonomy): Bacteria > Pseudomonadota > Alphaproteobacteria > Sphingomonadales > Sphingomonadaceae > Sphingomonas. The sequence continues at coordinate 252,696 of NZ_JSXI01000029.1, forward strand.
ACACCGACGAGGCCGCCTATTTCGGCGATCACAAGGTGTTCGAACTGGTCGTATCCCGGGCGCGGGATGCAACGCTGGCCGGCGTCACGGTCCTGGAAGCACTGCTGGGATTTGGCCGGTCGGCGCATGCCCATCGCCGCCATTTCCTTGAAAACGACCGGGCCGTGGTGATCGAGATCGTTGACCGGGACGCGCGACTGCGTGCCTTTGTCGACGATCTGGCCGATATTCCCGGCATCGGATTGATCACCCTGGAGGCGGTCGAAGTGCTGGACGGCAAGACCAGCACCGTCAACGCCCCAGCCGGCGCCTGAGCAAGGAGGAACGACATGCACGATCACGCAGCGGGCGGACATGCCCATGATCACACCGCCGGCGCCAACGCCACCAAGTTGAAATGGGCGCTGGGGCTGACCGCGACCTATCTCGTCGCCGAGGTCATTGGCGGTTTCTACTTCAACAGCCTGGCGTTGTTGTCCGACGCCGCGCACATGATGACCGATGTCGCGGCGCTGATCATCGCGCTGCTGGCGATCAGCTTCGGCCAGAAGCCGGCGGACAGCCGCCGCACCTTCGGCTATCGCCGCTTCGAGATATTGGCGGCGGCGTTCAACGCGGTGCTGCTGTTCGCGATCGCGATCTACGTGCTGGTCGAGGCGATCAGGCGCTTTTCCAACCCCGAACCGGTCCAGTCGACCGGTATGATGATCGTCGCGACGATCGGCCTCCTTGTGAACATCGTGTCGATGCGGTTGCTCATGTCGGGCAAGGACAAGAGCTTCAACATCAAGGGCGCCTATCTTGAGGTGTGGGCGGACATGATCGGCTCGGTCGGCGTCATCGCCGGGGCGATCGCGATCCGCTTCACCGGATGGACCTGGGTCGATCCGATCGTCGCGGTCGGCATCGGGTTATGGGTGTTGCCGCGCACCTGGATCCTGCTGCGCGATACGACCAATGTCCTGCTCGAAGGTGTGCCGAACGGTATCGACCTGAACGAGGTGCGCGTCGCGATCGCCGGGGTGGCCGGGGTCTCCGATGTCCACGACCTGCATATCTGGTCGATGAGCAATGACGACATATCCTGCACCGCGCATGTCACGCTCGGCCAGGGTGCTGCCCCCGACGAGGTGCGGGGCCGGGTGGTCGCCTTGCTCGATCAGCAATTCGAGATCGGCCATGCCACCGTCCAGACCGAAGGGCCGGGTGAGGAATGCGAGGTCGGCGGGCAGGTGCATCCTTAGGGCTGATCCGCTCCGTCCGTTTGCCCTGAGCCTGTCGAAGGGCAGGGTCGCGCATGGGCTTCGACAGGCTCAGCCCGAACTGAGGGTTGCGATACGAGTTGCGGCCACATCGCACCCCTGTCTTCCGCTGTTATTTCGGAATAAAAACCCCACCCCTGTTAAGTTGGATCTGAAGCGCCGATTTTCGACCTGCTTACAGTGTCTTGAGCCTTTTCACCGCTGTTGTCGATAACAGCGGTGAAAAGCGCAACAACAGCGGTGAGCTGACCGCTGTTGTTGCTCAAGCAGCGGGCGCAACCGCTGGTTCTTTTCCAGTCATGTCATAGAGCGGGGCGGTAGGCTGGCATTCCGTCCGCCGCCACGCTGTCATGGCCCGCCGCAAGGTTGAATCGATGGTGCTGATGGCCGATCCGTTGGCCTCCTCGGCGATCATCAGCAAGATGACATTTGATTGAGCCACCGCCGTCATCCTCGCGAAAGCGAGGATCCCGCTTCTTATTCTGAGTGCGGAGCAAGGCAGCGGGATCCCCGCTTTCGCGGGGATGACGAGGTAGAATCTGCTTGAAGTCTCTGACTCTAAAGAATCAGCCTCGCCGCGAAATACGTCCCCACAACGACTGGGGCCGCATCAGGGCCAAGCGCTTACCGATCGCGTTAGGGTGCAGTGCAATAGCGTGGTAGACGGGACCATCACCGACTCCGCCGAGCAGGCTTTGCGTGACAGAGAGATGATCGTGCTCCCGCCTGCCAGTGAGAGACTCGTCGTGCCCCTTACCTGTCCAATGTCATGACCGTCGCGTTGATCGACCCGATCCGTAGCCTGGAAGATGCGCAGATCCTGGCGCAGGCAATCGTCAACACCATCCCCGAGCCGTTCCTGGTGCTTGACGAGGGGTTCCGCGTGCTTTCGGCGAGCCGGTCCTTCTACGATATCTTCCAGGTCGATCCGGTCGATACGCAGGGACGGTTGCTGTTCGCGCTGGGCGACGGGCAATGGAATATCCCGGCGCTGCGCCATCTGCTCGAGACGATCATCCCCGATCAGGCGGAGATGGACAATTTCGAGGTCGAGCACGACTTCCCGACAATCGGTCCGCGCATCATGCTGCTCAACGCGCGCAAGGTGCTGTACGACGACAGCCCGGCGATCACCATCCTGCTCGCCTTTCGCGACATCACCGCGCGGCGCGCGATCGAACGCAATCAGGCTGCCCTCCTTGCGCAGGCCGAGGAGTTGCTGCGCCAGAAACAGATATTGTTCCAGGAAATGCAGCACCGCGTCGCCAACAGCCTGCAGATCATCGCCAGCATCCTGCTGCTCAAGGCGCGCGCCGTGTCGTCGGAGGAAACCCGCTTTCATCTGAATGACGCGCATCAGCGCGTCATGTCGGTCGCGGCGGTCCAGCAATCCCTCCATGCGGCGGACGGCATCGACCAGATCGAGGTCGCGGTCTATCTTGAGAAACTGTCCGCCGGCCTGTCATCGTCAATGGTCGGGGAAAGCCGCCCGATCGCTATTCGCGCGATGTCCGACAGCGGCATGATCGAATCGTCGGTTGCGGTCAGCCTGGGGCTGATCGTCACCGAGCTGGTGATCAACGCGATCAAATATGCCTTTCCCGAAGACAAGGCGGATGCAGCGATCCGGATCAGTTACGAGATCGATGGCACGGATTGGCGGCTGGCGGTGTCCGACAATGGCGTCGGGCTTCCGGAAACGTTCAGCAGCGTTCCCGGCGACCGGGGACTGGGCACATCGATCATCAACGCCCTGACCAAGCAGCTCAATGCGCGGGTCGAAAGGATCAGTGATGCCGGGGGACTGACCATTTCGATCACGCGCGCGACCTTCACGCCGCGGTTAAAGGCGGTGGCCTGAGGGCGCACTCTTTTCATCCCCGTTCGTTTCGAGCGAAGTCCAGAAACAAGCCATAAATACTGCGCGAAGTTTCTCCACTTCGCTCGAAACGAACGGAGGGGAGGATCGTCCTAAACGAACAGCCCCGCCACAAGATACGTCCCCGCGCCCACCAGGGCGGCGGCCGGAAGGGTAACGGTCCAGGCGACGATGATATTCGTCGCGACGTTCCAGCGCACTGCCGACAGCCGCCGCGCCGCGCCGACGCCGACGATTGCGCCGGTGATGGTGTGAGTCGAGGACACCGGGATGCCCCAGAAATTCGCCGCGAACAGCGTGATCGCGCCGCCGGTCTCCGCACAGAAACCCTGGGCCGGGGTCAGCCGGGTGATCTTCGACCCCATGGTGTGGACGATGCGCCAGCCGCCCGACAAGGTGCCGAGTGCCATTGCCGCCTGGCAGGTCAGCACGACCCAGAACGGGATGTGGAACCCGCCGTGCAGCAGCCCTTGCGAATAGAGCAGCACTGCGATGATCCCCATCGTCTTCTGCGCATCATTGCCGCCATGGCCGAGCGAATAGAGCGCGGCCGAGACGAGTTGCAGCTTGCGGAAGCGTTTGTCGACGCCGAGCGGGGTCAGTCTCAGACTCGTCCAGGCAACCAGCAGCACCAGCACCAAAGCGAGCCCCAGCCCGATCGCGGGCGACAGGAAGATCGCGGCGACGGTCTTGATCACGCCGCTCCATACGATCGCGCCAAAGCCGATCTTGGCGATGCCCGCGCCGAGCAATCCGCCGATCAACGCATGGCTGCTGCTCGATGGGATGCCGAGTACCCAGGTGGTGACGTTCCAGAAGATCGCGCCGACCAGAGCGGCGAAGATTACTTGCGGGTCGATCACCTGTGCCTGGACGATGCCGGTGCCGATGGTCTGCGCGACATGCAGCCCGAACACGGCAAAGGCGATGAAGTTGAAGAATGCCGCCCACAGCACGGCATATTGCGGCTTCAATACGCGCGTCGAGACCACGGTGGCGATCGAGTTCGCCGCATCGTGCAGGCCGTTGAGAAAATCGAACAGCAAGGCAATGCCGATCAACCCGATCAGCAAGGGAAGCGAAAGAGTCACGCGGCGATGGCCCGGTTTATTTGAAAATGCGCGAAAGAGCGCATTTTAGCGGTGCCAGCCCGCTCCCCCACCCGGCCTCCCATCCAGGATACGCTGTGGGAGGCCGGGTGGGGGAGCGGGCTGGCACCGCTTTTAAGCAAAGCCCTACGCATGATCGATCACGAGACCCTGGATCTCATTGGCGACATCTTCAAACCGGTCGACGATCTTCTCCAGGCTGGAATAGATTTCGCGCCCGGCGATGAAGGCCATCGGATCGCCGCCATTCTGCGACGCCTTGAACAGGGCCTGCACCCCGGTGTCGTGGATATCGTCGGCATGCCCTTCGAGCTGGATGAGGCGCGAGGTCAATTCGTGGAGCCGCCCGCCATTGCTGGCGACCGAGCGCAGCAGCGGGATCGCTTCGGCGGTCACCCGCGCGGCCTCGACGATGATGCCGGCCATGTCGCGCATCTGCGGCGTGAAGTCAGTCACTTCATAGAGCTGGATTGCCTTGGCAGTGCCGTTCATCTGGTCGATCGCATCGTCCATCACCCCGATCAGGTCAGTGATCGCGCTGCGGTCGAACGGCGTCACGAACACGCGGCGCACATCCTGCAGCACGTCGCGGGTGATGTCGTCGGCCTCATGCTCGCGGCGGATGATCTCCGCCACCTGGTCGGCGATCGAGCCTTCGCCATGGAGCAGCTTGGCCAGCGCATCGGCGCCGGCGACGAGGGTCGCCGCGTGCGCCTCGAACAATTCGAAGAAGCGGCCCTGTTTCGGCATCAGCGACTGGAACCAGCCCAGCATCGGTACTCTCCTTCTTGCGCCGGTACGGACGACGGGCAGCACGCGTTCGGCAAATGATGCCGGAATCGGGGGCTCGCGAAAAGCGGCGATGATTGCCTTAAGTCCGGGCTCGTCTACCGCGGCGGCGGCCTGGTCGAGCGGAAACCAGCGTGTGTCGCGCTGATTCTGTTCGGGCCAGTCGCCGGCCTGCTCGACAAAGGCAAGCGGGAAGACGGTGACGGTCGTGTCGCGCGATCGACCTGCGCGGCGATGCTTGCGATAGATGAAGTCGCCGACCGGGGTCGGACAGGGATATCCCCTGATCCCGGCCTCCTCATAGGCTTCCTGTGCCGCGGCTTCGTGCGATGCCATCCCCTTGATGGGATTGCCCTTGGGAATGACCCAGCGCCGCGTCTCGCGTGAAGTGATCAGCATGATCTGGGCCGCGCCCGATGCGTCGATTCTATAGGGGAGTGCGCCGATCTGCCGAATGGTCCGGGTCCTTGGAGTTGGCCGGCGCGTGCCGGGGGCGCCTCTATGGCCATGTTGACACGGAACGGCAATCGGTGCGGGTGGACGTTGCGGGCGGCGCGCCGGGCTCGTAGAGGGACGAGCCGACAGCCGACGCATGATCGGCGTCGCCGCGGAAGGATTATCGTGACCATGGAATTGACGGCGCCACCGACCGCAACCGCTACAGCGCGGGGGCCGGATCGGCCGATCAGCGTGGCGGACATGTTTACCGTCGGAATCGGACCGTCCAGCTCGCATACCGTCGGGCCGATGCGCGCCGCGCTCGCGTTTGCGCGCGAGGCGGCGGTGTTCGATGTGCAACGCGTGCTGGTCGAAATCTATGGCTCGCTTGCGCTGACCGGCAAGGGCCATGCGACTGACCATGCCCTGATCCTGGGGCTCGCCGGGCATGATCCAGGCACGATCGATCCCGACGCGGTCACCACTGAGGTGGCGCGGATTCGCGGGACCGGGCGCATGGCGCTGGCGGGGACACGCGACATCGGCTTCGATGAAGCGAATGACCTGTTGTTCAAGATGGGCGAATTTCTCCCGCGCCATCCCAATGCGCTGCGGTTCCGCGCGCGCTGCGCCGATGGCGTGGAATTCACTCAGACCTATTATTCGGTCGGCGGCGGGGTGATCGTGCTCGAGGATGCCGCGCCCGCCTTGCTCAACATCACCATTCCCTATGGTTTTGGTTCGGCCGCCGAATTGCTCGCGATCGGGCGGGAACGCGGCATGTCGATTGCCGAGATCGTCATTGCCAATGAAATCGCGTGGCGTTCACCCGAGGAACTCGACGCGTTTCTCGATCATGTTCGCGGGGCGATGGCGGCGTCGATCGATCGCGGCAGCGTGCAGGAGGGCATCTTGCCCGGCGGGCTCAAGGTGAAGCGCCGCGCCGCCGGGGTGCATCAGCGGCTGGTGGCGCAATTGCCGCGCGTCCACCCGTCGATGGTGTTCGATTGGGTCAGTCTGTGGGCGCTGGCGGTGAATGAGGAAAATGCCGCCGGTGGTCGCGTGGTGACCGCGCCGACCAATGGCGCGGCGGGGGTGATCCCGGCGGTGCTGCGCTATTATCAGCGTTTCACCGATGCGCCGACCCAGGCCGGCGAGCGCATCCTGCTGATTACCGCTGCGGCGATCGGCATGCTGTACAAGAAGCGCGCATCGATCTCGGCGGCCGAGATGGGATGTCAGGGGGAGGTCGGTGTGGCTTGTTCGATGGCAGCGGCGGGACTCGCGGCGGCGCTGGGGGGCACCAATGAACAAGTCGAGAATGCCGCCGAGATCGGCATGGAGCATAATCTCGGCCTGACCTGCGACCCGATCGGCGGTCTGGTGCAGATCCCGTGCATCGAACGCAATGCGATGGGCGCGATCAAGGCGATCAACGCCGCGCATCTCGCGCTGCAGGGCGACGGTACGCATGTCGTCTCGCTCGACGCGGTGATCGAGACGATGCGCCAGACCGGCGAGGACATGCGCACCAAGTATAAGGAGACCAGCCTGGGCGGGCTGGCAGTCAATGTGGTGGAGTGTTGAGGGCGCGTAATTCACCCCTCGCCGTTTACCCTGAGCTTGTCTAAGCCCGTCCTGAACGCTTGCCTTGCAGGCAGTCGAAGGGGGCCGTTCTTCTTTCTCTGGCGCGGGGAAAAGAAAGATGGTGCTTCGACAAGCTCAGCATGAACGGATTTGGGGTGGTTTCGGCCCGCCTAAGTTCGCTCTGGTTTTTGGCTGCCAGCGACAGCATCGAATGTCAGCTTCATTGCGCGCAGTCCCTCGCCGATCATCGCGCCGACCTGGTCGCGCGCCGCATCGGGCAGCAGGTCGGCGATCCACACCACGCGGCTGCCGCCATCGCCATCGGCAAAGACCTGGCACGACGCGTTGTAATGAGTGAGCGGCCCGCCCGTCGCGCCCCACACCAGCCGCCGGGTACGATCGTCACGGTCGATGATCGGCTCGATCACTTCCAGGCCATTGCCGAAGCGTACCGCCCTGCTCACCCCGGCCACCGAGGTTGAGGCATCGGCAATCGGATTGCCGTTGCGCTCTAAACTGGTGGCAACGACGAAGCCGGGGACAAGCCGGCTGTGCAACGCACCGACATCGCGGATCGCGTCCCAGGCCCGCTCCGGCGCCAATGCCGTGCTGATTTCGCCGATCACCGATGCCATGAGTGTCTCCCTGTCCGTCCATGCCCGGAACAGGCACGTCGCGAATCGCCGCAATGCGGCGCTTCCGGCCACAGGGCGAGCGGGGTGCCGCCCAGTGGCTGGAATTTCACGCTGATCGTCCCTCAGCGCCGCGCCATGGCAATCAGCGCGGTGGAAGGGATCGGCAATACCGTCGTCGCGCCCTTTTGCGCGGCCATTGCGCGAATATGGTTAAGGGCTTCGGCGCGGCGCTCTGGCGTGAGGTCCGCCCAGAGCGGCTGCATGGCGAAGAGCCGGTCGGCATCGTCGAGCGCATCAAGCCTTAACTCGAAATCATGCGTGTGCCGTTCGATCACTGGCGCAGTGAAGCCGGCGGCGATCAACTCGGCGGCAAAGGCGTCCGGCGTGCGCAATACGGCCATGCCCGCCGGTGGGGCGGGTGGGGTGATATCGGGAAAGAGCGTGCCGCATATCGTGTCGAGCAACAAGTTGGTCGCCGCGCCCGCCGGCGCTTCCCAGGTGGCGACCACTGTCAGGCCGCCGGGGCGTGTCACGCGGGCCATTTCGCGGAGGCCCTGGCGCCAGTCGGGGAACAACACGACGCCGAAGATCGACAGCGTCACGTCGAAACTCGCGTCGGCCAGGTCGAGCGCTTGTCCATCCATCTGCCGCGCTGAGACATTGGGCAGGGCATGCGCCGCGACCCGGGCGACCATGCCGGCGGAAAAGTCGATCGCGACCACTTGAGCGCCGCGGGCGGCGGCGGCCAGTGCGGCGGCGCCCGTGCCAGTCGCAACATCCAGCACAACGCTGGCGGCGGAGATATTCAGACCGGCCAGCGCATCCTCGGCGAACAGGCCGGTAAAGGGCTGAGCCTGTTGTTCGTACAGATCGATCATCGCGTCCCAGCGGGCGGGGTCGGCAAGCAGGGTCTCGAAGCGGTTATCGGTCATGGCGTATCCTCAGTGGCGGAAGTGCGCGAATATCACGCAACATCATAAGTGTCGAATCCGCCACGACACTTGCATCGATGCGGGGAACAGGGGAGATGGATGTGTGAGACAGGACAGCCGCTTATCCCGCATGCTCCATGTGCTGCTGCACATGGCGCGGCACGACGGACCGATGACGTCGGAGACGATCGCGCAGATGCTCGGCACCAATCCGGTGGTGGTGCGCCGGACCATGGCGGGCCTGCGCGAGGCGGGCTATGTCCATTCGGTCAAGGGACATGGCGGCGGCTGGACGCTGGCGAGCGACCTTAGCGACGTATCGTTGCTCGACATTCACCGCGCGGTCGGGGGGCCGAGAATCTTTGCGATCGGCAATGAGAGCGACAATCCGGAATGTGCCGTCGAGCGGGCGGTCAATCATGCGCTGGACGATGCGCTGCGCGAGGCGGAGTCATTGCTGACCGCACGGCTGGCGGCGGTCACCCTGGCCGAGCTGGCGGCGGATTTCGATGCGCTGTGCCGGTCGCGAGGAGCGGGTGTGGCGGGTTAGGGCGGCTTCGGGCTGGGTCCCGGAGTTCACAGAACCGAGCGGCCGAAACCTCCTCCGGCATATATTTTTCTTCTTCCCCGGCGAAGGCCGGGGCCCAGTTAGGAGGCGCCGGTAACAGACGTCTCGCGTGCCGGAACACGCCCTCAACTGGCCCCGGCCTTCGCCGAGGAAGCAAGGAAAAGATTTCTGGGGAACGGTGCGATCAGTGCCGGTCGAACGCCGTGATGATCGGGCAGGGTGCCGGATTGGCATTGGCGGCCGCAGCACCGCATTGCGTCGCAAGCCGGGCGAGCGCCGCGCGTGCCTCCTGCATCTCGGCGATGCGCGCGTCGAGCGCGGCGATGCGTTCCTCCGCCAGGGCGCGTGCCGCGTCATGGTCATGGCGCGCGTCGAGCGCGAGCAATTGCGCGATCTGGTCGAGCGTGAAGCCGGCGCGCTGCCCCGAACGGATGAAGCGCAGCCGGTCGACATGCCCGGCATCATAGCGCCTGATGCCGCCGCCGAGCCCGCCGCCGCCGCTGCGCTCGGGCAAGGCGATCAGGCCGAGGCGCTGATAATAGCGCACTGTTTCGACCCCCACGCCGCCGCTGCGCGCCAGTCCCGATATGGTCAACGGTTTCATGGCTTGACTCCGGACTATGGTACGGACCCCATTTGGGGCGGGTCCGATCATAAACAAGGAAATGCGTGATGCTTGCGCCCCCGAACCCGACCGCGGCCCGGAAAGCCACACTTTACCGCATGGTCATGCCCGATCATGTCTGTCCTTACGGCTTGAAGGCGCGGCATGTGCTGCGCAGCAAGGGCTATGACGTCGAGGATCACTGGCTGACCACGCGCGACGAAATCGATGCGTTCAAGGCGCAGCAGGGCGTGGCGACCACGCCGCAGACCTTTATCGAGGGCCAGCGGGTCGGCGGGTATGACGATCTGCGCCGCTATTTCGGCCTGTATGTGCGTGATCCCAAGGCATTGACCTATACGCCGGTCGTCGCGGTGTTCGCGATCACTGCGCTGATGGCGCTGGCGACCAGTCAGGCGGTTTTCGGCACGCCGCTCACTATGCTCGCCGGACAATGGTTCATCGCCTTCAGCATGTGTGTGCTGGCGATGCTCAAACTGCGCGATCTCGACAGTTTCTCGTCGATGTTCCTTGGCTATGACCTGCTCGCGCGGCGCTGGGTGCCCTATGCGAAACTCTATCCCTTTGCCGAGGGGCTGGCGGGCGTGCTGATGATCGCCGGCACCTTGCGCTGGCTGTCGATCCCGGTCGCACTGTTCATTGGCACCATCGGTGCGGTCTCGGTGTTCAAGGCGATCTATATCGAACGGCGTACGCTGAAATGCGCTTGTGTCGGTGGCGACAGCAATGTGCCGCTGGGGTTCATTTCCCTGACCGAGAATGTGCTGATGGTCGCGATGGCGCTGTGGATGCTCGCCATGCCGACGATGGGGTCAGTGATGTAAGGAGCCCATGACGTGATATCGCCGGCATGATGATGAAGGTAGTTCATGGGAGGAGGCGCCTGGCGCCTCCTCCTTTCGTGCGTCAGGCGATGGTGTTGACCAGCCCGCCTTCGGCACGCAATGCGGCGCCGTTGGTGGCGGAGGCGCGCGGGCTGGCGACATAAGCGACGAGATCGGCGATCTCCTTTGCCTCGATCATGCGCTGGATGATCGACGAAGCGCGCGCGGTGGCGAAGAATTCCGCTTCGATCTCGGCGATCGGCAAGCTCGGGTCGCTCGCCTGGCTGCGCAGGAAATCCTCGATGCCGGCCGAGCGGGTCGGTCCCGGCAGCACGGAATTGACCGTGACGTTGGTGCCGCGCGTGGTCAGCGCCAGGCCGCGTGCGATCGAGAGCTGCGCGGTCTTGGTGGTGCCGTAATGGATCATGTCGGATGGAATGGAGATGGCGGATTCGCTTGAAATGAAGATGATCCGGCCCCAGTTTCGCTCGAGCATGCCGGGTAGATAGCTGCGCGACAGACGCACGCCGCTCATCACGTTGACGTCGAACATCGTCGTCCAGTCGGCGTCGCTGATCTCGCCGAACGCCTTGCTTTCATAGATGCCGAGATTGTTGACCAGGATATCGATCCGGGGAAGCGCGTGCGCGAGCTGCGTGGCGCCCTCGGCGGTGGCGACATCAGCGGCGATGCCGGTGACCGGCGTACCGCCCGACGCCGCGATGTCGGCGATCGCTTCATCGAGCTTCGCCTGGCTGCGGCCGGTGATGGTGACGCGCGCGCCTTCCAGCGAAAGTGCGCGGGCGATTTCCAGCCCGATACCGCCGGTGCCGCCCGTAACGATCGCAGTCTTGTCGGTGAGTTGCAGGTCCATGATGTGCCTCTTTGCTGAACTGAAGGCGAGAATATGGAGAGTGACGGTCGGCGCCGCTATGCGGCGATAATGCGTAGCAGCTGTGCGCCGCATGCATCAATCATGCTCGCATCGCCTACACTCATATGAATCTATTTCATGGCTCTTCCGAGAGAAGATGCTTTGAGGCTCCCGCGTTTTTCGATCAGTCTGGCGGTGGATGATCAAGAGGATGAGTGATGCGGATGACCGGAAAACGAATGATGATCGGTGCGACTCTGGCGGCATTGATGATGGGACAGGCGGGCAGCGGCGTGGCGAACGCGCCGCCCAAGGATGATCCACTGACCCGGCCGATCGCGCCTGGCTATGCCGATCGTTGGACCAAGCCGCTGACGCCGATACGACTCTACGGCAACAGCTATCTGGTCGGTTTTACCGAATTGAATGTCGGACTGATCCGCACTAGCGCCGGGCTGATCCTGATCGATGCCGGCGTGCCGCAGGGCGTCGCGGCGCTTGAGGCGAATATCCGCCGGCTCGGCTTCGACATCCGTCAGGTGAAGTATATTCTCAGCACCGAACCGCATTACGATCATGGTGGCGGCTTTGCCGCCATGGTGCGTGACAGCGGCGCAACGGTGATTGCGGGCAAGGATGGTGCGACCTCGCTGCGCCTCGGTCGCGCATTGCCCGACGATCCGCAGGCGGCGCATCTCGATACTTTCCCGGCAGTGCCGAAAGTGCGGGCTGTCGCCGATGGGGAGACGATCACGCTCGGCGATGTTGTGGTCACCGCGCGTGCGACGCCGGGCCATACTTCGGGCAGCACGAGCTGGACGTGGAAATCGTGCGAGCAAGGCAAGTGCATCGATATGGTGTTTGCGTCGAGCTTGAACCCAGCATCCGCCGATGGTTACCGTTTCACCGATCCGGCGCATGCCGGGATTGTCGCATCGTATCGCCGAAGCTTCGCGACAATGTCGGCGCTGCCCTGCGATCTGCTGATCACCGCGCACCCCGATCAGTCGGGCGGCGATGTGAAGTTCCAGCAACTCAGCGCGGGTGTGAAGCCCAACCCATTCCTCGATTCCGGCGCCTGCCGTGCCTATGCGGCGAAGTTTTCCGCCTTGCTTGACGCGCGGCTGGCAAAAGAGGGCGCGCAATAGGAATGAATTCACCTCTCCCCGTTCCGACTGAGCTTGTCAGGCGGACGGGGAGAAGGGATTGCCCGGTGCGTGGGGTCACGCTGGCGCGAGCTTGAGCAGCGCAATGCCCGCCAGCACGAGCAGGATGCCGCCGAAGCGCCACAGGCTGATGCTTTCACCGAACAGCCAGATGCCGAGCAGTGCCGTCCCGGCCGCGCCGATGCCGGTCCATACCGCATAGGCAGTGCCGACCGGCAGCACCGCCAGCGCGCGACCGAGCAGATAGACGAACGCTGCGAGCAGCAGGAACGAGACCAGGCTCCAGCCGAGCCGGCTATAGCCCGCGGCATATTTCATCGACACTGCCCAGGCGATGTCGAGCAGCCCGGCGGTCACCAGCATGACCCAAGCGATACCCTGGCTCATCGTCTCACGCCGCCAGCTTCATGCCCTCGGCGTTCATCGCTTCGCGCACATGTGGGCGCGCGCCGACCAGGTCGAGAAAATCGCGCAGCTGTGGGAATGGGGTCAGGTCGACTCTGGCGAAAGCCGACCAGCCGATGATGGTGAAGAGATAGGCGTCGGCGGCCGTGAACGTGTCGCCGAGCAGGAATGGGCCCGACGCGGCGAACTGGCGTTCGACATAAGCAAGCCGCTCGGCGATCTTGTCGCGCGCGACTTCCTGTGCCTGCGCGCCATATTCGGGGTGGAACAGCCAGGGGCTGTACATCTTGTGCAATTCGGTCGCGATGAAGTTGAGCCAGGATTGCAAGCGGTAGCGCTCGGGGGTGCCGGCGGGCGGGGCGAGGTCGGCGTCGGGGTTGAGGTCGGCGAGATATTGCACGATCGCCACGCCTTCGGTGAGCAGCGAGCCGTCATCAAGTTCAAGCGCGGGGACATAGCCATTGGCGTGGCGGGCGGTGAAATCGGCGCCGCTCTCAGTGCGGTGCGGGGTCGTACGGATGTCGACGCGCTCCAGGTCAAGCGCGATGCCGGCCTCCAGCGCGACGATGTGCGGCGAGAGCGAGCAAGTGCCGGTGGCGTAATAGAGCTTCATGATCGAATCCTTTCTGTGGGCGAGGGGTCGCCGTCGAACTCGATCTGGGATTTGTGCATTCGCAATGCACGTTGCGATTATGCCAATCACTCTTGCATGACTGCAAGTTACTCCGATGCTATGTCAGTGGCATGAAGGACTGGAATGACCTGAAACTGGTGCTGGCGGTGCAGCGTGCCGGCGGCCTGACCGCAGCGGCGAAACTGCTCGGTATCGATCATTCGACTGCGTTTCGCCGACTCAATGCGATCGAGGCGCGGATCGGCGCGCGCGTGTTCGAGCGGCTGCCGGGCGGCGCGTATCGCGCGACCGTGGCGGGCGAGCGCATGGCTGCCGCCGCCGAGCGGATGGAGGATGAGGCGCTGGCGCTCGACCGCGATATCGCCGGGCGCGATCATCGGTTGACCGGCCGGTTGCGCGTCACATCGTCGGAGACGCTCGCCTATAGTCGGCTCACCCATCATCTCGCCGCGTTCCGGGCGCAGCATCCCGGGATCATGGTCGAACTGGCGATCGACAATCGCGTGCTCAGCCTGTCGCGGCGCGAGGCTGACATCGCGCTGCGCCCGATCCGCCCGAAAGAGGCCGATCTGTGGGGACGCAAGCTCGCCGGGGTGGCGTGGAGCCTGTATGCCGCTCCCGCCTATCTCGCGGACCATGGGCCGGTTGTGGACGGCGCGTTGGCGGAGCAGGCGTTGATCGGGTGGGAGGAAATGGCGGCGGGAATCCTGGCCGCCGAATGGCTCGCGCGCCAGGTGCCGGTCGAGGCGTTCGCCTATCGCACCAACAGCCTGGTCAATCAGCTGGTGGCGGCCAAGGCCGGGATGGGGGTCGCATTGCTGCCCTGCTACCTTGGCGATCGCGATGCCGGGGTGGTTCGCGCGGCAACGACGCCGATCGCCGAACTGGCGGGCGAGTTATGGATCGTCACTCATGCCGATCTGAAGGCGACTGCGCGGGTGCGGGCGTTTTTCGACCTGGTCGGTGACGCGCTGGTCGGCGACCGCGATCTGTTCGAGGGGCGGCGGGCAGGATGATAAATCGCGCCGTGCATCCGTCCCGCCCGTCCGCCCGTACCTGCCCTCCGACAATCGTTCGCGATGGCAGCGCGTCGGCACGCCTGGTTTCGTGGATGGCGGCGCTTCGTCTGCACAAATCACAAATAAATGAATCTTTTCAATAACTTGCAACTAATTTGAATATGGTTAGTTTGCGCTGGACGTGACCCATCAGGGAGGTTCGGCAATGACAATCGACCAGGAACAATTGATCGACGTCCTCGATCGGCGCGTCGAGCGTCGCAATGAGCGGCGTGATTTCTTCAAGGCGGCATTCGGTGCGGCGGCAGTGGCTGGCGCGGGTGTCACGGCACTGTCCTTTGCCGGCAGTGCCGGGGCGCAGGCGGCTCCGACCGATGCCGATGTGCTGAATTTCGCGCTCAACCTCGAATATCTTGAGGCGCAATTCTATCAGGTGGCGGTGTTCGGCACTGGCCTGCCTGCCGGGCAATTGACCGGTACCGGCACGCAAGGCGCGGTGAGCGGCGGGCGTCAGGTGACCTTCACTGATCCGGTGGTCGCGCAATATGCCAAGGAGATCGCACAGGACGAAGTGGCGCATGTCGCGTTCCTGCGCACGCAGCTCGGCACGGCGGCGGTGGCGCAGCCGGCGATCGATATCGGCGTCACCCCGACCAGCGCGTTCAGCAATGCCGCGCGTGCCGCCGGACTGATCGGCGCGGGCGCTGCGTTCGACGTCTATGCCAATGACGAGAATTTCCTGCTCGGCGCGTTCATCTTCGAAGATGTCGGCGTCACCGCCTATAAGGGCGCGGCGCCGCTGCTGACCAACAAGACCTATCTCGAAGCGGCGGCCGGCATTCTGGCGGTCGAGGCCTATCATGCCGGGCTGGTGCGCACCGTGCTCTACGCCAAGGGACTGGCGACGCCGTCGCTGCGCACCTCGGCCGATGCGATTTCGAATGCGCGTGACAGCCTGGATGGGGCGAGCGACCTCGACCAGGGGATCACCGGTACCGGCACTGGTACCGGCACGACATCGAACATCGTGCCGCTCGATCGTGACGGGATCGCGTTCAGCCGGACCACGGGGCAGGTACTCAACATCGTGTACCTGACCAATACTGCGGCGGGCATGGGCGGATTTTTCCCCGCCGGCGTCAACGGCGCGATCAAGACCAGCGCGGCCAACTGAGCCGCCCCATCCGATCATCAGCCAGATCGTCACCCAGTCAGGGGAGATTTCCGATGCACGATACCGACACGCTTCTCCATGTTCTCGAGATATCCGATCGTCGCCGCGCCGAACGCCGCGACTTCATGCGCACTGCGGCAAAAGTTTCGATCGCGGCCGGCGGCTTGTCGCTGCTCGCTGCATGCGGCGACAATAACGACTTGCCCGCCCCAACGCCGACGCCGTCACCCACGCCAAGCCCGACGCCGACACCGGCCCCGAGCGATGCCGATGTGCTGAATTTCGCGCTCAACCTCGAATATCTCGAAGCGCAATTCTATTCCTTCGCTGCGTTCGGCGCAGGGTTGCCCGCGTCGATGCAGACCGGCACCGGTACGCAAGGGGCGGTGACCGGTGGTCGCGCGGTCAATTTCGTCGATCCGGTGGTGCGCGCCTATGCCCGCGAGATCGCTTTTGACGAACTGGCGCACGTCAACTTCCTGCGCACTCAGCTTGGTGCATCGGCGGTCGCGCAGCCGGTGCTCAACATTTCGGGCGATGCGAGCGGGGCGTTCACCGCCGCGGCACGGGCGGCCGGCGTGGTGCCGATGACCGGCACCTTCGATCCCTATGCCAGCGACGAATTCTTCCTGCTCGGCGCATTCATCTTCGAGGATGTCGGAGTGACGGCGTACAAAGGCGCGTCGATATTGCTGACCAACAAGACCTATCTCGAAGCGGCGGCCGGCATCCTTGCGGCAGAGGCCTATCATGCCGGCCTGGTGCGCACCGTGCTCTACGCCAAGGGCGTGTCGACCACCTCATTGCGCACCGCGGCCGGGCAAATCTCCGACGCGCGCGACAGTCTGGATGGACCAGGCGATCTCGACCAGGGCATTCTTGCGACCGACCTGACCATGTCGAACATCGTGCCCACTGACGGCAACGGCATCGCCTTCAGCCGCACCGCCGGTCAGGTGCTCAACATCGTCTATCTCAACAAGGCGGCGACGGTCGGGGGTGGGTTCTTTCCCAACGGCGTCAACGGCACGATCCGGACCAGCGCTGCCAGCGGCTGAGTTCGGCCGGGGACGCGTATTCTCCTGCGTGTCCCCGGAATGCCGCCGGTGTTTCGGTATCAAGTCGAATCGATCGCTTTCCCGGCACGGGCCGGGAGGGCGATTTTCTGGTTCTGGAACGGCAGGGTCCGGGCCGGAATCACCTGCTCGGTTCATGCCGCTTTCTGGCGCAGCACCGCCTTTCTTCACGGACATCGCAAAGAAAAGAGCGGCACTTCGACAAGCCCAGGAAGAAGGGTAGGAAGTGGACTGATGCACCGCGATGTTGCCGGTCGCGCGTTTTGCTGGTAGAGGCGCTGTCGTTCCGGCTTCGAGAATAGGAGGGCCAGTGATGATGACATCGACCATTGCAAGCCTGCCTTTCGCCGCCATGGGCCTCGGCAAACACCGCCATTAGGTCCTGAGGCCGCCCTGATCGGGCGCCTTCTCCGCGACATCTCTCGACATTGCCATAAGGAGCCGGCGTGCCTTCGCGCCGCGTCACGAATCCATGACTCATGTTCGCAACAAGAGCCGCGCCGGCGTGATCGGCGCCGTGCTCGCCTTCACCTTCGCGCATTGGGCGCGACAGCGCGGTCGCGCGCTGTTCATCGGTCTTGCCATCTCGGCGGCGACGGTGACCGAAATCTTCGTGCCGGTCGCTGCCGGCAAACTGGTCGACGCGCTCACCGCCGGGACTCGCGATACGGCGCTATGGCTGTTCGCGGTGATGGCCGCGCTTGGCCTTGCCATGCTCGTGCTGCGCCATTTCGCCTGGATGAATGTGGTGCCGTTCACGCTCCGGCTGATGGGTGACGTCGCCGAGGACGCGTTCGCGCGTGTGCAGCGTTTCTCGTCCGACTGGCATGCCAATGGCTTTGCCGGCTCCACCGTGCGCAAGATTTCGCGCGGCATGTGGGCGCTCGATACGCTCGACGATGTGCTGTTGCTCGCGTTGCTGCCCTGCTTCGTCGTGCTGACCGGCACCATGCTGCTGCTCGGCTGGCACTGGCCGCTGCTCGGGCTGGTAATGGGCGTCGGCGCGGTGGTCTATGTCGTGCTGACTCTGGCCCTTGCGACGCGCTGGGTCGCGCCCGCCGCGTCGCTCTCCAATGGCTGGGATACGCGCATGGGCGGGCTGTTGTCCGACGCGATCGGCGGCAATGCGGTGGTCAAGTCGTTCGGCGCGGAGGCGCGCGAGGAAGCGCGGCTGGCGCGGGTGGTCGCCAAATGGCAGCGCCGCACGACCCGCACCTGGGTGCGCAGCACCTGGTCGGGCTCGTCGCAGATCGGCCTGTTATGGATCGTGCGCACCACATTGGTCGGTAGCGCCCTGTGGCTCTGGTCGCAGGGGCAAGCGACGCCGGGCGACATCACCTATGTGCTGACCAGCTATTTCATCCTGCACGGGTATCTCGTCGATATCGGCCATTATGTGCATCAGCTGCAGCGCGCGGTGAACGAGCTGGAGGAACTGGTCGAGCTGCATGGCGAGCCGCTCGGGATCGAGGATGCGGCGGGCGCCAAGCCGATGAAGATCACGGCGGGCGAGGTGCGTTTCGACCATGTTACCTTCCGTTATGGCGGGCATGAAACGCCGCTGTACGACGATCTGTCGGTGACGATCCGCGCCGGCGAGCGGGTCGGGCTGGTCGGTCATTCGGGCTCGGGCAAGACCAGCTTCGTCAAGCTGATCCAGCGGCTGCACGATGTGACCGAGGGCCGGGTGCTGATCGACGGGCAGGATGTGCGCGACGTGACCCAGCGGTCGCTGCGCGCGCAGATCGCGATCGTGCAGCAGGAGCCGATCCTGTTCCACCGCAGCCTGGCGGAGAATATCGCCTATGCCCGCCCCGATGCGACATTGGCGGAGATCGAGCATGCGGCACAACTCGCCAACGCCGATGCGTTCATCGCCCGGCTGCCGCGCGGCTATGCGACGCTGGTCGGCGAACGCGGCGTCAAGCTGTCGGGCGGCGAGCGGCAGCGCGTGGCGCTGGCGCGCGCGTTCCTGGCTGACGCGCCGATCCTGATCCTCGACGAGGCGACCTCGAGCCTGGATTCGGAATCGGAAAGCCTGATCCAGCAGGCGATGGACCGGCTGATGACCGGGCGCACCGCGATCGTCATCGCCCACCGCCTGTCGACGGTGCGCACGCTCGACCGCATCCTGGTGTTCGACCAGGGACGGGTCGTCGAGGATGGCGATCACGAAGCGCTGCTCGCCAATCCCGCCGGCATTTATCGCCGGCTGTTCGATCGGCAATCGGGCACCATCATCGACGGGGCGGGCGGTGAAGGGTCGGGCGGCGAAGGAACGGATGAGCCGCTGTTCATCGACGCCTGAAGAAATGATCCTCCCTCCGGCCACCCGGGGGGAGGATCATTGTCGCCATTCATGCTATGATCCGGGTGTCGCTCGACAGTCTTTGGAGTCTGGTCATGCGCGGTGCCGGCATCCTGGCGCTTCTGCTCGCCCTTTGGGGGCTGGGCTATGGCTGGTTTGCGCTCGGCTGGGATGCCGGAACCGGCCGCGCCCTTGGCGACCATGTCCTGATCGGCGCGTCCGTGCTGCTGGGCATCATGTCCTCCTGGATCATCGTGCGGCGGCGATCGGGTAAGGCAGTGCCCGTGCTGGCCGGGGTGCTTGCCGCGCTGGTCCTGTTCGTGCTGTTCTTCGCGCGGCCCTAAAGGCCCATAGCCGGGAAATAGGCCTTCAATGCCCCAATTTCCTGCGATGAGACGATCGCGCCGACATAGCCATCGGGGCGGATCAGCACCCAGTTCCCTGCCGCCAGCGCATAGGCGTCGTGCAGATGGCCGGCATCATCGATGATATCGCCGCGCGGGCCGAGGATATGGATGTGCAGGCCTGCCCGTGGCGTCACCAGCGTGCGATCGACCTCATGGCCGATCAGCGTCCAGTGCGTGCCGCGCAGCAGGTCGAATAGTCGTACCGAATGGCCGGCGGCGCCTCGAAGCCACGCATCCGGCGCGCGGTCGCCGGCGAGCAGGCCGGTGTTGCGTGTCGGTCGCTCCAGCGCGAGCGACGCGCCGGGATACCCCAGGTCGAGCTGCTGCACATCGCGCCCGCGCCTGATGTCGCCCCGCTTCGCGGCATCGAGCAGTCTGGTGGAAAGGCCCAGCATGTCCGCCGCGATCGGCCGGCGTTCCTCCTCATAGCTGTCGAGCAGCGCATCGGGCGCGCCCGCGAAGACTGCCGCCAGCTTCCAGCCGAGATTATAGCTGTCCTGGATGCTGGTGTTGAGGCCCTGGCCGCCGGTCGGCGGATGAACATGCGCGGCGTCGCCGGCCAGGAACACACGGCCGACCCGATAGCGATCGGCGAGCCGCGCATTCATGCCATAAGCCGATGCCCAGGAAACCGAATGGACCCGGATGTCGTCGCGGCCGGTGCGGTCCGCGATCATCGTGGACAGCCCGGCCGCGGAAAGGTCGGGGTCGCCCTCAAGCGGGATCGGCGCCTGAATCTGGAACAGGTCGGTGCCGGCGAGCGGACAAATCGCGATCTGCCGTTCCATCGATCCTTCGCCGAAGCGGTGCCACGCGTCCCGGTCCAGGCCGGTCAGTTCGACATCGGCCGCCACCGCGCGGATGCCCAGCGTCTTCCCCGGAAAACCGATGTCGAGCGCATGGCGCACCACGCTGCGCCCACCATCCGTGCCGACCAGATAGCGAACGCGGACCGTTTCTTCACCATCCGGGCCATTCAGCCGCGCGGTCACGCCGGTCTCGCCCTGGTCGAAGCCGCTGAGTTCGCAGCCGAATTCCGGTCGGTGCCCGAGTTCGGCGAGCCGATCGCGCATCACGCCTTCGGTCAGGACCTGCGGTACCAGCAGCGGGGCTTGCCAGGGTTCGGCGGGCGTCGCGTCCTGCGGTTCGAAGATGTGCGAGTCGGCATGGCTGCCATCGGCGCGATACGTGCGTTGCGGTGGATAAGGGCCGCCCGTCGCGACGATCCGGTCGATGATGCCGAGATCTTCGAAAATCTCCTGGGTGCGCGGCTGGATGCCTTTGCCGCGCGAACCCGGAAATGGGGCATCGATCTTGTCGATCAGGCGAAACGGGATGTTCCGACGGGCGAGCTCGATCGCCAGCGTCAGGCCAGCCGCGCCGGCACCGCAGATCAGGATCCCGGTTGCGAATTTCTCTGTCATCAGTGATTCCTTATGTGTATTATGCACATAATTGGAGAGTCGGCATGGTGTCAATAAAAAGCGTGCAAGATACACATATATCTGGCCAGATCCGGATATTGCACGGGGCGCTGATCGATATCGTCAGCGCCATGAACCGCCCGCAGCGTGATGAGGCGATGGTGCGGGAAGCGGGGATCTCGCTTGATCGGGCGCTGTTCCCGCTACTGGTCGGGATCGAACGGCGCGGCCCGATCGGCGTGGTCGATCTCGCCGACCGGGTGGGGCGCGATTACACCACGGTCAGCCGCCAGGTGGCGAAGCTGGAGAGCCTCGGCCTGGTTGCGCGCCAGGCGAGCGCCGCCGATCGCCGCGTCCGCGAGGCAGTGGTGACGCCAAAGGGCAAGATCATGACCGACGCCGTGGACCTGGCGCGCGACCGGATCGGCCGCGCGATCTTCGCGAGCTGGGACGACCGCGATGTCGGGGAGCTGGTTCGGCTGATGCGCAAATTCGCCGATGCGGTGAAGGACGATGATCCCGCGGAGACGGCGGAATCCTGACCTCTGCACTGAAGGATGTGCGCGGCCCGGATCCTACCGATCGGCCTTGACCAGTTCGAGGTCGAACCCGCCTTCCTCCTTTACCGCGCCGCGCAGCTGGGCAAGCAATGCCGCGCGGTCGGTGAAAATGCACGACGCGCCGGTTTGCGGGTCGCTGCTGACATGGCCGCCGCTCCGTTCCACCGCTTTTTGTGCCGCACCCGCGCAGCGCGGGACGGCGATGCGCCAGGTGCTGGCATTTGTGTCGAGCAGCACGAACCCGGCATTGGCGGAGGGTTGGCCGGCGGGGGCCTGTTGCAACTGCACGACGAAACGGCCGGGTCGCGCCGTATCGACCGGCACGATGATCGCGCGCCACGGAATATCGGGACCGGTGATGCTGAAGCTGTTATCGGCTTGCCGCGCGATGGTCAGGATATCGGCACTTTCGGGCGCGGTGCCCGGTTCGACCAGGCGGTAGCGGCCATCGGGGATTGCCGCCACGCCTTCCGAGGCAGCGAACCAGGCAGGCCCGGACCAGCAGCCCGACAGGAGCAATGCGGCGCATGCCATGGCGAGCAGCGCGCATCTCCGCCCGATCAAGGCTGTACCTCGCCGCGCTGGCTGACGGTAGTCGGCATGCTGCGCCACACTGTCATATCGTCGCTTTCCGCTGGATCCTGACCGGGCATGTTGCGCAGGGCGGCGGGAATATCGACCGGTTTGCGGTGCCGGGCGGGTCCGGCGCGATCAGCCGAAGCGGTAGGGGTCGAAACAGAGGGCGTCGGGATCGGGCGTGCCGGCCAGCGCGGCAGCGATCAGTTCGGTGCCGAGCGCGGCAAAGCTGACGCCATTGCCGCCGAACCCGGCGGCAAGCCACAGCCGGTCATGGCCGGCGACCGGGCCGATCGCGGGCAGGCCGTCGGGTGAGGAACCGAATGCCGCTGCCCAGGCGCATTCGACCGGCAGGTCCGCAATGTCGATCATCGCGGCGAGTTTTGCCGCGATCGTCCCGCGCTTTGCGCCGATCAGCGCGTCGCGTTGGCGCGCATCGGCAAAATCCTCATCTTCGCCGCCGGCGATGACCCGGCCATCGGCGGTCGCGCGCGTATAGAGATAGGGCGAGGACGCCTCCCAGATCATTGCATTGTCGCGCCACAAGGGGGCGGTACCCGGGGCCGTGGCGATGGCGTAGCTTGCGCCGACCGTGAAGGCGGGCGGCAGGAACCAGGTCGCGCGCTCATAGCCCGAAGCGATGATCACGTCGCATGCGCGCAATTCGCGGCCATCGGCCAGATGCAGCGTCCGCGCCTCCGTGCCCGGTTCGATCCGCACCACATCGGCGGGGAAACAGGCACGTGCCCCGGCACGGCGCGCGCGATCGAGCAGGCCAAGTGTCAGGCGCACCGGATCGACTTCGAAACAGCCGTCCGAGAGCAACGCACTGCGCGGGGCGATGCCGAAGCGGGCGGCGACATCGTCGGCATCGAGCCAGGCGGAGGGCAGACCGGCTCGACGGCGCGCCTCGCCCTCCGCGTGCAAGGCGGCCTCGTCGAGCAAAGTGCCGGCGAGATAGAGTTCGGGCCGGTCGATCCGCCCGCACGCGATGCCACTCGCATCGATATGATCGGCGAGCCGCCGGATCGTCGCAAAGACCCGCGTCCAGCGCCGGGCCGCCTCGGCCGCACCGATCCGCGCGGCGAGGTGAGTCAGCGGCACATCCGCGCCCCACATCACCAGCGCGGTTGAGGCGGCGGTGCTGCCATGCGCGGGCGGGCGCCGGTCAAGCAGCAGCACCTGGCGTCCTGCCGCACTGAGCCGGTCGGCGAGCATCGCACCCATCACGCCCGCGCCGATAATCGCGACGTCGGTCTCGCCATCGGGCAGGGGATCGGTGATCAGCGTGTTGGTGTCGTCGCCCGTCCAACAGGATCGCCCGCCGCGCAGGTCCCGATATTCGGTCAGTTCCATCGCTCGCTCCCGACGCGAAGGCCAGACGGGCGCGCGTGCTTTCAAAGCGGGACAACGCGTCGCGGTGCAGTCGTGTCCCGCCAAAATGACCATAGTGCCTGGCGATCCGGATCGCTCCCCGGGCTGACCGGCGCAATGCTCAGATGGTCAGGCTCTGCAGGGACGGTGCGTCCTCAGGTCCGTGGACCGCTTCGCAAAACCCCGCCCAGGCCATCGCCACCGTGCCCGCCTGTTCGGCCAGCGCATCGCGGCGATCATGCTTTTCGTCCGACCAGGTCCAGGGTGCGAACCCCTCGGCGATCAGTTGCGCATCGATCCAGGCATCGCGTTGTTCGGTGAGCAATTCCCATAATGACGCCGCTGCCCCGCCATTGGCGCGGACTGTCCACACGGCGCGCGCAGGGCCGCTATAATCATTCTCGTACAGGCCGGTGACCGCACCGACTTCTCCCCGCACACCGTCCAGTCCGGCGGCGGGGTCGCTATGGCAATGCGCGGCGATGCGGGCGTGAAGCGCGTTCAGGTCGCGCAGCATCGCGAACATCGCGGCGATG
Source organism: Sphingomonas sp. ERG5 (assembly GCF_000803065.1). GTDB lineage: Bacteria > Pseudomonadota > Alphaproteobacteria > Sphingomonadales > Sphingomonadaceae > Sphingomonas. The sequence goes on from NZ_JSXI01000029.1 coordinate 276,877, forward strand.
CGCGGGGTGGTTGCCCAATGCCGCGCCGCGCCCTGAAGGCCAGGCTGCGGATCGGGGCGGGGGGTGGCTTGCGGAATCGGCGCCGCGACGATCGCGGCGGCCCAGGGCTCCTGTCGTGTGAGTAGCTGCAATCGCGCCTCCATAGGAAATTTCCTATACTGTTCTTGCAATGTAGGAAAGGAAATAAGAGAACAAAAGGGGAATATTGGAGTCGACTCGCGATGAATCACACCTTTCTGCAACCACCGGACCATCCCGCGCCTGACAGGCCCGCTCGCACCCGACCTGTGCGCATTATGCCCCTTTCCGGGATCGGTGAATCGACCCGGGCATTGATCCGCCTGTCGCTTGGCGTGCGCGGAGTCGCGGCGACTGCGGCGCTGTTCGAAAGCGCGCCTGGCGGCGCGGTCGATCGCGCGACAGTCGAGGCGATCGCGCGTGCGCAGGACGAGTCCGGCGTACCGCTGAACGCCGAGGAGGAAGCCGGGGTCGAGCAAGCACTGGCGCGGCACAGCGCCGCCGAACTGGCGTGTCGGCAGCTATACGATGCGAGCGAGCGGCTGTTCGCGCGTACTGCATCCCGGGCCGGCGTCTCGGTCGATGCCGCACGGCTGGTGGCGCACTACAGCCCCGCACAATTGCGCCGCATGGCCGGGCTGGAACACCGGGCGCCGGGAGTCAGGTCATGAACGCCCCCCTCACTTTGTGGGAACAGCGCATCTTCGCGACGATCGTCGATGCGGCCGACGCGCAACGGCTCGCGCCGACCGCCGACGAGCTGCAGGCGGCGTGCGGCTGCAATTCGGTCAGTACCACGGTCCACATCGTGCAGCGGCTCGAACGGCGCGGGCTGATCCATGTCGAACGCTATCAGCGCTCCCGCCGCATGTTCATCACCGCAACCGGAAAGGCGACCGCTCCTGTGTGTAACAAGACTCCGCACTGGCGCACTATCCCGCGCCCCAAATCGGCCCCCACGCTCAGTGTGCAGCAGCTGCGCCAGCGCCAGCCCGATCTCGCCGCCGAAATCATCCGTGCCGCGCATCGCGACGGCATGCGGATCGATGATTTCATCGCCGACCTGGTGTGGCGCGGCTGGCAGCAGCGTGAAGCGGCGCGGCAACAGGGCGATGTCGAGCATGGATGAGGGCGGCAATCCACTCGGCCGTCACCCCGGACTTGTTCCGGGGTTGGCGCGGAAATCCGCATTTTCAATGAGGCGCTCATGACCACCAGAATGACCCGTTCCCGCCGTACCACCGCCGATGGCGAGACCGTCGCCGACCTCGCCATCACCCATAGCCGGGCCGCGATCGCCGCGCTTGTCGGGGTGATGACCAATGAAAAAAGCAGCGACGCTTCCAGGGTCTCCGCCGCCAACGCCATTCTCGACCGCGCCTGGGGCCGGGCCGGGCAGAATCTGGACGTGTCGAAAGATGGGGCGGAAGAGGAGGAGGACTTCGCCGCAATCCTGTCCGCCGCCCGCGCCCGGGTCGCGGCGGGGCGCGAATCATGAGTGGGGATCTCGGCACTCTGGCGCTCGAGATCAGCGCCTATCGCCACGATCCGCTCGGCCATGCGCTCTATGTCTATCCCTGGGGGCGCGGCGCCCTGTCCGGCGTTGTCGGGCCGCGCGGCTGGCAGCGCGAGGTGCTGAATACGATCGGCGCGCATCTCGCCGATCCGGCGACGCGGCACGTGCCGTGCCGCATCGCGCGCGCCAGCGGACATGGCATCGGTAAATCGGCACTGATCGCCATGGTGGTCAAATGGGCGCTCGACACCTGTATCGACACGCGCATCATCCTGACCGCCAATACCGAAAGCCAGTTGCTGACCAAGACCGCGCCGGAACTGGCCAAATGGGCCAATCTGGCGCTGACCGCCGACTGGTTCAGGATCACCGCGACCGCGATCGCTTCGATCGTGAAAGGGCATGAACGCTCGTGGCGCGCCGATCTGGTCACCTGGTCGACGAGCAATACCGAGGCGTTCGCCGGGCTGCACAACCAGGGCAAGCGAATCGTGCTGATCTTCGATGAGGCGAGCGGCATCGATGCGAAAGTATGGGAGGTCGCGCTGGGGGCGCTGACCGACGAACAGACCGAGATCATCTTCCTCGCCTTCGGCAACCCGACTCAGGGCAGCGGCACGTTCCGCAGCCTGTTCGGCAAGCTGCGCGAGCTATGGAACACCGCGCAGATCGACAGCCGCGATGTGGAGGGCACCAACAAATCCTATCTCGACGAACTGGTCGCGACCTATGGCCTGGACAGCGACATCGTCCGGGTGCGCGTGCTCGGGCAATTCCCCAGCGCCTCGTCGATGCAGTTCATCGCGCGCGAGACGGTGGCGGCGGCGCGAACGCGCGATCCGGGCCCGATGCTGGGCACCGATCCGGTGATCTTCGGGGTCGATTGCGCGCGCTTTGGCGACGATCATTCGACGCTGGCGATCCGCTGCGGCCGCGACGCGCGCTCGCGCGGCTGGCGGCGCTGGCACCATATGGACAGCATGACCCTGGCCGGCGACATCGCGCTTGAGGCGGCGCGGTGGAAACCCGATGCGATCTTCGTCGATGCCGGCAATATCGGCGCGGCGGTGATCGACCGGTTGCGGCAGCTATTGCCGGATACGCTGGTCAGCGAAGTGTGGTTCGGGTCGACCCGCGTGCGCGAGGCAAGTTGGGGCGCCGGCGGATCCGCGGGCGCACGCATCCGCGTCGCCAACAAGCGCGCCGAGATGTGGACCAATATGCGCCATTGGCTGGAAAGCGGCTGCATCCCCGATCATCAGGGCCTGGAGGATGATCTGACTGGCCCGGAATATGGCTTCGACGCCGGCCAGGCAGTGATGCTGGAAAAGAAGGACCATATGAAAGCGCGCGGCCTTGCGTCGCCGGATGACGGCGATGCGCTGGCCTGCACCTTCGCGGAGCCGGTGCAGCCCCGGGCGGTACCGGGATGGCTGGATCCTTCACGCTATGGGCGCGGGAGAGGGGGGAGCGAGGAAGGGGATCTGTACGCGGATCTGGCGGGGTGAGAAATCAGTTCCCTCATATGCCATCGATCCAACGGCCAGCGGGATTCGCGCGGTCCGCTATCCAGCGACGCGGACGAGGTTCAATTCCACGCTCTTCCCGGGTGAGGGAAGATCGACATGAGTGTCGGTGATCCAGATCAACCGGCCCGAACCGTCCGTGATCCGCGCCGACACCGCATAACGGTTGCGCGGCACGATGCGCGCGGGATCATAGTTCAGCGTGAAGGCAAGCGGCGGTTGTCCGCCGGCGGTGGGTATCTCGACCTTCGCGATCAGCGGCGCCGGGGCATCCATCAGGCTGACATCGCGGATCTCAACCTCCAGACGCGCATCGGCCTGCAGGGCGATGCGTTCCCGGTAAGAGGCGGTGCCGGACAGCGATACGATTTTGGCCGGCATCGTGCCCTCCGCCGCATTGTCCTTCGGTCGTGTCGTCTCGCACGCGGCAAGGCCGGCGAGCAGCGGTAGCAGCAGGAGGGCGTTTTTCATGGTCGGGCTCCAATCATCGAGCGGGCGCCGGGAATCGTCTGCGGCGCGGTGAGGCGCGATCGGCTCGTCATATCCTAATACGCGCTCGGTATCGAGTGGATCCCGCCAGTCGCTCTTCACTGGTGTCATCAAGGCGCTTCACAGCCTCTTGAGCCCGACCCCCAAGAGCGTAAACTCTCCCACAGTCGAACATCGACGGAAGGGAGAGAATGCGATGATCAGGATCATGGCCGGGGCCGTTTTGGCAATGGTGGTGGGCGCCGGCGTGGCGTTACCTGCACAAGCGAAAGGCACCGGCGCCTTCGCTTATTGCACCCTCAAGGATTACGACAAGGAGCAGATCCATTTCTCGTCAATCTATCAGGGGGCGAGCGACAAGGCAGCCGAGGACGCCTATTTCAAATATCTGACCAAGGCGGTGCCCGGCGTCAGCGGATCGGTGATCTGCTGGGCGAGCGCCAGCGCGGCCGACGCCAAGGCGGCGATGGCCGACAAGAAGGACAGCGAAGCGGGCTGGAAGATGGTCGACAATGACTGGAAGCCGGGCGCACCATAAGCGGGTCTCGCCATGTCCTGTGGTGGGTGACGCCTGAGTTGCCGCCTGCCTGCGGATGTGGATTCAACCTGGCGATCGATCGTGAAAGAGTGGCGACGGACGGGAAACCCTCCGGCTTCCCGCCCCCGCTCTTTCGCATCATGAAGATCGAACCATCGTGCGTCGGCACTGGCCCGCGCGGCACGGCGTGGACGTACGCCTCACCCGTAAAATGCTGGACCTTCCGCCGCCGCTGTTCCGGCAAATCCGGCGCGGTTCGGCCCCCCGTTATGGCTCGGGCATATGGCGGGAAAACAGGACGCGCGTGCCGGATCGCCACGCGACGCCGCGCGCTCCGCCATTTCCCGATATTCGCGCAGCGCTCCCCGCAAAATTCCCGCGCGCTCCATCAAAATTCCCGCAGAAATTCCCGCAGATTCCCGCAGCACGCTCAAAAAAGCATCTTCCCGCAGCACTTCCCGCCGCTGCGGGAAATCAAGGATGACAGGGCAGCTATTTTCGCTGCGGCACCATGGTTGGGGAAAGGACAGCCGGAAGCAGGGCGATGTCCAGGTTTCGGATGCGGATCGAGACCGAGGCCTTATCCCCGCCTCACGGCACATCCTTCCGCGCCGCCGCCAGCGGATCCGGTTCCCCGGCGAACGCCGCGCGCAGGAAGCCGAACATGCGGCGGCGCAGATCGATGCCGTGCCACGGCTCCTGGCTGGCCAGCGCGCGGAAATTGCCGCCGGTCTCGCCATGGCCTTCGCGCGGATAGACCACCAGCGCGACCGGCGCGCCGGTCTGCTTCAGCGCGCGATACATTTCGAGTGACTGGCCAAGCGGGTCGGTGACGTCCTTGTCGCCCTGCAGCAGCAGGAACGGCGTCTTCGCATTGCCGGCGGTGGACAAGGGGCTCTGACGCCACGCATCGGCGAAGTTGAGCCAGGGCTTGCCGTAATACCAGCGGTCGTAGAACGTCCCGTCCTCGGTGCCATATTCGCTGAACTGGTTGATCACCGGCGCGCCCGAGACGATCGCCTTGAACCGATCGGTCTTGCCGACGACGAAGCCGGCCATTTCCCCACCATAGCTGTAACCGATCAGCGCCATGCGGCTGGCATCGATCGGATGCGTCTTCAGCACCGCGTCGACCCCGGCCATCACGTCGCGGTAATCGGCGCCGCCCATATCGTTCTTGTTCGCGGCGGTGAATTTTGCGCCATAGCCGGTACTGCCGCGGATATTGGGTTGCAGCACCGCCCAGCCTTCGGCGACCAGCATCTGGACGAGATTGTCATAGCCGTCCTGGAAACGGCTGGCCGGGCCGCCATGAATGCTGACGACCAGCGGCACCTTGGCGCCCGCCGCGGCCTTGGGCAGGTACAGCAGACCCTCGATCGTCAGTCCTTCATTCTGCCAGGTGACGAGCTGCGACGGCACTTTCGGCCAGCGTGCCGGGACCAGCGCGGGAGCGGCAAGCGCGACCGGTTTTGCCTCGAGGGCCGGCAGCAGCATCGCGGTGATCGGCTGGGTCGGCCCGGCGGTGAGGAATGCCCAGCCCTTGTGCTGCGGGTTGGTGACGAGCGAGAAAGCGACGGGCTGATCGGTGCTGATCCAGCTCACCGCGCCGGTCCGCGTCGACAGCCGCGCCAGGCGCGAGCGCGTATGCGTGCCGATTTCCAGGATCAGGTCGCCGTCGGGCATTACCTCATAGCTTGATGGGATCTCGCCATCGAACCCGCGCGTCAGGTTGCGCACCTGCCCGGTGCCGAGGTCCTTGACGATCAGGTCGTTGCAGCGCGGTGGGGCGTCGTCGGCGCACTGGTCGGTATAGACCAGCCGCGTGCGGCCGGGGAGGAAGGCGACACCCTTTGCTGTGCGCGGCACATCGATCGGCGTGGCGGCCAGCGATGCCGGGTCGATCCGCCGCAAACGGGCATCGGGGCCGGTTTCATCCGAATCCGGGTCGGTGGCGACGATCAGGTCGGCGCCGTCGAACGACCAGTCGGCCGAGCTGAACACGCCGTCGACCGGCACCGCGCGCGCCGCGCCGCTTGCGGCATCGACCAGGTAGAGATGCGTGCGATGATCGGGAATGCCATGGGCATAACCATCATCCTTGCGCTCGCGCCGCGCCTTCACCTCAGCCGTTTCGGGGTCATCGGCCCATAGCGCGATGGTTCGGCCATCGGGCGACAGGGTGTAGCCCGAGACGGCCAGCGCATCCTTCATCACCTCGCCGCCCCAGCGCGCGGTCAGGGCCGTGCCGGCCTTGCCGAGCTTGTACTGCTCGGGCTCGCCGCCGGCGGGGGGCAGGCGATAAAGCGAGCGGGTGCCGCCTTGCGTCGCGAGGAACAGGATCGATCCGTCGGGTGCGAAGCTGCCACTGGTTTCGCCGCGCTCGCCGGTGCGGAAGGTCAATTGGCGCGGTACCGCGCCGGGTGCGAGCAGCCACAGATGCGGCAAGCCGCCATTCGCGGTGGTCTCGGTAATGCCGGCGAGCACGCTCCGCCCATCCGGCGCCAGCGCGATCCCGCGCATCGCCCGCACGCCAGTCCGCACTTCCTCATTCATCGGGAAGGGCGGCGGATCGGCGGCGGCGACCGGCCAGGCGGTGGCGCCCGCCAGGATCAACAGCGCACTTGCCCGTGTTATCGCCCGCATCATGATCGCCATCCCCGCACTCCCCACTTTGCGGCGATATCGGACGAATTGGGGGCGCAAGTAAACCGCCGCCAAAGCCTTAAATCACTGTCCGTCCGATTCAACATTTTCGCCGGACGGCTATCGCCCGCCCATGATAGCCTTGCCACGCCATGGGACGAGCCGATCGGCAACGCCCCGCGTGCGTGTCGCGCGACGGGAGACGCTGGTGCACTTGCCATTCGAACACGATATTTCCGCCGATCCGGCGCTTGATTCCGCGCCGATCGAAGAGGCCGCCGGGCCGGTCGATCCTCCAATATCGGCCGTTCCGGACGAGCAGGTCGGCACCCCCACCGTGCCGGGTGTCGATGTCGCCGCCGCGCAGCGTCGCGTCAGAATGCAACTTTACTCGCGGATGATGACCGATCTGGAAGTGCTGACCGGCGGCAAGCGCATGGCGACCGATGCGGAAATCGACGAGGCGCTGGTTCGCGCGGCGCGGGCGCAGGGGTTAATCGTTCCGCGGCGCCCCGACCAGCGATCGGCGGGCGCGATGCCGGACGAGGTCCGGCAGCCTCCGGTTGCGGCAATCTTGCCTATCGGCAGCGGATTGGATTGGGGGCGCTCGCCGTTCCGGCCGGGGGCTGCAATGCCTGACATGCGGGCAAGCCTTCCTGACGATGCGGATGGCATGATGAAGTCCTTCCGCATGGACGACAGCGCGGTCGTCGCGGACCAGACAGCGCCGCCACCGGCGAGCCTTGGCGAGGCCGGCTCTACGCCGGCAGTCGCGCCCCAAGGCAAGCCGGGCAAACCCAAACCGGCGAAGAAGATCAAGGCGGTCTATCCATCAAGCCTGTCCGTGAACATTCCTCTCGCGGAGTTTCTGCAAACAGGTGCTGCCCGATGGGGCGATCTGGAGGCGCCCGAGCCGAGCAAGAGACCCAAGCCGACCGAAGAACAAAAAGCCGCGACCGAAGCGGAAAAGAGGCAACTGGAAACTACATTTCAGGCGCAGCAAGAAGCCTATCGGCGGGAAAAGCAGAACGCGAGGCGGGAGGGCAGGCCGTTGCCGCCAAAGCCGGTCAAGCCCAGGCCGGCCCCCAGCGGCAAAGATCCGGCTACATTCTCCGACGGTGATCTGGAAGAGGTACGCCGTCGGGAGCAGACGAAGCCGAAATCGGTGGCATATGACGCGCCGGATCCCAGAGTTGCCGCGTTCGTCCTGTCGATTGCCGCCGCGACCGCCAACGCCAAGGTGCATGGCACTCAGGACGTTGAAAAGACGATGGTCGTCGGGCCGGATGCGTCGGGCGTCCTTGTCGTCAAATGGATCGCGCTGGTCGGCAGGGCTGGCGGCAGGATGCCGCCAAGCGGGCCGGGCGATACGATGATCCATGTTCATTACGACAATCGCAAGCAGCCCCCGCACGAATCGGATTCCTCCGCCGCGCGAGCCGGGCGGGTGAGCTATGTCATCGGCCGGGATGGCCGCAATGTCTGGGAAGTTCGGCGCGAGGGCGACGCGGTCAAAGTCGGCCTGATCACGGCGAAGGGTTATGGGCCGTTCGAGGACTTCCAGCCGGAACCGGATGACTACACATATTATAATACTCGTCGGTACCCGTAAGATGAACCGATTCATCGTAGAGGCGTCGGCGTCGGGCGACGGCGACATTGGTTCGAGAAATGGTTGATCTGAACAAATGTAGAACATATGCTCGGTAAAACTGACCCGAGGAAGCCATGATCGGATTCGCGCTGCTCGCTAGCCTAGCCCTGATGTCACAGGCCGCGGCGCCGACCGAGCCCGCGAGTGGCGAGACACCGGTCGCCGCGGAGAAAAGCCACGTCGTGCTGCTCAAGGCGAAGATCGTGGCGCTGAGCGATTCCCCCACTCCAAAACCGGAAGACGCGGACGCCGACGAAAAGCCCGACAGCCCTTTCCTCTTCCACGCCAATGCCACGATCGATGTGCAGAAGGTGTTATGGGGCAGCTTCGAGCCGACGAAAACAACCGTCCGGCTGGAAATGATGTATCGGCCGCGCGGCAGTGCGCGAAATATCTATTTGCTCGCCTGGAAAAACGCGGATGGATCGCTGGATCCCACGGAGTGGCATGAGCAGAAAGAAGGGTTTTGCCTCACCGGGAAAGATGCGGAAGTCTACGCCATACCAAAAGAGCATCTGGCACGCCTGGTTGCCGCGGGTGATGTCGCCTGTTCCAGTGACTATGTTCTGCTCAAGGCGAAGATCCTGCAGTATGGCAAGTCTTATATCGATGACAACAAGGTCCTCGATTCGGGTGAGACCGAGATTGCGTGGTATTCGCACATCGTTACCACGATCAAGGTGCAGCAAGTCCTTTGGGGGCATTTCGGCCCCAAGACCACGAAGATCATACTGACGACACATTCGCGACCGAGCCGGCGGGGACTTTACATCTATGTGCTCGCCTCCAAGGATCTGGATGGTTGGCTGGATGTCTCTGATTGGAGCGCGCAGGATAATAAGCTCTGCCTCGATGAGGAGGATGCGGAAACCTACAAAATGCCCAAAAAGGATTTGGCGCGCCTGATTGCTGCGGGACATATCCGGTGCCGGTAAAGGTGATGGTTGGTTTCCGAGGCCTCCGGCTGGCGGCATGCGATGAGCGGCGCGGTTGCGCTTGACCCGAGCTACCGGACGGCCCGCCGCACCTCCATGCACCGGACCAGATCGGCGACCAGTTTGGCCGCGTCCGGTTCGTTCAGATCATGGATGTCCGGGCCATCGAACAGGCTGGCCCCCGCCGTATCGATCAGCACGCTGGCCAGGCCGAGCTGACGCTGGAGCCAGCCGCGGCTCAGCGTGATCGACTGGATGCGCGCGATCGGCACGACCCAGGTCGTGCGCCCGACAACGCCGCGCTGCACCTGCAGCAGGTCGCCATCCAGCGCGTAACGATGATATTTCCGCCGCAGCAACGTAAGGGCCAGCAGCGGCAAAAGCAGCGGCAAGGCGAACAGCGCCTCCACCCGCCACAATGCCGCCGCGGCGATGACCAGAGCGGGCAGGGCGATGCCGCGCAGCAGCGCGCGCCAGACATGCCGGCGCGATACGGGCGCCATGTCAGCCGGATCGACTCGCCTCAACCGCAACGCCTCGAGCAACCAGTCTATCTCTACTGGCCGGGCGAGGGGGGCTAGATCCTGGCGGCCGTCCGTGCCGTCTCCGCTGAGCAACTGTCCGCGCAATCGCTGCCAGCCGAGCCGGCGCCGGACCGGTCCCGTATCGATCGCGGCGAGTTGAACCCGCGGCAGCGCGATCACCGCTTCGCTGCGGGTCAACAGTCCGCGCACCCGGCGCATGCGCCCGGCATCGGCACCATCGCCGGACAGCACGAAGCCATAGTCGCGCATGGCCGTCCGGACCACGCCCGCCACCACGCCGAGCACCAGCACTATTGCCGCACCCATCGTGATGGTCATCGCCCAGGCGCCGATCGAATCCGGGTGGATCATGCCATCGCCGGTGGTGATCACGCGCCACACCATATCCTCGTCGATGCCGAGCGTCGAACGAAGCAGTGGACGGAGAAATTGTAGCGCACCCAGCCCGACCGCGATCCACACCAGCGAGAAGTTGAACAAGCCCGAGAGCAGCACGCGCCCGGTGGTCATCGCGAACAGCACTGACGCGTCCGGGACCGGGGCAGGATCGATCTGTTGTCCGACCTGAGGCGACGTATTTTCCGGCACAGACGCGCTTGCGCGCTGCCGGCGCAACACGGCGCGCAGCCGCTCCGCCTCGGTTATCGAGACGCTGTCGAGCTTGCCTTCGTCCTGTCCTGCGCCGCCGGTCTCCAGCGTCAGCGTGGCCAGCCCGAACAGCCGCTGCAGCGGGCGCTGTTCGATCCCGACATCCGCCATGCGTTCATAGGGAATGGTGCGACGGTTGCGGCTGAGCACACCGCTCTCGATCACGACGGCGTCATCGGTCAGGGCATAGGTGAAGCGCCGCCACGCGATCCAACGCAGCGCCGCCGCGCCCAGGAAAGCGGCGGCGGCAATCGCGAGTACCACCACCAGCTTCATGCTCGACGTCACGGCCAGTATCGCCGGCAGACCGAGCAGCGTCGATGGTGCTCCCCTGATGATGGCGATCAGCATGGTGGCCGGGTGGAGCCGCTTCGGCGTCCCGTCGATCCCCACCTCGTTCAACCCCGCTTCGTTCACCACTTCTCGGCCTTGATATGTGCGCGAATGGTATCGCGCAGGCGTTCGGCGGTCGCGCGCGTCACGCCCGGCAGCGTGACGGTCGCATGTGCGGTGCCCGCGGTATGGAGGACGAGGCGCGCGACGCCGAGCGCGCGTTCCAGCGGCCCCTGTGCCACGTCGATATGCTGGACCCGGGTGAGCGGCACGACGGTATAGGCCGTGGTCCAGACGCCGTATGCGATGTGCAACTCATCCTCTTCCAGCGCCCAGCCCCAGGCCGCCCAGCGCCGCCGCGGCGCGACCAGGAGTGACCAGGCGGCGATCAGCGCAGGGACGAGCATGAAGGGCCAGGCGGGCCAGTCGAGCTCGCTCCGCGCGGCAAGGCCCGCACCCACGCCGCCGGCCGCAAGCGCCAGCGACGGGACAAGTGCCCCGACATGCATGACGATACGCTGGCCGGTTTCGAGCGGAGAGAGGGAGGCATGATTCATCGCGGATCCGCTCTTATTGCAGCGACACGCGAAGGCCGTCGGCCATCGCGGCAGCTGAATGGACTGGCCTGCTCGTCACGGTGTCCAAGGGAGCCGTCAGGGTCAAGTCCGAAGCGCATGAGGTGCGAGGATTGCAGGTGCATTGCGAACACCGCCCGATCGATCGCGCGGAAGAGGGGGTAGGTCCGTAGTCGAAAGGTCAGCGGGGCGTCGCCGCAACGACGCCCCGCGGCCCTTACGCCGCTTGCACGGCGTCGGCGGGCGCGTCCTTGGCGCATGCTGCGGCATGCGCCGGGCGGTCGGCGATGCGCGCGAGATAGGCGTCGAGCGCTGCATTCTCCGGCAGCACTTCGCGACCCCAGCCGATCGTCGCGCCGATCATCACATCGACTGCGGTGAAACGATCGCCCATCAAATACGGACCGGCCGCCAGAGCCTGGTCGATCCGCCGCATCACCGCGACGAGCGAGTCAGCGGTGCGCGGATTCTCCAGCGCGTTGGGGACGAATTTGAGCATCGCGACCAGCGGTTCGAACTCGCTGGCGTTCCAGGCGAGCCAGGCGAGGAAAGCGCCGCGATCGGCGGTGCCGACCGGTGCGCCGATCCCGGCGGCGGGATGGAGATCGGTGAGATGGATGGCGATTGCGATCCCCTCGGTCACCAGCGCGCCGTTATCGACAATCGCCGGCACCTTGCCGTCGGGATGGGCATTGCCCGCTGCGCGCGAACCGGCGCCGCCATCGCCCGGGCCGCCGCCATAAACAATCGGCACGTAACGCGTCTCATAAGGTACACCGAGTTCCTCGATCAGCCACATGGTGCGGCCCGAACGGCTTTGCGGAGCGTGGTAGAATGTCATCATGATCAAATCCTCCATGGCGCCGGCGGGGTGCCGGTGCGGTGAAACTTGACTAGCGACAGGCTGCTGCCACCATGCTGTCAGCATCCTGCCATTATGCGGATTTTCATGAGACGCGCAGACCGCCTTTTCCAGATCATCCAGGTGTTGCGGCGAACCCGCCACCCGATCACCGCCGACGCTATCGCGCTTGAGCTCGAGACGTCGAAGCGCACAATCTATCGCGATATCGCGACACTGATGGGACAGCGTGTGCCGATCCGCGGCGAGGCGGGGGTCGGCTATGTGCTCGATGGCGGGTTCGACATGCCGCCTCTGATGCTGACATCGGACGAGCTGGAGGCGGCAGTGCTTGGTGCGCAATGGGTGCGCACGCAAGGCGACCGCGCGCTGTCCAAGGCGGCCGACGATCTGATCGCCAAGCTCGCCGCGACAGTGCCGGAGGCGCTGCGCTCGCTGCTGCTCGAACCGGTCGTCGGCACGCCGCCGCGCTGGCGCACCGCGCCGCCCGAGAGCGTCGATGTCGGGCAGTTGCGGCTATGGTGCCGGCGCGGCAACAAGCTGGCTCTGGTCTATGCCGATAACGAGGGCCGCGGTTCGACCCGCACGATCTGGCCGTTTCTGGTCGGCTATCGCGACGCGGTGCGGGTAGTGATGGCATGGTGCGAGCTGCGCGAGGATTTCCGCACCTTCCGGCTCGACCGGGTGCAGGAAGCGGTGTTTCTGGAGGAACGCTATCGCGAACGCCCCGCCGTGCTGCGCGCGCGCTGGATGAAGCTTATGAAGGTGCGTTATCAGGAGGTGATGGCCGCGCGGGGTGAGGTGGCTTAGCGCGGTGTTTGGCGGCAGCGCCGACGAGACGAGGGTTCAGCCAGCGCTTGTGAGAACGGGTCGCCTGTCCAGCCCGGAACGTTTCCCGATGAGGGCCGGGACTGTTTCCGCTTGTTTCTTAACAGGATCCCGGCCTGTGCAGAGGAAGCATCCTTTGCAACACACGCAACCATCATTGTACGAATATTCGAACAGCCTGTGCCGATTCGGCCCAGTTATCGCACGACGTCTCGCTGTCTATATCGCCGCTCAGCACTCAGGAGACAGTAGATGACCGACATCCCGACCAATCCATCACGCATCGCCATTGTCACCGGCGGCAGCCGAGGGCTGGGCCGCAGCACCGTGCTCAACCTTGCGAAGCGCGGCATCCAAGTGGTCTTCACCTATCACACCAATCGCGACGACGCGGACAAGGTCGTCGCGATGGCCGGGGAGACAGGTGGGCGCGCCGTCGCGCTGCAGCTCGATACCGGCAATGCCGGCAGTTTCGACGCCTTCGTCACCGCGCTCCGGCCGATATTAGCAAGCCTTGGCACCGACCGCTTCGACTATCTCGTCAACAATGCCGGTATCGCGCACCATAACAGCTTTGCCGAGACGACCGAGGCCGAGCTCGATCATGTCTTCAATGTCAATTTCAAGGGCGTATTCCTGCTGACGCAGAAGCTGTTGCCGTTGATCAACGATGGCGGGCGGATCGTGAATATCTCGACTGGCCTCACTCGTTTCACCACCCCGAACAGCATTCCCTATGCGTCGCTGAAAGGCGCGCTTGAGGTGTTCACTCGCTACCTCGCCAAGGAGCTTGGGCCGCGCGGGATCACCGTCAACACCGTTGCGCCGGGCGCGATCGCCACTGACTTCAGCGGCGGCGTGGTGCGCGACAATCCGGCGATCAACAAGATGGTCGCCGACGTCACCGCGCTCGGCCGTGTCGGCGAGCCCGATGATATCGGGCCAATGATCGCGTCGTTGCTCTCCGATGACAATCGTTGGGTCACCGGCCAACGCATCGAGGTGTCGGGCGGCATGGTTCTCTGATTGCAATCATGCCCTGAGGCTTTACGCCCCAGGGCATGAAGATGATCGGCCTGATCGGCGGCATGAGCTGGGAAAGCTCGGCGGAATATTATCGCCTGCTCAACCAGGGGGTGCGCGACCGGCTTGGCCCAACCGCATCGGCGCGGTGCCTGTTATGGTCGTTTGATTTTGCCGAGATCGAACGGCTGCAGCATGCCGGCGACTGGCCGGCGCTGACCGAACGGATGATCGATGCCGCGCGCCGGCTTGAAGGTGCGGGGGCGGAGCTATTGCTGATCTGCACCAATACGATGCATCTGATGGCGGACGCGGTGCAACAAGCGGTGGCTGTGCCGCTGCTGCACATCGCCGATCCGGCTGCCGAAGAGGTCAAGCGAGCCGGCCTTCGTCGCGTCGGGCTGCTCGGCACCGCTTTCACCATGGAGCAGGATTTTTACACCGGCCGGCTGGCCGCCCGGCACGGGCTTGAGGTGCTGGTGCCCGACGCGGACGACCGCGCGGTCGTACACCGCATCATCTATGACGAACTGATCGCCGGTCTGGTCACGTCGGCGTCGCGGGACGCGTACCGCGCGGTGATCGCGCGACTGGTCGCGCGCGGAGCCGAGGCGATCGTCCTTGGCTGCACCGAGATCATGCTGCTGGTCCGACCGGAGGACAGCGCAGTGCCGTTGTTCGACACCACCACGCTGCATGCCCGTGCCGCCATCTCGCAGGCGCTTGGTGACGGGAGCTAGCATATCTTGGGGCTTGCGCAGCAGCTCTGGTGAGGTGCGACGCGATCGCGCGTCTGTTGTCGACAATAAGAAAGAGCGCGCCGGTACAAGTCCGGCAAGCGATGACATGCCAGGTCCTGTCGAATGATTGAATCGCCCTCAACGACAGGGCCGACGAGATGAGCGATGGGAGATATGTTACACCGGAATGTACCATATCTCAGGTCGCCGCCTCCTGGTGAGTAATTCAGATAATATCGTTATATATAAGATGCTTAATCAGGAATAGCGACAGTGATTCCGCTGCCCGGACGACGTGCGGACAGCGCATCGCGCAGCACGGCGATTACGCGGTCATCGTCCGTCTGTGCGACATTGAAACGGATGAATCCGGCCGCCGATTGCGACACGCTGAAGACATTGCCCGGTGCGATCACCACGCCGCGTTCCAGGCAATGGCGCGCGACATCGGCGGAATCATGCCCATCGGGCAGGCGGCACCAGAGATAGAAGCCGCCGCGCGGCATGATCCACGGCGTGATGCCGAGCGGGGCGAGACGGTCGGTGACGGCCTGGCGCGCATGAGTCAGCCGGCGGCGTAGTTCCTCGACATGCTTGCGATAGCTGCCGCCGGCCAGGATCGCGGCGATGACCTCGGTCGCGACCGGGCTGGGGCCGCCGAAGCTGGTTGCGACCTGCAGATCGACCAGTCCCTCGATCCAGTCGGTGCGGCCGGCGATATAGCCGCAGCGTACCGAGGCGGACAGCGTCTTGGAAAAGCTGCCGATGCGGATCACGCGGTCGAGCCCATCGAGAATGGCGAGGCGTGGCGCGGGCGACGGCTCGAAATCGGCGAAGATATCATCCTCGATGATGGTCACGTCGTGCGCGGTGGCGAGGCCGAGCAAACGGTGCGCGGTCTGCGGCGAGAGGCTCGCGCCGGTCGGATTGTGCAGCGCCGAATTGGTGATGTAGAGCCGTGGCCGTTCCACCGCCAGCGCGGCCTCGAACGCGGCGAGGTCCGGGCCGCTCGGCATGAAGGGCGCGCTGATGAGGCGCACCTGATGCGCGCGAAGCAGCGCCTGGAAATTGAAATAGCACGGATCGTCGACCAGCACAGTGTCGCCGGGTCGCAGCAGGAACCGGCAGATCAGGTCGATCGCCTGGGTGCCCGATCCTGTCAGCATCAACTGGTCGGGCGCTGCCTCCAGCCCCTCCTCGGCGAAGCGTGCCAGCAGCAACCGGCGCAACGCGATGGACCCGCGCGTGCTGCCATAGTTCGACAACAGGGCGCTGTCGGTCCGGGCGAGCGCGCGGAAGGCGCGGCGCAATGCGGCTTGCGGCATCCAGTCCGACGGCAGCCAGCCACACCCCGGCATCAGTACCGACGGATCGGAGTCGAGCGACTGGCGCGACACCCAGAACGGATCCACCGCCGGCTCGCGCCGCGGCTCCATCCCGGCCAGCGTCATGGGCGCCGCCGTGTTGCCCGAGACGTAGAAGCCCGCGCCGCGCCGGGCATGGATCAGGCCCTGCGCGGCGAGCCGGTCATAGGCCTCGACCACGGTCGAGGGCGACACGCGCATCGTCTCGGCGAAGCGGCGCACCGACGGCAGGCGCTCGCCCGCACCAAGTGCGCGGTTGACGATCCGCGCGGTGATCGCCGCCATCAGTTCTTCAGTGCGCGTTGCCGGCGCTTCAGTCATGCCAGACTCCATATTGTACTGGTCGATGGACCCATACAGTTTTGTCGAACTGTACCATAGTGTTCCTGTCGATGTCGCGTGCCTGCGCCTAGCCGGGGCAGCGAAAGCGAGGGATTATGGAACGGACGACGGCAGGTTGGGGCAGCGGGTTTCTGGGCGTGCTCATCTTCAGCGGATCGCTGCCGGCGACGCGTGTCGCCGTCGCCGATCTCTCGCCCCTGTTCCTGACCTCCGCGCGCGCGGTCATCGCGGCGTTGCTTGGTGCGCTTTTTCTCCGCGTGCTGCGCCAGTCATGGCCGGCGCGGAGCGATCTGGTGCCGCTGGCGATCGTCGCGGTTGGTGTCGTGGTCGGCTTTCCGCTGCTTACCGGGCTTGCGCTCCGGCATATCACTGCGGCGCATTCGATCGTGTTCATCGGGTTGCTGCCGCTGGCGACCGCGATCTTCGGTGTGCTGCGCGGGGGCGAGCGGCCGCGGCCGGCCTTCTGGCTGTTCTCGACGATCGGCGCGGCGACCGTCGCGGGCTTCGCTTTGTACCGCAGCGACGGCGGATCGCTGGCCGGTGACCTGCTGATGATCGCGGCGGTCCTGCTCTGCGGCCTTGGTTATGCCGAAGGGGCGACGCTGTCGCGCCGGCTCGGCGGGTGGCAGGTGATCAGCTGGGCGCTGCTCCTTGCGCTCCCGCTGATGGCGCCGATCGCAGTGCTGACCCCGCCAATGAACTGGGCAGGGGTGGGTGTGCCGGCATGGATCGGCCTGGCTTATGTTTCGGTTTTCTCGATGCTGATCGGCTTCATCTTCTGGTATCGCGGACTGGCGCTTGGCGGCATCGCCGGGGTCGGCCAGTTGCAGTTGCTGCAGCCTTTTTTTGGCTTGCTGCTCGCCGGGCTGCTGCTGCATGAACCGGTCGCCTGGACGATGGTCGCCTCGACCGTCATCGTGGTGCTGTGCGTGGCGGGTGCAAAGCGTTTCACCTGACGCGCAAACCACGCCCGGCGTGGGGGAATCGATGCGGAATTCGCCATTGGAGGTCGCATGATCGTGCTGATGTCATCGGTGGGAACGCGCGGAGACGTGCAGCCGGTGGTGGCGTTGGCGCTGGAGATGCAGGCGCTTGGACACGAGGTGCGGCTCTGCGTCCCGCCGAACTTTGTCGACTGGGTCGCCGGGCTCGGATTTACCGCGACACCGGTCGGGATCGAGATGCGCGCGCCGCGGGCGGGGGAGGCGGCGCCCGCCCTGATCCCCGACCTGATAACTGACCAGTTCGAGACGATCGGATCGGCAGCTCAGGGCTGCGACCTGATCGTCGCGGGCGGCGTTCATCAATATGCCGCCCGGTCTGTCGCTGAACTGCATGGCCTTCGCTACGTCGTGGCCGCCTATGCGCCGGTTTCCCTGCCCTCGCCCGACCTCGCGCCGCCGGGGCAGGCGGTGGAGCCGGACGGGGCGGCGGCGACGTTGCGCTTGTGGGACGAAACGAGGCGTGCCTGGAACCTGCGCTCGCTGGAGCGGGTGAACGCGAACCGGGCGCGGCTGGGTCTCGCACGGGTCGATGACGTGATCGACCATATCCTTGGTGACCGGCCCTGGCTCGCTGCCGATGCGACGCTGGCGCCGGCCCCTGCGACGCCAGGCATGCGGGTCGTGCAGACCGGCGCGTGGATCCTGCCCGACTCGCGCCCGCTCGCGCCGGCACTGGAGGCGTTCCTGGATGGCGGCGAAGCGCCGGTCTATATCGGGTTCGGCAGCATGCCCGCCGCACCGGGCACCAGCCGCGTGCTGATCGACGCGGTGCGCGCGGTTGGCCGGCGTGTGATTGTATCGCGGGGCTGGGCGGATCTCGCCCCGATCGACGACGCGCCGGACTGTATCGCGATTGGCGAGGTCAATCAGCAGGCATTGTTCACGCGGGTCGCCGCCGTCGTGCACCATAGCGGCGCCGGCACGACCACCGCCGCCGCGCGTGCGGGCGTGGCGCAAATCGTGGCGCCGATGTTCAGCGACCAGTTCTACTGGGGCCGGCGCGTCCGCGCGCTCGGCATCGGCACGGCGATCGCGGGGCTGAGCCGCGATACGCTGGCGTCCGCGTTGCGTGAGACGCTCGAACCGGGCGTCGCCACCCGCGCGCGCGCCGTCGCCACGACCGTCAGGTCCAATGGCGCAGCGATTGCCGCGCGGCGGCTGGCGGAACTTGGCGAGCTAGGCTGAAACGCGCCGCGATGCGCGGCTGAATCGGTCAGCCGCGAGATTGGCGGCAGTGCCGGAACCCGTCAATCCATCGACCAGCCGGTCCACGTCCGTCTCGGCGGCGGCAATGGATGCGGCGAGGCGGTCGTCGGCGAACTCGTCATATTCGATCGCGACCGTGTCGGTGTCGTGAAGCCCGAGATAGGCGAGCGGCACGGTCAGGCCCGCTTCGACCAGATTCATCGCCGCGAGCCGCTCGCCCGCGTCATAGCCGTAATCGCCGCGCGCGGTCAGGATCACCAGCCTCTTGCCGGCGGGCAGCATCGGCCAATAGGGCGCGCCGGATCGTGCCCGGTCAAAGCCGAAAGTGAGGCCGACCCGCACCACATTGTCGATCCAGGCCTTGAGCGGCGCGGGCACGCCGAAATTATACATCGGTGCGCCGATGACGACCAGGTCGGCGGCGACGAGTTCGGCGGTCAGGCGATCGCTTTCGGCCAGTGCCGCATGTTGTGCCTCTGTGCGCCGCTCGGGCGGGCTGAAGGCGGCGGCGATCCACTCGCCGCTGACCGGGGCCGGGGGCTGCGATCCGACATCGCGATAGGTGATCGCGTCCTGCGGGCGCAGCGCCGACCAGCGATCGATGAACCGCCGGCTCAGCCGTCGCGTGTGCGAGCCATGCCGGTCGCGGCCGGACAGGCCGGCACGCGCGCTGGCGTCGATGTGAAGAATGCGGCGAGAATCGGAAAGCGTCATGTCAAGTCCAGCTCATCTGTTATACGGTACTGGAGGATAGATGGGTTCCAAGGTCAGGTATGACGAACGCGAATTATTCAGCCGATGAGTGAATATGGCTCATCTATCGCACGCCATCGCCGGCTGCCGCCCCTAGCCGCCTTGCGCGCGTTCGAGGCGGCGGCACGGCATGAGAGTTTTCGCAAGGCGGCCGACGAACTGGCGGTCACGCCGACCGCGATCAGCCATCAGATCCGCTTGCTCGAAGCGGTGCTCGGGCTCGCCCTGTTCGTCCGCCAGACCCGGCGCGTCGCGCTCACCGATGCGGGCTTGCGACTCTATCCGACCTTGCGTGACGGCTTCGATGCCTTTGCCCGCACGATTGCCGATCTGCGGCCACCAACCGGGCGCAGCGCGGTGACGTTGAGCGCGACGACCCTGTTCACCGCCCGTGTCCTGCTTCCGGCCCTGGGCGCGTTCCAGGCACTGTATCCCGGCTATGATCTGCGGCTGCATGCCTCGGACGAGGTGGTCGATCTCGGGACGGGCGTGGCGGACATTGCGGTGCGCTATGGGGCGGGGCCCTTTGCCGGGCTGGTCGCGGAACCGTTGCTGGCCGACCGGTTCGGCATCGTGTGCAGTCCGCGGCTTGGCCTGTCCGCGCCGGCCGACCTGCACCACACCCCCTTGCTGCACACCGAATGGAAGCGCCGCGCCGGAGCGCCCGACTGGCGGCAATGGGCGCGGCTTGCCGGCATGGACGATCTCCGCGTCGCGGAAGGGCCGCGCTTCACCGATGACGGCCATGCGCTGCAGGTCGCGATCGCCGGGCATGGCGCGGCGATCGCCAGCCTGGTGCTCGCCCGGGCGGAGATCGATGCCGGGTTGCTGGTCCATCCGTTCGGCCCAGTGATCGACGGTGCGACCTATCATGTCGTCGCGACGCCGGAGGCGCTGGCTGGCGCTGAGATTCAGGCGGTGCGCGACTGGCTGAAAGCGATCGCCGTAGCGGCGTGATGCCTGGGCGATCAGGTGCGCATCACGCGCAACCGCTCGCCAGTCCCAATAGTCCGGTGACCAGGAACAGGCTGGTCGAGGGAAAGCGCCATGGCCTGATGCCGCCTTTCAGCGCCACGGCGATGCTGAGCGCGCTGCACGCTAGGGCGAACACAGCGAGCGCGCAGGTCAGGCCGGGGCCGACATGGCCGAGCGCCGCCGCCGCGAACAATAGCGCCATCGCCGCGATCATCAGCGTGGCCAGGTGCCAGCAATAATAGGACAGCCATTTCGCCGCCGGCGGCAGCGACGTGTCGGCAAGCAGCGGACGCGCGACATGCACGCCGCCGACAAAAGTGTGCGTCGCCCAGGTGACGGCGGCGACCAGGCTCGCGGCCCAAAGGAGGATCTCATGCATCGACGCTTCGCCCCTTTTTCCAACTCCGCCGCGTCATACCCTCTGCCTTTGGTGATCAGCGCGCGATCGGGCCGTCATAGCCGGAACCAACGCCAGTGAAGAACCCGTTTTGCAACGGGCGGCCGATGGCCTTGCAGGATGCCGCTGCGGGATTTGCTGCGCGAAAAGTGTTTTTTCGGCTGGTCTGCGGGATTCTGCGGGAAAAGCTGCGGGAATTTCGGCGGGGCGGCACGGGAATTTCTGCGATAGTCTGCCGCAAGATCGGGAAAAGCGGCGACCTCGCGGCCTGCTCTATCCCCGCCATTGTTCATCGCATCCAGAATTTGGCTAAGGCACCTGCGCAGCGCGCGTGCCGTGCCGCGCGATACCGGTCAGGGGTGCGCTTTCGCCGGAACAGGGATGTCCCTCGGTTTCATGATGAGAAAGAGCGGTCGGGAGGCGCATGGCGTCCAGGTCGCAGTCACGCTGACATGATCCGTAGCGAGGCTGAATCGGTGTCGGTTCTTTTGGGGGGACGGCGATCGGAGCGCTGGCCATTGTCCTCCGCGAGCCCGTCATGCGCGACCGGCTCGCCGGCCGAGGCTCCCGCTGGCCGATTCAAGCTCTCACCCCGCTCGCTACAGCCTCGCATGGCCATGACGGGTCGAGGCGATCGGACACCGTATCCTGTGCATGGCGTGACGGGAGAGACGGTTTGCGCATGCCATACGAAAACCCCTTGGACGAGCCGCCGCCGGACGGAGAGCCCGCTGCCGATATACCGGTCGAGCCGGCTCGGTCGGGTGGCGTCGCGGCAGGGGCGATCGCACCGCCGATCGATGGTGGCGATGCGCCTGTTGCTCCGGGGGACCTTCAGCGCGCCGCAGTAAAGGCGGCGACGGCGGCGTCGGGGCTGGTCGCGGGTGTCGTGTCCGAAGCAATCGCCGATACGGGTGCCGCGCTGCGCCGGGCGAAGATGCAGCTCTACTCGCGCATGATGACTGACCTGTCGGTGCTGACCCAGAACGAACGCCTGCCGACCGATGCCGAAATCGACGAAGCCTTGCAGCGGGCGGCGCGGGCGCAAGGGCTGCCGTTGCGGGCAGCCGGCTCGCCCGACACCGCGAATGAGGCGCGTGGCATGGCTGGTCCGCGTCGCGTCGATGAGCCGTCCGGTGCTGCCATTCCCGACCAGTTCGTCGTTCCGGCGGATCAGTCCCGCCAGACGATTTCCGGCACGGGCACGGTCGAGGATTTCATTCGTGGGAAAGGTGAGCCGGAAAATGGCAATCCGGCGACCCGGCTCAGCAAGGTCAACGCGTACCGGCGACCCGGCTCAGCAAGGTCAACGCGTATCTGAGAGCCGTTACGGCGGAAAATGCCGCCCACGCGGCGATCGAGCAATCGACGCGCAAGTTCGGGCTGGCCGGTGACGCCGGACATGACCTAACCAGCTCGCTGAACAATTCCTACACCAGCGCGAGGGTTGGGTATGACCTTGCCTCGCTCGCGGCGGCGTCGCGATCCTTTGCCGCAGCCAATCCCGATTCTCCTGAATCGGACAAGATATATCTGCTGGACTTCGCCGATGCTCTGGAAAGGGCGTCGATCGCGATGTCGGGCGGGCGATGGATCGACGCGAATTCGAATCCGGACTTCTTCAGCTATGACCGGATCGATTATCCCGACTTCAACACGGCCTATCAGGCGCGCATCCTCAACCAGTCGCGACAGCCGAGCATGTCCGCGCTGACCGCGGAAATGATCGAGGAGCGGCGGAAGATCGAGCTGGACCGGCAGGTCATGGCCAACCGCAATGACGCGCTGCCGAGCTTTGCCGAGCAGACCTATTTTCAGGCACGGGCACAGGGGGCCAGTCTCGATGAACTCGAGCGGCAAATTGCTCGTGGCCAATTTCTGGACGCAGCGACTGCCGCTGCCGGCGCTGCAGCGGCGGCAGGTGGTTCCGGGAGTGGTGGCCTATCTACAGGCCTGCCTCTTGGCAGCAGGCGATCCACAAGTTTTCATCCTGACTATAAACGCAGCTCGCTTTTAGAAGTTGAACCCGCCGTTCGCGATGCGCGTTCGACCTATGTAGGTGGTACTCCCGATAAATTCTCCTCTACAGGTCGAGATGTTGTAAATCGGATGCGTAGCGAGGGACTTATAGTCGGTGATGGGCCATTGCTCAGGGGCAATCCTAACAATCTTAAACTTAGATTGAATAATGGACAATTGGCTACTATCGATTCGACAATAGACATGGCTCACAAAATCGACGTTGTTACTTGGTGGAATGCGGGGTCGCATTACACTGGATCAAAATCGACGCATGTGAGGAAATTCATGCTCGATCCAGAAAATTATATTCTTCAACCTCGTTCCATCAACCGCTCTGAAGGTGCAAAGATACGGCAGATTTACAGGAGGCCGCTCATGCGTGCGGCGGTCAGGAAAAGGAGGTGACGGTGGCGGAAGACAGGCAGGAACTGAACGCTGCGGCTTATGCGCTGATCGTGCATTTGTGCGCTCGGGGCGATCAGCTTGCCAGGGAGGGAGTGTTCGACGAGGCGGTGGATGAGTATAACAAGGCATTGGCGCTGGTTCCTGAACCGAAGGAACATTGGAACGCGACCACATGGATACTCATAGCGATTGGTGACGCCTGTTTCCGTGCCGGCGATGACGAGGCCGCGCTGGAGGCGCTGGAAGATGCCGTGATCTGCCCCGGCGGGCTGGGGAATCCCTTTCTGCACTTGCGCTACGGACAGGTTCTCCTGAACCTTGGGCATGATGATCACGCCGCCGATGAATTGATGCGGGCCTATATGGGCGGCGGGGAGGAAATCTATGCGTCCGAAGGCCCTCGCTATCGGACCTTTCTGAAGACTCGCGCCATCTTGCCTGACCTTGAGGGGGATCGTGCCGAAAGCGATTGAGTGCCCTCACCGGAAGGGGCGCGACGGCGACGAGCCGCACCCCTTCCGTCCGGCGTCAGAACGACGCCGTAACCGAGAAGACCACCTGGCCGCCGGCGATCGGGCCATTGTCCTTGGTCGAACTGAAATTGGGCAGCAGATAGGCCGATTCCGCCTTGCCGATATCGGTGTCGACATACGCGACGCCAAGTGTGAGCGGGCCGACCACCGCATCGACGCCAAGCAACCAGTCGAAATATTTGCCGGTTGGCGCGACGCTGGTACCGTTGGGGCCGAGGCCGGGATTGCCGTCCGAATAGCCGATATGCGCCTTGGCGGTCAGCGGCGTCTTCGGAATGCCGATGGTGGCGTCGCCCCAGAGGTAGAGATTGTCCTCGGACTGGCCGCGGCTGAACGGCGTGTTGGAAAAGTTGCCCAACGCTTCCTGCTTCGGCGCATAGGCCACGCCGGCGAGCAGGCCGACCGGGCCAATCGTGCCGGACACTTTGGCATAGGGTTCGAAGAAGTCGGTCTTGTCCGCGCCGCCAGGATACATGTACCAGGTCACGCCGACATCGAGCGTGCCGCCGCCGACCGGCCGCTTGTACCCGGCGATCAGGTCGAGTTCGAGATTGGCGCCGCCGAACGTGCCCCAACCGGCCAGGTTCGATCCCCAGGCGCCGATATAGAAGCCGGATTCATGCGCCACGGTCACGCCGCCCTGCAGCGCGATCTCCTCGTCCGATTGCGAGACGCCGCGGAAGCGGTAATCGGATACGAGCGCGACCGAACCCGATACGGTGATCGGCTTGGTCGGCTCGGTATCCTGGGCCAAGGCCGGCTGGGCAAGCAGCGCGGCGGACAGCAGTGCGGCTGGGCCGATAAGCGACAGTCTGGTCTTCAATGGAACCTCCCGAATCTCGGTTTAGGTTCCTCCTGCATCCGGATCGCCGGACCGCTCAATCACGAGGGTACGGAAAGGGGCATCGGTCGGCCCGGACGCGACGGATCCTAGCCGGGCTTCATTGCCATTGTTTCACGGCTTTGTAAGGAAAGATTGCCGGCGGGGCGGCGGGTGGCAGGATTTCGCTGACCGTCACCGCATTGAAAACGCGGCAAGCGTAAGCGCTGGGGACCCCGTCAGCCGCCCACCCCGAGATAGGTGGCAATCTGCCAAAGATTTCCCCAGCGGTCGGCAACCGTGGCGCGTCGATCCCCCCATGGCATGTCGCCCGGCAGTTCGATGGCCACGGCGCCCGCGCTAATTGCCGCCTGGAATGTGGCGTCCGTATCGGGGACGTAAAGGTAGAAAAATCCCGGCATGGAGGGCCTGATTCCGCCGCCATCGCTGACCATGATGATCGAGTCTCCTATCCTGAGCTCGGCCGGGCGTTCAGGCACATAGTCGCCCTGCGCGTCGAACACGGCGCGCATAAAATCGACGAGCTCGGCGACATCGGGCGTGATCAGGCGGGGGGTCACCGAATGTCGACCTTCCGGGGTGTAATCGGTCACGCGCTTCCTCCCGACGTTCGACCCAGTGTCCGCTTTCGGCGGCAGATACTCAAGGCTGCCGTTCCACCCATTGCGAACGTCACGATCATCGTTCAAGCCATCGGCCATGCCCCAAGTCCCGCCAGCGCCGCCCTTCCAGCGATCCGTCCGGATGAGCCTGGAAGAGCTCTCCGCCTTTCTCGACACCGCGTTCCCGGCAGTGGCGCGTCCAGCCCTTGGCCAGGTCGTCGGCGTGGCGCTCGACCATGTCCGGATGGAGCTTGACCCCGGTCCGCAGACGCTGCGCCCGGGAAACATCGTCTCCGGCCCGACCTTGATGGGACTGGCCGATGTTGCTGCCTATGCCGTTGTCCTGGCGCATGTCGGGCCGGTCGCGATGGCGGTGACCAACACTCTCAACATCACCTTCCTGCGCCCGTGCCGGGTCGAGCGGGTGGTGGCCGATGCGCGGCTGTTGAGGCTCGGGCGGCGGCTTGCCACCATCGACATCAGGTTGTGGCAGGGATCCGAAGCTCATCTTGTGGCGCAGGCGACGGTCGGATATGTCCTGCCGGAAATTCAGCAGGCTTAGGCCACGCCGCCGGCAGCCCCGGGCGAACGCATAACTGCGCTGCCGTCACGATTCGCCATTGCAGAAGCCTGATCAGCCAGCCGCGATTCCACCGCGGCCGGGCCCGATATGAGCTGTCCGCACCTGATTGCGGTCAGCAATATAAAGATATAAAGATGTCTTTATATCTTTTTTTCGGGGGCGATATGATTGAGACGGTGATGGTGTTCACACTGGCGGCAACGGCACTGCTTGGATCGCCGGGCCCCGGGATTGCGGCGCTCATCGCGGTGGGGCGCTCGCGCGGGGCGATTGGCGGGCTGCGCTATTTCGGCTCGATGCAGCTTGGCCTGGCGCTCGCCGCGGGTTTGAGCGCCGCCGGACTGGTGGCGGTCATCCGGGCCTTTCCGGTCATTCACGCGGCGCTGATGATCGTTTCGGTGGCTTATCTGTTGTGGCTGGCCTGGGCGATCGCATCGGCGCCGCTCAGCGGCAGCATCGGCGACGACGCGCCGAGCGGCGCCTTCACGCTGCCTGGCGGCTTCATGCTCGGGTTCGCGAACCCGAAGGCCTATCTCGCTTTCGCCTCGTTGTTCGGATCGTTCGCGATCCTGACGCCCGCTTATGGATTTGCCGACGGGCTGCTGAAATGGACGCTGTGCGTGGTCGTCATGGCAGTGGTCGATCTGGCATGGCTGCTCGCCGGTGTTGCGCTGGGCCGGTTGACGCTGACGCCGCGCGCCGAGCGGATCATGAATCTCGCAATGGGGGGTGCCATCCTGCTGGCCTGTATCGCCGCATTGGCGTGAGCCGACCGGTTGCGGTGAGCAGGCAAAAAAACCCCCCTCCCGATGGGGTGACCGGGAGGGGGGAAACGCGCGGGCTTCGCCGGGGACAGGGGCGTCAGGCGAGCGCCGCGATGCGGTTGTTGTTGTTGCCGGTCAGTTCGACCGCCGCACCGCCGGCGCGTCGGCGGCTGAGCCATTCGCGGATCATCTCGGCGGTCGTATGGTCGGCGGCCGAGAGGCGGCTCACGTCGAGGCGGATCGGGGTGCCGTGCGGCGCCCGGTCAAGCGAGTCCGACAGACGCGGCAGCGAGACGAAGGTCGCCGCACCGTCAAGTGCGATGCGATAACCGTCAGTGCCGTCCTGCTCCTCATCGATCTTCAGGCGCAAGCGCTTCAGATGCGGAATGAGTTCAAGCATGGAAAGGCCGATGCCGACCAGCACGCCGCTGAGCAGGTCGACCGCAACCACCGTCACGAGCGTCGCCGCCCAGATGCCGGCGGGCAGCAGGCCATAGTCGCGGAACAGGTGGCGGACATGCTGCAGGCTGACCAGCCGCCAGCCGGTCACGACCAGCACCGCGGCAAGCGCGACCATCGGAATCTCGCGCAGCAGCCAGGGCAGCAGCACGATGAACGCGAGGATCCACACGCCGTGCAGGATCGCCGACAAGCGCGTTGCGGCACCGGCCTGGACGTTGGCCGAGCTGCGCACGATCACACCGGTCATCGGCAGCGCACCGGCCGCGCCGCACAACAGATTGCCGATGCCCTGCGCGCGCAGTTCCTTGTTATAGTCGGTGCGCACGCCGTCATGCATGCGGTCGACTGCCGCCGCGGACAGCAGCGTCTCGGCACTGGCGATGAAAGCGATGGCGAGCGCGGCGGTGAGGATCGTCGGATCGATCAGCCGCGCAAGCAGGCCGCTTTCGGGCGGCACGATCGCGCCGAGGATCGATGCGGGGACTTCGACCCGGACGACGCCCAGGCCAAGGCCCGATGCGACCAGAGTCGCGACCAGCACGCCGATCAGCGCGGCAGGCACGAGACGCATCGATTGCGGGCGGAACTTCTCCCACGCGAGCATCACGCCGATGGTCAGCAGGCCGACCGCAAAAGCGGTTTCCGCGCCGGCCCAGTTCATCGACAGGCCAAGCAGGCGTGCGGGCATGGCGGCAAGGTTATCGAGTCCGCTGGGGAGGGGTTTGGCGTCGAACAGCACATGGAACTGCGCCACGACGATCAGCACGCCGATGCCGGCGAGCATGCCATGCACCACGGCGGGCGAGATCGCGCGGAACCAGCCGCCAAGCTTGAAGATGCCCGCCGCGACCTGGATCAGGCCGGCGATGAGCAGGATCGGCCCAAGCGCCGACAGGCCCTGGTCGCGAACGATTTCGAACACGATGACGGCCAGGCCGGCGGCCGGGCCGCTGACCTGGAATGGGGATCCGGCGAGCGCACCAACGACGATACCGCCGATGATGCCGGTGATCAGCCCGCGCTCCGGCGGCACGCCTGAGGCGATCGCAATGCCCATGCACAGCGGCATCGCGACCAGGAACACCACGATCGATGCCGTCAGGTCGCGCGGTAGTCCCGCCATGCTCGGCCAGGACACGCCTGGCCGGGCAACCTTGGCTATATCGCTCATGCGGCTTCCCCGAGCGGGGCGGAAGCGGACTCGGTCGCGCGGCGATCGGCGGCGCGCAGAGCGACCGGCATCGGGTGATCCTCATGGATCGGCACGAAGCGGCCGGTGTCGCCATCCAGGCCAAGCATCAGGCCGTCATGAATGTCGAAGAACCAGCCGTGCAGCGCGATCTGGCCGCTCGCCACAGCGGCGGCGACCGACGGATGCGTGCGCAGATGGGCAAGCTGGATCACGACATTTTCCATGCTCGCGATGCGCACCGCGTCATGGCTTTCAAGATCGCGATACGAGCTGCTGACCACGCTGTGCGCGGCGCTGCTGTGACGCAGCCAGGCCGCGACATTGGGCATGCCGACAAGCATTTCGGGGTTCATCAACGCTTTCATCGCGCCGCAGTCGGAATGACCGCAGACGATGATGTCGCGCACGCCGAGCGCCGCGACGGCATATTCGACCGTCGACGACACGCCGCCATTGGCGGTCGAGAAGGGCGGAACGATGTTGCCGGCGTTGCGGCACACGAACAGATCGCCCG
Organism: Sphingomonas sp. ERG5; assembly: GCF_000803065.1. Classification (GTDB taxonomy): domain Bacteria; phylum Pseudomonadota; class Alphaproteobacteria; order Sphingomonadales; family Sphingomonadaceae; genus Sphingomonas. Next base: position 305,712 of record NZ_JSXI01000029.1, read on the forward strand.
GCTCCGCCTGCATGATATGTTCGGGCGCCACGCGCGAATCCGCGCAGGAGATCATCAGCGCCTTGGGGCTCTGCCCGTCGGTCGCCAGTCTGGCATAAAGTGCACTCTGGTTCGGAAAGACCTGCTTTTCGAAACTGATCACACGGCCGATCAAGTCGTTCACGGTAATACTCCTGAGTCCACCGTGCCGGGGGGCACGGTTCGGATCAGGATATGGCGTCGCTCCTTTGCTGCGGTGCGGCATTTTCGTGACGAAGTGTTTCCGCGTTCGTGTTTTCGCTTGGTTTAACCGAATGCGGCAGGGCGATCCGTGCGCGAAGCCCGCCGGATTGGCGGTTGGCGAGCGTGAATCGTCCGCCAAGCGCATCGACCGTGCGCGTCACGATCGCCAGGCCGAGCCCGAAACCGACCGTGTTGCGCGTCCGGGCATCGTCAAGCCGCACGAACGGTTCGAGCACCCGGGCGAGCGAGATGTCGGGAATGCCCGGGCCGTCATCCTCGATATCGATCGTCACGCCATTATCCGCCCGCAGCAGCACGAGCTCGACCCGCTCGCCATAGCGCAGTGCATTGTCGACGAGATTGCCGATCGCGCGGCGCAGCGCGAGCGGGCGCGTGACCAGGTCAAGATGGTCGGGGCCGCGATAAGCAATCGCGTGTCCGGCATCGCTGCCGGCGTCCACGATCGTTGCGCACAGCACGGCGAGGTCGATCGGCACCGGCCGTTCGGGCTCATCCTCGCCGCCGAGAAAGGCAAGCAGGGAGGCGACCATCGCTTCCATTTCGGCCACATCGCCGGCGACCGCATTACCGATCTCACGGTCGTCGATCATGTCGGCGCGCAACGACAGGCGGGCGAGCGGGGTGCGCAGATCATGGCCGACCGCGGCGAGCGCCTGGGTCCGGTCAGTGATCAGATGGCGGATGCGCGCCTGCATGCGGTTGAACGCCACGGTCACGCGGCGCACCTCGCTTGGCCCCGCTTCGGGCACGATATGGTCGCCCCCGCCGTCGAACCGGTCGGCTGCTTCGGCCAGCCCGTGCAGCGGTGCGAGCATGCGGCGCAACAGCGCGCTGCCCAGGACCATCAGCACCACCGCCGGGATCAGCGCGAGCAGGATGCGGTCGAATGATGAGCTGAGCCGCGCGACCGGCTGCAGCGTGCGAAAATGCAGCCAGCCGCCATCGGGTAATGTCAGCCCGCCGGAAACCATGGCATGATGGCCCGGGGCGACGAGGCGCAACCGCAAGTCGCTCTTGGCCAAAGCCGGTTCCCAGCCGATCACCTGGCGCCGCATCGTGTCGAGCGCGGGCGCGTTGGGCGGCGGTGGGGGAAGCTGGGCCCGCCAGCGCAACTCATAGCGGTCGGTCGATAATTCCGTCGCCAGGGCAGCGCGCTTGTCCGGCGGGGCGTCGGCGATCAGGCGCTTGCAGATGACGAGATGTTCGGCGAGGCGGTGTGCCTCATCCTCGCGCACCGCGAACTGGCTGGCGCGTTCATAGAGCAATGTGCTCGCGCCGAATTCGATCACCATGGCGAGCAGCAGGATGGCGACCACGCGGCCGGCAACGCCGATCGACGGGCGCACGAAGCGCCTCAATGGCGCGTGACCGTCGCGTTGAACATGTAACCGATGCCGCGCACCGTGACGATCGGCGCGGCTTGCTTGCCATGCGACAATTTGCGCCGCAGCCGGCTGATCAGCACATCGACGCTGCGATCCGAACTGTCGCCAAGCCGGGTGCGTGACAATTCGAGCAGGCGCTCGCGCGCGATGATTCGCCCCGCATGGTCGATCAGGCTCATCAGCAGATCGAATTCCGCACCGGTCAGGTCGACCCCGGCGCCGCTCGGCGATTGCAGTTCACGGCGTGAGACATTGACGGTCCAGCCATCGAATTCGATCAGGCCCTGTTCGGGTTTGCCGTGCCGCCGGTCGAGCCCGCCGCGGCGCAACACCGCGCGGACGCGGGCGAGCAGTTCCGCGGTGCCGAACGGCTTGGCCAGATAATCGTCGGCGCCCATTTCCAGGCCGACGACGCGATCGGTCTCGCTGCCCTTGGCGCTGACGAAAATGATCGGCACGTCGCTTTGCTGGCGCAGCGCGCGGCACAGATCGAGGCCGCTGGTCTGCGGCAACATCACGTCGAGCAGCACGAGATCAGCGGGCCCGGCCTCCAGCGCGCGCCACATTTCGGGCGCCGAGGCAGCCGGACGGACATGATAGCCATTCTGCTGCAGCGCGCGCGTGGTCAGGGTGCGCAGCGCGGGATCGTCCTCGACCAGAACGATCGACGGCGCGGAATTACTGGGCTCGATGGGATCGGTCGTGCGGTTGTTCATGACATCGCGCACCTAGGGAGCGCCCTTCGACGGGTCAATGCGAGTGGCCTTTAACAGGAGGCGCGGGAAACATTTTGTCACAGTGGGGCGAATGGCCAGACATGCGGCCTCCCTAGATGGTGCGGCACAACCTATGCCATATTGTCGGAGTTTGTTCCATGCGTCTCCCCCTGATCCTTGCCGCCGCCGCGATTGCGATCGGCGCAACTGCGCCCGCTGCCGCCACCGAGAATCCACGCGGGCCGCTGACCCCCGCGCAGCGCGAAGCGGGCTGCACGATGCGTTTCGACCACACGCCGGCGGGCAAAACCCCGCGGTTGCCGGCGGTGGTGCACTGCCCCGCCAAGGCCGTCGCCGCGCTCGACCAAGCCAAGCGCGCCGAACTGAAGGACGCGGTTCAGCGCGACTGATCCTGATCGGCATGAAGCAAGGCGCGGTGCGAGCCTTCGGGCTCGTGCCGCGTTTTTTGCGCCGCAGGATCTGGCGCAATCGTCCGCCGATGCCGTTGTGGACGCAGCGATTTCTATCGCTGCAACGGTCGCGTGGCGCCCGTCTTTATTCGGGCGTCGTTACTCCGGGGGCGGCGTCGTCAAAGCTCCTGCCTGCGCCGCGCCGGGCTTTTCCGCCTCGGAGTTGCTATAGGTCATGACCATGCTGGTATCTTCTTTGTCGCGCTTGGTTTTTGAACAATCGATGCCGCGCGCTTTCAGCATGGCCAGCAGAACTTTCTTACTTTTCCTGGTCGCCGCGTCGGGGTCTTGCTGCGAATTTACGACATCGTTGCAAATTCCGTCACCAAAATAGTCTGTAGCGAACGGGGATGCTCCTCTATCTAGAAGATATTTGTGCTTAATGAAAGGGCTGAATTTGTAATAATATCCGCCTATCTGGAGAAGCGGTGTTGATCCGTCGAACGATCTTTGTTCAATATCGCCACCGTGATCGAATACAAAGTCGACTTTGCGCTGATCCCAGTCAGAGATAACTTCCGCGATTATGGAGAAGCTTCCATCCCCTTCAAGTTTATTGTAATTTATATCCACGCCGGCGTTATATAGTGCTTCGAGATACTCGACCGGCTCATAAGTGACGAGAAACTTGGCAGCGGACAGCCCGTCACGCGCGCTGTAAATGAACGGGTCGGCGCCCTGTTTGATGAAAGTCGTGATCCCCTGGGGGGATAGGAGGTCAAGGGTGACGAGCCGGAGCAACGGCGTGATGCCGCGATATCCCTCATAATTGATTTTTGCGCGGTCCAGCTTGCACGTGCGCAAATCCCGATCCTGTGTCGTCTGCACACAATCCATGAACGACTTTACATCAGGATCCGGGAACAGGGCGCTTGCCTGAGCAATGCCGGCCTGTGCCTGTGCGGTCGGCTTGGTTTCGCCGAGGCCAGACGCGGACTGTCCATAGGTCGGCGCGGCCGCGATCAGGCCAGCCATGCACGCCAATGAAATCCGGTATCGCCTTCTCATCATCGTTCCCCGGACAAGATACCCTCCCGAATCGGCGGCAGTTGATGATTAAAGGGAAGGCCGGATTTTCCAACCCACATCTGTCGTCCGATGATCGAGTTGGTAAAGGGTATTGGATCGTGAGTTCGGCTGAGAGGATCCTGCCGATGAGATATGTTCAGGACATTCCCCACATTCCGCTTGATGCCATAAAGTGAGGTAAGGCCTGGTGACGGGCCGGCCGCATCGAATGTGATCGTCGTGACTTTTAGCAACGATCCGGCGGCAGCAGTGATTCCGCCGCCGAGCGAATGACCGGTAAAGAACAGTTTATGGCCGGTTATCTGCTTCAATCTGTTCTGTATGTCTCGGGCAAGTTCGATACCTTCCGTATATTGTTTCGGCACCAATTGCGCTTCGCTGATGCGATTTGTGCGCCAGTCTTCACCGGTAATCTTTGAATCGTTGCTGCCGGTCACGGTGAAGATGAAGATTCGTCCGTTGGTCCACAGGCTGGAATTCAATCCATTTTCGGGCTGATTGAAACGAGCGGGTTGTAGCCCGAGCGCCTTGAGTTCTCGATTGCTCATCCTTCTGAAGGCGCCGTAATGCGTCGCGACCGAATTGACGGTGGCGCCCTCATCATAGCTGAGCTCGGTGATGGTCAGCGCGGTGAGCTGAGTCTTTTCCATCTCGGTCAGCGGCGGCTTGTCCACTGGCCTCGCCAACGTGCCGTTCAACTGCGCGTCTATGATCGGATCCAGGTCGCTTTTCGGCGGTGATCTGCGCGTGAGGGCATCGAAGATTGTCCGGCCGAAAGAGACCCCGCCATTGCCGGGAGCAGCGCGTCCATTGCCGTCAAAGCTGATTCTGCCGCGACCATCGCCTGCCGCGAAATCGGCATTTTGAAGCATGGCGCCGCCGGGATAGCGACTCGCCAACCCCATGAGCGACTCCGGTACGCCGGTCGGGCTGACGTCGGTGTTGTCGTCAACTTGGTCACCGTCGAGATAAGCGCTCAGCCGATCGGCCAGGTTTCGTGTATTGCTATGCATGGCGTCGATGTCGGCAAGGGTGCGGGCGGCATTTCTGACCGCCACGATCTGCTCGAAATTGCCCGATCGCGTGATGCCCGCCACCACCTGGTCAAGATCCTGCGCGCTCAGCCCTTGTTCGAGCCAGGTTGCCATCCGCCGATCATGTTCGACCGGCTTTAGCTCTTCAGTGGCGGAATAGGGTGGTGGACCACCGGCATCGGGCCGGGGTGGGATCAGGGTGATCGGCGTCTCGTCATCTTCGTCCAGCGGCGGCTGCCGTTCCAGCCCAGGCGCGGCGCCGCTCATCGGCATGTCGAAAGGCAGATCCGGTGAGGATGCTCCCGCCACCTGATCGGGATGCGCGTGCCGTGCGGCAATGAATGGGGCGTCGCGCCGATTGCCGGACGGCACGGGGAGGCCAAGAGCTCGTGCCGCACGAGTCAGCGCGTCATCGATTTCAGCGTCGGTCGGCATGCGCTTGCCGTCGGTCAGCACCTCCAGATCGGTCATCATTCGCGTATAGAGCTGCATTCTGGTGCGCCGCTGGCCAGCGGCGGCGTCCGGTGCCGCCGGCGACGCCAGGTCATCGGTAGCGCTCGGACTGACGGCGGCGTCGGCGGGATCGGCCCGTCCGATCGTCGTGAGGGCATCGCCGACCGGTGCGGCCTGATCGGTGCGAAGGGGGGATGGATCGGCAACCCTATCTTCGAATATTCTCGACACCCGTGTATCTCCTGTCCTGCCGGTCGAGGGTCATGCCGGACCCCGCCATGTGCATGGCGATGCGAGATGAGGCACAGGCGGAGCGATTTGAATCGAGGTCAAGGGCCGACCCTGAAACATCATTCCTGGGACTGCATGTTCCTGTGCTCGGGAAGTTGTCAGACAAATATTGACATAGGCGCGGGAACATGCATTGCACCAGCGCGGAGTGGCCTTCGTGTCCAGTCTCTGGGGTGGCCAGTCGGGCGATTATGCACCGCGCCATATCGCGCCAAACTCGCGGGACCGAGGCTACCGCCCGCCGTCATGACAATGGGCGGGGTTTTGCTCCGGCGCGCCTGTGATATCCGCACCACAGCGCCATGATCGGGAAACCCCAACCGGAGTCGGTCAGCAGGTCTTTCTCCCGCGGTGGACTGGACGACAAGCAATCGCACGAAACGCTTCACCCGCTGTCGCAGCCGGTCACCTGATCAATGCCGCAAGCTTCGTCTTGATCTCGGCATCGTCGGGTTCCAGCGCGAGATAGCGGCGCCAGGCCCTGATGGCCTCAGCCTTGTTACCCGCCCGGGCGTTGGCGGTGCCGAGCCCAAGAAAGGCATAGGCATCGTCCGGGCTGGCTGTGATGTAGAGGCGGAACACTCCGATCGCCGCATCGACTTGCGACTGCCACAGCAATTTATAACCCGCTTGTTCGAGCACGCCGCTACGCAGTGCGGGGTGAGCGGGATCGCTGGCCAGACGCTTCGCCGCCGCCTCATAACCGCTCGATCGAGCGGTCTCGACCAGCGCTTTGGTATAAGCGAGACTCTCGGTATCAGCCGATGCTCCGACCAGGTCGCGCTTCACAAGAGCGCGCACGTCCCAGAAATTATCGACATCGCCGTTGGTGAGGATGACCGCAACATAGCCGAGATCAGGGAAGATCATCAGCTCGTCGGCGATGCCGATATGGCCCCCGCCATGGCCGATGACGCGATGGCCATTGGCGATTTCCTCGATAAAGCCGTAGCCATAGCGCCTGTCGCCATAGTCGACCTTGCCGCTGGTCATCAGCTCGGTGGTCATCTTGTTCAGTAGTTTGTGACCGAGCAGCGCGGTGCTGAAGCGAAGTAGATCCCTGGCAGTCGTGAAGCTACCTCCCGCAGGGCCGCCCTTAAAGGCATTGACGAAGATGTTGCTGCTGATCCGCCCGGGCCGTACCGCATCGCGGGTATAGCCGATGGCTAGATTTGGCACTGGCTGGTCGAGTTCATAGGCGTCGGTGTCGGTCATGCCCGCGGGCATATAGATATGCTGCCTGACATAATCGAAATAGCTTTGGCCACTGGCTGCTTCGATGATCAGACCGAGTATGATGTAGCCGTTATTGCTGTAGGCGAAGCGAGCGCCGGGTGCGGACGCAAGCGGCTGATCGGCGATCAGGGGGATATAGTCCGACACGGTGACGAAGCGCTCCTTCGCCTTGTCCGCCAGCACTTCCCAGAAATTGCCCATGCCCGAACGATGGGTCAGCAATTGTTCGATCGTGACCTGTTCGCGTACCGCCTGATTGGGAAAGCCAGGGAGATGTTTGCCGACCTTGTCGTTGAGCGAGACCTTGCCGGACTCGACCAGTTGCATGATCGCGACCGCGGTGATCATTTTGCCCATCGACGCCATGTTGAATTTGGTATCGATCCGGTTGGGAATATGGTCGGCGAGATTGGCAAAGCCATAGGCCTGGTCGAAGATCGGCGTGCCATTTTTCGCGATCAGCACCACCCCGCTCAATCCATCCGTTTTCGCCAGCGTGTCGAGGTCCGCGCGCATGAGATCGACCGGGCCGGGCGCGATGTCGGGGGCGGTGTCGGTGGCGCGCGCCGGAGTTGCCGTCATCATCATCGACAGCAGCACGGCAACGAGCAGATGCGGGATGCGGATCATGAAGGGCTCCGTACAGGTGACGCCACCGATAACCGAGGTATAAGTAGGCGCCTATCTATTTACTTAGGCGCCTATGGAATTGTCAATGAGCGAAGAGTGGGATGTCGATGTCGGTGGGGGATCGCGTGCTTATGGCGCGGCGGCGATCGGTGGCCGGCTGAGGAGGTTATCGGAGCGGATCGACCAGGATTGCGCGCGGCTCTATGCCGATCATGGTGTGCGTTTCGAGCAACGCTGGTTCGGCGTCATGAATGAATTGGCGCAGGGGCCGGCATTATCGGTCAGCAAACTCGCGATTCGGCTCGGCATCAGCCAGGCCTCGGTCAGCCAGACGCGCAAATCGCTCGACGAGGCCGGGCTGGTCATGGTCGAGGTGAACCCGGACGATGCGCGCGGTGGCCGACTGACGCTCTCAGTCGCTGGGCGGCAACTTTATCAAGACCTAGCCCCGGTCTGGGTCGCGCTCGAGGCGGTCTCGGTCGAACTCAACCAGGAAGCCGAACGGGCTCTGGTGGCGCTTGACCTGCTGGACCAGGCGTTGAACCGGACCTCGCTTTACGACCGAGTCCGGCGTCGATTGGGTGGAGAGTGAGGCGGCCCTATCGCGTCGCCTGGTCTGTACGCATGGATTCCACCGTCAGCACGACCAGAGCGCCAGCGACATAGGCGATGAAATCCAGCGGATCGAAGCCTGCGCCGAGCAGGAAGCGGGCGGCGACATTTCCACTTAGTCCAAGCGCGCCGATCAGGCCGAAGAGCTGGCCGAACTCGATCGCGATGGCGATGCCCAGCGCAAGCATGGCAGCGGGCGTGATGCGCAGCGGCGTCACCGCGCGAAGCGCCAGGTAGAGCAACGCCACCGCCAGGCTGTCGCCGATATGTGGCCGGATGATGCGGTCATGCACGAACAGCGCGATGGCGATCTCGACCGCGAAGAGGGCGATTGCCGCGAGGGCATAGGGAAGGCGAAATGTCACGTTCGAGCCTTAGGCGGGCGATGTCGAAAAACCATGCAGGTTTCGAGGGATTTCAATCGGGATCTTGACGGTTGGTATTGACGATCCGGCTCGGCATGAGAGAGGGCATGGTGCGCGATATTTCCATCTCTCCGGCGAATGACGCGGCCGATCTGGTCGCAGTCGCCGGGTTGTTCCGCGATTATGCGGCGTCGCTCGACATCGATCTGGCTTACCAGGATTTCGCGGGCGAACTGAGGGGGTTGCCGGGCAATTACGCACCGCCCCATGGCATGCTGCTGCTGGCGCGACGAGCCGTTGGCGAGCCAATCGGATGTGTCGCGCTGCGGCCGATGGCAATGTCTGGCCAGTGCGAGATGAAGCGGCTCTATGTCGCGCCGGCCGGGCGCGGAACGGGGCTGGGCCGTGCGCTAATGGAGGCGCTGATCGTCGAGGCGCGGCGGATCGGCTATGCCGAGATGTGGCTGGATACGCTGCCGACCATGGTTGCGGCGCAGGGGTTATACCGCGCCGCCGGCTTCGAGTTGGTCGAACCCTATTATGACACGCCGGTCGCGGGCACGGTATTCATGCGGCTGGCGCTCGGCGTCTAGCGACGCGCCTATTCCTCCGGCGGCGTGGCGCCGGCGCGGCCCGGGCCGCCAAATCGTCCACCTCCATGATTATCGCCGTGATCGCCACCGTGGCCGCCTCCCCGATCACCCCGGCCAAAGGCGATGTGGGGCAGTTCGCTCTTTTCGATTTTGCCATCGCCATTCTTGTCCAGCAGGGCGAAACGTTGCCGCGCGGCGGTGTCAAATTCCCGGGCGTCGACGCCACGGTTGAAATTGGTGTCGGCGATCGTGACCGGTTCGGGAAAGTCGAAATAGCTGAACCGCGCCGCGCCCTGCTTGCCATAAGTAACGCGCGTCTCGCCGCCACTGGGGGACGCTTCGCTTTCGCCGCCGCCGCCACCGCCGCGCATCCCGCCACCGCCGCCACGATGGCCGCCACCGCCACCGCCGCCGTGGCGGCCGCCGCCACCACCGCCACCGCCGCGATGAGCACCGCCGCCGCCGCCACCAAAGTCGCGCACGCGGATTTCAGGGGCGATGGCGGTTTCGTAATTCTCGATATCATCGGGGTCGATCTCCCCGTCATGACCGCGATCGAGCAGCGCGAAGAAGCGGCGCTCGTCCTGGGTGAACTCCGCCAGATCGAGCGCGCCGTCATGATTGGTGTCGGCGCCGTCGAACCAGGCATCGGCTGGCTTGTCACCGCGAAACGGCTCGCCCATCGGACTGATGAACAAGCGGCCGTGCGGTCGGTCGCCGGGTGTTCCGGACGGATGCGTGGCTGGTGTGCCGGGTGGCGGCGCGTCCTGCGCGTGTCCGGGCGTGGTGACCAGCGTGGTGGTCAGGACGGTCAAGCAGATCAGCAACGTCTCGCGCATCGATCGAGTCTCCATCGATTCGCCCCCGCGACACCAAGCGCAGCGCTTCGCGGCAATTTGATGTCGTTGCCCGTTCTCGTGCGTAAAAGGTCAACTGCGCCGTCGGAAGCGGCCCTCGTCCTCCACCCCGGCAATCAGGGCCTGGGCCCGTCCGATGGCGGTATTGATGTCGTCCGCGTTCTTCATCGCGCGTGCCTCGCGATACAGGTTCAGCGCCACCCGATAATCGCCGCGCTGTTCCGCACACAGGCCGCGATTGAAGACGATCGACAACTGTCCCGGTTGGTCGCGGTCAATCGATTCCCATCCTTCGCAGGCACCACGACTGTCGCTCTTCGAGACTCGGAGCACATCTTTGAAGCGCATGGCGAGCGGCTTGGACAGCCCAGCGCGATCCTCGCGATAGCGGATCTTGTAAGTGTCGCCGTGCGGCGCAATGTCACCACGTGTTTCGCCCGCAACGCTGTCGATCATGTCCGCGATCACCGCTTCCGCTGCCCGGGGGGTGGAGTCGCGCGGGCACCAGTTAACCGTCTCGCTGCGCGGTTTGCTGGCGGTATAGACAATCGCGCCATCTGCGATGCGTACCAAGCGCAACGAGACGGTCAGGCTGGTCGTGCGTTGCATGCAGGGTACCGGCACATCGGCATATTTGAGGCATTCGCCATCATCATCGTCGCGGCGCTTCTTGCCGTCCTTTGGCGCAGCGCGCTCGACGCAGCGGCGGCGCTGCAGCGTCACGCGGTGTTCTTCCCAGTCCGACGTCGCCGATCCGCTGAGCACCCCATCGGCGCGCGGCTGGCGTCCGCCGGTGTCGCCCAGCAAGGTGAAGTGTGGGCCGCTCGCATTCTCCGCGCGCGACAGGGCGGCGGCGAGGGCGTTGGCCAACGGTTCGCCGTCACGGCCGGCGAAGCGATCGATCGCCAGCCGCTGCAAATAGCTTGCTTCGCGGTTCTGCGCAGGAAAACGCCCGCTGATCGTGATGGTCTCGGCGCTTGCGGCAGTCGCGGTCACGACCGCCGCAACCGTGGCGAAGCGCAGGGCGCTGCGGTGGAGAATTGGGGTAGCCATGGCGATATCCTTCCGGACCGAATCGATCGCGGAACGATATCGCCTATCGGCTCAGCGTGGGCAACGCGTTCACCGCCGTCAGTCGGGCGCGCCTTTCCATTTGCCGTCGCTGCCCTTGGTGAGCTTGACGATGAACGGCTGCGTCGCCTTGGCGGCCGTGCCCGGCATCTGGATGTTCACATCGACGGCACAGACCTGAACCCCGGGTTCGGCCTTGCCATTGCACAGGCCCTTGGGCGTGATCGTCGCATCCGCCAGCGCCTTTTCAAGCGCGGCTTTGGTGGCAGGGTTGGCATTCGGATCCTGAAGCGACGCGGCCATCTGTTCGCGAGCGACGCGCTCAATATCCCCATTGCCGGGGCCGCCGGTCAGCGCGCTGCATCCGGACAGCGCGACGATGCCGGCCAGTGCTGCGATCAGTGTCGTCGATGGTCGTGTCATTTTGCCTCCTGCTGGTTTCAGATCGAACCGGCATAATGATCGACGCGCGTTTCAGTTCATTTTTGATCGAATAATGCGTGAAGTGGCGCTGATCGATGAATTTCGTGATTTGCTTACCTGTGAGGTAATCGACTTCGGATCGCGGTTTGAGCATTTTCTCGCGGCAACACAGGCCAGGAGACACATCATGCACGGATCATTCGCATCCAATTCCATCCAGACCGGGGCGCTCGCCTCACGGATCGACACGGTCGAAACGAGCGATGGCGCGCGCCTCGCGGTGCGAGACTGGGGGAGCGGCGAGCCGATGCTGTTCCTTTCCGGATGGACCCTGCCGTCCGATTTCTGGGGGCCGCAGATGGTCGACTTCGTCGCACGCGGGCATCGCTGCCTGTCGTTCGACCGGCGCGGGCATGGGCGTTCGTCCGATCCGGGCTGCGGTTACGATCATGATACGCTGGCCGACGATATCGCTGCGGTGATCGACACGCTTGGGCTGCGCGGGTTGACCGTGGTCGCGCATTCGATGGCGACGATGGAGATCGCGCGCTATTTCGCGCGCCACGACGGAGTCGGGATCGAGCGCGTCGTGCTGGTCGGTGCAACCACGCCATTCCTGCTGCGCACCGAGGACAATCCGGAGGGCATCGACGGCGGGGTGCTGGCGGCGGGCAGTGACCTGCTGATGACCGACTTTCCGGCCTGGATTGCGGCCAACACCGATCCTTTCTTCGTCGCCGAGACGAGCGATGCGATGAAGGCGTGGGGACAGCGTATGATGCTTGGGACCTCGCTGCTCGCCGCGGTGCAGCTTGCTCAGGCCAATGTCTCGACCGATTTCCGTACCGACCTGACGCGTATCTATGTCCCGACGCTGGTCGTGCATGGCGACCAGGACGTATCGGCGCCGCTAGCCATTACCGGAGCGCGAACCGCGGCGCTGATCCCCGATGCACGGTTGTTGGTCTATGAAGGCGCACCACACGGCCTGCCGCTGACACATGCCGGTCGGCTGGCACGGGACATCACGGCCTTCATGGCCGAGTGCGGCTGATCGCCGGCTGGACCGCCATCCCAGAGAGGAGCAAGCGCGTGTCAGGCGAACGAGATCAAGCCGAGCGTTGGGTTCGCTCGCGCGCATGAAGTTCCACCTGCCGAAACAGCAATTCGAGATCGGCTTTCCCGACGTCGAATGTCTCGCCCAGATCGGCGAGCGCGCGATCGACGTCTTCGGGATGGAAGAACGGCTCGGGTTGAGGCGGGATGACGTGTCCGGCCACCGGTACGGCGCGATGTGGATAGGAATGGCCGGACAGGCGATGAAACACGATGCCGGTCAGCACGAGCAATGCCGAATTGAGCCCGACCGGTGCCAGCGCGAACAGAAACCCGGCCTGGGCAACCATTGGGCCGCCGATCAACGCGGTAAGCGCCACCGCCCCACCGGGCGGATGAAGGCAACGTAGCAGCGACATGGCGAGAATCGCGCCGCCCACGGCAAGCCCGACGGCGAGCACGGGTGGCGCCATGGATTGCGCGACCGCTACGCCGATGATTGCCGAGATCATATTGCCGCCGATAATCGACCAGGGCTGTGCCAGCGGGCTGGCCGGTACCGCGAAGAGCAGCACCGCCGATGCGCCGATCGGCGCGACCAGCATGGCAAAGGCAGCTGGCGGTAGCACAAGCGAGCATAGCAAGGCGGTGAGCGCGATACCGATCAGAGCGCCGAGGCAAGCCCAAAGCCGATCGCGGAAATTGCCACCGGCGAGCATCGGCACGAATAGGCGCACGGCATGGCGGCGAAACATGGGACCTCCCGATAATTGGAGGCGTGCCATCGCGCGGGGACGGGGCACGCCGCAACTTAGTTTCGGCTCGCCGGGGTCAATGACAACTTCGCGAGCGTCTGGTCATCACGTCGCGCTGGCGTCCAGCGACGATCAATGCTTTGATCGCTCGATACCGTAAGGGGCTGCCGCATGACCGTCATCTTCGTGATCCTGATCGTCCTGGCCGCGCTCGTCGCGACCGGGCTGTTTTATACGAAAGCCCGCACACGCTTCGTCGAGCGGCAAGTGCCGGCGCAGGGGAGCTTTATCGAGATTGACGGACAGCGGCTCCACTACGTCGACAAGGGTCCGGTGGGACAAGCGAGCGGCGATGCGATCGTCCTGATCCATGGCCTGGCCGGGAACAGCCATAATTTCACCTATTCACTGACCGAAATCTTGGCGCGGCACCATCGGGTGGTGGTGATCGATCGCCCGGGGTCGGGCTATTCGGCGGCGATGCCGGGCGGTTTCTCACTCGTCGCACAGGCCGATCTGGTCGCCGCGCTGATTGCCAAACTGGGGCTCGATCGGCCGCTGGTTGTAGGGCATTCGCTCGGTGGAGCGGTAACGCTGACTCTGGCGGTGACGCATCCGGCGTCGCTCCGCGGCGTCGCGCTGCTCGCCGCGCTGACCCGGGTAATCGATACGCCGCCGGCAGCGTTCAAGGGCTTGAATATCCGGTCGCGTGGCGTGCGACGTTTTGTTGCCTCGGTCATCGCGGTGCCGATGTCGGTGCTGGCCGGATCGAAATCGGCCGTCCAGGTATTTGCGCCTGAATCGGTGCCGGACGATTTCGGGCTGCGCGGCGGCGGGCTGCTGGTGCAGCGGCCAAGCGCGGTGTTCACCGCCTCGACCGAATTGACTCAGACTCCCGATGCACTGGCGCCGATCGTTGCGCGCTATGGCGAGATCGGCATGCCCGTCGCGATCCTGTATGGCCGTGGCGACGCAATTCTCGATCCAGTGCTGCATGGCGAGCGGCTACCGGAGGTGATCGCGCATGCCGATGTGACTCTGATCGAGGGCGGTCATATGATTCCACTGACGGCGCCGACTGAGGTCGCTGCCTGGATCGAGCGTGCGCTGGAGCGGTCGCGCGAAGTTCAGGCCGCTTGATCGGCCCTAAGTCGCTCGTGTTGCGACGATGAACAGCCGGGGGAAGGGCAACAGCACCACGCCCTCGGCAAGGGTTGGATAGGCGGTCGCGATCCGGGCCCGATACCGATCGAGGAATACCGCCTGCTGCGCATCGTCGAGCCGATCGAGGTAAGGCCGCAGGCCGGTGCCCTTGAGCCAGTCGACCACGGCCTCGGGGCCGCCGGCAAGTTGGTGGAAATAGGTCGTGCGCCAGATATCGATTCCGGCGACACGGCCGCACAGCAAGCGGTAATACCAATCGGCCGGATGGCGATTGGCGTTGGCTGCGCCCGCACCGGTCAGGATGGTGGCGAAAGGCTCCTCGACCGCCACGTCGCGCAAGAGGCGATGCGCGGGTTCGTCGAGATTGTCGGGGATCTGCACCGCGAGACTGCCGCCAGGCGCGAGCTTCGCGATCAGCGCAGGCAGCAATATGGCATGATCCGGCACCCATTGCAGCGCGGCGTTGGCCAGGATCAGATCGAACGGCCCGGGGTCGGGCCAGGTGGCGATATCTTCGATCGAGAAGCGCACCGCGGGTAGCCGAGCACGCGCTGCGGCGATCATGTCGGGAGAACTGTCGATGCCGCTCAATTCGGCATCGGGAAAGCGAGTCTGGAGTCGCTCAGTCGAATTGCCCGGGCCACAGCCGATATCGGCCGCCCGATGCATCGGGGTGGTTGCGGGAATCCGGGCCAGCAGATCATCGATCGGGCGATTCCGCTCCGCCTCGAACTTGACATATTGTGTTGCAGACCAGCTCATTGGAGTTCCTTCACCATCCAAGGCTTCAATTGGTCAGACGGAATAGGCCAGCTCGAAATCGCCCCAGCGTTTCCCGGCAAAGAAGAGCGGCACGAAGATCAGCCGGACGACGATGAACCCGCCACTATGGTCGTCCATACGATAGACGGTCGCGGTGAAGTCGGCGGCATTCTCCTTATACTGGCGCAGTCGGTCGTCATACATGATCCGACCGTTACGGCAGTTGCCGATGTCGTGCGTCGGGTCACCAGTCGCCGGCCGCGAGCGAGCTGAAATATGCGTCGGCAAAAACCCGCTCATGTCGCTGCACACCGCCGACCGAACATGCGGCGCTCGTGTCATGGCTGCGTCGAGAAAAGGCCGCCACTGCGCATCGGCCCAGTCGGTCAGCGAAGTCCGGAACCGTTCCGGCAGGCTGGTGGGGATAAGCTGATAGTCATTGTCGAACAATTGTTCGAGGCTGAGTGCCCCCTGTTCGAGCGCGCTTAGAGTCAGCGCCTGGAGTTCGTCTCGCAGGTCGATCGCCAACGTCACATAGATCTTGTCCTCCTCGCTCAGCCCCAACGCGGCGCCGCGTTCGAACGCGACACGGCTGGCCTGTTCGAGTCGCGTCGCACGCGCCTGGGTCTGGCGGAGCAGCACCCGAGCCTGGCCCAGCGCACGTGCGGCGCCTGCGATGAGCTGGAACAGGTTCGACGACACGGTGTTGGCTTCACCGAAGATTTCGGCAACCATCCGGCCACCTTCGATCCCGGCGGACAGCAGTTCATCGACCTCGCGCAACGTAGCGAGCGGTTCGTGCAGCCCGTCCATCAGTTGTTCGACATCGTCAGCGATCGTCGCGGCGTTCAGCGCCCAGCGGGCATGGCCGGTGTCGGCCCGCTGCCGTTCGAGCGCGAGATCACCGGCGATCGTCATCAGGTCACCACTCAACACATGCAGCGCGGCGGCGACGCCCAATGACTGGCTGTCTCGCGCTTGTTCGGCAGTCGTGTCGAGCGTGCCGGCAAGCGTCTTCGCCGTGGCTGACAGATTATGAAGGCGGGTCATCGCATCGGCGAGCGACCCTTCATGGCGTCCATGCTGATCGAGCCCCAAGTCGAGCAACCCGCGGATCATGGCTCGCTTGGCCGGTGCGTCGCGCGCCATTGCGTTGAGCCGGACGGTTGCGCCGGCCAACCGGGCATTGGCCTGGGTGGTCACAGCGCGCACGCCGTCGAGCGCCGAGGCGATCAGCGCATTGGACTGGTCGAGCGTCCGCGCTGTCTCTCCGAAATCATACAGATCGTCATAATGATGAGCGACCGTTCGATCGAGCTTGGCAAGTTTGCCGACAATCCTTGAGATATCCTCGGCGTGCCGACCGGCCGAACCGATTCCGTTGGGTTCCAGAACGGAACTTCGCCCACCCTGATCATTAACTGAGTTCGATTGCACCATTGGGCATGCCCCTCCCAATTTATACAAATGCGGCTGCGACCCGCGGCGACAGCTTACGCATCATCCGGGCACTTGCAACGCGCCTTTCGTTGCGGGGGCTCGCGGCGAAGGAATTATGACAACAGTGCAATGGTTGTCGATTGCGCGCAGTTGCGAAAATCGAGCATCCGGCCTGATGAGGAAAGTCATGGCCGCCAAACGGTCACATCGTGATCATTGTTCCGAACCGCCTATTTCGGAGTGATGGTCGTCGGACAATTTGTCGATACGTAAGCGCAACGATATGTTTCGGATTGTGGACTCGCGCTGCAAGATAGGTGTGCGCTGGTATTGGGATTTTCGGCGCAAGAGCCCGGCCGCCGGCTGTCTGGATGTTTGTCCTGTCCTCCGCTTCCCATTGGAAAGCGGAGGAAATCCGGAAAGAACGTCAGAAGTTCGCGTCGAGGCGTATTCCGGCATAGCGAAAGGAATCGCGTGCCGGCTGCCAGGTGGTGCCGGCGGCGATCACGCCGGGTGCGCTGAAGCCCGAAGTCGTATTGCCCAAGCCAACCGCATAATGCCTGTTGAAGGCATTGTTGACGAACAGGCTGAGCTTGTACTTGCCGTCACCCGCAGTGGTGCCGACTGACGCGTCGAACACGCCGTACGATTTTTGCACCGTGACCGGATCCTGGTTGAGCGCGAAATTGATCCTGCTTTGCCAACGATAGGAGAAGGTCAGGAAGCCGTTCAGCGAATCACCGAGTGGGAAGTCGTACTGACTGCCCAGATTGAACTTGAACTCGGGTGCATTGTTAAGCCGCTTGCCACTCAGATTCTGCACCTTGCCGGGGTTCACCGTAACGCGCGGGTCGAGGATGCAACCCTGTGCCACCGTCTGGTTGGAGAAGCAGGGACCAAAGGGGAAATCGATGATCTTGGCGTCGGTATAAGCGCCGGACCCATTGATGCTCAGGCCTCGGAACGGTTTGGCGAGTATCTCGACCTCGATACCGCGCGTACGCAGCTTGCCGATCGAATTAAGGAAGGTGAGATAGGTGCCGTCGGGGAGGAACGACTGCACCGAAGTCTGGAACCCCTTATACTCGGTCGAGAACAACGTCGCATTGAGGATCAGGTGACGATTGAACAGGCTGTTCTTGAAGCCGATCTCGTAGTTCTTGGCAGTCTCCGGCGGCACCGGGCCGGCGGCGGCGAAGCGAGCGCTGAACGTGCTGACCAGATCGTAAGCCTGACCCTTGTAACCCGTCGAATAGGTCGCATAGGTCATGATATCGGGCGTGAAATGATATTGTAACCCAGCCTTGCCGGTCACGGCATTGTCGGAATCGGCCCCACGCAAGGTGAACGGTACTGCCGCGGTATAGTTGGAGAAGCGATAATCGATCTTTTGCTTGTTGACGCGCAGGCCGCCGACCGCAGTCAATTTGCCGGTGATGTCGAACGCGAGGTCGGTATAGGCGGAATAATTGCGATTGTTGCTCTGCGCCAAATAGCGGACGAACTGCAGGACGGGGCCGCGATCGAGGAAGCGGTCGAGTGAGTTACGTGCGTACCACAAGCCGACAATATAGCGGAAACGCTTCTCGCCCGGAGAGGTGATGCGCAATTCCTGCGTCGCCGAATTCGCATGGAAATTGCCATGGATGCGCGCGCCGCTGTTGATGCCCGAGGGCGATGCGGCGGGGAAGTTGAGCAGGAAAGGCTGATCCGTACCGTCGATGTCCTGATAATCGAACATGCGATAACGGTCGACCGACAGGATATAGCCGATCGTCGCGCCGCCGAGCAGCGAATCCTCGGGCGTGGTGTAGGTCGCATGGAAGGTCGCACCGTACATGCGGGAATCGCCGCCCGCGCGTTCGTCGTTGCGGATGCGGACGTTGTAGCGGTCATTGATCGGGATGCCGGCGAGCACCGAGCTGGCGGGGAATTGCGGCAGGCCCTGGTAGAACAGGCCGGGAGTCAGCGAGGTGATTGGGCTGACACAACAAGTCGCCTCGGTCTTGTTGTAGCGCGGCTGGAGCGATGCCGTGAAATCATCGCTGGGCGTCCAGACCAGCTTGCCGGTGACGGTCAGGCCCTTGCTGCCATTCTGGCGATTGCCGGTGGTCAGGTTGATGATGTTGCCGTCATAAACATTGCGCGAGGCGGTGACGCGGAATTTCAGCGTATCGCTGATCGGCCCGGCGATGGTGCCACCGACGCGCCATTCATGATCCGTCGTGACCAGACCAGTGATGCGGCCGGTAAAGGTGTCGGTCGGGGCCTGGGTAGTGATATTCAGTACGCCGGCGATCGCGCTTTTGCCGAATAAGGTTGATTGCGGGCCCTTCAGCGCTTCGATCCGCTCGACATCGATCAGGTCCTTGAAGGCCGAAGCCTGCAGACCGATCGGTACATCGTCGATCACCACCGCGACGTCGGATTCCACCGCGATGCCGTTGGAGAAGGTGCCAATACCGCGCATGTTGATGCTGAAATTGCCCGGCTGCGAGCCATAGGTGACGGTCAGGCCGGGAATGAGCTTGGGCAAGTCGGAAATGTCGCGGACATTCTGGCGCTCGATCACATCACTGGTCAGCGCGGTCACCGATACGGGGACGTCCTGCAAGCGCTCAGCACGCTTGGTCGCGGTCACAACGATGTCGGCGATGCCATCATCGCTCGATGTGGCGTTTTGCGGCGCGGAGGCAGGTGGAGCGTCCTGCGCCAGTGCCGGGTTCGCCACGATCAGCGCCAGCGCGGACGTCGCGCAGTTCAGCAGCACAGAGCCTTTCGACATGATTCCATCCCCTCTCGGACAATCTTGTTCGTTATCGCGGCCCGCCCGCCGCCCGGGCGACGATGCGGTAAACGCAATGCGGCCGGCTGATCATGCACGGGCCTATGGGCACGGAACGACACCGGTCGTCCGAGTCTGTACCAGCTCCAAAAATGTATGACAACTATTTGTATGACAACTTTGCGGTGATCGTGTGCGGCTTCATTCGTCGCGCAGAACGATCATCTGGCGGTGCCGTTCAAGACTCTTTTCGAGATGCCGTCGCGCGGCGCGGCGAGCGCGGACCGGATCGCCGGCGGCAATCGCGGTGAAGATCGCTTCATGATCGCGCTGGATCGCGTCGGCATAAGCGCGATCCGCGGTTTCGCTCCGGTCGCGCAGAAAAAGCGCTCGGCGCGGCACCAGGCGGACGCCGAGAAAGCCCATGAAACGGGAATAATATTCATTGTGCGCGGCGGCCGCGATTGCCGAATGAAAGGCGGCATCGGCGTCGACCGCAACCTCACGGTCAGCGCTCATCGCCATGCGGTCGAGACAGTCACGTAGCGCGGCGATGTCGTGGTCAGTGCGGCGCCGCGCGGCGAGGTCGGCCATCTCCGCTTCGATCGCCATGCGCATTTCGAGCAATTTGATGACATCTTCGATCTCTTCCATTTCCTCGGGTGCGACCTGGAAAGCGCGGTAGCGGGCATTTTCCGAAACATAGGCGCCCGAGCCACGTCGCGACACCAGCAACCCGCGGGCGGCGAGCCGGGCATATGCCTCACGCACCACGGTGCGGCTTACGCCGGCGGTGTCGGTAATAGCCTTCTCGGTCGGGAATCGCGCGCCGGGCGGCAATTCGCCTGAATCGATGCTGCGTTCCAACTGATCGACGAGTTGGTCGGCGAGAGAGGCGGCCTTGGTCTTGATCATATCGGCATCGTAACGCCGACGCGGTGTCACACCAGCGTTTTTACATTATTTGTCATACAACATCGCGCCGAGTCAGATCCTGCGGTCGCGATCGGCCCAGAATGGCTCGCGCACCGCACGGCGCCGTGGTTTGCCCACTGCACTTTTGGGGATTTCGTCGATGAAGTGGACCTGTTTGGGCAGCTTGTAGCCGGCGAGCGAGGCCCGGCAATGCTCGATCAATGCCGCGATTTCGGGCGGGGTACCGCGTGCGACGATGAACGCGGCGACTTCCTCGCCCCATTTCTCGCTCTGCACACCGACAACCACGGCCTCAGCGACCTGAGCATGCCCGACCAGTGCGTCCTCCACTTCCTTGGGATAGATGTTGTAGCCGCCGCTGACGATCATGTCGGACGCGCGATCGACCTCGGCAAACTCAGTTCGGCGGTGCCGAAGCGCAGTGCGACCCGTCCGGTGTGGCGTGTGGCATCAAGGCCGATCAGGTCGTTGAACAGCATGGCGTAATGCTCGTCCCGCATTCGGGTGAGTCAAGCTGAGCGCCGTGCGGCGGATATTCCCCGGTGCAGCGGCGTTGGCTATGGTGGATGAGAAACCGGGAGGAGAAACCGGATGCGCGTTTTGGGATATATCATGGCGTTCGTCGCCACATCAGCGGCTGCACCCGCGATCAGTCGGGGGGCGGCGCCCGCGGGAATATGGGCCAACCCGGCCAAGTCGGTGCATGTTCGGTTCAAGCCATGCGGGCCGGGGATTTGCGGTACGGTGATCTGGGCAAGTCCCAAAGCCGTGGCCGATGCACGTCAGAAAGGGACGGACCGGCTCGTCGGTGAGCAGTTGTTTCGCGATTTCGAACCGGAGTCGCCGGGGTTGTGGAGTGGTGAAGTGTTTGTGCCCGATATCGGCAAGACGTTTGCAGGTACGCTTCGTCTGATCGATGCGCGGACGATGGTGGGGGAAGGGTGCCTGTTCGCTGGACTTGGCTGTCGTGCGCAAACCTGGAAGCGGATCAAATAGGTGCGTTACCCGCATTCCCCAGCGGTTCGGGCAACGTGAAGGGCATGAGATTGGCGAGATGAAACTAGTGGTGTTCCTGCTCGTGACACTGATGATGGCAGTGCTGTGGGGCTGGCGCTTGTTCGGGCCGGAACATATTCTGTGGGGATTGCTGGCTTGGCTGTGTACGAGCTTCGTGGCTGTGTTGCTTTATTTCGAACAGAAGGGTCACCCGCGCGCGTTGTTTGTGCCGTTTCTGCTGCTATGCGTCATCCTGACATTGAAGACTGTCGCATTGCGCGCCTGAGGTTGCCAATGCGATCTCAGGCATCGGTACGCGCGGCTAGCTGTCTGGGGTCGTAGAAGAAGCGTTCCTCGATGATCCTGTCGCCCGACCAAAGTTGCCAGGCGATTTCCTCCATCGCACGCGTCGATCCATCCTGTGCAACAAATTCGAATCGCCAGGCAATCGCGACGCGGTCGCCGTCGATCGATGGCGCGGCGAGGCGGTTGGCACGGATTTCCCGGTGTAGCGAGAGCGTGCGCCGTTCAGCCGCGATCAGCGCGTCGCGCCCGGTGCGCGGGGTGTCGCCATTCTCCTGTGCCGACGCGGTTTCGGCATAATATTCCTCCAGGGCGGTGACGTAAGAGCCGGCCTCGACCAGGGCGATGAAACTTTCGACACGTTCGGAACTTGGCATGAAAGTGCTTTCAATAACCGACTAGAAGTCGGTTATTGAAAGCACTGCACGGCGATGTCAAGCATCGGCCGCGTCGCGCCCTTCCATCGATGCGACGCCGGAGAGCATGAGGTGCAAGGCTTCAACGAAAGCAGCGGAGGTGGCCGAGGCCTCGACGGCGCTGCCGCTGGCCAATGCGGCCTCCATGATCGCACCAAGTGTGAGCCTGGTCACTGCATCGACTTCTTTTGTTGTTGCCAGGGACGGCATGATGCCTTGGATTCCGGCGCGCATCGCGGCGGCGAAATAGCGATCGTCAATCTCCCGCCAACGCTGCCAGCCAAGCACGATCGGACCATCGATCAGCAGGATACGCTTGCGGTCCGCCCGCTGTGCGGCTTGAAGATAGGTGCCGACGCTGTTGGCCAGCGACCGCGATGTCGGTGGTCCGCCTGGCAGTTCCGACGCGAGTTGCGTGGCGAGCTCGGCCTGCATCGTATCGACGAGCCGATCGAGCAGGTCGCGCTTCGATGTGAAATGATGATAGACTGCGCCCTTCGCGATTCCGGCATCGCGCGCGATCATGTCGATGCTGACCGCCTCGAAGCCCTGTTCGGAAAAGAGCGCGCGCGCGGTGGCGAGGATGGCCCCGACCGTGGATGCACTGCGCTGCGCCTGTTTTGCCATTTACTGCTCCGCGATTATGGCACGAGAATAGCGGCGACCGCGCATGGGGTAAGTCGATATCTGCCTGATGCTGACATCGCATTGGCCGGCTCCGCCTGACGGCGTGACGGGTTGCCAAGTTTACCGCATTTTGGGGTGTGAACGAAAACCGCGGGTCGGGTAGGGCCGTCCGTCCGTCATTGGCTCATGCTTGCGCGGCGCTGTAATAAGATGGACAGCGCCCCATGGGAGAAGAGAATTGAACAGCTGGACACGCCGCAAGCCGATCGCGCCGGCGGGGGAGCGTCATCCCGACGCTTTGCCGCCGACTCTGTCCTGGCCGCATTTGATGGCGTTGGGGGTTGGAGCGATCGTCGGCACCGGCATCCTGACACTGATCGGGGTCGGTGCGGATCGGGCTGGCCCTGCGGTGCTGCTGTCCTTCGCCATTGCGGGTGTGGTGTGTGCCTGCGCGGCGCTCGCTTATGCCGAACTTGCGGCGATGATGCCGGCGTCGGGCAGCGCGTACAGCTATTCCTATGCGGTGCTGGGCGAGACCATTGCCTGGGTGGTGGGGTGGAGCCTGATCCTGGAATATTCGCTGGTGGTGTCGACGGTGGCGGTTGGCTGGTCGGGTTATGCCTCACCCTTGCTCATCGGCCTCGGTTTCCCGGCGGCGCTGACGCAAGGGCCGGAACTGGGCGGCATCATCAACCTTCCGGCAGTCTTCATTATCGCGGTCGTCACCGGCTTGCTGCTGCTCGGGACGCGTGAAAGCGCGCGCGTGAATACGGTGCTGGTGCTGGTCAAGATCGCCACCCTGTCGCTGTTCGTTGCTTATGCGCTGCCGCATTTCGATGCAGCGAACCTTCATCCGTTCATGCCCTATGGTTTCACTGCCAGCGCCGGCGGGGACGGCGTGCCGCGCGGTGTGATGGCGGCGGCGGCGATCATCTTCTTCGCCTTTTATGGTTTCGACGCCATTTCGACGGCTGCCGAGGAAACCAAGCGGCCCGAGCGCGACCTGGCGATTGGCATCATCGGTTCGATGCTCGCCTGCACGCTGATCTATCTGCTGGTCGCAGCGGCGGCGGTGGGCGCGGTGTCATTTACCCGCTTTGCCGACAGCCCCGAGCCGCTGGCGCTGATCCTGCGGTCATTGAACCAGGGAGGCGTGGCGCGTGTCGTGGCGACGGCGGCGGTCATTGCCTTGCCAACCGTGCTGCTCGCCTTTCTCTATGGTCAAAGCCGCATCTTCCTCGCCATGGCGCGCGACGGCTTTTTGCCTCAGGGGCTGGCGCGCATTTCGGCCCGCGGCACGCCGGTGCGGATCACGCTGATGACGGCGGTGCTCGTGGCGATACTGGCCGGCATTCTGCCGATCGGAAAGATCGCCGCGCTCGCCAATGCCGGCACCCTCATCGCCTTCATCGCGGTCGGGTCATGCCTGCTCATCCTGCGTCGTCGCGCGCCCGACCTTCCCCGTCCCTTCCGTGTTCCCGCCGCCACGCTGGTCGGCGTGGGAGCCGTTGGGGGGTGCCTATATCTGTTCTTCAGCCTGCCCATGCAGACGCTGCTCTGGTGCCTGATCTGGAACGCGATCGGCGTCGTGATCTATGCGCTATATGGCCGACACAGGAGCGTGCTCGGCCAGAGCCAGAGATGACCGGAACAGGTCCCTCATGGCCAGAGGCCTGATTTAAGACATGGGCTGACGAATGGCATCGGGCGCTGCGGTTCCCCCATATCGTCCAAAGGACTGGCCTCCCGGCACTCAATTGCGCGATGTGCCGATCGGACCCCGAGGCTAATCCTTCACCCTGCGGCTGGTGGCATCAGTCACGTCCTGGTCATGGCCGCTTTTGCTGCTGAAAAAGGCTGCGGCAAAGAGGCCGCAGCCGAGCAGGACCGAGAAGAAGACGCCGGCAATGGTTGCGACCACCAGATGGATCGTCAGCGGGCCGTTGAGCGACAGAAAATACAGCGCGCCGACCACCATCACCACCGCGACCGCTGAAATCACGAGCATCATGCGTCGAAACTGGTCGCGCGCTGTATCGTTGGGCCGTGCCATGACGATTGAAACTCCATAGTCGGCCGCATCAGGCCGATAGGGTGAAGATAGGCGTCAGACAGGAGCGGAGCCACCCCTCACGCCCGGAATCCGGTCAGGTAGGACATTATGTCCACCCCAGCGATCCCGGTCGATTCAACTTCAACGCGAGGCGGCTTAATCGGCCTGCATGTGTTCCAGCAATCCGAACGGACGGGAAGTCATGCGCAAGCTCGTCCTTGGCATCGTGGGGCGGAAATCGCCCGATAACAGGGCCGGCTCGCAACCGGTCAGCAATGGCACGCAACGGCGGCCCACAGTGGCTGCGCCGCAGCGCGTCAATCCAAATGCGCTGGGCAGTGCTCCAGGTGCAACCACCACCACCGTGCTGGGAGGCTGATCATGTGTACGCCGAACCCCCCCAAGGCTCAGGTCATTCCCGAACGCCAGGAGCTGAAACTGCCGGATGGCGGCGCGACGGCCCTGCGCGCCGATGATGAGATCCGCCGCCGCCGCGCGCTGATGGCGTCGGCCTATACAGGTGCGCTCGGCATGGGAAGCGCGCCAACCACGACGATATTGGGGGGCTGATGGGACAGACACTGAAAGAGCGCTGCAACCGGCGCCTGTCCGCACTCAAATCCGCGCGTCTGCCCTACGAGGCGGAGTGGCGCGAGATCGCGCAATATGCGCAACCGTCACGGTCGCGCTTCCTCAATGACGAACAGAACCGCAATTTCCGACGCACCAACCGGGCAATCTATAACAGCCACGCGATCCTGAGTTTTCGCACCCTGACCGGAGGCATGACCAGCGGCCTCTCTTCGCCGTCGCGGCCATGGTTTCGGCTAGCGCCCTTCGACGAGAATCTCGCTGCCGACAGCGAGGTGAAGACCTGGCTGGCCGAGGTCGAGCGACGCATGTACGCGTTCCTGGCCGGCACCAATTTCTACGGTGCGATGAAATCGGGCTATGCCGAAATGGGCATGTTCGGCACCGAGGCGTGCGTGATGGTCGATCACTGGCGCGAGGGCGCGGTGTGCCACGCGCTGACCGCAGGTGAATTCTGGACGGCCCTCTCCGACGCTAGCGTGCCCGACACACTCTATCGCCGCGTGCCGATGACGGTACATCAATTGGTGCAATCGTTCGGACTGGATGGGGCGAGCGATTTCGTGCGCACTGCGCACGGCAATGGCCGTTACGACGAGACGGTCAATGTGCTGCATGCGATCGAGCCGAATGACGACCGCGTGCCGGACGTCAAGGATGCACGGGGTAAGCCGTGGCGATCGATCTATTGGGATGAGAATGACGGCAATGCCGAGCGCGTGCTCAGCATCGGCGGTTTCGAGGAACAGCCCTTCTGGGCCCCGCGCTGGGATACTATCGGAGGCGATACCTATGGCACGTCGCCAGGGTTCGACGCGTTGCCCGACATGCGTGAGCTGCAGTTGCAGACCAGGCGCAAGACTCAGGCAACCGAGTTTCTGGTCAGGCCTGAGAAGATCGTACCAGCTTCGATCAAGCTGACGGGGCAGGCAGGCAATGTCGTTTCGGCGTCGGCGGTCGATGCCGCCGGTGTGATCGTGCCTTACCAGATGAACCCGGCAGCGATCGGTGCGATCATGGAGGATGTACAGCGCTGCGCCGATGCGGTCGGACGGCTGACCTATGCCGATCTGTTCATGGCGATCACCAACATGGCCGGCATACAGCCGCGCAATATCGAAGAGATCGCCAGCCGCAACGAGGAAAAGCTGACCCAGCTGGGGCCAGTGATCGAACGGGTCAATAACGAGAAGCTGGAGGTGGCGATCGACCG
Organism: Sphingomonas sp. ERG5; assembly: GCF_000803065.1. Classification (GTDB taxonomy): domain Bacteria; phylum Pseudomonadota; class Alphaproteobacteria; order Sphingomonadales; family Sphingomonadaceae; genus Sphingomonas. The sequence goes on from NZ_JSXI01000029.1 coordinate 332,217, forward strand.
CACCTTCGGCATCATGGCCCGCAAGAAGCTGTTCCCGCCAGCGCCCGAGCAGTTGCAGGGGGAACCGATCAAGGTCGATTTCGTGTCGATCCTTGCCCAGATGCAGCGGATGATCGGGATCGGTCAGATCGAGCGGACGGTGTCGTTCGTCGGATCGCTCGCGGCGCAGTTCCCTGAGGCCGGAGACCGGCTTGATATTGATGCGGTGGTGGATGATTTCGCCGACCGTGCCGGTGCGCCGCCCAGGATCATTCGCTCGGTCGATGACGCGAAGGAGCTGCGCGATGGACGGGCGCAAGCGGAGCAGGCGAGCAAGCTGGCGGCAATGGCCGGGCCCGCGAAAGACGGCGCACAAGCGGTTCGGATGCTTGGTGAAGCGGCGCAGGGTGGGGGACTGGCGGGCTTGGTTGGGCAAGGCCCACAATGATGATTCGTGAAACTCGCTTCGCCTCACCATCGGTCCGGGGTGACGGTTTGTGTGTTGCGGTCGGTCGATGACTGACCTCACCGACAAGCTCTCTTTGCTCGAAAGTGCGGCCTTTCGCCGCTTTCTGTTCGACCTGATCCAGCGCGCCGGCTTGTTCGACGCGAGTGCCACAGCCGGCGACGGCCGCACGCTGTATCTCGAGGGGCGGCGCTCGCTCGTGATCGAGATTCTGCGCAGTTTCGAGGAAGCGCAGCCCGAGCGGTCCATCTCAGTAATTCCTGTCCTCACCTTGATTCAAACCCTGCGCGAACAGGTCCAATTGCCGCCTACGGAGAAAAGATTTGGCAGACGAAACAGCACTTATGCAGACCTCGGAGCAGAGCTGGGGGGATTCGACGACGATTGAAGCCTTCGACTCTGTGGACCCCACCGCGCTTGGCGCAGGACCGGACCTCGGGTCCGATATCGATAAAGGATTAAGCGGCGAGGATGCCGCGCTCGACATCCCTCACAGCTATCAATTGACCGCTCCGGAGGGCCTCACGCTCGACCCTGTGGCGATCGAAGCTGCGACGCCGGTGTTCCGCGAACTGGGTTTGTCGAATGAGGCAGCCAACAAGCTGATGCCGGTTGCGGCGGATTTCGCCAAGGGCATCACAGACAAGTTCAATCAGCAACTCGTCACCGAGGTGCAGGCCAGCCGCAAGGCATGGCTGGACAGCGCCCGCGCAGATCCCGAGATCGGTGGTGCGCACTGGAACCGGAGCATCGCAACCGCCGCGTCGGCGCTCGACGCGCTGGGTTTCACACGTGGTTCGCCGTTCCGGGTGCTGCTCGATGAGTCGGGCCTGGGCAATCACCCTGAAATGATCCGGGCCTTCCACAAGGTCGGCCAGGCGATCGGCGAGGACAGCAATTTCACCCGCGGACACTCCGCACCATCCACCAGAAAGGGTCCGGCGGAAACGCTCTACCCCGACGACGCACCCAAGGGAGGACATTAAGTCATGGCCACGATCGGTAATTCATTTCTCAACCTTATTGACATGTACAAGGGCGCAGGCGGTAGCGCCGCCCAGACCGGCGAAGTGATCGAAGTGCTGCGTCAGCTCAACCCGCTGATGGAAGACGCAGTGACCGCCGAATGCAACATGGGCACGGTGCATCGCCACACCATTCGCACCGGCCTGCCCACTGTGAGCTGGGGCATGCTCTATCAAGGTATTCCGCAGTCGAAGAGCACCACGCAGCAAGTCGATGATACCACCGGTTTCGTCGAGGGTCTGTCGACGGTCGATACGCGGTTGCTCGATATCTCGCCCAATCCGGCGGCGGTGCGCCTATCCGAAGGACGCGCTTATCTCGAGGCGATGGCGCAAGAGGTGCAGCGTGGCTTCTTTTATCACGACACTGTTGCCACGCCGGAACGCTTCAAGGGGCTGGCCGCGCGTTACAACAAGATCGGCGGCGTAGGTGCGGGCAACCAGATCGTCGACGCCGGCGGTTCGGGATCGGATAACACCAGCATCTGGTTTGTTACGCATGGCGACAATTACACCACGCTGATCCACCCCAAGGGCACCAAGGCCGGCGTGACGCGTGAGGAGAAGGGTGAACAGCGTACCGCCGACGCCAACGGCAATGTCTATTATGTGAAGGAAGAATTGTTCCGGCAGCATGTCGGTGTCGCGGTGCGCGACTGGCGCTTCAACACGCGTATCGCCAATGTCGATTATTCCGACACGCTGACGGGCGCGGTCGATCTCTACAAGTTCATGCGTCAGGCTTATTACAAGCTGCAAGGGCGCCGCGCCGCGAAGATGAGCGGCGACGTGCCGGCACAGGGGCGCACGGTGATCTACATGAACCGGGATGTGCTATCCGCGCTTGATGCGCTCGGCACCAACACTGCCAATGGCGCGCTGATGCTAAAGCCAATGGAACTGCAGGGGCAGGAAGTGCTGTCGTACCGCGGCATTCCTATTCGCGAGACCGATGCGCTGATCAACGCCGAAGCGCGCGTGGTCTGAGCGTGCCAACTCCCGACCTCCGTTCGGGCTGAGCCTGCCAAAGCTCTGTTTTCTTCTCGACCATCGAGGAGAAGAACGGTCCTTCGACGAGCTCAGAACGAACGGGGAGAGGACGGAATCCAGAAATTCAGGAGACAAGATATGATCATGGATGCAACCACGCTTTTTTCCAACGCCCAGGCTGTGACGGCAACGGCGGTCTCGGCCAATATCGTTGATCTTGGCGCGACCGGCACCGTTTACGGAGCTGCTGCGGCGATCGTCCGCGATATTGGCAGGGGCGCTGCAGTGCCGCTCAAGGTGACGGTGGTAGAGAGCTTCAACAACCTTACTTCGCTGACCATCTCGGTTGAGACCGACGACAATATCGGTTTCGCCAGCGCGAAGACGGTGTGGTCCTCGCCCACTTATGCGCTGACCGATCTGGCGACAGGGGCGAAGCTGTTACTGCCGGATTCAATCCCGCTCGGCACCGACGAACGCTATGTGCGGCTGCGCTACACCATTGCCGGCACCGCTCCGACGCTCGGCAAGATCACCGCGGGCGTTACGGCAGGCAATCAGACCAATGGCTGAGGACGACGCTATGGCGAGCAAACTGCTCAGGGCCTACACGGCGCCGCACCCGGTCTATACCGGTGGGACCTACTACGAGCCGGGGCGGGTGTTTGTGACCGGTGCGGCGAAGGGGGAAGCGTGGGAGGCGGTGTCGGCTGACGTGCGGGTCGCGGATTCGCGTCAGGGTCGCCACGTAAAGCGTTGAGCGTCGGGGGCTGGCAACCGGCCCCCGGCCCCCGGCCCTCCCACGGATATCGCGAGCATATTGCATCCGTAAAGCCCGTGGTGCAGCACGGCACCCGATACAGACAATGATCGAATCCCCCGCCCCCGCGCCCGAAGTCGAGGCTATATCGCTGCTCGCGACGCCCGACGTCACGGTGCGTGATATACGTTGCCGGGGTAATTGCCGACATCGCAGCCCGGAAGAATGCGCCACCGCCACCGAGATCGTCTTTCCCTATCGCGGCGTCTATGCGCGGCATCTGGGGCGTGATCAGGCGATTGCCGAGGCGAACCAGGTCGTGTTTTTCAATGCGGGGGAAGGATATAGCATCAGTCATCCGGTGGCCGGGGGTGATGCGTGCCTATCATTGGCGATCAACGAAACCTTGCTGCACGAATTGGCGCCGCGCGCTCTGTTGCACGATCATGATCTCATCGGTTTTCGACATCACCGGCTGCGGATCGATCCGCGTACCCAGGCGCTGGTCGCGTTGCTGCGTCATCGATTGCAGCGGCGATCGACCCAGGCGCTGGAGGCGGAGAGCCTGACGCTGGAGTTGGTGCAGCAGGCGCTCGGGCCGCGCACCACGCATATCGCAGGTGCGAGCATCGGTCGTCAGCGACTCGCTGATCGAGCCAAGCTGGTGCTGGCAAGTGACCTCGCGCGGCGCTGGACACTGGCGGAGATCGCTGCCGAGGTCGGCGGATCGCCCGTCTATCTCACCCAAGTGTTCCAGCAGGTCGAGGGAGTGCCGCTCTATCGCTATCAGATGCGGTTAAGGCTGGCGCGGGCACTCGATCTATTGCCGGAATGCGAAGATCTGACCATGCTTGGACTCGATCTGGGTTTTTCCAGTCATAGCCATTTCAGTGCGGCGTTTCGCGATGCCTATGGCCGATCGCCGTCCGATTTCCGGCGCGCGGCGCTTTCTCACTCAATCCGCTAAAGATTCTGACAGCGACGGACGGTCGGTCGCGGCACAGACGGGCCTTCACAATGAGGGTCGGTCGAGATGCGCAACAAGATTCTGGCGGCTGCCATGATGGCGGCGGGCGCGATGATGGCAGGTGTGGCGCAAGCCTCGGATCACCTCGACACACCGTCGGTGATCGCCGATCCGCGCGCTGACATCAGCGATTTCTACGCCTGGACCGCGCCCGACGGGAAGCGGCTGAATCTGGTGATGACGATCGTTGGGCACAGCTTTTCCGACCGGCTCGATTATGTCTTTCACATCGACAGCGGACCACGTTTCGGCAAGACGGTCGCCACGACGACCATCGTCTGCCGTTTTGCCGCCGCCGATGCCGCAGATTGCCGGATCGGCTCGGTTGACCGAGCACTAGGCGATGCGCGCTCTCCGCAAGGGCTGGAGAGCGGCAAGCGTCGCTTTCGCGTTTTTGCCGGACTGCGCGATGATCCTTTCTTCAACAATGTGAAGGGGACGCGCGCCGCCTATAACAAGGCGGTCGCCGAAATGAAGGCCGGAGCCGTGAAGGACGCGGCGGGGTGCCCGCAGTTCAGTGCCGCGGCGTCGCGGGCGATCCTGACCGAGTGGAATCACACCGCAGGCGAGCCGGGGAGCAATTTTCTCGCAGGGTGGACGCCGGCATCGATCGTGCTCTCGGTTGACCTCGATCTGATCGCCAAGGGCGGCAAGATGCTGGCGATGTGGGCTTCGACCGCTTCAGTTGCACGGCAGATCGATCGCGCTGGACGGCCGCTGACTGGCAATGCGCTGCTTGGCACGATCACGGCGGAAGAGGTGCAGAATGCGCTGAAGGAGGAGTATAACGCCGCTACTCCAGCCGGATCGACCGAGTTCGTGCCCGAGATCGAACAGGCGCTTGGCTTGTATGACGGGTTCGACGGGCGCTGTGGCAATCAATTGCTGGCCGATGCCAAGGCACCGCCCGGGCGGCGCTATCACGCGATGGCGGCGCTCCTCGCCGACGACCGGCTCTGGGTCAATGCCGCCTCGCACATCTGTACTCAGCTCTTTGCCGTCGAGCGCGCGGCGCTGGCGGGAGAGACGGCGCTACGCGACGATTGTGGTGGGCGGGATCCGAATTATGATTCAGTGAACGTCTATCGCTCTCTGTTGGTCAGCGGCACTCCGACCGGTGTCGATGATGGTGTCCATCACGACGAGCGCACGCATTCCGCCACGGTTTTTCCCTTTCTGGCGGCCCCCGATGTGGGGGTGGCGCCGAAGCGGAAATATTGAGCGTGGCGTGCAAGCGATTGCGTGTCGCAGTGATGATCGCAACGGTGATGTGTACCAGCCCTGCCATGGCGCATAACGGGACAGGATTGGCGGGCGGGTTCGTATCGGGTTTTCGCCATCCGTTCACCGGCATGGACCATTTGCTGGCAATGGTCGCAGTTGGGGTGTGGGGTGCGTTTCTTGGCCGGCCGCTTATTTATCTGCTGCCGATAATCTTTCCGTTAATGATGGTGGGCGGCGCGATGCTGGGCATGACCGGAGTGTCGCTGCCACCGGTGGAGATCGGCATCGCTCTGTCGGTGATGGGGCTGGGCGGGTGCATCGCGCTGGCATGGCGTGCGCCGGTATGGATGGCCGTAGCTGTCATTGCGATATTCGCGTTGTTCCATGGCTATGCGCATGGGATGGAACTGCCTTCGGCGGCCGACCCGATCGGCTATAGCTCGGGATTCGTACTGGCGACCGGGCTGCTGCATGTCGCCGGGGTCGGGGTCGGGTTGTTCACGGCGCGACCGGGCGGTCTAATCGCGACGCGCGTGTTGGGTGGCGGAATCGGCCTGACCGGTATCTGGTTTCTGACCATGGCTGTCGGGCGGTGAGGGATGCGGTATTGCCTGCCGCCTTGTTGTGTGCGGCGAGCGGGCTGGCTTTGTCGTTCGCGCCCAAAAGGATGGGAGTGACAGGGCTGGGGACGATTGCCGTGGCGGCCATTTTTAGCGCCACCTTGCCTTGGCCTGGGAGTTGGATCGACGCGGCGTTTTTCGGTTGCTGGATCAGTCTCGCTGTGACCGCCGCGGCGGTGCATCTGCCCGGTGGTCCAGGCGAGCGTGCTGCGATCGGATTGTCGCTCAACGTCGGCATCTGGAGCGGCGCGGTGATAGCGCTTGCCGGGACTGCTGTCGATCTGGCGCCAGCACTCACCGCCATGTTCGTCATGCTGCCTGCCACCCGGTTCATCGCGCGCGGCATGGGGATTGCGGTGAAGATCGCATCGAGCTGGTTAATCGCCATCGCCCTGCTCGCCGCGACCCTGCAAATGCTGCCGGTCACGCCGGGCTATCTGCCCGACCATCTTGAATAGGATGTGCATGTGAAATCTTTCAGCGCCTTGCCACTTGCCGTTCTGGCCGGCACCGCCTCATCGGTTGCGGCGCACGACTTCTGGGTTCAGCCGAATGATTATTGGCTACGGTCGCAGGTGGCGGCGTCGATGACGTTACAGGTCGGCCATGGCCTCTATCGCCAGCGTACGCCGATTGCGCTCCGACGCATAACGCGCTTCCAAGCTGTCGCGCCCGACGGCGCACGGATTGATCTGCGCGCGGGCCTCCATCTCGGCGATGCGGCGAGCGATGGTGAGTTTCGCCTTCCCGGGTCGGGTACCTATATGCTGGTGCTGGAAACCGACGATCAAGCGCAAAGCCATTTGCCGGCGATCCGCTTCAACGATTATCTCAACGTCGAAGGACTTACCCCAGCGCTGCGCCAACGGCAGGCAAATGGTCGAATGGCGGCGGACGGATCGGAGAATTACGGCCGCCGAGCCAAGGCGTTGGTTCAGGTGGGACCGGTTGGGACGGAGCCGGCGACAATCGTTAAGCCGGTCGGCCTGACGCTGGAGATCGTACCTGAACGCAGCCCCTATGCCATGCCACGCGCGACAACCCTGCCGGTGCGGGTCTTCTATCAGGGGCGTCCGCTCGCTGGGGCGCTGGTCAAGCTCACCGATCTTGCGCGAGATGCCGAGCCGGTCGAGACGCATCGCACCGATGTGACGGGGCGGGCCCGTTTCGCGCTGCCGAGGCACGGCAACTGGTTGCTCAACACGATCTGGATCCGGTCGCTGCCGCCGTCGCGTGAGACCGACTTCGAAACGGTGTTCTCCAGCCTCAGTTTCGGCTTTCCCACTGCGGAGCCAGTGTCAGGAAGTCGCTAAAGATTCCGACAGCGGCAAGATTCCGACCGTGGTTGAGGAGGTCTTCCAAGGAGGATCTTTTCATGACCAAGCCGCTTGCTGCTCCCAATCTCCGCCCGCGCGATCGTCGCAGTTTCCTGAAGCTGACGACCGGCGCAATAGGCACGATGGTTTTATCCGGTCTTGCCTCCCATTCATGGGCGCATTCCGGTCCGGTCAGCGCAGACTCGCTGCATGTGAAGGAATATAACCGCATTCGCCGCTTCGTCGCTTTGCCGGCCGGGCGCGTCGCTTATGTCGAGGCTGGTGCCGGGCCGGTGGCCCTTTTCCTCCATGGTTTTCCGCTCAACAGCTTCCAGTGGCGCCATGCGATCGAGCGACTGTCGATGCACCGCCGCTGCGTTGCGCCTGATTTTCTCGCGCTCGGCTACACTGAAGTCGCCAGGGGTCAGGATGTCGGGCCGATGGCGCAGATGGCAATGATCGTGTCGCTGCTCGACAAGCTCGGCATCAAGGACGTCGACCTGATCGCCAATGACAGCGGCGGGGCGATCGCTCAGTTGCTGATGGTGCATTACCCGGATCGAGTGCGCACGCTGCTGTTGACCAATTGCGATAGCGAGATCGATTGTCCGCCACCGGCGCTAACGCCCGTGATCGAACTATCGAAAAAGGGCCGCTATGCCGACGGATGGCTGGTGCCGTGGCAGGCCGATCCGGTGCTCGCGCGATCCTCGACCGGCTTTGGTGGCATGTGCTTTTCCGATCCGACGCAACCGACCGACGAGGCGATTGCAACCTACTTCACGCCGTTGATCGCCACGCCGCAGCGCAAACGGCTGATCGAGGCCTATGCCATCGCGCTGGAGCAAAATGCGCTCGCCGGCATTTCTACCGACTTGAGACGCAGCACGGTGCCAACGCGGATTCTGTGGGGTACTGGCGACACGATCTTCTCTCCCGAAAGTCCCGCATATCTCGACCGGACACTAGGCGTGTCGCGCGGTATCCGGCGGTTGGAGGGGAAGAAGCTGTTCTGGCCGGAAGAAGCATCCGAGATCGTTGCCGAGGAAGCGCGTGTCCTATGGAACATCGCGTCCGAAGTGTGAGCTGAGCCTTGGCCTATACAAGCTGGCGCGTCTTTGACCGCTACCTTGCGGTATCGACGCGAATGGCGTTGCCGAGGAGCAGAAGCCTGTCATCCACTGCGCGAACAACGATGCGCACGATCGCACGGCCCGGCGGAAGATCTATCGGCACCTCGACATGCGGTCCTTCAGTCAATGCGCGCGTTACAACGATATCCTTGCCGGCGAGCAGTTCGACCCGGCTGCCCGGCGAGGCTTTGGCATCGATGAGCGCGACCAGGGGCTCGCCGGCGCGTCGCCGGAGCAAACCACCCATCGAGGCGCTGGCATTGCTTGAGCGCAGATGGAGATCGAGTAGCGATTGCCTATCGCCCGCAATGTCGACGAACACGCGGCCGCGCGCGATGCCGGTAAGGATATGTGCCTGGGAAAGTCCATCGGCATAGACCACCGTTGTCGGCCGCCCCACGGTTCCGCCAATTTCCTTGCGTGCCGTACCTTCGTGGTTGTCGCTGCCGCCGATCGCAGTGACCGGGTGCGATCCGGCCAGTGCGTCGAGCCAGAAGGGGATACCCGACCATGGTCCGTCGGCACGACCGCCAAGCGCTGCGATCGTCCCGCCATTCGCAACCTCGATTGCATCGGCGCGAGCAAGGTCGACGCCCGCCATGGTCCAGCCACACCCCATGCACGCTTCGCCGGAGGGTAAGGCGGGATGGTTGATTGAGACGATGCCACCCAGTTTGTGGACCCGGTCGGCGATCGAATTGAACGTAACAGTGCCGTTCGGCACGATCCGGTAGTCGATTGGCTCGGTGACGCCGAAGATGTTGAAATGACCGTAGAAGGTCGTGATCTCCCGCCCCGGGATCAGCAGCATGCGGTCGAAATAGGGTTGATCCTCACGCAGCGCATTCAGGTGGCTGATGGTATTGTGTTCGGTGACGGCGACAAAATCCAGACCACGCGCGGCGGCGGTTTCGAGTGTCAGGAATAGCGGGCAGGGGACGCGCTTGCCCGACTGACTTTCGCATGAGCCGTCACTATGCGCGGTATGAAGATGGAGGTCGCCGCGATACCAGCCGGGCCCGCGATCGATGACGGTCGCAGGCAGGGAACTCGCCTCGGGCGCTTTCAGGAACCAGATTTTCGCGGTCCAGTGCGCTGTCACGCCAGTGCGAATATTCGGCACGGCGAGCGAGAGGTGCCATATTCCGGGGTCGATCCGCCCAGGTAGATAGGACGGTGTTGCATCACTTTCCGCAATCGTGAAACTGGCCTTGTTGCCGCCGCTCGCGCCGCGAAAGCCATGCTGGTCGCGCAGCCCCAGGTCGATCACCGTCTTCTGGTCGCGGGTGTCATAATCGAACGCGACGACGAGACGCATAGTCCCGGTCGGGACCTCGAATGGCGCATCCTTGTAGCTTTGGTGATCGGCCCGAGTGATCGCGCCCTGTATCACCCGGTCGGGCGGGCGCGTCGGGATCGGCGCTGGCGCCACCTGTGCGAATAGTGGCGTCGGAGCGAGCGTCGCCGGCGCGACGATAATCGTCGCCGCGCCGATGATTGCCCGCGCTGTCGCGAACAGTGTCAAAATTTCACTGCCGCCGACACGCGCACGGTCCGTCCGAAATTTGGCCGTGCCAGGAAATAGCGCGCGCCGGCATCGCCGCTGACGAACGACCCGGCGCGCGGATTGCCTTCGGTCAGCTCGATCTTGTTGGTCAGGTTGGTGATGTTCGCGGTCAGTGTCAGGAATTTCGTCACCTCGCCCCGGATGTTGAGATTGAGATTGGTGTAGCGTGGCAGCACTTGTGAATTGGCGATGTCCGGGAACCGTTCCGAGTAGCGCTCGATCTCCAGTTCCGTGCGTAACCGTCCTTTAAACAGGTTGATCGCGGGCACCGCGCGGATCGCGAGTTTGGGTACGCGGATCAATTGCTTGCCGTCAAAATCACGAATCGTAGGCTTGCCGTTCACCAATTCGGTATAGGTAAATCCCTTATATTGTGGGTCCTGCCAAGTGAGCTGGAGACCGAGGTCGAAATATTTGACCGGCCGGATCAATGCTTCCAGCTCGACTCCATAAGCGACGGTATCGGCGGTTGCGAAGCGCTGTGTGTAGGTGTTGGTTTTGGTATCGAAGACGTTGTCGGTGAAACGGACGCCTTTGAACTTGGTATAGAAGCCGGTGGCATAGAGATTTAGCCAGGAGGCCGAATATTTCGCGCCGATCTCCGCCATCTTGATCGGGATCGGGCTTTGGTCAGTGCGTGTCGGGTTGCCGTTATAATCCCCGGCACTCGGCAGTTTGAACGTATCGGTGTAGCGTGCGAACAGGCCGGCATCGGGCGTGAACTGATAATTGGCACCGACCGTCCAGCCCCAATGGTCGAAGCTCCGATCGACTAGGTCGAACTGGCCCGTGCCGGTGTTCACCTTGTCGTCCGCCAGTGTGGTCGGGTCACCCAGATTGACGGTCGTCTTGCGCGCGACCATGCCCGAAATGTCGTTGCGCTCATACCGTCCGGCGAAGTCGAGTCGCAGTTTGGGCGTGATCTGCCACTCGTCTCCTGCGTAGAGCGCATAGGCGTTAACCTTCATGCCGACATTGTCGTAGAGCGAACCATAGCTCAGGAAGCCATTGTCGGTAACCCGGCCGACCACGGCACCCGCCGCATTGACGGCAACCACATCGAGTCGCCGCGCCTGATCCGCGATCTCGAGCAATGCGGTGCCCATGTAGCGGTCGAAGCGGTAATTATAATAGCCATAGGTGCCGCCGATCGCGAAGCTGTGCTTGCCCGCTGCCTCGAACTCCGCGGTGAAGCGCTGGTCGGTGATCAGTTCGTCCATTGGCACGCTGACCGACAGGAGATTGCCGCCGACCACGAGCCCGTTGCCGTTCGCGCTCGCCGTGAACGGCGCTCCGTCGGTGGCATATTGCGCGCGCAGGCCAGTGGCACCGGGGAATGCCGCCAGCGCGCCGTTCAGCGAGGCGAGATAATCACCGAGCGCCGTCACATTGCCGGTCGGGAACAACGCGTTGCGCAGGATCTTGCTGTCACGATAATGCGTGCGGTTCTCCCACCCGAAACCGTCAGCCATTTCGAAGCGCGATTCCAGCGCGACCTGGGTCATCTTGGTATGACTGCCTTCGGTCAGGTCGAAGTCGAAGGGGCCGCCGACATTACGGATCGCGACATGCGCATTTTCCGGCCCGGCCAGCGTGCCGTGAAGCGCATCGAAACCTGGCACCTCGATAATCTTGCCCTTGCCGTCGAAGGTCAGTGGTACCGGTAGATAAAAGGGTACCTTGTCATCGAGATGCTTGACGTCGAGCATGAAGCGGTTGCGGCCATCGTCATAGTCGATCGTGGCGCGGATCTGGCCGCCGTCGCTGGCGCGATAGCCGGTATCGCGCAGGCCATGGTCGCGGCGGTAAAAGCCGCCGACGAACACACCCCAATTGTCGGCGATCCTGGTGCCGTAATAGGCATCGACGCGGGCCAAATCATAATCGCCCCAGCTGTATTTAACCATGCCGCCGGGGTTGTCAGTGCCGCGCCGCGAGATGAAATTGACCAGGCCGCCCGGGGCGTTGGGCGCGAAGATCGACGCGGGGCCGCCACGCACCGCTTCGACGCGTGCGATCGTTTCGTCGAAGCGAAACGACTGATCGGCGTTAAGATAGCCGAGGCCGCCGTCATATTGCACCGACAGGCCGTTTTCCTGCAGCGCGACCGAAGAGAAACCGTCCGTAGGTATGCCGCGCGAGCGGACATTGTTCGATCCTTCACCGCCCGAGGATTCGACCCAGAAGCCGGGCACTTGCTTGAACGCCTCGGCCGCCGAGATCGGGTTCGAAATGCGCAGTTTGGCATCGTCGATCGTGGTGATCGCGTAGCTTGCTTCCACCTTGCGCAGATCGGTGGCACCGACCCGGCCGGTGACGACGATATCCTGCGTCTCGTCGAGCGGTTTGATTTCGGCGCTTTGATCGGAGGTTTGCGCAGGCGCGGGAGCGGCATGGGCTGCACCGGCAAGGGCAAACAGGGAGGTGGACAGAAAAAGGATACGCATGGTCATTCCCCCGAGGCGATTATTCGCTCCGGGCTCCGCTAGGCCGCTTCCGGGACAGTGACGCTGCGATCCGGTGACTATTCCGTGACCGCAGGGTGAAAGCAGCAGTCCGTCGCCGGTCACGCACCGCTTTTCATTGCATTTACGTGGTGCGCCCTGGCGGAGAAGCGGGCGGTGGTAAGCTACCAGATGCCGGGAAGGAGACGTGACTGGACGCGTCGCGCGTAGTCCGCATAGCCGGGGAGGCCGTCACGCAACAGACGGTCTTCCCAGATGGTTCGCAGCACGAGAAGGGTCGAGGCGAGGGTAGCCGGGATCGCCGCCCAATATGACCCCAGCGCGAAGGGCATGCCCCAGAAGATCAACAGTGCTGCGACATATCCCGGATGCCGCACCAACCGATAGGGGCCGGAATCGATCACGCGCTGATGCCGTTCCGACTGGATCCGGACGCCGGGTTCGAAAAACGGATTGACGGCCTGTGCCCAGCTAGTGCCCGCGATGCCGCCGACAAGTGCCGCATAGCCTAACAATATCAGGGGCATCGGTACAGTCGACCAATGCATCCGCCCGGCATCGAATGTGGCCAGTGGTATGATCGCGACCATTGCGGGTAATATGACCGCGAGCAGTGCTTTGTCCCAGGCCTTAGTGCCCGGCTGAAATCGACTGCGCGCGCGGAAGATAACCGGGTTGATCCTGGCGATTACCCCGACCGACAAAGCGAAGGTGACAACAAGTACCGCGATGAAGATCCAGCCCGGCCACCAGTCCAGGCCGCCCGCTGGCGCGAATACCAGGGCCAACAGGGTTATTGGGAAGCCAATGGCATAGATAATCGCTGTAGTGGGAGACATCGCGGTGGGGTCGAGCGGCTGGTCCATTGGGGGTGATCCTTTCCTGGAAAGGGCCTTGGGTCGAAACGCGGATCCGCTGGCGCTGTTGCGGCAGAATGCGGTATAGCACCGACATGTCCGGCGATTGCATTCATTCCAGCACGATCAATCAGGTCATACCCAGCGCCCGAGGGTGCGAGGAGTGCCTGGCGATGGGCGGCGAATGGCTCCACCTGCGGTTGTGCCGAAGCTGCGGTCATGTGGGATGCTGCGACGACTCCCCGAACCGTCACGCTACCGCGCATTTCCATGCGACGCATCATCCGATCATCGAGGGTTATGATCCGCCTGAGGGTTGGGGCTGGTGCTATGTCGATCGGGTGGTCGTCGATCTGCCCGACCAGACGCCGCAGCGCGGACCGATCCCGCGTTATTATTGAGAAGCGACGGGCACCCAGATCGTCGGGCCACGCCTCAAGGATTATACATCGCTCGCCTTTGCGTCCTTATTCGAGCTCGGCCTGGGGAGTCACTTCGTCAAGCCGCCCGTACCGTGAGCGATGTGGGTCGTCTTTCTAATCCTTGACGAGTTTTGACCCGTCCAGCTTGTCGTTCAGCATTTTTGCTTCGCGCTCAGTTGCATGTTTTTCCGCTCTGGTGCGTCCGGACGCGGCACGGTTACTGTCGGCCTGTGCCGTCGCAGCGGCACGGGCTCTGGCTTTGCGGACCGTGCGCAGGTTGACGATGTCGGCCATGGTTGATTCCTCAAAATTGTAGGCACGGATGAGATGGCGTGCAGCAGGTTGCGGCAGAATCAAGATCAGAACTACGGCAGCGCACGATCCCCTATGCCATCCCAGAGAGTTTCTGAGCGGTAGGCTGCGGGCCTTTCCGAGATACGTGGCCAACGATCGGCGCGGTTTACTGGCTGTTATTCCGGAAATGAATTTTGCTGGCTGTTAACTTGGATTGCCCAGTCAAAATACCGATGTAGTTCAGTGGGTTGGTCCAACGGTGGCTGCTATCGAATAACAGCCAGTAACAGCGAACGAGCGGGCTGTTCGGGTCAGAATAGCGAACCGACCACACTCAGCGGGCAAGGGCGATGGTCTTTCCAGCCATCTGAAAAGAGCGGGCCGGGGGGCTGGATAGCTTCCCGTCCGCCAGGTTTCCACGATCCACCAAGGTGTTGAGTCAGTGCCTTCAACATTCCGCCCATCGCTGAATGTCGATCCCTCCTAAGCCGCGCTTTCCAGCTTGTCTTGCGTTCGGGTCAGGAAATCATTTGCATCGTGCCGCTCGCGCAACTGGCTTGCGGGGTCACCCATAACGCGGTTGACCATCCGTCCGCGTTGTACGGCCGGGCGCGCGGCGATCGACTTGGTCCAGCGCTGAACATGTTTGTAATCCTGCACCTGCAGGAATTCGCCCGCGTTATAAGCCTGACCCAGAGCGAGTGCGCCGTACCAGGGCCAGGTGGCGATGTCGGCGATGCTATAGTCCGCGCCGCCGAGATATTCATGTTCGGCAAGGCGGCGGTCGAGCACGTCGAGCTGCCGCTTCACCTCCATCGCGTAACGGTCGATGGCATATTCGATCTTGATCGGCGCATAAGCGTAGAAATGGCCGAAGCCGCCGCCGAGAAAGGGTGCGCTGCCCATCTGCCAGAACAGCCAGGACAGGCACTCCGCGCGTTTCGCCGAGTCGGTCGGGAGGAACTCGCCGAACTTCTCGGCCAGGTGCATCAGGATCGCGCCGGATTCGAACACGCGGATCGGCTCGGGGCCACTGCGGTCGAGGAGCGCGGGGATCTTCGAATTGGGATTCACGTCGACAAAGCCGCTACCGAACTGATCACCTTCGTTGATGCGGATCAGCCAAGCATCATATTCCGCGCCGCTATGACCGAGTTCGAGGAGCTCCTCGAGCATGACCGTGACCTTCACCCCATTGGGTGTGCCGAGCGAATAGAGTTGCAGGGGATGTTTCCCGACCGGCAATTCCTTGTCATGGGTCGGCCCGGCGATCGGGCGGTTGATATTGGCGAAGGCACCGCCGTTCTCCTTGTTCCAGGTCCAGACATTGGGAGGCGTATAAGCGGGGGCTTCGGTCATCGATGCGGGCTCCGGATGGTGCGCGGTGGGACGACGCATAGGTGGGTGCTCAGCCGATTCAGGACAATGGGGCGTGAGTAAGTCCCGCACGTTTGGCGATATCAGCAGCAGGCTCTAGACATCGATCGACGATCAGCGCGGGGCTGATTGCGGCGGGCAAAATCATGCAACGTTCAACCGGAAAGGATCTGGTGCGCCCGGGAATTCCGACGATTCCATTATCCGTGCCAACCGCCGCTCCGGCATCGAAGAGGCAGTGGTTCACGCGACAGCGCCGGTCGGCGCTGCTGCTGATCGCGGCCTTCTGGATCTTCACCTTTGGGATGTTGTCGATCCGCGCCGCACTGGTGAGCGACCTGCCCTTCAACGTCATCGGTCCGCGCCGTTTGATCACCGCTGCATTCGGCACGATCCTGTGCCTGGTAATGGTGCGCCTGCTGGGCCGGTTGCGCACGCGCTCTTTCGTTTTGTGGGTTGCATGCGGCATGGCCGGGGCGATCGCGATGGCGTTTGCACTCACCATATTCAGCACGCTGATGAACCGGGTGATCGCGCCGCTGCCCGGGTTGGCGCCGCTGCGTCTCGCCGACATGGCGCAGTGGGTTCTGATCTGGCTCGGCTATTGCCTGGCCTGGACCGGGACGTACCTCGCGCTGATCTATCACTGGAAGGTAGAGGATCAGCGACGGCATATGTCGCGCATGACCGGGTTGGCGCAGGAGGCGCAGATCGCCGCGTTGCGCTATCAGGTCAATCCGCATTTCCTGTTCAACACGCTCAATTCGATTTCGTCGCTGGTGCTCGAACACCGCAATGCCGACGCAGAGGCGATGTTGCTCAACCTATCGGCGTTCGTGCGCAGCACCTTCGCTGGCGATCCGCAACGGTTGATCCCGTTGCATGAAGAGATTGCGCTGCAGCGGCTTTATCTCGGGATCGAGCAAGTGCGGTTTTCGGAGCGGCTGAAGGTCATCGTCGATATTCCCGACACATTGGCCGATTTGCGTGTGCCTGCCCTGATTTTGCAGCCGCTGGTCGAAAATGCGTTGCGTCATGGGGTCGAGCGGTCCGAGGCACTGACCAACGTCGCGATCCGGGCTGAGCGATGCGGGGACGAAGTGCGAATTCTAGTCGAGAATGACGGGGCGGCAACGGGCGCCCGGACCGCTGGCACGGGCGTCGGGTTGCGCAATGTCCGCGACCGATTACTCGTCCATTTCGGTGGCCGCGCCATGCTGGTGACGACGGCCGTTCCGCAAGGCGGATTTCGGTCGGAAATTCACCTGCCGGCGGAGTTCGCCGCATGACACGGCGACGCGCGATATTGATCGATGACGAGCCGCTGGCGCTGGCGCGGTTGGACCGGGCGCTGAGGCCGCTTGACACCATCGATATCATCGGATCAACCAGCAAGGCGAGCGAGGCGATGACGATGATCGACGCGCTGCAGCCCGACATCCTGTTCCTGGATATCGCGATGCCTGGCCTGACCGGGTTCGATCTTGTCGCGAAATTACCTGAGCTCAACCGCCCGGCGATCATCTTCGTAACCGCGTTCGATTCTCATGCGGTACGGGCCTTTGGGATCGATGCCGCGGACTATCTGATGAAACCGGTTGCGCTCGATCGGCTCGCACAGGCGGTGGATCGGGCAATCTATTGGCTGAACGGGCGGACGCCTCCGGTGGAGTCCAATCGCGGGGCCGAAAGTGATGACGGCAATATGGGTGCCCCGATCGAGAATCTATGGGCGCACCGTCACCGCGAAACCGTGCGGATCAAGGTCGATGAGATCGAATGGATCGAAGCCCAGGGCGACTATGTCCGTCTCCACACCAATGACGGTCGGGGCGGGCTCGTGCGGATGACCTTGTCGGCACTCGAGGCGCAACTCGATCATGCCATATTCATTCGCGTCCATCGCTCGGCTATCTGTCGCAGGAGCGCGATTGCCGGTTTACGGCGCAAGGCGACAGGGGCATTGGCGGCGCTTCTGACAAGCGGCGGCGAAGCGCCGGTCGGGCGCAAGTTCAGTGGTGGATTGCGCACGCTGCTGAGGCGCCTGGACACCTGACGGGTCCCGTTGTCGTATCATCGCGGCACGATCGGGACGTTCGTCGCGCGTCGGTGACGATCACCGCAATGGACGTTGGCGGCGTCCGATAGCCGGTCATAGCCGGCTCGTCCGATGGACGGGCCACATCCCCCCGGTCCGGTCCATCGGCACTGGCTTTTGCTGCCGAATCCCTCGGCTACACGACGGGCGATGCAGCGAAGCCGGTCGGCGAGCCCCGCAAGTGATCGGACCTGTAAAGGGGTGCCGGCCTTGCCGACGGCGTGTGATCCGATACAGGGCATGGTGAACAGTCGATCCAAACGGTGCAGTATTCCCGGAACGGCAGGCGCGCGCTGATCCCGCTTCCGGGGCGAGCCATCGCATCACGTGCTGGCGCGACCTGGGCGGGCGCTTGGCATGATCGGGTTCGAGGTCCAGACTTGGCACCAACGACTCGGAGATGCTGAGATGACTGGCAAGCCAACGATCATTCTCGTGCATGGCTTCTGGGGCGGAGCGGCACATTGGGCGAAGGTCATTCCCGAGCTGACTCGGCTTGGGCATTCGGGCATTCGCGCGGTGGAAAATCCGCTGACCTCGCTTGCCGACGATGCCGAGCGCACGCGCAAGATGATTGCGTCAGTCAAGGGGCCGGTGCTGCTGGTCGGCCATTCCTATGGTGGCGCGGTGATCACCGCAGCCGGTAATCACGACAATGTCGTCGGCCTGGTCTACATCGCCGCGTTCGCGCCGGATGCGGGCGAAAGCCCAGGGAGCGTCAGCGCTCCACACCCGTCTTCCGGAGGTGAGAATCTTTTTGTCGATGATGATGGCTTTCTGTGGGTAAAGCCGGACAAATTCCATGAAAGCTTCTGCCAGGATTTAACTGCAGAGGAAGGGCTGGTGATGGGCGTCACTCAGAAAGCGCCGATCGCCGCAACCTTCGGCGATGTCATCACTGCGCCCGCCTGGCGGGGTAAGCCGTCCTGGTATCAGATTTCGAGCGAGGACCGCATGATCGCGCCGGACGCTCAGCGGGCGATGTCGGCCAAGCTCGGCGCGCGCAAGATTATCACGCTCAAGTCGAGCCATGCGTCGCTGGCATCGCTACCGGTCGAGGTGGCGGCGCTGATCGATGAGGCGGCGTCTGCTTGATTGCCGGTGGTGCAAGTCTAGGCTGAAGCTCGTCTCCGGGTGAGATGGGAGCAAAGGCCATGCCGGCAGTATCAACCAATGGCCGCGATTCCGCGCTCGATGCATTTCGCGGACTGGCGGTGCTCGGCATGGTGCTGGTCAATCTGCAAGGATCGGGGCCGGTAGCATTTGCTGCGTTCGAGCACGCCGCCTGGAACGGGGTAACGCCTGCCGATCTGGTCTTTCCGTTTTTTCTGCTTGCCGCTGGGCTCGCAGTGCCACTGGCGCTTGACCGGCGCGCGCGCGAGGGGGTGTTCGTAGCAGTGCTGCGCCGCGCGATATTGTTGTTCCTGATCGGGGTGGCGATCAACTGGTTATACCGGCCGAGCGCCGATCCGCATGCGCTGCGCGTCGCCGGGGTGCTGCAGCGGATTGCGACCGTCTATCTGGCCTGCGCGATGCTATGTCTTGTCACGAAGAGCTGGCGGGTGCCGCTGATCTTCGCGATGTGGTTGCTCGCTGTCCATGGCATGCTGTTGTTCGTGCCAGCCCCAGGCGAGGCAGGCGCGAGCTTCGCGCAAGGGCAGGGGATGAGCGCGTGGCTCGATCGGGTTGCGCTGCCGGGGCGGCCGTTCCGACCGGATTATGATCCCGAAGGGCTGCTTTCGACCCTTTCGGCGATCGCCGGCGGCATGATCGGGGTGGCGGTACAACGCGCGGTACGGCAAGCGGAGCTGGAAAGCGGTACGCGACTCTGGATCATCGGCACGGCGGCAGTGATATGTCTGGTGCTCGCTGGCGGGGCGACATTTTGGTGGCCGTTCAACAAGGCTTTGTGGACCCCGAGCTTCGCGCTGCTCACCACCGGTCTGGGATTGGCGCTCTGGGGAATGTTACGCGCGGGCTGGGTAAAGATCGAGGCGTTGGGATGGACGGCGGGAATGGTGCATTTCGCGGCGCTGCTCGGCCAGACCGCATTGACACTCTATGTCGTTCAGGCACTGCTCGCCGGCTTGCTGATTCAGCGGGCCGGGGCGGGTACATTGTGGGGGCAGTTGTTTGGTGCGCTTAGCCAGATCGGCTTTTCGCCGGCCTGGACATCATTGCTGTTCGCGGCCTTGGCCGGCACCGTGTCGATTGCGACAACCTTGTGGTTACGGCGGCGGGGCTGGTTGTTGCGGCTGTAAAGCGACCAGTCACGGTTCAGGATCGTGCGTAGCTGTGTTGCTGGCCTGCAACACCTCGCGGACAACCGACACGGCAAATCGTGTCAAGGCGGTATTGGTTGATTACGTTTGCGATTCGGCGCGCTAAAGGCACGGCCCAACTGCAAAAGCAGTGGTGTTCCGCAGAAAGAGAAAAACAATGAAGATCAAATTCTTGCTGGCATCTGTTGCCATGCTTGCCGTCGCCACGCCCGCAATGGCGCAGGAAGCGACCGAAGAATTCAAGGGCGGCGCCCGCATCGAAGTGCGTGCTGTGCTCGATCACGTCAAGGCCAGCGTCGATGACGAGAGCGGCACCAAGACCGGTTTCGGTTATGGCGCCGAAGCCGGCTATGACATCAATTTCTCGGGTGCCGTACTCGGCGGCTATGCCGGTATCGAAGGCGCAACCACGAAGGCATGTGGCTTCGGTGACTGCGTAAAGTCCGGCCGTAACATCACTGTCGGTCTTCGCGCTGGCGTCGCGCTCGGCAAGGGCCTGCTGTACGCCAAGGGTGGTTACAGCAATGGACGTCTCACCGTGGAAAATCTCGGTCGCAGCGGCAATGCCGACGGTTTCCATGCCGGTGCGGGTTATGAGTTCGGCATCAGCGCGAATACTTATGTGAAGGCAGAGTATGTTTTCACCAAGTACAGCGTTAATGACGACAGCAACTTCAAGCTCGGCCTGCAGCGTCATCAGGGCGTGATCGGCGTCGGCTTCCGTTTCTAACCCAAATGTGGGGTTCGGTTTACCGTCTCCCACAATTTGCCTGGTCTGGTGACACGGTCACCGGGTGAGGGTGAGAAATTCCGGGGATACAATATCTATTCCTTTGAAGGAGTAGTTATTGTGTCTCCGTTTTTCATTATTGCAAACCTGCAACACCCTGCGAATAACCGACCGCGCGATGGCGCTCAGGCTGCATTAGTTGATTGCGTTTGCCATTCGACGCGGTAAGTGCACGCTCCAACTGCAAAAGCAGTGATTTTCCGCAGAAAGAGAAAAAGCAATGAAGATCAAGTTCCTTCTGGCATCCGTTGCCATGTTCGCTGTCGCTACGCCGGCACTGGCGCAGGAAGCGACCGAAGAATTCAAGGGTGGCGTCCGCGTCGAAGGCCGTGCAGTGCTCGATCACGCCAAGGCCAGCCTCAACAAGGATAGCATCGGCAAGACCGGTTTCGGCTATGGCGTGGAAGCCGGCTATGACGCGGCGCTGTCGGGTTTCGTGCTTGGCGCCTATGTCGGCATCGAGGGTGCGACGACCAAGATCTGCGAACTCTCCACCTGCATCAAGTCCGGCCGCAATCTGACCGCCGGTGTTCGCGCGGGTGCGGTGGTTGGCAATGGCCTGCTCTACGCCAAGGGTGGTTATACCAATGGTCGGCTCAAGGTGCAGGACACGGATCTCAGCGGCACTGCCGATGGCTTCCATCTCGGTGTCGGCTATGAGTACAATGTCAGCGCCAAGACCTATGTGAAGGCCGAATATGTCTACACCAACTACAGCGTTGGCAATGATCTCGGCACCAATGTTGACCTTCAGCGTCACCAGGGTGTGATCGGCGTAGGTTTCCGCTTCTGATTGATGTGCGGGGGGCGGTTTGCCGTCCCCCGCATTTCTCCCGGGGATGCCATGCGGACGCCCTTGAACGGCGCAATCATCCGCCCGCTGACACTATTCGCCGCTCTATTTCATCGTACCACAAATTGTCGGGACGCAGCGGCAGCTGTCGGGCCTAGCCAGAGGGATCGGTCGGTGCGCTGACCCGGTCGCCGAGAGCCGGTCCTCGACCGTACTGACATGGACTGCGTTAGCCTTGCGCGCGGGAGAATGCGGCAGCGAAGTGCCCGAGACAGGCCTGCAATCCTGAATTTTTTGATCCATTCGTCCGCTCTCGGGCGAGGTCATGTTCATTTACCAGACTTGAAATCATCGGATATGAATCGCCGATCGTCAGGTCAGCGAGCGATGGCCGCGCCGACAGGATCCGGGCGTGGTAAAGTTACCCGGACGACGAAGCCATTTTCTGGCCGGACAAACTCGATATCGCCGCCATGGCCGCGGACGATATCGCGGCTGATCGAAAGTCCCAGGCCCGATCCGCCAGTTTCGCGGCTGCGCGACGTTTCGAGTCGCTCGAACGGGGTAAATGCGCGCTCGACCTGATCGGGCGGAATCCCGGCGCCAGCGTCATGGATGTCGACGATAACTGCGTCGGGTGCGGCATAGAGTGTGATCCTCACCCTGCCACCATATTTGCACCCATTGCCGATCAGATTGGAAAAGGCGCGTTTGAGTGCGATCGGGCGGCACGGCAAGTCGATGCGCTCGGGCCCCGAATAGCTGATATTCTCACCCATATCGCCATAATCGTCGGCAAGGCTGATCAGCAACGCCGATACGTCCAGCGTCTCGATCGGCTCGTGCCGCGCCTCGGCAGCCATGAAGGCGAGTGCGTCAGCGACCATCGTCTCCATCTCGCCGACATTGAGCAGCAACAGATCGCGCTGTTCGCGGTCGTCGACATATTCGGCCATCAGGCGGAGCCGGGTGAGCGGCGTCCGCAAGTCGTGCGAAATGGCGGCCAGCATGCCCATACGTTCATCAATGAAGCGCTTCAGCCGCAGCTGCATGGTATTGAAGGTATCAGCGATCGCGACATATTCGGGCAGACGCATGCCGGTAATCAGGGTCGGTTCGTGATTGCGGCCGAGCTGCTCAGCCGCCGCCGCGAGCCGGCTCAGCGGCGCGACGATGCTGCGTGCGATCCACATCGAGAAGAGGATGATGATCAGCAGATAGCCGAGCATGCCGAATGCGTAGCGGAGATAATGGCGCCATGGCCCGCCACGGCTGCGCTGCGTGACCGACAACCATGTGCCATCGTCCAGCCGCACCGACATCAGCAGATCGCCCAGGACGCTGCTTTCATTGCTGGCCAGCGTTTCGGCGGTCAGCATCGCGGGCAATTCGGGAATGATCGCCACGGTGGTGCGGGCGCTGCGTTCCACATTGTCCTGGTCGAACGTGCTTGTTGCGATGCGCACACGATTGAGTGGAAGGCGAAGTTTATCCGCAATCGACCGGCGCAGTTGTCGGCCCAATTCGGGGCCTTGCCCATCATCCGGCGGAGGCGTGCGGCGGACCGTGAAATCGAGATATCGCGCTGCCGGCAGCTGGCCGAGCTTGGTGGAGCGATCGATGGCTGGTTGTTTTGCGGCCTGCGCGCCGTCAGCGACGGCGTCGATGAGCCAGGCGCGCTGAACGAACAAAAAGGGCGGAGGCGGGATCATCGTGCGGAGCGCCTGATTGAGCAAATACGCCGCGATCACCGTCAGCAGAATGGCAACGCCGATGCGCGGTGCGAGCCGCAGCCGAGCGAGGTGTCGTCCCGGGTCAATCATCGCCTGGTGCTCCTGCAACCACGCGGGCTGTGAAAACATAGCCGCCGTTACGCACCGTCTTGATCAGCATGGGCTCCTGCGGATCCTCCTCGATCTTGCGGCGCAACCGGCTGATCTGGACGTCGATGCTGCGATCGATGTTGAGATTGCTGCGGCCATGGACGAGATCGAGCAACTGATCGCGGCTCAACACATGATGGGGATGCTGAACCAGCGCGGCGAGCAGGTCGAACTCGCCGGTCGTCAAATCGACGCGCGCACCGCGTGGAGAGACGAGCGAGCGCCTGGCCAGGTCCAGTGTCCAGTCGTCAAAGCGATAGCGGTGCTGAATCGCGGTTCCGCTGTCGGGGCGCTCGCGCATCATCGTCGCTCGGCGCAACGCGGCGCGAATTCGTGCAAGCAGTTCGCGCGGGTTGAACGGCTTGGGCACATAATCGTCCGCGCCCAGCTCCAGTCCGATAACCCGGTCGGTCTCGGTGTCACGCGCGGTGAGCAGGATGATCGGCACGGTGCTGCGTGCACGCAGCCGCTGGCACAGGGTGAAGCCGTCATCGCCGGGCATCATGACATCGAGGATCACCACGTCGAATTGATGGCCTCCGAACAGAGCCATCATCTCACGCCCGTCCGCCGCCATGGTGACGCGCAGGCCATGGTCGTCGAGATAACGGGCGAGCATCGTCCGGATCTGACGATCGTCATCCACGACAAGGATATGAGGTAAGCGTGCAGTCGCCATAAGGTGCAGATAGCGCCCGTTTTTCGGCAAGTCTGCACCGGACACATACCGTAACAAATCGACACCCTCAGGTTATCGGCCCGTGGACTCCTCTCCCTAGAAGCAGCCCTGCAAACGATAGCTGCGGAGTATTTATGATCGAGTATTTCAACCCGGCCATCAGGCGCGGGACTTCACGCCAATCCGGTCTCAAACGGTTTCTGCTGATCATGTTTTCGAGCATGGCCGTGACGGCGGGGATCCTCGCATCGTCACGGGCCAATGCCCAAAGCCAAGGTCAGGCCGATGACCGTGACTGGAACGTGACGATAGGTGCCGGCGCGATCTATGCACCCGACTATGAAGGATCGAACGACTTTCAGGCGCAGCCCTTCCCGTTCATTTCGGTCTCATACAAGGACCTTGCCTATATTCGCGGGCCTGAGATCGGCGTCAATATCCTGCGATTCCAACTGTCCGAGGACGCGAAGCTCAAGTTCGGGCCGATTGCGCGTTATCGGCGCGATCGGCCGCAAGACCGCAATCGGGATCTTGCCGGACTTGGTGATGTCGGAACCTCGATCGAAGTCGGTGGCGCGGGCCGCATCGAGGTCGGTCGGGGCTGGGCACAGCTCTCGGTTGCGAAGGATGTTGCGGGCGGGCATGACGGCCTCGTCGCACAGGTCGAGGCGGGTATTGATTTCGACCTGACCGACCGCATGACATTGTCGGCCAGTGGCTCGACGAGCTGGGCGGACCGGAAATACATGACCAGCTTTTTCAGCGTGACCCCGACCCAGTCCGTGCGGAGCGGCCTGCCGGTGTTCAATGCCGACAAGGGTATGAAGGACGGCGGCGCATCGCTTGCCCTGACGTATCGGTTGACCGATCACTGGCTGGTTACGGCGACCGGCGGCTATACGCGGCTGCTCGGCGATGCTGATCGCGCGCCGATCGTGAAGCTGCGCGGATCGCCCGACCAATGGCAGGGCGGACTCTTTGTCGCCTATCACTTCTGAGTTCAACGCAGGGGTTTGACGAACAGGATCGTGGTCAGGTCGCTATCCCATTCTTCGTCGGGATAGCGGCCAGCCTCGACATAGTCACGAGCCCCATAAAAAGCGCGGCTTGGCTCGTTGAAGGTGTCGGTCTCCAGCCGGGCCTGGCCGACGCCGCTCCGTGCCATTTCCGTTTCGGCAAGATCCATAAGGTGGCGGCCAACGCCGCGACGATGATAGGCCGATCCGACATGCAGGGCATGAACGAAATCGTCCTGCCAATGCACCAGTCCCGCGACCTTGCCGTCCAGTTCGGCCACCCGGAATTCATGCCCGTGTTCATCGACATAAGTGCCGCCCCGATCCTCATCGAGATAGGCGGCCGCGGCGGCCGGGGAGATGTTGGGACGCCAGACTGACTCGAATGTATCCTGCAGAATAGCCTTCATTGCGTCGTTATCTGCCGGTCGCGCGATGCGCAGCGTAACTCTATGAGATTCGTTCAAAATCCATCACCCAATTGGTAGATATGGGACACCGGAATGTCGCAAACCCTTTTTCGCCGCTGTCTCGGTCAATTTCAAAGGAACCTGTTGTATATTAGATGTTTAATATGAAGGCGACAATCGCCGAACGCGGTGCTTTAGTTGCCCAGCATCAATCGTATCTCCACCATCGCACCCTGTTTGGCCGGCAATATCGCAATCGTACCGCCGGTGGCCGCGAGCAGCGAGCGGGCGATCGACAAGCCAAGGCCGGTGCCGCCGCTCTCGCGCCGCCCGGTAAAAAAAGGTTCGAATACGCGCTCGGCATCAGCGGGCGGGATGCCGGGGCCATCATCCCGCACGACGACCGTGATATCGTCACCCGCCCGGTCGATGGCGATCGATACGATGCGGGCACCGGCTTGGGCGCTGTTGGTGACAAGCGTGTCGAGGACGGTTTCAAATACCTCGGGCGCAATGCGTGCGAGCGCGCTCGTCATATCGGTGGCGACGGACACATTCATCGCGCCGAAGCGCGCGGCGACGCGCCAGGCGATGAGGGCGATATCCGCGATCGCCGCACTGTCACCCTTTGTCATGTCTGCGCGGGCAAGATCGAGCAACCGGTCGGTCAGGCGCTGCAGCCGTTCCGCATCGGCGCTGGCATTGGAGATGAAACGGCGGCGATCAGCCGCGTCCATCGTTGCCCAATGATCGTCGAGCAATTCCAGCGCCCCGCGAATGCCGGCAATCGGGGTCTTGAACTCATGGCTCACCGCAGTCGCGAAATCGCGCAGATAGCGCGAGCGCAGCGCGATGCGATCGGCCATGATACGGAAATTGTCGAACAGCTCCCGGATTTCGATCGCGGCGGTCGGCGGCGTTTCGGGAATTTCGCTCGACCCTTGCGCGACCGCCTGCGTGGCGCGGGTCAGGGTTGCGATTGGCCGGGCGATGCCGCGCGAGAGCAGCGCCACCAACACCAGCAACGTGCCGAAGATCAGTAGCACGCCAAGCGCGATCTTGCCGCGATCCTGATAGATGCCGAGCAGTAATCCGCGCGGGCTGCGTGAGAGCATGACCACGCCGACGATATGCCCCTGTGCGATCACGGGTCGCGCATGATGCACGCGGATGGTCGCCGCGCGGCTGATCGTTTCCCAGAAAATGCCGTCGCGAAACTCCTGGCGCTGGCGCAGCACCGTCCCGCTGCGCCCGGTCAATGCGCGGCCGACCTCGGGCGCGCCGGCATAGCTCTGGCCGAGATCGCGCTGACCCAGTACGACGATCCCATCGCGATCGAGCAGACGCACGGCAGCGAGCGTTACGGCAGCAGAATCGTCGACGATCGACTGCATCTGTCGCGCTACGGCGACCGCATGCGGGTCGGCGGGATGCGCTGCGGGATTGGTCGTGCCGGGCGGTAATACGGTCATGGTGCGAAGGTCGATTTGCGGTGGTTCAGGGGCAAAAGCTTGCGCCCGAGACTCTAGCTTGCCGTCGTTCCAGGCGGACTTGTATGCCGCTGCCAACACCGCGCCCTGCGCGATCAATTCTGCCTCGGTCTGCTGCACGATGGTGTTTTCATAGACGCGCAGGAACACCGCGCCAAAGCCGGGCAGGGCGGCGACGAACAGCAATGTACCAAACAAGATCGTGCGCAATGGCAGCGCTGGCCAATGGCGCTTGGCCCAGTCCTTGAGCAGACGGATCAGGCGCACGCGCCGATGCGATAGCCGATACCGGCGCGGGTTTCGATCAGGTCGCTGCATCCGGCCTGGACGAACTTGGCGCGCAGGTTGCGCACATGGCTGTCGATCGTGCGGTCGGTCACCGCAAAGCCCGGACCGTGCAGCCGGTCGATGATCGCGTCGCGCGAAAATACCCGGCTGGGCAATGAGGCGAGCAGCAGGAGCAGCTGGAATTCAGTTGCGGTGATCGCCACCCCTGCACCGTCCCAGCGCGCCTCCCATGCTTCGGGATCGAGCGCGAGGCGGCGATGAACGACATGCTTGCTGGCACCCGCCGCCCCGTTCGACCCATTCTGGCGTTTCAGGATTGCCCCGACCCGAGCGACGACTTCACGCGGCGAGAAAGGCTTCACGACATAATCGTCGCCGCCGACCTCGATCCCGACGATGCGGTCGATTTCGTCGTCGCGCGACGAGAGGAACAGGATCGGCAGGTCGGCTTGCGGCAGGTTGGAGGCGCGCAACCGGCGGCATAGGTCGAGTCCGTTCAAACGCGGCATGTTGATGTCGAGCACAATCAGGTCGATTGGTGGGGCCGGTGCATCGGTCGCGATTATGGCAAAGGCCGCTTCGCCATCCGCCGCCTCCATCACCCGCATGCCCGCCTTGGTCAGCGCAAAGCTGAGCAGTTCGCGGATATGGGGGTCGTCGTCGACGACAAGGATATGATGGGACATTGCGTGCACCGTGTCACTCCGGGGTAGCGGTCGTCAACGGCACGTGCTCGACGGTGAGCGACGCAGTCCAGGGTCCCGCCGACCGGCCGAGCAGTGCGGCCCGATACCAGGACGAGACATCGGGCCAGGCTTCGCCGGTTTGCGTTCCTCGCACCTGTTCGTAGGCCAGCAGGTCGTGGCCCTCACGCGTGGCGCTGAATGCGGTTCCGGTGATGCGGTAATAGAGTTCGCGCGCTGCCGTGGTGGAGGTGCGCGGCGCACCGAATCCGCCCGATTGCCAGCTTGTGGAGACGAAACTCAGGACGCCGGGCGCGCGGCCGGTGTCACCGTTGCCGAGCCGGAACAGGACGCCGCGATCGCCGATCATGCGCATCACCGATACGGCGCGCTGCTGGTTCGCCGTGTTGCCCTGCCACCAGCCGACCGCGAGATAAGTGGCGGTGGCGGGCGCATCGACCGCGATCAGCGCGGCGAACCCGATCATGACACCGGTCGCGATGCGGCGTCCGCTATGCTCGGTCCAGGCGGCGAGATGGTTGGTCAACCTGATCGCCACGATCAACGATCCGACCGGAGCGAAGGGCAACAAGCCGAAACCGAATAAAATTATCGCTACCAGCGCGATCGGCAGCATCGGCAGGAACACCAGTGCATAGCCCGCCGCGATCCCCATCGCCGCTCCACCCAAAATGATCAGTGCCGGTCGCGACGCGCCCTCGCGCTGTGTCGCGCGCCACAGGAAGAAATTGATCGCCGGCACGCTCGCGACCAGCACGATATGGCCGAGCGTCGGCATCGGGTCGAAGAAACTGCCGGCACACAGGCCAGTGATCAATTCGATCAGGATGACCAACGTCGGGAAGACCGAGCCGACGATCAACGCGAGCACGCCGGGCGCCATATTGTAGGACGAAGGGTTGCGATAGGACATGGCGGTGCTCCTGACGGCTTTGCCCAAAGGCTTGACCGTGCCCTGTTGGCGCACTGAGATGACGGCCTGGTCCGGGTGAAGAGGAAATGCAGGGGGATTGTCATGCAGAAATTGTGCAGGAGGTTGCGAGCGGCCTTAGGGAGGTACTCAGAAGTAAGTCTTCGAGAAACTCAATCCAGTCGGATTTTCGCGCGTCAATGGGCTCTGGCGAGGGCGATCCCGGCGAGGTTTTGTGATCGTTTCACTTGCCGGACCTGCACTTTTCCCAAGGGAACAGTGAGGTCGTGAAAGGTACGCAAATGCCCCTGAAGTTCGATCCCGCGGCACTTCCAAAGCCCGTTGGCCTGATTCACGACCGTCGCGGAATCGCCGATCAGCACAAATTCCGGTTCGCCCAACGATAACGCGATCCGAACTGCCTCGATCAACGCGAGCCATTCGGCATCATTGTTGGTGCCGTGCCCCAAGTCGCGCGAGATATAAATGCGCCCGCGTGCGACAACGGCGATCTCGATCGCGCCGGGGTTTGGCCGGCACCCGCCATCGAAATAGATTTTCAGGCGGTGCGATTTTGCGCGCGCGATACCCGTTTCTCCTTCAACGCCTGTGAAAGACCCCGACCGGTATCAGTTGGATAAGCAAAGTGGTCAAAAAAAAGCCACGCCTTGCGAAAGTCCGGTGTGGCACTTGCCGCCATCGATTCAAACTCCGTACCGCCGCCGCTAGTGCGGCGTGCATGGCTATCAGCATCAGCATCTGCAACCTGGCATTGGGCGAGCTTCGTGCACCACCCATCGCCGATATCGATGAGCACAGCGTCGAGGCGCGGGAATGCGCACGCTACTATCCGCAATGCCTGACTTCGCTGCTCGAGCGGCACGAATGGAGCTTTGCGACGAAGATCGCCACACTTGCCGCGTTAATCGTCAATCCGAGGCACGGCGAATGGGTCTATGCCTATGGACTGCCTGCGGATCTCGCCACCGCCAAACGCCTCGTGCCACCGGAGGGCGCGGCGGTAGTGGGCGGCAGGCAACCGTTCATCGTCGAAGCAGGCATTCTCTTTGCGCAGGTGCCCGGCGCGGTGCTGGAATATTCTACCAATAATATTGCCGAGGCAGTGATGCCGGCGATGTTCATCGATGCGCTGGCCTTCGCACTCGCCGCGCGGCTCGCTGTGCCCGTGCGCGACAGCCGTGAAGCCAAAGGGCAGTTGCTGCAACAGGCCGAGATCGCCGCGCAGCGCGCGATCGCCGACGATCGTAACCGCCAACCGCAGCATGATCTGGCGTTCGTCGACGAAGTGACCGTTGTGCGTGGAGTGGGTGTCTGATGGCCATACGCACTGGACAGCCCAATTTCAGCAAAGGTGAAATCAGCGAGGACTTGCTCGCACGCGTCGATGTCGCGGCCTATCAGGTCGGATTGCGGCGGGCGCGCAACGTCACGATCCTCAAATATGGTGGCGTCACCAAGCGGCCGGGCACGCGGCTGGTCGCGCCAGTCTATGCCGATACGAGCGATGCTCGCTTCACCGGCAGCATCGCCGGAGCATTGCTCACCGTGGCGAGCGATGGCGACGTGACATCGGGCGGCATCGTGGTCGGTCAGACGATCAGCGGAACGGGCATCGCTCCCGGGACGATCATTACAGGCTATGGTACCGGCAACGGCAAGGGTGGCACCTATAGCGTCAGCCCGGCACAGGATCCGGCAGTCGCGGCCACCGCGATCTTCGCGACCATGCCGGCAGCGGTGCGGCTCTTCCCGTTCCAATTTTCGCTGACTCAGACCTACGCGTTGGAGATGGGCCAAGGCTATATGCGCCCAGCCGCGAACGGTGGTCTGGTGATCGAGGAGCGGCTGACGGTGATTAGCGTCGCGATCGGCGTGACCACCACCATTCGGGCCGATTTCCACTCCTATGCGATCGGCGATCAGGTCTATTTCGAAGGGGTGGAGGGCATGACCGAGCTAAATGGCCGGGTAGCGCGCGTCATCGCCGTGCCCGATGCCAATCACTTCGTCATTGATGTCAATTCCACCGGTTTCGGCCCGCGTACCGGCGACAGCGGGGGCACAACGCGACCGGTGGCGCCGGCGCCGCCGCCCCCACCTCCGGCCGTTCC
>NZ_JSXI01000003.1 GCF_000803065.1 Sphingomonas sp. ERG5
GGCAATAATGGCGATTCCTCGGCCGTCATCCTGTCCGGACCGGGAACCCTGTCGCAAATCACCGGCGGCGCGTTCCAGGTCAGCGGTCTCTCCACCACCGCCGTCACCACCGTCAGCGTCACGCGCAAATTCACCCAGGCGGAATATGTCCAGTCACGGGTCTTTGTCGGCTCCGCTTCCGCCGGCACCACCAGCGGCAATTCGATCATCTTCGCCAATGCCAGCATTACACGCCCGCCCGCGAAAAACGAACTGCTCACCGAGACGCATTATACCGTGCCTGATCCTGACGGCGCAGGTAGCGGCGTGCCCTCCGGCGCGACGACGACCCGCTTTGCTTATGATACCAGGAGCAACCTGCGCTTCATCATCGATGGTGAAGGGCGTGTCACCGAATATGTCTATGACGCCTATAATCAGCGTACAGCGACGATCGTCTATGCCGCCAACAGCTATGCGAACACGGCCTTTGCATTGAGTGACCTGACCGCCTGGGTGGCGGGCATTGCCGACAAGAGCACCGCCCAGCGTACCGAGACGAGCTATGATTTTCGCGGTAACATCAGCGAGGTCAATAGCTATGCCAAGCTGCTGACCACTGGCGCGTTCGACACGACCTCGGAAAGCAGCCGCACGGTCTATGTCTACAACGGCCATGGCGAACTCCTGTCGCGCTATACCGATGGCACGGGCATGACTGAGAGTTTCGTCTATGACGGCCTCGGACGCGTGCTATCGTCGGCCGAAGTCACCAACCTTTACACGGGAGCCAACACGCCCTCCTTCTGGACGGGGTCGAACGCGACCATCGCGCAGGTAACCGGCACGCCCGCGGGCACGGCCTTGTCGATGACGGCGACCGCCAACAATCTGTCGATCGCAATTCCAGCCACGCAACAGGTGCCGGTCGCCGCCGGCGATACGCTGACCTTTACCGTCCAGCTTGTCGGTGGCAATTTCACCACCGCCAGCCTCGCGCTGCTCGGCGGCACGTCCCTGTACGGCAATAATGGCGATTCCTCGGCCGTCATCCTGTCCGGACCGGGAACCCTGTCGCAAATCACCGGCGGCGCGTTCCAGGTCAGCGGTCTCTCCACCACCGCCGTCACCACCGTCAGCGTCACGCGCAGATTCACTCAGGCGGAATATGTCCAGTCACGGGTCTTTGTCGGCTCCGCTTCCGCTGGCACCACCAGCGGCAATTCGATCATCTTCGCCAACGCCAACCTCGCCGTCTCGCGGAACCTCTATACCGGGGCCAACACGCCCGCCTTCTGGACGGGCTCGAACGCGACCATCACACAGGTAACCGGCACGCCGGCGGGCACGGCCTTGTCGATGACGGCGACCGCCAACAATCTGTCGATCGCAATTCCAGCCACGCAACAGGTGCCGGTCGCCGCCGGCGATACGCTGACCTTCACCGTCCAGCTCATCGGTGGCAATT
>NZ_JSXI01000030.1 GCF_000803065.1 Sphingomonas sp. ERG5
TGACCGGCCCCCACTGAGTGGTCCGTGTTGATTGTTAGTGCATTGTTGCCTCCGTTGCCATTGCCGCCTGGAGGTGGAGCGAAGCGGAACCGGAAGGCGGCAATGGCGGAGAAGCCGTTTCCGGGGCCGGCGGTCGATAGCCGAGGCTGCTGTGGGGGCGGATCGTGTTGTAATGCCGCCGCCAGGCTTCGATCAGCACCTTTGCTTCGGCAAGGCTGTAGAAGATCTCGCCATTGAGCAGTTCGTCGCGCAGCGACCCGTTGAAGCTCTCGTTATAGCCATTCTCCCATGGTGACCCCGGCGCGATGTAGAGCGTCTTCACGCCGACCTGCGCCAGCCATTTCTGGACTGCCGTCGCGATAAATTCGCTGCCATTATCGGACCTGATATTGGCAGGCGGCCCTCGCGCGATGAACAGGTCGGCCAGGGCTGCCAGCACGTCTTCGTGTTTGAGCTGCCGCGCCACGATCAGGGCGAGGCATTCGCGGCTGGCCTCGTCGATGATCGTCAAGATGCGGAACTTGCGGCCATCATGTGTGCGACCCTCGACGAAGTCGTAGGCCCAGACGTGCCCCGGATACTCGGGCCGCAACCGGATGCACGAGCCATCGTTCAGCCATAGCCGGCCCCGCTTGGGTTGTTTCTGCGGCACCTTCAGCCCCTCGCGCCGCCAAATGCGCTCGACGCGCTTGCGGTTGACCATCCATCCTGCATCACGCAGCAGCGCCGTCACCCGGCGATAGCCGTAGCGACCATATTGCCGTGCCAAGGCAATGATATCATCGGTGAGAGCTTCCTCGTCATCGGCCCCGCGCGGGACCTTGCGCTGCGTCGATCGATGCTGGCCAAGCACCCGGCATATCCTTCGTTCGGATACTGCCAGTTCGCCACGCACATGATCGATGCACCGCCGTCGCCGCGCAGGGCTCAGAAGTTTCCCCGGGCCGCCTCCTGCAAGATCAACTTGTCGAGCGTCAGGTCAGAGATCGCCCGCCTGAGCCGCAGATTCTCCTTCTCCAGATCCTTCATGCGCCGCGCCTGGTCGGTCTTCAGACCACCATATTCTTTGCGCCAGCGATAATAGGTCTGCTCGGTAACCGCGATCCGCCGACACGCATCCGCTGTCGTCCCGCCCTGCGCCAACACGATCTCAGCCTCACGCAGCTTGCCGATAATCTCTTCCGGCTTGTGCCTCTTGCCCATTTCCAAACTCCTTCATGATCCAAAATAACAGAGATTTTGGACCACTCAGAAGGGGGCAGATCA
>NZ_JSXI01000031.1 GCF_000803065.1 Sphingomonas sp. ERG5
GGCAATAATGGCGATTCCTCGGCCGTCATCCTGTCCGGACCGGGAACCCTGTCGCAAATCACCGGCGGCGCGTTCCAGGTCAGCGGTCTCTCCACCACCGCCGTCACCACCGTCAGCGTCACGCGCAAATTCACCCAGGCGGAATATGTCCAGTCACGGGTCTTTGTCGGCTCCGCTTCCGCCGGCACCACCAGCGGCAATTCGATCATCTTCGCCAATGCCAGCATTACACGCCCGCCCGCGATCACGACCAGTTTCGCGTTTACCGATAGCACGGACGGATCGACCACCACCGTCACGCTCGCCAATGGTCTGGTGCGCACCTCGACCTATGACCGCACCGGCAATCTACTGACCTTCGCCGAATCAGGCAGTGGAGTCACCACCGCCACGACCAGCTATAAATATGATGCGCTGGGGCGACTGCGCTTCGTCACCAACCCGACCGGACAGCGCAATTTCTTCTTCTACGATGCCGATGGTCGCAAGATCGGAGATGTCGATGGCGACGGCTCGCTCACCGAATATCGTTACGATGCCACCGGACGTGTCACCACCACCATCACCTATGCGACACGACTAACAAGCATCCAACTTGCCTCACTTGTCGACGGCAGCGGCAATCCCTCCAGCGTCGCCCTTGCGACGATCCGGCCTGCGACAGACGTCGCCAATGACCGTTGGAGTTGGACATTCCACGATATCGCCGGTCGAATGATCCGGACGATCGACGCCACCGGCGTGGTTACCGTCTACACCTATGACGGCGCGTCCCAACTGGTCTCCACCACGGTACTCTCCAATCGGATGGCCGCTGCCGATATCGTTGCGCTCAAGGCCAGTGCGCCGTTCAACCTTTATACCGATGCGAACACGCCCTCCTTCTGGACGGGGTCGAACGCGACCATCGCGCAGGTAACCGGCACGCCCGCGGGCACGGCCTTGTCGATGACGGCGACCGCCAACAATCTGTCGATCGCAATTCCAGCCACGCAACAGGTGCCGGTCGCCGCCGGCGATACGCTGACCTTTACCGTCCAGCTTGTCGGTGGCAATTTCACCACCGCCAGCCTCGCGCTGCTCGGCGGCACGTCCCTGTACGGCAATAATGGCGATTCCTCGGCCGTCATCCTGTCCGGACCGGGAACCCTGTCGCAAATCACCGGCGGCGCGTTCCAGGTCAGCGGTCTCTCCACCACCGCCGTCACCACCGTCAGCGTCACGCGCAGATTCACTCAGGCGGAATATGTCCAGTCACGGGTCTTTGTCGGCTCCGCTTCCGCTGGCACCACCAGCGGCAATTCGATCATCTTCGCCAACGCCAACCTCGCCGTCTCGCGGAACCTCTATACCGGGGCCAACACGCCCGCCTTCTGGACGGGCTCGAACGCGACCATCACACAGGTAACCGGCACGCCGGCGGGCACGGCCTTGTCGATGACGGCGACCGCCAACAATCTGTCGATCGCAATTCCAGCCACGCAACAGGTGCCGGTCGCCGCCGGCGATACGCTGACCTTCACCGTCCAGCTCATCGGTGGCAATT
>NZ_JSXI01000032.1 GCF_000803065.1 Sphingomonas sp. ERG5
GGTGGGAAGCGTGTCACCAATGGCTTCGCCGGGGCTGTAGACGCGGAAGGTATCGCTGGTGTCGTGGAAATTGGTGACCTTGTTGGGGATCGACAGCGTCTGGCCGGCGGTCAGCGCGCTGTCGGCGAACAGGCCATTGGCTTCGGCGATCAGATACCAGAGATTGGCGTCGCCCCAGGCTGCCTGGGTGATCGAGGACAGCGTATCGCCGGTGCGCACGGTATAAGAGGTTGCCGCCTGGCCGGGATAATTGCCGTTGATCGGCTGATAATTCTGGTCGAAATCCGCGCTCGCCACGGGCTGGCCATTGCGGAAGCCACCCTTGCCCGCGGCCTTGCCACGATCCTGGGCGAGTTCCTGGGCATAATCGACCCGCGCCGGGTTGGGGCCGTCATTGCCAACATCGCCGATGCGGCGGCCATTGAAATAATAATAGAGCTGGCGCGGGCCGAGTTGACCATTATCGGTCTGTTCACGCACCAGCACCTGGCCATAGGCGTCGTTCTGATAGCTCAGCACGCGATTGACGGCGCTGTCGGTCACCCGCAACAGATGGCCGTTCACGTCATAGGTGAAGTTCGAATAACCCGCCGCCCATTGCCCGGTATTGGGGTTGGCGGGATTGGTGGCGTTGATCCTGACCTGCGATTGCTTGGCTTCGTCCCACCATTCATAAGAATAGCTGGTGTCGGTGGTGATCCCCGACTGAACCGAGCGGCTATGTGTGATCACGCCCTGATCGGCGCCGGTATAGCTGCTGCCGGTCCACGCCTTGTAGTCATTATGGATCGTGGTGGTGATGTTGCCGTTGGTGACATCCTGGTCGGTTTCGTCGACCACGCGGTTGTCGCGGTCATAGGTCATCGAACGGCTGAGATCGAGCCCGCCGCCGGCGAGATACTGGCTATAGCCCGTCACCCGGCCCAGCGCGTCGTTGACGCGTCGCGTGCGCACCACCCCGCCGATGGTGGTATCCTCCAGATAGCCATCGGCCGTGTAGCTATAGGCCTCACTATGGCCATCATAGCCATAGGTCGCGATGCGGCGGTTGCCGGCCGCATCATAGGCGATCGCCACGCCGGTCGAGCCGGCGACAATGGTGCCGCCCGAACGCGAGCCCATCGTCACCACAAACCGGTTCATGCTGTCATAGCTGTACCAGTAATCCTGAGTTTGTCCGCCGCCGCCAAGGCCGTCATTATAGACGCTCTTCATTTCGCGGCGATTGCCGTTGGCGTCGTAGAGATAAGTGATTTCGGCCTTGGCGTCCTTGAAGCGGATGATCCGTCCAAGCTCGTCATAGCTGATCGCCGCATTCTGATAGAAGACAGGCGCCGCATCGGTGCTGTTATAGGTTTCCAGCGTGCGGTTGCCTTCATTGTCATATTCGAAGGTCGATTTCATGCCCACCGCATTGTCGGTGATGCTGGCGACATAGCCGTTGGTGTAATATGTGAAGTCGATCGACTGGCCGTTCGTGCCGGCCTGATTTCGCAGATGACCGCTGAGATCGTAAGTGAAGAAAGTGGTACGACCGCCGAAATCCCGCCGCCAATTGATCTGGCCGAACAGACCATTATTCTCATAGGATTTGAGACCGGCGGAATTGGTGGTGATGGTCTGCCATCCGCCGAAATTACCCAGACCGGTGGTGACGAGCAGGTTGGTTGCCGCGCCGTACCAGGCATAGGCATAGCTTGTAACCAGGCCGCCAAAGCTTGCGCTGCGTACCACGCGGCCTTGCGTATCATAATCGGTCGTCTCGGCGACCGAGGCGCCATAGACGGAATTGGTGTGCTTGATGCGCTGGCCCAGGCCATCATAGCTATAATAGTCGATCAACTGGGTGCCGGGCGAATTGCCGCCGACACGCACCGGATGCTCGACCTGAATCAGGCGGCCGGCCTTATCATAGGTGTTTTTCGTGGTTGCGCCGATCTCATTGGTGGTGAAGCGCAGGTTGCCGAAAATATCATAACCCATGGCCTTGCTGCTCGCGTCGGGCTGATATTCGCTCAGAGCGAGCGCGGTATCGTCGCCATGGCCGGAGCCGGCCAGTAGTGAGCGCGCAAAGACCTTGCCGCCGGCGCCAAGTGCCGTGTTGTTGGCGTCACGGGTTGCGACCAGGCGTCCGGAGATATCGTAATAATAAGTCTCGGTCGGCGACTGTCGGGTCGAAACTCCCGCTTCGCCGGTCACCGTTACTTGCGGGCTGACCTTGCTGGTCATCTTACCAAGTGTATTATAGGTAAAATTGGTGGCGAAGTTCTTGCCATCAATCTCCTGCACGATTTCGCCAAACGCGTTATAGCTTTGCAGGCGGTGGATGAGATAGCTGGACGCGGCGCGGGTATCGATCACCCAGCGAAGCTCGTTATTGCTGGTATTGGTATAGCGATCGCTCTGGATGGAGAGATAGCCAAAGGCATGATCCGCGCCGTTCAGCGTCGGCAGCAGACTGCTCGGGCTGTCGCTGGCATAAGCATCATAATAATATTCGAGATTGCGCGTGCCGCTGACCGGCCGCGCGCCGGCGGTATCGACATCCCAGGTGAAAACGCCGTTGACCTTGGCGACCGTTGCGGCGTTGAATGCCCCGCTCGATCCGGCATCGCGCCAGTACAGCATTAGTCGCGTCGCGCTCGGTTGCTGTGGCGTGAACACCACTCTGGCGGGAGATGCCTGAGTGTTGGTGAAGTTGGAGATGCCCTGGCCGTCATAGCCAAGCGTCAAGGTCGCCGCTGATTGAGAGACGAGCGTGGCGCCATTGTAGGTCTCATATTGTATCGGATAGCTGCGGCTGGTGTAGAAATCCGCAAGCGCCGCGGCATCATAGGTCCAGCTCCCACCGCCGCTGCGCGTAATCCAGCTCGACCAGGCACCGTTCTGGAAATAGCGGAACTGCTGCAGGGTGACCGTCTGGCCACTTGGTGGATTGAGCGTGATCGCCCGGGATCCATCGGCATATTGCTTCAGAGCGGATGCCTGACCACCGACGGTGAAGGTGCCGTTCACCTTGGTGCCGTCGGCGAGTTCGACCCAATAGTCGACCGGTCCGCCAATGCCGCTGACATTATAGGCGGCAAGACCATTTTGGCCATAGCCGGGTGTGGGAGCGCCGACCGCGCTCGACCAGGCGCCGCTACTGCCGACGGGCCGGTAGAGCAGGCGCACGGGGGCTGCCGGCAAGCTCGACAGGATCAGCCAGTCACTGCCATAATCTCTCGTTAGCACTGCCTGGCCGGGGCCGCCGACCAGAACCGGGGTAAAGCTGGTCGATGGATTACCGTTGCCGTCGACCGTCAGCGTGCCCTGCTTGGAATCGTAAATAGCGCCGTTGGCATCCATGGCGAGATATTTGACATCCCAACTGCTGCCTGCCGGTAATCCGTTGAACGGCGGTTGGGTGAGATCCGCAGTGAACCATCCGGCCACGTTCGTGCCGGATTTATTCTGCAATGGGGGCGTATTGAATTTGCTATAAGGGCCACTGGAATTCGCTGGCCTGACGAGCATAACAACCGACGTTGTGTTCGATCCTTCGTTTTTGAAAAGAATCGCTGCCGGTGTTGGTGTGCTGGCTGTAATAGTTTTGTCGTATGACTCACCATTTGCTGTTAATTGAACGCTTGCCAACAAGACAAGTGTACCGCCAGTTTCAGGAACCTCTTGGTATATTTTAAAGTCTTGTACTGAGGTTGATAGATTTGGCCACCCCCAATAACTATCAGTCCCTGAAACGAAAAATGATCCGTCAGGTAGTCTTGAAGTCGATAGTGAAACATCGGTTCCGTTATAGAATACTCGTATATTGCCGGATCCTTTTGAGGATGGTGCCGGAATATTGGCATTCCAACTGTAAACCATCCATTCGGATGCATCTTGCCCCCATGAATGACCGTACGTCTCTATCCAGTTCACGGTTATATTCGAAGACTTATTCGCGATGACGTCGCTTATCGAAGTTACCGGAACGCCAGTCGCTCCAGTGGTGACAGCATTGGCTGGGGACGTGACTGAGCCGCTGGCGTTGAAATAAGCTGTGCCGCTGCCGCTGGTATTGACCAGGACGGCATGAACCGGGTTTGCCCCGGCATTGTTGCTGGATGGTTGAATTGTATCGATAAGCTGATTGCGCTTGTCATAGTCGCTGATCGTCTGAGTCAATACACCGCTATTGTCCGCGACCAGGGCATTGAGATCGGCATAGGTCCTGAGATCCTTGCTGCCGATGCTTTGCAACAGCATTGTCGCATTGCCGTTGCGATCATAGGCGTAGACCTTGGTGATGCCATCGCCGATATTGGTACGCCACACGCGGCCGGCCTTGTCATAGTCGGCAAAGCCTTGCGCATTGGCCTGAACGCCGCCGGTATTGGTACCCTGGGCGATGATGTCGCCATAGCCATTATAATATTGATCGTTGGTATCGCCAAAGGTCCAGGCGCCGCCACTCAGGACACCGGTCTTTCTGCTGGTTTCACGCCCCGCGAGGTCATAAGCGAGGAAATTGCCGTTGGTTTCCGATGAACCATCGGATTTGAGTCGTGCATAGATTTGCGCGACCAGGCGTCCGGCCTGATCGTAATAATAGCTGGTGGCAAAACCAGTGGGATCGGTCGTGCCGGTCAGGCGTCCGCCGGCATCATAATTATATATTGTCACGCGGTCCGCAGCGGTTGCGGTGCCATCGCCACGCTCGGTCGACTGCTGGACCTGGTTCAGGCCATTATAGATGAGGTCGGTCGCGGGGATGACCGAGATGCCGCGATAATCGAGATAGGCGCTCTTCTCATTATGTGTCTCGCGGCCAAGTTTGTCATAAACATGCTTGATGTAGTCGTTATTGGCTTCGTTCTTTTGAAGAACCTGGCCAAGACCATTATAGCTATAGCTGATCGTCGCGGATGTGGTGGTGATTGTCGGCACGTTGCTGCCGGAGACGGTCGCCACTGCAACATTGAACCGCGTTTCCGAAACGCGGCGGCCATTGCGATCATAGCTGAAGTCGGTCCTGCGATCCTCCGGCAGAGAGGTTGGCGGGCTGGGTACTGTCGCTTCGCTGATCGGGACGGTCAGTTGTTTGGCATAACGGATTTCGCTCTTCACATTGCCATTCTGGTCGAGCGTATAAGTCGTCAGGTATTTTTCAGCATCGACCTGCGCAATCTTCTGCCCCAGCTTATTGTAATAGGTATAGCTATCGTTTCCCCGGCCATCGGTCTGAGCCACGACATTGCCTGCGGCATCATATCTGGTTCGGGTGACGATGTCGGTGGAACCATAGGTATAGGTTCCATTGTCATATTCGCCATAGGCGACCCCGACCCTGACGGCGGTGATCAGGCGGTTGTTGCGATCATATTGATAGAGGGTTTCGCGAAACTCCCCGCTGCCCACGGGGACGGCACCACCCGGCGTGCCGGGCAGGGTGACCGCGGTGCCATAAATGCGCTGCGCTGTGATGTTGCCCGCCGCGTCAAACGTATAGGTTTTGAGCGTGCCGGTCGTGGCGCTGGTAGGGACGATTTCGGCGATTTTGCGATCGGCATAATCGTAAAACGCAAAGCTCCGTGCGCCATTGGCGTCGGTCGATTGAATCACGTTGCCGCGCTTGTCGTACTGATAATATTCGACCACCGCCTTATTGGTTGTGCCGATGAGGTTGGCGTTGAGAATGGCAGTCTGATTGCTGGTCTTGTCCTTCACCTGATCGAGCAGGTCATAGGACCAGCTCGTGGTGCGCAAGTCCGCCTCCACCATGGTTTTGCGGTTGCCGCGCGCGTCATAGGTGTAGCGGTTGGTAACGTTGTTGGTGTCGAACGTTTCGCTGAGCAACAGGCCGCGCTTGTCATAGCTGTTGGTGGTGATTCCACCGAGCTTGTTGGTGACCGTCTGGCGATCGCCGAATCCATTATAGCTATAGCTTTCGGTATATCCT
Source organism: Sphingomonas sp. ERG5 (assembly GCF_000803065.1). Taxonomy (GTDB): domain Bacteria; phylum Pseudomonadota; class Alphaproteobacteria; order Sphingomonadales; family Sphingomonadaceae; genus Sphingomonas. The sequence goes on from NZ_JSXI01000032.1 coordinate 5,942, forward strand.
TCGGCATCCTGCACGCTGAGAATTTGATCGCGCTTGTCATAGGTGAATCTGGTGACAGCATCCTTGCCCGCTGTTGTGACGATCGTCGGTGAAGTCGTCGCCGTCGGTGTGCCGGTCGGCTTTGCATCATAGCGAGTGACGGTGTCGGGCTTGCCGTTGATGGTATAGGTGGTGCGGGTCGCATAGCCTTCGGGGTCGATCTGGAGCACCAGTTGACCGAGTTTGTCATAATAGAAATAACCGGCATTGCCGCGTGGATCGGTGACCTTCCAGGCTTTGCCGAAATTGTCATAAGCATAGGTGGTGACGATGTCGTCGGCGGTGGTGCCTGCTTCCATCTCCTGGGTGGTGGACGAGAGCTGGCCGAGCGCGTCATAAACGCGCGTGGTGATCGTTCCGCGCGCGTCGGTTGTCGTCTTGAGCTGGCCAAGCGCGTTATAAGTGTATTTTGTGGTTGCCTGATCCGACGTGCCGGCAGCAATAATATGTTGAGCTAGGCGTCCCGTTTCATCGTAGGAAAAAGTTTCGGTGATGTTTTCATGTTGAGCTACATAATCAGCCGCCGAGTAATTTGCTGAAGGCTTGCGACCTTCACGCCAACCAGATTGAAGGAAATGCTCAAACGGATTAATGCCCGCGGCGGCGATATCCGGGTTCTGATCGAGATAATAACCGGTATTGAACATGGCATCCGGATTACGCCGCTCACGCCAACCAGATATGCTGTAATGATAAGATGGATTCACCCCGGCGGCGCCAATATCCGCGTAGGTGGCCAAGTAGTATTTCTCATCCACGCCAGTGCCGGGAAGTGTAGTAAGGCCGGTCAGGTTCGGTATTTTGATAATGGCGATTACCCTGCCAAGGGCGTCATAGTTTTGATGAACGATATTCCCCAGCGCATCGGTGGTATTGATCACATTGCCGACCGCATCATATTCATAGGCGGTCGTGCTGACATCGCTGGTGCCGAACGCGTCGGTCGACGACAGGATCTGGCCCATCTGGTCGAGGGTCAATTTGGTGACGAAGCCAGCAGGATCGGTGGTCGTTTCGAGCCGGCCGGCGCTGTCATAGCTGAACTGGGTGACGCGCGCGGTCGCCGGTGAGGTGATACTGATGGTGTCGACGGTGGTTCCATCGTTGACCGACTGGGCACTCTCGTAGCGCGTCTGCTTCAGCAGCTTACCGAGCTTGTCATACTCGTAGCGCGTGACATAGCCGAGCGCATCGACGCCATAGGCGAGCTGACCTTTGCGGTCGTAGAGCGAGCGCGTCGTGCGATCGTTGGTCGCATTGGCGTTCGAGGTCGCCCATGAGTTCATCGCGGCAAGTGTCGGGTCGCCAGCGGTGGCATAAAGCGCTGCGACCTGGACCTGTTTGGTCAGCTGTCCCTTGGCGTCATAGGTCGCGATCGTGACCTGACCCAGGGCATCGATGCTGTAGGTCAGCCGGCCGACGGCATCATAGACGGCGCGTGAGACGCGCGTGCCGGGCGCGGCGGCGAGGCCTGCGACCTGGCTTGCGATCCAGGTTGCAGAATAGAGGCCGGTACCATCGGCGCCGATGGTACCGTCATAGGCGACCGTGCGGATGGCGTTGCCGCGTGCGTCATAGACATGTTCGACGACATGGCCGAGCCCGTCGATCTCGAAACGGAGCTGGCCGTCCTTGTCATAGGCGTAGCGCGTCACGCGGTCGCCGGCATTGATCCCCGGCAACGCGAGTGCGGCTTCGGTCACCTCGAGCGGCAGGCCCGCCGGGCTGACCGCAGTCAGATATTCACGTGTCGCGACCAGCCGGCCATCGGCGTCATAGCTGTTGGCGACCACGCCGCCGAGCGCATCGATCGTGGCGATCTTGCGGCCTGCCTTGTCATAGACATAACGTGTGATCTTGCCATCGGCATCGGTGACCGCGACCAGATTGTCACGCGCATCATAGGTATAGCTGGTGCTGTTGGTGAGCGCATCGGTGACTTTGACGAGCCGGCCGTCGCGATCATATTCCGAATTGGTGATCTTGTTGTTGGCGTTGGTCAGCTGGATCGCGCGTCCGAACGCGTCATAGCCATAGCTGGTGGTGATCGCCTTGCCGCCGGCAGCGGCGTCGACACTCTGCGTCTTGAGCAGGCCACGGCGATCATAGCTGCGGGTCGACAGGATCGTCGCCGCGCCGTCACGCGGCACCGTGCTCGTGATCAGTTCGCCGAACGCGTTGTAGGTGAAGGTCGAGACGTTGCCATTGGCGTCTATGGACTGTTTGAGCGTTCCATCGACATTGAAGTCACTATGGACCGCGGTATCGAGCGCGGCCGATGCCAGGCCGGTGACGGCGTTTCTGACCGCCGCCGTAATCTCTCCGCCGGTCCAACTGGCGATGGTCGCGGCTGCAAGCTTGCCGGCATAGACGATCGTATCGCTGCGCTGGCCAAAGCTGTTGTAGCGATACTCGGTCACATCGCCGAGCGCGTCGATCTGATAGGCGAGATCGCCGTCGGCATTGTAGTAATAGAGCGTCCTGGCGCCCTCGGCCTCCGCGCCCTTTGGGCCGCGTTTGGCGGTCAGCCGGTTGGCCGCGTCATAGCTATAGGTCGTGCCGTAATCGATATAGACCTGATCGATCTGCGCCTGGGTGGGGCTGGACAGCGCAGCGAGGACGGCACTGCCGATGCCTGAAAGCTCGCTGGTCAGGCGGCCAAGCCCGTCATAGCGCTGATTATAGGTACGCGGATCGGTTCCGCCCGCCTGGGTGACGGTCGAGATCAGCTGACGCATGACGTCATAGCCATAGGTCGTAGTCGTCGTGACGGTACCGGTCAGGCTGCGGGTCTCGGTCAATGCCTGGCCATAGGCGTTGCGGGTCCAGCCGATCGTCTCCAGGGTCGTACCGGCAGGCGCTGCCGGCAGATTGGCGAGCGTCGGCGGCGTGGTGATCAGCGTTGCGGGATCGAGCTTCTGGCCCTTGGTCTGCAGATCGACATAACCGGCCGGGGTGTAGTGGAAGCGCGTCAGGCCGCCTTCGCCATCGATGGTCGCGGCGAGGAAGCCGCGCGCGTCATACAGCCACCAATTGTGGATATCGATGGCATTGTCGGCGGCGGCATTATTGGTGGAGGCGCTGGCGAAGATCGTCGCAAAGTCACCCGTCGTGGTGCCCGCCCTGGTCTTGCGCGCAATCGTCTCGATCTTGCGTCCCGCCTTGTCGTAGACGATCTTCGAGACATACCCCTCGGCATCGAGTGCCCCGATCAGCTGGCCGTCGGCGCCGTAGAACATCCGCGAGACACGGTCGTTGGCGGGGTTCAGGGCAGGCAAAACGGGAAGCCCTGGGCCGACCCGGAGCATGGTAGGATTAGCTAGGACAATCGAGTCATCGGCGTGGGCGCTGAGTGTGTGTGTGCCGGCATAGAGGAAAGTAAAGACGCCTTGGGCTTGCGGAAACGTACGGGTTATAGTGACCGTGGTGATCTCGTTCGTGAGAAGCCCGGAGACCATGAACAAACCGCCAGTCGTTCTTGTTACAGCGCCTGGACCTGAGATCGTCGCGGTAGAATCGGCAGCGCTCCCCCAAACATCGACTGTCCCTTGCATTCCGAAATTGAGATAATTGACCGAACCGGCTTTGAACTGCATCGTCAGGGTGAGCGTTTCGCCAGCAACGACAGTCGGAAGTGTCGTTGAACGCACAGCGGCAGGAACACCATTTGTCTTCACTGATACCAGATATGCGTTCCAGCCGTTGATCGTCCCGCTTGGGGCAATTGACGAATTGATCAATTGCCACTGCGATGGATCATTGGGATTGGGGTAGAGATTGCTCGGTGCCGGTGGGCTCTTGAGCGCGGCCAGGTCACTGGCCGTCATCCGTGTCGCCAACTCGGTGGTCGAGGTCAGCTGCGATGCGCCGTCATAGGCGAACACAGTGACCGCACCGGTGGCATCGATCGTGCGGATCAGGCGCTGGGACGCGTCGTAATAATTCCAGTTCCAGCGATCCGCCACAGGATCGGCGACAGGCCGGATCGCATCGAGCGTGAGCGAGGTGGGGTTGCCGTTCAGATCAACCAGGGAAGTCGGGGGTGTTCCCGACGCGGGTGTCAACAGGGCCGCTGGCAAGCGCGTATTGTACGTCGTCGTGCTGGAGACGCTGTTGTTGGCATTGTAGCGATATTCGGTAAGCGTGCCATCCGCATCGACTTCGGCGGCCCTGCGGCCGACATTATCGTAGAAGAAGAAGGTGCGATGGCCGACCGTGCCATTGACGGCGAGCGGATCGGCGGCGATGCGCAGGCGACCGAGCGCGTCATATTTATAGCTGGTCACCTGGGCAGAGACATCCGACGCCGAGCGGGTCGAAGTGATGAGCTGGCCGGCAAGGTTGTAGACCGACACTTCGGTTGAGCCGTTGGCGAAGGTGACGGTGGTCTTTTGCTGTGTGTCGCCAAAGGCGACAGTGGTGGTGCGGCCTTCGAGATCGGTGGTCGAGGTGACCCGGCCCAGCCCGTCATAGCTGAACGTCTCGGTCTTGGTCGTGCCATTGACCACCACTCGGCGCTGCAGGAGTTCGCCATACGCGCTATAAGTGTAAAGCGTCTCGCTCTTCTCCGACGCCGTATCGAACGCACCGGTTGCGAGCAGCTTCGAATAGCTCGTCTCACGGATCAGCCCGCCGCGTGCATCATAGGCACGTTCGGTGCGGACTGCGGCGGTGCGGTCTGTTCCCGAACCGGCACGCCAGCCATCAAGCTGGCCGACGGCAGTGGTGTCATTCACCGAAATCGTCGCGAGATCGATGCCCGATACCGTATAGGCGACGGAGGTGATCAGTTGCCCGTAAGCGTCATAGTCCGACCATGTGACCTTGCCTTCGGCCGTAATTGTATAAGCGATATGGCCTTTGCCGTTATAGACGTAGCGTGTGGTTTGCGGCGTGCCCGGGGTGCCGCTGCCGGCGCCATCGGGATCGGGCACGAGATAGCGGGTTTCGGTCTGAAGCTCGTTCTTGGCCGTGTAGGTGCGGGTGATCGTGTTGCCGAGCG
>NZ_JSXI01000033.1 GCF_000803065.1 Sphingomonas sp. ERG5
ACCCTATTCCGGCGCAATTCCCGCCGACGGCGTCGCCGCCGGCGCGCGCGGCGCGACGGGCGCCGCCACCAGCGAAACGCTGAAATCCACGCCCGCGCCCAAATCCGCATCGTGCCCGCAATGCGACGCCGCACGCGAATCGCTGACGCTGGGCGCGCTCGCCGCGCGCCAGAAGAGCGGCGGCGGCGCCAACTGCACCGCGAACATGCGCTATTCGACACGCTGGGCACAGCGCCTGCCGGCCGACCTGCCGCTCTATCCCGATGCGCGCGTCAGCGAAGCCGCCGGCAATGACAGCGGCACCTGCACGGTTCGCGCGGTCAGCTTTGCGAGTTCGGCGCCGCTGCAGACCGTGCTCGACTGGTATTATACCCGCACCACCAATGCCGGCTATTCGGCCGAACATCAGGCACAGGGCGAGGAACATGTCCTGGGCGGCACGCGCAAACGCGACGACGGCGCCTTTGCGCTGTTCCTGACCAAGCGCGGCGATGGCGGCACCGACGTGGATATCGTGGCGAACAACGGGCGCTGACCGCCTGACGGTTCACGCCCGCCATTCGCGCTGAGCCAGCCCAAGGGCAGGTCTCACGCGCGACCGTCGCCTTTGCGGCGAGACGGGCTTCGACAGGCTCAGCCCCAACGATATTTGGTGCGAACGCGCCGCACTCCAGCACAACGGTTCTCTTTTCGTGCCATCCGCGCTAACGCGGCATCATGAATTCCCTTCTTCTCGTCATGGCCGGCGGCGCGGTTGGTTCGGGCGCGCGATTCCTCACCGGGCGCGCGACGCTCGCCTGGTTTGGGCCATCCTATCCCTGGGGCACGCTCGCGGTGAACCTGATCGGCGGTTTTCTGATGGGCGTGCTGGTCGGCACGCTCGCCCGCGTGTCCGTTCCGGGCGAGAATTGGCGCCTGTTGCTTGCGGTCGGCGTGCTTGGCGGCTTCACCACTTTCTCGGCTTTCTCGCTCGATACGGTCGTCATGCTTCAGCGCGGCGACCTGAGCATGGCCGCTCTTTATGTCCTGGCATCAGTGATCGGCTCGATCGCCGCGCTGTTCGCCGGACTTTCGCTCATCAGGGCAGTAGCATGAACGACACGAAAAAAGCCGCCGGCAATGAGGCCGAGGTCCGCCAGTTCAATGTCGGCGCCGATGATGACGGCATCCGGCTCGATCGCTGGTTCAAGCGGCATTTGCCCGACACCAGCTTCACCGCCGTGGCAAAATGGGCGCGCACCGGCCAGCTCCGCATCGATGGCGCGCGCGCGACCCCCGGCGACCGCATCGCGGCGGGCCAGTCGATCCGCGTGCCCCCGGCCGAGCCGGTCCGCATCGACGCGCCGGTGAAGCGCGAGCGCCCACCGCTCAGCCAGGAACAGACCGACTATATCCGCGAGATGGTCATCCACCGCGACAAGCAGGCGATGGTGCTCAACAAGCCGCCCGGCCTGGCGACGCAAGGCGGGACCAAGACCAGCGAGCATGTCGATGGCCTGCTCGACGGAATTCAATTCGACGGCGAGAGCCGCCCGAAGCTGGTCCACCGGCTCGACAAGGATACGTCGGGCGCGCTGCTGATCGCGCGCACCACGCGCGCGGCGGCGTTCTTCGCCAAATCCTTCTCCTCGCGCAGCGCCAAGAAAGTCTATTGGGCGCTGGTCGTCGGCGTGCCGTCGATCGAGGACGGCATGATCGAACTGCCGATCGCCAAACAGCCCGGCAGCGGCGGCGAGAAGATGCATGTCGACGAAGCCGAAGGCAGCCCGGCGCGCACCCGCTACCGTGTGATCGAACGCGCCGGCAACAACACCGCCTGGCTTGAGCTCATCCCCTATACCGGGCGCACGCATCAATTGCGCGTGCATCTCTCCGCAATCGGCCACCCGATCGTCGGGGACGGCAAATATGGCGGCCAGGCCGCGTTCCTGACCGGCGGGATCAGCCGGAAAATGCATCTCCATTCGCGCCGCATCAAGATCGACCATCCCGATGGCGGCGAGATCGAGGTGCAGGCCGAACTGCCGACGCATTTCGCCGAAAGCCTGAAGCATCTCGGTTTCGACGAGATGCTCGGCAACATGATGCCGATGGACACGCCGCCACCGCCAAGCAAGGCGGTGAAGAAGCAGCAGGCCAAGCAGCATGCGAAGAATCTGCGCAAGGACCGCAAGGGCGAACGCCGCCGGCGCGGCAGCCGCGACTAGTGCATCCCAACCCGAAGTTCCGGCCGGGTGACGATGCCGCCATGCTCGACTGGGCGGTCGCGATCGGCTTCGCGCATATCTTCGCGGTGACGTCCGGCGGGCCGATGATCGTCCACGCGCCGATCGTCGCGGTCGGCGAAGGGCAGCTGCGTTTCCATGCCTCGCGCGCCAATCGGGCGACGCCGCATCTCGACGGCGCACGGCTGCTGCTCAGCATTGCCGGCGCCGACGGCTATATCACCCCCAACTGGTACGCCGAGCCGGGGTCGCAGGTGCCGACCTGGAACTATACCGCGGTGGAGATCGACGGCGTGGCCAGCCTGGCGGATGAAGCAGCGCTGATCGAACAGCTCGACATCCTCGCGGCCTTGCATGAACCGCGCATCATTCCGGAAAATCCCTGGACTCGCGCCAAGCTCGATGACGATCGCCTTGCCGCGATGCTGCGCGCGATCGTCGCCTTCGACGTCACGATCGACGCGGTGCGCGGCACGCACAAGCTGAGCCAGAACAAATCGGCCGACGACCGGGCGCGTGTCGTTGCCGGCCTGAAACGCAGCGGCAATGCGGCGCTGGCCAAGGTGATGGAAGCATGAACCGGCTTGCCCTGTTCGATTGCGACGGCACATTGGTCGATAGCCAGGCCAGTATCTGCCAGGCGGCGGAAGAAGCGTTCATGCTTCATCGGCTCGACCCGCCCGAACGCAGCGCGATACGCCGTATCGTCGGGTTGAGCCTGGTCGAAGCGATGCGCGGCCTGTTGCCGCACGCCGACGATGCGCTGCACCGCGCGCTGGCGGACGACTACAAGGCGGCGTTCTTCCGGCTGCGCACCGCGGGCGCGCTGGCCGAAGAACCCTTGTTCGACGGCATGATCGCGGCGCTGGACGACCTCGCGGCGGCCGGATGGGTGTTCGGGGTGGCGACCGGCAAGTCCGATCGCGGCCTGGTTCGCGTTCTCGACGAACATGGCATCAAGGCGCGCTTCGTCACGCTGCAGACCGCCGATCGCCACCCGTCGAAACCGCATCCCTCGATGATCGAGACCGCGATCGCCGAAGCGGGCGCATCGCCCGAAACGACGGTGATGATCGGCGATACGAGCTATGACATGATGATGGCGCGAGCAGGACATGTGCGGGCGCTGGGCGTGGCCTGGGGCTATCACCCGCCCGAGGAGCTGATCGCGGCGGGCGCCGATGCCATTGCCCGGACGGTCGCGGATCTGCCGGCGCATATGGCGGCGATATGATCCCGTTCGTTTCCCGGCTTCGCTCACGGCGAACGGTGCGGTAAGGGAGGCGATATGACCGATCCCGAGACCACCGCGCGCAACCGCTATTTCGTCATTGCCGGATCGCGCATCGCCGGCGTCGCGGGCGCGTTGCTTGGGCTGGTGCTGATCGGCCGGGCGCAGATCCTTGAACAGAAGATCCTTGGCACCGCGATCGTTTTGTCGGCGCTGTTGATGATCGCGATCGTGCCCCGCGCTCTTGCACGCCGCTGGCGCACGCCACCACAGAACTGAAGGACGGATGTGAAGCGTTTCTGGACCGACGTCGCGGTCGATACCGCGGGTGTCGTCACGCTTGATGGCAAGCCGGTGCGCACGCCCGGCCGCGTACCGCTCGCGATCCCGTTTCCGGCGCTGGCCGGGGCGGTCGCCGATGAATGGCGCGCGGTGACCGGCGAGATCGATCCGCGCGGCATGCCACTGACCGGCCTCGCCAACGCGGCGATCGAGCTGGTGGGTGCGGATCCAGCGGGTTTCGCCGCGGGTCTTGCGACGTTCGCGCAAAGCGACCTGCTCTGCTACCGCGCCGAAGATCCCCCCACGCTGGTCGAGCGCCAGGCCGAATTATGGGATCCGCTGCTCGACTGGGCGCGCGGGCGCTATGATGTCCATTTCGAAATCGTGGCGGGGATCATGCACAAGCCGCAGCCCGCCGTGACGATCGCGCGGCTGAGCGACGCGGTCGCGGTCCGATCCCCCTGGGAACTGGCGGGGCTGGCTCCGATCGTCACGATCGGCGGCTCGCTGATCGCCGCCCTTGCCCTGATCGAGGGCGCGGCGAGCGCGGACCGGATATGGCGCGCGGTCGAACTCGACGAGGATTGGCAGGCCGAACAATGGGGCCGCGACGATCTGTCGCTCGCCGCACTCGATTCGCGCCGCCGCGACTTCGACGCGGGGGTGCGGTTCCTGACCCTGATCGCCTGACCGGCACATGAAAACGGCGCGAGGGCATTGCCCCCGCGCCGCCCGCGCACCGCCTGGTCAGTTTAGTTGCAGACCCGGACGGCGACGCGATCGCCCGAATAGTCGTCCCAGCGGGTTTCGACATGGCAGCTGCCATAGCCGCGCTGGTCGCGATAGCGATCATAGCCATTATAACCATTGTCGCGATCATAAGCGCGGCGATCGTCATAGCCCCGGTCGTCGTAACGATTATAGCCGTCGACCTGGTAATAGCCGTCGTTGCGATACTCGCGGTCACGATTGCGGCGACGGTCATTATTGTTGCTCGACATGATCGCCGCACCGATGGCGAGACCAGCGATGCCGGCAATGATGGCGGTGCCCGTATTGTCGTGGCCGCGATGATAGCCACCGTAACGCTGCGCCTGAGCCGGCGCGGCAACGGTCAGCGCCGTCGCGCCCAGGGCGAGGGCGAGCGTTGCTTTGGTGAACAGGGTCGTCATGCTTCTACTCCTCAAGAGCAGCGCCGATGACGTCCGATTCGGGCGCCTTATCGTGCAGCTTGACGATGTATTTGCACGAGTCGCCGTGAACGGATGCGGAATGTATCTTGCAGCATCCATTCATCCGCTGCGCCGCGTCAAGATCAGGTCAGCGCAGCAACTTCCGGATGAATCCGATGATCCCGGTCTGACGCGACCGTTTCAGCCGCTCCGCCGCCAATATGGTCTTCACGCAGTCGAAACATTGTTCGACATCGTCATTGACCAGCACATAGTCATAGCCATCCCAATGGCTGACTTCATTCGCCGCACGGTCCATGCGCGCGTTGATCACCGCCATCGTATCGGTCGCGCGATTCTCCAACCGTTCGCGCAGGATCGGCATCGACGGCGGCAGGATGAAGACGCGCACCACGTCACCACCGGCCAGCTGGTGGAGCTGCTGCGCACCCTGCCAGTCGATGTCGAACAGGATGTCGCGGCCCTGTTCGAGCACGTGCCAGACCTGCGCCTTGGGCGTGCCGTAACGATGGTCGAAGACGTGCGCCCATTCGAGGAATTCATGGTTCGTCGCCATCTCGCGGAACGTGTCGAGATCGACGAAATGATAATCCACGCCATCGACTTCGCCGGGGCGCGGCGGGCGCGTGGTGTAGGACACCGACATGCTGAGTTCGGGCTCGGCGGCGAGCAGCTTGCGCGCGATGGTCGATTTGCCGGCGCCCGAGGGCGACGACAGCACGAACAGCACGCCGCGGCGCTTGAACCCGTGCGGGTCGTCCGTGGAATCGATCGGCTTTGCGGAAGACGGCATGGGCGCTAATGGCGGCGCAATGGGACAGGCGTCAAGTCACGCGCGATCCCATCGTCACAAAAGCCCCATTTGAGCACCGCTGCCGCATCGCCGATCGCACCGATTTGCGATCCGGATCAAATCAAACAACCCGGCCCTTCGCCTTGTGCCGGTCATAGGCCTTTTTCGCGACATAGGCGCCGCCAAGCGCCAGCCCGATCGGCCCGAGCCGAGTGATCACCCGGCTCGCGACCAGGCCGATCGCGGCACCCTTCAGACCGCTCTGCCCGTCACGGCGATCAATCTCCGCGCCGAGCAGCGCGCCGATAAGGCCGCGGATCACGCCGCTTTCTCCGGCGCGCCAAACGCCTTTTCCTTCAGTTCAGCCGCACCGCGCAGCACGGCCCAGCCAACCGCATAGGTCACGGCAAGCGGCAGCACGACCTTCAGCACATTCGCGGTGATCGCGCCGTAGATCGCGCCGTCCGCGGCACTGTCGTCACCGCTCATCGAATCGATCGCGCCGCCGATCAGCGCGCCAATGGTCGTTGCACCCATGTCATCGTCTCCGTGGTTCGCCGGCTAAGCGTTTGAGCGAGACGGGAGTTCCACTGACTGCTGTGACGCGATGGTCAGACCATCGTCTCCGGTCGGACCAGGCGGTCGAATGTCTCCGCATCCACCAGGCCCAGCGCCAGCCCGGCCTCCTTCAGGGTCAGCCCCTCGGCATGCGCGTGCTTGGCGATCTTCGCGGCATTGTCATAGCCGATCTCCGGCGCCAGCGCGGTGACCAGCATCAGCGACCGGTCGACCAGTTCCGCGATCCGTCCCCGGTTCGGCTCCAGCCCCTCGACGCAGCGTTCGGCGAAGCTCGCCATGCCGACGCTGAGCAGGTCGATCGACCGCAACAGGTTCGCGCCGATCAGCGGCTTGAACACGTTGAGCTCGAGATGCCCCTGCAAGCCGCCGACGGTGATCGCGACATGGTTGCCGATCACCTGGCCCGCGACCATCGTCAGCATCTCGCACTGAGTCGGGTTGACCTTGCCCGGCATGATCGAGCTGCCCGGCTCATTGGCGGGAAGGTCGATCTCGCCCAATCCCGATCGCGGCCCCGAACCGAGCAGGCGGATATCATTGGCGATCTTGGTCAGCGCGACCGCGAGCGTGTTGAGCGTGCCGGAGAGGTGGACGATCGGATCGTTCGACGCGAGCGCCTCGAACTTGTTTTCAGCGGTGCGGAACGGCAGGCCGGTGATGTTGGCGATCTCGGCAGCGACATCGGTGTCGAAGCCGGCGGGTGCGTTCAGCCCGGTGCCGACCGCGGTCCCGCCCTGGGCAAGTGCGGTCATGCCATGCAGCACCGCCGGTTCGATGCGGTGGCGGCAGCGGTAAAGCTGATGCGCATAGCCGGAAAATTCCTGACCCAGCGTCAGCGGCGTCGCATCCTGCAAATGCGTGCGCCCGATCTTGACGATGCCGCTCCAGCCCTGCGCCTTTGCATCCAGCGCATCGTGCAACCGGCCGAGCGCCGGGAACAGATCGCGGGTCGCGGCGATCGCGGCGGCGATGTGCAGCGCGGTCGGGAAGCTGTCGTTGGACGACTGGCTCATATTGACATGATCATTGGGGTGGACCGGCGATTTGCCGCCGCGCGTGCCGGTCAGCACTTCATTGGCGCGGCCCGCGATCACCTCATTGACGTTCATGTTGGTCTGCGTGCCCGACCCGGTCTGCCAGATGACCAGTGGGAATTGATCGTCGAGCGTGCCGCTCGCCACTTCGGCCGCCGCCGCTTCGATCGCATCGGCAATCCCGGCGTCGAGGCCGTGGGCGCGATTCACCCGAGCCGCCGCCTGCTTCACGATCGCCAGCGCATGGACGATGCCGATTGGCATGCGCTCCTGCGCGCCAAACGGAAAATTCTCGATCGAACGCTGCGTCTGCGCGCCCCAATAGGCCGTGGCGGCAACCTCGATCGCGCCGATCGAGTCGGTTTCGGTGCGCGTTTCCTGGGACAAACAAACCTCCGTTCGCCCTGAGCTTGTCGAAGGGCCGCTTTCTAAAACGGAAGTAGGAAAGAACGGTGCTTCGACAAGCTCAGCACGAACGGGAAGAAGATATTTCCCTTACTTCTTCCGCTTGAAATCCACCGCGACGACGTTCGATCCGTCCTCGACCGGGACGACGGTCGGACCGTCATTCTCGGCCTCGTCATGCGGGTCGGGGCCGTCGGGGCCATCCTGCGCCTGGAAGCGCAGTTCGAAATTGACCGATGGATCGTGGAACCCGGTCACGGCCGCATAAGGGATGACCAGTTTCGACGCGACCTGGTTGAAGCTCAGCCCGACCGAGAATCGCTCGTCATCGACGACCAGATCCCAATAGCGATTCTGCATCACGATGGTCATTTCATCGGGAAAACGCTCGATCAGCCGCTGCGGAATGTCGACGCCGGCGGCGTGCGTCTTGAACGTAATATAGAAATGATGGTCGCCGGGCAGGCCGCCATTGGCCGCAACCGAACCGAGCACACGCCCGACCACGGCGCGCAATGCCTCCTGGACGATCTCGTCATAGGGAATCAGGCTATCGGGCAATCCATCGCTCATGGGCCCTTGGGTAGCGGGCTTTGGCTAGTCGTCAAGATTGTATGCAGCGAAGATTGCCCGCGAAGATTGGGACGAGATTGCATGAACAGGCTATCGCGCTATGGGAGGCCGCATGATGCGCACCGCAACGATCAGCCGCTCGACCAGCGAAACCAGTATCGACGTCACGGTCAATCTCGACGGCACCGGCGTCTACACCGTGTCGACCGGGATCGGCTTTTTCGATCATATGCTCGAACAATTGTCGCGCCACTCGCTGATCGACCTGGACGTGAAAACGATCGGCGACCTGCATATCGACCAGCATCACACGGTCGAGGACACCGGCATCGCGATCGGCGAAGCGGTGGCCAAGGCGCTTGGCGACAAGCGCGGCATCCGCCGTTACGGCGATGCGCTGTCGCCGATGGACGAGACGCTGACGCGTGTCGCGCTCGACATTTCCGGGCGGCCCTTCCTGGTGTGGAAGACCGAATTCAGCCAGAAGAAGCTCGGCGAGATGGACACCGAGATGTTCGAACACTGGTTCCACAGCTTCGCCCAGGCGGCTGGCATCACGCTGCATGTCGAGACGCTGTACGGGCAGAATAATCACCACATCGCCGAAGCGGCGTTCAAGGGCCTGGCCCGCGCGCTGCGCACCGCGGTCGAGATCGACCCGCGCAAGGCCGATGCGATCCCCAGCACCAAGGGAATGCTGTAGATGATCGCACGCCCCGACGAGCCTTTGTGCATGATCCTGCTGCGCTATATAGCGCCGCTCGATCAGGTCGACGCGCAGATGAAGGCGCATGTTGCGTGGCTCGAAAAAGGCTATGCCGAGGGCATCTTCATCGTCTCGGGCCGCCGCGCGCCGCGCACCGGCGGTGTCATCCTGTCGCGCGGACATCGGCAGGACGTTGAGGCGCTGGTCGCGCACGATCCCTTTATCGTTTCGGGCGTCGCCGAGGCCGAAGTGATCGAATTCGGTGCGAACATGGCCGCGGATCGCTTTGCCGCCCTGCTGATATGACTCTCGCGCTGATCGATTATGGCGCCGGCAACCTCCATTCGGTCGCCAATGCGCTGAAGGCCGCGGGCGCGACCGACATCGCGATTACCAGCGACGCCGGCGTGGTGGCGAAGGCCGACCGCATCGTGCTGCCCGGCGTCGGCGCATTCGGCGCATGCGCCGCGGCGCTTCGCGCCGTGCCCGACATGGTCGATGCGCTCGACGCCCGCGTGCGTGGCGATGCGGTCCCCTTTCTCGGCATTTGTGTCGGCATGCAATTAATGGCCGATACCGGCGAGGAACTCGGCACGCATCAGGGACTCGGCTGGATTCGCGGCAGCGTCGGACTTCTGACCCCGGCCGATCCGTCCGCCAAGGTGCCGCATATGGGCTGGAA
>NZ_JSXI01000034.1 GCF_000803065.1 Sphingomonas sp. ERG5
GCCGATCTGCGTATAGCCGATCACCAGTGACGATCCGTCGCTCTGGGTGATGCCGGTGATGCGCTGGCTCGTGCCATCATAGCTGATCGTGGTGGTGTAGACGTCACCATTGGCAATGCTGCCGTCGAGCGGGGACTGATCCACCTTGATCGTGCTCAGCCGGCCGTTCGTATCATAGCCGTAGTAGACCCGGGTCAGCGTCGGTGTACCGCCGGTGCCAGGGGCATAGGTGTCGATCTGATTGAGGCGGCGGGTAACGGTATCGTAGTTGAGCCTTACATATTCCTCGTCAAGGCCGCTAATCTCATTGATCTGGGCAATCTTGTCGAGCAGCGCGGTAGCACTGTTATCGGTGTAGGTATATTTGACGATATTGCCGTCCTGATCGACGCTGCTCTCAAGGCGGCCGAAAAACGTTTCGTTGTACCTTTCCTTCAGCTGGGTATCGCCATCGGTCCAGGTCCAGGTCGTGCCGGTCCTGGTCAGCGTATCATAGGCCCCCGCGCCATCGGTCGTGACATAAGCGCCATAGGCGTTATTCCAGCCATAGACCGTCTCCGACCCGTCCCAGTCGGTGCGTGTCACCGTCGTACCAGCCGCGCCATAGGTCCCCGACAGACCGTAAACCTTGCGGTACCCGCTCGGACGCCAGTTATCGCCATTGTCGGGCTGCCCGCTCGCCTGGCTGTTGTAACTGTTATTGACTTCGATATCGGTCCCGCGGCCGACCAGAAATTCATCCGCGCGCGTGACGAACAGATTGCCGTTGGCGGCATTCACATAAACCTGCTCAAGCGCACGCCCCAGCGTCGCCGACCCCAGCAGACCAGACCCGCCAAGCACCCGTGCAGAGCTGCGCTCGATGCCCGTGCCGGCCCCGGTGAAGATCGCTACCATCTGTTTTATTCCCCGCATCGAGACCCGCGCGCAGACTGACGCGTCGTCTCATCACAAGGTGATCAGGAATATCTCCCGATTGTTTAGCTGTTTTTTGTGAATTCCTTCTGAGCGCCGCCCGCCGCAATGCCGGCAGCATCCAAGCAGGACAAAGCAGGGATGTAGAGGCCCCACGGATCGCTCGACCATACGCTCCTCCAACAATGGCATGTCATGAGCAGCACCCACGATCAGGTTCTATAAAAGTGGCCATCAGCCAGGTTGCCGCAGCAGGCGGCAAAGCGGCGGCCGAATTGGCGAAAACAGTCGCAACGTAAAGCCATGGAGACGTTTTTGGGGATGCCGAATGCGTGACGCTGGTCACGGTTAGCGTCAGCCGGTCCCCAGCTAAGGGCGTAAGCGCCGATATCTTCGCCGCAGCGAATGATTCCCCCGCCTCCCAGCGTCCATTTCATCTCCGGTATCCGTTCAAGCAGCTGCTCCTCACTCAGGAGCCACCAATCGTCTTCAAATGCGGTAGCATCGTATGCCATAGTCATTCGTCCCAAACGAAGCGGCATAAGAACAGTAGAAGAACCTTTACTCCTTGACACCAGACCGAGAACGTTGGGCTGAAGCGCTGGCGGTCGAACGGCAGCACGGCGATCGTGCGCCGGCCTTCATTGCCGAGCGGGCCGCCGCGCTTGCCCTGGCTGGCGATATCGCTGGAATTGCGCGATGGATCGCGGCGAGGATCGACCAATTGCGAGGCGTTGACGTGCAATCTCTATAATCCGCGTGTCGCGCGCGAAGAACACGGGGTATTCCAAAGCAACCGAGGACTGACGCAACCAACTCTCCGTCGAGCGGGATTTTGCCGCGCCGGGGAAGCCGGGTGAGCGAGCCAAGAGAGCTAACCGGCATTGCGGTGGGCGGCGTTCAGAAGGAGTTCGCAAAAAACAGCTAAACAATCGGGAGATATTCCTGATCGCCTTGTGATGAGACGGTGCGTCAGTCTGCGCGCGGGTCTTGATGCGAGGGATAAAGTCGATGGTAGCGATCTTCACCGGGACTGGCACGGGCATCGAGCGCAGCTCTGCACGGGTGCTTGGCGGGTCTGGTCTGCTGGGGTCGGCGACGCTGGGGCGTGCGCTTGAGCAGGTTTATGTGAATGCCGCCAACGGCAATCTGTTCGTCACGCGCGCGGATGAATTTCTGGTCGGCCGCGGGACCGATATCGAAGTCAATAACAGTTACAACAGCCAGGCGAGCGGGCAGCCCGACAATGGCGATAACTGGCGTCCGAGCGGGTACCGCAAGGTTTACGGTCTGTCGGGGACCTATGCCGCGGCCGGTACGACGGTCACGCGCACCGACTGGGACGGGTCAGAAACGGTCTATAGCTGGGATGCGACCTCGGGCGCCTATGTCACCACCGACGGTGCGGGGGCCTATGATACGCTGACCAGGACCGGCACGACCTGGACCTGGACCGATGGCGATACCCAGCTGAAGGAAAGTTACAACGAAACGCTTTTCGGCCGCCTTGAGAGCAGCGTCGATCAAGATGGCAACACGATAAACTATCAGTACACAAACAGCACTTCTAGTGCAGTATTAAGTATTATCAGCGACTCCAATGGAGAATATGTATATCTTCGATACGATACAGCCACCGGCAGGCTCAATCAAATCGATACTATTTTACCGGGTGTCGCGCCAACGATCACCAGAACCTATTATGGCTATGATACGAACGGTCGTCTGAGCACGATCAAGGTGGATCAGTCCCCGGGCGACGGCAGCATTGCCAATGGTGACGTCTACACCACCACGATCAGCTATGATGGCACGAGCCAGCGCATCACCGGCATCACCCAGAGCGACGGATCGTCACTGGTGATCGGCTATACGCAGATAAGC
>NZ_JSXI01000035.1 GCF_000803065.1 Sphingomonas sp. ERG5
TAGCGTGTGGTTTGCGGCGTGCCCGGGGTGCCGCTGCCGGCGCCATCGGGATCGGGCACGAGATAGCGGGTTTCGGTCTGAAGCTCGTTCTTGGCCGTGTAGGTGCGGGTGATCGTGTTGCCGAGCGCGTCGCGCTGCGAGATCATGTTGCCGCGCGCATCGTAAGCGAAGACGGTGACATTACCGTCACCCAGATCGACCGAGGTGACATCGCCATTGGCGTTGTAGGTGAACTTGCGAACCTGTGCGACCGATGTGCCATTGGCGGGCGGCGCGGTGATCTGCAGCAGATTGCCCTTGGCGTCATAGCTCAGCACCGTCTGCTGGCCGAGCGCATCGGTGATCGTGGTGCGGTTGTTGGTCGTATCATAGGCGAAGCTGGTCGTACGGGTAACGCCGCTGGCGACGGTCTCGGTCAGCGAGGTCACACGGAAGTCGGCGCCGATCTGCGTATAGCCGATCACCAGTGACGATCCGTCGCTCTGGGTGATGCCGGTGATGCGCTGGCTCGTGCCATCATAGCTGATCGTGGTGGTGTAGACGTCACCATTGGCAATGCTGCCGTCG
>NZ_JSXI01000036.1 GCF_000803065.1 Sphingomonas sp. ERG5
CTGGCACACCGCCCGACGCTTCGCCTCCACTGTGTCGCTCGTCGTCATGCACCTCGGCTTCAGCACCAGACCATGTTCTATCTTTTACAGCAAACCTGCTCAGTCGATGCGTTGGTTGTTTTTTATTCAGGCAAGCGAAAGGACAGATGCGAGCGCGGGGGGGGGGGGGTGGGAGGGGAGGAGTGGAGGAGGGGGGGGGGGGGGGGTGGGGTTGAATCGAATGGGATGACATTCAGCGAGGCCCCATGAGCACTTGACCCGTCAGCATTTGGCGAATTGAATGGCGCGCATGAGCGAAGAGAAAATCACCGGCCCTGCCTCCTATTTCCCGTCCATCGAGAAAAAATACGGCCGTACTATCGCGGAATGGAAAGCGTTTTTACGCGGGCGTTACCCTGCCAAGCACATGGAACTCGTCGCCATGCTCAAGGACGAGCACGGCATGGGTCATGGCCATGCAAATGCGCTCGTTGCCCATACGTTGGGCGAGGATAAGGGGTAGGCGAACCTTAGGGTGGCCGGGAGGCGATCCAGCCTCTTCGGCCATTCACACAATCGGCGATGAAACAGCATGTATCCATTCCTGCTCCTGCTCTTTGCACAGGCGACTGCCACATCATCAAGGCCCGTCGATTTTGGGCGCATCGAGGCAGAGATGGCAGCGGATGCAGATGTTTTGAAATCGCTGGAACGGAACGGCGATGACCCAACTATCAAACGTCCGGTGGACGTGCGGTTCGTCGGTCAGGTTGGGAATATTGTGAAACTTCAGAACGAGATCGGTGCCCTGGGATGGCGCGTTGTGCAGAGAGTGCCGGTCGACGGCGGCGAGATGGCGCTCGATGTGCAAACGGATCAAACCACTGATCGCGCAGCGATACGCAATTTGACCGAAGCGGCTTTAAGCGTCGAAGAGAAATACGGCGTGCGTTATGACGGCTGGGGAACGGTCGCGACGAAGCCGTAGCTAACCGCAAATACCCACCACATTCTGCTATTCCTCGCTTGAATAGGCCGCTTTTGGCGTCAACCAGCCATTTCCGGCGATTTCGAAAATCAGGCGGCGTCGATTTCAACGACGGAGCCGTGAGTTATGAACTCGCGCTCTATGCATTCGCCTGGCAGTAAGATCGGAATCCGAACCTGCTCGTTATAAAATTCGCTCGCTTCCTTTGATGTGTAGCGAGCGCGTACGCTGACAGTGACAGGCGCGGTTGGAAAGTATTGGCCATTATAAAGAATTAAATGGGTCGATATGGCGGGAACGGGATAGGGAGACGCGTTGGGATTATGTGTGTTGTCTTGTTCAACCATAATCGGATGATCCAGAACAATCATTCGCAATAAACCCAACGCACGGTTTGTTCTCGGAATTTCTAATTTGATCCCCCTGAAACGAGACAGGGACCAGCCTTGGGGCGTACGCCGGATCAATCTCTCCAGCGCGACCAACAAACCAGGCCTTGTTCGGTAGTCTACGGGTCGGCGCATACAGCGTCATACTGCTACAGCTTCCGAACGTCACCCGCCATCGGTGTACCCAGGCTTGTCCCGGAATGCTGGGCACACGGTGAAGCGGACCTTTCGCCAAATCCTGGCATTTCGGGGACACTATACTAAATTATCTAGGGGCTTTCTGGATCCGGGCATGCGCAATAAGGTGCGCCAATTAAGTATAGTGTCCCCAAATTCTCACGACCCATTGCGGCCGTTAGCGGGAGTCGATGACCCTCTAGCGCCACGCCGTCGTCAAATGCTCGGCCACGGCCCGGTAGGCCGGAAGCGAGGTCGGATCCAAGTTCACGTTGCCAGCCAGCGGATGCGAAGCGAAGCGGGCGATCACCATTTCGGCCGCCGGATCGATGTAGATCGCTTGCCCGTAGGTGCCGCGGGCCATGTAGACGCCGTGGGCATCATGTGCGTGCCACCACTGGTTGCCATAGCTCCAGCCGGGCAGGGTCGCGTAGCCGTTGAACTTGGCGGGGTCGCCGCCCCTGCGAATCCGCTCGACCACTGCGGCCGGGACTACCTGCCGCCCGTTGATGCGCCCGTTTCCGCGCATCATCTCGCCGAAGCGGGCGAGATCGCGCAGGCCGCAGTTGAAGCCGGAGCCGGCATGAGGAACGCCGCTCGGGTCAACGTGGAAATAGGCGTCGGCCTCGGCCCCGATCTGGCTCCAGATCCGCTCGCTCACCACCTGATCCAGCGGCTTGGACTCGACGCGGCTGATGAGCCATCCCAACACGTCGGTATTCGGCGTCCGGTAGACGAAGGCGCGGCCATGCTCACCATTCCTCGCGATGCGCCGATCGAACTCGTATGCCGAATTCGGTCCGTCATATCCGGCGGGAAGCGGCGAGGTTCCGCGCGCCAGACGATAGGCTGCGAAGTCACCGCTGGTGGCGACATAGTTCTCGCTGAAGTTCAGCGCTGTGGTCATATCCAACACCTGGCCGACCGTCGCGTCGGCGAACCCGCTGCCGGCCAGTTCAGGGATGCTGCGCACCACCGCCGCATCGCGGTCGAGCTTGCTTTCGTCGACCAGCATCGCGCCGATCGTCCCGAAGAGCGACTTGCTGACCGAGAAGGCGATGTGTTCGCCGTCCGGCCGCAATGCGCCTAAATAGCGTTCATAGACGATCCGGCCCCTGTGCAGGACGACGATCCCATCGGTGTAGTTGGCCGATAGCGACTGTCTCCACGTCATCGGGGTCGCCGCCCCGATGGGCGTGAAGGTGACCGCATCTAGATCTGCGCGCTCGGCGCGGGGCAGCACAGTCACGGATCCCCCGCGCGCAATCTTCACCGTCGGACGGAACTGGCGCCAGTGCGAGAAGGTCCAGCGCTGCTGAGGGAAGCGCAGAAAGCCTCCATCCTCAAACCGGATCTGCCGCCCGGGCGGCGGCGGCGTCCCCTGCATCCACCCTAGCGCGACCGGGTCCGAGGCGGCAGCGTCAGGATAGAGGGGCGCTTGGTCGTCGGGCCTCGGAGTTTGAGCATGCGCCGGTACGGAAACAAGCTCACCGGGAACAGCGAGCGAAGCCGCGCCGATCGTAAATTCGCGTCGCGAGATCCGCATGATTCCCCCCTCAAGTATCCGGGCAACTTATTACAATCCCGAAACGAAGGACAGGGCGCGCATGTCCAAGAAGCCTATGAACAAGGGCTGCTTGAGCCCAAGCGGTACTCGGAGTCTACCTAACGGCTATCTCCCAAAGTCCGCCGGTCGACTGCGTGATCGCCAAACATGAACGTATGGCAGCTTCCGGGATCGAGATTTTCATCGCTGAACGGCGAGGATTGGGCGCATAACCGCCCGGCAGTTCGCGACCCAATCTCGGCCATTCGCGGTCGCCAGTCTTGGCCCGGATTTCGGACGTTGCAGCGACGGCGGCGCTGTCGCATCGGGCAGCTAAAGATCGAAATCGCCGTCGCGGAGTTTTCGGTCACGTTCCGTCATTTCAGCGTCGTCAGCTGGAAATATTGTTGCCATGCCGTCATTGGCTGCCCTTTCCTGAATCTCTTCGACAAAGGCATGCAGTTTGTCGTGATAGTCCTGGAAGGCGGCCAGGTAGTCGGCGCCATGTAGTTCCAGGGCTTCAGCGATCCGCCCCGCTCCGATGATTGCCATTGAGCCGCCCATGCCTGCGACCGGTGATACGCAATACCCCGCGTCCCCCACGAGAACGACCCGCCCCTTCGACCAGGACGGCATCCGGATCTGGTTGATCCTGTCGAAGTAGAAATCGTCGTCGGTCCCCATATGCTTCAGGGCGGTCGGCACCTTCCAGCCCAGCCCATCGAAATGGTCGTGGATCAGCGCGCGCTGCTGCGCACGGTCGCGATAATCATATTCGATTTCGCCTTCGGTGCGAAAAGCGAGGCCGATGTCGGTTCGGTCGTCATAGCCGTTAAGCATCGCGGTCCGGCCCGGCAGGCTGAACACCTCGGATACGTTGGCCGGCAATATGCCGGTTACCGGCACGACCTTCAGATAGACATAGCCTCCCATGAAGTAGGTGAAGTTCTCCTCGTCGCCGAACACCAGCTTCCTGGTTTGGGAGCGATTGCCGTCGCAGCCGAACACCAAGGCAAAAGTGCGCCGCGTTCCGTCGTCCAGCGTGACCGTGACGCCGTCCGGTGCCTCCTCGAGTTGTTTGATCGACCGGCCGAACAGCATCTCGACCGATCCATCGATCCCGGAGAAAAGGACATCGAGCAGGTCATCGCGATGTATCTCGAATCGGGTGCGCGACGGCTCTTCCGCGCCCGTTCCGACGCCGAAGCCGCCGAGGGTGCGATCGTCGGCGTCCTTGAACGCGAACGCGCGCGGGAGAAGTGCTTTGGCGCGAACGGCGTCGAACATGCCCATGCGCTCGAGAATGGCGATGGTTTCGCCTTCGATATCGACCGGCGTGCCACCCCTGCGAAGTCCACTTGCAACCTCGACGATCGTGACCTGGTAGCCCAGGCGGTCCAGCCAGAAAGCCGTCGCCAAGCCCGCGAAGCTCGCGCCACTGACGAGCACAAGAGAGCCCGACCGCGGGGCAGGATTCTGGACTGGAACAAGGGGGTTGGTCATAGGGGGATCCACGAAGAGGAGTGTTGAACTATATTCAGTCCCAACATATACTCAGTATATATAAAGGCAAGGACTGATGATCGATAAGGACAACCGCCGGACCCGAAAGCGCTTGGCCACGCGCCAGAGCATTTCGGACACGGCGACCCGCCTGTTTCTGGAACGAGGCTTCGATGCCGTCACGATCGACGACATCGCCGCTGCCGCCGATGTCGGACGCATGACGGTCTTCAATCACTTCCATCGCAAGGAGGATATGTTCTTCGACCGCGAGGAAGAGATACAGACATTGGCCTTTGATGCCATTCGCCAGCGGGGGGCCGGCGTCTCGCCGATCGAAGCGACCCGCAGACTGGCGCATGATCTCGTTACCCAGGATCACGAATTCGTGATGCTGTCCGAAGACACGAGTTGGTTCATCAGGACGGCCCTTGCCAGCGCAGCGCTCAAGGCACGCGCGCGGGAGATGCGCGACGATTTTACCCGCGCCTTGGCAATAGTATTGGCCGATACCAGCAACCGACCTGCAGGCGATCCCAATGCTCATCTTGCCGCCGGCCTGATCGTATCGACCTGGAACGTCGCCTTCAGTGAAGCGCAGAACCTCTTCGATCAGACGCGCGACGCGGGCGAGGCGAAGCGCTGCTTCCTCGCGGTCATCGACCGCGGGACCGGGGGCGCAGCCGCGGCGCTTGCAAAGACCGCTTATGCTTGATTCGCTGCATCTACCGAGCGGCTGCCGCAATCTGCTAGGTCGATGAACCCCAAAGGAGGTCTGACCGAGCAACCCGGACTCGACGAGCGAATGTCGGCTTTCGGGAAGTCAAAGCCGATCGCTGGACGTCCAGAATTGGGGTGCAAAGCAGCCCACATCTGATAGTCGAGAGCGCCCGCTGGAACTCTTGGGCTCGACGAACGGGGAGCGGCCGAAATCCGCGCGCAGCGCGTTGGCTCCCGCCTCACCCAGCGCCCACATCCTGCCCAGCACTCCGCGCATAAGCAGTCAGTATCGCCAGCACCAAGCCAGGAAAGCGCGCGTCCACCTCCCCGCAGCGGGAGGTGTTGCGCATTTCCACGCCGTGCCGCTCGGAGCGGATCAGGCCGGCCTCGCGCAGGATCTTGAAATGTTGCGACAGCGAGGATTTGGGGATGACCCGGTCGCCGACGCTGGCAAAGGCCGAGCATTTCTCGGCACAACCGGCGCTCGCGACCTCGGCGAAGATCGCCGCGCGCACCGGATCGGACAGGGCATGAAGCACCGCTTCAGGCCGGATGTCGTCGATCGAGGGGTGCAGCAACGGTCGCATGATTTTTTAAATAGCGGGGCTTGACGATAAGTTCAATAGTTCCAACATTCCGAACAACGGGACTAAGGCCTGCCATGTCGGCGACCGGTCTATCGTCGGAAGGAATGAATCATGTCGAAACTGGCAGGCAAGGTCGCGGTCGTTACCGGGGCATCGAAGGGCATCGGCGCAAGCATCGCCAAGGCGCTGGCGGCGGAAGGCGCCGCGGTGGTGGTCAATTACGCGTCGAGCAAGGCGGGCGCGGATGTGGTGGTCCAGGCGATTACCGATGCCGGCGGCAAGGCCGTCGCGGTGCAGGGCGATGTGACCAAGGCCGACCAGGCCAAGGCCGTGGTCGACGCGGCGGTGGCGAATTTCGGGCGGCTGGACGTGCTGGTCAATAATTCCGGCGTGTATGAATTCGCCGCGATCGAAGCGGTGACGGAGGAGCATTATCGCAGGATGTTCGACGTCAATGTGCTCGGCGTGCTGCTGACCACTCAGGCGGCGTCGAAGCATCTTGGCGAAGGCGGCAGCGTGATCAACATCTCGTCAGCGGTGACCAGCCTGTTCCCGCCGGAATCGGCGGTCTATACCGGCACCAAGGGCGCGGTCGACGCGATCACCGGCGTGCTGGCGGTCGAATTCGGTCCGCGCAAGATCCGCGTCAATGCGATCAACCCGGGCGCGGTCGAGACCGAAGGCACGCATAGCGCCGGCTTTATAGGATCGGACTTCGTGAACAATATCGTCGCGCAGACGCCGCTTGGCCGGCTTGGCCAGCCGGACGACATCGCGACCGTCGCGGTGTTCCTGGCCTCCGACGATGCGCGCTGGCTGACCGGCGAGAAGCTTACCGCGAGCGGCGGTCTGCGCTGATCCGCTGACACGCTGGTCCATTGATACGGGGCCAGTGAGGGGCGCGTGCTTCCCGGGAACGGGGGGCACGCGTTTTCGCGCTTACTCGCCGCGCTGGAAGGTGACCCCCATCTGCTCGACATCGAGGTCGCGCTCCAGTTCATGGAGGACCTCATCCTCGATCAGCCCGGCGCGGTGAATCCGGATCAGTTCCTGCCGCGCCCCGGCGATGCCCGCCAATATGGCGTCGAGATGCGGGCGCAGATTTTCCATCGTGGTGGCGGCGTCCTCGGCATAACGCTCCATGAATTCCATCCGGCGCTGATGTTCCTTGAGCAATTTGGGGTGGATCAGCGTCCCGTCCGGGCCATAGGCGACCACTTCGATCACCGCCATGCGTGCCCGCGCCATCGCCGTTTCGGCCGCCGGCATGTCCATTTTCGCGGGCGGATCCTGGTCGACCGGCCGAATCCGGCGGATGAGCCAGCCCAGGCTCGATCCCTGCACCACCACGGTCGCGAAGATGGCGGCGAAGGCGCTGACCAGCATCAGGTCGCGGCCGGGCATGTCGATCGGCAGGGTCAGCGGGACCGCCAGAGTCACGACGCCGCGCATCCCGGCCCAGCCCAGGATGGTGGCCTGTCGCCAGCCCAGCGGCCGCGCGCGCTTCACGCCGGCCAGGCGCGCGGCTTTCAACACGCCCTCCGACGCGAAGATCCACACGAACCGGGCGAGGGTGACGGTCAGCACGACGCCAAGCACCGCATAGATCATCGATGCCGGGACCGCCTGGATCCCGCCAATCCGTTCGACCACGCCGCGCAGCGAGAAGCCGATCAGGATGAAGACCAGGGCTTCGAGGATGAACACGGTGATCTGCCACACGGAATTGCCGACCAGCCGGACGTCGGCGGACAGGATCACATGCTGATACCAGCCAAGCGCCAGCCCGGCGACGACGGTGGCGATCACGCCGGAGACATGAAAGGCTTCACCGGCAAGATAGGCGGCCCAGCCAAGCGAGGTGGTGGTGATGACCACCAGCATCCGGTCCCGCAGGCGCCGGACCACGAAGACCCAGATCGCGGCGACCCCCAGGCCGACGAGCACGCCGCCGATCGACACCAGGGCAAAGCTGCGCACCGCTTCACCGGCATGGAAGGTGCCGCTGAGCGTCGCCGCGACGGCAAAGCGGAACAGGATCAGGCCGGTCGCGTCATTGAGCAGGCTTTCGCCCTCAAGCAGCGCGGCGAGCCGGCGCGGCAGGGGCACGCCTTTCAGTACCGCTCTGGCCGAGATGGCATCGGGCGGCGAAACGATCGCGCCGAGTGCAAAACAGGCCGCCCAGGGCAATTGCGGCACGAGCCAGTGCGTGACGATGCCGACGGCAAGCGTGGTGAAAATCACCGCGCCGACCGCGAGCGACAGGATGCCCGGCAAATGCCGCCGGAAGCGGCCGAGCGCAGTGTAATAGGCCCCGTCCATCAACAAGGGCGGCAGGAACAGGACCAGCGCCAGCTCCGGATCGAGCGAGATGGCGGGCAGCGCGGGGATAAAGGCCAGCGCGCCGCCGCCGATGAGCAGGGCGGTGGCGGGCGGCAGGCGCAGCTTGAGCGCGCACCAGTGCAGCGCGACGACCAGAGCCAGCAGCCCAAGCACGAGTTCGAACGCGGCGAGGCCGTGCATCAGGCGCGGTTCTTATTCACGGCATTACCCAATGACATGGTCGCGGCCCCCGATGTTCAGCCCCGCATCCGTTGTGGGGGCAAGCGGCCATGCAATGCAATGCGTAAGCCCAGCATGCGATGATCCCGTCGCAGCCGATGTGGCGAGGCGGGCCGATCGTGCCGCCGCCCCTTACCGCATCGCGTCGAGCGGGTTTTGCGGTTTCAGCATGCCGGACAATTTGTTGAGAAAAACTTCGGCCTGGCGCAACTCTGCCGGTTTCAGGGTATCGGCCGGACCGCCCATGCCGAAGAAGGTCGAACTGTAGATCGACTTGTCGAAAACCTTCTTGCACAATTCGTTGGTGCGGTCCTGAATGTCACCGCCGGCGCGGGAAATCGCGATGGACTGATGGGCCGGCGTGTATCCCGTGTAGGATGGTCTGGGCGTTGCCGGTCGGGGATAATCGCGGGCACCGGGGTTTTGTGAGATGGGGACCGAGGTTGCTCGCCTCGCATTGTCGAACTGGCCTCCCTCGCCGGCCTGGGCATAGGAAGCGGGCCAGCTGACCAGCGTGTCGGTTTCCAGCATCTCCGACAGATAGAATGTCAGTTCGATCAGTTCGGCCAATGTTGCCTTGGAGGGCGTCGAACGGCTGGTGGGCGAACTGTAGATCGGGGCTGCCTTCAGCATGTCATAAGCCTCGGCCTTCTCCTGAGCGCTCGCGCTGGAATCCTCCTCGACCGCCTGAGCCATTCGGATCGCGCAATTCACATTGGCGCGCATGAAGGAGTCCATCTGCAGATATTGCACGAGCGGTTCGGGGCTGATGATGCTGGATACGCTTTGCAGATGATCCGTCGCGATCTTCTCGGCTTTTTTCTTCAGCCCGCCTTTTGCCATGTCAACGAATTTGCCAGCGGCAAAGATGACGCCTTCGTTCTTGCGGGTGGCCCGGAACAGCTGCTGGAAATTGTTGCTCAGGGTGCGTGTGGCGATCCTGGCGACCGTACGGCGCGCGACCAGGCGCATGGTGACACTCCCCACGCTGGCCAGCAGGATTGACCCCGTGGCAATGCAGGCGGCCGTCACGAACAATTCGCCGGCCTCCTTGTCTGATTCCTTCTGCTTACCCAATACTTTCTGATAGTTGGCATAGGCTTGCGTATAGGAGCTGATGTACGGATTTCCGACGGTGACGCGCCAGTCATTCTGCGCGAGATTTATCTGGTTGATGAAGCTTTGTAACCGGTCGCTCATCGAATTACTCCTCGAAAGCTTTACGCTGTTATCACCAGGACGATTTTATGCAGTCGAATACTTTCTTTGCGCCGCCATCCGCCAGAGTGCCGCCCAGCTTGCCCTGACAAACGGTCGTCAGCCGATTCAGTTTCGCGGAATCGATGCGGGAATATTCCTGCAATGCGGCGACCATCCGTTTATTGTCCGCGATGATGCGGTCATTCTCATCGAGGGTATTCTGCGCATCCATTGCTGCCGGAGCAGCGCCGTTTTCGGGCCTGGGCGCCGGGGAGGCGATCGCGACGCCGTCCGTCCCGCCGTGTTGCGGCGTATCCGGCTTCTGGCACGCGGTCAGAATCAGCACGCATGATAGGGGCAGCAAGACCCTGGGCATCAGCATCAAATGTCTTCCCCTGATCGCACGTTCGTTGGGTTCTCGCATCGCGGCACAATATCACCGCTTACTTATATCGCAACGGCTTACAACCGGAAGATGAGGAGATAACCCGGCAGATCCGGGGTGGTTTGCCGGTGGCTCCGACACCTGGGAGGAGGGGATTCATGGCGGACTCCGTCATGGAACAGGCTATGCAAGGCCGCATCCGGAACATGGGTCATTCCCTGCCGCGATGCCGGTCGCGCGCATGGCTTTCGCTGAGACAACAAAGGCGACAGGGCCTGTTCAGTCGGTTTGGGCCAGGCGCCGCGGACGAAAAGGAGTTTTCAGATGAGTTTCACTTTCAAGGCCGGTGGCGTGCTGGTCGGTCTGACCGCCATGATGATGTCGGCGAGCAGCGCCGATGCGCGCGACCGGCGCGGCGCGATACAGGGGGCGAAAAGCGCGCACCAGTTGGCGGCGCAGCATTGGGATCTGGTGGCGTGGAGCGGGCGCAAGCTGCCGCAGGGCAAGCCGTTGCGGCTCGATTTCGATTTGGTGCGCGGGCAGTTTTCGAGCAGCACCGGGTGCAACCGCGCCGCCGGCGCCTATCGCGTCATGGACAATGCGATTCGCTTCGGCGACGGGAAGAGCGGTTTCGCCACCACGCTGATGGCGTGCCCCGGCGACGCGATGGCGGTGGAGCGCGCCTATACCGGGCGGCTGTCGAGCGTGACGCGCTATACGCTGGCCGGCGACCGGCTGGTGCTGCGTACCGCCAAGGGCGAGACGCTGATGTATCAGGCGGCGCACAAGCCCGCGGCCAATGCGCCGCGCAAGTTCATCTATGTCTCGGCCGAGACCAGGCCGTGCACGGGCGTCGGGCCGATGACGTGCCTGCAGATCCGCGAAAAGGAAAGCGATCCGTGGGAGCTGTTCTATGGCGGGATCGTCGATTTCCAGCCTGAGCCGGGGATCGAATACCGGTTGCGGATCATCGAGGAAAAGGTCGCCAACCCGCCCGCCGACGGATCGTCGATCCGCTGGACGCTCGACCAGGTGGTCGAGCAGCGCGTGGTCAAGCCGTAAGCGCCCCGTGGTGGCCGGGGCGTGACGGTCAGGGCAGTTTCGGGCGGGGCGGCTGATGGCCGGCATAGCCGGTGAAGGTCTGGTGGAGGCGGGTCAGTTTTTCCAGCCTTTGCTCGACGCTCGCGCCGATCAGCTTGATCACGCCGTTGACCATCAGGTTGACCGCGCAGACCAGGGCGACCGGTGAGCTCCAGAACATGCCGGTCTGAGTCGGCACCGCGACGACATGCGGGGTGAAGCGCGGCGCCCAGTCGCAGAAGATGTCGGTCAGCACGATCAGCGGAATGCCGTGCTGGCTGGCCTGTTCGGCGATCAGGTAGGACTGGCGCGAATAGCGGCGGATGTCGATCACGACGAGGCAGGCATCGGCGTCTTCCTGCGCGAAGACATCGGCGTAATTGCCCGCGCTCACATCGACCAGCCGCACTCCGTCGCGCATGAATTGCAGATGGTTGGCGAGCAGCATGGCAATGCCGCGCTCGGTCTGGAAGCCCGCGATATGGACGGTGCGCGACTGGGCGAGCAACGCGACCACCGCCGCCCAGCCCGGCGTCGTCGCCAGGCGATAGACCTCGAGCAGCGAATTCATTTCGCGCTGATGGCTGCTTTCCAGGTCGTCCAGCGCACCGGGCGAGTCGACGAACTCGGCGAGTTCGGCGCCGATCAGCCAGGGAATGGCCTCACCGGTGCTGTCCTTGAGTTCATTCTTCAGCGCCTTGAAATTGCGGTAACCGAGCTGCCGGGCAAAGCGGCCGACGGTGATCGCGCTGACGCCGACCTTGCCCGCCAGCGATTCGGCGGTCTCGAACGCAAGCGTCGTATAATGGGCGAGGATATGGCCGGCGATCGCACGTTCGGCCGAGGTATAGCCGTCCAGCCCGGCCTGCAGCCGGCGCAGCAGCGGCATATTGGGAATGGCGAGCGGGATGACGGCAGCCTCAGTCGGCGGGGTTTCCGGGCTGTCGCTTGCGTCGGTTCGATCCTGGCTCATGCCGTCACATCCTCTTCTTCGCTCCCTATAGCGTAGCCGATGTTAGTTTTCCAATAAAACTATCTATTGACAGAAATATATCATTGTCGCCTTGATCCCGCTTCCCGGCGCGATGTCGGGCGGGGCGGCCGACAGGCTCGCCGGTCAGTTTCAGAATGAGGGGAGGGGCGCGATGAAGACGCTCGGGCAAGATCAAGGTTCGCGGACGGGGCGGCGTCGCAGCCGGCTGAAATATCTGCTCGCGGCGAGCGGGCTTGCGGCCCAGATCGGGCTGGGTGCGGGCGTCGCGCGGGCACAGGATGCCGGCACGCCGCCGGTCGCGGCGAGCGAAGAGCCCGCAAGGGAGTCGCGCGACGACATCGTGGTGAGCGGTTATCGTTATCTGAGCGAAGACACGAGCGGGACCACCGGCCTGCCGCTGCCGATCGAGGAAGTGCCGCAATCGATCAGTCTGGTGAGCCAGGACTTCCTCAAGGCGGCGGACCTCAAGACGCTGGGGGAAGTCGCGCAATATTCGCCGGGTGCGCTGTTTGCCGGCAATCAGGAGGGGTTCGGCTCGATCGTCAAACTGCGCGGTTTCGCGGCGGGCTATGCGTTCGACGGGCTGACCATCGGCACGCTCAATTATGAGCCCGACAACGCGACCGTCGAACGGATGGAGATCGTCAAGGGCCCGGCATCGGTGGTCTATGGCGCGGCCAGCCCCGGCGGCATCATCAACCTGGTGTCGAAACACGCCAAGGCAAACACGCCGAATTATGTCGAACTGCTTGGCGGCTCATGGAAACGCTGGCGGCTGGAGGGGCAGGTCGCGGGCGCGCTCAACAGCTCGGGCTCGATACGTGCGATAGGTCTTGCCGCGCATGAAGAGGCCGGCAGCTTCATGAAGAACGTCAATTCCAGCAAGACCGTAGTCTATGGCGGCGTGGATGCCGATATTGCCGACGGCCTGACCGGCTATGTCCATGGCGGCTACGAACATTATCGTCGCACCGCGTTCGACGGCATTCCGACGCTGGCGGACGGCTCTCCCGCACCGGTCAACCGCTCCTTCTTCATCGGCGCGAAGGACTTCGAACTCGTCACTGACGTGAAGCGCGTCAATGCCGGCCTCGACTGGAAAGTGTCGTCGCTCTGGTCGATCGCTCTCAAGGCCAATTATCAGCGCAGCGCTACCCATGGCCCCGCGCCGTACGCCTATGATCTCCAGGCCAATGGCGACTTCTCGTTCCAGATCCAGAATATCCTGAAGGACGAAAAGCAGGATTTCAGCATCGGCGCCTCGACCATCTACAAGCTCGACGCGCTCGGCATGTCCGAAAGCTTCCTCTCCGGTTCGGCGATCTATCAGAGCACAGACTCGATGGTGCATCAGAGCCTGCCGCTGATCGGCGGCAGCGGGACGGGGCACGCCAACATCTTTGACGGCGTGGAGGCGATCGACGCGATCATCAGCTCCGCCGTCTTTCCGGGCGCGGCTTTCCTTGACCGGCGGCGGCGCAAATTCGTCACTTTGTCCGGCCAGGCAGTACTGAAGGTGGCGGGGCCGCTGACTCTGCTTGGGGGGCTATCCTATTCCAAGCCCGACATCTCCACCCGGGCGAACGACGGTCCGTGGCAAGACTTCAGCGGCGACGGCCAGATGAGCTACCGCGCCGCCGCAACGGTGGAGCCGATTGCCGGGCTCAATGTCTATCTTTCCTACAGCGAATCCTTCCAGCCGCAGCTGACCATCGACATCAACGACAATGTCCTGCCGCCGCTCAGCGGCAAGCAATATGAACTGGGCGCCAAATATGTCTCGCCCGACCGGCGCATCCTGCTCACCGGCGCGCTGTTCGATTTGCGGCAGGCGAACCAGGGGGTTTACGACCGGCAGGGCCCGGATGGCTTCGACCGTTACCGCGCGCTGGGCGAAGTGCGCTATCGCGGCATGGAATTCGAAGCGATCGGCCGCGTGACCAAGGCGTGGCAGGTCAATGCCGGCCTTGCCATTCTCGACCCGAAGATCAGCAAGGACGGTGACCTGGCAATGGTCGGCAAGACCGTCACCTTCCTGCCCAAGGCCACCGCCAGCCTTTATACCAGCTATGATTTCGCGGGCGGTGTGTTTGCCGGCGCCGGCGTCCGCTATGTCGGTTCGGTCAAGACCGCGAGCGACAATGCGACCCGCGACCTGCCCGGCTACACGCTGGTCGATGGCTCGCTCGGCTATAATCTCAACCGCTGGCGGCTGCAGCTCAACGTCAAGAACATCTTCGACAAGCTTTATTACATCAACAACTACCAGACCCTGTTCTACGGCAATGTCGTCGGCGAACCGCGCAGCGTGACCCTCTCGCTGCGGGCAGCATTCTGATGCGCCGCCTGCGCCTTCGCGAGTTGATGCTGGCCTCGGTCCTGCTTGCCGGGCCGGTGGGTGCGCAATCGGCACCGGTCCATGATCTGGTCTATCTCGGCGCACGGGCGATCGATCCGGAAACCGGCCTCGACGCAGTGCGCAACATCGCGGTCGATGGCGGCAAGATCGTTGCAGTGACGGAGGTACCGCTCAAGGGCCGGCGGACGATCGATGCGCGCGGGCTGATCGCCGCGCCGGGCTTTATCGACCTGCATTCGCACGCGACCGGCCAGGAGACCGCCGGCTATCAGGCGAAGGACGGCGTCACCACGCGGCTGGAGCTGGAGATCGGCGCTTATCCGGTCAGCGACTGGTACAAGGCGAGAGCGGGTCGCGAACTGCTCAATTATGGCACCAGCGTCGGCCACACCGCGGTTCGTTATTTCCTGCAAAAGGGCGGCGGCGCGGCGGGGCTCGCGGCGCTCCGCGATCCGGAGGCGCTGTTCTCCGCCGCCGAGATCGCCCAGCCCATTCCCGATGCGGTCTATGGGCAGTTGGTGCCGTTGCTCGAGCAAGGACTGCACGACGGGGCGATCGGCGTCGGCAGCGGCACGCAATATGCCCCCGGCATCACGCACAAGGAAATGCTCGACGTCACCCGCGTCGCCGGCCGGACGCGAAGCTGCGTCTTCACCCATGTGCGCTTTGGCAGCCTGGTCGAACCGGGCAGCACGCTTGAATCGGTGCAGGAAAGCATCGCGAACGCGGCGATCGCCAAGGCATGCGTCCATGTTGTCCATATCAACAGCATGGCGATGTCGGATGCGCCGCTGATGGTGCAGTTGATGCGCGAGGCGCGTGAGCGCGGCATCGACGTGTCGACCGAATTCTATCCCTGGGACGGATCGGTCGACGAGATCCGCAGCGTGATCTTCGATCCCGGCTGGGAGAAACGCTGGGGCGTGCGCGTCGGCGACCTTCAGTCGCGCAGCACCGGCAAGCGGCTGACCCAGGCGGAATTCGATGCCCTGCGGTCGGGTAGTGGCGACGACGGCGTCATCATGCACATGAACACGGAAGCGACGCTCACAGCATTGCTGCAGGATCCGCTGGTGCTGGTGGCGAGCGACGGCGGCAAGATCGAGGGGCCGAACGGCCATCCACGCTCCGCCGGGACATTCGCGCGCGTGCTCGGCCATTATGTGCGCGAGACGAAAGCGCTGAACTGGAGCGATGCGATCCGCAAGATGGCGCTGATGCCGGCGCAGCGGCTGGAAGGGTTCGTGCCGTCGATGCGGCACAAGGGCCGGCTCCAGGCCGGCGCGGATGCCGATATCGTGATGTTCGATCCGGCGACGGTCGGCGCCAGGGCGGTTTATGGCGATGCCGCGCGTTATTCGGAGGGCTTTCGCTACGTGATGGTGAATGGCGTGCTGGTCGTCGATGGCGGCGTGCTGGTGCCGGACGTGCGGCCGGGACGGCCGATCCTGTCGGGAGGCAAGCCATGAGCCTGGCCGACCGGATCCCGGCGACCGCGCCGTTGCCGCCCGCGGCGACGATGATCGATCTGCCGCGTCCCTATCTGCTGTTCCTCGGCGATGCTGATGACACGATTTTCCTGAAGACGGGGCTGGGCTTGCGCGACTGGGCGCCGGCGCTGTGCGTCGCCGAATATAAATGCGCCGGCGCGCGCGCTTCGCTTGGGTTGCCCTTCATGCGGCCCGATCAGGCTCATGCCGCCGGGGCGCGTGCGCTGGTGCTGGCCGCGGCGTCGATCGGCGGGGCGATCCGCGAAGCATGGATTCCCGATCTGCTCGCGGCGCTTGAGGCGGGGCTGGATATCGTCAGCGGCGCGCATGACCGGCTGTCGGACGATCCGCGCCTGCGCACCACGGCGGAGCGGCTGGGCCGACGCCTGATCGACATCCGCCGCCCACCGTCCGGCTTGCCGATCGCGACCGGCCGGCGGCGCAGCGGCAAGCGCCTGCTCACGGTCGGGACCGATTGCGCGCTGGGCAAGAAATACACCGCGTTGGCGCTTGCCGCGGCGTTCCGCGCACGCGGGCTCGCCGCCGATTTCCGCGCGACCGGCCAGACCGGGATCATGATCGCGGGATCGGGGATTCCGATCGATGCGGTGATCGGCGATTTCCTTGCCGGGGCGGCGGAATTGCTCAGCCCGGATGCCGACCCCGATCACTGGGATGTGATCGAGGGGCAGGGCTCGATCTTCCATCCCTCCTATGCCGGCGTGTCGCTCGGGCTGCTGCACGGCTCGCAGCCCGATATTCTGGTGCTGTGCCATGCCCATGGACGCGAGCGTATCGTTGGCCTGCCCGATTATCCGCTGCCCGCGATCGGCGAGGCGGTCGAGCTGTCGCTGCGGCTGGCGCGGCTGACCAATCCGCGTGCACGCTGTGCCGGGGTGTCGCTCAACACCGCCGGGCTTTCGGCCGGGGAAGCGGCGGATCTGATCGCGCGCCGGGCCGATCAATGGGCTATGCCGGTGGCGGACCCGATGCGGCCCGGCCCGGCGCTGGATGAACTGGTGGAGGCATGTCTCGGATGATGCGTTTATTCTTGTCGCTGATGCTGGGGTTCGCCCTCGCCGCGCCCGCCGGCGCCGAGCCGGCGAAACCCTCCGCTACCCTCAACGCCGCGCTGGATGACGTCCGCGTCATGGTCGAGACGGCGCCGGGCGAGCTGGGCCTGGTCGTCGCCGTCACCGACCGCGAACGGCTGTTGCTGGTGGCGACGCATGGTTATGCCGATATCGACACGCGGCGACCGGTGACGGCGGATACGCGCTTCGCGATCGGCTCGATCTCCAAATCCTTCACCGCGATCACGCTGTTGCAGCTTGCCGACGAAGGCCGGTTCGACCCACAGGCGCCGATCGCCCGTTATCTGCCCGATTTCCATCCGCGCTCGACATTTCCCGCGATCACCGGGCATGCGCTGATGACGCACACCGCAGGCTTGCCCAATTATCTGACCAATGTCGCGTCGATGCGTTTCCTGGTTGCCGCGTTGAACGATTTCGAGCCGCGCTACGCGCCCGGCGCGCATTTCTGGTATTCCAATTCGGGCTATCAATTGCTCGGCTATGCGGCCGAACGGATCGAGCAGCGGCCTTTCCCGCTGGTCCTGAAGCACCGCGTGCTCGACCGGCTCGGCATGGCGGCGACCGAACCGCAGATCGACGACCGGCTGCAAGGCGCGATCGCGACCAGCTATGTGCGCTTGCGCAACGGCAGCTATGCGGCAGCGCCATGGTTCGACTATCTCGCCGCGGATGGCGCGATCGTTTCGACCGGAGCCGATATGAGCGCTTATGCCCGGATGCTGCTCGCGCGCGGCGATACACCCAAAGGGCGGCTGATCTCGGCGCGCGCCTTTGACCGGTTCGCGACAGCGGTGCTTGAAGATTATGGCTATGGCATCGACGTCAAGGAGCATGGCCAGGTCCTCGCGCATGGCGGATCGATCGCCGGTTTCGAGGCGTATCTCCGGGCCGATCTGGCCCATGGCGTCGGGATCGTCTTCCTCAGCAACGGGCCGCTCGACGACGCGTTGCGCGACCGCATCATTGCCCGACTGACGCAGGGAGCGAGTGGCCAGCCCAAAGCCGCCCCAAAGGTCGGGGACGCCACGGACAGCGAACCGCAGCACCATGCCGACGCCACGAACTTCGCCGGGCGGTTCATTGGCCGCAAGGACGATGCGCTGGTCTTCGCGGCGGATGCCACCGGCGGCCTGCGGCTTGAAGAGGTTGGTGCCGGCTTGCCCCTGACGCGTCTCGGCAATGACAGCTGGGGTTTGTACCTGACCGCAAAGGGACCGCGCGCCTTCACCTTCTTCCGCAATGCCTCGGGCGTCGTGACTGACGTGGCGGAAGGGGTTTCGGGCTATGCCAGGCCGGGCAGCGGCGTCGCGATCGCCGAGGCGCCGATCGCCTATCGCCCGCTGGTCGGCCGCTACAAGGCGCATGGCGAGGAAGGGCAGGGGGTCCGCATCTTCGTGCGCAATGGCCGCCTGATGCTGACCCATATCGATGGAGGCGACGATGCTCTGCCGCTCGATGCGGACGGACCGACGCGGTTCCGCTTCGCCAGGCCGGCCTTTTCGCCGGAATGGCTTGCCTTCGACACGGTCATCGACGGACAGGTGCAGCGGCTGACGATGAGCGGTGCGCCCTTGTACCGGATCGACTTGCCGTGAGCGAAGCGATGCGGCCGGGCGGGCTTTTGCGGGCCTGGTTCTGCATCGCGATCGGTGTCGCCCTGCCGCTCCCCGCACTGGCGCAACAGCCTGAGGCCGCGTCAGCGGGGTTCGCCGCATGGGCACGGGATCATGTTGTTTCCCTGCCGGCTTGTGCTTCGGCAGCGGTCCCGGCCGCAATGGACGGGATCAAGGCCGTTGTCGGCGATGTTCGGGTCGTCGCGCTGGGTGAACCGGCGCATGGCGCACAGGAGCCGCTCGCGTTTCGGAATTGCCTGTTTCGCTATCTGGTCGAGCATGACGGGTTCACCGCGATCGCAATCGAATCCGGCCTGAGTGAATCACGCCGGCTGCATGATTATGCGGCGGGCGGGCCGGGCGATGTCCGGCAGCTTGCTCGTAACGGCTTCACCTGGGGTTTCGGGAGGTTCGCCGAAAATGTCGCGCTGCTCGAATGGATTCGCGGGTACAATGCCGACCCCCGCCACACGCGAAAGGTCAATTTCTACGGCATCGACCTGAGTGGCGGCGAGAGCAGCGGCCGGTGGCTCAATGCCCGGGTCATGCTGCAGGACAGCCTGGACTATCTGTCGCGTGCCGCGCCGCGCCGGTCGCGCGCCGCCCGGCAAGCGGTCGCGCCGTTCCTCGATCGGTTCACCCACTCCGGCTATGTCGCATTGCCGCCGGCCGAGCGCGTGCGCCAGCGTGCCGCGATCGAGGGCCTGATCGGCTATTTCGGGCGCAACCGCACGGCGCTCGTCGCGGCCTCCATGCGCAGCGATTATGACTGGGCGCGCCGCAACGCGCTGGTCGCGCGCCAGCTCGAACAGGTGTTCCAGGTGTCGCCGCCGCCCGAGCCGGGCGACCAGCTTTCGCCCGACTTCTACAAGGCGGATGCCGCCCGCGATGCGGCGATGGCCGAGAATGTCCGCTGGGTGGTCGAGCGCGAAGGGGCGGCGGGCCGGGTGCTGGTGTTCGCGCATGACGGACACATCATGAATGCCCCGACCCGGGGCGGCATATGGACGGTCTATGCGCAGGCCCCGGCGACGATGGGGCAGCATTTGCGCACCGCGCTGGGCCGCGACCTGCTGATCATGCCGATCATGTCTTCGGAAAATGGTCCCGGCCTTCCTGCCGGCACCAAAGGCTCCGGGAGCCTGGACAGCGCGCTGGCCAAAGTCGGATCCGGGCATTTCCTGCTCGATATCCGCCAGGCCCGGGACGCGGCGCCGGTTGCGGCATGGCTCGCGCAAACCCAGTCGATACGGGCCAATTTCACCACCGAGATGGAAGTCACGCCAAGGATCGCGTTCGACGCCCTGATCTATTTCGATCGCCTGACGCCGGCCAGCACGGTTCCGGCCAAGCCCTGATCCGGCCGATCTCAGCTCTCGTCGATCTCGACCAGATCGGTGAACATCAGCGAGAAGGCGGCGCCGCCATCGGGGTGGGTTCCCGCGCTCACCTTGATCTTCATCGCATCGGCAAAGCCCTTGACGATCGCCAGGCCCAGCCCGCTGCCGCCGGACCGGTCAGTGCCGGTGCCGCTGGCGAACATGTCGAAGATGCGGTCCTCGCTCGCCGGATCGAGGCCCGGCCCGTCGTCGCGGATGGTCAGCGTGATGCCGTTCGCGGTGCGGCTGCCCTCGATCGTGACGATGCCGTCGGCGCCGCCATGCTGCACCGAATTGGCCAGCAGATTGATCAGCACATGATGCAGCAGCACCGGATCGGCGCGGACCAGCGGCAGATTGGCCGGTACGCGCAAGTCGATGTGCTTGCCGCCAAGCAAGTCGCGCAGATCGGCGACCGCGCTGCCGACCGCATCGGTCAGGTCGACCGCTTCACTCGCGGGAGTCAGTGCCCCTGAATCGAGCCGCAGCATCGACAGGAGATTGTCGAGGAAACGCTGCAGCCGGTCGACCGCGCTGCGCGCGACGGGTGTCGCGGGCGA
The DNA here is from genome assembly GCF_000803065.1 of Sphingomonas sp. ERG5. Classification (GTDB taxonomy): domain Bacteria; phylum Pseudomonadota; class Alphaproteobacteria; order Sphingomonadales; family Sphingomonadaceae; genus Sphingomonas. The sequence goes on from NZ_JSXI01000036.1 coordinate 20,609, forward strand.
TGTCGGATGCTCGGCCGCGATCGTCTCGATCGCGGCGCGGACCGAGGTCAGCGGGGTGCGCAGATCGTGGCCGATCGAGGACAGCAGCGCGACGCGCAGCCGGTCGCGCTCCTCAAGCACCGAAAGCTGGCGGGTTTCGGTCTCAAGCCGCAGCCGCTCCTGCGCGAGCGAGGCTTGCCCGATCAGGGTCGAGAGCAGCACCGCCCGATCGGACGGCACCGGTTCTCCCCCGTCGCCGCGTGCGATGCCGAGCACCGCGAGCACGCCAAGCGACGTTTTGAGCGGATGGAATTGCCAGTCCGACCCGCTCAGCGTCGCGGTACCATAGCCGGCGGTCTCGCCGCGCTTCAGGGCCCATTCGGCCGCTGCGCGATCGACCGGCGTCAACTCGATCTCGGACGGGCTGGTCGCGACGATCGCCAGCGCGCCCTCGCCTTCGGTGAGCAGGACCGTGTTGACGTCGAGCAGGCCGGCGACCTGGCTGCAGATCGTCTCGGCGGTCTGCTGCGCATCCGACACGCGAGTCAGCGCCTGGGCGAAGCCGGCCAGCGCGGCATTCTCGCGCGCGCCGCGCACGCCGATCGCGGCGCGCGAGCGCATGTCGCCGGTCAGCCGGCTGATGAACGCGGCAATGCCGAGCAGGATGACGAAGGTCAGCACGCTTTGCGGCTCGCCGATGGTGAAGGTGTAGAGTGGCGGCAGGAAGAAGAAGTTGAACGCCAGTGCCGCCATCATCCCGGCGGCGAGGCCGGGCCTCAGGCCATAAAGCCGCGCGGACAGCGCGACGGGCAGCAGATACAGCAAATCGATCGCGCCCGTGCCGATCAGCGGCAGGGCAAGGCGCGCGACCCCCGTGGCGATGGCAATCAACCCGGCGACATAAAGATAGACGATCGGGCCCTCGTCATTGCCGCGCACGCGCTGCGGGCGGCTCGCGGCCACTTCTCCGATCGCCGGGATGACATGCACCGCCAGCCCGGCCGCTTCGCGCAACATGGTGGTGACGACCGATCCGTGGCGCAGTTCGAACCACCAGCTGCGCCGTGACTTGCCAATCACCAGCTGAGTCGCGCGCATCGCCGCGACTTGCGCGCGAAGCCCCGCGATCACGCTTTCGGCGGGCACGGTGACGATCGTCGCGCCAAGACTCGCCGCAAGCCGCAAGGTCGCCGCGAGCCGTGCCTTGGCCGCGGCGTCGAAACTTTCCGCGCGCGGCGTTTCGATGAACACCGCGGTCCAGGGGGCGTGGAGCGCATCGGCGAGCCGCTTGGTGGTGCGCACCAGCGCTTCGCCGCCGGGCAGTTCGTTGAGCGCGACGAGCACGCGTTCGCCCGCCGCGACGGTGCCGGGCGTCGCGCTCGCGTCGAGATGCTCGAGCATCTGGCGATCGACATTCTGCGCCGCGCGGCGCAGCGCCATTTCGCGCAGCGCCGAGAGATTGGCCTTGGAGAAGAAATGGCTGAGCGCGCGCGTCGCTTCGGTCGGGATATAGACCTTGCCGTCCTTCAAGCGCTCGATCAGCTCGTCCGGCGGGATGTCGACCACTTCGATTTCGGCATCCTCGAGCACGCTGTCGGGCACGGTCTCGCGCACCCGGACATGCGTGAAGCTGGCGACCACGTCGTTGAGGCTTTCGACGTGCTGGATGTTGAGCGTGGTGTAGACGTTGATGCCGGCGTCGAGCAGTTCGACGATATCCTGCCAGCGCTTCGGGTGGCGGCTGCCCTCGACATTGCTGTGCGCGAGTTCGTCGACCAGCGCGAGTTGCGGCCGCCGTTCCAGCACCGCATCGATGTCCATTTCGGTCAGTTGCTGGCCGCGATAGTCGATCGTCCGGCGCGGGATGATTTCCAGCGGCGCGACCAGCGCTTCGGTTTCGGCGCGGCCATGAGTCTCGACAACGGCGAGGACGGCATCGATGCCGGCCTTTGCCCGTGCCGCGCCTTCGCTGAGCATTTCATAGGTCTTGCCGACCCCGGGGGCGGCGCCGAGGAAGATCTTCAGCGCGCCACGCGCTTCGCGCCGCGCGGTGCGCAGCAGCGCGTCGGGGGAGGGGCGCTTGTCGGGTGTCACACTTCTGCCTGCCCGGCAAAGGCCGGGATCCAGTCGGGAAGGCAGGAGTCATTCAGCGCAGCATTCATTTCATCGGCGTTCCGCAACGGGACCCCGGCCTTTTGCCGGGGACGCAATGAGTTGGAAGCAACAAGCTAGGCGTGTGGGGCGGTCAACACCACGCCGCAACGCCAATCTATATGCAATCTTAATGCGATCGTCGCGAATTCGCCCGCGCACCTTAATGCCCCCCGCGCCTATCTGCCTTGCCGAGCCGGCGACCCGCGCCGCAACAAAGGCATTTCATATGACCGATATCCTGTGGCTCGGCGCGCTTGCCGGGCTGGTCGCGCTGACTTTGGCTTATGCCCGCCTGTGTGACGAGGCCTGAGCCGATGACGCTGCACCTCACGCTCGCCGCGGTCACCGCCGCTGGTCTCCTCCTTTATCTCGTGGCCGTGCTTTTGCGGCCCGAGCGTTTCTGAACGGATAGCGCCATGACGCTTCAGGGCTGGGGGCTGATCGCCCTATTCATCATCATTCTCTGGGCGCTGGCCAAGCCGATGGGGCTGTGGTTGTTCGCGCTGTATGAAGGCCGCCGCACGGTGCTGCACCGCGTGCTTGGTCCGGTCGAGACCGGCTTCTACAAGCTGGCCGGGATCGACCCGACGGTCGAGCAAGGCTGGCGGCGCTACGCCGTGCATATGCTGGCGTTCAACCTTGCGCTGCTGCTGCTGACCTATGCGATCCTGCGGTTGCAGGGCGTGCTGCCGATGAACCCGCTCGGGTTGTCCGGTATGGCGCCCGATGGTGCGTTCAACACCGCGGTCAGCTTTACAACCAACACCAACTGGCAATGGTATTCGGGCGAAGTCGCACTGTCGAACTTCAGCCAGATGGTCGGCCTGACGATCCATAATTTTCTCTCGGCATCGACCGGCATCGCGCTCGCCTTCGCCTTGTTCCGCGGCTTTGCGCGGCGCGAAGCCAAGGCGATCGGCAATTTCTGGGCCGATATGACGCGCGTCACGCTCTATCTGCTGCTGCCGATCTGCGTCGTTTACGCCGTGTTCCTGATCGCCAGCGGCGTGCCGCAGACCCTGGCGCAAAGCGTCGACGCGACCACGCTGGAAGGCGTGAAGCAAGTCATCGCACTTGGCCCGGTGGCGAGCCAGGAAGCGATCAAGATGCTTGGCACCAATGGTGGCGGTTTCTTCAACGCCAATAGCGCGCATCCATTCGAGAACCCGACCGCGCTGACCAATCTGGTGCAGATGCTGTCGATCTTCCTGATCGGCTTCGGCCTGACCTGGACCTTCGGCAAGGCGGTCGGCAATCCGCGTCAGGGCTGGGCGATCCTCGCCGCGATGACCCTGTTGTTCCTGGCCGGCACTTCGGTCGCTTATTGGCAGGAAGCGGCGGGCAACCCCGTGCTGCACCAGCTCGGCGTGGCCGGCGGAAACCTGGAGGGCAAGGAGGTGCGCTTCGGCATTGCCGCGTCGGCCCTGTTCGCCAGCGTCACCACCGCCGCCTCGTGCGGCGCGGTCAATGCGATGCATGACAGCTTCACCGCGCTTGGCGGGATGATCCCGCTGATCAACATGCAGCTGGGCGAAGTCGTGATCGGCGGCGTCGGTGCGGGCATCTATGGCTTCCTGCTCTTCGCCATCCTCGCGGTGTTTGTCGCCGGGCTGATGGTCGGGCGAACGCCGGAATATGTCGGCAAGAAGATCGAGAGCCGAGAGGTCAAGCTCGCGGTGCTGGCGATCGCCGTACTGCCGCTGATGATCCTGGGTGGCACCTCGATCGCCTCGGTGGTGACCGCCGGGCTGGCCGGGCCGCTCGCCAAGGGACCGCATGGTTTCTCGGAGATCCTCTACGCGTTCACCAGCGCGGTCGGGAACAACGGCTCCGCCTTTGCCGGCCTGTCGGCGGGCACGCCCTTCTACAACGCCATGCTGGGCATCGCGATGTGGGGCGGGCGGTTCTTCGTGATCGTGCCGATGCTGGCGATCGCCGGCAGCCTTGCTGCGAAGAAGGTCACGCCGCCTTCGTCGGGATCGTTCCCGACCACCGGGCCGCTCTGGGTCGGACTGCTTGTCGGCATCATCCTGATCCTGGGCGGTCTCACCTTCCTGCCGAGCCTCGCGCTTGGTCCCGTTGCCGATCATCTCGCGATGCTCGGCGGCCACCTCTCCTGAGAGAAGCGACGATCATGTCCGCATCAACCTCCACACCGACCTCGATCTTCACCGCAAAGCTGCTGATCCCCGCGATCGGCGACTCGTTCAAGAAGCTCGATCCGCGCGCGCTGATCAAGAATCCGGTGATGTTCGTGACCGCCACGGTCGCGACCTTGCTCACCGTGCTGCTGATCCTCGGCGGCGAGCCGCTTGGCACTTTCTTCCAGATCCAGCTGATCGTCTGGCTGTGGCTGACCGTGCTGTTCGGCACTTTTGCCGAGGCGCTGGCCGAAGGGCGGGGCCGGGCGCAGGCCGCGTCGCTCCGCGCGACCAAGGCCGATCTGACCGCCAAGCGCCTGCTTGGCGTGGGCGAGACCTGGGGGCTGATCGCGGCGCACCGGCTCGAAAAGGGCGATGAGGTGCTGGTCGAAACCGGCGACCTGATCCCGGCCGATGGCGAAGTGATCTTCGGCGTCGCCTCAGTCAACGAAGCGGCGATCACCGGCGAAAGCGCGCCGGTGATCCGCGAGGCGGGCGGCGACCGGTCGGCCGTCACGGCGGGCACGCGCGTGATCTCCGACAGTATCAAGGTCCGCGTCACCGCCGAACCGGGTCAGGGTTTTCTCGATCGCATGATCGCCCTGGTCGAAGGCGCCGAGCGGCAGAAGACCCCGAACGAGATCGCGCTGACCATCCTGCTTGTTGGGTTGACGATCATCTTCCTGATCGCGGTCGGCACGATCCCGAGCTTCGCCAGTTTCGCCGGCGGCCAGGTGCCAGTGGCGATCCTAGCCGCGTTGCTCATCACGCTGATCCCGACGACCATCGCCGCCCTGCTTTCGGCGATCGGTATCGCGGGGATGGACCGGTTGGTGCGCTTCAACGTGCTCGCCAAGTCGGGCCGCGCGGTCGAGGCGGCGGGCGATATCGACGTGCTGCTGCTCGACAAGACCGGCACGATCACCATTGGCGACCGCCAGGCGAGCGAATTTCACCCCGTCGGCGGCACCAGCGTCGATATGCTGGCCGGCGCGGCGTTGCTGGCGAGTTTTGCCGACGAAACGCCCGAAGGCCGTTCGATCGTGGTGCTGGCGCGCGGCAAATATGCCCAGCGGCTCGATGCATTGCCCGACGGTGCGACGATCATCCCGTTCACCGCACAGACGCGCTTTTCCGGCGTGAAGGTCGGCGAGAGCGTGGTGCGCAAGGGCGCGGTGGATTCGATCCTGCGCGCCGATGCCGGGCTTGGCGACACGCCCGCCGCCGCGGAACTGCGCCGCGTGACCGAGGAGATCGCCCGCTCCGGCGCGACCCCGCTCGCCGTGTCGCGCGACGGCGTTCTGCTTGGCGCGATCGCACTGAAGGATGTGGTCAAGGCGGGCATCCGCGAACGCTTTGGCGAACTGCGCCAGATGGGCATCCGCACGGTGATGATTACCGGCGACAATCCGCTGACCGCCGCCGCGATCGCCGCCGAGGCGGGGGTCGATGATTTCCTCGCCGAAGCGACGCCGGAGGACAAGCTCGCGCTGATCCGCAAGGAACAGCAGGGCGGGCGGCTGGTGGCGATGTGCGGCGACGGCACCAACGACGCGCCCGCACTGGCGCAGGCCGATGTCGGCGTGGCGATGAACACCGGCACCCAGGCCGCGCGCGAGGCCGGCAATATGGTCGATCTCGACAGCGACCCGACCAAGCTGATCGAGGTGGTGGGCCTGGGCAAGCAATTGCTCATGACGCGCGGCGCGCTGACCACGTTCTCGGTCGCCAATGACGTGGCGAAATATTTCGCGATCATCCCGGCAATGTTCGTGGCGCTTTATCCGGGGCTCGGCGTGCTCAATGTGATGGGCCTGTCGACGCCGCAAAGCGCGATCCTGTCGGCGATCATCTTCAATGCGCTGATCATCCCGCTGCTTGTGCCGCTCGCGCTGAAGGGCGTGACCTATCGGCCGATGCCGGCGGGGCCGCTGCTGGCGCGCAACCTGGCCGTCTACGGCCTGGGCGGGCTGCTCGCGCCGTTCATCGGCATCAAGCTGATTGATCTCGCCGTCACCGCTCTCCACCTCGCCTGAGGATTTGAACCATGCTCACCGATATCAAGACCGCGCTGCGCCCTGCGCTCGCCATGACTCTCGCTTTCACCCTTCTGCTTGGCCTTGCCTATCCGCTGGCGCTGACCGGCATCGGCCAGCTGGCCTTTCCGAGCCAGGCCAATGGCAGCCTGATCACCGACAATGGCAAGGTGATCGGATCGTCGTTGATCGGCCAGGGTTTCGCCAGCGAGCGCTATTTCCATGGCCGTCCGTCCGCCGCCGGCAAGGGCTATGACGCCAGCGCCTCGGCAGGTTCCAATTTCGGCCCGGCATCGCAGGCGCTGCACGACCGTGTCGCCACCGATCTCGCCGCCATCCGCACTTCACCGGGGTCCTTGGTTCCCCCTGACCTGGTGACCACCTCCGCCTCGGGGCTCGACCCCCATATCAGCCCCGAGGCGGCTTTTTATCAGGTCGCGCGTGTCGCGAAGGCACGGCGTCTCGACGCTGCCGCGCTCCGCGCTCTGGTGCAGGAGCGAGTCGAATATCCCCTGTTCGGCTTTCTCGGCGAACCGCGCGTCAATGTGCTCGAGCTCAACCGCGCGCTCGACCGGACGCGCGCAGCGTCCTAACAAGGAGGCATGCCGATCATGCCCAGGATCCTGGTCGTCGAGGACGACACGCATATCCGCCGCCTGTTGCGGGTGGCGGTGGAGCGAGCGGGATGGCAGGTCGGCGAAGCAGCGACAGCGCGCGAGGCGCTGTCGCTGCTCGACATCGACAAGCCTGAAGTGGTGCTGCTCGATCTCGGCCTGCCCGACCGCGATGGGCTCGAACTGATCCAGCTGATGAAGAAGCGCGGCGCGGCGGTGCTGGTCGTGTCGGCGCGCGACGATACGGCGGAGAAGGTCGCGGCGCTCGATCTTGGCGCTGACGATTATCTGACCAAGCCGTTCGATACCGACGAATTGCTCGCGCGCATCCGCACCGCGCTGCGCCACCATCGCCGCGACGATGCCGATCCCGCACCGGTTCAGGCGGGCGAGGTCACGATCGACCTCGCCATGCGCCGGGTCGATCGGGCCGGTGAGGAGATCCATCTTTCCCCCAAGGAATATGGCGTGCTGGCGGAACTCGCCCGGCGGCCGGGGCGGATCATCGGGCATAGCCAGCTGCTCCGCGACGTGTGGGGCGCGGCGCATGAGACGCAAGTCGATTATCTGCGCATCGTGGTGCGGAACCTGCGCCTGAAGCTGGAGGCGGACCCGGCCTCGCCGCGGCTGATCATCAACGAGCCAGGGGTTGGGTATCGGCTGATCGTGAAGGAGTGAGCGGCGCTACGCGAGCCTGCGCCCTGTCGGGCGCACGGTGGCGCAAGCGGGCGTGCCGTCCTTGCCGGTGCCATTGACCGCTATCTCGATCACCCCGTCACCCGCCGCCGCGCGATCGAGCAGGCCCGGTTCGAGGTCATGGATGTCGATCTTCATCCGCCGCGACGAGGGCGACGCATGGTCGCCAGCCGATTGCCCGATCCGGATATAGACGAACCGCCGCTCCGGCCCCTCACGCCGCACCTGATCGCCGAGAAATCGGGGGCCGGGGGCAATGCGGATCGGAAAATCGAACGCCAGCGGTTCGCCGCCGTGCGAGCGTTTCGGATCGAGCGGCTGGTCGTCCTTTGATTGCAGGCTGTGGAGAACGCCCGGGACGGGCTGTTCGATGATGATCCGCATCGGAATTTCGATTTGGTCTGCCGGGGCCATAAGCTGATCTATATCTTCGGCGCATGGGATGCATGTCGATTATCCGCGCTTCGCGGTGCATGGCCTGCGCATATGATCATCAAGGAGACGGGGCTGCACCCGTTCGGGCGTGCCTGATCTTCGCAAGGATCACCCGGCAACCGAACCAGATCAGCACCAGGCCGGCGATCAGGCTGGCAACGCCGCCGATCGACGATATGTCAGATGCTCCCGACAGGGAGAATATCAGACCGCTCAGCAGAACTACGACAATCGCGCTGACCGGTATCGCCACCAGCAGTTTCTGATGCGTCGGCCCGAATGGGCGAGGCGGCACTGTCGACCGGTTCGCGATCCCCTTCCTCCAGGCGCGTCGCGAACCCCAGGCGGGTATCTTCAGATAGGCCTCGCGTTCCTCCATTGTGACGGGAATGCCGCGCGACCAGCGCCAGCAATAGTAGAAAAAGCCATCCGCTGACGGTTCAAAGCTCAACGCGAGGATAGCGCGTCCCTCGTCGGATGGTGGAAACAGCGACATCGATCCACGCTATCCGAAGCGCCAGGCGACGCAACAGGTCATCATCCCAATCCTGCGGCGATAACTCCTATCACCGTCGCCACAATCTCCAGCAGCAGCCATATCGCGGCGACCAACCCGTAAACGATCGCCCTGGCGGGCTTCATCGTCATCGCCGCCACTGCCGCAGCGACCGCAAAGGCGATGGAAGAGAAAAAGGTCGCGCTCCAGCCGGCGTCCAACATCGTGCCGAGAAGCAATTGGGTCAGGGCGAATGAGAGAGACCCTGCAAGTGCGGCCGCCACTAATCTCCTGGTCGGCGTCGGTTCTGCGCCATATGCGGCAACTTTGTGGAATCGCGCTATTCGGTCGCTCACGCGATCACCTTACGCATTTGGCGCGTTGGTGCCAGTTTTCGGGTTCCACCCATTCCGCACCTGCTCCTGCTGCGTTAAACGCCCCTTATGCGTGATATCCAGAACATCGTCATCCTCACTGGCGCGGGCATTTCCGCCGAGAGCGGCATCGCCACTTTTCGCGGGCCGGGCGGCTTGTGGGAGGGGCACCGGGTCGAGGATGTCTGTACGCCACAGGCGCTCGCGCACGATCCGGCGCTGGTCCACCGCTTCTACGATTTACGACGGGCTGCGCTCGACACGGTGATACCTAATGCCGCGCATGATGCGCTGGCGCGGCTTGACCGGGAATGGCCGGGGGAGCTGCTGATCGTCACGCAGAATGTCGACGATCTGCACGAGCGTGCCGGGGCGACGCGCATGCTGCATATGCATGGCGAGCTGAACTCGGCGCTGTGCGCGGATTGTGGTGTCCAGGCCGAGTGGCGCGGCAGCCTGCCGCCCGGGTCGGTGTGCGCGGCATGCGGCGCGACGACGCTCCGCCCCGACATCGTGTTCTTCGGGGAGATGCCGTACCGCATGGACGCGATCGAACGCGCGCTGTCGCGGGCCGATCTGTTCGTCTCGATCGGCACATCGGGCGCGGTCTATCCCGCCGCCGGGTTCGTGCAGACCGCGCGCTATCACGGCGCGCAGACGCTGGAGCTCAATCTCGAGCCGTCGGCCGGGAGCGTGTATTTTCACGAAGCGCGCATGGGCGCCGCGGGTGTGCTGGTGCCTGAATGGGTGGGCGAGGTTTTGAGCGCCTAATTCCTCCCCGCGCCGGGGAGGCACCAGGTCAATCCACCCAGTCGAGGCCCATGTCGCGATACACATCGCGTTCCTCGTCCCAGCCCGGCTTCACCTTCACATGAAGGTAGAGATGCACCGGGCGGCCCATGATCGCGGCGAGTTCGGTCCGCGATCGTGCGCCGATCTCCTTGATCCGCGTGCCGCCCTTGCCGAGGATGATCGCGCGCTGGGTCGGGCGCTCGACCAGGATCTGCTGGTGGATCTCGACCGATCCGTCCTCGCGCTCCTTGTATTGCTCGGTCTCGACCGCGCTGGCGTATGGCAGTTCGGCGTGAAGCTGCAGATAGAGCTGTTCGCGCGTCACTTCCGAAGCCAGGCTGCGCTCGGTCGCGTCGGACACCTGATCCTCGGGGAAATGCCACGGGCTTTCCGGCATCGCCCTGGCGAGATGCTTTTTGAGATCGGCCAGCCCGTCGCCGGTCGTCGCGCTGACGAAGAAGGTCTCGTCGAACTGGACCAGCGCATTGAGTTTCTCGGCATGGACCAGCAGCTTGGCCTTGTCGGCGAGATCGACCTTGTTGAGGATGAGGTATTTCGGTTCGCTACGATGCGCGATCGCCTCGGCGATGGTGGTGACCTTGCTGCCCAGACCGCCCTTGGCATCGACCACCAGCGCGAGCACGTCCGCGCCCTCGGCCCCGCCCCAGGCGGCCGCGACCATCGCGCGGTCGAGCCGGCGCTTGGGTTCGAAGATGCCGGGCGTGTCGACCAGCAGCAGCTGCGTCTCGCCTTCGATCGCGACACCCATCAGCCGCACGCGCGTGGTCTGCGCCTTGGGGCTGACGATCGCGACCTTCTGCCCGACCAGTGCATTGACCAAAGTGGACTTGCCTGCGTTCGGCGCGCCGACGACGGCGACGAGGCCGCATTTTTGGGTGGTCATAAACTGTCCTTACGCGTGAAAGGCCCTTCGACAGGCTCAGGGCGAACGGGATTGGGGGCCAGCACATCCGGCTCTTCCGTTCGCCCTGAGCCTGTCGAAGGGCTTCTCTCGTCCTGATGATTGCGTGCGAGTACAGAAAGTCGGCCCCAATCGCCAGCGATCAGCGCCTCCTTCTTGGCGCGCGTCCAGCCTTTGATGCGGCGTTCGGCTTCCAATGCTTCCAGGCGTGCGGGAAAATCCTGGCTCCAGACAAGCGTCACGGGCCGACGCTTTTGCGTGTAACCTTCGACCAGCCCGCTCTGGTGGTAGCCGATGCGCGCTTCGAGATTGTCGGTGTGGCCGGTATAGTAGCTGCCATCGGAGCAGCGAAGCAGATAGGCCCAGAAGGTCATGCGATCAGATCGATGTTGCGTTCTTGCCCTTCGACAGGCTCAGGGCGAACGGGGGCAAGAGTGTCGTCACTACAACATCCGTTCGCGCTGAGCTTGTCGAAGCGCATGTCACGCGCTCACCCCAGTTTCGCCAGCAGCGCCGCCGCCGCCGCCGTTTCCGCCTCCTGCTTCGAGCTCCCCTCGGCGGTTGCTTCGGCCAGGGTTCCGATCGACGCCTTCACCGTGAAGCGCGGCGCATGGTGCGGGCCGGAGCGATCGACCACGTCATAGGCCGGGGTGCGCCGGTTATGCGCCGCGGCCCATTCCTGCAGTGCGGACTTGGGGTGCTGTGGCGCCGAGCCTTGCGTCTTGACCCGCTCGCCCCAGCCGCTGCGGATCGCCGCCCGCGCGACCTCCATCCCGCCATCGAGATAGAGCGCGCCGATCAGCGCCTCCATCACATCGCCCAGCACATTGTCGCTGCCCGCCGCGCCGTCATCGCGCGCTTGCTTGCCGAGTTTCAGATGGTCCGCCACGCCCAGGCCGCGCGCGACATCGGCGCATACCGCGCCGGTGACCAATGCGTTGAGCCGCTTCGACAGCGCGCCTTCCGGCTCGTTCGGGAACAGCGTGAACAGCCATTCCGCCATGGTCAGGCCGAGCACGCGGTCGCCGAGGAATTCAAGCCGCTCGTAGTTCGCCGCCGCCTGGCTGCCATGAGTCAGCGCGCGTTCGAACGGTGCGATGTCGGCAGGGGTATGGCCGAAGGTCCGGACGATCCAGCGTTCGAGGCTCTCTCCGGAACTGGCGCTCAAAAGCCTTCCCCGATGCGGCTCCACCGCGCCGCTGTGAACCAGGTCCATGGCAGGATATAATTCGCCGAACCGTCGGTCGAGAAGAAGCTGACCACGGCCTTGCCCTCGATCCGCTCCATCGGGACCATGCCCATGCCCTGGGGCGGCTCGAACCGGCTGTCGCCGCTATCGTCGCGATTGTCGCCCATCACGAAGACATGGCCGGCAGGGACCGAATAGACCGATGTCTCGTCGGCCACCGGCATTTCGCCGCGATCGAGCACCATATAGGATTTGCCGCCGGGCAGCGTTTCACGGAAGCGCTCATAGCGGCAGATCGGCTTGCCGGCGGGATCAACCTGCTGGAATTCGGCCGGGCATTCCGGGCCCGAATAATTCGGCGTGAGCGGGATGGTGAAGTCGGCGACGCGTTCCTTGGGGACAGCGGTGCCGTTCAGAATGACCTGGCCGGCCCGCATCTGGATGGTATCGCCGGGCAGGCCGATCACGCGCTTGATCACGTCATTGGCATGGCCATCCTGGTCGGCGGGGCCGCGAAACACCACGACATCGCCGCGCGTCGGATCACGCCCGAAGATGCGCCCGGGGATCAGCGGCAGGCTGAGCGGCAGCGAATAGCGCGAATAGCCGTAATTCCATTTCGAGATGAACAGATAGTCGCCGATATACAGCCGCGGCAGCATCGATTGCGACGGAATGCTGAACGGCGAGAAGATGAAGCTGCGGAACAGCAGCACGACCGCGGCGAGCTTCACCAGGAAGATCAGCGTATCGGCCGTCTCCGACCGGCGCTTGACCGGTTTCGGATTGGGCGTCCCCGGCAGGGCTGGGGAGTCGGGCAAGGTGTCGGTATCGGCCATCGGCGCGGTTTGGGCATGCGCGGGCGAGCCGTCAAGCTGGGCGTCAAGCTGGCGGATGGGTTGTGAACCCAGTAAGGCGCACCACATCGACACGACCGGCCAACCCGAACCCTGAGGTATTCATGCCCGCAGCCGACTGGACCAAGATCGAGGCGCTCCCCGCGATCCCGCTGAAGAACCTGTTTGCGGACGACCCCGACCGGGTGAAACGCTTGTCCGCCGATGTCGCCGGCATCCATTTCGACTGGTCGAAGACGCACCTGACGGCGGAGGCGGTGTCCGCGTTCGAAGCGCTGGCCAAGGCGCAGGGCCTGGCGGGCAAGCGCGAGGCATTGTTTGCCGGCGAGGAGATCAACGTCACCGAAGGCCGTGCCGCCGAACACACCGCCGAACGCGGTGAGGGCCGGGCCGAGAGCGTTGCGCGCGCACGTGCGCTGCACGCCCGGATGCGTGCGCTGATCGACGCGATCGAGGGCGAGGCGCTTGGCCCGATCCGCCACATCTTGCATGTCGGCATTGGCGGATCGGCGCTTGGCCCGCACTTGCTGGTCGACGCGCTGGGCCGCGAATCTGGCCGTTACGACGTGGCGATCGTGTCCAATGTCGATGGCGTGGCGCTGGAGGAGGCGTTTGCGAAATTCGATCCCGCCGCGACACTGCTGGTCATCGCATCGAAGACCTTCACCACCACCGAAACCATGCTCAACGCGCAAAGCGTGCTGCAATGGATGACCGAACATGGCGTGGAGGACATTTATGGCCGCGTCGTCGCACTGACCGCCGATCCCGACAAGGCGCTCGAATGGGGCGTCGACGAGACGCGTATCCTGCCGTTCAGCGAATCGGTCGGCGGGCGTTATTCGCTCTGGTCGTCGATCGGCTTTCCGGCGGCGCTGGCGCTTGGCTGGGACTGTTTCGAGGAATTGCTCGAGGGCGCGGCCGAGATGGACCGGCATTTCCGGCTGACCGCGCTGCATGAGAATGCCCCCGCGCTCGCCGCCTTTGCCGATCTCTATTATACGCAAGTGCGCCACGCCGAGACGCGCGCGACCTTCGCCTATGACGAACGGCTGCGGCTGCTTCCCTCCTATCTCCAGCAGCTGGAGATGGAATCGAACGGCAAGGGCGTGACCATCGACGGCAAGCCGCTCGACCGTCCGAGCGCGGCGATCACCTGGGGCGGGGTCGGCACCGATGCGCAGCATGCCGTGTTCCAGCTGCTTCACCAGGGCACGCATCTCGTACCGGTCGAATTCGTCGCGGTGATCGAGGCGGGCGACACGCTGGCCGAGGATCATCACCGCCAGCTGTTGCTCAACGCCTTTGCGCAACGCGCCGCGCTGATGGCGGGCAAGCAGGTCGAGGACCCCGCGCGCAGCTATTCGGGCGATCGCCCGTCATCGACCATCCTGATCGACGATCTCGATGGCCGAAGCCTTGGCGCGCTGATCGCTTTCTACGAACATCGCGTGTTCGTGAATGCGGTGCTGCTCGGCATCAATCCGTTCGATCAGTTCGGGGTCGAGCTGGGCAAGGAAATGGCCAAAGCGGCGATTGCCGGGAACCAGCATTTCGATGCTTCGACCGATGATTTGATCAAGCGGGCGTTCGGGTAAACGAAAACCATGCTGCTTCCCCGGCGAAGGAGCATCGGGTCGGATCGTCCCCCGGACGATCCTTGAACATGCGGGGTATGTTCAACCCGATGCTGGCCTAGTCATGATGTCAGAAGTAACGACGCGCAGCGATCAATTCAGCTGTGCCTCTACTGGACCCCGGCCTTCGCCGGGGAAGCGATTTCCCCGGAATCGGGGTGACGGAGATTGAAGATAATGCCGACCACCAAATATGATTATGACCTGTTCGTCATTGGCGCAGGCTCGGGCGGCGTGCGCGCGGCACGGGTGTCCGCCGCGCATGGTGCGAGGGTCGCGGTGGCGGAGGAATATCGCGTTGGCGGCACCTGCGTCATTCGCGGCTGCGTGCCCAAGAAGCTGCTGATCTATGGCGCGCATTTCGCCGAGGATCTCGCCGATGCGCGCCGCTTTGGCTGGAACGTGCCGGAATGCGATTTCGACTGGACGGTGCTGCGCGACAATGTGCTGGAGGAAGTCGACCGGATCAACGGCGCCTATACCGCGACGCTGGAAAATCACGGTGTTGAGATCATTGCCGAGCGCGCGGTGATCACCGGGCCCAACAGCCTGAAGCTGGCAAGCGGGCGTGAGGTCACCGCGAAGATCATCCTCGTCGCGACCGGCGCGACGCCGTCGGTGCCCGATTGTCCGGGGCATGAGCATGGCATCACCTCGAACGAGGCGTTCCATCTCGATGCCGTGCCGAAGCGCATCCTGATCGCTGGCGCGGGCTATATCGCCAATGAATTCGCCGGCATCTTCCATCAGCTCGGCGCGCACGTCACGTTGATCAATCGCACCGATGTGATCCTGCGCGGCTATGATGAATCGATCCGCGACCGGTTGCTGCAGATTTCGATGATGAAGGGGATCGAGTTCCGCTTCCACGCCGCGTTCCAGGGCATCAAGAAGGAAAAGAATGGCTGCCTGACGGTCAGCATGTCGAACCATGAACCAGTCACGGTCGACGCGGTGATGTTCGCCACCGGGCGCGATCCCAATACCGCGGGGCTCGGCCTGGACAGCGCGGGCGTGGAGATCGACGAGAAGGGCGCGATCAAGGTCGATGCGGACAACCGTTCGACCTGCCCGAGCATCTACGCGGTTGGTGACGTCACCAACCGCGTGCAGCTGACCCCGGTCGCGATCCGCGAGGGGCAGGCGTTCGCCGACACGATCTTCGGCAACAAGCCGACCCGGGTTGATTATGATTGCATCCCGTCCGCGGTGTTCAGCCACCCGCCCATGGCGGGCGTTGGCATGACCGAGAGCCAGGCGAAGAACAAGCTCGGCTCGTGCAAGGTCTATACGTCCGATTTCCGGCCGATGAAGAATGTCCTCGCCGGGCGCAACGAACGCGCGCTCTACAAGATGGTGTGCGACAGCGAGACGGGGAAAGTGCTCGGCCTGCACATGATCGGGCCGGATGCGCCGGAAATCCTGCAGGCGGCGGCGGTGGCGGTGAAAGCGGGCCTGACCAAGGACGCGTTCGACCAGACCGTGGCGCTGCATCCGTCGATGGCGGAAGAACTGGTGTTGATGCGGTAGAGCATGTGCAAACAGCGCCGGGCATGAAAAAAGCCGCCGTACCCGAAGGTACGGCGGCTCTTTTGTTGTCCTGATATCGGGATCAGAAGTTGTAGCTGACACCGACCTTCAGACGCCAAACCGACGAGGAGACGTTGACCTGGTTGTCGGCCTTGAATGTATTTCCGGTGAAGCTCGTGATGATGTACCGGCCCTGAGCGTCGACACCACCGCCGGCAATATCCTGAACGCCGAAGAAGTTGCGGCGATTTTGGACGTTCCAGCTGCTGTCGAGCAGGTTCAGGAAGTTGTCGACCGTTGCATAGAGGCGGATCTTGTCGTCACGACCGAAGAAGCGGCCCGGTCCGGGCAGTTCCTGCGAGAAGGACAGATCCAGGTCGAAATACCAGTCGTTGGTGCAGCTGTTGCGCGTTACCGATTTGCCGATGAAATCCTTGGCGCAATCCAGGCTCTTGGCAAAACCGACCAGCTGGTTGACCGCATCTGCGTTCGAGGTCGGCGAGATGTTCGGGTCGTTCAGGCCGGTCGGGATGTAGACCAGCGCGTTGTCGTTGGTGGTCAGGCCGCCAGTGGTGGCGTTGAACACGTTGTTGCCGGTGAAGGTCAGGCTGTATGGACGTCCTGACCGTGCAACGAACGTCAGACCCAACGACGTGCCGAGATCCGAGAAGAACTCGTTCCGGAAATTCGCCGCGAAGGTGATGTTGTGGCGGCTCTGGAAGAAGCCGGTCGATTCGTCCGGATTCTGACGGTCGAACGCGGCGGTCTGGCCGTAGTTCGAACCCGCGGTCGAGTTGTACATGCTCCGGCGGTCATGCGAGTTGGTATAGGCATAGCCGAACGAAATATAGGTCGAACCGCCCGGTGTGATCACACCGCCCTTGAAGTCCTTCGACAGCAGCACCGATGCGATATGGCTGCGATAGCCCTTCGAGTTGGTCAGCATCAGATCGGCGCCGCGGGTGCTGTTGTTGAAGCACGCCGCAGTAAGACCGGTAAAGACCGGCGGCGCGCCTGGATTGGTCAACTGCGCGGTGCAGCCCGGAAGGAGCAGGTCGACCGATGAATAGACTGGGCGTCCATCGACCGTAAAGCCGTTCTTGCCCTTGGTGCCGCTGACATTGATTGCCTGAGCGAGGTCGACCAGCGTGAACGGATTCCGGTATTTGCTGTAGATATAGTCGAGGCCGAGGTTCCAGCTGTTGAAGAAGCTCGAACCCGGATTCAGCTCGGCCTGGAAGCCCAGGTTCGCACGGAATACGGTCGGCATCTTGATGTTGGGATCGATCGACTGAGTGCTGCCCTGGCTGGCCGCGGCTTGCGCCTGGCCGCTGGCGGCGATGCACGACGGCACGCCTGTGAACTTGCCGCCGTTCAGCACGCTGATCTGACCGGTCCCGCAGGCTGCTGCTTGGCTGGTGCCCAGCCCGAAGCCGCTGCCGTCGTTCTGGAACACATTGCCGAACCAGACCAGCGGATCGCCGCCGGAGAAGATGCCGACACCGGCGCGCAACTGGGCGCGGCCGAACGGGCCGGTGTCGCCAAAGTCATAGGTAACCGCGGCGCGGGGCAGGATTACCGGGTCGACATTGCTGAAGCTGCTGTTGTTGGCGATGCCGTAGCGACGCGCGAAGACCGGATTATAATCCGGATGGCCGCCGTCATACCAATCGGCACGGACGCCGGCAGTGACCTTCAGCGAATCGTTCACGCGCCAGTCGTCCTGGGCATAGATCGAATAAATGCTGCGGGTGAACTTCGCCGCGGCGCTGTTGATATTGCCGTCCTGCGAGAAGTTGCCGAACGCACCGAAGGTGCAGCCATTGACGAGGTTGACCGGGGTCGCAGTGGCCGTTGCGCTCGTGCACGGCGGGTTAGCGCCCGCCGGCCGAACACCCGGCGACAATAGGCCCGCGCGCAGGTCGGCAACATTCCGGAAAGCCAGCGTGCCGGTTGCGTTCTGCACGAACAGGTTGAACAGATCGGCACGGTTCAGTTCGGCGCCGATCTTGAGATTATGGTCGCCGATCGAGACCTTGGCGACCGCACGGTACTGTTCGACCTTGGTGCGCAGGTCGTTGGCCGAGCGTGACGTTCCCGGGCCCGCAAGCACGGCGCCGTCGATGCCCGTCGCATTGTCGATGCCGACGATGATGCGTGGGATCGGCTTGCCCGACTGGGCCTCGCCACCGCCGATCGGATCCTGGCGATCGGTGATTTCCGAACGTGCATAGCGCAATTCGGTCGAGAAATTATCCGACCATTGCGAATAGAGGCGGCCCGAATAATAATTCGAGATGGTGCCGCTATTATAGAAGGTATTCCTACCCACTGCTTGAGGCGAGTTGCCGGTAAACAGGTCGTCGGGCTTGACCGTCGCTTCTTCAAGGCGCTGATAGGTTACTTCCAGGCGATGCTTGTCGCTGATCTGCAAGTCGGCGCGGACAAAATAGCGGTCGTTGGTATAGTCGCGGTTGTGCACCAGATCGCCGGTCTCGATGCCGTACTGGTTCTTCAGGACATCGCGAATCTCGTTGAACTGTGCCGCAGAGATGCCGGTCTGCTGATTGGCATAGCCGGCGCCGGTCGGGCCGTCGTCCTGGGACTGGCCGGCTTCCTGATGCTCATAGGCGCCATAGATGAACAGCCGGTCCTTGATGATCGGGCCGCCGAGTGAGACGCCCCAGCGCTTCTCCGGCTTGACTGGCGCTACCGGCTTGCCGGCAATGTCCTTGCCGCGCAGGTTCGCATTCGAATATTCGAAGAAGCCCCCGCCCTGGATCTTGTTGGTGCCCGACTTGGTCACGACGTTGATCGCGCAGCCGGTGAACTGGCCATAATCGACATCGAACGGTGCGAACTGGACCTGCGTTTCACGGACCGCGTCATAAGGCAGCGGGGTTGAGCTGCGCGACGAGAAGCCGGTGTCGTTAAGGCCGTAAATGTCGCTCTGCGGAATGCCGTCGACGGTGAAGGTGTTGCCGCGGTCGTTGCCGCCCAGGCACGAAATGCGGTCCTGGCCCGAGCCGGTGTCGTCACGGTCGAGGCTGACGCGCGGATCGAGGCGGATGATGTCGCGGACGTCGCGGTTGAAGCTTGGCGCGTTGGCCAGCACTTCGGCACCGAACGAGCGGCCCGGGCCGACGGCGAGCTGCGTTACCTTGGCGCGCGATGCGGTGACGACGATGTCGCCCGAACCCGATGCCAGCGCCAGGGTCAGGTTGGTGTTGCCCTGCAGCGTGGTGATGATGTCCTGAACGGTCTGGCCTTCGAAGCCATTGGCCGAGGCCGATACCGTGTAGGGTCCGCCGGTGACCAGGCCGGTGGTGGTGAAGGTGCCCGACGTGCCGGTGGTGACGGTGCGCGCGGCACCGGTGCGCGTATCGGTGATCGTTACCTGTGCGCCCGACAGCGGCGCGCCGGCGTCATCGGTGACAATGCCTTCGATTCCCGAGGTGATCTGCTGTGCCTGCACGGCCATTGGCACGATGAGCGCGGCCACGGCCGCGCCAATAAATAGCTGATGTCGCAATGGTATTCCCCTTTTAGCGCGAAGTCGCTGAGACTGCGGCGTATCTCGCCGTTGCTGGCCCCATGCGACTTGATTATTTCGGATAGATGACATCGGGGCACTTACGCTAGACCCCGTTCGACTCAATCATGGTGCGTTGCAAAAAAGCATCACATGAATCCATGATGAACTTATTGCGCGGCGATGACAATCTCCGCCCATGCGGCTTCATCTACGACTCGAATCCCCAGTTCTGCAGCCTTTTTGAGCTTCGATCCGGCGCCCGGCCCGGCGATCACCAGGTCGGTCTTGGCCGATACCGATCCCGCGACCCGCGCGC
Organism: Sphingomonas sp. ERG5; assembly: GCF_000803065.1. Lineage (GTDB taxonomy): Bacteria > Pseudomonadota > Alphaproteobacteria > Sphingomonadales > Sphingomonadaceae > Sphingomonas. The sequence continues at coordinate 40,312 of NZ_JSXI01000036.1, forward strand.
CAAGCGCTTCGGCCTGGGCCTTGGCTTCGTCGCGGCTGATGGTTTCGAGGCTACCGGTGAACACCAGGGTCTTGCCGCTGACCTGCGATTCGCGGACATTGGAGACATAAGCGGCGGGTGAGACTTCGGAGAGCAGGTCGGCCCAGGCTTCGCGATTATGCTCCTCGGCGAAGAAATCGACCAGCGCTTCGGCGACCACCGGGCCGACGCCCTCGACCGATTCGAGTTCGGCCTTTGCCTCCGGATCCTGCGCGACCTCGGCGATGCGTTCGACCGTGCCGAACGCCTTGACCAGGTCGCGCGCGGTGACCGCGCCGATATGGCGGATGCCGAGCCCGAACAGGAACCGCGCCGGATCGGGGGTGCGCTTGGCCTCGATCGCGGCGAGCAGATTGGTCGCCCAGACACGGCCGTCCTTCTTGCGCGCGAGCAATTGCTCCTCGGTCAGGCGGAAGATGTCGGCGGGGCTGTGGATCAGCCCGTCATGGAAGAAATCCTCGATCTGCTTCAGACCAAGGCCTTCGATATCGAGTGCGGCGCGGCCGACGAAATGGCGCAGCCGTTCGATCCGCTGCGCCGGGCAGATCAGCCCGCCGGTGCAGCGGATATCGACTTCGCCTTCCTCGCGCACCGCGTCGGACTGGCATTCGGGGCAGACGCTCGGGAAGGGCCAGGGGCCGCGCGTTTCGTCGCGCGACAGATTTTCGACGATCTGCGGAATGACATCGCCCGCGCGCTGCAGCACGACGCGGTCGCCCGGCCAGACGTTCAGCCGCGCGATCTCGTCGGCATTGTGCAAGGTCGCATTGGTCACCACCACGCCGCCGACCGTCACCGGCGTCAGCCGCGCGACCGGCGTGAGCTTGCCGGTGCGGCCAACCTGGATATCGATCCGCTCGAGCAATGTCTGTGCGCGCTCGGCGGGGAATTTATGCGCGATCGCCCAGCGTGGCGCGCGCGCCACCGCGCCGAGCCGGGCCTGCCAGTCGAGCCGGTCGACCTTGTAGACCACACCGTCGATATCGAACGGCATGTCAGCCCGGCCCGCTTCGATACCGCGATAGACAGTCAGCGCATCGTCGACCGATTCGACCCGGGTAAAGGCAGCGGCGACCGGGATGTTCCAGCTGCGGATCGCCGCGACCACCTCGGTCTGGGTCTCGCCCGGTACGGCGCTGGTTTCACCCCAGCCATGGGCAAGGAAGCGCAGCGGCCGCGACGCGGTGACGCCCGGATCCTTTTGCCGCAGCGATCCGGCGGCGGCGTTGCGCGGGTTGGCGAACTGGCGCGCCTTCGATGCGTCGCCTGCCGCCTCGGCCTCGGCGAGCAGCCGCGCGTTGAGGGCGGCGAAAGCAGCCTTGTCCATATAGACCTCGCCGCGCACTTCGAAGAGATCGGGCGCGGCGGCGGGGAGCCGCTTCGGAATGTCATCGATCGTGCGGACATTCTCGGTCACATCCTCACCGACCTGGCCATCGCCACGAGTCAGCGCGCGGACCAGAAGGCGGTTCTCGTACCGCAGCGAGCAGGACAGGCCGTCGATCTTCGGTTCGGCGGTCAGCGCGACGGGCTCACCCTCCGGCAGCAGCAGGAAGCGGCGGACGCGGGCGACGAACTCGACAATGTCCTCATCGGCAAAGCCGTTCTCCAGGCTCATCATCGGCCGGGCATGCGCGACCTTGGCAAGGTGGCTCGCGGGCGCGGCGCCGACCTGAACACTCGGCGAATCGATGCGGACCAGATGCGGGAAGGCTGTTTCGATCGCGCCGTTGCGGCGCACCAGCGCGTCATAGTCGGCATCCGAAATCTCGGGCGCGTCGTCGGTGTGATAGAGTGCATTGTGATGCGCGATCTCGGCGGCGAGCCGGGCCAGTTCGGCAGCGGCTTCGTCGTCGGTTTCGGGCAAGTCGGCGGGTCGGGGCGCGGTCATGCGCCAGCGCTACCGGAGGGGCCGGGGGGCAATCAAGCGGCTTTGAGTCAAATCGGGGAGTCAAACCAGGGAGTCAAACCGGGATTGGTTCGGGACATGGCTGGGAGCCGAACGCCCCGACCCCGTTCGTTTCGAGCGTAGTCGAGAAACCGGCCTTGGCGTTTGGGACGTGTTTCTCGACTACGCTCGAAACGAACGGTTTAACGGGATGGCTGGCTGGAGACGCTAATCGTCGTCTTCGCCGATCAGCGCCTTGGCTTCTTCGTTGACGGAGCGGCGTTCGGCGGTCTTTTCGGCGCGGGTCGCCATTTCGTCCCATGCCTTTGCGGCGCGGAGCCAGCGCGAGCGGACATTGTCGAGGGTCGCGGAATCGGCGTCGGCCTCAGCCTGACGAGCGCGATCGCGATAGAACAGTGCGGTGGTATTCGTGGGATGTCTCCTCGGGTTCCGGGTGAAAGCGCGCGGGCGCCGGACGAATCCGGCGCCCGCGTGTCAATCACGCAGAAGCGAGGTTCACAGCGGACATCTTGCCGCGACGATCCTGCTCGAGCTCGTACGAAACGCGCTGCTCCTTATCGAGCGTGCGCATGCCGGCTGCTTCAACGGCACTGATATGGACAAAGGCGTCGTTCCCGCCGCCTTCAGGCGCGATGAAGCCATAGCCCTTGTCGGCGTTGAAGAATTTTACGGTGCCGATCGGCATAGATATTTCCTTGGGTAGACGGAGCCGGGAAGAAAAACCGAAAGCACCGTCCGGCCCCGGCCGGTGCATTTCGAAGGCGTATCGCGTCAGTCGGCCGATTGGTCGAAGACGGTGCGAAATAGTTTGGAGCCAAGCGGCGTATCGAGGTCCAACTGTAGCTCCGAAGCTTAAAACAAGCGGGAGCGCGAAGGTCTCTCAGTCGTGCGATGCTTGTGGGCAATGTCGCGCGATAAAAGACTTATAGCATGGTTTTGCGGAATTGTCGCATCGTTTAGCTCAGGCCCTATTATCGCCTTATCGCCGCGTAATACCGTTATGTCGTACGATCCGGAGACGGTGTCCGATGATGGTTCCCCTGATGCTGTTGTTGCAGGTGGCGAGTTCCCCCGAAAGCCCGCCGACTCAAGGCGCACAGATTCGTGGCACGCGAGTCGATATGCCGCTTCGGGTGCGGCGGCCGTGCGAGGTATCACCGGAGTCGGACGAAATCATGGTGTGCGACAAGCGTCATGACGATCAGTTTCGTCTCAAGCCGATTCCGCTTCCGGCCGGCATGAAGCCGCCGATCGACGGCCCGGGCGTGGATTTCGACATCGGTCAGGCGCACGGCAATATCTATTCCACCTCGGTCGGTCGCCCCGACGGACTGATCGACAAGCGGATCATGGTGTCCGTGACGATGCCCTTCTAGACAAAAACGCTGCGCGCGTCATCCGCGATTATTCTTCTTAATATTTGATATACAACGATATTATCACTGTCCGCCAAGACGGTGGCGAAACGAGATATGTTACATTCGGGTGTAACATATCTCTCGCCGGGCTTCCCCGCAGCCGCTGTCGGCGGCGATTCAAGCATTGCACGGGATCGGGCATGTCATCTCCGCGGACCGATAGCGGCGCAGTCCTGGTGCCGGAAACGGGATTGTCACGGCGTCACCGGCGCAATGGTCGCGCGCTCCACGCGATCTCCACATTTCTGTGAAAATATTGTCGGGCGGCATTAAGCTGCATGAGTATCGAAGGAGCTTGGCAGACCGTGGAAAACGCGTTGATTCTGATCGTCGAGGACGAACCCGAAATCGCGCGGATCCTGCAATCCTATCTGGAGCGCGATGGCTTCCGTACCGTTTGCGCCGCCGATGGCGAGATCGCGCTGACTCACCTCAAGACGCTGCGGCCCGACCTGGTGCTGCTCGATATCGGATTGCCGCGGCGTGACGGTTTCTCGGTTCTCACCGAGATTCGCGGCCGGGAAAACACGCCGGTGATCATGACGACCGCACGAGCGGAGGATCTCGACAAATTGTCGGCCCTGCGTATCGGGGCGGATGATTATGTGGTGAAGCCGTTCAATCCGATGGAAGTCGTGGCACGAGTCAAGGCGGTGCTGCGCCGAACGCGGGGAGAGGATTTCGGGCAGCCCCTGTTACGCGTCGACGTGCTTGAGGTGGATACCGAGAATTACCGGGCGTCGGTCGCAAAGGACGGCGACCGCATCGTCCTGGACCTCACCTTGACGGAGTATCGGCTGCTCGCGCATCTTGCCCGCGCGCCCCGGCGTGTCTTCACCCGGGGGGACCTGGTCGACGCGTGTCTTCCCGAAAGCAACGCGCTGGAGCGCACCGTCGATAGCCATGTCAGCAATCTTCGCCGCAAACTCGATCAGGCCGGCGCGTCCGGATTGTGCGTGGTCGTGCGGGGCGTGGGATACAGGCTGATGGCAGCATGACCGAGTCCCCGATCCGCGGCAGACGTTGGCGACGCTGGCCGCTGTCGCGTCAGATTGCGACCGTCCTGGCGGGCGCCGTGCTGATGAATGCCGTTCTGTTCGTGGTGACGATGACCATCTTCGTCTCAATAGAAGAGCGACGTATCGAGCAGACACTCTCGCCGGCGGCGGCGCGTGCGCTCAAGGCGTCGGAGGCGAGCCGCTTGCCGCGAACCGAGGATCTTGCGGCCTATCTTCGGGAAACCCGGGGTATGGAAGACCTGGTCGACGAACGAATCAATACCGCGCTTGCACTCTTCACGCTGCTTGCTGCGACCGCAGGCTTCGCACTCGGATATGTCCTGCTGGGACGCCTTGGTCGCGGTCTCAACAATGTCGCCCATGCCGCCCGACGCGTCGCGGAAGGCGACCTGTCGGCCCAGGCATCCGCGCCGAAATGGGCATCCCGCGAAGAGTTCCAGCTCGCGTCCGATTTCAATGCGATGTCCCGGTCGCTGCAACGGGCGGAGCGCGAACTGGCCGAAAGCACCGCTGCCGTGGCGCATGAATTGCGGACGCCGCTGACCATCCTGCGTGGCCGCCTGCATGGTATAGAGGATGGAGTTTTTCCCGGCGGGCCGGAAGAAATGCGTGGCCTGCTCTTTCAGGTCGAAGGGCTTGGTCGCCTGATCGATGACCTGCAGACGCTCAATCTGGCCAAATCCGATCGCATGTTGCTCGACCTGGTGACGATCGACCTGTCCGAGCAGGTCGAACATGTCCTGGCCGTGGTCAGGCCGGACCTGGAGGCGGCGGGCCTCGATCCTGTCCTCGATATGGTTTCCACGATGGTGGTCGCCGATGGCGCCCGGCTGCGCCAGGCGATCAGTGCGGTGCTGAACAATGCCCAACGCTATGCCGCGCAGAGTGGCGTGCTGCGCATCCATACCAGGATCGAGGACGACGACGTGGTGCTGGAGATTGTCGACCATGGGCCGGGTCTGCCGCCCGGCACCAGCGAGCTCGCCTTTGACCGCTTCTGGCGCGCCGAAGGATCGCGCGCGCGCCATAGCGGTGGCACTGGCCTTGGCCTTGCCATCGTGCGCGTCATCGTCGAAGCCCATGGCGGGAGCGCGACTCTGGAAAGCCATGATGGCGGCGGCACGGTCTTCACCATGCGGCTGCCCCGGGGCGGGCCGCTCCACATGATCTCCACACGATACTGATCCAATCTCCACAGTCGCCATCGATATCCCTGCCCATCGGCCGGCACCTGTTTCGGCTGCATTGTCATCAGGGAGATACATGATGAAGAAGACTTTTCCGCTCCTGGTAGTTGCGGCCCTTGCACTGCCGATCGCCGCGCAAGCGCAGGACCGTTCCGCACAGGGTGCGTCGCGGACGCAGGGCGAGCCGTCGCCCTTTGCCGGCACGCACGCCACCGTCGAAATCGGCCGCAACGACACCAAGGTCCGTCAGGACGGCGCCCCGGCATCGAAGCCCTTCGAGCACAAGGCGGGCCTCGCCAAACTCCGTGGCGCCGTCGGCTATGATGCGGCGCTTGGTTCCAATTTTCTGGTCGGCGCGGAAGCCGGAATCGGTACGGGTGGACGCTCGTTCAAGCAGCGCTCGCTTGCGGGCGGCACATACCGTTTCCGCCCCGGTCTCACTTATGACCTCACCGCGCGCGCGGGTGTCATGCCAGTGAAGAATTTGCTGATCTATGGGCGTGGCGGCTATCGCTGGATGCGCAGCAAGGAAGAAATCACCGGCCAGACCACCGGCAACGGCGTGTACAAGCAGACCGATGGCGGCTGGACCTATGGCGCCGGCGTGGAGCTTGCGCTGAGTTCGTCCTTCTCGCTGCGCGGCGAGTATAACCGGACCAATTTCGACAAAAATCTGCGCCAGAACCGATTGTCGCTGGGCGGATCGTTCCGCTTCTGATGACCCCAATGAAAGCCTTGGCGCGCCCCTTCGGCGCGCCAGGGTTTACGCTGTTTCCAGCAATCGCTCCGCCTGCGCCCGCGCTTCATCGGTGATGGTTGAACCAGAGAGCATGCGCGCGATCTCTTCGCGGCGCTGCGTATCATCGAGCGACCGGACGCCGGTACGGGTGACGATGCCGTCATGGCTCTTGGCGATCAGCAGATGATGGCCGCCGCGCGCCGCGACCTGCGGGCTATGCGTGACGACAAGCAGTTGAGTATTGCCCGCCAGCCGCGCGAGCCGCTCGCCGATCGCGCTCGCAACCGCGCCGCCGACGCCGCGATCGATTTCGTCGAAGATCATCGTTGCCGCACCGCCTTCCTCGGCCAGTGCGACCTTCAGCGCGAGGATGAAGCGCGACAGCTCGCCGCCGCTGGCGATCTTGGTCAGCGCGGCGAATGGCGCGCCGGGGTTGGTGGAAATTTCGAATTCGACCCGATCCTTGCCTGCCGCGCCCCAGCTGTCGGCGGCCAGTGGCGCGATCGCGGTACGGAAGCGCGCGGCATCGAGCTTCAGCGGCGCGAGTTCGCTCTTCACCGCGGCGTCGAGCCGCGCCGCCGCCTCGGTGCGCCGCACGGTAAGCGTCCCCGCTTCGGCGTCATAAGTCTTCGCCGCTTCGGCCAGCGCCCGTTCCAGTGCGGCGATTCCCGCGCCGCCGCTTTCGATCCGCTCCAGCTTGGCCGCCAGTTCCTCGCTCAGCGCGGCAAGGTCGTCAGGCTGCACCCGGTGCTTGCGCGCCAGTGCCCGCAAGTCGAACAGGCGCGTCTCGTCCTCTTCCAGTCGCGCCGGGTCGAATGCCAGCGCGGCGGCCGCTTCATCGACCTTCTCCTGCGCCTCGGCGCTTTCGATGATCGCGCGGTCGATCGCCGCGAGCGCTTCGCCCAGCGCTTCATGATCCTCGCCGACGCGTTCGAGGATCCGAGCCGCCTGGCGCAAGCGGGCCAGGCCGCCATCGGATCCTTCGAGCAGATCGGCGATCGCCTGCAAGTCGCCGGCGATCTTCTCGCCGCGCTGCATCCCGGCACGGCGAGTGGCGAGGACTTCCTCTTCGCCGGCTTCGGGAGCGAAGGCGGTCAGTTCGGTGACGGCATGCTCGAGCCATTCGCGATCACGCGCCTGTACGTCGAGTTCGTCGCGCGCCGTTGCCAGTGCCGTCTCGGCCGCGCGCCAGACGCGGTGCGCCCGGGTTGCCGGGCCGGTATCGATCCGGCCGAATGCATCGAGCAGCGCACGGTGGCCGGCTGGCGCAAGCAGGCCGCGATCATCATGCTGTCCGTGAATCTCGACCAGATATGCGCCCACTTCGCGCAACAGGCCGGCGGAGGCGGGCTGGTCGTTGATGAAGGCGCGGCTGCCACCATCGGCCTTGACGATGCGACGCACGATCAGCGGCTCCCCGGGATCGATGTCGAGGCCGTTCTCGCTCAGCAGCGCCGCAATCGGGCCGTCGCGATGCGGGGTGTCGAAGCTCGCCGTGACCACCGCCTGCGCCGTACCGTGCCGTACCAGCGCGGTATCGCCGCGCGCGCCGAGCGTGAGGCCAAGCGCGTCGAGCAGGATCGATTTGCCCGCGCCGGTTTCCCCGGTGAGCACGCCGAGCCCGCCGTGAAACTCCAGGTCGAGTGCCTCGATCAGCACGACGTCACGGATGGAAAGCGCGGTCAGCATGGTTCCACGCCGCCCTTAACGGAAATCACGGTGTTCTGGAATTGTTCTTTTGGCGGCCGGTTGCGGCACCGACGCCGCCGCGTCAGTTGCCGCTCGGGCTGCTGTTGGACGAGGCCGGGGCCTTTTCGTCCTTCGGCGCAACCGCGTTGGAGCCGGGCAGGGTTGGCTTCGCGCCCGCCGTGCCATCTGGAATGATCTGCTGGCCCTTTTCGACCGGCGTCATCGCGACCGCAGGGTGATCGTCGATCAGCTTGTAGGCGCGCTTATACCAGTCGGTGCCGGGATAGTTCGCACCAAGCACCGCGGCGGATTTCTTCGCTTCATCGGGCACGCCGAGCGCGAGATAGGTTTCGGTCAGCCGCATCAGCGCCTCGGGCGTGTGCGTCGTCGTCTGATAATCGTCGATCACCTTGCGGAAGCGCAGCGTCGCGCCGAGCCATTGGCCACGCGATTCGTAGAAGCGCCCGATTTCCATTTCCTTGCCGGCAAGATGGTCGCGGACCAGATCGATCTTGAGCCGCGCATCGGATGCGTAGCGCGTATTGGGATAGCGACGGGTCAGTTCGCCGAGCGAATCGAGCGCTTGCTGCGTGATCTTCTGATCGCGGGTGACGTCGCTGATCTGTTCGTAATAACCGAGCGCGATCAGGTAATAGGCATAGGGAGCGTCGCGGTTGCCGGGATGGACCGACAGGAAGCGCTGCGACGACTGGATCGAGCTGGTGTAATCCTTGCTCAGATAGTTGCTGAACGAGCTCATCAACTGCGCGCGGCGTGCCCATACCGAATAAGGATGCTGGCGCTCGACTTCGTCGAACAACGCCGCGGCTTCCTTGTAGCGGCCCTGGTCGAGCCGCTTCTTCGCGGCCGAATACAGCGTGCCGACGTCGCGCGCGACATAGGGGACGTCGTTCTTGCCGCGGTTGCGGGCGCAACCGGCAATCGGAAGCGCCAGCGCGGCGATGAGCGCAAGCGCTAGCGGACGGGACATTGAGATACGCATCGCGGCTACCCTTAGCCCAGCCCGCCGCACCCTCACAATGTTTTTTGCCATGGGGCGCGGCGGGATCGCGTGGCGGGATTTGTGCGTTGCAGCTATGCCAGTCCGGCACACGGAGGATTCGACACATGACCGCGACCTTGCTCGCCACGCGCCGGGTGGAAAAGCCATGGGGCCGCCATAAGTTGTGGCCGGGTTTTCCCGATCCGGCCGCCGCCGATGCGCCGATCGGCGAGGTGTGGTTCGAGGCACCGGATCCGGGCGAAGCCGACCTGCTGATCAAATATCTCTTCACCTCCGAAAAATTGTCGGTGCAGGTCCACCCTGGCGATGCCGAGGCACGTGCCCGCGGCTTGCCGCGCGGCAAGGACGAATGCTGGGTGATTCTTGCTGCCGAACCCGATTCGACCATTGCGCTCGGTACGCTCACGCCGATGTCGAAGGAAGAATTGCGGGCTTCTTCGCTCGACGGGTCGATCGAGCACAAGCTCGACTGGAAGCCGGTCAAGGCGGGCGACTTCTTCTATTCGGCGAGCGGCACGATCCACGCGATCGGCGAGGGCGTCACGATAATCGAGATTCAGCAGAATTCCGATACGACCTATCGCCTCTATGATTATGGTCGCCCGCGCGAACTGCATCTGGATGATGGCGTAGCGGTGGCCAATGCCGTGCCGTTCGTCGCGCCCTCCGCGCCGGGCCGGGTGGCGGAGGACCGGATCATCCTGGTCGAAGGGCCGAAATTCGTGCTCGAACGCTGGCCCGGTGGTACACGCTCGGTCGTGCTGCCGGCGGGCGTGTCGGGCTGGTTCATCGCGGTGAGCGGTGACGGTATGGCGGACGGAGTCGCGTGGCGGGCGGGCGAGTGCCTGATGCTGGACGGCAGGACCGAGATCGTGGCGTCGGCCGGGAGCGACCTGTTGTTCGCTTATCCAGGCGATACGCGGATCTGATGTGCAGGAAGGGCCAAAGTAACTTTCGCGCGCTACACCGGCATCCGCCATGCTTCGTGTCCTGACCCTCTCGACTTTGTTCCCCGATAGTTCGCGGCCCAATTTCGGTGTGTTCGTCGAACGCCAGACACTGGGGCTCGCCGCACATCCGGATGTCGATGTGCGTCTCGTCGCACCGGTCGGACTGCCTGGCTGGCCGCTCGCCGCGTTGGCACATTACAAGCCGCTCGCCGCCTTGCCCGGGCGAGAGTCATGGAAGGGGCTCGACACATACCGCCCCCGCTTCGCAACGATCCCGGGTACCGGCGGGCGCTTCCACGCGGCTGCACTGGTGCGCCGGTTGAAGCCCTTGCTTGCGGAGATTCGTCGCGATTTCGCGTTCGACGTGATCGACGCCGAATTCTTTTTCCCTGATGGTCCAGCCGCGGTGACGCTGGGCGAGCATTTCGGCGTGCCGGTATCGATCAAGGCGCGGGGCGCGGACATCCATCATTGGGGCACGGCGCCGGCCACCGCCGCTCAGGTCGTCGCTGCCGGAAGGCAAGCGCGGGGCATGCTCGCGGTATCGCAGGCGATGAAGGCCGATATGATTGCGATCGGCATCCCGGCCGAGCCTATTCGCGTGCACAGTACCGGGGTCGATCTCGGCCGTTTCGCCCCTCGCGATCGAGGCGCGGGCAAGGCTGCGTTCGGCGTGACTGGTCCGCTGGTCGTGTCGCTCGGCGCGCTGATCCCGCGCAAAGGGCATGACATCGTGCTGCACGCGGTCGCGTCGCTGCCGGGCGTCTCGCTGCTGATCGCGGGCGAGGGGCCGGAGCGCGCGGCGCTTGAGGCGGAGATTGCGCGAGCAGGGGTGAGCGACCGAGTCCGCCTGCTCGGCAGCGTACCGCATGCCGATCTGCCCGCGTTGCTTGCCGCCGCCGATGTCATGGCGCTCGCCTCATCGTCGGAGGGACTCGCCAATGCCTGGGTCGAGTCGCTCGCCTGCGGCACGCCGATCGTCATCACCGATGCTGGAGGTGCAAGCGAGGTGGTGACGTCTCCAGCGGCCGGTCGCATCGTGCCGCGCGACACTGCTGCATTCGCAACGGCGATCGCCGACCTGCTTGCAGCACCCGCGCCGCGCGATGAAACACGAAGCGCGGCGGCGCGCTTCACGTGGGAAGCGAACACCGCCGCGCTGTACGAGCATCTTTCAGTATTGGTCGATCACTTCCGGGTTTTCCACGACACTCCGCGCCATTCCGCTGCCTGACGATCGGCAAGCGTTACCAAATTGCCCATCTCGACCGGCATGTCGATCAAATGCAGGCCCCAATCCTTGAGCGTCTGCCCGCCGATCACGACGTCGCCGACGATCGTGTCGGTCCGCGCATCCTTCGGATCGGCATTCACCGTCACCGCGAGATAGTCGAAGCCGTCCTTCGACACGCATTCGGCCGAGATCAAACCCGGCACCTTCACGAAGCCGGTGGTGACCGGTGCGCCGCCCGCAGCCCAGGGACCCATTGGCGTGCTGCCCAACCCTGCGCCCTTTGCACCCAGGATCGCGTCGGTCACGGCCTTGCCGCCGGCCAGCGCCGCCGGGTTGGTGCAAGCGACCGACTGACCTGGAGTTGCGACCTTGCCGAAGCGGCTCGTCGCCGGCGGCGGCGAATCGGCGCGGAAAGTGACGTAAGTGACGACGCAGCGATACTGGCCGTCGGCGCGGCATAGCGGCATCTTCTTCAGGTCGCCGCCAACCACCTGGCCGGTCGGCACCGCGACATTGGTACCGATCAGCATCGCCGAGGCGATCTTGCGCAGCACTGCCGGGTTGGTCTCGATTTCCCTGGCGATCAGTTCCTTCAGGATGCCGGCACCCTGGCTATGGCCGATCAGCACCACGCCGCGGCCATTATTGTCGCGTTCGAGATAGTCGTCCCATGCCGCTTTCACATCGGCATAGGCCATGGCGCGGTCCATCGCGACCGGCTTGCCCTGCAGTATCGATTGAAGCGCGGTCAGCGTCACCTGGCGATAGAGCGGCGCATAGACCTTGCACTTCTGGCCGAAGCGCGCGGCCTGGAATGCAGCGACATTCCTTTCCTCGTCCCCCGCGGTCATGTCGCTGTTCGGCGTCGCATCGAGCGACACGGTCGGATAGACATAGAAACAGTCGAACTGGATCAGCGGATCGGGCTTGAACTTCTCGATCTTCTGCTTGCCGTCGGGGCGGATCACCGTGACGTCCTGATTGGCGGCGCAGGCATCGGCGCGGCCCGGGCGGCACAGCCAGCTGGCGTCCTGCTTGTAATCCGGCGCGGGTGCCGGGCTGGCCGGCGTGGGAGGGGCAGGGGGCGGTCCGTTGACCGTAGCTGGCGGCGCGTTTTGCGGCGACGTCGTCGGTGGTGTCTGGGCAATGGCGGGTGTCGCGATCAGGGCAAGCAGCAGCGCGGTGGATTTCATCATTCCCTCCCTCTTTCGCGATAATCTAGCGTGATTGGCGCGCTCGCGTCGAGAGGGCGCGTAGGGCGTTCGCAGGCGGAATATGACCGTTAGGCGAAGGGGTAGAGCGCGGCGGCGATCCAGCGGCCCTCGCCGCGCAGCACGGCCCAGGCCCGCGCAGCGGCACGACTGTCCATCGCCTCGATCCCGCAACCGCGCGCCTCGATCGCCCTGACCAGCGATACCGGTGGGCGGACGAGAGACCGGCCCGTCCCGAGCAGCAGGAATTCAGGCAGCGGATCGAGCGCGAGCAGCGGGTCGAGATCGGCCAGCGTCAGCGCGGCGACCGGGGGGGGCGTCCAGCCATCGGCGCGCACCGGCGTGATCAGCAGCGCAGCATAGACGCCGTCATCGATCTTGAAACCGCCAGCCGAAAAGCCCGAAATCATCGGGCCATCGGTCCTGGCCTTTTCCATTTTCATCAGGGGCGGTCTTTGGGACCGACCCGCTCCGCGTTCTGGGGTGCCGTCGGCGCGTCGGGCTTGTTCGGGTCGGCACGCAAGCCGAGTGAGATGAGCAGCGACGACGAGACATAGATCGACGAATAAGTGCCGACGAAGATGCCGAGGATCATCGCCGCGGTGAAGCCGCGCAGCACATGCCCGCCAAAGGCGAGCATCGCGCCAAGCGCCAGCAGGATGGTCAACGAGGTCATCACGGTACGCGGCAGCGTCTCGTTGACCGACAGATCGATGATCCCCGGCATGTCCATCTTGCGATAGCGGCGCATATTCTCACGGATACGGTCGTCGATGACGATCTTGTCGTTGATCGAATAGCCAATGATGGTCAGCACCGCTGCGACGATGTTGAGGTCGAAGTCGAGCTGCGTCAGTGCGAAAAAGCCAAGCGTCATGAGCAGATCGTGGACGATCGCGACCACGGTCGACACGCCGAACTGCCATTCGAAGCGGAAGATCGCGAACAGGCCGATGCCGATCACCGCGAGTACGACCGCGAGAATGCCGTTGCGGACCAGTTCGTCCGAGACCTTGCCCGAGACGGTCGAGTAGCGCGAGAAGGTTGCGCCGGGGAACTCCGCCGCCAGTGCGGTCTCGACCTTCTTGACCACTGCGTTGGTCGCGCCCTCATCGGCGCTCGCGACGGCCGGCAAGCGGATGGTCAGCGTGCGGGGACCGCCGAATTGCTGCAGCGTGGCATCGCCGACACCAAGCTTGTCGACGGCTTCACGGACCTTGTTGAGATCGGGATCGGTAGCGAACTTCTCCTCGATCATCAGGCCGCCGACGAAATCGACGCCGAAGTTCAGGCCTTTGGCCCAGACCAGTCCGACCGCGGCGAGCGACAGCGCCATGGTCAGCGCGAAGGCCCATTTGCGCAAGGATACGAACGGGAGGTTCGTATTGTCGGGAACGAGTTTCAGAAGGCGCATGGTATTTCGCCGATCAAATATTGATGTCGGTGGGGCGGTTCTTGCGCAGCCACAGCGCGACCAGCATCCGGGTGAAGACGACGGCGGTGAACACCGACGTGGCGATGCCGATCAGCAACACAGTCGCGAAACCCTTTACCGGTCCCGAGCCCATGAACCACATAATCACGCCCGAGATGGCGTGGGTCACGTTGGCCTCGAAGATCGTCCGACTAGCCTCCTTATAGCCAAGCTCGACCGCCTGAACCACATTTCGACCGCGCCTTCGTTCTTCGCGGATGCGCTCGTTGATCAGCACGTTGGCATCGACTGCGGTACCGATGGTCAGCACGAAGCCGGCGATGCCCGGCAGCGTCAGGGTCCCGTTGAGGACCGCCATCACGCCGACGATGATGAAGACGTTGATGACCACTGCGATATTGGCATAGATTCCGAACCGGCCATAGGTCAGCAGCATGAACACCACGACCGCGGTGACGGCGATGATCGAGGCGAGAATGCCGGCGCGGATCGACTCCTTGCCGAGATCGGGACCGACGGTCGATTCCTCGACCACCTTCAGCGCGACCGGCAGTTTGCCCGAGCGGAGCGCAATGGCGAGCTGATTGGCCGAATCGACCGTGAAGCTGCCCGAAATGCTCGCCGTGCCGCCGAGGATCGGTTCGTTGATATTGGGAGCCGAGATCACCTTCTTGTCGAGGATGATCGCGAACGGCTTGCCGACATTGGCTTGAGTCAGGTTGGCGAAGCGCTTGCCGCCCTGGCTGTCGAAGGTGATGACGACTTCGGGTTCATTGGTCTGCTGGTTGAACGATTGGCGCGCATCGGTCAGCTGGTCGCCACTGATGTTGGGCGAGCGCTTGACCGCGATGACCGGCATCCCCTGGGGATTGTTCGGATAGGGCAAAATCTGGCTGCCGATGGGCGCGGTGCCCTTGGCGAGCAGCGCAGGATCAGCGGTCTGGTCGACCAGCTTGAATTCGAGTTCGGCGGTCTCGCCGAGCAGCTTCTTCAGGGCATCGGGATTTTGCAGGCCGGGCACCTGGACGACGATGCGGTTGGAGCCCTGGCGCACGATGGTCGGTTCGCGCGTGCCGAGTTCGTCGATGCGCTTGCGCACCACTTCGGTCGCGTCGCCCATCGCCTGGTCGACCGCGGCGTTCAGGCCGGCTTGGGTCGGCTTCATCACGATGCGGCTCGAATCGACGACGTTCAGGTCCCAGTCGCGCTGGCCGGTCAAGGCGACGCCGCTGGTGAGCTTGTTGAGCACTTCCCGCGCCGCGTCGACCTTGGTCACGTCGCGCAGCAGGAAGCTCAGCGTACCGTCACGTGTCGAAATATCGCCAATGTCGATTCGCGGCGTGGCGCGGCGCATGCCCGTCGCGACCTGCTCGCGCATCAGCTCGACGCGCTTCGTCGCGATGTCCTTGGTATCCGCCTCGAGCAGCAGATAAGAACCGCCGGCGAGATCGAGACCAAGGTTGATCCGCGGATGCGGGAACTTGCCCCAGGAGTTGGTGGTGCTCTCGGGCAGGAAGCTCGGAACGGCAAGCAGCATCAGCGCCACCAGGAAGGCGACGATCGACGTTACTTTCCAGCGCGGAAAATCCAGCATGGGGTCAGTCGTTCGCCGGCTTGGCGTTGCCCGGGCCGGTCACGTCAGTGAGCGTCGCCTTGACCACGCGGACCTTGACCGTCGGGGCGATCTCGACCTCGACGAACTGTTCCTCGACCTTGGTCACCTTGCCCAGGATGCCGCCGGCCGTGACGACCGAATCACCCTTCTTCACGGCTTCGACCGATGCCTGCAGCGACTTCATGCGGCGTTGCTGCGGGCGGATCATCAGGAAATAGAAGACGATGAAGACGAGAAACAGCGGTGCGAGGCTGAGGAATGAGCCGATGCCGCTGCTAGCGGCAGCGCCGGCGGTCTGGGCATAGGCGGAGGGGATGAACATAGGTCTACCTGAATCGCGGGATGGCGGGACGGACGCCCCACGCTACAAGGGCCGGGCGCTATCATCATCACCGGGGACGCGCAACATTCGTGGTGTGTGGCAATGCGGACACTTGCATCCTGCGCCACACCCGCATAGACGCGCTCGCCTCGGTCGGGGCGTAGCGCAGCCTGGTAGCGCATCACACTGGGGGTGTGGGGGTCGCAGGTTCGAATCCTGTCGCCCCGACCAAGAATTTCTATACCATTTCAATGGGTCGGTGGGTCTGCTAGCAGCCCCAGCAGCAGCCTTTGCGCTGTCTAACGCGTGTCTAAACCCGCCGCTGGCGCGCTGCGCAAATCGCGATTCTTCCTCACAGAACGTCCCGCGCCCTAGGGAGCAAGGCGCTGCACAATGTCTGAAGGGGGTGGACAGCGCTCCCAGGTTCAGTCTTGGTCCAGATTCCAAGGTTCGCGCTGAACCCATATTTTCGGGACGCTGTATTTTTCAGCCCATTCTGTCGCAGCAGCTATCGCCGCCTCAAGGCTGACGTCATCTTCGGACAGCGACCTGTAGAACACGCTTTCCCCTGATGGCTTTCGGCTCCAGCCGGTGCCGTAGAATCCCCCGTTATCGTTCGCTTCCACGGTTAGCCAGCGCTCCTCGTCTGACGATTCGGGTTTGTCTTCGTTAGGACCCAAGTGGATGATTTCGACCATCATTCTTTTACTCGCATACCGCCGCTAATGCCCGCAAGTGTTGTTGGCCACCGTTCATGTTGCCTACGATGGCGGCCGGTTTCGATGATAGTTTATTTAACCCCAAAAATCCCGGCGGTGCGTTCGGGTTCCTCCAGTCAAGACTATGTTCTGCCATTGGTGTCGGCACCGGAGCCGCACTTTGGTAGCCAAGCCAGCAGGCAGGCGCGGGTATGCAGCGCCGACGGCGATGCGATTGGCGCTTTCGCCCTCATAGCGCACTGCGGTCGGCGATCTGGCCGGGGCATCTAGCCATAATATCGTGGCACCATCTTCGCGCATGACTGCCCATGGTGATATCGTTGCCAATGCTCGCCAGATTTCCTGCGGCCGGTCCAGGTAGAGCGTCAGGCCGGTTTACAGGCTGGCGTAAACCGCCTTGGTATACCCATCCGGGAAGCCGAACGTCTCCTCGGGTGCATATTGTGCGAAGCCGGTGGCGCGAATGCCTTGCGCGGGGTCGACCCAGGCGATGGTGGCGGCCGCGCCGCCCCAGCCGAAGCTGCCCGGTCCCCGGTCGCCCGGCCCCGATTTCGTGGCGACGCCGCCGCCGGCGCCGAAGCCGTTGCCCTTGAGAATGGTGCCGCTGGTATCGACGCCGGCCGGCAACAGGTTGGACATGCCCAGCCGTGCGGTCGCGGGCGCCATGACTCGTACCTTGCCGATCGCGCCGTGTCCCTGCAGCATCCACAGGAAGCGATCATAGTCCCGCGCGCTCATCACCAGCCCGGAGCCGCCGAACGGGAAGGCGGGCTTGTCGAGATAGATGCTGGTCGCCGCCGGATCGATCACCAGCGTGATCGCCGGGGTTGCCATATAGCCGGTGACGAAGCGGCCGACATCCTTTTGCGGCACTTGCCAGAAGGTGTCCTTCATGCCGAGCGGATCGAACATCCGCTCCTGGAGGAAACCGTCGAAGCTCTTGCCCGAAGCCAGTTCGATGATCCGTCCGAGCAAGTCGAGACCGACCGAATAGCGCCACTGCGCGCCCGGATCGAACAGCAGCGGCAATGTTGCGAGTCGGTCGGCGAACTCGGCCAGGCTCGGTGCGGTCGGAATATCGGAATATCCCGGAAATTTGGTCCGGCTGACGCTGGTCGGGTTGATGCCCAGCCGGACATATTCCTGCAGCAACGGCCCTTTGGTGACGATCGTATAACCGAGCCCGGCCGTATGAGTCAGCAGATGGCGGATCGTGATCGGGCCCTGAGCGGGCCGGCTGGTCAAATCCTTTGCCGGGTCGACCAGCACTTTGGGATTGGCGAAGCCGGGGATGAAATCGGCGATATTCTGGTCGAGTTTCAGCTTGCCCTGCTCGATCAGCATCATTGCCGCCATGCCGGAGATCGGCTTGGTCATCGAATAGACCCGCCATAACGTGTCGGGACCGACCGGGGTGCGGCTATCCTTCGCGATGGTGCCGGCGGCGATATAGGTCGGTTCGGCATTGCCGACGCCAATGGTGCCGAGCAGGCCCGGTATTTTTTCGGGGCTGATCAGTCCGTCGATATAGTTGCGGACGGGGGACCAATCGGCAGGAGATTTGCGGGCGAATGCCGCGGGCGGTAGCATGGTGAGTGCGCCGAGCGCCGTGAGCCCGCGTATGAGGTCGCGCCGTTCAAGCATCGGTCCCTGCATCGCCATTCTCCGAGTCCGGTTTTGATGAAGATTGGCAGATCCGCCATATCCGGGCCTGCACGGAATAGGATAGTAAAGACTATTATATCGTCAAGCGTCTTGTTATAGGCGCCCAATCACGCCGGACGCGGGTATGGGCCTGGGAAAGAGCCCGGGGAAAAGCTCCGACGGCGGCGATCGGAGCGAGGGGAGAAACAGGGGTGCCCAGCAAAGTCGGAGTCGTGCCGGTGACCGCCCGGGGGCCGGTTGCGCGGAGCTGGATCGTGTGGGGGGTGAGCCTTGTCATCCTCATGGGCGCGTTCCTGCTGTTCGCTTATGTCATCGGCTGGCCGACAACGCCGGACCGCTGCGTCAATGAACAATGTTTCTGCGAGTATTTCTCGCGCGCAGATATCGAGAATGGCGTGAAGGGAATCCGGCAGGGCACCAACACCTGGTCCAATCTCTACGCCATCTTCACCAGCCTGTTCGTGGCTTGGGGACTTGGCCGCGACCGGGCGTCCGGCAGCGCCCCCAACGTCATGCGCTCCGCCGATCCGATCGCGGATCTCTATGTCTTCGTGGTCCTGTTCCTCGGGCTGGGCAGCATGTGGTTCCATGCCTCCATCGCGAAATATGTTTCGTGGATCGACGGTCTGTCGATGTACACTTTCATGGCCTATCTGGTGTTCTACACGCTCAACCGCAGCCTGGTGCGGACGGGCGTCAATGCCGGAACGCGCGGCAAGATCTTCTGGGGCGGTTATATACTGACCGCCGGAGCCTTTGCCGCGGCCGGTGCCGCGGGCGTGGATTCGGTAATCCTGATCCTGACCCTGGTGGTTGCCTATATGGTGCTCGAATTCCGGTTCGCCGGTTTCATCGCCGATCCGCGCGCGCGCAGCTATTGGCTTATCGGCATCGCAGCGATCGTGATCGCCACCATCTTCTGGGTGTTGTCCCGGACGGGAGGGCCGCTCTGCGACCCGCATAGCTTCTTCCAGCCGCACGGGTTGCTCTGGCATACGCTCGCCGGCGTCACGGCGACGATGATGTATCTTTACTGGCGCCGCGAGAATGTTGCCGATGGGCAATAAGTCATCGGTCGGCGTTGGAGTTCTCTTGATCCCCCGTCCCATTGGAACGAACAGTTCCCTGCGGTAGCATGGCGGCTGGTTCATCGATCTTTGGGGAAAAATCATGACCGGCACGACCCTAAAAGCACCCTGGCATCTGTGGCTGATCGGCGTGATCGCCGTGCTGTTCAACGCGATCGGGGTATTCGACTTCACCATGGGCATGGCGCAGGGCGCACGCTATTTGGCCAGCGCCGGGATGACTCCGGATCAGATTGCGCATTATCTGGCCATGCCCGTCTGGATGACGGCGGCATGGGCGATCGGCGTGTGGAGTGCCTTTATCGCGTCGATCCTGCTCCTGCTGCGGCGCAAGGCGGCATTCCCCGTCTTTGTCCTCTCGCTGGCGGCGTTTCTGATCAATCTGCTCTATACCTATGTCCTGACGGACGGCGGCGCGATCATGGGTCGGTCGATGGCGATCACGAGTGCGGTGATCGCGATATTGCTGCTATTCTTCAACTGGTATGCGCAGGCGATGGGAAAGCGGGGCGTGCTTCGCTAGGCATCGCCGTCCGCCATCACTTGCTCTTGTCGGGCACGATGATTTCCTTGCCCGCCCAGGCCCTGCGCAGCAACTGAGCCGCTTCCTTGGGGCGGCGGTCGCGGGTGAATACGCCTTTATAGTTCATGCCGCTCACCCGCATGATGCTCTCGGAGGTCTTGAAGTCGGCAAAGGCCCAGGGGTGGGTGCCGATCACGTACGGGAAGCGGTCGGCGACGCGCAAATACATCGCGATCACTTCGGCCTGATAATCCTCGCTCCACATTTCGGCCGGCTGGGCATGTGCCCCGGCGGCGGCGTCGGCGCCGAATTCGGTCAGGAAGATCGGCTTGTCGCCGTGCCGTTCGCGCAGCGCCGCGATTTCCTTGGCCAGCTGCACCTCGGCCTTGGGCAGGTCCCCCGAAATCGCGTACCAGCCGTCATAGCTGTTGGCGCAGATCACGTCGCCCAGTCCGACCCAGTCGGCCGGCCCGCCCTGCACACTGACCAGCGCCACTGGGCGGCTACGGTCGAGCGCCCGGACATGGTCGAACAGACTGCTGAAAAAGGCCGTGCCTTTCGCCGGCGAATCCGCCGGCGCATCGTCGAGCGTGTGGAAGGGCTTGGTCAGCGGCTCATTGGCGATCGACCACAGGATCACCGAGGGATGGTTGCGGTCGCGCGCGATCAGGTCGGTCAGCACGGTCTTGAGGTGCTGGCGCCGCGTCTCGATGATGTCGGGTGAATCGGAAAAGACATGGCTGACGGCGGGCGATTCGCTGATCACCAGGAATCCGTACTCGTCGGCCAGCATCAGCGCTTCTTCGGCATAGGGGTAATGCGAGGTGCGGAAGCTGTTCGCGCCGATCCATTTCAGCAGTTCGAAATCGCGCACCAGCACCGCCAGGTCGAGGCCGCGGCCGTGCAGGATGAAATCCTCATGCTTGCCGAAGCCCTTCAGGAACACGGGCTTGCCGTTGAGCAGTATTTCGCTGCCGCGCACCTCGACCGTGCGGATGCCGATTTTCATGACATAGTCGTCGAGCGGCCGGCTGGCGTCGCCGAGCGCGACGGACAAACGATAAAGGAAGGGATCGTCGGGGCTCCAGAGTCGGGCGCCGGGGACGCGGATCGTCGCGCTCGCGCGTCCGCCGCGCACCGCGGCGTCGACCGTCACCGGCGCCTTGCCGCCGTGCAGCGTCAGTCGGGCCGGCCCGGTCCATCCGTCGCTGACGGTGAATGCGATCTCGACCATGCCGGTTGCGCCGTTGCGCGTGGTGGTCACCACGACGTCATGGACATGCGTCGCGGGCAACGCGGCGAGCAGCACCGGGCGATGCAGGCCCGAATAGGGGAAGAAGTCGTAGGTCGTCTGAGGATAATGGATGGTGTGCAGCCGGTATTTCTCCGGATCGGGAATGCCGGGCACGCGGTCGACCTTCAGCTTGTTCTCGACCAGCACGACCAGCCGGTTGGGCGTATCGGAACGCGCCGCGCCGCTGACATCGAAGGCAAAGGGCAAATGCCCACCGACATGTTCCCCGAGCAATTGTCCGTTGAGCCACACTTTCGCGCGGTACACCGCCGAGCCGAAGCGCAGCACCACGCGCTTGCCGGTCCAGGCCGGGTCGAGCCGAAACTCGGTCTCATACCAGGCCGTGCCGGTATAATGGCGGGCGTCATCGAACAGGTCGTTCCAGCTGCACGGCACCGGGATCGAACGGGTATCGGTCAGGCCATTGGCCCAACCGGCGGCCTCGCCCTCATCCTGTGGATCGAGCCGGAAGCGCCATAACCCCGACAGGTCACGGGTTGCGCGGGTCGCGCTTTCATGCGGGTAGAGCAATGTCACGCCATTTGCCGGGGCGGGCTCCGGCGCAACGGCCGGGGCGGTGCCGACCGCATGTGCGGTGCCGCCGAGCGCAACCACCGCCGCGGCGCCGCCGAGTGCGCCAAAGGCCTGGCGCCGGGTTACCGCATGCGTCGCGGTGCTCCCGTCGATCTCGTGGTCGATCCGCTGTGCCATCCCGTCCTCCCCATTTTATCTGTCTGGTCGTTCATGGCGTCAGGCGATCGCGGCGTAGCGCCTGCGATGGGCGGCGATGCGCGCCTGGGCCTGGTCGATCTCATGCACTTCGGTCGCGTTCATCAGCGAGTCGAGCACACGGGTGAGGTGATCGCGCATCGCGGTGCGCGCGGCATCCGGCCGGCGCGAACGCAGCGCCGCCAGGATCACGGCATGTTCGTCGATCCGTGGCTTGACCCCGGCGGCATGCGCCTTGCTGCTCATCAGCTGATATTGCGGCGAGCGTGCGCGTGCGTCCCACAGCATCTGTACCGCCGCGACCATGCCGCTATTCTGGGTCGCCTGCGCGATCAGCAAATGGAAGCGGCGATCGGCATCCTCAGACATATCGACATCGCGGGCGTTTTCCGCCTGCATCTCGGCAACCAGCGCGGCGAGTTCATCGAGTTCCTCATCGGTGATGCGCAGTGCGGCGAGCGCACAGGCCTCACCCTCGATCGCGCGGCGCGCCTCGACCAGTTCGAACGGGCCGATATCGGTTGCCGATGCCTGGCCGTCACGCGGCAGGCGCGCGACGACATAGACGCCCGATCCCATGCGCACCTCGACCAGCCCGTCGAGTTCGAGCGCGATCAGCGCCTCGCGTATCGTCGGGCGCGAGACAGAATAGGTCTGCGCGAGCACGCGCTCGGCGGGCAGGCGTTGGCCGATTTCGAAGCGTTCGGCGGCGATCGCCGAGGCCAGGTCTTCGGCGACACGTTCATATAAACGTCCGGGTTCGACTTTCGCGCTCATGAGCCAACCGTAGATGGTCAGGCCAATATCGGCAAGCGATACGTGATATTTTTAGCAGAATCCGCAATGACATGTGATTTTGGTCAGCCAAAACAGCCTGACCAATATTGCAACTGGCCTGACCAATGTGTATTGCGATGCCGTGACCACGAAAACGCGGCGAGTCAGGGAGAAGGAAATGACAATGAAGCTTCGAAGCGGGGCCGCCGCGCGGCTGCTCGCCGGTACGATCCTCGCCACCATTGCGTCCGGCGCTTATGCGCAGGCCGTGCCCGAAACACCGGCGGCAAGCGCACCGGCCAATGAGGCGACTCAGGCCGGCGTCGATGCCGGCAATTCGAACGACATTATCGTCACCGCGCAAAAGCGGACCGAGAATGTCCAGAACGTACCGATCGCGGTCCAGGTTCTGTCGGGCAGCCAGCTCGAGGCGGGCGGCGTGCGCGACTTTACCGACCTGACCAAGGTCGCGCCGTCGCTGATCGTCCGCCCGTCGGATCAGCCGGTCAACGCGTCGATCTCGATCCGCGGCATCGGCACCTTCGCCTTTTCGATCGGGGTCGAGCCGAGCGTCGCGGTGCAGGTCGACGATGTGCCCGTCACCTTCCAGGCGCGCGCCTTTGCCGATCTATCGGACATTGCGCGGATCGAAGTGCTGCGCGGGCCGCAAAGCACGCTGTACGGCAAATCCGCCTCGGCCGGCCTGATCAACATCGTCACGCTTGCGCCGAGTTCCACTTTCACCGGACGGGTCAACGGCCTGGTCACGACGGACAATGAATATACGCTGGGCGGCACCATCTCCGGTCCGCTGAGCGATACGCTCGGGTTCCGGGTCAGCGCCAACCATAATGACTTCAACGGCAACGTCCATAACCTGTTCAACGGCAAGAAGGTCAACGGCCGCACCTCGACCTCGGTCAAGGGCAAGCTGGTCTGGGATCCGACCGATGCGATCACCGCCACGGTCGGGCTGAACTATATCGACGGCAGCACGACCTATGGCCGGCCGTTCATTCGCGGGCTTGGGTCAACCGCTTATCTGCGTGGCAATGTCGCGCAGCCGCCCTCGGTATATGCGCCCGGCGTGGTGGTCAGTGCGGACAATGACGATGTATCCAACAACGCCCCCGCCGGGACCAATTATGACGGTTTCGGTCAGTCGTTGAAGGTCGAGGCCGATCTGGGCGGGCCGACGCTCGTCTCGATCTCCTCGCATGATCGCTACACGCTCGATGATTTCCTTGATCAGGACGATACGTCGGTCGTGGCGCCCGACAATCGCCAGGGCGGGCGATTCAAGTCGCGGCAATGGACGCAGGAAGTGCGCCTCGTCTCGCCGTCGGACCAGCCGTTCCGCTATACGCTCGGGCTATTCTATGCCGATGTGACCTATTCGCGCCGTTTCATTCGCGGCCCATCCTTCTCGCTCGCCAATTGGTACGGCACATCGGGATCGAAGCAGGAGGCGGCGTTCGGTCAGCTCGAATATGACATATTGCCGCGCACCACGGTGATCGCCGGACTGCGCTATCAGCATGAGAAAGTCGACTACACCTATCGCGATTTCATCCCGCCCGCGGGCGCGGCCGGTTATTTCAGCGGCAGCGCGAACGACAATTTCGCGACCTATCGGCTCGGGTTGCAGCATAAATTCACTGACGATGTGATGATCTATGGCTCCTACGCGACCGGACACAAGGGCCAGACCTATGATCTGACCACTGGCTTCAACGCGCAGCGCGCCTCCGGCGGGCCGGTGCGGCCTGAAACGTCACGGAGCTGGGAAATCGGCACACGCACCCAGTTCCTCGACCGGCGCCTGACGGTCAATCTGACCGCCTTCACTTCGACCTATCGCAATTTCCAGGCGCAGGGCATCGAATCCTTCCCTGACGGCACGGTCAATTACCGGCTGGCCAATGTCGGCAGCATCCGGTCGCGCGGCGTCGAATTCGAAACCTCGGCACGGATCGGCGGCGATCTGAACCTGGGCGCATCGGTTGCCTATCTCGATGCGAAGATCACCAAATTCCCCTTCGCGCAGTGCTTCCCGGGCCAGACATTGGCACAGGGGTGCAATCCCGCGGTGGCGCCGCGCCCGGCATTCCAGGACCTGGCCGGCGCGCGGCCGGCACAGTCGCCGGAATGGAAGCTGTCCGCCAATGCCGAATATACTCCGTCGCTCGGCAGCCTGCCGGTGAAGGGGCTGTTGCAGGCGGCGTATAGCTATCAGAGCGCGATCAACTTCTCGCTCAGCCAGGACCCGGAGACGATCCAGAAGGCATTCGGGATCACCAATCTGTCGATCGGCGTCAGGGACAAGGAAGGACGATTCGAGGTCGCCGCTTTCCTCAACAATGCCTTTGACGTGCAATATTACGCCAACCTGCTCAATTCACGCGGGACCTATAACAACCAGACGGCAACCCAGGCGCAGCTGCCGCGTGATTTCCGGCGCTATGGCGGCATCAGGGCGACCGTCTCCTTCTAGACGCTCCGGCGGCGGCGGCTCATCATGGTCGCCGCCGCCGCGGCACATTTCCCGGCCAAGCGCCGCAACGGAGCCGATACATGCCGATTATTACCGGCGCCCGGGTCATCGTCACATGCCCCGGCCGCAATTTCGTCACCCTGAAGATCGAGACGGATCAGGGCGTTTACGGCATTGGCGATGCGACGCTCAACGGCCGCGAACTTTCGGTGGCGAGCTATCTCA
>NZ_JSXI01000037.1 GCF_000803065.1 Sphingomonas sp. ERG5
GGACGGGGACGGGGACGGCAGTGGCGGGGGCAGGATTTTCGTTGACGCGGCGCCTGCGGGCCGTGCTGCTGTTCGCCGGCGTCGCAAGTTTCGTCCCGGCGCATCCGGTCATCGCGCAATCGACCGCGCCGAGTTCGATCACGCCGCCGACTCTGCGACCGCCGTCCGCAGGCAATGACGGTGCGACCGTTATCCCCGAAGCCGAAGGGCTGACCCCCCCCACAGGTGCCGAGGGACTGGAGGTCCATATCGAGCGGATCGAGGTCGAGGGCGGCTTTGCCGAGGTCGCGCGCGAAACCGGAACGATCGTCGCGCAGATTGCCGGCCGGCGCGTGACGCTGGCCGAGCTTTATGCGGCGGCATCGGCGATCGAGGCGGCCCATGCGCGGGCCGGCTATGTCCTGGCGCGGGTGGCGGTGCCGCCGCAGCAGATCGTGGATGGCGGGCGCTTTCGCATCCTTGTGATCGACGGTTTCATCGAAAGCATCGACGCAACCGCCGTGCCGGCGCGCGTCCGTCGCAGCGTCATGGCGCGGGCGGCGGCGCTGGTCGGGCGCGGGCACTTGACGATCGGCGAGATCGAGCAGCCTTTGCTGCTGGCGGGAGACGCGCCCGGCCTGACACTGACATCGACATTGGCGCGGGGCAGGGAGCAGGGCGGGGCGCGACTGTTGCTGAGCGGACGGCACAGGATCGCATCGGGCAGCGTGTCGCTCGAAAACGGTTTCGCGCCATCGCTGGGCCGGTTTGGCGTGACGGTGCAGGCATCGCTCAACTCGGCCTTTGGTTGGGGCGAGCAGATCTACGGTTTCGCGGTCGGCGGTCACGATCTGCCGGGAAATTTCTACGGCGATGCCCCGGTGCGTGTGCTCGGCGGCGGCGTCACTCTCGCGCCCGGCGCCGGGCGCTTCTCGATCAACCCGGAAATCACCTTCTCGCGCACCCGGCCTCGACCGCAACCGGGCGTGCCGGCGACGCGCGGCAATTTGCGCCGTCTGTCGCTGCGTGGCGGTTTTGTGCTTGAAAAGACGCGGCGGCGGAGCGTGTCGCTGAGCGGCGCGATCGAGCAGATCCGGGAATCGAACGATGCAATCGACTTCGGCGTTCGCCTCAGTCTCGATCGTTTCACCGTCGGGCGGCTTGGCGCAACCTATTCTGCCCCCGTACGCGGCGGCGGGACCATGGCGGCGTCCGTGCAGGTCAGCCAAGGTCTTGGTGGGTCCGATGCCGGTGATTTGCCGACACGCCTGCTCCCGTCGCGACAGGGCGCGACGACCGATTTCACCAAAGTAACGCTGACATACCGGATCGGCGCGCCCGTTGGTGCGGGGGGCGAACTCAGCGTCACGGCCAGGGGACAGACGTCGTTCGGCCGGCCGCTGTTTCGGTCGGAGCAGACTGCGCTGGAAGGCAGTGACGCACTGTCCGCCTATATCGGCGGTGAGACGGCGGTTGATGCGGCGATCGTCGCGCGGGCGGAATTCGCCCGGCCTTTTGCGCTTGGCCGCCGCCAATGGTTGCGGCTGTCGCCCTATCTGTTCGGTGGCGCCGGAAAGGGCTGGGTCGAGCGGGCGACGGTGGTCGAGCGCGCCAATCTCGCTGCGGTCAATCTGGGCGGCGGGCTCCGCGGCGGGATCACCGGGACCCGCATAGGCTTCGCGCTCGAATATGCGCGCGCCTTCTCCGCGGTGAAGCGCTTCGACGATGTCGACCGGATTGCGCTATCCGCTTCGATCGGATTTTGATCCCCGTCGCGCGGAGCGCTATCGCTATTTGCCGACGACAGGCGGGTATGCCTCAAAATATGACTCAAAAGATGCTGTAAACCTTGGCCGGAATCTGATGAGCGCATCGATCCGCTCGGCAATGCAGGCTGGCGATCCTGTGCTGGTGCGTGCGTAGATCAAGCGAAGGAGTCTTCCAGGCTGCCACATCGTTGATCCTTCGTTATTGTCGATGGATGTCGATCTTGTCATGCCCGGAACGATTACTCGTTATCGTAATATCGGTGGTGTAAAAATAGAGGACATCCTCAATTTCCTTTATGCCTAACTATCTGTTTGTGCTGGGCGCGCCGAACGACGCGTTCGGCGCGTTGTTGCCGATCGCGCGCAAGCGGGCGGAGGCGGCTGCCGCCCGGTATCATCTGGATCCCAACTTGAAGATCGTCGCCACCGGCGGCTTTGGCGCGCATTTCAATACGACTGCCACGCCGCACCGCGACTATGTCAACGACGCACTGGTCAGGCTCGGTGTTCCGCCAGCCGCACTAGAGCAGGAAGGCTTCTTCAGTGGCAACACGGTGGAAGATATCGTTCAGATCGCCGAGTTCGCGAAGCGAAGGGAATTGTCGAGGATCGCGGTGATAACCTCAGCCTTCCATGTCGCGCGCTGCCAGTTGATAGTCGCCTGCGTGTTGCCTGCGGTCGAGGTCGATGTCGTGGGTGCCGAGAATCCGCTCGGCCTTGACCCCGCACTGGTCGAACATGAACGAGTCGCCATTGCGCGTCTGCGATCCCAAGGCGGAGTGACCGTCGGTGATTACCTATACCCTTTGCCAGTCCATCATTTCGCGCCGTGAACGTGGTTGAAGGTCCATGGGTGGTTTGCTGCCGGCCGAGAAGCGGCTCGGTCGGGCCCGAATCATACCACCATGCCCCACGCAAAATGCGGGAACGTCTGTGGTGCCGCTTTCTTGAATCTCAAAAATAATCACGCAATATCAAAGCGATAAAATCGTTTGATGATGGTGACCCCTACGGGAATCGAACCCGTGCTTCAGCCGTGAAAGGGCCGCGTCCTAACCGCTAGACGAAGGGGCCAAACCCGCGAGCGGGATGAGCAGGTGACGCGCCTAGGGAAATGGCGGGCGCGGGTCAAGCCGCTCCGTCATCATATATTGATCGCTTGGGCATTAATCCGCCCATGCCGCATCATCGAGATGAAGTTCGGCCGCCGGCCGTGATCCCCAATCGTCGATCCGCGCACGCCCGGCGAGCCATAATTTGCGGTGCGGCGGTGCGCCGAGCAAGGCCAGCCCCAGCGCGGTATCGGCCTGGCGGAATGCCACGGTCTTGATCGTACGGCCATCATCGCCCGCGACGACCGCGCGAACATGGCCATTGCCGACGATATCCGCCTTGATGATGCGCACCGGCCCGGCGACGACGCGCGGCTGTGGCCAGCCCATGCCATAGGGGCCGCCCAGATCCATCGCTGCGACCAGGGCGGGCGTGACGCCGCCTGGCGCAAGCAGCGCATCGAGCAGCAATGCGCGGTCGCCGATCGATCGCGTCACGGATTCGGCCAGGCGCGATTCGAGGAATTCGGCGAACGCGTCGAGTTGATCCGCGGCGATGGTCAGTCCCGCCGCCATGGCATGGCCGCCCCCGGCAACGAGCAAGCCGCTATCCTTTGCCGAGAGGACCGCCGCGCCGAGATCGACGCCCGAGATCGAGCGGCCCGACCCTTTGCCGACGCCGTGTTCGTCGACCGCGATGACGATCGCGGGACGGCCATATTTTTCCTTCAGCCGTCCGGCCACGATGCCGATCACGCCGGGGTGCCAGCCATGCCCGGCGACGACGATCACCGCATGGTTGCTTTTGCTTAGCGCCAGCGCCTCGGCGCCTTCCTGCACCAGTGCTTCGATCGCGCGGCGTTCTTCATTGAGCCGGTCGAGCTCGGCGGCGATGTCGGCGGCTTCCTGTGGATCGCGCGTGGTGAGCAAGCGCACGCCGAGATCGGACTTGCCGACTCGTCCCCCGGCATTGATTCGCGGACCCAGCGCAAAGCCGAGGTCGGTGGCGGTCGGCGCACGCGTCAGGCGCGAGGCGGAGATCAGCGCATTGAGGCCGATGTTGCGCCGTTGCGCCATCACCTTCAGCCCTTGCGCGACGAATGCTCGGTTCAGGCCCTTCAATTGCGCTACATCGGCAACCGTGCCGAGCGCGACGATATCGAGCAGGTCGAGCAAACGCGGCGGCTCGCGCCCGTCGAAATAGCCGCGCCCTTTAAGCGTGCGGATCAGCGCGGCACCGAGCAGGAACGCCACGCCCACCGCGGCAAGATGCCCGTGCGCCGCACCCTCGGTCTCGTCGAGCCGGTTGGGATTCACCAGCGCATGGGCATGGGGCAGGGCGAGCGCGCATTTGTGATGATCGACCACGATCACATCGACCTCGGCGACCCGCGCCATTTCGAGCGCCTCGAACGCCTGCGCGCCGCAATCGACCGTAACGATCAGGCTCGCGCCCTCCGCCTTCAATCGCACCAGCGCTTCGCCCGAGGGGCCATAGCCCTCCATCAGCCGGTCGGGGATATAGGCCTTCGCTTCCAGCCCCAGGTCGCGCAACAACAGGATCATCAGCGCGGCGGAGGTCGCGCCATCCACATCATAATCGCCGAAGATCGTCACCGCCTCGCGCGACTGGACCGCATCGGCCAGGCGTTCCGCCGCCTTGTCCATGTCATGGAAGATCGACGGATCGGGCATGAAGCTGCGAATGCTGGGGGAGCGGTGCGCCTCCAGCTCGTCGCGCGGACAACCGCGCGCGAGCAGCAATTGCGTTACCAGATCGTCGGGCGCAAACCCCGGATCACGCGTATCTGTTTCCAGCGCGCGCCAGCGCCAGGGCTGGCCGAGGATCGATCGGGTGATGTTGAGGACATTGGTCATCGGATCAGGAAATCGGGACATCGGAAAGCTGCATCATACCATAGTGGCATAGTATCGCGGCGGTGGCACGGCATGTTGTGAGACGGGGGCGGGCGAGTGGGCCGATTCAACGCTGGCGCCGCGCATGGCATTGTGGCGCCGGACGGGTCGCAACGAGCAATCCGGCGTGCTCTTTGACATGACTGCGAAAATGAAACGGGAATCTCGCTGCTGTTCCGGTGAATGCGGCGGCTGTTCCCATGCTGTTATGCGCTGTTTTCATGCTGTTATTCAATAACAGCATTGGAGTACAATAAGTATCTGAGAAAAAACAGAAATCTAGAGCTGAAAATCCAACTTAACAGCATCGAAAAAATTTCGGCAAATAACAGCATGAAACAGCAACCTGCGTCCGCGCTGAACACTGTCCGACTCGTTAGCGCCAGTCCCGGATCACGCGCGCCAACCCGGAGATGACGCGCGCCAGCCGTTCGTAATCGACCTTGTCCGGCGTATCCGCCGCGCTGTGATAATGCGGATAGCGGAACGGTGCGGTGTCGGTGACCATCAGCGCCGGGATGCCAACCTGGCCGAACGACCAGTGATCCGACCAGT
This sequence comes from Sphingomonas sp. ERG5, assembly GCF_000803065.1. Lineage (GTDB taxonomy): Bacteria > Pseudomonadota > Alphaproteobacteria > Sphingomonadales > Sphingomonadaceae > Sphingomonas. The sequence goes on from NZ_JSXI01000037.1 coordinate 5,273, forward strand.
CGATCCCCTGGATGAAGCCCGGCGCGGTCCCGCCGACGCTGGGGAAGGGGGTCAGCGCGCGGAACGACCCGACCGTCTTGCGCACCAGTGAGCGAGAGGACGTCGTACCGACAAAGGCGACGAAATCGCCGGTGCTCGGATACAGCATATCGAGCGGGGCAGGGTAATGCTGGCTGTGCGCGCGGTCGCTGTAGAAGCCGAGCGTCTCGAGCGACATCATGCCGATCACCGCCTCGCCGGATTGCTTCAGGCGTTTGGCATAGACTAGGCTGCCCATCAGCGGGGTCTTGAAATAGGGCGGCTCCTCATTGACGAACAGCACCAGCCTGATGCGGTACCGCGCCTTGCCGCGCAGGTCGGCGAGTTGTCGCGCGAGCTCGATCACGCCTGCCGTGCCGGATCCATTGTCGTTCGCGCCGGGTGCCATGCCGGCGCTGTCGTAATGCGCGCCGATGACCAGCGTCCCGGCGGTGGCGATGGCGGGCTCGATGGTCACTTCGATGTTACGCACGATCTGCCCATCAGCGGGAAAGGGCTGGCGCTGGATCGCATAGCCGAGCGCGCTCAGCGCGCCTTCGATATAGGTGGCGGAGTGTTCGAGTTCCTCGGGGTGTTCGATATTATGCGGCGTGGCGGCGATCGCGTCGACATGTCCGCGCAATCGCCTGGCCATCGCAGCCTGATCGGCGGTCAATGGCGGCAGGGCTCCGATATGGGATTTGCCCGGCACTGCGGTCATCCACAGCAGGATGGCGACCGGTGAGAGGAAGAGCATCGCGACCAGCGACATAGCGAGAAGCTTGATCCCGCGCTCACTCAGATTGCCGATCCACTGCATTGTCGTTGCCCGGTCCCTCGGCCCCTGAATCGAGCGGCCATGATCCAGGAAGGCCGCTTCGGATCATCGTGGCACAAGGGACGCGTGATGGCACGCCTTCCCGCAATGTCCGGATGCGGGCCAAAGGCAAGTCGCCACGATGGGGGACGCACATCCGGTCCACCCGATTTGCACGACCCGATTTGTGCGACTTGAGCAAACCCCTTCAGCGGCAGACTTTCCCATCGGCGCTCGACCGCCAGGGTTTGGCCGAACCGGCCGGACGTACCGCTCATGAGGAGATGTCGAGATGGATCGATATGAAGAGGAGATGTTCGACGAACTCGGCTTCGACGAGGCAGAGGGCGCAGCGGACAGCTATGACGAATTCGACGGCGCCGACGAAGCCGACGAAATGGATGAGGCCGACGAATATGACGAGATGGACGAAGGCGAGGAAATGTTCGCCGGCGACCATTACGACGAAATGGACGGCGCCGACGGCTATGACGAAATGGATGAAGGCGACGAGTCGGACTATACCGATGAGGAGGAATGGGATCACGCGCTGGCGCATGCGCTTGGCGCCGAGGATACCGACGAATTCTTCCGCCGCATCGCTCGTGCAGCGCGCGGTGTAGCCGGCGCCGTCCGTCGCGCCGCGCCGACGATCGGGCGGATCGCCCGCGCCGTCGCGCCGGTGGCCAGCCTTATTCCGGGTGTCGGCACCGCGATCGGCGGAGTCGCCAATGTGGTTGGGCAACTGATGGCCGACGAGGCGTCCGAGGAAGAAGCGCTCGACGCGTTCGCTGAGCTGGCGGTGCGCAATCGGGCGGCTGTTCCCGTGGTTGCGGCGCTTGCCGCGCGGCGGGTGCTTGGCCCGGCCGCGGCACGCATGCCGGCGGCGGCGCGTACCCAGGCGGTGCGCACGGTCCGCCAGGCGGCGACGCAAATGGTCAACCGGGGCGGCCCCGCGGCGATCCGCGCGCTCCCCCGGATCGCCCGCAGCGTGCAGCGCACTGGCGTCGCCCGCCGAACCCCGCCGGCGGTCCGCCCACGGGTCCTGGCTCAGGCGGCGCGGCGCGTCGTTCAGCGCAATCCGCGCTTGCGTCGTCAACTCACGCGTCCGCTGGGCACCGGCCGGCGCGTGATCAACCGCGCACAGGCGGCGGCTCGGGCCGGCGCCGCGCCAGGTCGGGCCGTCCTGGCCGGGCGCGTCCCGCGCCCTGGCGGCATTGGCGCTGGGTTCGGCGGATATGGTCATCATGGCCATGCTGGCGGGGGACGATCGATTACGATCCGCGGTCCCGTCCGCATCAACATCCGCCCCGCCTGACCATCCGAACGAACCGAGGATCGCGACGATGCGTGCGGACTCATCCACCAGCCGGTTTCTGGACACCAAGCTTCGGGCGTTGCAAGCCCGGGCTGTCCGGCTCCACCGGCTCACCCCCCGGATGATCGGGCTCAGGCCCGAGGATCTTCCTTACGCACCGTCGCGGTCCCATTTCCATGCCGCGAACAAGCGGCTGGCGCGGCTCGGCGAACGCATCACGCGCGACATCGCGACGATCCGGCGCAACTGGCCCGCGGCAACGCCCGAGCGCGCGCTGAGCCAGATGGCCATGCTCGACCATCAGGTCGACCGCGTCCGCCGGACCTTCGGCCTGTTCTTCGAAGTGCTCAGCCAGCGCGGCTCTTCCTTCGCGCCCGCCCTTGCCGCACACGACATCATCGCCGCCGATTGCTATGCGATCGTTCGCGCGACGCTGCCCGAAGTGTTTGGCGGCCCGCTGATCAAGCCGCTGACCTATATGGAACATGGCTATTCGCCGGCGACCCAGCGCCGCGGCGTGGCCCTGTCCCGGTTGCTCGGCGACAGCAATCCGTTCCCGCTGATCCGCATCCCCTGGGATCGCGACAATCCGTGGCAATCGGTCTTCCTTCATGAGGTCGCACACAACCTCCAGGCCGATATGGGCCTGTGGCAGGAGAATGCGACCGCGGTCGGCAACCGCCTCGCCATGATGCGCTTCGACCCGCTGGTCGTCACCGTGTTCCGCCGCTGGCACAAGGAGATCTTCGCCGATCTCGCGGCATTGCTGCTCGGCGGCACCGCATCGGCCTGGGGGATGATGGAGTTCCTCTCGCACCCCGGCGCCCGGTCGATGACCTACCGGCCTGGCGGCGCGCATCCGACCGGCTGGATCCGGGTGCTGATGCTCACCGAAATGATGCGCCGGATGGGGTTTTTCGAACAGGCCGATCGCGCCGAAAAGGTCTGGCGCCGGCTGTACAACCCGGCGCGCGGACACCGCATGCCGCCGGTGCTGCTTGCCGCCGTGCCGCGCGCCATTCCGGCGGTGATCGACGAGATCGCCTATCAGCCGCGGCGTGGCCTTGGCCAGCATGCATTGGCCGACGCCATCCCATTCCACCGCGCCGACGAGGCCAGCATCCGCCGTGGCGGTATTGCGATCGCCGCGGGCCGCATGCCGACGGATCTGCCGCCGCGCTTCCTGGTATCGGCAAGCCGCTTCGCGCTTGAAGCGAACGCTGATCCGGATCGTATCTCGGCACTGGTCATCGGCCATCTCGCCGGACTGTACCGCACCCATCAAACCCAGCGCATTCCCGCTACCTCCATCGCAGCATGAGGGCAGACACCATGACCGACGCCTCCACCACCAGCTTTTCGGCACGAACCAACCGCTCGCAGCGGACGATCACGGTCGATAATTTCATGCGCAAGGCGCTTCGGGTCAGCGACCCGCATAATCCCGATCAGATCGCCAACGCGTTGCTCGCCCGCTACCCGGAAGAAGCCGACCGTGACCGCCGCGAGCGCGAGGGTCTGGCGTATTCCAGCGTGCGGGATGGCGGGACGCTGGTTGCGCTGGCGGTCAGCGCCGGAAGCGTCGAACTGGAGACCGCCCGGGCCGACCTGGAGCGCGATCTGGCAACGATCACGACACTCAGTCAGCTGAAGGACATTGCGATCGAAATGACCGGCTGGGGCCGCGCGATCAGGGCCGCGGCGGCCGATGGTCTCGCCTCGGCGCGCCTCGCACTGGACTCGGTCAACCACGATACCGCACTGTCGGCGCGGCGAACCCTGTCCGAATATGCCCGGCTTGCCCGGTTCGTCGGTGCGCTGTCCGATGGCAGCGGCCTCTACTTCCGCAAACTTGCGCAGAGTTGCGACGTGCTCGGCGCGCTGATCCTCGTGGCGATCGGCGATGGCCTCGCTGCCAGCGGCATCACGCGCAGCACGGCGATGGTCCGCGTCGCGGCGGGCGAACTCCAGTCGCGGCGCAATGCGGTCATCGGCGCATTGCGCAATCTTATCGGTTCGGTCGACACCGACCTGAGCCAGGAAGACTATCCGCGCGGCGTCATCGGCTACCAGACACTGATCAGAAACCTGGAAAGCGGCGGGCAGGCCGACTTGCGCGCGCTGCTCGAGGAAAATGCCCTTGCCGGCGCGATGGATCAGTTGGTGGATTTGACCACCGGGTCGAGCGTCGCGGGCCTGCGCGAATTGTCGACCACGGCGGCGCTCCTCACCCATCGGTTTGTCCGGCTGGTTCAATATGGCCAGGCGATTCCGGTTCCCATTCCCGCACCGGGAAGTGGCTATGGAATGCCCGAATCCCCGCCCTTGCTGGTCTTTGTCGCCAAGCTCCAGCTGTTCGTCGATGCGTTCGCGACATCGGGGAGCAGCCGCCTGCTTTATGTCGCGCGACCGCCCGTGCTTGCCTATGGCCTTTACAGCACGTCCGACAATGTCCCGGCCAATCGCCTGGTCCGCCTGACGATCGCCCGCGGCAATCTGGTGACCGCGATCGACTGCCTTGCCGGCTGCGGATGCGACATCCGGGGTGTCCAGTGCATCGTGATGTTCGATTTCGTGCTCGCGATGGTCGATCGAGCGATCGATCTGCTGGCGGTCGGAACCGATCCCAATGGCTTGGGTGAGGCCGAACAGCGCGCTGCCGCCGCTGCGCTGCTTGCGCTGCATGCGGTCGACTTCGCGCAAGGCGGATTGGGAACCGGCGTGCTTTGCGACCTGGGCGCCGATATCCCGGCGGCGGTTGACGCGGTGAAGGCGGAATTACTTCAGCCGTTCGTGACGGGCGGCGTCATGGAGTCGACCAGCGCCGGGGTCGCCGGCCGCGAGCTGCAGGTCGCCTATAACGCGGAACTGCAGACCGAGACGCTGGTGCGCAATCTCGCGGCGGGCTGTGCCAACAGTCAGATTTTCAAACCCAATCTGGGCGTCGGCGACGAACGCGCCGAAACGCTGGTGCGATTGCTCATCCGCCGCACCTTCGCGGATATTGCGCCCAGCGGAAAGATCGCGCTGCGCACCGGCATCAACATCCCGCAAACCGTCGCGCGCTCGGCCGCCGGCGGCATTTGGGGCGATCCCTATTTCGAACAGCATTGAACTCATCTTCGCGGAGAAGACCGATGATCATTGTCGAACAGACCGAAGACTATATCCCGCCCAATCCGTTTTTCGCGGCGCAGGAGCGGCTGCGGCTTGATCTTGCCAGCCGGCTCGACGCGCTGATCGAGGTGCAAGGCGCGCCACGCGAGGACGAAGCGGTTCGGCCGCTTTGGGCGATCCATGCCGAAGTCGCCAAACTGGCCGGGCAGGTCGAGCAGATCGACGATACGCTCAAGCGGCTGGATCGTGATGAGGTCGACTATGTCACGGCGCTGTATGCCGCGACGATCGACACCAGCGGCATCATCGTTGCGAACACGAAAGCCGGCAACTGGATCATCGACGCCTGGAGCGCCTGCAAGCCGAAGTCGTCGGCTCCGACGATCCGCGATATCGCCAAGCTGCGCGACAATCGAAGCATGCAGGGGAAGTTTGTCGAACGGCTGGAAGCATCGGCGCGCGATTATAATGGGCTCGCTCAAAAGATGAACGGCCGGGACATCCGGCGCTTCATCTCTCTCGCACAGGGGGTTTGCGACGCAATCGATGCGGAGCCGGCGCCTCCCTCCTCTTCTCCCGGGGATGTGGCCAGCGCCTGATCCCCCCATAGCAAACCCGCCCACCCGCACGAAACGAGGTCCGACATGGCGAACGAATCCAACGAAGTGATCAAGCGCCTCTTCCAGCGCTTTTTCCGTGACGAGCTTCCGGGCCTCTCGCCCACCGATCGCGCGGCGTTCGAAAGCGAGTTCGAGGACCGTTATGGCGAACTGATTGAACGATCGTCGAGCATGGGTACGCCCAGCTTTGCTGATCTTGTCGGTTTCGGCCCGGGGCCGCTCAAGGCGTTCGATGCGCTCGACATGCCGCTGCTGCGGAACGACTTCGACGAATCCGTGATCACGCCGCAGCTCAATGCGTCGGCGGAGCTCTATTACATCTATCAGATGGAGCGGATGCGTCTGTTCCAGGTGGTCGACGTGCTGCGCCGGCTGTTCCAGAACGGCCAGATCAGGATCCAGCGCGGGCCAGGCGCGCGCGGCTTGTATATCCTCGAGAAATGGACTCCGATCCGCTATACGCGACGCGACCGCATGATCGCTTATCGGCGTGCCTTCAACTACGGCAACGCTCCGATCCCGGGCGGCGCGATCGTCAACCGCAATTTCCATTTCCAGCTCGTCGCATTCATGTCGGCGCTGTCGCAATATTTCACCGATCTGACGATCGGGCAGGTCATTCGCGGCGCCGATACGATCAATGATCGGCCATTCGCTTCGCTGTCGACGGTGCAACGCGTCGGTACCGATCTGCGCTACCAGCTGGATCGTGCGAGCTATGGCAATATCCTCGCGCTGACTCAGGAAGTCGGCCAGTATCTGCAGCAAATCTTCGAGTTGCTCGATGCGCCCGACATCAAGCGGTCGTTCGACGCCAACACCAAATGGGATGTGGTCGAGGCGGTCGCCAACCGGCACCTCGGCGGCGCGTCGGACATGTCGCAGCGCGCGAAGATGGCCGATGCCGGGCGGCGTGTGCTGCTCTATATCGCGGAGAATGATTTCCGCACCTCGATCGACCCTTCGGTGTTCGAGGCGGATGCGCGCAAGGTTGGTGCTGCCGCCGATGCGTGGATTGCGGCCTATCGTCTGACGCCGGAGGGTCGGCGGTTCGGCGGGACGGTGAATCACATGCGCTGGTCGCCGGGGCTTGGCGGCCGTTCCAACACGCGCATCGCGGCGTGAGTGCGCTGCGGTGGCGACGTCCTTCCCGGTATCGGTCCGGCTCGGCGGGGCGTCACATGCCGTCGTCGTCGATGCCGGATTCGCGCTTTCCCCGATGGGCTTGCTCGTCACCATGGCACTCGCGCGCAAGACCGCCGTCTGGCTCCCCCGGGGATTGCTGACCTTGCTCGACAATGACAGCCTGTATCGCCGCGCCCCCGAACTGATGGGTGGCGGATGGCTTCCCGAAGCAGGTCGCGAGGCATCGCTCGCGGCAATGGCCGCGGAGCTGCCGGCATGGCAACGCGCCTGGCATTACGGCAAACTGTCGGCCCGGGTGCACTGGATCGGCGATGCCCGCGCCGAAAGCACGCTTGCCGACCGCGAGGATGCCGGGTTGCTGCCGCGCTTCGAACATTGCGCGGCGGCGCTCGACGCGCTGTTCGCCGGGCAGGGCGAGGCGCCGGTCGCGCCGCTCGATGAATGCGCGCGTGACGCGGTGGCGCTTGCCGCCGCACTGCAGCCCGATCCGGTCATGCTGCTGTCGCTGCCCGAGAATGGCGCCGATGATTTGCCGCCATTATGCCGTTTGCTGACGACGCTGGGTTTCGGCGTCCGGCGGCGGCCTGCCGGCCCGGGGGACATGTCGTTGCTCGATGTGGCGCTGGTTCCGCTCGAAGCCGGGGGGTGTGGCGCTGCATTGCTCCAGATCGTCGCGCCGGGCGTGCTCAGCCTGCCCGACGGCTGGGACGATGCCGAATGGGGCATAACCGATGGCGAGACCTTGGCCGAAAATGGCGACGATGTGTGGCGGAACGCCTGTGCCCTATGGCAGCCGGTTGCCGCGATGGAGGCGGCGGCATGAACGCGACGACGTCACGCCGCGGCATCGGAATCTCCGACCGTAGCGGCACTCTGCGCACCAATGCGCGGGAACTGGTGATGATCAGCGTGATGGGCGAGATCGCTTCGCCACTCGAGCGCGGCACACCGTGGCGGATCGGTCAGGACGGCAAGCCGCGCGCGCTGCCCGGCACCGGCGGGATCGTGCTCAATCACCGTGTCGGTGACGCCGCGGTGGGGGTCGCCGGCGATCATATCGAACCTGGCGTATCAATCCGCAACGAACGGCGCACTGGCGGGGCCGATGCGGCCAATCAGGCGCTGCAGACCTATGCTTGTGTCGGCAACGCCGCGGTCGTCGTGTCCGGGGCGGCACGAGGAACGCGTGGCGTGGTGACCGGCAAGCATGGCGGGATCGACAATGTCCTGCTCGACTTTCCCGTTGCGGCGATGCGGCGCATGGCGATCGGCGACCGGATCCAGGTCTGGGCTTACGGCCTCGGTCTGCGTCTGCCCGATTATCCCGAAGTCGCGATTTGGAATTGCGCGCCGCGATTGCTGACCCGCTGGCGGCCGCGCGTGGTGGATGGACGTATCCTGGTCCCAGTGACGCACCGTGTTCCGGCACGACTGATGGGGTCGGGGTTGGGGCGCAACAACGTGTTGCGCGGCGATTACGATATCCAGATGTCCGATCCCGTGATGGTCGCGCGCCACCGGCTCGGCACGCTGCGTTATGGTGACCTGGTCGCGGTCCTCGATGCGGACAATCGCTATGGCCGTTCGCGGTTGGAAGGGTTCGTATCGATCGGCGTGATCGTCCATAGTGAAAGTACTGTGGCCGGTCATGGGCCCGGCGTCGTCTCGTTGCTTTCGGCGCCGGCTTCGGTGCTGCAACCGGTACTCGATCCACGCGCGAACATCGCGGCCTATCTCGACATCCGCACACCCCGTCCGCCGGCCGATTTCCTGCCACTCGCGATGCGCGAACGGCGCGAGGCAGACCGCGCGCGACATCATCCGGCAAGGAAGATCGCTCATGTATTCGGCTGAGGAAGAACTTGACGAGATGGTCGCCCGCATCGCCCGGCGACGAATGCATCTCCCAACGCGTGAGCTGCCGCGCGGGGCGTTGCGCCGCCGCACCACGCGGACGGCGATGTTGGGCCATGACGCTTGTGGTTGCGGCACCGGCTGCGGTGGCGGCTGCGGCTGTGGTTGTGTCAGCTGCGGCGGCGCGAACGAAGCTGCGGGGCTACGCGCGGCACGGGGGCAAACCAGCCCCGGCGCGGTCAGCACGCAATTGCCGGCGTGGCGCGGATGGACGGCGCCGGAGCGGCTCAGTGACGTCATCGCCGCCCGCGCGGCAGGGCCGAGCAGCGGTGCCGCGCGGGCAATGAGCGAGTTCCTCGCCCCGGGACCGCGCGTGTATCGGATTACGCGCGCCGGCGTCGATATCGACCGGCCGCTCAACATCGGTATGACGATCAGCAATTCGATTCTCGAACGCATGCTGGAACATCATCGCGGTCCGCGCGGCGATCCCAATGTGACCGCCGCGATCCGCAACCTGCCTGCAAGCCAGATACTGGTCCAGGCCGCCATGCTGACCCGGCAAGGCATGCATCCTCGTCGCGCGAAGAGCTATGAGAACTGGCTTCAGGATCGCGAGCGTCCGCTCTTGTACAGCCGGGACACCACCACCTTCGAAAGTGGCGCCGTCCGCCGCTCGGCATGATCGTTTGAAAGGAACCGCCCGATGTCCGCGCAGCGCCCCAGCCGCCACCCCGAATGGGATGAACTCGACGCCATTGTCGGAGCCGAACTCGATCTCGTACTGGCGCGCCGGCCACGACCGGCGGTCGAACCCGAAGTGGACGAACGGCTGTTTCTGGAACAGGCGGCGGCCTTCCTTGCAAAGCATCCTGAACCTGAGCGGCTGATCGAGGCGCTTCGGCAGCGCGCGATACCGGCCGTCGTCTCGGAAGCGCCGCCGCCGGCGCAGGACGATCCGGCGATCGGACATGAGCAAGGGAGCGGGGAGGAGGAGATGCCGTCATGAGCCTCGACTTGCGAGAAAACCCGCTGTTCGCGCTCGACCGGGTGACCGATGAGGCAGACTATGCCGTGATCGGGCCGACCGATGGGCGCACCCGGGTCGTCCATACCGATCGTCGGCCGCATAGCGCGATTTGTCTGATCGAGCGCGACTTCGGCGATGGGCGGCTGACAGGTTGCACCGGGTTCCTCATTTCTCCCACGCGGCTGCTGACCGCGGCACATTGCATCATGAGTCCGTTGCGCCGTCGGCTCGGCCTCCCGCATATCGCAACGCGCATCCGGGTCGTGCCCGGCAAGGCCGGCGCCAACGTCCGCCCGTTCGGGATGCAATGGGCAAGGTCGTGGCGAGTCAATCCCGCCTATGTACGCCGTCCATCAGCGCTGACCGACATTGCGGTCATCGACCTGGCGCGACCCTTTCGGCCATGCCCGGGCTTTTTCCGCATGTTCACGCCGAACCGGGCCGAGCTCGAACGGCTCCGCGGGCGCCTGCTCGCCCATATCTCCGGCTACCCCGCGGACAAGCCAAGGGGTACGCAATGGGAGCATGCCGAGCGGATCGATCGCATCACCCCCCACCAACTGCTCTACAGTGTGGATACTTGTCCGGGCCATAGCGGTGCGCCGGTGTGGATTCGCCGCACGCAGGGCGGCCCCGCCGAAGTGATCGCCGTCCATACGGCAGGGCCGACTCCCCATGCTGGCGGCGCCTGGGGATGTCGCCCGGGGGTGCCGCTGGCTCCGGCGGGACTATTCAATCGGGGTGTCCGGCTAACGCCGGCGCTACACCTTGCTGTTGCGCGCGGATTCCGAGATCCGTGATGGTTTTGCCGCGCAACGCGCTCGGTTCACCGCAATTGGTGCGGTTTTTTGAATATAGCTTGTCGAGCTATGCTATTGAGATGCTTGTCAAGCACGTCAAGATGGAAGCTATGATTCGGCGTAACTCTTTGGGTTTGCCGCAGGCTTCCCGTGAACGGGTCGCAAGAACGAGTGCACCTCCTTCACAATATTGCTTAACCGGGGCTTGATCATCATGCCGATCAATGTGAGTTTGCCAAAAATTATACCGTTGGCCGAGAATTCTCTCGCTTGTCTTGATGGTGGTAGCAAACCGGCCTTTCATTTCATGATAAATGGACGACGTTTCGTTGCGATGGATGGGCGTTATCTTGACGCCACGAGAAGCAAGGACTGGCAAGCCGACGACGGATCCGACGCACATGGCGCCTTTGTGGGGCATATCGCCGCGGACGACATTCACTATGATGTGTTTAGTATCGAGACCGAGCCGCGAGGCGATCTTGCCGCGGTTGCGGACTATCTCACGCGCCGCGAGCTCCAGATAGCAATGCTGATCGCGGAGGGAAAATGCGACAAGGAAATCGCCCGGCAGCTTGGTATCAGCAGCTATACCGTGCGTGAGCATTTGCGGCGCATCTTCGCCAAACTCAAAGTGGGAAAGCGCTCCGCCGTCGTGTCATGGATGCTCCGCCAGCCGATCCAGAACCTGACGCGGAATTGATCCTGCCTTCCGCCGGAGCTCAGCTTTTCAGCCAGGCCCCTTCGCGGAACCATTTGGTGACGATGTATTTGGTGCCGCGCACCACCGGCATGCCTTCGTGCAATGTCTTGTCGTTGGGGCTGCCATCGGGGTTCATATTGTTCCAGGCGAGCAACAGGCCGCGTTTCGGCGCGACGCGGATGCCGGCCTGCGGGAACCAGGTCGCGCCGCCTTCCTCGACATCGTTGAGGTAGATCATCGCGGTCCAGGTGCGCTGCCCGCCGCTCGCCTGCATCGCTTCCCAATAGCTTTCGCCATGATGGAAATAGTCATGATGCGCGCGGAACTGCTGGCCGGGCGCATAACGCTGGCCCTGCATCGTCTCGCCATGACTAGCATCGATGCCGAGCAGATTGGCGATCGCTTCATCGGTCGGGCGTACATCGGGCGACCATCGATCCATGTCGCAGCTCTCGCTGGTACGAAAACCGTCATCGGCGCGGTCCGACAGCAAGGTCGAGGGGCGCCGGTTGGTGTCGATCAGCTTGACCAGCCTGCCGCACTGCGCGGGGGTCAGGAAGTCGAGGTGATAATAGACCTGCGCGGCGTCGATCTTGGCGCGCTTGATCGCAGGATTGGCCTCGAGCCGACGTGCGGTAGCGGCGCCGGCGAGTTGGCGAACGGGGGAGGCCAGCACGGGCTTTTTCTTGGCGAATAGAGTCACGATGGCGCAATTTGCCGAGCGATCGCCAAAAGGCAAGACCCACCCGGCTTCTCCCCAAAAAGAACAAAACCCGCCGGGTTTCCCCGGCGGGTCTGTCCTGACGAAACGAGTTCGGGCTTACCAGAAGATGCCGTAAACCGTGTCGACCACTTCGCCGCTGTAGATATCGACCAGCAGCGCGTCATTGTAATAGCGCACCCAGCGATACGGGCCGTACGCTTCGGGCAGGCCGTAACCGTCGGTATCGTCGATCCAGTAGTTCTGGTTGAACAGGATCGAACTCAGCGTGAAGCCGATCGAGAAGCGGCGATAGCCGTAGCTCCAGCCATAAGGCGCGTAGTAGCGCGGCAGATGGTAGGCATTGCGGTTGCGCGAGCGCCGGTCGCTCCAGTTATAGCGACTATCGCGACGCCAATCACGATTCCAGGCGCGATGATCATTGCCGCGATTGCCACGCCAGTCGCCATTGTTGCGGCCGTCATTGCCACCACGGTTGCCGCGCCAGTCGCCATTGTTGCGGCCATCATTGCCACCACGGTTGCCGCGCCAGTCGCCGTTGTTGCGCCCGTCATTGCCGCCGCGGTTGCCGCGCCAGTCGCCACTGTTGCGGCCATCATTGTCGCCACGGTTGCCGCGCCAGTCGCCATTGTTGCGACCGTCATTGTCGCCGCGATTGCCGCGCCAGCCACCATTGTTGCGGCCGTCATTGCCACCGCGGTTATCACCACGCACGTCCGGCCCGGGCCGGTCGGGGCGAGCATCGGGCCGGTTGCCGCGACCCTGACCGAAGCCGCCGTCCGGGCGGGGTTGCGGTTGCTGGGGCTGCTGGACCTCGGGCCGCTGGATTTGCGGGCGGCCTTCCCAATTACCACGACCCTGTGGTCGTCCTTCCCAATTGCCGCGACCCTGGCCGTTGCCACGACCTTCGAAGATCTGCGGGCGCGGCTGAGGCTGAGGCTGAGGCTGGGGCTGCTGAACCTGCGGCGCCGGACGCGGCATTTCCGCGCGGGGCGTTTCAGCGCGCGGTGGACGCTGCTGACCGCCATCATTGCCGCCACGCTGGCGCATCTCACCACCGCGGCCGCCACGTTCGCCCCGGTCACCATTGTCCTGCGCCGAGGCGATCGACGGGATCAGGGCTGTCGCGGCCATCAAGGCCGCCAATATTGAAGCACGCATAACGAACCCTTCCATAGTACCGGTGCACAAAAGGCCCGGTCGATGGACAGGGTTTGCACCAATCCCGATGAGCCGTTTCTGAATTACGATGACAGCATTGCGAAAGGTTTCGGGACCATCCTTATTTGGTGGGCAGCAAAGCCGGAACAAGCCTTGCTGCGGCGGCCGGGTCGATCCCCGATGGCATGCCCGCGGCAATTGCTTCATCGCCGCGCTGCACCCGCGCGGCGCGCAGCACAGCCTCGATCAGGCGGGGATAGATGCCGCACCGGCACAAATTGGTGATTCCCTCGCGGATATCGTCTTCGCTCGGGTTGGCGTTCTTCTTGAGCAGAACGGCGGTCGCCATGATCATGCCGGGAATGCAGAAACCACATTGCGGCACATTCTCCGCGATAAAGGCAAGTTGCGCCGGATGGTCGCGTTCGCGCGACAGCCCCTCGATGGTGGTGACGAAGCTTCCCTCGATCGAGCCGATCGTGGTCTGGCAGGACCGGACCGCCTGACCGTCGATCTCGACCATGCACGCGCCGCAATGGCCATTGCCGCAGCCATATTTGGTACCGGTCAGGTTCGAGGCGTCGCGCAACGCCCAGAGCAACGGTGTCGACGGATCCATCCGGTAGTGGATCGGCTGGTTGTTGACGGTGAAGCGGGTCATGCGCTGACCTTAGCGATAAGGCGGCCATTGCGAAACGGGGCGTTTCCGAACCGAGCATTGTCGCCTTGGGAGGCGCGGACGATATTTGACATATGACAATGCCAACGCTTTTCGTGCCCCATGGGGGCGGGCCCTGTTTCTTCATGGACCCGGCTGGCGGACCGCCTGATGCGATGTGGCGGCCAATGCAGGCGTATCTTGCCGGCCTGATCGGTTCCTTGCCCGAACGGCCCAGGGCGATCCTGCTCGTCTCGGGCCATTGGGAGGAGCAGGAGGTCACCGTGCATGTCGGGACCGGCCAGCCGCTGATGTACGATTATTTCGGCTTTCCCCCGCACACCTATGAGTTGCAATGGCCCGCACCTGGCGCGCCCGATGTCGCGCGCCGTGCCGGTGCATTGGTTGCGGCGGCGGGGTTCCCGGTGCGTGAGGAAGCGACCCGGGGCTGGGATCACGGCGTGTTCATCCCGATGATGGTCGCAGCGCCCGGTGCGGATATCCCGCTCGCGCAGATGTCGCTGCGCAAGGATCTCGATCCGGCAACGCATATCGCGATCGGCCGTGCGCTGGCGCAGCTGCGCGATGAAGGCGTGCTGATCATCGGTTCGGGAATGAGCTTCCACAATCTCCGCGCCCGTGGCCCGCAGGTCACGCCGGTCGCCGATCAATGGGACGCCGCGCTGACCGCCGCAGTGACCGATCCGGATCCGGTCGCGCGAGTCGAACGTGTCGCGCGTTGGGAGGAACTGCCCCATGCCCGCTTCGCCCATCCCGAGGCCGAGCATCTGCTGCCGCTCATGGTTGCGCTCGGTGCGGGCGGCGAGGGTAGGGCGGTGTGCGACTATCGCGATCATGTACTGGGCTGGACGGTGTCCGGCTATCGTTTTGGCTGATCGGTCATGGACGATTCGGTGTAGTTGTAAGACATATTGAACCGGATTTGACGACCGGCAGGAGGTGTTCGGCGCCTCCCGTCCCTCGTCCAGCATATAAAGTTGCGCATTTCGACGGCGCAAATGCCGTCTCCGATTGCCAGAACGGGCGCGAATGCGCCAAGGTGCTCCCCGAGGCATCGGCACCGCAGAGGCCTGATGAGAGGGAGTGCCAATGCACGTCGATCCAACCACTACCGCAACAGGCACGTCGCCTGTCGACGAAACCGCGACCAAGGGCGTCAATGCGCCCGACCTGCAGGTGTTCGTTTTCGCGCTATTCTTCACCTTTGGCGGGATCACGTCGCTGAACGACGTGATCATTCCCAAGCTGAAGGACTTGTTCACGCTCAGCTATGCGCAGGCGTTGCTGGTGCAGTCGGCCTTTTTTGCCGCCTATTTCATCTTCTCGATCCCCGCGGCCGCGATCGTGCGCAAGGCGGGGTATCTGCGCGCTGCGTCGATCGGCTTGCTGACCATGACGGCGGGCTGCCTTTTGTTCGTGCCGGCGTCGCAATCGGGCACCTTCGTGGTGTTCCTGCTCGCGCTGTTCGTTCTCGCGGCGGGCATCACCACGGTGCAGGTGGTCTCCAATCCGCTGATCTCGCTGCTCGGCAACCCGCGCACCGCGCATAGCCGGCTGACCTTTGCCCAGGCGTTCAATTCGTTCGGCACCACGATCTTCCCCTATGTAGGATCGATCCTGATCCTCGGCTCACTGGCGACGGTCGACGTCTCGACGCTGACCGGCGCCGCGCTCGACGCGTATCGCACGGCGGAGACGCAGGTGGTGGTGCGGACCTATCTCGGCCTGGCGGTTGCGCTGGTGATCGTCGCCGCCGTGGTGTGGACCCGGCGCAATCGACTCGGCAATGTGGTCGACGACACGGGCAGCGTCCTGAAGGCGTTCGGGCTGCTTGAGCGGCCGCGCTTCGGCCTGGGTGCGATGTGCATCTTCCTCTATGTCGGCGCCGAGGTCGCGATCGGGTCGCTGATCGTGAACTATCTGATGCAGGCCGAGGTGATGGGCCTGGGCGCGGAGAGCGCGGGCAAGCATGTGCCCTTCTATTGGGGTGGTGCGATGGTCGGCCGCTTTATCGGCGCCTATCTGTTGCGCATCGTTTCGCCGGGCAAGGTGCTGGCGGCGGTCGCCACGGGCTCGATCACGCTGATCCTGATCTCCGCGAACACCACCGGCGCCGTTTCCGGCTGGGCGCTGCTCGCGATCGGCCTGATGAACTCGATCATGTTCCCGACCATCTTCAGCCTCGCCAGCGAAGGCCTTGGCCGTCGTGCGGCGGAGGGATCCGGGATCATTGCGATGGCGATCGTCGGCGGTGCGATCATCCCGCCGCTCACCGGCCTGATCGCGGATCATTCAACCCTGCAGTTCGCGATGCTGCTGCCGGCGCTGTGCTACGCCATCATCCTCGCTTACGGCATTTACGCCCGGCGCCCGGCGCCGGAGCTTGCCGCCGCTTAAACGGTCAGCGCGGCGATCTCGTCGGGTGAGAATCCGCACTCGGCAAGGATCGTCGCGCTCTCTCCGCCGCTTGGCGGCGTGGGGGTAACGGTCTCGCTGACCGAATAACGCGGAGCTGGAGCGGGTTGAATCAGCCCGTCCACCTCGACGAACATGCCGCGCGCGACATTGTGCGGGTCGGCGACCGCCTCATCAAAGCCAAGGACCGGCGCGAAGCACACTTCATGCCCCTCGAACGCGGCGCACCATTGGTCGCGCGTCCGGGCCCTGAACATGTCGGTCAACCGCGCCTTGAGCACCGGCCATTGGCGCGGGTCGAACTGTGCGGTCCATTCATCGCCGTCGAGCGCCATGACCTGGCGGAGCGCAGCATAGAATTGCGGCTCGATCGCACCGATCGAAACCCATTTCCCATCGGCGGTTTCATAAGTGTCGTAGAAATGCGCGCCGCCATCGAGCAAATTGGTGCCGCGCGCATCGCTCCAGCGGCCCGCGCCGCGAAAGCCCCAGATCATGCTCATCAGTACCGCCGAGCCCTCGGCCATCGCGCAATCGACCACTTGGCCCTGGCCGGTCGCCTTCGCACCGAGGATCGCGCTGAGCATGCCGAATGCGAGCATCATCCCGCCGCCGCCAAAGTCGCCGACCATGTTGATTGGAAAGGCGGGTTTGCCGCCGGCGGCGCCATAGGCATGAAGCGCGCCCGAGAGCGCGATGTAATTGATGTCATGTCCCGGCGCCTGGGCAAGTGGCCCGGTCTGGCCCCAACCGGTCATGCGGCCATAGACCAGCTTCGGATTGTCGCCGATCAGTACATCGGGGCCGAGCCCGAGGCGCTCCATCACGCCGGGGCGAAAGCCTTCGATCAGGCCGTCGGCGGTCGCGGCGATCCTGCGCACGGCGGCGATCGCCTCGGGCTTCTTAAGGTCGAGCGTGATGGTGCGGCGCGAGCGGAGCAGCGGATCGGTGCGATCGATGGTGACGCTGTTGCTGCCGCCGGGACGGGCGATGCGGATCACTTCCGCTCCGTGATCGGCGAGCATCATGCCGCAGAACGGGCCGGGGCCGATGCTGCCGATTTCGACAATGCGAATGCCGTGCAGGGGGGCGGTCATGTCCCGGTCTCCTCATTGTCCGCCCCGAGCATGGGTGCCGCCTTGTCGAGCGACAGCGTAGAGTCGGAGAAGGTAATCGGCGTGCGCAGACCGGGCAGCGTCTGGCCGTCGCGATCGAGCGTCAACGCCATGCCGCGATGGATCACCTGCGGATCGGCAAAGGCCTGGGCGACAGTGTTGATCGGGCCGGCGGGCACGCCGACGCCTTCCAGCGTGGCGAGCAATGGGTCACGATCGAGCTTGCGGGTCGCCTCGGTAATGGCGGCGAACAAGGACGGCTTGTGCTCGAGGCGGCCGGCATTTGTCGCATAACGCGGGTCGCTCGCCAGCGTATCGAGCCCGAGCGCCGCACAGAAGCGCTGATACTGAGCGTCATTGCCGACCGCGAGAATGAACCAGCCGTCGCGCGTCGGAAAGACGGCATAGGGGGACACGTTCATATGCGCATTGCCAACCCGCGGCGGCGTCACGCCGGAGACAAAATAGTTCATCGCCTGGTTGGCGAGCACGCCGGTCATCGTGTCGAGCAGTGACATGTCGATCTGCTGCCCGCGCCCGGTCTTCTCGCGCGCGGTGAGCGCCGCCTGGATCGCGATGACCGAATAAAGGCCGGTGAAGATGTCGGCGAACGCGACGCCGGTCTTTTGCGGCGCGCCATCGGGTTCGCCGGTCAGGTCCATGATCCCGCCCATGCCCTGGATGATGAAATCATATCCGGGGCGATGGGCATAGGGGCCGGTCTGGCCGAAGCCGGTGATCGAGCAATAGACCAGGCGCGGATTGAGTGCGCTCAGGCTGGCATAATCCAGGCCATATTTGACTAGCGCGCCGACCTTGAAATTCTCGATCACGACATCGGCATCGGCGATCAGCGCATGGACCTGCGCCTGGCCTTCGGGCGTGCGGAAATCGACCACGATCGATTTTTTCCCGCGGTTGGTGGCGTGGAAATAGCCTGCGTCGCGGCTGCCGTCAGGATTGGTGACGAAGGGCGGACCCCAGGTGCGCGTATCGTCACCCTCGGGGCTCTCGACCTTGATCACCTCCGCGCCGAGATCGGCCAGCGTCTGGCCCGCCCAGGGTCCGGCAAGGATGCGGGCGAGCTCGATGACCTTCAGGCCGGCAAGAGGTGGCGTGCCCATGCTCAGAACGCCGCGATCCCCGTGATGGCGCGACCGAGGATCAGCGCATGGACGTCATGTGCGCCCTCATAGGTGTTGACCGTCTCCAGGTTCATCAGGTGACGCATGACCTGATATTCGCCCGAAATGCCGTTGCCGCCATGCATGTCGCGGCTCATCCGCGCGATATCGAGCGCCTTGCCGACATTGTTGCGCTTGACGATCGAGACCATCTCCGGCGCGAAACGGCCCTCGTCCATCAGCCGGCCGACGCGTAAGGACGCCTGCAGGCCAAGTGCGATCTCGGTCTCCATATCGGCGAGCTTCTTCTGGTAGAGCTGGTTGGCGGCAAGCGGTTTGCCGAACTGGTGCCGGTCGAGACCATATTGCCGCGCGGCGTGCATGCAGAATTCCGCTGCGCCGAGCGCGCCCCAGCTGATTCCGTAGCGCGCGCGATTGAGGCAGCCGAACGGACCTTTCAGGCCCTGAACCTCGGGGAGCAGAGCATCTTCGCTCACTTCGACCCCATCGAGCATGATCATGCCGGTGATCGAGGCGCGCAAGCTCAGCTTGCCTTCGATCTTGGGTGTTTCCAGACCCTTCATGCCCTTTTCGAGAATGAAGCCGCGAATGCCACCGCCATGATGGTCGGACTTGGCCCAGACGATGAAGACATCGGCGATCGGCGAATTGGAAATCCAGGTCTTGGCGCCGGACAGGCGATAGCCGCCGTCGATCTTCTCCGCTTTGGTGCGCATCCCGCCAGGGTCCGAGCCGGCATCGGGCTCGGTTAGGCCGAAACAGCCGATCCATTCGCCGCTCGCCAGCTTCGGCAGATATTTATGCTTCTGCTCCTCCGAGCCATAGGCGTAGATCGGGTACATCACGAGGCTCGACTGCACGCTCATCATCGAGCGATAACCGGAGTCCACCCGCTCGACTTCGCGCGCGACCAGGCCGTACGCGACATAGGAAGCGCCGACGCCGCCATATTGCTCCGGCACGGTCGGCCCAAGCAAGCCCAGCTCGCCCATCTCGCGGAAGATCGCGACGTCGGTGACCTCGTTCTGGAACGCGTCGATGATGCGCGGCGCGAGCTTTTCCTGTGCATAGGCGCGCGCCGTGTCGCGGATCATCCGCTCGTCATCCTCAAGTTGGTCGTCGAGGAAAAAGGGGTCCGCCCAGTCGAATTGGCCCATGCCGCTCATGTCAGTCTCCAAGTGCTGGCGTGCCGTTGCCAGTTCGACAGGGTTCTTGTCCAGCCATGCGGGTGAATCGGGCTGGCGCGTACCGTAACGCGATTGCCGCTAGCCCATCCGCTTGCGCGCGATGACGGCGATAACCGCCGCGAGGATGATCAGAATCATCCCGATGCCGCCATTCATCAAATCGCCCAGCCCCGGCTTGATCGCGTCGCCATAGGATTTCAATGGCTGCGTCAGGACCAAGAGAAGGCCGGCGAGGCCGAATATAGCGGCTGCGATCATGCCTTTGTTCATAACGTCGTTCCCCGTCTGAGTTGATCCCGTGTGAATTGGTTTTAACTGGGTTGGCCGTTCCTGTCGCGGTGGTGAATCGGGCGATGATGCACTTGCTATCACCTGTTTTTGGGCGGACATTTTTCCTGACCTGTTATGTCGGATTTTGGTTGGGGGTTTTGGATTGTGAATCAGTGGCTTGAGGGAGGACGGCCTGTTAATCGATAACAGGTGCGGAACAGGTGAATTAACAGGCGGCGGTACGGAAACAGGTCGCGATTCCGGTGAAACAGGTCGAGCCCGATTCAATCGATTGGCGGCGCGGACTTTGACGACGATCTGGCTCATGGCCGGGGCATGGCACGGTGAGGCGAGGATTAGAATCGCGCATGGCGGTGGGCCAGCCATGTACAAGCGAGACTTGATTGGGGTCAAAATTCAGTGGCCGGGTCAGACGCTGGCGTAATCATCGTGGTTCTTCACATTGCCGGAGACGGAACAATCCGATTTTCCATGTGCGGGATGAGGCGGCTCCAGGGAGAAATCCGCGCTCCGGGAAAATGTGGCGATCTCCATGAATCGTATTTTCAGTATCTTGAAGCCTTGTGAATCAGAATCTCGAAACGTACCCATTGCCTGCTGACACAGCGGTGAGGGGGCGGGCGTTGTTTGCAGATCCAAAGCCGAGAATGTCACAGACTTTGATCAACTCCCTCTGTTCGATGCAAATGGCTATGCGAATATTGGGTGCGGCTGTGATGCTGTTATCATCCAGTGCAGGTGTTACCCGGCTTGGACTTCCTTCCTCCTTTGAAAAGCGGTCCGGAGCGTTCACTGGCGTGACATCCGATCTGGTCTCTACCGCAACCCAATCATTACCTGCCGACGACCGAATATCAGCCGAGGCTGCAGCGATCCCGCCGGGTGCGTTCAACCCGCTGACAGTGATGCGATCTGATAGGCTGACGATCAACCAGCGTAACAGATTTTGCGTTTCCAGTACGGCAAACCCTGAAACAATGGCACTCGTGGAGAAGGCGGGTGAAACTATGGAAAGCTGAACCGTTGGCAGTTTTGCCTTCAATGCAGTAACTGACCTCATTTATGCACTGCAAAATGAAGGATTACCTGCATATATCTCGGGTGCCAAAATTCCCGATCGAGTTGTGCTTGGGGATATTGTAAAATGGCGGGAGGAATGTCTGAAAGAGGCGGATTCGATCTTTATTTCGATTGAGCTTCTGCCGGGGAGTTCGTCTGCTGGCTATCTTGCAAAAATAACCGCAGTGCAGCGGCGCAAGCGATATGAAGCTCAAATTGATCGAAGATCGATGATTGCCCAGGGCATGGAGGGGAGAGCGCTCGTGCCAATCAATGCCGATACTCTTAATGGTAAACCATATTGGGATGTTTATCACGACATGTTCAAACTTAGATCGTCTTTGATCAAACACATGTTCGAGGCAAAATGAGTTGGCGCGCATAAGAAGCCGGAATATTACGATAGCTCTCAATAGGCGCGCCGGTCTACATTTGCGCCTGCAAAGCCCGGCCGGCGCAGCGTTTAGGACGAAGTAACCTTTCGCTGTCATCCAAATACGCAATATATGTAAGATCGGACCGTGCGGCAGCCCGTCGCTATCGTCGATCGATACCGGACCCGCGCCTCGGGGCCGCGCCGTGCAGGGTTTTACGCAATCGTAACCAGCCGGCGGATAAGGTTAAGCCAATCTTGCGACGCTAACGGCTCGCCAGTTCGCGTTTTATGGGACTTACCGATGATCGACATCGCCTTGTGCATTGCCACCGACCATGATCCATGGCTGGTGCTGCTCGCCGTCTTCGTCTGTTGCGTGGGTGCGTTCGCGATCGTCCAGATGTTCGAGCGCGCGCAGGGTTCGTCCGGGTTGCAACGCCTTGGATGGGTCTTCCTGACATCGGTCGGCGCCGGCGCGACGATCTGGTGTACGCATTTCATCGCGATGATCGCGTTCAAGGCCAGGGTTCCGGTCGATCTCGATGCCGTTCTGACGATCGTTTCACTGATGGTCGCGGTGGTCGGGACGGGCATCGGCTTCAGCGTCGCGACGTGGCGGGAGGGGCGGGCATTCCCGGTCGCCGGGGGCGCACTCGTTGGCGCCGCGATTGCCGCGATGCACTTCATGGGGATGGCCGCCTATCGTGTGGACGGTATCGTCGAGTGGCGCTGGTCCTATGTCGTCGCCGCACTGGTCTGCGCGGTGGTTTTCTCGAGTGCTGCGCTGACGGTTCTCGCCTCCGACAGATTGGGCCGCTACCGCGCCGCGCTGGGAACGGGATTGCTGGTCACGGCGATCGCGACCTTGCATTTCATCGGCATGACGGCGCTACGCATCACGCCGCTTGCGCTCAGCTCGACGCCGCTGGAATCCGAGCAAATGGGCGCCTTGGCGCTTGCGACCGCGCTGGTCGGGCTCATCGTGATCGCAGCCGGTGTGGCGGCCGCCTTCATCGATCGCCAGACCCGGTCGGAAGCGATGCAGCGCCTGCACGACATGGCAATGAATGACGCGCTGACCGGTTTGCCCAACCGGATCAGTTTCCAGAAACTCCTGGGGCGCGAGCTCGACATCGCGCGAGAGACCGCAACGCAACTCGCGGTCGTCGCGATCGATCTCGACCGCTTCAAGGAGATCAACGACGTTCATGGTCACAAGGCCGGCGACGATGTCCTGATCATGCTCGCGCGGCGCATGCAGCTTGAACTGGAAGCCAATGAAATGGTCGCGCGTCTTGGCGGCGATGAATTCGTGGCCATGACGCGGGTCGATAATCCCGCCCGGCTACAGACCTTTGTCGCCCGCCTCGACGCGGTGCTCAAGGCGCCACTTTCCATCGGACCGTTCGAGGCGCGCGTTGGCGCGAGCATTGGCGTGGCGGTCTATCCGCAGGACGCCGGCGATGCCGAAACCCTCACCAACAATGCTGACCTCGCCATGTATCGCGCCAAGGGGGAGAATATCGGCACGCCCTGTTTCTACGATGCGCCGCTCGATGAAGCGATCCGCGACCGGCGGGAACTGGCGAATGATTTGCGTCTTGCGATCGATCAGGACCGGCTTGAAGTCCATTATCAGGTGCAGGCGTCAGTCACGACGCGCGAGGTGACGGGCTATGAGGCACTGCTGCGCTGGACACATCCCGAGCGCGGCAGCATTCCGCCGTCGGTCTTCATTCCCATCGCCGAGGAAAATGGCCTGATCCTGCCGCTGGGCGAATGGGTAATGCGCCGTGCTTGCACCGATGCGATGACCTGGGATCATGACACCAAGGTGGCGGTGAACGTGTCGGCTGTACAACTCTCCCATGCCGATCTGCCGCGCCTGTTCCACCAGATCATGCTGGAGACCGGACTTCCCCCGCGCCGTCTCGAAATCGAGTTGACCGAAACGGCGATCATGGCCGATCGCGTGCATGCCCTTCATGTCCTGCGCCAGATCAAGGCGCTGGGTGTCGGCGTGGCGCTCGACGATTTCGGCACGGGTTATTCCTCGCTTGAAACGCTACGCGCATTTCCCTTCGACAAGATCAAGCTCGATATGGTGTTCGCCGCCGAACTGGAAAGCAGCCCCCAGGCGACCGCGATCATCCGCGCCGTGCTCGCGCTCGGCAAGAGTCTGTCGATCCCGGTACTGGCCGAAGGGATCGAAACCGACCAGCAGCTTGCCATATTGCTGCGCGAAGGCTGTGATGAAGCTCAGGGCTTTCTGATAGGCTACCCGGCCGCTCTGCCGGTTTCCGGTCGCGCGCCGTTCGCCGATACGCTTGGCGAGGACCCGCTTTCCGACCGGGATTCCGTCAGCGTCGCGGCCTGATCGCCAAACTCTCTGAACACCGGGTCCAGTTCTGCAGGACCAGATGCGTAGTCCCGGACTCTGATGCTGCAGCATCCATCCTGAATCGTCAGGAGTGAGGATGCCCTATGGCAGCGTTGTTCACGACAGCGCTCAGGCGCCGCCGTGTCTTCGAGCCGGGTAAAGAGAGCGCCCGCGCCCTTGCCGCCCGATACTGCGTGAGCCTCAAGACGGTGGACAAGGAGCGGTGGAGCTTTGACATTGCGCAACAGCGCGCTTTGCAACTTTTGCAACTTAAGGAATCCTGACAACGGTCCCAAACAGTGGAACAACGACACATACCGGAATGCCGAGAATTTCCTGTATTGCGCTCTAACGGGGTACATTGATGCCGAAAAATGGACATGCCAGCCTTTAAAGCGGATCGCCTCTGGTAGCCGCCCGTATTCAGTTGGTGCGACGCAGGCGGGCTACGACGGTAATGATTTTCGTAACGCGGCTAAGGGTGAGATGAGGGGGTGGTGTAAAAATGTGGGGTGATCGATCCTGGAGCGTTCGCGTAATCATAAACGCGACACTGGCAATCTTGACGGCGCTTTACCTTGCTTCATTGTCCCAGAGCAGTTTGATGCTTTGGCCTAGAGTATTAATTACCATGCTTCTTTTTATTGGCCTTCTGAGCTTGGTTGTTAATATAAGGAGCGCCCGGATTTTAGGTGCTTTTGGTATTATCGTGACTTGGATTGTAGTGCTGCTGCTTGCACTTCCTGATTTTTCGCAACCTGAACCGCGCCGGGTCTGCCGGAGGCCGTGGGTTGTGAGTCACGCTGCCATATCGATGTTGTCCGCGGCAGCATAATATTGATCTTCGGCTTCGGCAGGCGGGATGTTGCCGATGGGCTCCATCAGC
>NZ_JSXI01000038.1 GCF_000803065.1 Sphingomonas sp. ERG5
GATCAATTGCCGATGAGCTATCAGCGCTATCTCATCAACGGCATCCGACGCGACCTCGGCTTCGGCGCCGTCCCCGTCCGCCTCACACTCCGCGCTCCCAAAAATCCCTTCGATCGGTAAATTGGATTGGGGCCGACTCGGCCCTTCCGTCAATCCATCCTTTACGGACCGCAGGTAGAGATAAGGCGAAACCTCCCGGCCAGATCATGGCCGGGGGGAGGGAGATGCTAGTGTCATTTGAGGGCAGCACGCTGGTCGATTGGGCGACCTTCTCGCGTTCGCGCAGCGAACTCGGGGCCGGCTTCGTGCGCATCCTCGGCTATTTCCGTGAAGACGGGGTGAAATCGGTCGCGGCGATCGAGACCGCGATGCGCGCGCAAAACGCCGCTGCCATGGTCATTCCGGCGCATACGCTGAAAGGCGAGGCGCGTCAGTTCGGTGCCGAACCGCTGGGCGAACTCGCCGAGGAAATCGAAACCATCGCCCGCGACTGCGTGGAAAGTCACGACACGCCCGAACAGGCGCTGCGACATGTCGTCAAGCTGCGTCCACTGTTCGAGGCA
Organism: Sphingomonas sp. ERG5; assembly: GCF_000803065.1. Classification (GTDB taxonomy): domain Bacteria; phylum Pseudomonadota; class Alphaproteobacteria; order Sphingomonadales; family Sphingomonadaceae; genus Sphingomonas. The sequence goes on from NZ_JSXI01000038.1 coordinate 564, forward strand.
ACACTCAATTTGCTCGAGCGCGAAGCCAATCCACTGGTCGAGCGCCGCCCCGCTGCCTTTGGCAAACGCTCGCTGTTCGAGAATTGAGCGCGCGGGGCCGCGCGCTCCGATCCCTTACTCGCTTTCTTCAGCCTTAGCGTTGAGCTGGATATAGTTTTCCAGGCCCATGCGTTCGATCATCTCGAACTGCCGCTCCAGCGTATCGACATGCTCTTCCTCGCTGTCGAGGATGCGGCGGAACAGGTCGCGGCTGACATAGTCGCGCACGCTCTCGCTATGCTCGATCGCGTCGCGCAGCAGTGGCAGCGCCTCCATTTCGAGCGCGAGGTCCGCCTTCAGCACTTCCTCGACCGATTCACCAATGCGCAGCCGCCCGAGCAGCTGGAAATTGGGCAGGCCGTCAAGGAACAGGATGCGCTCCGACAGCCAGTCGGCATGCTTCATTTCGTCGATCGATTCGTGGCGCTCGAACTCGGCGAGTTTCTTCACGCCCCAGTGATCGAGCAGCCGGTAATGCAGCCAATACTGGTTGATCGCGGTCAGCTCGTTCTTGAGCGCCTCGTTCAGATAATCGATGACTTTCGCGTCGCCCTTCATGGCACATATCTCCGTTCGTTGCGCCGATACTAGCGCAACACACGGTCAGCGAACAGTCAAAAAATGGCGGAATTCTGCGGTTTTCTGGGTCTGCGAACGCTACGCAGCAGCACGTTCCGAATCGATAATGGCTCGCGCAAACGGCACGCACTGGCCGCATTTCGGCTGGCGACCGAGCGCTCGATATGCCTGGCAGGCGCTGGTTGCACCCTGCCGTGCCGCTTCGCGCACGTCACGTTCCCGAATTGCATTACAGACGCAGACGACCATTGGATGCTCCACCGCTTGGCCTCCCATCTAGGGCTAATGCGAACCACTCGCAAGCTATTTTGCGGTTGATTCGCAACAGCTGGGCGCTTTAACGCCGCAATCAAATCCGGCGAGCTGCGCACAGCGTGACCAATCGGCGCGCCCGGTCCGAAAAAGCGCCCGAGTCGCAGACCTTTTTCGATTCGAGTCGAAACCTCAGCGAGGCCTTCAGCCCGGTCGTGCCCTACGCGACCGGTTCAGCGCTCATCAGGGCCGGAAAGAAGCCCTCATGCGCGGTACGGAGCTGCGCCAGCGTCACGACATGGTCGTCGTCGGTCAGCTCGAAGATCAGCCGGTCGGTGATCGTGCGGCCGATCCGCTCCATCTCGACGCCGGCGGCATGCGCGGCGGACAGCGTGTCGAGCAGTGCATGGTCGGCGACCGTCGCGATGTAGAGGCCCTGGTCCTCGCCAAACAGCGAACAGGCGACGCCGCACGGCAGCGGCGCATGAAGCATCGCACCGATATTGCCCGCCAGCGCCATCTCCGCGATCGCCACGGCGACACCGCCGTCCGACACGTCATGCACGGCCGTCAACGCGCCAGCAGCGATCGCACGGCGCACGAACTCGCCATTGCGGCGCTCGGCGTCGAGGTCGACCGGCGGCGGCGGACCTTCCTCACGGCCATGGACTTCGCGCAGCCAGAGCGACTGGCCGAGATGGCCGCTGCGTGTTCCGATCAGCACGATCACATCGCCAGTGCCCTTGAACGCGATGGTCGCCGATTTCGACCAGTCGGCAAGCAGGCCGACGCCACCGATCGCCGGCGTGGGCAGGATCGCCGAGCCCGTGCCGTCATCATTCTTGGTCTCGTTGTAGAGCGAGACGTTGCCGCTCACGATCGGGAAATCGAGCGCCTTGCACGCTTCGGCCATGCCCTCGATGCAGCCGACGAACTGGCCCATGATCTCGGGCCGTTGCGGGTTGCCGAAATTCATGCAGTCGGTGGTGGCGAGCGGCTTGGCGCCGACCGCGCTCAGATTGCGATACGCCTCGGCAATGGCTTGCTTGCCGCCCTCATAGGGGTCGGCATAGCAATAGCGCGGGGTGCAATCGGTGGTGATCGCCAGGCCCTTGTTGGTGCCGTGCACGCGCACGACGGCAGCATCGCCACCAGGGCGCTGCACCGTGTCGCCGCCGACCATGTGGTCATATTGTTCCCAGATCCAGCGCCGGCTGGCGATGTCGGGCGAAGCCATCAGTTTGAGCAGGTCAGCCGCGATATCGGTCGTCACGGGCACGTCGTAGAGCGGCGCGGGCGGCGGCGTCTTGACCCAGGGACGGTCATAAGCGGGCGCTTCGTCGGCAAGCGGACCAAGCGGGATGTCGCACACCGTCTCGCCCTTGAAGGTCAGCACCATGCGGCCGGTATCGGTGACATGGCCGATCACCGCGAAGTCGAGCTCCCACTTCCGGAAGATCGCCTCGGCAAAATCCTCACGGCCGGGCTTGAGCACCATCAGCATGCGCTCCTGGCTCTCGCTCAGCATCATCTCATAGGGCGTCATGCCGGTTTCGCGGCACGGCACATGGTCCATGTTGAGTTCGATGCCGACGCCGCCCTTCGACGCCATCTCGACGCTGGACGAGGTCAGGCCGGCCGCGCCCATGTCCTGGATCGCGACGATCGCGTCCGACGCCATCAATTCGAGGCACGCCTCGATCAGCAGCTTCTCGGTGAAGGGGTCGCCGACCTGCACGGTCGGGCGCTTCTCCTCCGAATCCTCGGAGAAATCGGCCGAGGCCATGGTCGCGCCGTGAATGCCGTCGCGGCCGGTCTTCGACCCGACATAGACGATCGAATTGCCCACGCCCGAGGCGGCGGAATAGAAGATCTTGTTGGTCTCGGCGACACCGACGGTCATCGCATTGACCAGGATGTTGCCGTCATAGGCGCGGTGGAAATTCACCTCGCCGCCAACCGTCGGCACGCCGACGCAATTGCCATAGCCGCCAATGCCGTGAACCACGCCGGCGATCAGATGGCGCATCTTGGGATGATCGGGCCGGCCGAAACGCAGCGCGTTGAGATTCGCCACCGGCCGCGCACCCATGGTGAACACGTCGCGCAATATGCCGCCGACTCCGGTCGCCGCACCCTGATAGGGCTCGATATAGGACGGGTGGTTGTGGCTCTCCATCTTGAAGATCGCCGCCTGGCCGTCGCCGATATCGATCACGCCGGCATTCTCGCCCGGGCCGCAAATCACCTGCGGGCCAGTCGTGGGTAGCTTTTTCAAATGGATACGGCTGGATTTATAGGAGCAATGCTCCGACCACATGACCGAAAAAATGCCCAGCTCAGTGATGTTCGGCTCGCGTCCCATGGCGTGCAGGACACGCTCATATTCTTCGGGCGACAGGCCGTGCTCGGCAACGATTTGCGGTGTGATCTCGCTCATGCGGCGGCTCTAACGACCATAGTGAGATTCGTCACCCCTTACGCCGCTTCCAAAAATGCAGGCGACGAAACAGGCCGCGTTTGGCGAAGGCCTCGAACATCTCGTCTGGGCCTTCGGGATCCAGCACTTCATTGTCGGCCAGCCATGCCTCGACCTCACTGAGATTGGGTACTTCATAGGGAATCAGCGTCTTGCCCGATCCGCGCAGCTGTTCGATCGCCCCGATCAGCGAGCCGCTCTCGTCGATCGCCGCGGCGACGACATCGATCTCCATGCCGAGATGCTCGGCGATCAGCCCGTCGCGGATCGCGCGGATACAGGCCGGGTCGGCGCCAAGATCGGCGTCGATCGTCACATCGCATTCGGTATCGAGCCGCAGCGACCGGTTGTTGAAGTTGGACGAGCCGACCCGCAGCATCCGGTCGTCGACGACCAGGATCTTGGCATGGACATAGATTGGCGCGCCGCCGGCGGTATGCGGGTGATACATGCGCAGCCGGTCGTGCGTGTCATGGTGCTTCAACGCCTCGAACAGTCGCGCCCGTGCGGTGTCCATCGCGATCGGCTCGAGCCAACCCTCTGCCGTGACCGGGTTGACGATGATCACTTCCGGCCCGTCCGCCTGGTCGAGCCGTTTGGCGATCGCCTCGGCAATGCGGCGCGAGGCGAAATACTGGCTCTCGGCATAGATATGCCGCGTCGCCCGCGCGATCAGGTCGAGATACAGCGCTTCGATTTCGTGCGCCGGTTCGACATCGGGCATTTCGGGTTGCGAGCGGGAAATGGCGACGCGGATATCGCTGAAATCCGCGTCGAGATCGTCCGGCCAGCAATCGGCCGACACGTCCGGCACCGCGATCGGATCGCCGCCCGCCAGCGCCCAGCGGTCGCGGCACAGTTCGCCCAGCGCGCCGGCGACCGGCCCCTGCAACGCGGTGGTCGCATCGTGCCAGGGCTTGTAGGGCTTGCCGTTCAGCATCCGGCCCGGCTGCACATCGAGATGTTCGCGCGTGTCCCAGCGTTCCGAGGTCATGTCGATCCCACCGCAAAAGGCGAGGCAATCGTCGATCACCACGATCTTCTGATGATGCGAGGCGGCGACCGGATGGAAACTGTCGAGTTTGGTGTGGATGCGCGGGTGGCGCATCCATTTGATCACGGTGAAGATGGTCGTGCCGCGCAGCAGCGTCTTCACCGCGCCGACGTCCCAGCGCAGCAGATAGACGTTGAGATCGGCATTGCGCTCGACCAGCCAGTGGATGAAGTCGCCGACATTATGCGGCGCGCCATCCTCGACATGTTCGCCGGGCACGAGGTCGATCCGCGCGTCGAAATCCCAGCCGATCAGCAGGATCTGCCGCCGCGCCTTGAGCATCGCCGCGCGCGCCGCGCGAAAATAGCGGTCGGCGTCGATCAGCACCGTCGCCTTGTCGACCTGTTCGATCCGCCAGCAATTGCGGCCGGGTTCGAGCCCGCTCAAAGGATCTCGCGAATGCGCTCGGGCGGACGCCCCAGCCGAACCCCTTTGTCGGTTTCGACCAGCGCGCGTTCGATCAGGATCGGGTCGGCGACCATCGCGTCGAGAATGGCATCGTCGCTTGCCCCGGCCAGCGCCTTCGCGGCGTCCTCGGCCTTGCGCAGCCCCTCGCGCGGCGTCATGCCCGCGCGCGCATAAAGCGCGGCGAGCCTGGCGCGGGTCGGTGGCGTCTTGAGATACTCGATCACCTCGATTTCGAGGCCTGGCGTCTCCTTCAGGATCGCCAGCGCCTCGCGCGATTTCGAGCAGCGTGGGTTATGCCAGATCGTCGCCTTCACTTTGCTGCCGCTCCTGCCGGTTTCAGATATTTGTCGAACCACGCCACGGTGCGCTTGAGCGAATCGAGCTGGTTCTCGCGCTTCTGGAAGCCATGCCCCTCGGCCGGGTAGAAGATCGTCTCGACCACATTGCCCTTGGCTTTCAAGATGTCGTTGACCTCCTGCGCCTGTCCGCGCGGCACGCGGATGTCATTCTCGCCCTGGATCGTCAGCAACGGCGCCTTGGCGGCGCGGATGTAAGTGAGCGGCGAGGCGGCGTCATAGACTTTGGGGTCGGACTCGGGCGTGCCGAGCAGGCCGCGCTGATAGGCTTTCAGCCGCTCGTCCTGGTCGCGGTACATGGTGCGCCAGTTGATGATGCCGTACCATTGCACCGCGGCGGCGAATTCGTCCGGCGTGCGGCCGATCGCCATCAAGGACATGAACCCGCCATAGCTGCCGCCGAAGATGCCGACGCGTTTCGCATCGACATAGCCGGTCTGGACCAGGAAGGCCTTGGCCGCGACCGTGTCCTTCAGGTCGCCGCCGCCCAGATCCTTGTAGTTCGCTTCCTGGAAGGCCTTGCCATAGCCGGTCGAGCCGCGAAAATTGGGCTGGATCACGACATAGCCGCGGCTGGCAAAGGCGGTGGCGTAGCGGCTGTAGCCGTCCTGCGATTGCCCGGTCGGCCCGCCATGCGGCAGCACGATCGCCGGGTTGCCGCCATCGCGCTTGAGGTTGGCGGGCATGGTCACGATCGCGCTGACCAAGGTGCCGTCGAAGCTTTTATAGGTCACCACCTGCGACTTGGGCAGCACCGCCGGGGTCAGGCTGGCAATGGCGAGTTGAGTCGCCGGGCGCGACTGGCCGGTGGCGAGATCGTAGAGATAGAGATTGGCCGGCGAATCCGCGCCCGAATGATTGACCAGCAGCGTCTTGCCGTCGGGCGATCGCGGATCCGCCCCGGCGAGATAATTGACCCCCGGCGGGATCGGAAGCGCAGTCTCGGTACCGGACGCGAGATCGAACCGGTAGAGCGTGCTGCGGGTGTCGGCATTGGTGGCGAAGATCAGCGACTTGCCGTCACGCGTGAAGCTGCTCGCCTCCTGCTCCCACGGCGTCGGCTTGAGCCAGCGCCAGCTTCTGGCGCCGGTATCGTAGAGGCCGGCGTGAAGCTGGCCGGTGCCCTCGTCGGTGTTGATGGCGATCCATTTGCCATCGGCGGTCGCATCGCTCGCCTGATAGACGGTGTCCGCCTTGCCGAGCAGCCTGGTTGCGCTGCCGCTGGCGATATCGATCCGCCACACTTCGGCGACGCGCGTATCGACCCGGTTGCGCCCGGCGATGATTGCCGCCCCGTCCTCGATCCACGCCACCGGCGACCAGCCGAATTGCGGGTCGGCTTCGCTGGTCAATACGCGGACCTTGCCGTCGGCATCCAGCACCGCGACGTTCGACTGGCCCTGCGACTTCAGCTTGACCGAAAGCGCGATGAGCCCGCCTTTGGGGCCGACGAGCATACCGCTTTCCTGGCGATCGGGCGTGTTGGTCAGATTCTCGACCGCGCCGCCATCGACCGACACGCGGTAAATGTCGGTATATTCATTGCCGCCGACATCCTGCTGAAAATAGACGTATTTCCCGTCCGCCGAGGTGACCAGTCCGGTCTGAGAATCGTCCGATTGAGTGATCTGCACCGGCCAGCTGCCCGCTGTATCGGTGCGCCAGATATTGGTCCGGCCGGTCAGGTTGGTCGCGATAAAGATCTGCTTGCCGTCGGCGCTCCATGCCGCGCCGCCCAGCGTCCGCGAGGTGCCGATATCCTCGACCGGGACGGCGCGGGCGTTGGGATTGGCGGGCGACGCGACATTCTTCGGATCGGTGACTGGCCGGTCAGGTGTCCTGACCTGCGCGGCGAGCGGGCTCGCGGCGATGGCAAGGACGCTGATGGCGGTGGCGGCAAGCAGATGACGCACGCTGATTCTCCCCTGTGATGCCGTCATCTGGCAGAGTGGCGGGGCAGGGGAAAGAGGGGTGCCGGTACCGGATGGGCAGGATTGAATCGGGACCCTGTCGTTCGAGATTGCCGCGTAGCTGGTGCGGGTGCTGCGATGGTCCCATTTTCCCGCAGCTGCGGGAGTTGTTGCGGGAGAATCGTTTTTTGAGGGTTCTGCGGGAGTCTGCGGGAAAAGCTGCGGGAGTTTTGATGGATCCGCACGGGAGTTTTTCCGGTGTGCTGCGGGAGTGAAGGGAAATATCGCGGTTGGGGTCATGGTCTGCTCGATGCCGGTCGCTTGATTCAAAGACTTTGGCGCATGGGCTTTTACTCGCAATACGAGAACGCACGCGCGCCGGAGAGCAGGTATGACGACAGCCGAGAGCAATATGAATCGATCCGCTCAACGGCTGTGACGGAGGATTTGGGCGGACGGCGGGGGAGATATGTTACACCGGATTGTTCCATATCTTCGGCGCATGTTGGTGCTCCGGCATAAATAATATGTATATATATCAGGTATTTATTGATATTTCTGGTAAGATGCAGGTCAGCGCCGCGTCATCTTGAGCATCTGTTCGGGCAACCGCTCGCCCCGGACTGCGAAACCCCCGGTGCCCGCGTCGATCTCGGCCAGATCGTCACGTGTGAGCATCAGGTCTGCAGCGCCGAGATTCTCCTCCATGCGGCCCATGTTGCTCGTGCCGGGAATCGGCACGATCCATGGGCGCTGGGCGAGGAGCCATGTCAACGCCACCTGAGCCGGTGCGGCAGCGCGGCGCCTGGCCACCCGCTTCACCACCTCCACCAGTGCCATGTTCGCCTTGCGGGCCTCGCGGGAGAAGCGCGGCACATGGTTGCGGAAGTCGCCCGGTGCGAACACGGTGTTCTCATCGACCTGCCCGGTCAGGAAGCCCGCGCCGAGCGGACTGAACGGCACGAAGCCGATGCCAAGCTCCTCCACCAGCGGGAGCAGTTCCTGCTCGGGCTCGCGCCAGAACAGGGAATATTCGCTCTGCAGCGCAGCGACGGGCTGCACGGCATGAGCGCGGCGGATCGTATCCGGTGCCGCCTCGGACAGGCCGAAATGGCCGACCTTGCCGGCTGCGATCAATTCCTTCACCGCGCCGGCTACGTCTTCTATCGGCACGCTCGGATCAACGCGATGCTGGTAGAACAGGTCGATCCGATCGGTCCGCAGCCGCTTCAGCGCCGCGTCGGCGACAGCCTTGATGTGTTCCGGCCGGCTGTTGACGCCGCCACCGCGCGCGCCTGTTTCGAGGTCGATGTCGAAGCCGAACTTGGTCGCGATCACCACGCGGTCGCGAACCGGTTCGAGCGCTTCGCCGACCAGTGCCTCGTTCGTGAATGGGCCATAGGCCTCGGCGGTATCGAACAGGGTGACGCCCCTGTCGACCGCCGCGCGGATGAGCGCAATCGCATCCTGTCGGTCGCCGCCCGGGCCATAGGCTCCGGCGAAGCTCATACAGCCGAGTCCCAGCGCCGAAACCTTCAAACCGTGCTGGCCGAGCGTCCGGTGTTCCATCGTCATTCTCCAATAGCCCCGCAGGCGCGGATGCCCGTGACACTGGCTCCTTCGGCAGCGTTTCCACGACCGAACTGCCGCAAGACGCACCTTCCGGTTTGTCGGGCAGCTTTAGTCGGCCGAAAAACCGATAGCTGCCGAATTTCGATATAACCTGCGCGACGAGGTGCGATTAGGGGCTATAATCGGCATTCCCTGATAAGATGGCCTAATGAATGTCGAACGAGAATTTCAACACGCTCGCCGCGTTCGCGGTCGTTGCCAGGGAACGTAGTTTCACCCGCGCAGCTGCCAAGCTGGGGGTGTCGCAATCCGCGCTGAGCCAGACCGTGAAGGGTCTTGAAGAGCGCCTGGGCATCCGCCTGCTCATGCGCACGACGCGCAGCGTGTCCCCCACCGAAGCAGGCGAACGCTTGCTACGCACGCTCGCGCCGCGGTTCGAAGAGATCGAACAGGAACTGGCGGCGATGAATGCCATGCGGGACAAGCCGGCCGGTACGATCCGGATCACTGCGGGCGAGCATTCGGCCGTCACGGTCCTGCAGAACGGCCTGGCCCGGTTCCTGCCCGAATATCCCGACATCAACGTCGAGATCATTGTCGATTATGGCCTGGTCGATATCGCAGCCGAGGGCTTTGACGCGGGTGTCAGGCTTGGCGAGCAGGTCGCCAAGGACATGATCGCGGTCCGGATCGGGCCAGCGATGCGGATGGCGGTCGTCGGCTCGCCATCCTATTTCGAGAGACACCCAAGGCCGGAAGCGCCGCAGGATCTCACCGCGCACAATTGCATCAACATCCGGCTACCGACCTATGGCGGCCTCTTCGCCTGGGAATTCGAGAAAGGCGGTCGTGAGGTCAAGGTCCGGGTCGAAGGCCAATTGGTCTTCAACAATATCGGCCTGCGGCTCGAATCCGCCCTTCAGGGATTGGGGCTCACCTATATGCCCGAAGACCTGACGCTCGATCATATCCGGGCGGGGCGACTGATCCGGGTGCTCGAAGACTGGTGCGAGCCCTTTCCCGGATACCATCTCTACTATCCGAGCCGTCGCCATGCTTCGCCCGCCTTTGCGATCCTGGTCGAAGCCCTGCGCTATCGCGATCCCTGACGAGCGAGATCGCAAGGCGCCCGGCCTCAATGTGGATATTGCGCGTCGGACACCAGCTCAAGCCATTCGACCGATTTCCCATCCAATGCTTCGGCGACCGCCACATGGGTCATCATGGTCGTGCGCGTGGCACCGTGCCAGTGTTTTACCCCTGGCGGAATCCGGATGACGTCGCCTGGCCGGATTTCCTGGATCGGAGCGCCCCATTGCTGGACCAGTCCAACGCCGACCGTCACGATCAGCGTCTGGCCCAGCGGATGCGTGTGCCAGGCGGTATGGGCGCCCGGTGCGAACGTCACGATCGCCCCGCCGATACGGGCAGGCGGCTTGGCCTGGAACCGGGAATCCACGCGTACCGAACCAGTGAAATTATCGACAGAACCTTGGGTGGGTGGCTGGGAACCGGCCTTTATGACTGTGACCATCTGGCCCTCCTGAGCAACTGCCGCGGATCCGCCGAGCGACAATGCCATCCCCGCGATGACGGCGGATCTCATTCAGGCTGTCCGGGTGCTGGCGGGTCGGGCTGACGCGTGGCACCGGGTGCCGCGTTGAATACGTCCCGTGCGACACCCACCGCCGAGATCGCGTTCGGCCATCCCGCATAAAAGGCGAGCTGCGTGATGGTCTCGACGATTTCGGTCTCGGTGACACCGTTCCGACGTGCCAAAGCGATGTGGGAGCGGAGTTGCTCGGGCCGGTTCAGTGCAATGAGCGCGGCGACCGTGATCAGGCTGCGGTCGCGCTTTGCCAGGCCGGGGCGTTCCCATACATCCCCGAACAGCACGTCGTCGGTAAGCTCGGCGAGCTTGGGCGCAATGTCGCCCATCAATTGCTGCGCCCGTGATGGTTGTTTGCCGGCGGTGATGGCCGGAGTCTCGGTCTGCGCGTGCGCCATGGTGGTCAAGCCTCCGGCCAGCAGGATGCTCACTGCTGCGAGAATGGTTCTGGCAATATGTTTCATCATGGATTCCTCGTTCGGGTCAGACTGTCCTGGCTGGTCTCGACGCTAGACGGTCCTGGCGAAGAACGGCGTCAGTTTGCCCATTGCGGCATCCACATATCTGGGAACCCAGTAGGTCTCGATATGTGTCGCACCGTCGATCAGGAACAGTTCCTTGTCCGTCGTGCCCAGGGCCTTGGTGAAGGCATCCTCGCTCAAGTACATGCTATCGGCCTTGCTGCCGGCGATCAGCAGCAGCGGCGTGTCGATCAGCTCGATCTGGTCGGTGGCATCCCAACGCATCAGGTCCAGCAGGCTGCTCATGGTGTACCTGCCATTCGAGTTGGGATGAGCGTTGGTTCTCCCGTAATAGACGAGCCCCTGACGATATAGCTCGAACGGCAATGCAGCGATCTGTTCGTCAGTGAGTCGCCCGTCACCGACGTAGCGGACGTCGCCCCCGGCTGCTTCCTGCGACCGAGCGGCTGAGGCCTGTTGCAGACGCTCCTGGATGGTGGGGATTTGCGAATCCATATAACCGTTGCGACGCACCCGGCCGGAATTGAACATGCTCAGCGTCGCAACCGACTTGAATCGCTTGTCGGTCTTCGCCGCCGCCAGCGCGTAGCCGCCGCCACCGCAGATGCCGAGCAATCCCAGGCGCGCGGCATCGACGCCCGGATAGCGGGATATGAAGTCCGCCATGCCATGAATATCCTCGATCCGGTTGGAGGGCTTGTCCAACTGACGGGGCACGCCGCCACTTCCACCCTGATAGGCCGCGTCGGCGGTGATCGTGATATAGCCCTGTCCGGCCAGCTGCTGGGCATACAGACCTGCGACCTGTTCCTTCACTCCGCCATTCGGGTGCGCCACGACGATCGCCGGATATTTCCGGGCCGGGTCATGGTTTGCCGGGGTGTAGACGTTGGCGGCGATGTCCAGGCCGTTGAGTCGGTACGTGACCGGGTGGATATTGATCTGGCCCGGCTCGTTTTTGGTGATCGCCCCGCCATAGACCAGGGTGAATGGATTCTGCTTGGAGTCGGCCGCGATCGCGGTGGCATTGGTCATTGCTGGAACTCCTAACAGTGCGCCTGAGAGAACAAGCGCGGAGGTCCCGAGAAACGCGCGCCTTTTTTTATCGGTGACATCGTTGGTCATGTAGAATTCCGTTTTTTGCAGGGAGAGGCGGGGACCGGTTTCGCTGGGCGTCGGTGCGGCCGGCTCAATCCAGTTTCTTCTCCGTCAGGAATTTCGACACCAGGTCAGCGATCTGGACATTGTTCAGGTCGGACATCAGGAAGTGCGTGTTGCCCCGGATGCCAATCTCGGGAAGATGCACCAGCCGGGCGTCACCACCATGGTTGTTGACCGCATCGACCCAGCGCCGGGCCATGGCGAGGCGCACCCGCCAATTGTCCTGCCCGCGCTCCCTGGTCGGCTTGGCAGGAAAGTTGTCGCCATAATAAATGACGATGGGAATGCGGGTCAGTTTCTCGAAATCCGCGCGCGACACGGCCTCGGGCGACAAGGTTCCCGCTGCGCTCGGCATCGCCGGAGGCAGTTCGTCCGCGGGGAAGATAAAGCCACTTCCGGGCTCGAAGGCGATGATGGCCTTGACGTTGGGATTCTTGATCGCGGTCAGCCAGCCCGGCCCGCCACCCTGCGAATGCGTGAAAAGGATGGCCGGACCGACCTTGCCGAATAGTGCCGACATCGCATCCGAGATGACCCCCGCATCATAGGGGCCGGTATTGGGCGTGACCGATCGCAAGAATTGATCGAGCACCTCCGGCTTTCGGTCGAACTGCACGTTGTCGAAGTAATTCGGCCATTTGCCGAGTCTGAACTGGTCGAAGAAGAGTTGGTCGTTGGGCGCGGGTTCGATCGTTGTTGCAACAATGCTGTTGCCGGCACGACCGCGGCGCGGCTGGTCGACAAGATAGACCGGGAAACGCCGGCGCAGGAAGAGGGTCTGAAAGCCCTCGCGACCGTCCGGCGTGGTCTCCCAACTGCGCGCGGACTGATAGGCTCCGTGCAGCATCACGATCGGCAGCGGCTTCGCCTTCTGCGGAATTTGATAGAAGGTGTAGAGATGGTCGCCATGGAAGCTTTGTCCTGCGGCGGTCGGTGCTTCATTGTCGTAGCGTCCCGGCGTGCGCGACACTGTTCCACCGATGGCGAAACTTCCCTGTTCCTGAATGACCAGCGATTCTTTCGCAGGGCCGGGCTGAGCACGTACGACAGGGGCGAAGACCAGGCCCGCCAATGCCAGTGCCGCCAAGGCTCGCCCGCTCCAATCCTCCAAGCGCATCCATTGCTCCTCCGGCTGTTGGACGCCTGTTATATGCCCTTCGTCATTGGTTGATTAGGCTGCTGGATGCGCTAAGCTCTATAAGCTCACCTAATGTATCTCGCTGCGCGTGAGGGGGACAACCGGGAGTCGTGTCGCGCGCGGCGTTGTCCATGGCTGGACCTGGAAACCTGCGGATAATTTAGTATAGTGTCCCCGAAATAGGATTTTTCAGGTCGCCTCGTCCGGTACGCCGATATCGCCGTCCGCGATCCATTCGCGCCAGATCATGACCAAGGCCGCCATCACGGCGGGGCCGACGAACAGGCCCAATAGCCCGATTGTCTCCACGCCGCCGACGATGCCGATCAGCACCCACACGAACGGCAGGCGGGTCGTGCCGCCGATCAGGCCGGGGCGCAGGAAATGATCGATCACGAAATTGATCACGAAGCCGAGAAGGCCGACCACGATCGCCGCCGTGACGAAACCCTTGAGGACCAGCAACGCCACCGCGATCAGCAGGACCGCGACCAGTCCGAACGGTACGATCGACGCGAGACCGGACAACAGGCCCATCAGGATCGGATGGGGCACCCCGGCAATGGCATAGATTATGGCCATGATGATGCCCTGGGCCAGGCCGAGCAGGACCAGCCCGTCGACCGTTCCCCGCACGGACGCGGAGATCTGCCGGCCCAGGCGAATGCCGGCCTCGCCGAACGCGCGCTTTGTGCCACGCTCCAATTGCCGGACGACGGTGTCGCGATCACGGATCAGGAAAAACAGCACAACGATCGTGAAAGCGAACACGACGACGCGTTTGATGACGCCGTGTGTCAGCGATTGCGATTGTTTGAGCAGCGTGTCGGTGTCGATCCGTCCCAGCTGCTCCGACGCCGCCGCAGCGGTGAGCAGATGGGTGTTCCACCACGCGGCGATCTCCGCTGAGCCGATCGGCAGGGTCGCCACCCATGCGGGGATGGGTACGCCCTTGGCGCGCGCTTGCGCGAGCCAGAGCGCGGCGCCCTGTGCTTCCACGACCGCGCGTGAGACGGCGATCACCACCGGCACGACGACGATGAGCAGCACCGCCAGGGTGATCAGGCTGGCAGCGAGCGTGTGCCGGCCGGGCCAGCGGGTCACGATGCGGTGACGAAGCGGCTCGACCGCGACGGTCACGACACCGGCCCATAAAACCGACGGCACGAACGCATGACCGATCCAGAGCGCGCCCAGCGCGATCGCTGTCGCAAGCGCGATCCGAGCGCGCACCTGCGCCGTCTTCGATTTTTCCACGTTCATCCCTTTGCGATTTTGCGCTTCGTCCCTGAAGATGCCTGAACGCCGCCGGCATCAAGATTTGGAGACACTATACCTAATTGGCGCGCGTCGATGCTTATAGCTGGATCTGGAAATCTATAGATAGTTTAGTATAGTGTCCCCGAAATACGAGCAAGCGATTCAAGCGGGCCGATTGCACAATAGTCACTCTCTTTGGGCCGTGCCATAGTCGCACCGCATATGAAGGAGCGAGCTGATGTCCCGACCAAGCCGCCGTTTCGGCAAATATCGCGGGACAGTCGTCAACAATGTGGACCCGCAGGACTTGGGGCGCATCCAGCTCATGATCCCTGATGTTTATGGCGCGACGCCCTCTCCTTGGGCAATGCCGTGTACGCCCATAGCGGCTGCCGAAGCCGGCATGATCGCAATCCCGCCCATTGGCACGATGGTCTGGGTGGAGTTTGAACGAGGCGATGACGGCTATCCGATATGGGTTGGCGGTTTCTGGCCCACAGCGGCGGAATTTCCTCGATCGATGCTCTCGTCGCCGTTCTTCGGCATCGCATTCAAGACGCCGAGCGGTCATAGCCTGGTCATCAGCGATGCGCCGGGTCCGGCTGGCGGCATCGTCCTGCGAACCGCAGCGGGCGCAGCGCTGACCTTTAACGATACCGGAATCCACATCTCCAATGGGCAAGGCGCATCGGTAACGATGGTCGGGGCCACCGTATCGGTCAACAACGACGCGTTGGAAGTGACATGATACCCAGCCCTCTGGTCACGCTCGATGCGATGGCTTTCTGTCCCCATGGGGGTCGGATCACCGCGACAAGTCGCGGCCGCGTGCGTGTCGGCAGAGTGCCGGTCGTCACCATATTCGATCTATGCCCGATCGCCGGCTGTCCCTTCTTTATGGGCGACCGGCCCGATCCCTGCGTCTCCGTTCGATGGGTGGGACATGCGACACGCGTTCTGATCGGCGGCCAGCCAGCGGTTTTGCAAGCGGGCGCGGGCATCGCCCTCAATGCTGGTCAGGTGCCGGCCGGCCCCGTGACGATCGTCGGCGGCCAGACACGCGTGGCGGGCGCATGAAGATTTGGGGACACTATGGGTGATTGGCGCGGGTCTTCGCCAGCGTTTCAGATCAGTTTTGCATTCTCGAGCAGCTCTTCGACATAGGTGCCTCTTACTTTGGCAAGTGCCACTTTCTCGATCATGCGCGCGACGAATGGCAGTTTCAGCTGATCGAGCGGTTTGCGATCGTTCAGATAATAGAGCGCGTCGAGCAGCACGCGGACGTCGAACGATGACGCGAACACTTCCGGCACGCCGCGATCCACGCCGACCAGCGTATAGACCGCCTCCATCGCCGTGCGCACCGAATATTCGGTGGTGAACACGGTGTCGCGCTCGGTCTCCGCAAAGTTGCCGATAAAGGCCAGGTTTTTCGAGGTATCAGGCACCACCAGCGGCCGGTCGCCGGCGGCGCGCGGCATGAAATAGGATGTGATGTACGGCATGTTGCAAGGGATGGTGCGCGCCGCAGTGCGCGCAAGATCGTCGATCTCCGCCTCCGGCACGCCGAGATGGTAGAGCCATTCGGCGCACAGTTCCGCGCCGGTGCAGTCGCGGATCGGCTTCCTGATGTAATCGCCGGGCTTGTCGGAAAACAGGCCGTACAGCCAGACGACGAGATCCTTTTGCGGGTCCTGGGCGGCGAAATGCGGCTGCCGGCTCATCGAAAAGCCGTAGAGCCAGCTTGAATCCTTGATGTTGCACGGGCCGCCGGTCACGATCCGGCCCGAGCGTGGATCGCGCCCCGTGATCCGCTCGATATAGGGAGTGATGCGGTCGTCGGTCAGCGTCACCGTCGCCGAGATCGTCCAGTTCGCCTCCGGGATATTGTCGCAGAATTTTTCCGGACGGCCGAATGCGGGATCCCGCGCGGCCAGCTTCTTCCATAGCGACCAGGCGCCGCCGCGATCGGTGACGATCGGCGCCGGTGTATCATTGTCGCCATAGGTCGAGCTTTCGGTGATCGAGCCGTTGGTGACGAACACCAGGTCGGTTGGTGCGAGCGCGATCTTCCCGGCCGCGCCATCGACCGTCAGGTTGATTGCCGTCGCCACTTTTTCACCGCCGGCGCTGGTGACCAGGATGTCATCGACCTGGGTGCCATATTGGAAGGTCACGCCGTGGCCCTTCAAATGCTCGACCAGTGGCAGGATCAGCGATTCATATTGGTTGTAATGGGTGAAGCGCAGCGCGCTGAGGTCTGCGAGCGTCGATACATGATGGACGAAGCGCAGGATGTAACGCCGCATTTCGAGCGCGCTCGCCCAGGGTTCGAACGCGAACATCGTCGCCCAATAGAGCCAGAAATTCGACGCGAAGAATTCCGCGGTGAAGACCTCGTCGATGCGCTTGTCGTCAAGGTCCTGCTCGCGCATCAGGGCAAGCCCGATCAGCTCCTCGACCGCCCTGGGCGTGAGCGTCAGGTCGGGCAGCTGGTCGATCGGCTCGCCGCGCTGGTGGATCGCGCGGCACGGGTTGGTCGACGGGTCTTTCTTGTGCAGCCAGTACATCTCATCCAGCACCGAGGCGTCCGGCGTCTGCAGCGACGGGATCGAGTGGAACAGATCCCATAATGTTTCGAAATGCGCTTCCATCTCGCGCCCGCCGCGAATGATGAAACCCTTATGCGCATCAAGGATGCCGTCCATGCTGCCGCCGGGCAGGGGAAGTTCTTCGAAGATCGTGATCGCGCTGCCCGGCATCTGCGCGTCCCGGATCAGGAAAGCCGCGCCCGCAAGCGATGCGAGACCGGACCCCACGAAAAAGGCCCGGCGGCCATCGACACCCTCCGGTTTGAGCGGGCGGGCAAAAGCCTCGAAATTGCCGCTGGACCTGTACATGGCAAAACCCCTTCGCAAGACCGAGCGCATTCAACGCAAGATGGTTCCGGCACAATCCGTGACGGAACGCTCAGCGGTCAAGTGCCGGATGGCAAAAGGCGGAACGCAAAAGGGCGCTTTAGCCTTTGCGTGTCCGGTTCAGGATCAGCTTTTGCCTCTGCCGGCGGGCGGCCGGCGCGGGCCGCCGGGTTTGGGTGGCCCACGACGCGGCGCGCGATCGGTGCGGGTCGCAGCGCCGGCGGGTGTGGGCCGAGGCGCCGTTGGCAGCACGCTTTTCGCTTCAGCGATGACGTAGCCATTTCTCTGCAATTGGGAGAACGCGTTGCGCACGCTTGCCGCAACCGCTTTTTGAACCGCCGATGGGAGGTCGCTGAACGCCGTATTCGCGTGAATCGAAGCCAGGTCGCGGATGAGCGCATTGGGGAGGCCCTGCGACGCTTCCTTCAAGGCCAGGATCGCATCGACGACTGCGGTATTGATCACGTCCTGGACGATGTCGGTTGCGGATTTTGTCATGCCGCCCCCAAGACACACCGCATCGCGTGGGTCAACACAGAGCAGCGCAGGATAGTGAGTCAGGTTGAAATTGACCGCCTCGATCAGACTGGTACGCCAGCGGACCCGATGGCATATCGCGGCAATGTGGAAACGGAATAAGCCCGCAGCCGTGCAGCCGGTGTCGCCAGAGCCGGGCGAACACGAAGAGGCCGCCAAGATGCCGAACGGTTTTGTTTATCGCATTTCCGGCAACTACGGGCCGAATGACGGTGTGCCGCCCGAGGCGATAGTTGGTGCGTGGAAGGTAAACGAGGAAGGCAAAATCTTCGGGGAGTTCACGCACAACCCGAATTATGATCCCTCAAGCCCTGCGGCGAATAAGATATGACCAAGCCCCAAGGGCCCTCGCGATCCTAACCAGCTCGCAAAGCTGATCGTGGACAATGCGACAGGTGAAGCGGACCAGGAGAAATTTGGGGGCACAATGCTAATTGGCACGGGTCATTGTGTATCGCCGATCTCGAAATCCGCGGATAATTTAGTATTGTGTCCCCGAAATAGAAATAGAGAATGCGCGCTCAGCCAGAGCCTTCCGCCTTCCATGTCGCGACGAAGACATCGCGATGCGCGGGCATGTCCGGATCGATCGGTCGGATCGGCGTGACACCATGCAGCACCCGGTGGTCGTCCAGAAGCACGGCGTCACCGGGTGCTGCCAGGGTGAAGCGGTCAATCTCCGGTCGGCCGGCAATCTGAATCTCGGTCACGCCTTCATTGGCGTTCAGTCGATCGATCAGCATCACCAACACCCAGTCGACCCCGTCGCGATGCATGCCTTCGGGGGTCGGGCGACCGAGGTTCTGCGCCGTGGTCTCGATCCGAAACTGATGCAGTTCGACATGCCAATGAGCGGCCATGGCGCTCTCGCCGGCTCCCTCGAAGCAAAGGGTCGCGCCGCGGAGCAGTCGCTGCATCATCGGGCTGTCGGCGATGGCGTCCTCCATCGGCTCGAACCAGCGCTGCACATCTCCATTCAGCTGATTATAGTCACGGCTCTGAAAATGGGGCTGGTGCGGCTTTCGCGCGATCGCGTCTGGCGTGATCGCCACTGCAGCGTGACGGCGCCGGCGATAGCGACCGCCATCGGCCATATATCGATCGAGGCCGAGCCGATTCCACGAGTCAGCGAAGCTCTTCCAGTCCGAGTCCAGGGCAGGCGTCGGTAACCAATCGATCGCGTCGGGCGCCGGACGAACGAAGCCCTGCGCAGCAAGCTCCAGGGCCAGGAGAGGATCGGCCGCGCTTCCAATGTTCATCGATTGTCGAGGCATGCACAGTCACCACGTCAACAATGGCTCCGGTATCGGCGCCATATGTCCATCATATAAGGGTTCATGCGGCCAGATCATGGCCGGCAGGGCAGATCGTTGCCTATGGCTGAAGCCAGGACGCTGCGTCCGCCTCGGCGATCCTCAGCCTGCGACGTGCCATTCCGGCCCGCGATATTTCTCCTCCACGATCCGCTTCAGGACCGGGAGCGTCGTGCGCCAATAGAATGCTACGTGCCGCCAGCCGGAATCCTCGCCGATTTCCCATCCGTTTCCTCGACGCACAGGTGAAGGCGGCACCTGCTGTTCGACCGTCAGAATCGTATCCGTGTCTTCGGCTTCAAGTGTCATCGTGATCGTCGAACAGGATTCGGGGGTGTCGGGCAGACCTGAAACCCGTGACCAATAGCTATATTGGAGCAGCGAGGGCGGCTGGACTTTAATGACACGCCCTTTGTCCCTGTAACGCCTTGTCCCGATGATTGCTTCTATCTCGATTGGGTCGTCGGCCCGCCAATCGGTCGTGAAGTGAGCATTGCGCCATTTTTCCCCGGCCTGGGGATCAACAAGGGCATTCCATATGTCGCGGGGTTCCGCCGCGATGCGAATGGATTGGGTAACGATCTGAAAGGACATGCCGCAAATCCTCCAATCCGAATCCAGCGACGAGCACCCATCCGAGATCGCGGAACCCGATCGAAATGGAGTGCTTGCCCATGGTGCGGAAGCGGAACGATTTGCCCGATCGTGGCGCGCTCGTCGACCCTGCGTCGATCGGTTTCAGGGACGCGATGCTGCCGTTAATCGTCAACGTCAGCGGCCGTCGTGGATGCAGACTATGCCTGTTCCGAACGAAACAGGCCTATCGTGAGCAGGCCCCAGCCCAGGACCATCGCGGCACTGCTGATGACGATTAGCGCCGAAACCATTTGCTCGGCAGAGGGCGCCGCCGAATAGCCGGCGCCGGCAATGGGCAGGGCATCACTGGCACCCGTCGCGGCCGATAGCGTCAAAGCGATCCAAAGCCCATACATTCCGGCGACGAGCGTCCAGTGCGCGACGCCCTTGAGAGCGGGGGCGAGCGTGATCATGGGCCAGACGAGGCCGGCAATCATGATCGCCATGCCGCTTTGAACCGCAGTGAGGTGCGCTGAAAGCGCCATTCTGGGATTCAGGAAGGAATGAACCGCGGCTCCTTGCAGAAGCCCGAGCAGGAAAAGGGCTGCTCCCGCAACCAGCAGCGACTTCCGATATGAACCCGGCGTCATGCGCTTTTCCTCCCCTTGTCGGCCCATAGGCGCCCGCGTTCAGGCGTCCTGTTTGGCCAGCCACTCCTCCAGCCATTTGATCGTATAGTCGCCGTTCTGGAAATCGGGATCCTCAAGCAGCGCCTGATGCAATGGGATGGTGGTCTTCATCCCCTCGATCACGAACTCCTCGAGCGCGCGGCGCAGGCGGCGCAGCGCGCCCTGGCGCGTGGTGCCGTAGACGATCAGCTTGGCGATCATGCTGTCGTAATAAGGCGGCACCCTATAGCCGGCATAAAGGCCGCTATCGACGCGGACATTCATGCCGCCCGGCGCGTGGAACTGCTTCACCAGCCCGGGCGAGGGCGCGAAGGTGCGCGGGTCCTCGGCATTGATGCGGCATTCGATCGCATGGCCGCGGAAAATCACGTCCTGCTGGCGCAGGGTCAGCGGATGGCCTTCGGCAATGCGAATCTGTTCTCGCACCAGGTCGAGCCCGGTGATCGCTTCGGTCACCGGATGTTCGACCTGCAGCCGGGTGTTCATCTCGATGAAGTAGAACTCGCCGTCTTCCCACAGGAATTCGATCGTGCCCGCGCCGCGATAGCCCATATCGGCCATTGCCTTGGCGCAGATATTGCCCATGCGGTCACGATCTTCCTGGCCGAGCACGGGCGAGGGGGCTTCCTCAAGCACTTTCTGGTGGCGGCGCTGCAGCGAGCAGTCGCGCTCGCCGAGATGGATCGCGTTGCCTTCGCCGTCGCCGAACACCTGGAATTCGATATGGCGCGGATTGCCGAGATATTTTTCCAGATAGACCGTCGCGTCGCCGAATGCGGCCTTCGCCTCGGTGCCGGCCTGGAGCATCTGGGTTTCGAGGCTTTCGGGGTCGTTGACCACCTTCATGCCGCGCCCGCCGCCGCCCGAGGCGGCCTTGATGATCACCGGATAGCCGACCTTTGCGGCGATCTTCTTCGCTTCGGCGATGTCGCTGATCGCGCCGTCCGACCCGGGCACCAGCGGCAGGCCGAGCGCGCCGGCGGTGCGCTTGGCCTCGACCTTGTCGCCCATGGTGCGGATATGCTCGGGCTTCGGCCCGACAAAGATGATGTCGTGCGCTTCGACGATCTCGGCGAATTTGGCGTTTTCGCTGAGGAAGCCATAGCCCGGATGGATCGCATCGGCGCCGGAGATTTCGGCGGCCGAGATGATGTTCGGGATGTTGAGATAGCTGTCGACCGCGGGCGGCGGGCCGATGCAGATCGCCTGATCGGCGAGCCGCACATGCATTGCATCGGCATCGGCGGTCGAATGCACCGCGACCGTCAGAATGCCCATTTCATGGCACGCACGATGGATGCGCAGCGCGATCTCGCCGCGATTGGCGATCAGCAGCTTCTTGATCTGCTTCATGGGGTTATTCGACGACGACGAGTGGCTGGTCGAATTCGACCGGCTGGCCATTCTCGACCAGCACGGCCTTTACCGTGCCGGCGCTGGGGGCGAGAATCGGGTTCATCACCTTCATCGCCTCGACGATCAGCAGGGTCGCGCCCGCTGCGACCTTGTCGCCGACGGCCACGAACGGCTTCGAATCGGGATCGGACGACAGATAGGCAGTGCCGACCATCGGCGATTTTACCGCATTGGCGGCCGGGACCGGCGCGGCGACGACGTCCACCGGTGCGGCCGGCAGCAGCGGCGCAGCGGCGCTCGGCGCAGCGGGCGCGGCGCTGTAATGCACCGGCGCGGCGGCCGCGGCCTTGCGCGCGATGCGGATCTTGCGGCCGCCATCCTCGACCTCGATTTCGGTCAGGCTGGTGTCGTCCAGCAATTGTGCGAGTTGACGGACCAGAGCGACATCGATTCGCATCGCGTCATTCTGGGCGGCGGATTGTTCGTTTTCGGCCATGCGACCCTTATGCTCCCTTATTGGGCACGCGTCCTGTCAGAGACGGGCGGCGGCTTCAAGCGCCAGCAGATAGGAAAGCGCGCCGAAGCCGGCGATGGTTCCCCGTGCGACCGGCGCGATATGGCTGCGATGGCGAAAGGATTCGCGCGCGTGCGGATTGGACAGATGCACCTCGATCACGGGCGTGACGATCGCCTTGATCGCATCGCGCACCGCGACCGAAGTGTGGGTATAGGCGCCGGCATTGAGAATCACCGCCCTGGCGCCCTCGGCCTGCGCTTCGTGCAGCCAGTCGACCAGATGCCCCTCGTGATTCGACTGGCGCATGTCGATCTTCAGATCGAGGTCGCGGGCGCGATCCTCCAACTGCCCGGCGATATCGTCGAGCGTGTCGGTGCCATAGATGTCCGGCTCGCGCAGCCCCAGCAGGTTGAGGTTCGGGCCGTTGAGGACGAAGATCGTATCGGACAAGAGACCGGGCTTTCGTTTGCGGGTTTGACGATTGCGGGTTTGGCGGTTGCGGGCGCGGGCCAGCGCTTTCTATATGCGCGGGGCCGCGTGATCAAATTGCGCGTCGTTCCGGAGTAGTAATGACACATACCGACGGCACTGTCTCGATTCGCGTCAATGGCGAGCATCGCCGCGTTGTCGCCGGCCTGACGATCGCGCAGCTTGCCGCCGATCTCGGCCTGGTGCCGGAAAAGATCGCGGTCGAGCGCAATCTGGAGATCGTGCCGCGCTCGACGCTCGGGCAGGTCCTGGTCGAGGATGGCGACGAGCTGGAGATCGTGCATTTCGTCGGTGGCGGCATGGGCGCATCGCGCATCGTGCCGAACCGCTTCGCCGACGACAGCGCCGCCGGACGGGCCTTTTTCACCGATGTGCTGGGCCTCGACCTCGCGATGGAACTGGATTTCATCTCGACCTATCGCGCGCCCGGGCATGACGATGCGCAGATCAGCGTGATTGCCGGCGACCCATCGGGCCTGAAGCCGGATTATTCGGTCGGTGTCGACAATGTCGATGATTGCCATGCCCGCGCCGTCGCGCAAGGGTTGGAGATCGTCTATCCGCTCACCGACGAGCCCTGGGGCGTGCGTCGGTTCTTCGTCCGCGACACCGTGGGCGGCCTTGCCAATATCGTGGAGCACCGCAGGTCATGACCATCCAGACGCCAATCACCACCGCAAGCGCGGCGGACACCTGGACCGTGGCGGGCAAGACCTTCCGTTCGCGCCTGATCGTCGGCACCGGCAAATATAAGGACTTCGCGCAGAATGCGGCGGCGGTCGAAGCCTCGGGCGCGGAGATCGTGACCGTCGCGGTGCGCCGGGTGAATGTGTCGGACCCCAACGCGCCGATGCTGACCGATTTCATCGACCCGAAAAAGATCACCTATCTGCCCAATACGGCGGGCTGTTTCGACGCCGAATCCGCGATCCGCACCTTGCGGCTGGCACGCGAGGCGGGCGGCTGGGAACTGGTCAAGCTCGAGGTGCTGGGCGAGGCGAAGACGCTCTATCCCGACATGGTCGAGACGCTGCGCGCGTGCGAAATCCTCGCCAATGAAGGCTTCAAGCCAATGGTCTATTGCGTCGATGATCCGATCGCGGCGAAGCGGCTGGAAAATGTCGGCGCGGTGGCGATCATGCCGCTCGGCGCGCCGATCGGCTCGGGGCTCGGCATCCAGAACCAGGTGACGATCCGCCTGATCGTAGAGGGCGCGAGCGTGCCGGTGCTGGTCGATGCCGGGGTCGGCACCGCGTCCGACGCGGCGGCGGCGATGGAGCTGGGCTGCGACGGCGTGCTGATGAACACCGCGATCGCCGAAGCCAAGGACCCGATCCTGATGGCGGCGGCGATGAAGGCCGGGGTCGAAGCGGGGCGGATGGCCTATCTCGCCGGGCGGATGGGCAAGCGGCGTTACGCCGATCCGTCCAGCCCGCTGGCGGGGTTGATCTAGGGGTGAACCTACACCGGAATGACTGCTATCGTTGAGAGTTTCGGACGCCGCCAGGCGTCGGAAAGTCTTCGGTGCCCGAACCCGCGGGCCGCAGGCGATGCTCTATGGGGATTTCGATATCGGTGGGTGCCGGGCGGTGGTGGACGCTGCCGATA
>NZ_JSXI01000039.1 GCF_000803065.1 Sphingomonas sp. ERG5
CGCTCGTGATCGACCACCATACGCACCGCGCGCTCGCGCACTTCCGGCGCAAACTTGTTCGTCGTCTTGCTCATACAGGCTCCACCTTCTCAGGAGTTGGAGCCTCCGGCAAACCCGGCGCGGTTCAGTTCCTGACCTGATACCGTCGATGCTTGCAGCCTTTCTGGAGAGCGACCGCGCATTTGCCCGTGCGCGATCGGGCGGGAAGTAGAAGTCCCGGACAGCAGGGGTAAACCATGACTCTTGCCAAGCAGCCGCGGAGTGAGCTGACAGCGACACCCGAGAACGTGACATCCGCGACGTTCATCACCTCGAATGAATTTGCATCGATAACACGCCTTTCGCGGAGACAAATCGATCGTCTCCGCAAGCGACGCCCGCCCGGATTTCCGACGGAATACGAACTGGGCAGCGGCAAAAGCAAACACGGCCGCTGCCCCCGGTTCAAACTCTCCGACGTGCTCGCCTGGGTGGAGACCCGCGCCCTCTGGTAGCGTGTCGGCGTGGCTGCCAGAGCAATTGCACTGGTGTTACCGAAGAGGAGCGATGCTCGGGCAAGCCCAGAGCTTCAGCGACACCGACTTGTCGAGCTATGCTGGCGATTTCGGCTTCCCATTTAAGAAACCATTCGCGCTTCTCGTCCTCGAGTTCATAGCCATCATAGATGCGCTCGAGGCCCTGTTTGGCATGGTTGAGCATCGCCTCAGCGGTTTCAAAATCCACCTTTAGCCGCTTGGTGTTTGAGCGCGCTGTGCGGCGCATGTCATGAGGCGTCCAGCGCTCAATCGGTCGCCCTGCATATTGGGACATGCGGTTCAACACGCGGTTGCGCGCCTTGTACCATCCGCAAAGAGCCTGCGGGCCATCAATTCTTGAAGAGGGAAATAGCCACTCACTGTTGATTCGAAACAGTGATTGTCCCCAAGGGCCGAGCGCGATCCGATGGACGCGTGAGTTTTTTGCGCGCCCCTCCGGGATCACCCACGTATCGACATGGAGTTCGTCGGATCTCGCCTTGGTTACCTCTGATATTCGTGCAGCAGTCAGGAGCCATAACAGCATCCCGCGTTGATAGGTTCGCGATTCGAGTGCGATAGCGCGCAGGAACCAGCCGATTTCGTCGAGGCTGAATTTGCGGGTTCGTGCCTCTTCGGCGAATTTTAGGTCGGTCAGCCGAGCGGCAGGATTGTCGGGGAGGGCGATTTCGGTGCCTCGAAGCGATGAGGCCCAACCAAAAAAGACCTTGAGTTCGGTTGCCAGGCGATTCGCCCGGATGCGGGCGACCTTGCCCTTGGCGAGAACGAGCTTCGTCAGATCGCGCTCGGTGATGTCATAGATTACCTTACCGCCAAATTTCGGCGCGATGTCACGATCATAGATTGCCAGCTTGTCGGCAATCGTGCGCGGCTTGTTACGGCGTTTCGCGCGAGAGGCGCGGCCCTCGCGCACCGCTTCCATGTAGAGAGCGTGTGCAAACTTCACGGTCATTTTAGCCCGATCTTGAGCGCTCCGTTCGACCTCACGTGGATCAACGCCGGCTTCGATTTGCTGGTTGAGGGCAGCCGCCCATGTCCGGGCAGCGGCAATGGTGTTTGCGGGGAATAGCCCCAGTGTCTTTTTAATTATTGTGCCGCAGCCGAGGATGCGGCGGCGGTAGAACCAGGTTTTCTTGTCGTTTGGCCGAGCTTCAATCCAAAGCCCAGGCGTTACCAAATCCGCCAACTTGCCGGTTGTCAGTGAGTCTATCGCAGCAGGTGTAAGCGTTTGCCGTCTTCCCATATCCGACTCCAAGTCGGCCCGGTCGATCAAAAATCAGGTCACAAATCGGGTCACAAACAGACCAAATCAGGTCACAAATCGGGTCACAAGAGCTGTCCAACTGAGACGAACTAGGTCGATCTCAGGCGAACCTCAGGTTCAAAGATTTGTGCTACGATCAATGACTTACGGGCCGAATCACGAGGATTCAGGGTGGTGCCCCCGGCGAGATTCGAACACGCGGCCTACGGTTTAGGAAACCGTTGCTCTATCCGGCTGAGCTACGGGGGCACTGGCGGTTTTCCTAGGTTTCCACGGCTCGGCGGTCAACCTGTCGTCGCAATGTGACCCCGATGGGTGATGGCGCGCAATCAGGTATGGCCGGTCCCGCCGCCTGTACCGTCGCAGGCACGGCGAACGACGGGACTGTCCCTTGGGATATATCCCCGAATGAGACCACGCATCAACTGGGATCTTCCAGGCTGAACCGATCGCCATCCTCGTCATAGGCGAATATCTCGGCATAGCGTCCCCACTGCGTTACGGTACGCAACGTCTCATCGGCATAGTCAGGCGACATATGATCCTCGAGCTCATCGCGAAAGCGGCGCGCCGGGGCGGTGTGGCCGGCGCGTTCGTCGAGGATACGGCGGATATGTCCGGCCAACGGAACATGGGCGAGCAGCGCCTGGGCGAACATTGCTTTGCGGTCGTCCACATCCGCTTCGGCATAGCGACGTGCTACCGCGGTCAGACGCAGTTCCGCGCCGGTCAATTCGGCAAAGCGCAGCAGTTGCAGCGTTTCCGCCATCGGGAACAGCTCATCGGTTTCGAGCTGAAGCTGGTCAGCGAGATCGGCCAGGCTGGCCGTGCCGTCAAAGGGTGCGGAATCCACTTCCTCGATCAACCCGGCCAGGGCGTTGGTGGAAACTCGGGGCAGCACCATCGCGATCCCCGTACCCGGAAACAGGCCGTCGCGCTGGGGCATGGCGACAGGCCGCGCCGTCATGCGTGCATAGATTTCGTCGACCAGCGCGCGAAAGGCGGGGTCGAGCCGGTCGCGCGGCTGCGGCAGGTCGACCCTGATCTCCGCCGCCACGCGTCCAGGATTGGACGAGAAAACCAGGATGCGGTCGCACATCAGCACCGCTTCCTCGATATTGTGGGTGACGATGAGCATCGACTTGATCGGCATGCGTCCTTCGAACCACAGATCGAGCAGATCGGTACGCAGCGTTTCCGCGGTGAGCACATCGAGCGCGGAGAAGGGCTCGTCGAGCAGTAGCAATGCAGGGTCGACCACGATCGCGCGGGCCAGTCCAACGCGCTGGCGCATCCCGCCCGAAAGCTCCTTGGGATAGGCATTCTCGAAACCGTCGAGGCCGATCAGGTCGATCGCCGCCAGCGCACGGGCGCGGCGCATATCGGCGGGCACGCGCCGCGCCTCCAGGCCCAGCTCGACATTCTGGAGCACGGTCAGCCAGGGGAACAAGGCGAAGGTCTGGAATACCATCGATATGTCGGGCGTGTTCCGGTCCGGATCGGGCGTGAAGCGCACACTTCCTTCATCGGGAGCGATCAGCCCCGCGATCGAGCGCAGCAGCGTCGATTTCCCCGAGCCCGAGCGACCCAGCAATGCGACGATTTCGCCGTCGTAAAGGGTGAGGTTCACATCATCGAGAACGGGGGCTGCGCGCCGCGCGGCGGTGCCGAAAAAGTGACGGAGGCGTTCGACCTGAACGAGCGGGCGCGACGCAATGGCGGTCTTGGTAGCCATGTCGGAACTCCTTGCATTACTTTGTTGCGCTTTGAATCAGGCGAGGCGCAGGCGGCGCTCCGCGAAGCTGTACATTGGCCGCCAGAGCAGCCGATTGAAGGCGATGACGAACAGCGACATCACGGCGATGCCGAGCGCCACGCGCGGATAATCCCCAGCGGCGGTCGCCTTGGCGATGAACGCGCCAAGGCCGGAGGCCTCGAGCTTCTGGTCACCCCATGATACCGCTTCAGCGACGATGCTGGCGTTCCACGACCCACCCGATGCGGTGAGCGCGCCGGTGACGTAGAACGGGAATATCCCCGGCAGGGCGACTTGCCGCCACCATTGCCAGCCGCGGACGCCAAACATGCCGGCGGCTTCACGCAAGTCGGTCGGGATCGCGCTTGCGCCCGCAATGACGTTGAACAGGATGTACCACTGCGTGCCCAGCACCATCAGCGGCGACAGCCAGACGTTCGGATCGAGCTTCCAATGCACGATCGCGATCACCGCGAACGGGAACAGCACATTGGCGGGGAAGGCGGCGAGGAACTGGGCGACCGGTTGCAGGCGCTCGGCCCATTTGGGGCGCAGCCCGATCCAGACACCGATCGGCACCCACACGATGCTGGCGAGAACGATCAGCACGAGGACACGCAGCATCGTTACGCAGGCAAGGGCGAAGACGGTGGCGGCGTCCTCCCAGCGCAGGGAGTGCATCACATAGCCAATGATCGTCCAGGTTGAGTAAAGCAGCGCGACCGCGATCAATACTGTCCAGACGATATCGCCGATGCGACGGACTTTCGGGTTCCGCGTCGCTGCGGGCCGCACTGGCCGGCCGCGATCGAGCATCATCAGCAGCCGTCCGAAACCGGTAACTGGTGCGAACAGGATCGGCAGCAAATGGGTGCGCCGGAACAGATCATAGGCCCAGGAGCGCGGGCGTTCGGTGCTCGCGGTCTGTTCGAAACGGAAACGGTCGGCCCAGGCGACCACGGGTCGGAAGACGAGTTGGTCATAGAGCAGGATGACCACGCCCATCGCCGCCACGGCCCAGCCCACGCTGACAAAGTCGCGATGATCGATCGCGATCGCCAGCCATGAGCCGATGCCAGGCAAGGTGACGGTCGTGTTGCCGACTGTGATCGCTTCCGACGCGACGACGAAGAACCAGCCGCCCGACATCGACATCATCGCGTTCCACACCAGTGCCGGTGTCGCGAAGGGCAGCTCCAGCCGCAGGAAACGGCGCAATGGCGACAGGCCGAACCCGCGCGACACTTCCTCAAGGTCGGAAGGGACCGAGCGCAGCGACTGATAGAAGCTGAACGCCATGTTCCAGGCCTGGCTGGTGAAGATCGCGAACACCGCTGCGCATTCGACGCCGAGTTGCTGGCCCGGGAACATCCCCATGAAGAAGGTGACCGTGAAGGTCAGGAAGCCGAGGATCGGCACCGACTGGAGGATGTCGAGCGCCGGCACGATGATCTGTTCGGCACGGCGGCTGCGTGCCGCCAGCGTTGCGATCACCAGCGTGAAGACCAGCGAAGCGCCCAGCGCCGCGAACATGCGCAGCGTCGTGCGCAGCGCATAGCCCGGCAGGTTCCACGGATCGAGCGTCACCGGCGCGATGCGCAGCTGTGACAGCGGTTCGGCGACGCCTTCGGCGCCGCGGATAATGAGTATGGCGATCCCGGCCAGAAGCAGGAACGCGATAATATCGGCCCGGTTCGGCCCGCGGCGCAAGATGCGCGAAAATGGACCAACGCCCCGGGAAATCGGGGGCATTTCTTTCATGTCTCACCTCGTCGGACGCTGCTGCCAGCGCCCCGGTGAGACTGAAGGATCAGGCTCGGCGGGAGGCCGTCAGCAGCAAGGACAATCGACTACTGTCGCTTGGCATTATTCGGTTGGCTTTCCTGATCGTCGGCGCGAGTCGTCAACAAGGGCGCGGGTGCTCCCGCAGTGCAGCATTGTCAAGCATCGAAGCTCTTGCGGCCCGGGTGACATCCGCAAAAAATCGGGCCCGGACAGCGAGGCTGCCGGGCCCGATCAGTTCGACTGAGCGACGCCGAGGCATTTGCCCCGCGCCGCTTCAAGGTCACGCCTTGACGTGTTGCGCGATATACTTGTTCATTTCGAACATCGTGCACTTGTCGCGGCCGAACACCTTCTTCAGCTTGTCGTCTGCCAGAATCTCGCGCTTGTTGGCGGGGTTCTGGAGATTGTTGGCCTTGATGTAGTCCCAGACCTTGCTGATGACCTGGCTGCGGGGCAGCTTGTCGTTGCCGACGATCGCGCCGAGTTCGGGCGATGGCTGCACCGGTGCATGAATGCCGCCGGTCTTGGTGGGGGTCGTCGCCATATGAAAGTCCTTCCTGATGTGCCGTTCAAGCCGACATCGATTCACGCCTTCTTCAGCGCGCGCTCCTTGTGCGCTGCCTTTCCGCGCTTGTCACTCTCTACCATAGCGTCCCGATCACCCTTCGTCGCAGAGAAGGGGCGGCTCCCGATCCGACGCCCGCCCGCCCGCTCTTTCATGGCCGTGCCGCCGGCGGTGCCGTGGTCGGATTTCCGGTTCGTCTCCGTACTGCCATTCCGAGCGCGGGAAGGCCGTGACGCAAAGACAGGAAAAGCCCGCATTTCCGCCATTCTCAGCCTCATGCTTGCGTTGTCAGCGCCAGCGCGGCATCTGACCCGCACAGCTTGAAAGGACGACTGATGAAGACCCGTGCCGCCGTTGCGTTCGAAGCGAAAAAGCCGCTCGAGATCGTCGAACTCGACCTCGAAGGACCGAAGGCGGGCGAAGTGCTGGTCGAGATCATGGCGACCGGAATCTGCCATACCGACGCCTACACGCTCGACGGACTCGATTCGGAAGGCCTGTTTCCAAGCGTGCTTGGCCATGAAGGTGCGGGAATCGTGCGCGAAGTCGGCGCCGGCGTGACGTCGGTGAAGCCCGGCGACCACGTCATCCCGCTCTACACCCCCGAATGCCGCCAGTGTAAGTCGTGCCTGAGCGGCAAGACCAATTTGTGCACCGCGATCCGCGCAACGCAGGGCAAGGGACTGATGCCTGACGGCACCACCCGCTTCTCCCATAAGGGGCAGCCGATCTTTCACTATATGGGCTGCTCGACCTTTTCGAACTTCACCGTTCTGCCCGAGATCGCGGTGGCGAAGATCCGCGAGGACGCGCCGTTCAAGACCAGCTGCTATGTCGGGTGTGGCGTGACCACCGGGGTCGGCGCGGTGGTCAACACCGCCAAGGTCGAGGTCGGCGATACGGTCATCGTGTTCGGGCTGGGCGGGATCGGCCTTAACGTGTTGCAGGGCGCGCGGCTGGCGGGTGCGGGGATGATCGTCGGGGTCGATATCAATCCCGACCGCGAGGAATGGGGCAAGCGCTTCGGTATGACGCATTTCGTCAACCCGAAACAGGTCGATGGCGACATCGTCGCGCATCTCGTCGCGCTGACCGACGGCGGGGCCGATTATACGTTCGACTGCACCGGCAACACGACGGTGATGCGCCAGGCGCTGGAAGCGTGCCACAGGGGCTGGGGCACCAGCATCATCATCGGCGTGGCCGAGGCGGGCAAGGAAATCAGCACGCGGCCGTTCCAGCTGGTCACGGGGCGCAACTGGCGCGGCACCGCGTTCGGCGGGGCGAAGGGCCGCACCGATGTGCCGAAGATCGTCGATTGGTACATGAACGGCAAGATCGAGATCGATCCGATGATCACGCATGTGCTGAGCCTGGAAGAGATCAACAAGGGTTTCGACCTGATGCATGCCGGCGAGAGTATTCGTAGCGTCGTGGTCTATTGAATCGACGATAGCCGGTGGGTGTGAGGCCCGCTGGAAAAGCAAAAACCCCCGGCGCGCGAACGCCGGGGGTTTTTGTTTGGCCGGGGACCGGCGAGCCGCCCCCGATGCCGGGTCAGAACGATTTGCGGATCGTCATGCCATAAGTGCGCGGCTGGTTGGGATAGCCGCTATAGCTGCCGTCCTGTGCCACTGTCGGGAAGGTCCCGATCAGTGAATTGTTGTTGGTCAGGTTGCGCGCCCAAGCCATGACTTCCAGCTTGGCGTTGACGAAGGTTACACCGAGGCTGGCGTTGACGTTGTTGCTGCCCCAGGTCGACAATCC
This sequence comes from Sphingomonas sp. ERG5, assembly GCF_000803065.1. Lineage (GTDB taxonomy): Bacteria > Pseudomonadota > Alphaproteobacteria > Sphingomonadales > Sphingomonadaceae > Sphingomonas. The sequence continues at coordinate 7,674 of NZ_JSXI01000039.1, forward strand.
CGGTGGGGTGGTCTCGGTCAGTTGCGTCTTGCTGGTGTAGTCATATTCGCCGCGCAGATAGGCGTTGATGCCCTCTGCGAGATCGTGGTTGACCGTTGCGGAGGTCGACAGGCTCCATTTCGGGATACCAGCAGGACGGTCGCCCGTCAGATCGCGAAAGTTCGGCCGTAGGCCCGTCGCGGGATTCACCGGGCAACGTACCGTATCGTAGTTGACGCAAGCCGCGCCGGCGAAGGAATCATATTTTGGGTCGAGATATGTCAAGCCGCCGGTCAGTGCCAGGAACGGTGCGGGGGAGTAAGCCGCATCGATTTCGAAACCGCGGACCGACTCCTTGCCAGCATTAACCAGGCTATAGCCCAAGCCGGTAAAGGCGTTGGACTGGAAGCCCTTGATCGACTGTTTGAACACCGCGAGGTTGAAGTAACCGCCACGGAACTTGGCCTTCAGCCCGGCTTCATAGACTGTCACTGATTCCGGATCGGCAGAGCGGCCAACGCCATTCAGCGGTGGGCGGCTGTCCGAGGAGAGGTTGTACGCGCCGGCCTTCCAGCCGGTCGAATAGCTGACATAGGCATTGATGGCACCGAGATCATATGCGGCGCGCGCCGCATAGGTAACCTTGTCGCCGGTCAGGACGCCTGATTCATTGGCATTGGGAAAATTGACCGGGCCATGGTTCGGCGTGTTGCCATAGAAGAATTGCAACGCATTGAGACCGAAGGGGTTAGTGCCGGCGCGTGAAGCGGGGCAGGGTGCCGAGCCAGGTCCCGGCAGCGATCCGCCGAGCGACGCGCCGAACAGATTGTTCGGTACAACGCCGCCATTGGCCGCGGGGTTATAACCCTTTTGCAGCAAACAGCCGGCGATCGAGGCCGGAAGCGCCGCGAACGGAATGAAGTTGAGACCTGGAACATTTTCCAGGTTCAGCTGCGAGAACCGATCGTTCAGTACGACATTCGACCTCGCTGCTTTGCGGTCGTTGAGATAGGCGAGGCCACCGGTCAGCGTGAGCCGGTCGGTGATCTTATAATCTACCTGACCGAAGATCGAATAGGACCGCTGCTTCATCGAATAATTGTCGGCGAGGCCCTGGCCGGGTGCGAAGTAATAGCTGCCTGGCGTAACCGCAGGATTGATCGCATGTTGCAGCGATTCGAGCGCGAAGAGCAGGCCGTTGGTGCCGCCGGTCAGTGCGTTGAGATAAGCACGCGCGTCCTTGCCGAAGCGGATGTCACGACCCGTTTGCAGCTTTTCGTCCTGGTAGAAGCCGCCGATCAGCCAGCTGAACGGGCCGTCGGTATTCGACGCCAGGCGGATTTCCTGCGTGAAGGTCTTGATATGGTTGGAGGTCTTGTTGGACGAAATGTCCGCACCGGTGAAGTCGATGTCCTGGTTCGATTGATTGACCTGATCACGATAGGCGGTGATCGATGTCAGCTTGGCGAAGCCCACATTCCAGTCGATCTGGCCGCTGACGCCTTTGCCGACCAACCGGTTGGCCGGGTCGGTGTTGAAGATCACGCCGCGGTCGAACGTCTTGGTCGTGTCGGAAATCGCCCGGCCCAAGCTGCCGATCGCGAGTGTGGCGGGGCCGTTGAAGATCGACACCACGCCGCAGCAACGTTCCTTGATCAGGTTATAGTCGCCGATGATGCGAAGCGAGAAATCGGACGATGGCTCGAACAGGATGTCGCCGCGAACCGACCAGCGGTTACGATTATTGATGTCGCTGCCGGTAGTGAGGTTCTTGAAATAGCCGTCGCGCTCGTTGAGGCTGCCCGACAGACGGAAGGCGATGGTGTCGGTCAACGGACCGGTCACGGTCGCCTTGGTCTGCATCAGGCTATAGTTGCCGACGCTGATTTCAGCCTTGCCGCCCCAGTCGAATGACGGACGCTTGGTGACGATGTTGATCGCGCCGGCCGACACGTTCTTGCCGAACAGGGTCGATTGCGGGCCGCGCAGCACCTCGATGCGCTCTATCTCGGGCAGATCGTCGAGCGCCGCTGCGGTACGGGTGCGGTAGACGCCGTCGATGAACACCCCGACCGAGCTTTCGATACCGTCATTGCCGTTGCCGTTGCCGAAGCCGCGGATGATGAAGTTGGTCTGGCCGACCGCGTTGAACTGCGACACTTTCAGCGACGGGACGACTGACTGAAGGTCGATCAGGTCGCGAATCTGCGATCGCTCGATGGTTGCGCTGCTGGTGACCGCGACCGAGATCGGCACATCCTGCAGCGTCTGTTCGCGCTTGGTGGCGGTGACGATGATGTCGTCGCTGGTGTCGGTTGTCTGGGTATCCTGCGCGGCAGGGGCGGAATCGGCGGTTTGCGCGGTTGCCGGTACTGCATAGATCAGTGCCAATGCAGATGCGGCAAGCAGTTCATATTTCTTCATAAACATCCCCTCGTGTTTACGTTGCCGATCTTTTCGTCGGCTGGCACGTTCGTAAAATCGGTACGGTAATCTGCGCTGCGTCGATTCGGACGTCAATGGCGTTTCATGCGGGAATCTGCGGGGTTGCGGCACAGTTGCCTAAATGAGACAGTCGTTGAATCGAACATCGTCACGCCGGAACGTCGCTTGCCGTAACGTCGCCTGCGAATCGCCGCGAAGGAATCCCGAATGCCTGATCTGATCGCCAGCCCCGATGATGGGGATCTTGTCGCCTCGACACCGAAGATTCCGGTGCCGGACGATGTCGCGGAGGCCGTGCGGACGCTGATCCGCTGGGCCGGTGACGATCCCGCCCGTGAGGGGCTGATCGATACGCCGGCGCGCGTCGCGCGGGCCTGGAAGGAATATTGCCAGGGCTATACCGACGATCCCGCGCACCATCTGTCGCGCGTGTTCGAGGAAGTCGGCGGCTATGACGAGATCGTGCTGCTGAAGGACATCCCGTTCCAGTCGCATTGCGAGCATCATATGGCGCCGATCATCGGCAAGGCGCACATCGCCTATCTGCCGAGCAACTGGGTGGTCGGTATCTCCAAGCTGGCGCGCGTACTGCACACCTATGCGCGCCGCTTGCAGGTGCAGGAAAGGCTGACCGCGGAGGTCGCCAATTGCATCTGGGACAATCTCAAGCCGGTCGGCGTCGCGGTGGTGATCGAGGCGAACCATGCGTGCATGAGTGCACGCGGCGTGCGCACCCCGGGGGTGGCGATGGTCACCAGCCGAATGATGGGGGTGTTCCGCGAGGATGAACGAAGCCGCAAGGAAGTCCTTGCCCTGATGGGCTTCTAGCGCCGCGTGTCGGATTCGAACCGAACCGTTCTGGTTACCGGAGGCGCGCGCCGGATCGGCGCGGTCATCGCGCGCCATCTCGCGGGGCAGGGATGGCGCGTCGCGATTCATCACTGGAGATCGCATGACGAGGCCGAGGCACTGGCCGCCGAACTGCCCGGCGCGGTGGTGGTGACCGGGGACCTTGCTTTGCCGGCCACCGCGCAGGCGCTGGTCGACGAAGTCCGCGACCTGTTCGGCGCCCCGATCGCCGGATTGGTCAATAATGCGTCGATCTTCCACTTCGATCGCCCGCCGCTGTCCGACGGCAATGCGATGGCCGAGCATATGGCGGTCAATCTGACCGCGCCGGTGCTGCTCGCCTCGGCGATCGCGGCGCAGGACGATCTGACGGATGGAGCGGTGGTCAATATCCTCGACCAGAAGGTCGCCAATCTCAATCCCGATTTCTTCTCGTACAGCTGTTCCAAGATCGCCCTGACCGGGGCGACGGCGATGCTGGCGCAGGCACTGGGGCCACGTATCCGGGTCAATGCGGTGTCGCCGGGCCTGTCGCTGCCGAGCCTCGACCAGACCGAAGCGGAGTTCGCCGCAGTGGCGAGTCGGAACCTGTTGCAGCGCCCGGTCGATACTGGCGCGATCGCCCGGGCGGTCGATTTCCTGCTCACGGTACGGGGCGTCACCGGGCAGAATATCTTCGTCGACAATGGCCAGCATTTCCTGCCGCGCGAGAGCGATGTGATGTTCGAAACGAGAGCGGCGCATGGCTAAGGGCACGCGCTTCGCGACGATCCTGGATGGCCTGGAGGTCGTCATGGGTCTTGGTATCCATCCCGAGGAGTTGGCCGCGCCGCAGCGCGTGATCCTGAACGTGCGGCTTGAGGTCGACTATCCCGTGCCGCCGGCTGAGGACCGGATCGAGGCGGTGCTCGATTACGACTTCATCCGCACCGGTATTCGCGAACTGGTCGCCGGGCGCCATTTCAACCTGCAGGAGACTTTGTGCGAAGCGGTCGCCGCGCTGTGCCTGCGCGATGAACGCGTGTGCGAAGTGACGGTGCGGTCGTCCAAGCCAGATATTTATCCCGATGCGGCAGTGGGGTGCGAGATCGTGCGGGCGCGCGGCTAGCAGCCTTGGTTCGGCCCTGAACTGCCCTGTTTTCACCTGATATGGCCGGGTAGTTTTTCCTCGCCTGTTAAGTTGGATATTCGGTGAAGGATTTTGGTTGTTAGTCAACGACTTGATCGGCGCTCACCTGTTATTGAATAACAGGTCGATAACAGGTCGATAACAGGTCGATAACAGGTCGATAACAGGCTCTGTTTCCAGCATAGCAGGTCACCTGTCTTCGATCGCCTCACGATGAGAAAGAGCCAGCCCGACCCGATCAGGGTATGACCGACGCAAGATGGCATAGATCATATATGGTATTGAATCGGCGCCGTTAGATGCCGCCAGATCGGATCATCGGTGAGCGGGTCGCTCAGCCCCAGGAAAACTCGATCGGTATCTGCACGTCCGGATGCATGCTCTTGTGCACCGGGCAGCTATGCGCGGCCTCTTCCAGCTCGTGCCGATGCTCGGGGCTAAGGTGTTGCGGCACATCGATGCGGACCGCCAGCTTATGCACCCGGCGCACCGGTGCGTTGGCCATTTCCTTTTCGACGATTGCCGTCGCGCCGCCGATATCGATGTTCAGGGCACGCGCCTTGATGCCCATCACGCTCAAGATGCAACTGCCCAGTGCGGTCGCCAGCAAGTCGGTCGGGGAGAAGCTCTCACCCCGACCCTGATTGTCCTTCGGCGCATCGGTGGTCAGTTCGGTACCGGACTCGCCATGGACAGCCTTGCAGTGCAGATCCCCCTGATATTCGATATGAACAGCGGCCATCGATAAATCCTCCGAAAACAGCGCTCAGACGGCATTCGCCGCACTCAGCGCCGCGCGCACCGTCGCCGTCGCGACATCGACATCGATACCGACCCCGAACACCATCCGCCCATCGGCGGTGCGGCATTCGAGATACGCCGCCGCCTGCGCCTGCGCGCCAACGCCGATGGCGTGTTCGTTATAGTCGATCACATCGAGATCCACGCCGCAATCCTCACGCAGCGCGTCGAGCACGCCGGAGATGAGGCCATTGCCGCGCCCGCTGATCGACCGTTCCTCGCCGTCGAGCCGGACGCGGCCGACGAACGTACGCGGTGGGCCGCCGCCGGGGGCGTGGTTTTCCTGATAGTCGATCAGCGCGAAGCGGTCGCGGCCCGAGGGCAGATAGGCCGCGTCGAACACTTGCCAGATATCAGCGGCGTTGAGCTCGCGGCTGGTTTCGTCGGCATAGGCCTGCACATGGCGGCTGAAATCGGCCTGGAGGCGCTTGGGCAGTTTCAGGCCCTTGTCCTGTTCGATCACCCAGGCGACACCGCCCTTGCCGGATTGCGAATTGACCCGGATCACCGCTTCATAGCTGCGGCCGAGATCGGCCGGGTCGATCGGCAGATAGGGGACTTCCCACAGTTCGTCGTTGCGCGCGGCCTGCGCAGCGAAGCCCTTTTTGATCGCGTCCTGATGGCTGCCCGAAAAGGCGGTGAAGACCAGTTCGCCGGCATAGGGCGTGCGCGGATGGACCGGCAGGTTGGTGCAATAATTCACCGTGCTGACGATTTCATCGATGTCGGAAAAATCGAGTTTTGGATCAATGCCTTGTGTGTACATGTTGAGCGCGACCGTCACCAGATCGCAATTGCCGGTGCGCTCGCCATTGCCAAGCAGGCAGCCTTCCACGCGGTCAGCGCCGGCCATCAGGCCAAGTTCCGCCGCTGCCACGCCGGTGCCGCGGTCGTTATGCGGGTGGAGCGAAATGACGATGCTGTCGCGGTTGCGGATGTTCTTGCCGAACCATTCGATCTGGTCGGCATAGATGTTGGGCGTGGCGCATTCCACCGTCGCGGGCAGGTTGAGGATGATCGGATGATCGGGGGTGGGGCGCAGAATCTCCATCACCGCTTCACAGACCTCGACCGAGAAATCGAGTTCGGCGGTTGAGAAGGTTTCGGGGCTATATTCGAAATGCCAGTCGGTGTCGGGCTGGGCGGCGGCCTGGTCGCGCAGGATCATCGCGCCCTCGACCGCGATCTGGCGGACTTCGTCGCGAGTCATGCCGAAGACGATCTTGCGCCACGCCGGGCTGACCGCATTGTAGAGATGGACGATCGCCTTGGGCGCGCCGCGCAGGCTGGCGAAGCTGGTTTCGATCAGGTCGCGGCGCGACTGAGTCAGCACCTGGATCATCACATCGTCGGGGATTCGGTCATTCTTCACCAGCCCGGAGATGAAATCGAACTCGGTGGCACCGGCCGAGGGGAAGCCGACTTCGATTTCCTTCAGGCCGACCTTGACCAGCAAGTCGAAAAGGCGCGTTTTCTTCTCCGCGTCCATCGGATCGATCAGCGCCTGGTTGCCGTCGCGCAGATCGGTGGAGAGCCAGCGCGGCGGTTGCATGATGGTGCGCGAGGGCCATTCGCGGTTGGGCAAGTCGATCTGGGGAAAAGGGCGGTATTTTACGGAAGGGTCACGCAGCATGGCTTCGGGTCTCGCAATTTCGCTTGTCGTCGTTTGGGCGGCGGCATTTGATTTTGTGGGGATACCCCACGGTCCCTTAGGCGGGTCGCGCGCGCCCGAGGCGCGCGGCGAGGGTCGCGCCTAAGGGCGCGTAAGTCGAAGCAGCGAAAGGCGAAGAGCCTGCGTCATTGCCATCGCGTTACCGCGTCATTGTGGCGTCTGTCCAGAGCCCTAATCGAACAACCGGTCGAGCGGGCTTCGCGGCAGGACCCAGAAGATCGCGACGATCGCGGCACAGCCGATGCCGAGCCAGGGCGACACGAACAACGTCAGCACGATGCCGAGCAGATACACCAATGTCGCGAAGAGTCCCTTGCGCCCGGTCTGGCGGTGATAGGTCTTTGCCGCGGCGCTCTGGTTGCCGGTGACGCGGATCGTCGATTGCAGCCAGATATAGGCGAATGCCGGCAGGATCATCGTCACGAGATAGATCAGCGTCGCCTCGCGGTTGAAATGATGCTCGCCGAGATAGGAGGTCGAGAAGGGCACCAGCGAGAGCGCGAACAGCAAGAGCATGTTCGACCAGATCAGCCCGTTGCAGACATGTCTGGCATGGGTGAACAACCGGTGGTGGTGGACCCAGTATATCGCGACATAGGCATAGCTGAGAATATAGGCGAGGAAGACCGGCCACAGCGTCCAGAGCTTGTCCATCCCTTCGGAAATGGGTGGGTGAAGCTCGAGCACCATGATCGTGACGATGATCGCGACGACCCCGTCGGAAAAGGCCTCGACCCGCCCGACTCCGGGCGGGCCTTCCTCGTCGCTGTCGGCCGGGGGGCTGTGATCGGGTATCTTTGTACCGCTCATTGCGCCTCGAACCCGGCATTGATGGTCAGGTCGATCCGGTCGGAGACCAACGGCACGCTATAGCCCATGCCGAAATCGCTGCGGTTGATCGCGGTGGTCGCGGCGAAGCCGACATTGGTCTTCTTCCCGCCCCAGAACGCCTTGCCGGCACCGATCAGGCGCGCCTTCAACACGACCGGCTTGGTCACGCCCTTGATCGTCAGGTTACCGCTGATGGTCGCGTTCGTACCCTCGGTCGCCACGCTGGTCGACACGAAGGTGATGGTGGGGAATTTGGCGGCGTCGAAAAATTCCGCGCCCTGCAGATGCTTGTCGAGCGCCTCAACCGTGGTGCGGACCTTGGCGACCGGAAAGGTGACGCTGACCTTCGCCGCTTCGGGGTGGGCGGGGTCGAGCGTCAGCGTGCCGGAGGGGCTGGTGAACTGGCCGGTATATTCGGTGAAGCCGAGATGGTTGACGGTGAACAGCACCTGGCTGTGCGCCGGGTCGAGTGCATAGGTGCCGGCGACGACTTGCTTCGTGTCGAGTTTACCTGGTGCCTCGGTCGGAAGTTGCTGCGCGAGCACAGGGGCCGAGGCGAGGGTGAGGGCGGCGGTCAGAATGAGACGCATGTTACTCTCCGGGCATGAAAAAGGGGCCGCGCCAATGTGACGCAGCCCCTTTGAGCACGCAAGCGCCGAAGCGCCGACTTAGGGTCTGGACCCTTAGTTCTTGTCTTTATCGACCAGCTTGTTGGCGCCGATCCAGGGCATCATCGCGCGCAACTCGGTGCCGACCTTCTCGATCGGGTGCGCGGCGGCGCGCTTGCGTGCGGCTTTCAACTCGGGCTGGCCGGCGCGGTTGTCGAGCACGAAGTTCTTCACGAAACGGCCGCTCTGGATGTCATCCAGCACGCGCTTCATTTCAGCCTTGGTCTCGCTGGTGATGATGCGCGGACCCGTGGTGATGTCGCCATATTCGGCGGTGTTGCTGATCGAATAGCGCATATTGGCGATGCCGCCCTCGTACAGCAGGTCGACGATCAGCTTGGTCTCATGCAGGCATTCGAAATAGGCCATTTCCGGCGCGTAGCCGGCCTCGGTCAGGGTCTCGAACCCGGCCTGGATCAGATGGGTGATGCCGCCGCACAGCACGGCTTGCTCGCCGAACAGATCGGTCTCGCATTCCTCACGGAAATTGGTCTCGATGATGCCCGACCGGCCGCCGCCGACGCCCGAGGCGTAAGCGAGCGCGATGTCATGCGCATTGCCGCTCTTGTCCTGGTCGATCGCGATCAGGCAGGGGACGCCGCCGCCACGGACATATTCGGAGCGCACGGTGTGGCCCGGGCCCTTCGGCGCGATCATGATCACGTCGAGATCGGCGCGCGGTTCGATCAGGCCGAAATGCACGTTGAGGCCATGTGCGAAGGCGAGGGCTGCGCCCTGTTTCATATTCTCATGATAATCGGCGGCATAGATTGCCGCCTGATGTTCGTCGGGGGCGAGGAACATGACGATGTCGGCCCAGGCCGCCGCCTCGGCATTGGATTTGACCGCGAAGCCGGCACCGATCGCCTTCTTGGCGGTGGCCGAGCCATCGCGCAGCGCGATGGCCACGTCCTTCACGCCGCTGTCGCGGAGGTTCTGGGCATGGGCATGGCCTTGCGAGCCATAGCCGACGATCGCGATCTTCTTGTTCGAGATCAGGTTCAGATCGGCATCGCGATCGTAATAGACACGCATGATATTTCCCTTCTGTACGTCACCCCGGCGCAGGCCGGAGTCCACCGGGCCGAAAACGCCAAGCTGATAGGTTGACCCCGGAACAGGTCCGGGGTGACGATGAAATTCAGACCGGTTCTTTCCCCCGGGCGATGGCGACGATGCCGGTACGGGCGACCTCGATCAGGCCGACCTGGCGCATCAGGGTGATGAAGGTGTCGATCTTCTCGCGCCCGCCGGTCACTTCGAACACGAAGCTGGAGGTGGTCGCATCGACCACGCGCGCGCGGTAGACATCGGCGAGGCGCAGCGCCTCGATGCGGTGGTCGCCGGTGCCGGCGACCTTGACCAGCGCAAGCTCGCGTTCGACATGCGGGCCGAGCGCGGTCAGGTCTGTGACCGAATGTACCGGGATCAGCCGGTCGAGCTGAGCGAGGATCTGCTCCATCGTCTCGTCCGACGCGCTGGTCACGATGGTGATCCGGCTGACCGCATGGTCGGCGGTCACGTCGGACACCGTCAGGCTTTCGATGTTATAGCCGCGCGCGGTGAACAGGCCGGCGATCCGCGCCAGGATGCCCGGTTCATTGTCGACCATGATCGCCAGCGTATGACGCTGCGTCGTTTCCGTCTTGATGTGCATCAGACCAGCGCCTTCGCTTCGTCGTCCATTTCGCCGGTGACTTCATTGGCCTGAAGGATCATCTCGGTATGCGCCGCGCCGCTTGGGATCATCGGGAAGCAATTGGCCAGCTGGCTGACCATGCAGTCGACCAGCACCGGCCCGTCATGCGCAAGCATCGCGGCGATGCCGTCATCGAGCTCGCCAGGCTTCTCGATCTTGATGCCCTTCCAGCCATAGGCCTCGGCGAGCTTCACGAAGTCGGGCAGGGAGTCGCTGTAGCTTTCGGCATAACGGCTCGAATAGGTCAGTTCCTGCCACTGGCGGACCATGCCCATATACTGGTTGTTGAGGATGAAGATCTTGACCGGCAGGCGATATTGCGTCGCCGTGGCCAGTTCCTGGATGTTCATCTGGATCGAGGCTTCGCCGGCGATGTCGATGACCAGCGCCTTGGGATTGCCGAGCTGCGCACCGATCGCGGCGGGCAGGCCATAGCCCATCGTGCCGAGACCGCCCGAGGTCAGCCATTTATTCGGCGCCTCAAAGTCGAAATGCTGCGCGGCCCACATCTGGTGCTGGCCGACCTCAGTGGTGATGATCGGCGCTTGCTTGTGCGTTGCCTCCCACAGCGCACGGATCGCACGCTGCGGCATGATCTCGGTCGCGCTGTCGGTGAAATTGAGGCTGCCGACCGCGCGCCAGCCCTCGATCCGGCGCCACCATTCGGCGAGATCGGGCTTGGGATGGCGTCGCGACTTGTAGACGCGGATCATGTCTTCGAGCGCATGGCCGATATCGGCGACGATCGGCAGGTCGATGCGCACCGTCTTGTTGATCGACGAGCGGTCGATATCGATATGCACCTTGCGGCTGTTCGGACTGAACGCGTCGAGCCGCCCGGTCACCCGGTCGTCGAACCGCGCTCCCATCGCGATCACCAGATCGGCCTGGTTCATCGCCCAGTTGGCTTCATAGGTGCCGTGCATGCCGAGCATGCCGAGCCACTGGTCGGACGAGGCGGGGAAGGCGCCCAGGCCCATCAAGGTCGAGGTGACCGGCGCGCCGGTGATGCGCGCGAGTTCGCGCAGCAGCTGGCTTGCCGCCGGGCCTGAATTGATGATCCCGCCGCCCGTGTAGAAGATCGGCCGTTCCGCCGCCGCGAGCATGTCGACGACCTGTTCGATCGCCGCCTGGTCGGCCTTGACCTGCGGACGATAGGTCTTGTGCTTGATCGGGCCGGGCTTGCTGTAGCGCGCGGTTGCGACCTGCACGTCCTTGGGGATGTCGACCACCACCGGACCGGGGCGGCCCGAGGTGGCGATATGGAACGCCTCATGGATCACCGCGCCGAGCTGGGCCGGGTCCTTCACGAGGTAATTATGCTTGGTGCAATGGCGCGTGATGCCGACGGTGTCGGCCTCCTGGAACGCGTCGGTACCGATCAGCGCGGTCGGCACCTGACCGGTGATCACGACCATCGGGATCGAATCCATCAGCGCGTCAGTGATACCCGTGACGGCATTGGTCGCGCCGGGGCCCGAGGTGACGAGCACCACGCCGGGCTTGCCGGTCGAGCGGGCATAACCCTCGGCGGCATGCGTCGCGGCTTGTTCGTGGCGCACCAGAATGTGCTTGATCCGCCCCGAACGGAACAGGGCGTCGTAAATGGGAAGAACCGCGCCGCCCGGATAGCCGAACACGACTTCCACACCGAGATCGCACAGCGCCTCGACAAGGATATCGGCTCCACTCTTCTCGGTCATCGGTCGTCCTTCATGATTGCAGCGCAACAAATGCAATGCGAAGCGCGCTGCTAGTGATGGAAAATGCGGTCGTCAACCTCAATTGTGTAATCTAGTTTCAATATCGTTGAGCAGCGTGTTCGAATCTGTCTCGGCTGTTCGGGGCCACATAGCGGGAGGTTGATTCCGAAACCACGTAAATTGTCGCTTGGCATATTGCCGCGTGGCGAGACGGGCGCGGGTGAGCGCTTCGTCGCGGCTGATCTGCCCGTTGAGCAGCGCGGTGATCTCCGGCACGCCGATCGCGCGCAGCACCGGCGCATCGGTGGGAAGGTCGGTTCGCGCGATCAACGCCGCAACTTCCTCGATCGCGCCTGCATCGAACATCGCGGCCAGCCGGGCGTCACAGCGACCGAGCAGCCATTCACGATCGGGTAGCAGGATCGTCGCGGTCAGGGCGATGGCGTCGCCGATGCCGCCGGTCCTGTCGCGCTGCCAGTCGGCAAGCGGACGGCCGGTGGACCGCACGACTTCGAGCGCACGGGCAACGCGGGTCGTATCGGCGGGAGCGAGGCGCTGCGCCGCACCGGGATCGGCCTCGGCCAGCAGGCGATAGGATTGGGCGACAGGCAATGCGCGTATTTCCTCGCGGATCGCCGGGTCGATCGGCGGAACCGGGGCGATCCCGTCGAGCAGCGTGCGGATATGGAGGCCGGTGCCGCCGACCAGAACCGGCAACCGGCCCGATGCCTGGGTTTCGGCGATGACGCGCCGCGCATCCATTGCCCAATGGGCGGCGGAACCGCTCCCGGCACCATCGACATAGCCGAACAGGCGGTGCGGGACACGCGCCTCTTCCTCGGCGGTGGGACGCGCCGAAAGGACGCGCAGATCGGCATAGACCTGCGCCGAATCCGCATTGATCACCACGCCATTGTGCCGTTCAGCGAGCATCATCGCCAGCGCGGACTTGCCGCTGGCGGTCGGCCCTGCAATGAGCGCCACGCGGGGCAAGTGCTCCAGATTCGGGGATTGGGCCATGTTCATCGCGACGCTGATAGCACCGGGAACCCTGGCCGGGAGCGATATTTCCACCGCTGGCGATGTGCTGCGCGATGCCGGCTGCGAGCCGGGCGCACAGGGCTGGATCGATGAGGGTTTTGCCGCCGATATCGGTTTTACAGGCGATCCGGTCGCGGCGCGCGAGGCGCTGGAAAGCACTTCTCCGGCGATGGATATCGTCGTGCAGTCCGCCGAAGGGCGCGCCAGGAAATTGCTCGTCGCTGATATGGATTCGACCATGATCACGGTCGAATGCATTGATGAGCTGGCCGATTATGCCGGCATCAAGCCGCAAATCGCCGAAATCACCGAGCGCGCGATGCGCGGCGAACTGGATTTCGAGGCGGCGCTCGACGCGCGGGTCGCGCTGCTCAAGGGCCTCGACGAAGCGGTGATCGAGCAATGCCTGGCCGAACGCGTCGTCATCATGCCCGGGGCGGTCCCGCTGATCCGCACGATGCGCGCGCGCGGTGCGCTGACCATCCTCGTGTCGGGCGGCTTCACGCGCTTTGCCGAGCCGGTGGCGAAGATCATCGGGTTCGACCGCGCGATCGCAAATGTGCTGGAAATCGCGGACGGCAAGCTGACCGGCACGGTGACCAAGCCGATCGTCGGGTCGGACACCAAATTGCAGACCTTGCTCAATGCGGTGGCGGAGCGCGGGATCAAGGCTGAAGAGACCCTGGCGGTCGGTGACGGCGCGAACGACCTGGCGATGATCAGGCGCGCGGGACTGGGCGTCGCCTATCGCGCCAAGCCGATCGTCGCCGCGGCGGCAGCAGCGCGGGTCAGCCATAACGACCTGACCGCTTTGCTGTACGCTCAGGGAATCGCCAAGGCGGATTGGGTGACGACCTAGGTTGGCCTTCCGGCTGGCCGCGCCAACACTTCGTTCATGATTTGCACGCACCATTGCCGGTATTCCGAGAGGAGGCTGACAATGCGCACCGCCCTGTGGCTCATTCTTCCCCTGACGCTCGTCACCATCGAAGCGCGTGCGCAGACCGCGACGCAACAGACCGAGCCCGCAGATCAAATCTGCATCGATGGTCCGCGATGGGGCGCGACGCTTGACGAGAGTCGGCGGATCGAAGCCGAGCCCATTCCTCCCAGTTACAGGAGATTGTTCGAATCCACCGCGCCCTGCACGCGCTGGGCGCTCGACAAGGGATCAGTGGTCGACTGGCACCTGCGCTTCGGCAGTGATCGCAGCATCACCGCGGCGCTGGCTTATCTCGAGCAGGATTACACCCGCGCTGTCCCGGCGCCCGACGCATATCCTCACCTGCTCGATCAGGCCTTTCGCATGGCGGTGCCCGATCTGAAACGAGCAGCGGCGCTCAAACAGCCGACGGGACTGACTTATTCGGTCAGCAGTCGTTTCATCGAAGGCAGCAAGCCGATCCGCCGGTTTCAGGAATTGGTCAGGGCGCGCGAGAATTACATCTTCCTTGCCCGGCATTATCTCCGCGCGGCGGAAGCGTTCGGTTCGGCCACCATGCTCGCCACGGCCGACCGATATCTCGGGCCCGCGGTGGCGGGTGCCGAGGTGTTGACGCCGCTAGAGCAGCAGCCACCGGTCGAGGGACTGCTCTCCTTCAATCTCGATCCGCATCAACTCGACCATCTGCGGGCACGTGCCGCGATTGTTGCCGCACAGCTTAGGCTGCGGCCCGAGGACATCGATCGGGCACGCGTGATACTGCAATCCATCGAGCGCCCGATCTACCATCGCCTGGCCGAAACCGCGTTCAGTGGCGGGGATGATTTCTGCGACATCGCGCAAGGCTGGAACGATGCCGAACCAGTCGCGGCGGCGTGCCGCGCGGACGATGACATGCAGCAAAAGGTCGTTGACTACTGGATCGATCGTGCCGCGCTGGATCTGATCGTAGCGCCCGGCGGCGATCGTCCCGATGCCGCGGGGAGTAGCCTGGCGCTTGCCACCAGGCTGCTGACACTGGAACAGCAACCGGATCGCTCGACCCGATGCTGTGGCCGGTCAGCGACGGAGGATATGCTGGATCTGCTGCTGCTCAGCGCCGGCGCCTATGAGCGGCGCCTTCGCGCGACCATAGTGAATGATGCAAATGCGGCCGGCGAGAACTGGTGGCGGGCGCTCGGTGCGCTGCAACAGGCGGAAAGGCTTGCTCGGCCCTATGAGGCGCCGGCACGTTTCACCCGGATCGCGGGCGCTTGGCTCAAGCTGTGGTCGATGAGCGTGACGGTTTTCCCCGAGCCGAAGGAGCGCCTGCGCTACACCGGCAATCCGGACATGATCCGCTATGCCGGCTATCTCGCCACGAACATGGCCGGTATCGCTGCGTCCGCCAGGGCTGAGCCCTGATCGGATGTGTCAAATCGCCGAAAGCCTACGGCCCGACCGGCACGCACGGTTTGACCGCCGCACAGGCGCGCGAGGCTTCGCCGTTCGACGCGAACGGGCCGACGAGCAATCGGGTCAGAGCGCCCGCCTTCACATAATAAGGCTGGCGGCCGGGAAAGCGCCCGCCGACCTGACCCCATAGCTTGCGCGCATTGGCGGGATCGCCGAACGCGCCAAGCTGGGCCCGCCAGTTGCCGGTTGCGACGGGATGCGGTGCCGCTTGCGCGACCGCCGGAGCGGGGCGAACCTTGACCCTTGGCGGGGCAGGGGGTCGCTCGTCACGCGGGCGGGCCCCAACATTGTCTTCATAGGAAGAAGGCGGCACGTCGGTTCCTCGCATCGCGGTTTGCGTGCCCGTGCCGGAAATTTCCGGCGGCAGCGGCGACCGCGCGGCATCGGCTTCATACTGGCGCGCGAGGACCAGACCCTGCTGGCGTTGATCCTGCGGGATATATTGATCCATCTGCGCCTGCACGCTCGATGCCTGAGGCAGGCCGGAGGCAGCGGAGCGCACCATCAGCGCATAAGCGCGAGGCCAGTCGCGCGGCACGCCGTCGCCATTGTAGAGCATGGTGCCGAGCACCAGTTGCGCGCGGGGTTCGCCGCGTGCGACCGATTTCTCCAGCCAGGGAAGCGCCTCGGCGCGTTTGCCGCTCTGGAACAGGATCAGGCCGTAATTGGTCTCGCCCTGGGGATGGCCCTGCAGCGCCGCCTTGCGGTACCAGCTTTCGGCCATGACGATATCGACCGGCACGCCGCGACCGAGCTTATAGGCTTGGCCGAGATTGAACTGGGCGTCGGCGTCGCCGGCGATCGCCGCGGGGCGCCATTCGTCGACCGCCAGCTTATACTCGCCGCGACCCCAGGCATCGACGCCTGCTTTCACGTCGGCCGCCGCCGGCATCGCCAGCGCCATGAAGATACCGGCAAGGCCAAAAGCCACCGGACGAAGCGTGCTGCGCATAATCTGTTCCATCCTCGCTACACCACTTGAGGTCGATAATGCCTGCTAGCGCGGAATTGGCAAAGATTTCGTTAGCCATATCGTGCCGAAACGGGGCGGGCGTCGTTTCATGCTGTCCCTGATCGGCCTGCCGCCCGCCTTCTCCGCAGCGTTAACCGGTTCTTGACGTGTCCCATGCCATTTCAGCCCCTGGATTTTAGCGGGAGTTCAGGGGACACATGCGCGTTCTCGCGATGGCATCACAGAAAGGCGGCTCGGGCAAGACCACGCTGTCGGGACATCTGGCCGTACAGGCACAGCTGGCCGGCGCGGGCCCGGTCGTACTGATCGATATCGATCCTCAGGGGTCGCTGTCGGATTGGTGGAATGAGCGGAGCGCCGAGTATCCGGCCTTTGCTCAAACGACGGTGGCGCGGCTCGCCGCCGATCTGGAGATACTGCGTCAGCAGGGTTTCCGATTGGCGATGATCGACACGCCCCCCGCCATTACCATGGCAATCCAGAGCGTGATTCAGGTCGCCGAACTGATCGTCATCCCGACGCGTCCGTCGCCGCACGATCTGCGCGCCGTCGGCGCGACGGTCGACCTGTGCGAACGCGCCGGCAAGCCGTTGCTGTTCGTGGTCAATGGCGCAACGCCCAAGGCCAAGATCACTTCGGAAGCCGCGGTCGCGCTGTCGCAGCATGGCACGGTCGCCCCGGTCACGATCCATCACCGCACCGATTTCGCGGCATCGATGATCGATGGCCGTACCGTGATGGAGGTCGATCCGAACGGGCGCTCCAGCCAGGAAGTGCAGGCGCTCTGGTCGTATATCTCCGACCGGCTCGAAAAGAATTTCCGCCGTACCGTGTTTGCCGCCCCCCAGGCGGTCAACGGCTATGGTCAGCAGCGTCCGGCCGCGGGTGGCTTCGGCCGCCGCGTGATGAGCTGAGGGAGGGCCAGACATGATTGGACAGCCCAAACCGTTTGCATCGCTTTCCTCGACCTTGCTCGCCCGCAAGGGGACGGCCCGTCCCGCCATGCGCCCGCAGGGTTTTGGCGGCTTCGGTTCGCTGCAGTCGCAGGACGATCTTGGCTGGAACGACATGGGCGATCCGCATGATGCGCATGCGCATCACGACGCCCATGCTTTTCATGATGCCCATGCTCTTCATGATACGCAGCCAGTCGTGCCCCCCGTGCTGATGCAGCGCGAAGTGCTGCAGCGCGAGATGCTTGGCGACGAATTCGACGCGTCGCCGATCCCGGCGCACGCGCCTGACGCGTTGAAAGAGTTGGAAGAGGAGTTCGAGGAAGAAGCCGAGCCGGTTTTCGAATCCGTGCTGGCGGTGAAACCGATCCGTGCGCTCGATCCCTCGATTGCGCAGCCGGTTGTCGCTCCCCCCGCCGTCGTTCCTCCGGCCGTCGTTCTTCCTGCCGTCGCTCCTGTCGCTGTGGACGCCGTTCCTCTCCCCGCTACGCTCCCCCTGGCGCACGCGGCCCGGATCGCGCGCGAGACGAGCGCCAAGCGCGGCAAGGCAGCCTTCACGCTGCGCCTCGATCATGAACGCCATCTTCACCTGCGTCTGGCAAGCGCGCTCAAGAACCGTTCCGCCCAGCAACTCGTCACCGAAGCGCTGGACGCATTTCTCGATACTTTGCCCGAGGTGGCCGAGCTGGCTGATCAGCTGTCACCACAGGCCGCACGCTGATCGATTTGGGGGAAATCCGATGAAGACCCGGGCCTTGTTCACTGCTGGAATGTCCGCACTGGTGCTTGGCGGCACGGTGTTCGTTTGCGCAACCGGGCCGGGCGGCATCGCCTCCGCCAGCACCCGCGCGGAAACCAACACCGAAAAGGCCGCCGCCAAGGAAGAGGCAACGGCACGCAAGGCGTTCGGCAAGCGCAAATATGACCAGGCGGTCGCACATGCCGAGGCGGCGGTCGGTTTTGGCCCGCAGGTCGTGAGCTATCGCTTGCTGCTCGCGCAAAGCTATCTCCGTGCCGGCCGGTTCAGCTCGGCGCGCCAGTCCTTTGCCGATGTGCTTGCGCTCGACCCGTCGAATGGCGGCGCGGCGCTCCAGCTTGCGCTGACCGAGATCGCCGAGGGGAATTGGGATGGCGCCCGCCATACGCTCGATGCCAATGCGTCGCTCATTCCGGCAAGCGATCGCGGTCTCGCCATCGCGCTGGCGGGTGATCCCGCCACTGCGGTCGATGTGCTCATCGCTGCGGTTCGGACGCCCGGCGCGGACGCCAAGACCCGGCAGAACCTGGCGCTCGCGCTGGCGCTGGCCGGACGCTGGCAGGATGCCAAGACGCTTGTCGCGGTCGATGTCGCTCCGGCGGAGGTCGACAAGAGAATCATGGAATGGGCGAGCTTTGCACGTCCGACCTCGGCGTCCGATCAGGTCGCGAGCTTGCTTGGCGTGACGCCGGTGCAGGATGGCGGCCAGCCGGCTGCGCTGGCGCTCAACCTGCCGCGTGGAACCGCGATGGCGAGCCAGAACAGCGCACCGGTCGAGGCCGCTGTGCCTGCTCAGCCCGTCGCCTCGGTCGCGGTCGCGGTTGCCGCCGCGACGAGCGTGCCCGCCGCATCGCCGGAAACCTCGGTTGCGGCTGTCGCTGCGCCTGCGTCTTACGTCAGCTTCGGCGGGCGGCAGGAAGTGGTGCAGGCGATCCCGGCACGCGTTGCGCGCGTAAAGGTTGAATCGCGCGGTACGCCGGGTGCCGCCGCCACGCCGCCCATCACGCCGGCTGTCGCCAGGGTGGTGGTTGCCAGGGCCAAGCCGGTCGCCGGCGCCGCGGTCGCGCCGCGTGCCGCCGCCAAGGGCAATTTCTTCGTCCAGCTCGGTGCATTCGACAATGCCGCCGTCGCCAAGGACGCCTGGGGCCGCATCGCGCGCCGCAACGCCGGCTTTGGCGGGCACACCCCATCAGGCATGCCGATCAAATCGGGTGCCGGCAGCTTCTATCGCCTGTCGGTCGGCGGCTTTGCCCGCAACGATGCCGATGCGCTGTGCAAAGGCTATCGGGCGAAGGGCGGCACGTGCTTCGTCCGCGCCAGCGCCGGCGATCAGGTAGCCAGCTGGGTCAAGTGACCGGCTGGACGATTTGACCGGCGGCGTAACGCGTCAGAATTACAACAGCTCGGCGCCGCCCTTGAACAGGCGGCGCACCTTGCCCTGAACCGGCAGCCCGTCGAACGGCGTGTTGCCGGCGATCGCCACCATGTGATCGGCATCGATCAACCACGGCGCACCGGCGTCGAACACCATCAGATCGGCCGGCATGCCTGCCGCCAATGTTCCCGTTTCCAGCCCGAGTATTCCGGCGGGGTTGAGCGAGAGCAATGCGATCAGCCGCTCGATCGGGATCAGTTCATCGCGCACCATGCCAAGCGACAGCGCGAGAAGAGTTTCCGCGCCAGCCATGCCGGTTGCCGAATCCGCGAAGGGTAGGCGTTTTTCCTCCGGCCCGCGCGGGTCATGACCCGAACACAGCACATCGATCGTCCCGTCGGCCAGCGCGTGCAGGCAGGCCTGGCGATCGCTTTCGTCGCGCAACGGGGGCGACAAATGCGTGAAGGTCCGGAAGTCGCTCATCGCGATGTCCGATAGCAGGAGATGGGCAGGGGTAATGCCGCAGGTCACTGCCACGCCCCGGCGTTTCGCCGCACGGACGAGGTCGAAGCCCGCCGCGGTGGTCACCTGCCGCAAATGCAGTTTTGCGCCGGTCTCTTCGGCCAGCATCAGGTCGCGCGCGATCGCCAATGCCTCGGCAATCGCCGAGGCAGAGGGCAAGCCCATGCGCGTCGCCGTTTCGCCCGAGGTCGCGACGGCGCTGCCGACCACGCCGCCATCTTCGGGATGGGCGATGACGGTCAGGCCAAGGTCACCGGCATAGGCAAGGACTTTGCGCATCACGCCGGAATCGGCGATCCATCGTTCGCCCGTGCCGACCGCACGAGCACCAGCGTCGCGGTTGATCGCCATTTCGGCGAGATCCTGACCGGCCAACCCGCGGGTCGCGGCGGCGATGGGATGAATCCACAGGCCCGGACGTCCGATCAGCGCGGCGCGCTGCACCACGCCGGGTTCATCGAGCACCGGGGTCTGGTCGGGCATCAGTCCGACCCGCACGATCCCGCCGGCATGGCAGGCGGGAATGTCGATCGTGAAGACGCCCAGATCGACGATCGCCGGCGCGAGCGTTGCGCCCTTGCAGTCGATGACCTCCGCATCCTTGGGGATCTTGATGTCGCCGCTCGCGGCGATGGTTTCGCCGCGCACCAGGACCGCGCCCTTGCTCGCGCCGGCAACGGGGCAGACCAGATTGGCGTTGGTCAGCGCAAAGGTACGGCTCATGACCAGCCTTTCACGCGGCGTGCGCGGCGCGTCAGTACGTCGAGACAGGCCATGCGTACGGCGACACCCATTTCGACCTGTTCAGTGATCGCCGAATGCACGACATGATCGGCGACGGCGGAGTCGATCTCGACCCCGCGGTTCATCGGGCCGGGGTGCATGACCAGCACGTCGGGCTTGGCCCGGGCGAGCCGGGCGAGCGTCAGGCCGTAGCGCAGATGAAACTCGCGGTTGGACGGAATGAAGCCGCCGCTCATGCGCTCGTTCTGCAGCCGAAGCATCATCACCACGTCCGCGCCCTCAAGCGCCTGGTCGAAATCCGAGAAGGGCGTGACGCCCATCCGCTCCATGCCCGCCGGCATCAGTGTGGACGGTGCGCAGACGCGTACTTCGGCGGCAAGTGCCGTCAGCGCGAGAATATTCGAGCGGGCGACGCGGCTGTGCAATATGTCGCCGCAAATCACCACGCGCTGTCCGGCCACCGTTCCGCGGCGTCGGCGGATGGTCAGCGCGTCGAGCAGCGCCTGAGTCGGGTGTTCGTGCTGGCCATCGCCGGCATTGAGCACAGGACAATCGACCTTGTCGGCGATCAGCCGCACCGCGCCCGAACTCTGGTGGCGAATCACGATCACGTCGGCGCGCATCGCATTCAGCGTCATCGCCGTGTCGATCAGCGTTTCGCCCTTCTTCACCGAGCTTTGCGCGGCATGCATGTTGACGACATCGGCGCGCAGGCGTTTTCCGGCGATCTCGAACGACAATAGCGTCCGGGTGCTGTTTTCGAAGAAGGCGTTGATCTGAGTCAGGCCACGCAATTGCTTGTGGCCCTTGTCGCGGCTGCGATTGCTCTCGACCCATTGTTCCGACTCGTCGAGCAGGAACATGATCTCATGCGGTTGCAACCCGTCGATCCCGGTGAGGTGCCGGTGCGGGAAAACGGCGCTTCCGGCAAATTGGGAAGCGGGGCGGTGATCTGAAGCTGGCATTAAAGGGATCGGGTAGCGGCGCTTGGGCCGCGGCGCAAGGCTCCGGTTGGATTGATGGACAGGGTTGTCACGTCATGAGAAAACCCACCGATCGGGGGAGAAATCGATGCACATGTTTTTCAGCATGATCCGGCGCGGACTTGGCAAGATTCCGACCTTTTCGGGACGCGACTCGCTCAGCCAGTTCTGGATGTATGCGGGTGCGGTTTTTGGGCTCGCCATGGCGAGCTGGGTGGCGGTGTTTGTCCCGACGATGGTGTCGATTTTCGTGGCGATGCAGAAATTCGCCGTCGAACACCCCGACCAGGCGGAAATCCAATCTGGACCGGGATCGTATTCGATCAGCATCCAGGGCAACCACCCCGAATTGACGCCTGATTTCGGCGGACTGATGGCTGCCCTGTCGGTCATCGTGGCGGTGGTGGTCGTCCTGCTGGCCAGCGGGGTCGTACGGCGACTGCACGATCGCGGGAAAAGCGGCTTCTGGGCACTGCCGACGCTCATCCTTCTGACCACGAGCATGATTCTCGCGCCGCGCGTGTTTAGCGAATTCGGCAAGGGCGGCGAGCCCGACATGAGGCTGTTCTGGGGGATGATCCTGAATAACTTCGTCTACCTTGCCTCAGCGGCGATCCTGCTCGTGCAGTTGGTCCAGCGCGGTTCGGTGGACGCCAATCGCTTTGGAGATCCGCCGCTTCCCTGACCTAAGCGCTGACCAGCGCGTCGATCGCGCCTTGGAGAATGTACGCGGCGGCCATCTTGTCGACCAGTTCGGCGCGTTTTGCGCGGCTGGCGTCCTGTTCGATCAGGGTGCGGGTCACCGCCTGAGTCGACCAGCGTTCGTCCTGCAGGAAGATCGGCAGGCCGAGATCCTCCATGTTGCGGGCAAAGGCGCGGCTCGACTGGCTGCGCGGGCTTTCGCTGCCGTCGGTCAGGTTGAGCGGCAGGCCGATGACGATCCCCTTGACCTGCTGCTCGGTGATCAGGGCGACAAGGGCCAGCTTGTCCTTCTGGAACTTGGTGCGGCGGACGAGGGTGGCAGGCGAAGCGAAGCTCCAGCCCGCGTCGCACAGTGCCGTGCCGATCGTCTTGGTGCCGACATCCAGCCCGATCAGCCGGCCGCCGGTGGGGAGGGCGTCCCGAAAGGCCAGGCGGTCGGTGGTGATCATTTCACTCCCTTCCGTTCGTGCTGAGCTTGTCGAAGCACAGTTCTGCTCCTTCTCATCGGTCGACGAGAAGAACGGCCCTTCGACAAGCTCAGGGCGAACGGGGACAGGGAAACCTTCATCTCGCCTCGAACGCGGCCAGCCGCCGCGCGGCATCGGCGCGGACGTTCGCCCAGAACAAGCTGTAATCATAGACGTGGTAATTGTTGCCCGGGAGCACATAGCTGCCCATGTTCGGCCCCGCACCGATCAGCAACAGACCGCGGCCTTCGCAGCGTGCCGGAACCTGCCCGGCGACGACCGTCGCGCTGGCCAGGTCGGCCGAGGGAAGCAATGTGCCAAGGTTCGCGGTCGCGGGCGCCGCGGCATCGGCGGTACCGGTTAGCGGGTTGGTGCAGACCATCGGAGTGCCCTTGCGCGGCTGGCCGTTGAAGCCGGTCGTGGTGTCGAACGTGTCGATGATCAACTGGGGTTCGGCCGGCTCGGCGAAGCTTTGCCAGGACAGGATGCAACCGGCCTGGTCGGCGCGGGTGCATTCGGCAAGACCCAGCAGCGGCAGGTCGGTGGTGCGCGACACCGGCCATCCGACGACATAGGCCGCGACGATCCGCTTCGCGAGCGGCGTGCCGGCGATGCGCTCGCGGAGCAGGCGAGTGAGGTGCAGCGCGCCCTGGCTATGCCCGGCAAGGATGATCGGCCGGTCGCCGGCTTCTTTCAGGAACTGGTCGAACGCGGCGGTAACGTCGCGATAAGCGAGGTCGAGTGCCTGGGTCGCTTCCGCCTGACTGGTCAGGAATGCGCCGAACGTCGCCTGGCGATAGCGCGGCGCCCAGATCGCGCCGCTCTCGTTGAACGCGGTCGCCTGGCCGCGCAGGAACAATATCGCGCGATCATTGGCTTCTGCGTCGTCGAGCGGCGCATTCCAGTGCGAGCGGTCGAGATAGGAAGTCGGGTGGATGTAGAAGACCGCGGCGATGGGCGCGGTTGCCGGCTGATAGCCGGTCGGTGTCCAAAGCGCCGGATTGCCGCGCTTGTCGGGGCGGGCGATCCATAGTTTCGGGTCGGCATAGGCGTTGGCCGGCTGCGCGGGCAACGCCTCGAACGTGGCGCTCGGTACCGTCGCGAAACGGATCAGCTGCGGCCCCCAAAGCCGGTAGGAAACCAGCGCCGCGATGGCCAGCACGATGAGGATCGCGATGAGGTAGAGGAACTTCCGGGCCAAACGCCAAACTCCATTGCGCAGACGGGCATGGCCGCCTGCCGAGCGTGATGGCAAGCGCCGTGCATCAGGAATGCGATGCTTGCAATTGTTGATCGGCGACCAGCCAACGGGTGGTCTGGTCGAATAGGCGGGGCCAAAGCGCGCCTTTTTGTTGCGTGGGCGCGGCGGCCTCTGCTAGCCGCACCGGCATGTCAGTCGATATCGCAACCGTCAAAAAGATCGCGAGCCTTGCCCGCATCGCGATCACCGAGGAGGAGGCCGCGCGTATCGCGCCCGAACTCGACAATATCATGGGCTGGATCGAGCAGTTGGGCGAGGTCGATTGCACCGGCGTCGAGCCGATGACCGCGGTCATCCCCAATCATCTGCGCCTGCGCGACGATGTCGTCACCGATGGTGGCGTGCGCGACGCGGTGCTGTCCAATGCCCCCCAGGCCGAACACGGTTTCTTCACCGTGCCCAAGGTGATCGAATAATGACCGACCTGACCGATCTGGGCGTCGCGGCGATCCGCGACGGGGTGCGTACCGGCGGCTTCTCGGCGCGCGAAGTCGCCGATGCGTTCATCGACAAGGTGAGCAAGGCGAAGGCGCTGAACGC
Organism: Sphingomonas sp. ERG5; assembly: GCF_000803065.1. Classification (GTDB taxonomy): domain Bacteria; phylum Pseudomonadota; class Alphaproteobacteria; order Sphingomonadales; family Sphingomonadaceae; genus Sphingomonas. Next base: position 32,166 of record NZ_JSXI01000039.1, read on the forward strand.
CTTTCTGGTCGAAACCCCCGATCATGCCATCGCCGCCGCCACGGAAGCCGACGCGGCGCGTGCGGCGGGCGAAGCGTTGAAGCCATTGGCCGGCGTGCCGATCGGCATGAAGGACCTGTTCTGCACCAAGGGCGTCGCCTCGACTGCTGCGAGCCATATCCTCGAAGGCTTCACGCCGCCCTACGAATCGACCGTGTCGGGCAAGCTGTGGGACGCCGGTGCGGGCATGCTGGGCAAGCTCAACATGGACCAGTTCGCGATGGGATCGTCGAACGAGACCAGCGCGTTCGGCAATGTCATTTCGCCCTGGCGACGGGCCGACGGCGGTAACGCGCCGCTTGCGCCGGGCGGGTCGTCGGGCGGCAGCTCGGCAGCGATCGCCGCGCGGCTGTGCCCAGCGGCGACCGGCACCGATACGGGCGGGTCGATCCGCCAGCCGGCTGCTTTTACCGGCATTTCCGGGATCAAGCCGACCTATGGCCGTTGTTCGCGCTGGGGCGTGGTGGCGTTCGCCTCGTCGCTCGATCAGGCCGGGCCGATGGCGCGCGACGTGCGCGATTGCGCGATCATGCTGGAGGCAATGTCGGGCTTCGATCCGAAGGACTCGACCTCGCTTGAGCTCGAGGTGCCGAAATGGGAGCAGGGCCTGTCCGGCAATCTGCGCGGCAAGCGCGTCGGCATTCCCAGGGAATATCGCGTCGACAATATGCCGGGCGAGATCGATGCGCTGTGGCAGCAGGGAATCGACTGGCTGAAGGATGCCGGCGCCGAGATCGTCGATGTGTCGCTGCCGCATACAAAATATGCGCTGCCGGCCTATTACATCATCGCGCCGGCGGAAGCGTCGTCGAACCTCGCGCGTTATGACGGCGTGCGCTACGGCCTGCGCGATCTGCCCGACGGTGCGAACCTGCAGGATATGTACGCGGCGACGCGTGCGGCGGGCTTCGGCCCCGAGGTCAAGCGCCGCATCCTGATCGGAACCTATGTGCTGTCGGCGGGGTTCTATGACGCCTATTATACTCAGGCGCAGAAGGTGCGGACGTTGATCTCGCGTGATTTCGACCGGGCTTGGGAGAGTTGCGATCTGCTGCTGACCCCGACCGCGCCATCGGCGGCGTTCGCGCTGGGCGAGAAGCTGGCCGATCCGCTGGCGATGTATTTGAACGACGTGTTCACCGTGCCCTCCTCGCTGGCGGGGTTGCCGGCGATGTCGGTGCCGGGCGGGCTCGACACGGGCGGCCTGCCGCTCGGGCTGCAGATCATCGGCAAGGCGCTGGACGAGCAGTGCGTGCTCAATGCCGGCCTTGCGCTGGAGGAGCGTGCCGGGTTCGTGGCGCGACCGGAGGCTTGGTGGTAACGCCGAACGGATTTCACGATCGCAATCTTGAGGTTCTGCGTGAGGCGCAGACCGCGCTGAATGTCGCGTTCGGCGCGATCCTCAGCGCCTATATCGGCAATTCGCTGGCCGAGATCGACAATGGCCCGTTCGATCATACGGCGCTGGCGAAGTTCTTCGTGTATATCGCCATCTTCATCATCGGGCTATGTGTCGGCAACAGCGTGATCCTGCGCGGCGAATTCCGCCTCGGCGCGCTGTTCTTGGCGATTGCGGCTGGCGCTGCGGTCGCCGCGCACAGCCAGGGACGTTCGCTTGGGTTCGAAGTGGCCATCCTGCGCATCCTGGCCGGGTGCTGGGTCGGCGCGCTTCTCGGCAGCAATGCGGTGCTGACCGCAATTCATTATATTCATCATCGGAATCGGAAATGAGCGACTATCGCATCCAGGGTGCCACCGGCGAGTGGGAGGTCGTGATCGGCCTTGAAGTCCATGCCCAGGTCACTTCGAACGCCAAGCTTTTCTCGGGCGCGGCGACGGCGTTTGGCGCCGAGCCGAACACACAGGTGTCGCTGGTCGACGCGGCGATGCCCGGCATGCTGCCGGTGCCCAATCGTGAGTGCATCCGCCAGGCGGTTCGCACGGGCATGGCGATCGATGCGCAGATCAACAAATGGTCGCGCTTCGACCGCAAGAATTACTTCTATGCCGATCTGCCGCAGGGTTATCAGATCAGCCAGCTCTATCATCCGCTGGTCGGTGAGGGCGCGATCGACATCAGCCTCGATGAAAAGAACCCCGATGCCAGCGGCAAACGCATCGGTGTCGAGCGCATCCATGTCGAGCAGGACGCCGGCAAGCTGATGCACGACCAGCATCCGACGCGCTCCTATGTCGATCTCAACCGATCAGGCGTCGCGCTGATGGAAATCGTGTCCAAGCCCGACATGGCTTCTCCAGCGGAAGCAGGTGCTTATCTACGTAAGCTCAGATCGATCCTGCGCTACGTCGGGTCGTGTGACGGCAATATGGAAGAGGGATCGATGCGCGCCGACGTCAATGTCAGCGTGCGCAAGCCCGGCGATCCGCTTGGGACCCGGACCGAGACCAAGAACGTCAATTCGGTCCGCTTCGTGATGGCGGTGGTCGAGCAGGAAGCGCGCCGCCAGGTCGATGTGATTGAGGACGGCGGACGCATCGTCCAGGAAACGCGGCTCTACGATCCCGACCGCAACGAGACGCGGTCGATGCGCTCCAAGGAGGACGCGCATGATTACCGCTATTTCCCCGACCCTGATCTGTTGCCGCTCGAACTCGACGAGGCGTTCCTCGCCGAATGTCGCGAAAGCCTTCCGGAACTGCCCGACGCCAAGCGTGCGCGCTACGAGGGCCTGGGCGTCACGCCATATCATGCGGCGGTGTTGACTGCCGAGGTCGAGACGGCGCGTTGGTTCGATGCGCTGCTCGATGCCGGCGCCAAGGCGGCTCCTGCTGCCAACTGGCTCACGTCGGAACTGTTTGGCGCGCTCAACCGGCTTGGCAAAGGGCTGGAAGAGAGCCCGGTCAGTCCGACTCAGGCGGCCGAGCTGCTTGGTCTCATCGCCGATGGCACAGTGTCGGGCACGCTGGCCAAGCAGGTGTTTGAGATCATGCTCGAAACCGGGCAGGGAGCAGGGGCGATCGTCGAGGAACGCGGCCTGAAGCAGACCAGCGATACCGGCGCGATCGAGAAGGTCATTGCCGATGTGATGGCCGCCAATCCCAATCAGCTCGAACAGTATCGTGGCGGCAAGGAAGCGTTGTTCGGATTCTTCGTCGGCCAGACGATGAAGGCAATGGGCGGCAAGGCCAACCCGGGCGTGGTCAATGAATTGCTGAAAAAGGCGTTGGGCTAAGCATCCGCGCCGACGCGGTTCTTGCCGTGTCCCGCGCCGGCGTTAATCTCTCCTCATGCGCGATCGAGTCGCGTCGTTCTTGAGGGGGGACATAATGAAGTCAGGGGGGGGCGCCGCCGTGTTTGCGGTAACGGCGTTGATGCTGGGCGAAAGCGCAGCATTGTCGCAGGGGATTGCCGCCTCAGCGCCGCCGACACATTCTCTCGCCGACAGCGGATCGCCCTTCGGTGCACCGTCAACGACGATGGGTAATACGGCCGACGTGACGATGCCCGAACTGGCGTTCAAGGGCGACGGGACCGAGGCGGCCGACTTCGACAAATATTATGCGTTCCGCCGCGCGGACACGGATTTCGCCACCGCTTATGCCGATATCGCCGAATGCGACGGCTATGCCCGCGGGCTGCAAAGCGGGATCGGATACCAGCAAGTGCCCTATCCCTATGCCGGTACGATGGCGGGCGCAGTCGGCGGAGCGATCGGCAGTGCGATGGCGATGGCGATCTTCGGATCGGCCGAGAAGCGCCGGTTGCGTCGCGTGAACATGCGCACCTGCATGAATTTCAAGGGTTATGACCGTTACGGCTTGCCCAAGGGCTTGTGGGAGAAATTCAACTTCGAAGAGGGGTTGTCCGGCGTCAGCGAGGAGAAGCGACAAGCCTATCTCAAGCAACAGGCTCTCGTCGCCTCATCGGCTTCGCTGCAGGGTAAGGTATTGGGACGATGAAGCGGATCATGCTGAGCGCCGCGCTCGCACTGGCTGTCGCCATGCCGGCCGTCGCCAAGGAAAAGCCGCCGGTTTTCGTCGAGACCGCGTCGATTCCGGACAAGCCGGTCGTCGCCTTCAATCCGGCCAAGGCTTATGCCCTGCTGCGCACCGAAGTGGCGACGCCGCTTCTGCTCATGAAAGTGCCGACGGCCGAGGATCAGGTGGTCTACGACAAGCTGCGCGCTGCCGCACTCGACGAAGCGCGGCGCAAATATGCGAAGAAGCTCGCCAGCTATAAAGAGAGCCTGGCTCTGGCGACCAAGACCTCCGGCGTGCGCGTTCCGGAAAAGCCGGTCGAGCCGACCGAAGCGAATTTCGAATTCACGCCCTTCGGGATGATGGCCAGCGTTTCGGTCGGGCCGATGTACCGGTTCGCCAAAAGCAAGACGAGCTCAACCTATCTCCAGGAACTGACGCCGGGGACTTACCGGGTCTATGGCACGCTGGCCGCGGTGCCGGGGGCAGCCGCTGCGGGTAGTTGCTATTGCATGGGAAGCGTGGCGTTTGACGTCAAAGCGGGAGAGATCACCGATCTGGGTGTGATCTTGGCTGGTGACCCTGTTGCACGTGTCCCCGGCGATTCGTCCGCGCCGGTCGATCTCAGCGGGCAGAAATTGTTCCAGGCCGCGCCGGCCGCGATGGTGATCGATCCGCGCATCGCCAGTCGGACGATCACCCCGGCGCGCTATAAACCGGCTGGCAAGCTCCCGAATTATTTCGGAGTCACGATTACGCGGATGCCGGAAATGCCTGGGGTATTCCGGTACGAGCGGGACAAGATCGTCGATCTGACGGCGCAATGAAGAAACATGGCGGGGCGCAACGCCGCCCCGCCTGCCTGGCCTGCCCGCTACTGCGCGTCATCCTCCTGATTCTTCGTCACGCCGCCGGTGCCGCCGACGCCGTCGGGCGACCCGGCAGAGGTGAATGTATCGGGCTCCGGGCCGCCTTCGCCGCGCTCGACCGCGTCCTTGCGTGCTTCAACGATCTGTTCGAGATCGCTGCGCGCATCATTATCGTTATCCGGAATGCTGCCGGGAGGCGGATTTTTGGGACGATCGCTCATGCGAAATCTCCCAGGTCGACGGGTTGCCCCGGCGCATTGCCTGGCCCGGTGTCCGGCTGCGGGGCAGGGATGTCGATGTCCGGCGCAATGGGATTGACCTCCGGCGGAGCCGGCACGGGCTGGGCAGGCTGACTCGGCTGGGGCGGCACTTCGGTCGGGGGCGTGGTGGCCATAATCAATCTCCTCAGGTTCCAAACGCCCCGGAATCGCGTCGGTTGCCTCCGCACTTGCCAGCGACCGCGATATTGCTATGGCCCTATATTGTAATGGGCAGCTTGCCCCGCGACGCGGGGCTGGTATAGACGCCGCGCAATCGGCGGTGTCCCATGCGGGCGTGGCGGAACTGGTAGACGCGCCTGGTTTAGGTCCAGGTATCGCAAGATGTGGGGGTTCGAGTCCCTTCGCCCGCACCAGTCCCGCTACAGTTTGCGGGACCTTCGCTTCCTGGAATTTCGGATAAGGCTTGAGTAGTTATCATGCAGACTGTCGAGACGTTGAACGAGGGCCTGAAGCGCGCCTACACGCTGAAGATCACCGCGAAGGACATCGATTCCAAGGTCGATGCCGAGCTGAAGCGCGTTGCGCCGCAAGTGCGTATGCCCGGCTTCCGCCCCGGCAAGGTGCCCGCGAATCTCGTACGCAAGATGCACGGCCCGGCGCTGGCGCAGGACGCGCTCAACAGCTCGATTCAGGAAGGCGTGCAGCAGTTGCTCGCTGAACAGAAGCTGCGCCCCGCGATGCAGCCTTCGGTCAGCCTCGAAAATGATTACGAGCCCGGCAAGGACGCCGAGCTGAAGGTCGAGCTGGAAGTCCTGCCCGATGTGCCGACTCCTTCGATCGACGGCTTGACGCTCGAGCGCCTGACCGTCGCAACCGATGAGACCGCGCTCAACGAACAGCTGCAGAAGTTCGCTGACCAGCAGAAGCGCTGGGAAGATGCCAAGGCGACCTACAAGGCGAAAGCCGGCGATCTGGTCGTGATGGATTTCCTCGGCAAGGTCGGCGATGTCGCATTCGACGGCGGTACCGGTGAGGACATGTCGGTCGAGATCGGCTCGGGCCGTCTGATCCCTGGATTCGAGGATCAGGTCATCGGTGTGAAGACCGGTGACGAGCGCCAGATCAACGTGACGTTCCCCGACGATTACAATGTCGACACGCTGAAGGGTAAGCCCGCGACGTTCGACCTGACGATCAAGGCGGTGAAGACCGCCGGAGAGACCAAGATCGACGACGAACTCGCGACGTCGCTCGGCCTGGAAAGCCTCGAGCAGCTCAAGGGCCTGCTCAAGGGCCAGATCGACCAGGAGCTGAACGGCCTGACTCGCACCCATATGAAGCGCAAGCTGCTCGATCAGCTTGCCGAGGGTCATGATTTCCCGGTTCCGCCATCGATGGTTGAAGCCGAGTTCAATCAGATCTGGTCGCAGCTCGAGCATGAAGCGAGCCATGAGGAAGATCCGGCGGCGGCGATTGCCGAGATGGAATCCGAGCGCGCGGACTATCGTGACATCGCCGAGCGCCGCGTGCGTCTTGGCCTGCTCCTGTCGGAAATCGGCCAGGCCAATGGCGTCGAAGTCAGCCAGCAGGAAATGAACCGCCTGATCGCGCAGGCCGCGCAGCAGTACGGCCCGGAAGATCGCCAGCGCTTCATGGCTTATGTGCAGCAGGAGCCGATGGCGGCCGCCCAGCTGCGCGCCCCGCTGTACGAGGACAAGGTGGTCGACTTCCTGTTCGAGAAGGCGACGATCAGCGATCGTGAAGTGACCCGCGAAGAACTCGAAGCGGCGATCGAGTCGGAAGATGGTCACGTTCATGGCCCAGGTTGCGGCCATGACCATGATCACGATCATGACGCCAAGCCCAAGGCGAAAAAGGCCGCTGCCAAAAAGGCTGCTCCCGCTGAGGCCGCTGCCGTCGAAGAGACGCCGGTCGAAGCGAAGCCCGCCAAGAAGGCCGCCGCGAAAAAGGCTGAGGCTCCTGCCGAAGTCGTCGAAGAGGTGAAGCCGGCTGCAAAAAAGGCCCCCAAGCCCAAGGCTGAAGCGGCTCCGGCCGAAGAGGCTGCGCCGGCGAAGAAGCCAGCAGCCAAGAAGCCGGCGGCGAAGAAGGCGTAAACGCGGTTCTTCGCCTCCCGTCGTCCCCGCGCAAGGGCCACCCATCAAGGCAATATTTTGATGGGGCCCGAAAACGGGGGGCTTCTTCTTCAGGTTTGAAGAAGCCGCTTCGGGTGGATGGCGAAAGGCAGCGAGATTCCCGCTTTCGCGGGAATGACGGGTGGGGAATGGTGTGACGCAAACTGTCGATGGCCAAGCGCTGCACCCCCGCATCGCCGTGCTGCTGCCATGCTATAATGAGGAAACGGCGATCGCGCAGACGGTCGCCGGTTTCCGTGCGGTGCTCCCGCACGCCACGATCTACGTCTATGACAATAACAGCCGCGATCGGACGATCGAAGTCGCGAAAGCGGCCGGTGCGATCGTGCGCAGCGAACGTATCCAGGGCAAGGGCAATGTCGTGCGCCGCATGTTCGCGGACATTGACGCCGACATCTATGTCATGGCCGATGGCGATGCGACCTATGATGCCGCATCCGCGCCGGCACTGATCGCGCGGGTGCTGGACGAAAAGCTCGACATGGTGGTCGGTTCACGCGTCACGCAGGAAAGCGCTGCCTATCGCCGCGGCCACCAATTCGGCAATCGCGCGATGACCGGCATCCTGGCGCGCCTGTTCGGGCGCAGCTTCACGGATATTTTTTCCGGCTACCGAGTCTTTTCGCGCCGTTTCGTGAAGAGTTTTCCGGTCCTGTCCTCCGGTTTCGAGATCGAAACCGAAATCAGCGTCCATGCGCTCGAACTGAAGATGCCGGTCGGCGAGATCGAGACGCCTTATTATGCGCGTCCCGAAGGATCGGTGTCGAAGCTCAACACCTATCGCGATGGTTTCCGCATCGCGCGCACCATCGCGACGCTTTACCGGATCGAGCGGCCGATGCTTTTTTTCGGCATTATCGCGGGCTTGCTCGCCGCACTTGCGGTGATTCTCGCGGTACCGCTGGTCCTGACTTATATGGATACGCACCTGGTGCCGCGCTTCCCGACCGCGATCATGGTGACGGGCCTGATCATCCTCGCTTCACTCAATATCTTTGCCGGGCTGATCCTCGATACGGTGGTGCATGGCCGTCGCGAGGTACGGCGACTGGCTTATCTGGCGCATCAAGCTCCCGGCAACGGGGGTTGAACTCGCTTTCGCCAAGGCCGATGTAGGCTGTCGCAAGGGCATAAAGGATTCAAGACTTCCATGCATAACCCGTTCGACACCGGCGACTTCATGCGTCCCCTCACTACCGCCGGCTTCGCTGCGCAGGATCCTCAGTCGGGCCTGGTCCCGATCGTGATCGAGCAGTCCAACCGCGGTGAACGCAGTTTCGACATTTACTCGCGCCTGCTGCGCGAGCGCATCATCTTCGTGACCGGTGGGGTGGAGGACCATATGGCCTCGGTCATCAGCGCACAGCTGCTCTTCCTGGAGTCGGAGAACCCCAAGAAGGATATCTTCATGTACATCAACTCGCCGGGCGGTGTCGTCACGGCGGGCATGGCGATCCATGACACCATGCAATATATCCGTCCGCGCGTCGGCACGGTGTGCATGGGGCAGGCCGCCTCGATGGGCAGCTTCCTGCTTGCCGCGGGTGAGCCGGGCATGCGGGTTGCGCTGACCAATTCGCGCATCATGATTCACCAGCCTTCGGGCGGGGCGCAGGGCATGGCGTCGGACATCGAGATCCAGGCGCGCGAGATTCTGCGCATCCGGGCACGGATGAACGAGCTTTACGCACAATATACCGGCAAGCCGGTCGAGGAGATCGAGCGCGCCATGGATCGCGACAAGTTCATGTCGTCGGACGAGGCGAAGGAGTTCGGCCTGATCGATGAGGTGTTCGACAAGCGTCCGGCGATTACGGACGAATCGGGCACGCCGGTGCTGCCGGCATCGTAAGGCGATTTTGACACCATTCGTCGTAAGACGATTTTGATTATTGTAGGAATGAAGGCGGGCGGTCTACCATGGCCGCCCGCACTAGCGCGCCCAAGGGGTTGCGAAGGATGTATTGAATGACGAAGCTCAGCGGTGGCGATTCGAAGAGCACGCTCTATTGCTCGTTCTGCGGCAAGTCGCAGCACGAGGTGCGCAAGCTCATTGCCGGGCCTACCGTGTTCATCTGCGATGAGTGCGTTGAGCTGTGCAACGACATCATTCGCGAAGAAACGAAATCCGCGCTCGTCTCGAAAAAGGACGGGGGCGTGCCGACGCCGCAGGAAATCTGCGACGTGCTGGATGATTATGTCATTGGCCAGAAGCGCGCCAAGCGCGTCCTGTCGGTCGCGGTGCACAATCATTACAAGCGCCTCAACCACGGCCAGAAGGGCGCGGATGTCGAGCTTGCCAAGTCGAACATCCTGCTCGTCGGCCCGACCGGCTGCGGCAAGACCCTGCTCGCCCAGACGCTGGCGCGAATCCTCGACGTGCCGTTCACCATGGCGGATGCGACCACGCTGACCGAGGCCGGCTATGTCGGCGAAGATGTCGAGAACATCATCCTCAAGCTGCTCCAGGCATCGGATTACAATGTCGAGCGGGCGCAGCGCGGCATCGTGTATATCGACGAAATCGACAAGATCAGCCGCAAGGCGGAGAATCCCTCGATCACCCGCGACGTATCGGGCGAAGGCGTGCAGCAGGCGTTGCTCAAGCTGATGGAAGGCACCACCGCATCGGTGCCGCCGCAGGGCGGGCGCAAGCATCCGCAGCAGGAATTCCTCCAGGTCGACACGACCAACATCCTGTTCATCTGCGGTGGCGCGTTCAGCGGCCTCGAAAAGATCATCGGCGACCGTCTCCAGGGCAAGTCGATCGGCTTCGGCGCCTATGTCGCGTCGCCGGAGGAACGCCGCACTGGTGAGACGCTGAAGGCGGTCGAGCCCGAGGATCTGCTGAAGTTCGGCCTGATCCCCGAATTCGTCGGCCGTTTGCCGGTGATCGCGACGCTCGAGGATCTCGACGTGCCGGCGCTGGTGACGATCCTGACCGAGCCCAAGAACGCATTGGTGAAACAGTATCAGAAGCTGTTCGACATGGAGCAGGTCAAGCTCGGCTTCACCGATGATGCGCTGGTCACGGTCGCCAAGAAGGCGATCGATCGCAAGACTGGCGCGCGCGGACTGCGCTCGATTCTCGAGGGCATCCTGCTCGACACCATGTTCGACCTGCCCGGCATGGACGGCGTCGATGAAGTGATGATCGATGGCGATGTGATTGAAGGCCGCAAGGAACCGATCCGCGTCTATGCCAAGAAGGACAAGGCGGGCGCCGGCGCCGCGTGATCGCGGTCGCCTGCGATCCTTGATCGTTCCCCGGCAAAGGCTGGGGTCCGGTTGCGAAGCAGGGATGATGCGCGGCATCCATCCTAGCCGGGGCCTGTAACAGGGCCCCGGGCTTCGTGAGGCAGTAATCTGCGGATAACTTGCCCCAAATACTGGCCTTGTCGACGATCTGCGGCCAAGATGGGCCTCAATCGACAGGAGCCGTCCACCGCATGACCCGTAATCCCAGCATTCCGCTCTGGTCGATCATATTACCGCCTGTCGGCCTGATCGCAGTCCTTGCGTCGGTCGCAAAACTCGGCGGGATCGGTGCGAGCATCGGGGCGATCGTCCTGATCGGTTGTGTACTTGCTGCGGTCCATCATGCCGAAGTCGTCGCGCACCGTACCGGCGAACCGTTCGGCACGCTGGTGTTGGCGATCTCCGTCACGGTGATCGAGGTGTCGCTGATCGTCTCATTGATGCTCGCCGATGGCGGCGACGGCGCCACTTTGGCGCGCGATACGGTATTCGCCGCGGTGATGATCATCCTCAATGGCATCGTCGGCCTGTGTCTGCTTGCGGGCGGGGCACGACACCATGAGCAACGCTTCGTCCAGCGCGGCGTGAGCGCGACGCTCGCCGTGCTCGGCGCGATGGTGGTGCTGACCCTGGTCCTGCCCAATTTCACCTCAAGCGTTGCCGGGCCGGTCTATTCCGACAGCCAATTGGTGTTCGTCGCGGTGATGTCGCTGATCCTCTATGCGACCTTCGTGTTGGTGCAGACGGTTCGGCACCGCGACTATTTCCTGCCTGCCACGAGCGGGGCGCTTCCGGCGGATGCGCATGCCGAACCACCGACCATCCGTACCACATGGATGGCGTTCGGGCTGTTGCTGGTTGCACTGGTTGCGGTCGTGCTGCTGGCCAAGGGGCTGGCGCCGACGCTGGAAAAGGCCGTGGTCGGGGCCGGATTGCCGCTGACGCTGGTCGGCGTGGCGATCGCGGCGCTTGTGCTCGCGCCCGAGAGCCTGGCCGCTTACCGCGCGGCGAAGCGCAACCGGTTGCAGACCAGCCTGAACCTGGCGCTGGGATCGGCGCTGGCGACGATCGGTCTGACCATCCCGAGTGTCGCGGTGGTGTCACTGGTGCTCGATCTGCCGCTCAGCCTGGGCATTGATGCGAAGGGCATCACCTTGCTGGGGCTGTCGCTGATGGTATCGATCCTGTCGCTCGGCACAGGGCGTACGACCGTGCTGCAGGGGGTGGTGCATCTGGTGATCTTCGCGGCCTATCTGTTCACGACGATCGTCCCATGACGCTCGAGGTTCCGGCAACGCTGAGCGCAGGGCAGGGGGACCGGGCATCGGTGGCCGCGATGCTCGCCCGGGCCTTTGCCGAGGATCCGGCAACCTGCTTCATCTTTCCCGATCCGGTGGCGCGCGCCAAACGGTTGCCGCGCCTGTTCGGTCTGTTGTTCGATGGCGACGAATCCACCGGCATGCGGCTGGTGACGGCTGGCGGCGCGGCTGCGACCCTGTGGCGCGGGCCGGGAAGATCGCGGACGAGCCGTCTCGAGATGATCCGCAGCGCGTGGCCCATGCTTCGCGCGATGGGCCTCGGAAGCGCGCTCGGTCGGGCGCTGGCGGTGTCGGAGGCGATCGATGCCCATCACCCGGAAGGGGAATTCTGGTATCTGCATATCGCCGGCTGCGACCCGGCGATGCAGGGGCGCGGCATCGGGCGGGCCGCGGTCCAGGCCGGGCTGGATCGCGTCGCGGGCAGCCGGCTTCCGGTCTATCTGGAAACACCGCTCGAAAAGAATATCGGCTTCTATCGCGGCCTGGGTTTCGACCTGACCGCAGAATGGCAGGTTCCGAAGAACGGGCCGCGCTTCTGGTCGATGACGCGATCGGGATCCTGATTCACCCGGCTGCCGGACCCGGCCAGGTTATCGCGTTTCGGCCGCGAGTTTCGCCAGCCAGGCCTTGGCCTGTTTCGGTTCGCCGACCGCGCTCGGATCGACCGGGCCACGTGACGCCATGAAATCGGCATGCAGATCGAACGGGAGCAGCCCGAGACGCGTGCGGGCATCGTCGATCGCATCGGCCGCCTCGATCAATTCGTCGATTGCCGGCGCCCAGAGCGCCGCTGCCTGACGATCCCTGTTATGGCCGAACAAACCCCATTTGCCGGTGGCGCATCGCTCAAGTGCGGCAATCAGCAAGGCGCGATAATCGCTCTCCATGTCCGCCCTGCGTTCGTCCAGCTGCGCCAGCCTGTGGGCCTTCGCCATGTTCATCGATCCTTGTTGTCTTGAGCCGTTGCCGGGCATCGCCATCCTGTCGATGCCCTGATCGCCGCACCCTATGGTATCGGCGACAAAACCAACAGCTTCACGATCCTTGTCTTGGCTCATCGGCAGCGCCTTGAGGGATAGCCAAGCGGATCAGAAGATCCCCGGAACGAAACGGCGCACCCGCGCCGCATAACGATCGTAAACCTCCCCGAACATGTCGCGCAGCAGCCGTTCCTCCTCGGCGATGCGCAGCCAGGTGCCGATGATATAGAGCGGCACCGACGCGAGCAGGTGCAGTGGGTGGCCGAATGCAACCGCCATGGCGATCATGAACAGGAACAGCGCGACATAGATGGGATGACGAACATGGGCGAAAGGGCCCGTCGTCACCAGGCTATGGTCCGACCGGGTTCGCGCCACCAGGCTCCAATTCTGCCCCAGCGCCCGCGCCGAGGTGACGAACAGGCCGATCACCATGGCCATCAGCAGCGTGATCAGGACCGCCTGGCCGATCGCAAAGGGGGAAAGAGGATCAAGCCCGACATTGATCGGTCCGAAACCGGCAAAGCCGATGCCGCATCCCTGCACGACGATGCCGACCAGCGAACGCCGGGACTTCCGCTGCTGGCCGGCATCTTTCACCGCGCCGCGTCGCGCGACCATCAGCGACAGCAGGAAGATCACAAAGCCGATCGCCATGGCCGCCAGGCCCGGCAGGCCGACCGGACTGCTGTGCACGAAGCTCATTTGCCGTTCCCCTTGGCCGCGATGGCGCTCCGCCACGCCTGCAACTCCTCGACGGCGATCGACCGTTTGAGAATGCGGCTGTTCGGATCCGTCACGACATGCGCTTCGGGGGCCACAGTGATCGTGCCCGTCCCGCCGGCCATGGCGACGCGCATGTCCTTGCCGTCGACCTGCACCTCGACCGGCATTGGAAAGGGAAGGTCGCCCGGCACTTTCCAGCTCAAGGTCAGCTTGCTCCCTTCGCGGACCTCGATCAACTCGGGCAGGGCGGCCTGACGGAGATAGACGTCGAAAAACCAGCGATGGTCGGCGCCGGTGACCTGATCGACGAATTGCTGATACTCGGCGGTGCTGCCGTAGCGCGGCGCGAAATTACCCGGTTTCGGATCAGGCCGGCCATAGACGGCAAGGCGGGTGACGTCGCCAAATGCCTGGTCGCCGATCAGATAGCGCAGCGTGTGGAGCATCCACGACGCCTTGTAATAAATGTCGGTGCCTGGACCGCCCTTGTCGAGCTGATAGACGCCCTCCTCGGTGCGGGTGTGGCCCGAGACGATCGCGGCATTGTTGAGGATGTCGGTGCGGTTCGCCAGCATCATCGCGGCATAACGCGCCTCTCCCTCGCGCCAGCGGCCATAGAGTGGCTGCATATAGGTGGCATACCCTTCATGGAGCCACATATCGTCCCAGTCGGCGGCGGTCAGCTGATTGGCGAACCATTCATGCGCGAGTTCGTGCTGGAACAGCCAGTCGAACCCTTCGGGCGCCTTGGCATAGGCGTTGCCATAGCCGTTGATCGTCTGGTGCTCCATGCCCTTGTGCGGGGTTTCGACCACGCCGACCTTCTCGTCGCCGAACGGATAGGGACCGATGGTGCTCTCGAAGAAATCCAGCGTCGGCGCGAATTCGGCGAACAACGCCCGGGCCTGTTTCTCTTCGCCGGGCAAATACCAAAATGTCATCGGAAAACTGTTGCCGAAGCGGCTCTTATAGGTGCCGCTGATCTCCTCATAGGGCGCGATATTGAGCGCGATCGCGTACATATTGGGGTGCTTTGCGCGCCAGTTCCATGTCGTGCGGCCATTGGCGAGTTTGTCGATGCCGAGCAGCACGCCGTTCGACGGCGCCTTCAACCCCTTGGGCACGGTAATGTGCAGATCGACCAGACGCGGCTCGGCGGTCGGAAAATCGAGACAGGGCCAGAACAGGTCGCACCCTTCGCCCTGAACCGCGGTGGCGATCCAGGGCTGGCCGGCGGGCGTCCTGGACCAGACAAAGCCGCCATCCCATGGCGCGCGCACTGCGACATGCGGGGTGCCGCCATAGCTGATCTTCGCGGTGACGGTGCCGTTCGCCGCCACCGGAGCCGGCAGGGCGATGGTCAGACGCCCTTCGGGATTGGCCCAGGCCGATCGCGGCAGCGGCTTGCCGTCGATCGCAATCGCGCTGACCGGCAGATTGCGGTCGAGATCGATCAGCAATCGGGTCAGCGGCGCCCTGGCGATGAAATTCAGTGTCGCGACGCCGCTGATCGACTGGCTGGCGGGCATCACTTCGATTGCGAGGTCGACCGTGTCGAGCTGCTGCTTTGCCTGTTCGGGATCGATCGATCCGCCCGATCGCTGGGTCTGCGCGGTAAGTGGCGGCAATCCCTTCGGCGGAGGCGTCGCCGCGGCGGTCAGCACGATCAGCGATGCGGCAAGCAGAGGGCGGGCGATCATGCGGTGCTTTCTTGGAGGTCAGCGCAGCTCGACCATGAACCGGTCGATGACGAATGTGTAGAAGGGCACGCCGTTCTGCGCGATGCGCAAGCGTCTGGGCCAGCGCAGCCCGCTTGCCGTGACGGTGCCGTCGAAGGTGAAGCGTTCCTGGATGACCTCGCCGCCATCGGGCGCGAACACGGTATAATTGGCGGCGCTGAGGCGGCCGTCCGCGTCGGTCTCGAAGCTGACCGGGGGCAGGCCAGGGCGCGCGGCAAGCAGCCTGTTTCCGGCCGCGGCGGTCGGCGCGCGCAGCAGCATATAGCCATACAGGCCATATTGTTCGCGCTGGTGCCGCAACTCATGCGCGGGCAGGGCGGTCCGCTTGCCGTCGCGTTCGGTCCAGCCGCCGTCCGGCTCGATAATCATCGTGCGAGTCGTCGGTGTGCCTTCGTTCATCATCCAGCTTTCGGAACGGACTCGCCCAAATGGCTCCAGCCGCGCCCTGATCCCCAGCCGGACAGTTCGTTCGGGCGTCGCCACTTCCGCGGCGCCGACCCAGCCGATTGCGGCGACCCGGTCGAGCAGGCGCTGACCGCCCATCGCCGCCGCGGCGCGGGCCACCGGATCGGCCGGAATGCCGCGCGCTGTCGCGATGGCGGGAAGCAGAGTCAGAACACCGCCGAGAACAGTTCGGCGCGTCGTGCAAATCGCACGATTGATGGAACGGCAACCATCACCATATAAGGGTGGACCGGCGCCGCGTTCAGGCGCCCCCGGAGTATTCATGACCCAGTCCTACCCCGTTCTGCCGTTACGCGACATCGTCGTGTTCCCGCATATGATCGTGCCGCTGTTCGTTGGCCGCGACAAGTCCGTTGCGGCACTGGAAGCGGCGATGAACGCCGACAAGGAAATCTTCCTCGTGGCGCAGCTCGACCCGTCGGAAGACGATCCCGAGCGCGACGACCTGTACGACCTCGGCGTCACCGCGACCGTGTTGCAATTGCTCAAGCTGCCCGATGGCACGGTCCGCGTGCTGGTCGAAGGCAAGAAGCGTGCGACCCTGGCGTCGTTGAGTGATGGCGAGGGCTATCTGTCGGCCGAAGTCACATTGCTCGAGGGTGAGCAGGGTGAAGCCGAACTGGAAAAGGTCAGCAATGAGATGGCCGCGCTGATGCGGTCGATCATCGATCAGTTCGAGAATTACGCCAAGCTCAACCGCAAGCTGCCGGCCGAGACCGCCGTGCAACTGACCGAGATCGAGGATCCGTCCCGTCTCGCTGACGCGGTCGCCGCCAACATCTCGGTCAAGGTGTCGGACAAGCAGTCGCTGCTGGTCGAACTCGATCCGGGCAAGCGGCTGGAGATGGCCTTCGCATTCATGGAAGGCGAACTCGGCGTCCTGCAGGTCGAGAAGAAGATCAAGAGCCGCGTCAAGCGTCAGATGGAGAAGACGCAGCGCGAATATTATCTCAATGAACAGTTGAAGGCGATCCAGCGCGAACTCGGCAATGAGGGCGAGGAAGGCGAGGGCGACGAGATCGCCGAGCTGACGCAGAAGATCGCGACGCTGAAACTGTCCAAGGAAGCGCGGACCAAGGCGACCGGCGAGCTGAAGAAGCTCAAGTCGATGGCGCCGATGTCGGCCGAAGCGACCGTCATCCGCAATTATCTCGATGTGCTGCTGGGGCTTCCCTGGGGCAAGAAGTCGAAGATCAAGAAGGATATCGCGGCGGCGCAGGCGGTGCTCGACGAGGACCATTATGCGCTGGAGAAGGTCAAGGACCGCATCGTCGAATATCTCGCGGTGCAGGCGCGCACCAACAAGCTGAAGGGGCCGATCCTGTGCCTCGTCGGACCGCCCGGCGTGGGCAAGACCAGCCTCGGCAAGTCGATCGCCAAGGCGACCGGGCGCGAATTCATTCGCCAGTCGCTCGGCGGTGTGCGCGACGAAGCCGAGATTCGTGGCCATCGCCGCACTTATATCGGCTCGCTGCCGGGCAAGATCGTGACCAACCTCAAAAAGGCCGGGACGTCGAACCCGCTGTTCCTGCTTGATGAGATCGACAAGCTCGGCCAGGATTTCCGCGGCGATCCCGCCTCGGCGCTGCTCGAAGTGCTGGATCCGGAGCAGAATTCGAAGTTCCAGGACCATTATCTCGAGCTCGACATCGATCTGTCCGACGTGATGTTCGTGACCACCGCGAACACGCTCAATCTGCCGCAGCCCTTGCTCGATCGCATGGAGATCATCCGGCTCGAGGGCTATACCGAGGATGAGAAGGTCGAGATCGCGCAGCGCCACCTGATCGACAAGCAGGTCGAGGCGCATGGCCTGAAGGACGGTGAATTCACGCTGACCACCGAAGGCCTGCGCGCGCTGATCCAATATTATACGCGTGAAGCCGGTGTGCGTACGCTGGAGCGTGAGATTGCGCGGCTGGCGCGCAAGGCGCTGCGCCAGATCCTCGAAGGCAAGGCGACGAGCGTGACGGTCACGCCCGACAATCTTGCCGATTTCGCGGGCGTGAAGAAGTATCGCTACGGCCTGAGTGAGGAAGAGAATCAGATCGGTGCGGTCACCGGCCTGGCCTGGACCGAAGTCGGTGGCGAGTTGCTGACGATCGAAAGCGTCACCGTGCCCGGCAAGGGCGGCGCCAAGGTCACCGGCAAGCTCGGCGACGTGATGAAGGAATCGATCGAAACCGCGCTCAGCTTCATCAAGGCGCGTGCGCCGAGTTATGGCATCAAGCCGAGCATCTTCGCGCGCAAGGATCTGCACATCCATCTGCCCGAAGGGGCGGTGCCGAAGGATGGCCCGTCGGCCGGTATCGGCATCGTCACCGCGCTGGTGTCGACGCTGACCGGCGTGCCGGTGCGGCGCGACATCGCCATGACCGGCGAAGTGACGCTGCGAGGCCGTGTGCTGCCGATCGGTGGCCTGAAGGAAAAGCTGCTCGCGGCGCTTCGCGGCGGCATCAAGACGGTGCTGATCCCGGCGGAGAATGAGAAGGACCTGACCGAGATTCCCGCGAATATTCGTGAAGGGCTGAAGATCATTCCCGTCGCCCATGTCGATGAAGTGCTGCGCCTGGCACTGACCGAACCGTTGACGGCGATCGACTGGAGTGAAGCGGACGAACTCGCCGCGCTGCCCCCTCCGGGGGTCACGCCGATTGGCGGCGGGGTGCATCATTAAGGGCTGAACCCGATCGCCCGTGCGGCGATCGGGTCGCCTTTGGGCGATTTTTACGGAAACCACACCTTATTCCCGCCGCATTCGATGCAGTTTGATGACGTTTTGCTTTGACAGGCACTGCGCGACCCGCCTTACTGCGCCACCGGCTTTGCGCCGTGAATCATTCGAGTTGGTGTAAACTGTAAAGGGGGTCTGTAGGCATGAACAAGCAAGAACTGATCGGCACCGTTGCCGACGCGTCCGGGCTGGGCAAGGGCGATGCCAGCAAGGCGGTCGAGGCGGTTTTCGATGCGATTTCCAATTCGCTGAAGAAGGGCGACGAAGTCCGCCTGGTTGGGTTTGGGACTTTTTCGGTGAGCAAGCGCAAGGCCTCGACCGGCCGCAATCCGCGCACCGGAGAGCCGATGACGATCAAGGCGTCGTCGCAGCCGAAGTTCAAGGCCGGCAAGGGCCTGAAGGACGCGGTGAACTGATTGATGATATTTTGATGACCGGCCGGGACTGGACAAGCCCCGGCCGGCTGTCTTAAGGCACGAATAACGGGGCGGCGGTAAACGTCGCCCTGTTGCGTTGACGGCCCGCATTGCGGGGCACCGCAACGACTATCCGTCGCGATGACGCGATGGGCGCGTAGCTCAGTGGTAGAGCACACCCTTCACACGGGTGGGGTCGCAAGTTCAATCCTTGCCGCGCCCACCATTGCTGGTCGTGGCCGGCAGTGCCGCCTGCTTTTTAGCGGGCGCCGACAACGTCACTAACATTTATCATGTTCGAGCGGGGCAGGGCCGTGAACGCCTGGTCGCATCCGGAAGCGGTCATGGGCAGGCGCGAACGTCTCGCCCGTCACATCATCGTAACAATGTCATCATTCTGAAATCCTTTCGTCATCAAAACGTCGCCGAAACCGCGCTGTGGAGTCACGTATCGTCCCTAGCGACCCTCATGCGGTCGGCAGGGGGAACACCGAGTCGATCCGAAGGGAGCAACCGCTCCTGCCCACAGATCGAACGGAGTTTTTATGGCCAGTTTCAAGCGCACTAGCCTCACCCTGCTGACCAGTTGCGCAGCCCTTGCGCTTGGCGCGTGCGGCGCGAGCGACATTGCGTCACCCGGTGAAGGCGTGATCGTCGTACCAGCCCCGACTCCCACGCCGGCTCCGACGCCCACCCCGACGCCGACCTCGCCCGTATTGGTCACGCCGGCGGCGTCATGTCCGACCATTCCGGGGCCGGATCAGCTCGTCAATAGCGGCACGATCAGCGGCCCGACCGGCGAGTACCGCAACTGCGCCTTCCCGGCGCGCTTCACCGCCAATACCCAGATCGCTCGCACCACTGGCGTGATCTATTCATTGCCGGGCCGCGTCGATGTCGGCACCGATCGGGGCGCGGCAAGCACCGGCAACAACGTCACGCTGACGATCGACCCGGGCGTGGTCGTGTTCGGCGCGACCGGTGTGTCGTTCCTCGCCGTCAACCGCGGCAACCGCATCGATGCGGTCGGCACGCCGACCCGTCCGATCATCTTCACCGGCCGCGGCAACGTCACCGGATCGGTGGACGACAATTCGTCGCAGCTCTGGGGTGGTGTCGTCCTGCTTGGCCGTGCGCCGATCACCGACTGTCTCGCCCCTGGTGCAACGCCGGGTACGGTCGCGTGCGAGCGTGACACCGAAGGTACCAGCAACGCGCTGTACGGCGGCGCGACGCCGGCCGACAACAGCGGCCGGATGCAATATGTCCAGATCCGCTATTCGGGCTTCATCCTGTCGGCGGCATCCGAACTTCAGGGCCTGACTCCGTCGGGCGTCGGCAGCGACACCGTGATCGACCATATTCAGGTCCATAACAGCTCGGATGACGGCATCGAGGTCTTCGGTGGCCGGGTGAACATGAAGTATCTGGTGTTGACCGGCAACGAGGACGACAATCTCGACACCGACGTCGGCTACAAGGGCTTCGTCCAGTTCGTCATTGCGGTGCAGCGCAACGGCGTCGGCGATGCGATGGTCGAGGCCGATTCGGACAACACGCTGGAAGAAAATACACCACGCCAGAACACGCGTCTGGCAAACTTCACCTTCGTGCAGCGTTCGACCACCGGCGCCGATCTTGCGGCGATCCTGCTGCGCGGCAGCACCGACTATACGCTCGTCAACGGCGTGGTCGTCAGCCCCAACCTGGCTTGCCTGCGCATCAGCCGTGCCAATACGCTTCGTGCCGCCGATCCCGCGCTCGATGAAGCCGGTCCGCCGCGCTTTGAATCGGTCAACATGTCCTGCGCGGCCAATCCGTTCCTCGGCAATAGCGGCGTCACCGATGCGCAGGTTCGCACCACGTTCGAGGCCGGTACGAACAACATCTCGAACCTGACCTCGACGCTGACCAACGGCTATATCAATGGCGCCAATGAAACGGCCCGTCCGGCGTTCAACGCATCGACGCTCGGCAGCTTCTTCGTCAACACGACCTATGTCGGCGCGGTCAAGGACGCGGCTGACACCTGGTATGCCGGCTGGACCTGCAACTCGGCGACGGCGAACTTCGGCGCGACGAGCGCTGCCTGCACGACCTTGCCGACGACCTGATCGGCCAAACGGGGCGGCGTCGCAGGACGCCGTCCCGTATTTTCAAGAAATTACCCCGGGGGATAATCCATGTCGAAGCCGCTCAGTCTGGCGAGCTTGCTCCTCGTTTCCACCGCGCTCGTGTCACCTGCAGCTTTCGCGCAGGACGCCGCGCCGGGTGGCGCGACGCAAAGCGCAACGCCGGCCGCCGATCCAGCCACGGCTGCCGACCCGGCACCGCAGGAAGAGCCGGCCGACGTTTCGATTCCAGGCGGCGGCAACCCGGGCGCCGACATCGTGGTGACCACCACGCGCTCGCGCAATCTCATCCGCACCACGCCGCAGGTCGTCTCGGTCCTGTCGAGCGCCGACATCGCGCGCACGGGCGAGGGCGACATCGCCGGGGCATTGCAGCGCGTGACCGGCCTCAGCGTGGTCGGCAACGGCTTCGTCTATGTCCGCGGTCTCGGCGATCGCTATTCGCTCGCCTTGCTCAATGGCTCGCCCTTGCCGAGCCCCGAGCCGCTCAAGCGCGTCGTCCCGCTCGACATCTTTCCGACCAGCGTCATCGCCTCTTCCTTCGTGCAGAAAAGCTATTCCGCGAACTTTCCGGGCGAATTCGGCGGCGGCGTGATCAACCTGACGACGAAGGCGATCCCGCGCGACGCATTCCTGTCGGTCGGCGCTTCGGTCAGTGGCGACACCGTCACCACCGGGCAGCTCGGTTATACCTATGCCGGCAGCAAGACCGACTGGACCGGCTTCGACAATGGCACCCGGACCATCCCGACCCTGTTCCAGAATGCGCTGTCGAGCGGCAATCTGATTGCCGTCGGTGAGCACTACACGACCGAACAAATTGGCTTGATCGCCTCCAGCCTGTCCAACGCGCGGACCACCGTGCTGCAGCGCAACAACAATATGCCGGTGAACTTTTCTGGCGAGGTTACCGGTGGCGGATCGATCGATCTCGGCGGCGCCGAGCTCGGCCTGATCGCGACGGCGAGCCTCAGCAACACCTGGCGCACCCGTCAGACGCTGCAGCAGACCGCAGGCGCGCCGGACCTGTCGATCGCCGACAATGATTTCACCCGCGTGATCACCGACAACCGCGTCGTGGCCAGCGGCCTGATCGGTGCCGGGCTGGAATTCGGCGAGAATAAGATCCGCTGGACCAACCTGTATATTCGCGACACGCTGAAGCAGGGCAGCCTGGCGGTCGGCAATCGCTTCATCTCGGCCAATCGCGACCTTCTGGTCCAGAACACCGCCTGGTACGAACGCCAGCTGATCGACACCCAACTGACCGGCGAGTTCAAGTTCGACAAGTTCAGCCTCGATCTGCGCGGCGGATATGCCAATACGCAGCGAGAGGCGCCGTATGAGCGCAGCTTCACCTATGTCCGGACCAACCAGGCATCGGATCCGACGGGCAACAAGTTCGTCAACGACCTTGGCGGCAATAATCTCGAAGGCGTCGCGACGGTATCGTTCAGCGACCTGAACGAAAATCTCTACTCGGCCGGAGCCGATCTCAGCTATCGGGTCGCACCGGGCATCACCGGGACGGTCGGCTATGCCTTCACCGACACCGGTCGTACCTCGACCCGCCGCGACTTCACCTATCGCGGCAGCAACCTGCCGATCAGCGTGCGGCAACTGCGTCCCGACTATCTGCTCTCCGACTACACGATTCAGGCCTATGATATCGTGTTGCTCGAAACGTCCGGTTCGGCCGGCACCGCGGCCTTCGACGCCAAGCTGCGCACGCATGCCGGATATGGCCAGCTCAAGGCCGAGATCATCCCCGGCCTGAAGGCGGATCTCGGTGTGCGGTATGAAACCGCCAAGCAGACCGTCGTGCCGATCGACCTGTTCGGCAACGGCGCCGGCTCAATCGTCTCGACCAATCTGAACAATGATTACTGGCTGCCCGCGGCGACGCTGACCTGGGAAGTGGCGAAGGATGTTCAGGTCCGTGTCAGCGGGTCGAAGACGATCGCGCGCCCGCAGTTCCGCGAACTCGTGTCGCAAATCTATCTCGATACCGATTCGAACCGTCAGTTCCGCGGCAACCCTTCGCTCGTCGATTCGAAGTTGACCAATGCCGAGGCGCGCGCCGAGTGGTTTTTCGCACGTGATCAGCGCGTGACGCTTGGTGGTTTCTACAAGAAAATCGACCGTCCGATCGAGACATTCTCGTCATTCAACTCGGATGGGTCAGTGAATACGAGCTTCGCCAACGCACCGAAGGCGACGCTGTACGGCGCCGAATTCGAGGCTCAGAAATATTTCAGCCTTGCCGACATGTTCGGCGGCAGCAAATTCTTCTCCCCCCGCCGTTTGCTGCTGGTCGCCAATTATACCTATAGCAAATCCAAGATTAAGGTCGGTCCGAATGACCTGGCGGTGATCAACGGTGTGTCGCAGAGCGCGGCAAACCTGTTCCGCGACGGTCAGCCGCTCACCGGTCAATCGGACCATCTGATCAATCTGCAGATCGGCATGGAAGATACCGACAAGCTGTCGCAGTTCACGTTCCTGGCAAATTACGCAAGCAAGCGCGTCACCAGCCGTGGTCCGTCGGGACAGCCGGACATTTATGAAAAGCCGGGCATCGAGATCGATTTCGTTGCGCGTCAGGGCGTCAAAATGTTCGGACTCGACACCGAGATCAAGTTCACCGCGCGCAATATCCTGGCGACCAAGTATCAGGAATATCAGCAGCTTGGCGGCAACAAGATCTTCTATAACCGCTATAATGTCGGCGCGAGATTCTCGCTCGGGATCGGGGTCAATTTCTGATCCTGCGTGGCGCCGCGCCGGCCCGAAGCCGGGGCGGCGCCACGCAGATCATGCCCAACCCCAGGGGCGTTCGCGAAACCATTTCGTCACGACATATTTGACGCCCGATCGAACCTTCATCCCCTGATGGATGGTGGCGGGATTGGGCGTCCCGTCGGGCCGCAAATTGTTCCAGGCGAGCAGCTTGCCCACCTCCGGCTGGACGATCTTGTCGATCGTCTTGAAGCGCGTCGCGCCGCCGGCTTCGGTCTGGTTGAGATAGATCATCACCGTCCAGGTACGCTGCCCCGCGACGCTGCAATATTTGAGATAGTCGACACCGGCGGGTTCGAAATAGTCGGTATGCCCCTTGAACTCCTGTCCCACGGCATAGCGTTGCCCTTGCATCGGCTCGCCATGGGCGGGATCCAGCCCGGTGAACGCCGTGATCAGCGCGTCGATTTCCGCCACCACCGGATCGGCGCGGTCCAGGTCGCAGGTTTCGCTGGTCCGGAAACCGGCGTCGCCGTTTGAATCCGAGATGGTCGATGGGCGGCGCTGCGCCTCGATCCGTTCGATCAGCGCCGCGCAACGGTCGGGCGACAGAAAGCCGCGACGCAGAAACAGCGTCAGCTTCGGGCTGGGCACGCGCTGCACGCCGGGTTGCGCCCCGAGATGCGTGACCATCGCGTTGGAGGGGTGGCCCGAGCCGAAATTGGTGGCGGTGGTGAGGGGCTGATTCATCGTCGCAGGCTTTGCCAAAACCGGCTGGAATTCGCCAGCCTGGACAAGCGCGATTGGCCTGATTCCGCGTCACGCGGCGGTGGCGGAAAAAAAGCGGCGATGACGACTCGGGGGGCGGAGGGAGTCGTCATCGCCCGAGGGGGGAGTGAGGACTGACCGATCCGGTCAGCCCGAACTCAGAATTTCTTCGCCATGCTGAAACCGATAATGCGCGGGTCGAGCGTGAAGACGTTGGTGGTCAGCCCGCTGTCGTCGCTGTTGATGAAGGCGCCGGTGATCGGTGTGTCATCGAGCAGATTCTTGACATAGAGCTGGAAGGTGAGGCCGGATTCCGGACGTTCCAGCGTGACCGCCAGGTTGGCGTTGCCCCAGGAACGAAGCCGGTCGTTGACCGCATTATAGACCCGCGCCCAGCTTTTCCCCTGACGGTAATAATCGCCACGGACGGTCAGGCTCCACGCATTCATCGGGATGGTATATTGCGCCCCGATATTGGCGGTCCAATGCGGCGCGTTGGGCAATTCATGGCCGGAAAGATCGTCATAAAAACCCCTGCCTTGATTCTGACCCACATCGCGATAGGTCAGCGGGTCGTAGACGAAATCGCCATATGGATTGCCTGCCGGGAAGCCGAGGTTCAGGGCCTTGCTCGGAAATGGGCAAAAGCCGGAAATGGAGAGGTTGACCAAATCCCGGCTGAACGGGTCGTCATACAGGATCTGCGCGAATTTTTCGACCAGCGCTTTGGGCGCAATGCAGTTTGATGCCTGTTGCAGCCACGGTTTGACGACCACCCAATCATCATGGCCCTGGGTCCGGTTCATGACATCGATCGATCGTTCGCCTTTGCCGATCTTCGTTCGCAACAGGCCGAGATTGGCATTGAAGCGGAGGCGCGGCGTGGTGCGCCAGATGGTCTCGAGCTCGAGACCCCAGGTCTGTGCGTCATAATTCTCGTTCTTCGTCGCGCGGTCGATGATCTGCGAGACCTGATAATCCTTATAATCATAGAAAAAGGCAGTGGCGTTGAGCTGGACCTTGCCGTTCGCGAAGCTGTTCTTGCTGCCGATCTCGAATGCATTGACGAATTCAGGCTTGAAGCGCGGATCGGTCTGGAAGAATCCGAGAAACTGTGGATCGGACCCGATCCCGGGCGAATTGGTGCCGCCCGCCTTATAGCCGCGCGCGTAGGACGCGTAGAGCAGACTGTCGTCGGTAAAGCTCAGGTCGGGCTTCCAGTCGACCACCAGGCGTCCGGTGACCTCACCCCATTTCTGCTTGATGTCGGGCAATGCCGGATAACCGCTGTTGACATAGCCGCCGCCATATAGTCCCGGCGTCAGCAGCGTCTGGGTCGGATAGGGCGTGGTGATCTTGATATCGCGGGTATAGCGCAGGCCGGCAGTGACTTTGAGCGCATCGCTCACCTGCCAGTAGAGTTCACCGAAGCCCGCCCAGCTTTTGGTACGCGCGACGTTGCGGCTGCGGAAGTAGTTATGTCCGTCGCCGTTGATCTTATCGATTGGATTGGGGTCGATATAAAGGCAGGTGGCGCCAAGGCTGCCGGGGTCAGGCTGGTTCTTGCCAGGCGGGCAATAGACGGGGACGCTGCCAGCGCCACCCGCTTCGCGATTGAGATAATTTACGCCCACCAACGTGAAGGTGTTGTTGAAGACGAAATAATCCTCATCGATTTTGAAATCGAGATAGTTGACGCCGAGGTTGAAGTTCAGCGGCCCGTCAAAGGAGGATTGCAGGCGAAATTCCTGCGACCATTGACGGCTTTTCGCGCGGTTGAGATCAACCGCGAGATACCCCTTGGAGCAACCGAGCTGAGGGTCGCAAAATGCGCCGCCGGGCAACAGGTTGTAGGTCGGTTCCGGACCGTTCGGTCCGAACCAGAATAAATTCCCCAATGATGTGTCGGTAAAGATCGGCCTGGACTGGAAACGCGCATAGTCCTGGGTCGAGTAATAATTGTCGCGCGTCCAGCCGGTCTGGGAAACCAGCTTCAACCCGTTGTTGATCTCGAATTCCAGGTTGAGTTGGGCGACATCGTTCTTCGCCCGAAACTTCGGATCATAGCTGGTCGCGATCTCCCGCAGATTGCGCGATTGCACCGCACCCGCGAACGGATCGGTGCCGAAGGGAATGGCCGTGGCAAAGCCTGCGTAATTGCCATCCGCGTCCAAGAGTAAACCCACGCCGCCACCCGGGCCGGAACTGCCCGCGATCACATTGGGCAGGCTGGCGCCATTGGGTATGCCAAACGCGGCGTCGTCATAGAGTGAACCCGCCTTGCACCCCTGGCTGAAAAAGCCGCCATTGGGCGTCGTTACCGGCGCGGCGCCGATCCTGGTCGGGCTGGGATCGTTATGGCATAGCTGTTTGCCGGTGCGGGAGCGGCTGTCATTTTCGCTGAAATGCTCCCACACCAGGCTCGCTTTGAAAGCGCTGCTTGGCTTCCAGGTGATCGATGCGCGGCCGCCCCACAGGTCGCGGCCGTTGACGCGGCGGTTGGTGGCCGTGTTGAAATCATAACCGTCGCGCTTGGTGAACGCCCCCGCAACCCGCACGGCCAGCGTATCGCCAAGCGGCACGTTAAGCATCCCGCTTGCCCGCATCGAGCCGTAATTGCCGGTTTCAACCTTGAAGTCCGCCTTGAGGCGATCGGGGGTCGCCAGATTGGGGATCATGTTGACCACACCGGCGGTCGCGTTGCGGCCGTACAGCGTGCCCTGGGGTCCGCGCAGCACCTCGATCCGGTCAACGTCGAAATATTCCTGCTCGAACAGCCGGTTTCGCACCAGAGGCATCGAATTGAAGCTGATCGCCACCGCCGGGTCGGTGGTCACGGACAATGCCTGGGTGCCGATGCCGCGGATCTGGAAATTATAACTGGCGAAATTTGTCTTCGAAAAACTCACATTGGGCGTGCCGCGCAGCAGCTCGCTGCCGCCCTCGATCTTCTGCTCGTCCAGCGTCTTTGCCGTGAACACCGAGATCGCGATCGGCACGTCCTGAATCTTCTCCTCGCGCTTCTGCGCGGTGACGATGATGTCCGGGCCGGGGTCGTTCTGCTCTGCCTCGGCCTGCGGCGCCGCGCGGATGATCACGACGCCCGTCTGCGTCCGGTCGTCGCTCACCGCCAGGCCGGTGCCGGCCAGGAGGCGCTGCAGTGCGGCGGCCACCGTCATGGTGCCGTGGACCGCGTTGGTGCGCTTCTCGCGAACGCTGTTGCCGTCGGCGACGATCTCGATCCCGGCCTGTTTGGCAAAGGCGGGAAGGCCGGTGGCGGCCGGTTGCGCGGCCAGGTCGAAGCTGCGCGTCTGCGCATGGGCCGGCGCCGCCACCATGGCGATCGCCGCGACACCCGTCATCGCGCCGGCACGGAATCCCGGAACAGCAAATCCCCGCATGAAAATCCCCTCCTGATCGTGAAGACGCTTGTGCGCCGTCGTTATTGATCAGGATGCCCGGGCCATGCGTTTCCGATGCCCGCGATGAAAAAAATCAGCTGCCTTTCGGCGCAATATGAATGTCGCCGCTTGACGTCGTGAGCCGCGCGTCGAGCAATACGGCCACCGATCGCATGAATCTCTCGGGATCATCGACCTTGAAATAGCCGACGATCGGCGTGCGGCCCAGCACGGGGTCGTCGATGACCAGCTTGCGACGATTGTAACGGTTGAACTCCGTCACCGCATAATCCAGCGGCTCGCCGTTCAGCGCCAGGCCGCCGCTGCGCCAGGCCAAGGCGCGTTCGATTTCGGCGCCCGCCGGGACCGCGACGATCCTTGTGGTCGCGTCGGCCACGAACGCGCGCTCGCCGCCGCTCAACCGGGTCGGTTCGGTGCGATGGTCTCCGGTCCAGGTCTCCACGACACCCTGGGTCACCAATATGTCGACGCCGTCGGCATGGCGGCGCACCGAAAAGGCCGTTCCCACCGCGCGGACATGCACATCACCCACTGACACCAGGAAGGGGCGCGCCTTGTCGTGCGCGACCTCGAACCAGGCCTCGCCATCGTCGAGGGTGATCTGCCGCGTCCGCTTCGCCATCGCCACCGTCAGCCGGCTCGCCGTATTGATCGTGGCAACGGACCCGTCGGAGAGCGACAGGCGCCGGACTTCGCCGATCGTGGTGGTGAAGCTCTCGCCGGCCGGCCAGAGCAGCCCGCCGCCGATCCCGGCGACGGCGGCGGCAATCAGCGCGCCGCCCCCGACCAGCTTGCGCCGGCTGAACAGCCGGGTGCCGGACGGCTCTTCGGCGGCGATGTCTTCGGGATCCGGGTCTTCCGGACCGGGCGTCCGGCCCGCCAGCGCGCGCCCGCGATCGAGATAGACCAACGCTGCCTCGGCACGCAGCAGGGCGCCCTCGCGGCGCGCGTCTGCGGCAAGCCACAGGTCGAGGTCGGCCTGATCGTTGGCGGTAAGGGGGCCGGCATCGCGACGGATGGCCCAGCGCGCCGCGCCGTCCTCATCCATTGCCATGATTGCCCTCCGTTTTCTCATCCCGCGTCCCCGATAAAGGCGTTTCAATGCTGCCATCGGCGGCCAATGCCTTCAGGATCAGCTTCAATCCGCGCGTCGCCTGTTGCTCGACGCTATGTTCGGCAATCCCCAGCCGCGTCGCGATCTCGCGCTGCGGCACGCCTTCGATCCGCCGCAGCTCGAAGATTTCGCGGCAGCGCGCGGGCAGCGCTTCGATCAACTGCCGGATCCGGTCCAGTTCGCGGCGCGCACCCGCGCGCCGCTCCGGGCCGGGGTCCTCGTCTTCGAGCACCATCGCCTGCATTTCGGTCAGGCTGTCGATGCGCACGATACGATCGCGCCGGATCCGCTGCAGCATCGCCATCCGGGCGGTGGTGAACAGATAGGCCCGACCGTCGCGAATATGCGCGACGCTCTTCAATCGTGCGATGTTCAGATAAGCGTCCTGCACGATATCGTCGATTTCCCAGGAGGAGGCCGCCATGCGCCGCAACCGGGCGCGCAGGGCTCCCTCGTGCGGAATGATGTTGCCCGCCACCCATGCCACGATTTCCGCCCGACTTTGCGTCAAAACCGATCAGCCTTTCACGACCCCACCTGCTCTTCACCAGGATGCACGACGCCATGATTTCCGACGTTTCGGGACATCTTTGTTGTCGCCGATGTTGAAATGACAGGCAGATTCGGGCTTGCCTAGTGTCGGCTCCCAACTTTGGCGTGTCATGGAAGGTTCACACTTGTGCCGTGTGACTGTAACACTGGCCGCCTAGCACCTGCGCGACCCGGGGGATTCTCTCACATGCGCCTCGCACTCGACGCCCGCGCGCGCCGTATCCTTCGGCGGCTACCGCGCACCAATGTCTACACGGCGCTCGAGCTTTTGCTGCTCGCGGTGCTGGCGGTGCAATGCGCGCGGCTGTTATGGATGATCGTCACGCCCGTCGGCCCGCTGGGCAATTGGCGCCCGGCCGAACCCGGTGTCGCCGGCTCACCCGCCGCGATCCTGCGCGGCTTCGATCCCTTTTTCCGGCTGAGTGCGGGCGGTGACGGCAAACCCGCTGTCGTGACCTCGCTGCAGATCACCCTGTTCGGCACGCGGATCGACGAAGCCGTGGGTGGCGGATCGGCGATCGTCGCCGGCCCCGACGGCGTGCAGCAAAGCGTCGCCGTGGGGGGAGAGATCATGCCCGGCGTGACGCTGAAGGCGGTCGCTTTCGACCATGTCACGATCGACCGTGGCGGTGCCGCGGAGGATCTGTTCCTCGATCAGTCGGGGGCGGTCGAAACCGTTGCGCCGGCAGCGTCCGGCTCCGGCGGCAACCCGGCGCCGGCCGCCGCTCCCGGCGCGGTCGGATCGCGCGCCACGACCCTGGCGCAGGTCCAATCCGATATCGGCTTCATCCCGCGCGTCGACAGCGGCCGCGTGACCGGGCTCGTCGTGCGCTCGCAAGGGTCGGGTGCGGCCTTTCGCGCCGCCAATCTGCGCGACGGCGACATCGTCACCGCGATCGCGGGCCGCGCGGTCACCGGCCAGGGCGATATTGAACGCCTGGCCGGGCAATTCTCCGGCGGCGGCAATATTCCGCTGACCGTCGAACGCGGCAACACCACCATTCCACTTGTCATCTCGATAGCGAGCCAATGAAAAAACCGATTCTCGCCCCTGTTCTTGCCTGCCTGCTGGCCGGGCCGATTCTCGCGCAGACGACATTGAACGTCCGCGATGCGGATATCCGTGCCTTCATCGCCGATGCCGCCAAGGTGACCGGACGCACCTTCATCATCGACAATCGGGTGCAGGGCAAGGTGACGGTGGTGACCGATCGCCCGCTCAGTCGCTCCGAATATTTCGAGGTGTTTCTCTCGACCCTGCGCGCCAATGGCCTGGTCGCCGTACCGACCTCCAACGGCGCGCTCCGCGTGCAGCCGATCGATAATGCCGCGTCGCAGCCGAGCCGGGTCGGATCGCGCGGCGCATCGCGCAACAGCTTCGTGACCGAGGTGATCCGGTTGCGCTCGATCGATTCGGCCTCGGCGGTGGAAACGGTGCGCGCGCTGGTCAGTCCGCAAGGATCGGTCACCGCCAATCGCGGCGGCAATTCGATCGTCGTGGTCGATTTCGCCGACAATGTCCGCCGCGTGCGCGAAGTGCTGCGCCAGATCGACACCGACAATGCCGCGACCCGCGTCGTCGCGCTGAAAAACGCCGGCGCGCGGGAAATCGCCAGCGCGTTGCAGGCG
>NZ_JSXI01000004.1 GCF_000803065.1 Sphingomonas sp. ERG5
CGTAGCAAGAATTGCCTTATCTATGAGGCATTTTTGCATAAATCGTGGAAAATACATAAATTGCGTACATATTTGGTTTCTGTAATAAAAAATCTATATTTGAAACCTAGTTGATCGCTCGATCGATGTAGCGAATCAATTCGTAACATTGCCACTGGGGACTGTTGGCCAGCCACGCATTGTGGCGGGCAGGGGGCGTTAATGCATATCGGATTCGGTCATCATATTTGTGCGTCGGCGCTGCTGCTGGCCACGGCCAGTGTCGCTGCGGCGCAGGAGGCGCCCGTGACAGGGGCCGCCGCAGCCGAGACTCCTGCCGATCGCCGGATCGACATTCTGAACTATCGCATTGAGGGCAACACGGTCCTTGCGCGCATGGACGTCGAAAAGGCGGTCCTGCCCTTCCTCGGACCCAAGCGCTCGACCGCCGACGTCGAAAATGCGCGCGTCGCGCTGGTGAAGGCTTATCGCGCCAAGGGCTTCGAAACGGTCGATGTGGAGATCCCCGAACAGGATGTGCGCGGCGGGATCGTGCGCCTGAACGTGGTCGAGCTTCGGGTCGGGCGCTTGCGCGTCACAGATGCACGCTTCACGTCCCCCGGCGCGGTGAAGGCGCGGGCGCCGTCGATCGCCGAGGGCACAGTGCCCAATTACACCGCCATCTATCGCGACGTCGCCGCGCTCAACAAGTCGAGCGACCGAACGATCACGCCGGCACTGCGGGCGGGCGATACGCCAGGGACGGTCGATATTGACCTTCAGGTTGAGGACAAGCTGCCGCTGCATGCGACGCTCGAACTCAACGACCGCACAAGCGCGCGGACCAAGCGGCTCCGTACCTCAGCTTCGGTCAGCTATTCCAACCTCTTCCAGATGGACCATAGTGCCAGCATCCAGGGACAATTTTCTCCGGAAAACCCCAAGCAATCCTGGGTCGTGTCGGGTTCCTATGCCGCGCCGATCGCTGGCACCGGCTTCACCATCGTCGGCTATGGCGTTCATTCCGACAGCGACGTTGCGGCGATTGGCGGCATCGGCGTGCTCGGCAGCGGCGATATCGTCGGGGTGCGCGGCATTTATAATTTCTCGGGCGGGGAAGGGCGGTTCCATACGATCACCGCCGGGGTCGATTACAAGTCGTTCAACGAAAGCCTCATCCTGGGATCCGATACGGCGGCGACGCCGATCGATTATATTCCCCTGACCTTGCAATATGCGTTCGCACGGCGCGGCCCGCGGTCCGACCTGGATCTCAGCCTGGCGCTCAATTTCGGCGTGCGCGGGCTGACGGCGAGCGACGAAGAGTTCCGGCTCAAGCGTTTCTCGGCCAGCGCAAGCTGGGCCTATCTGCGCGCCGACCTGTCTTATCTGTATCGTATGCGGGGCGATCTGCGCATCGGCGTGCGCTTCGGTGGGCAATTCTCGCGTCAGCCGTTGATCAGCAACGAGCAATTCAGTGCCGGCGGCCTCGAAAGCGTGCGCGGCTATTATGAAAGCCAGGCGCTCGGCGACAGCGGCTATTTCAGTCAGCTCGATGTCGAGAGCCCGTCGCTGCACAAGCCGCTCGGCAAAACCATCGACGAACTGCGGCTGTTCGCCTTCATCGACAGCGCGCGCACCTGGATCCGCAATCCGCTCGCCGACATCAATGGCGCTGTCGATGACGGCGCATCGCTGTCGAGCGTGGGGCTTGGCCTTCGTCTCAAGGCCTTTCGGAAGCTGAACCTGTCCACGCTGCTCGCCATGCCGCTGGTCGATCGGGGTTCCGCGCTGACTGACATCAACGATCGGCTGCGCGCGCAGTTTCGCGTCTGGCTGGAATTTTGAGCGCCGCCCGGCGGCACTGTTTTTGGGGAAAACACGTGATCAAGAAATATCTGACAGCGGCCTTGTTACTGGTTGCCGCCGTGCCTGCAGTGGCGGCGAGCGGATGGGGGAACGCCGCATGGCAGGAGCGTCGCAAGGTGACGCTCGACAGCCGGCCGATCCGCGGACTGACGCAGGAGGTCAAGCGCGCGCCGGTGCTGGTGCGCTTGCACAGCGGCGTGCTCGATTTCAGCCAGGTCCGCCCCGATGGCGGCGATCTCCGCTTCGTCGCGGGCGACGACAAGACGCCGCTCAACTATCATATCGAACGGTTCGATCCGGTCGCCGAACTCGGCCTGGTGTGGGTCGACGTACCTGCGATCGCGCCGGGCGCGTCACAGGACATCTGGCTCTATTACGGCAATCAGGCAGCCAAGCCGGTCGGTGATGCTGCAGCCAGCTATGATGGTGAACAGTCACTCGTCCTGCACTTCGGCGAGGCCAGTGCGGCACCGGTCGACCAGACTGCCAACCACAATCGGGTGACGGCGTTCACCGGTCGGCCGACGGTCGAAGGCCTCGTCGCGGGCGGGGCGACGATGACCGCGCAGAGTCAATTGCGCGTTGCGGCCAGCGCTTCGCTGACGGTGCCGGCTGCGGGCAAGATGACCTGGTCGGCCTGGATCAAGCCGGCGGCTAGCGGCCAGCCCGGCGATGCTGTGCTCTACACCAAACTATCCAGCGCGGGTGACGCTGGCCCTGACAGGGTGACCGTCGGCTTGCGCGATGGCGTTCCCTATGTCCGGCTGGCCGGGGCGAGCACCGGGGAAGCGGTCGCATCCGGTCCAGCGGCGCCCGGCACCTGGACACATATCGCGATCGTAGTCGGCGATGCCGTTACGCTCTACGTCAACGGTGCCGCGGTCGGTACCGTCAATGCCAAGCTGCCTGCGCTGGGTGGTGACGAAGTGATCGGATCGTTCGGAGGCGTACCTGGTTTCGCCGGCGATATCGACGAAGTGAACCGGGCCAATACCGATCGTTCGGCGTCAGCGATCGCGCTTGCCGCCGCGTCGCAGAGCCGCTCCTCCACGCTGACGGCGATTGCGCCGACCGGAGAGAAGGCGGGCTCGGGTGGGGTCAATTACTTCGGCATCTTGTTCAGCGCGCTGACGCCTGACGCTTGGGCGGTGATCGGCTTGCTTGGCATCATGCTGGTGATTTCCTGGGTGGTGATGATCGGCAAGGGCATTTTCCTGCGTCGTACCGCCGGTGCCAATCAGGGCTTTCTCGACGACTATCAGAAGGCCGCCGCAGATCGCGGTGCGCATGATGGCATCGCCAATCCGGATGCAGTCCGCTGGACGCAGGACAGTTCGCTGGCGCGATTGTTCGTGATCGGTCGGCGCGAGATCGCGACCCGCGAAACCGAGCATCAGCAGGGTGGTCGTGGCCGCTTCGCTCTGGCGCCACAGTCGGTCGCGGCGATCCGCTCGGCGCTGGATGCAGGGCTGGCGCGCGAAGCGCAGAAGCTCAACAGCCGGCTGGTGCTGCTCACGATCGCCATTTCGGGCGGGCCCTTCATCGGCCTGCTCGGCACGGTGCTCGGCGTCATGATCACCTTCGCTGCGGTCGCGGCGGCGGGCGATGTCAACATCAACGCGATCGCGCCGGGCATCGCCGCCGCACTTCTCGCGACGGTCGCTGGCCTCGCGGTCGCGATCCCGGCGTTGTTCGGGTATAATTACCTGCTCAGTCAGGTAGAGGAAATCTCCACCGAAAACCTGATCTTCGTCGACGAACTCGAGAAGCGGCTGGCCGAAACCTATCGCGGATCGACCGGCACCTCCCCTGTGTCCATCGCAGCCGAATAGGGGAGCGGGGGCCATGCAAGTTTCGTCCAAGAAGAAGCCGTATGACGAGATCAACATCACGCCGATGCTTGATCTCGCATACGTCCTGCTGATCATCTTCATCATCATGACGACCGCCGCGGTGCAGGGGATCAAGGTCAACGTCCCCAAGGCGAGTTCTTCGGTAAGCCTCGCCAAGCCGACCACCAAGGCGATCACCGTGGATAGCGAAGGGCATGTCTATCTCGACACCTATCCGGTGACGCTCGACGAGCTTGAATCGCAATTGCGCTCATTCAAGCAGGTGACGCCCGATTTCCCGGTCGTGATCAAGGGTGACCGGGTCGCGCAGTTCGGCCGGGTGACCGAAGTGCTCGACGTGTGTGGCCGGGTCGGCATCACACAGCTCGGCATCGTTACCGAACGCACCAAGGCCTGATCGATGGCGCCGCCCATCCCAGGCTCGACGCGCCGCCGTTACGAGCCGGCCGCGATCGCCACCATCGTCGTGACGATGCTGGCGCTGGCAGCATGGCTGTTGTGGCCGGTCGGCGACACGCAGCAACGCGAACGCGTGATCCAGGAGATCACGCTCGTCACGCCACCACCTCCGCCACCACCTCCGCCGGAACCGGAGGAGAAGATCATGGAGGAAGAGCAGGAGATCGTTCAGCCGACCGACAATCCCCAGCCGCAAAAGGATGTCGATACGCCGTCCGATGCACCGAGCGACAAGCCCGCCGAAGCGCCAAGCAGCGAAGCCGCCGGACTGGATCGGCCCGCCGATGCTGGATCGGACAGTTTCCGGCTTGCGGCTGGCGGCGGCGGTGGACTGTTCGGCAGGGGCGGTGGCGGCGGCGGTGGCGGCTGGGGCGAGTTCGTCGAGACGCATGTGCGTCGTGCGCTCCAGCGTGATCCCCGGACGCGCACCGCGCAAGGGTTTCTGAAGGTCGCGGTGACGATCGACGAGAACGGCCGCTTCACCTCGGCCATGCTGCGATCGAGCACCGGCGACACGAAACTCGACCTTGCCATTCGCGACGTCCTGTCAGCGTTGCCGCCCTTGTCGCGCGGTCGCCCGCCCAAGGTGAGCGGCATGACCTTCGCCACCATCAATATGAAACGCCTCGCCGGCTGACCCGCTGCGCACGCGACCAAAGGAATATGTCCCATGCTTTCTCGTAAACTCCTCGTCATCTTGCTCGCCTCGACGGCCGCCGTCACTGCGCAGCCGGCGCATGCGCAAAGCACCGACGATATCGGTGTCGAACTGCTGCAACTGCTGGTCGATGAAGGTGTCATCCCGGCGCAAAAGGCGCAGGATCTGCTCACCCGCGCCAAGCAAGTGGCCGAATTGCGCCGGCAGCGCGAGACGCCACCGAGCGCCACCACGATCGACGTACCCTATGTCCCCGAGACGGTGCGCGTGGAGATGAAGCAGCAAATCAAGGCGGAGGTGATGGCCGAGGCGAAGCAAGCCGGCTGGGTCGCACCCAATTCGATGCCCGAATGGTTGAGCGGCATCAAGATTTCGGGCGATTTCCGGCTGCGCTACGAGGGCGATTTCTTCCCGCGAAGCGACCCAAAGACTCAGACGGGCAATTTCCCCAGCTTTCCCGATTTCAATGCGATCAATCAGATGGGTGGGGTCAACAATACGGCCGGTTTCCCGATCCTGAACTCAACCGTCGATCGCCATTCGGCGCGCTATCGTGTGCGCCTGGGCATCGCCGCCAAAGTGAACGACTTCGTCTCGGTCGGCCTGCAACTCGCTTCGGGCAATGATTCCGGCGCAATCTCGACCAACCAGTTGCTCGGCGATTATTTCAACAAGGACAGATTCTGGATCGATCGCGCCTTTGTCACGCTCACTCCCGTCAAGGGCGTGAACCTGACCGGCGGGCGGATGCCGAACCCATTCTATTCGACCGACATGGTGTGGGATACCGACATTAATCCCGAAGGCATCGCGCTCGACATCCAGCATCGCTTTGGCAGTGCCACCGTCTTCGCGCGGGGCGGCGCGTTCCCGCTGCAGGAGCTCGATCTCTATAATCGCGACCGCTGGCTCTTCGCCGGGCAAGTGGGCGTGGAGGGCCGCATCGTCGACGATGTGCAGGTCAAGGCTGCGGTCGCCTATTATGACTTCCACAACGTCAACAGTCTGAAGAATGCGCCCGACGGCTCGCGATTGAACGATTACACCGCGCCCGGTGTGCTGGCGAAGGGCAACTCGCTCTTCAACATGCGCACCGACGGCCTGACCACGCTGGCGGGCCTAGCCTCGGACTTCAAGCTGCTGAACGTCACCGGTTCCGTCACTTATACCGGCTTTGGAGATATTCCGGTCCGGTTGACCGGCGATGTCGTGAAGAACAGGGCGCTGATAAGTCGTGCGAATTTGCTCAAGCTGGACAGCAATTCGCTCATCAAACCTGGGGGGCTCGGATGGCAGGCCCGGCTCGATGTCGGCAAGGACAGGATCACCAAGTTCGGCGACTGGCATATCGCGGCAGGGTATAAGCATGTCGAAACCGATGCGGTGCTCGACATCTTCACTGACAGCGATTTCGGCCTCGGCGGTACCGATGTCGAAGGCTATCTGGTCGAAGCGGAAATGGGCATTTATCCGGGCGCTTCGATCGGGGTGAACTGGTTCAGCACGAACTCGATCGAACGTGCGCCGTTCTCGGTCGATGTGCTTCAGCTCAACCTGAGCGCGCATTTCTGAGATGGGCATGATGCACGCATCGCTCCTCGCCCTGCTGCTCGCCGCGTCGTCGGCCGAAGCCCAGACCGGCCCGGCCGTGCCGATACCTGCCGCCGATGCGGACGCCGCAGCCCAGCGAGAGGCGCGCTATCTGCGACAGCAGGTCGCCGTCGACAACGCCCGGCAGGAACTCGAAGCACAACGCGCCGAGATGAAGCTCAAGGATGAGCTTCTCATCCTGGCGCGTGAGCGCAACGCGGAGCTCTACAAGGTTGCGTCCGAAATCCTCGCGCGGCACGCAAAGCAGCGGTCGTGGGAGCCGTTCATCCAGTCGAGCCGCGTCAGGATGGAAAACCTGATCCAGTCCTATGATGATCGGCTGCGCGTGGCGCGGTTTACCGAGGCGACCCTGCCGCCAAGCGTCGAAGAGCGAATGAAGCGCGAACTGACGCCGAAAGCCGCGGACAATGCGAAGGCTGCATCGCCCGTCGCGCCGCAACCCAAATAACCGATTCAGCTGGAGCAATTCCAATGGCCAAGCTCGCCGCCAAAATGATCTGCCAATCGCGACTGCTCGGCAGCGCCAGCCTCGCCGCGCTTGCGTTGGCCGGCCTCCTTGCGCCGGCACCGGCACGGGCGGATGAGCCGTTCCGGTCGCTGATCGCGATGCCGGCCGGGCGGATTACGCTGCCCAACGGACAAATATCGCAGTGGCAGGGGGCGAAGACACCGGTCATCCGCACCGACAGCGATGGCCGGCCGCTGATGTCGATCGAGCAGACCCAGTCCAAAGCGCTGCTCGATTGGGAGAAATTCCAGCTTCAGACCAACGAGGTGCTGGAGTTCCAGCAGCAGTCCGCCGACTGGATCGCGGTCAACCGCGTCCATGGCAACCAGGCGTCGCAGATCAACGGCGAGATCCGCGCCAAGGGCCGGGTGTTCATCTTCGACGACAATGGCGTGCTGACCGGCAAGGACGCGAAAATCAACGTGCGGCAGTTGGTCACGGGCCGGGGTGTGTCCGATGTCAATGTCGACGGTAACACGACGACGATCATCCAGAGCAAGGACAAGGCGATCCTCAACTGGAGCAATATGAGCCTCCAGGCAGGAGAAGTGCTCAAGTTTCAGCAGGAGAAGAAAGACTGGATCGCGCTCAACCGTTCGCTGGCGACCGGCACGACGAAGCTCGACGGCACGATCAAGGCTGATGGTCATATCTACCTGATCGCGCGCGAGGGCGTTGCGGTGAACGGCAGCATTTCGGCACAGCAGGTTATCGTGTCGGCGCTCAACTTGCGCGACAACCAGTTCCTCACCACCGGCCTGATCTCGCCCGGCGACAATAATGGGCGCACCAACCCCACTTTCAGCAACAGCTGGAATTTCGAGGGTGACCAGAGCGATCCCTATCTGCCGATCGCGGCGCCCGCACCCGCCTATGTCGACCCGAACGATCCCACCCGTTACGTCGTGACCATCGGCAGCGGCGGCAAGATCACCACCGGCGCCAATGGCAAAGTGATGCTGTTCGGGCCGAATGTCACCAATCGCGGTACGATCACGGTCAGGGACGAGGGGCAGGTCATCCTCGCGGCTGGCGACAATATCTATCTGACCGGCGGCCTCAACGGCAAACTCAATTCCTATATCGGCGCGTTCAATCCGATGGCGGCGCCGCGCATCAACATCCCCTATTTCGGAATCGCCGGCATCGATGACGAGGCGCACCAGGCGGCGTTTTTCAAGATCACCGGCGTCCTGTATGAGATCGGGCACCGTTTTACCGAGCAGGAAGCGACCAGGCTCTTCGGCAGCCGTGGCTCCGGCCTTCCGGGTCAGGTCGTGCAATATGTCAACGATCTTCAGGTCAAGCGTGCGGCCGAGGTTGGCTTCCATGCTCGCAACGAGGGGATCATCGCTGCCACTGGCGGCGGCAGCGTCGATTTTCGTGGTATGAATCTCGAACAGATGGGCGCGATCACGATGACCTCGACCGCGCTTTTCCGCGCCGGCGTCAATTTCCAGGCCTATGCCTATGACTATGCGGAATATGCCGGGGACGCGATAAACGGGCCCTATGTTCCCGGGCATGGGACCGTCGTGTTCGGCAAGGGCAGCCTGACCCAGATCACACCCGATCTCGATTCGAAGGACCGGATTCCCGTCACCTCGGGCAATCAATCGGTCGGTCTGGTCAAGATCAACGCCGGCAAGGTCCATATGGAGCAGGACTCGCTTATCTACCTGCCTAGCGGAAATATGAACGTGCTGCTCGATGCGGGTCAGCATGTGTTTGACAATAATCGTGGCGAGGGCGCGAACCAGGATAATGAGGACGGCACGCGCTTCCTGATGGAAAGCGGCGCGAAGATCGATCTTTCAGGTTGGAAATCGACCGTGCTGCCGATGGGCTATCATCAGGTCACCGGCAAATTGTTCGCAGCACAGCTCGCGGATTCACCGCTGCAGCGCGACGGCGTCCTGTACCGCAAGGAAATAAGCGTCGATCGCCGTTACGGCACGAATGTCGCCGACTGGACTGGCCTCGACAATCTCAATCAGGGGACATTGGCCCAGTTCCTGACCAACGGCGGTAAGCTGTCGATGGACATCGGTGACGATTTCATCATGAAATCGGGGGCGGTGATCGATGTTTCGGGGGGCAAGATCACCTATCAGGACGGGTTCGTCTATACGACGCTGCTGCGTCGGCTGGACGGCAGCATCATCGATATTCGTGAAGCCAATCCCGACGAGCTTTATATGGGCCTGGCCAATCAATGGGTCCAGTACGACACCAAATGGGGCCGGCAGCGTTCCTACTACATCCCGTTGATGTCGAGCGTTCAGGGCAAGTTCGAAACCAGTTACGAAGAGGGTGGCGCCGGTGGGACGATCGACATCCTCGCGCCGGATTCGGTGTTGCAGGGCAAGATGCTCGGCGGAACGACGGTGGGCCGCTATCAGCACGCCAATCTGCCCAAGGGCGGATCGCTACTGCTCAACAATGCCGGTAATTCGGAAAGCGAATATACCAGCAACAAGATCCTCATCCAGGCGCAGGAGCGGGCGCTTGGTGCCGATTTTGGCCTGACCGATAAGCTGAGCGACGTCTATGGCGCATTGTTCGGTGTCGAGTTCGATCGTGGAACGGACGCGCCCGGTGGCGCCGGCCTCCGCGAGGACAATGCGACGCTAGTCTCGGCCGATTTTCTCAACCGGTCGACAATGGGCCTCTATTCGTTCGCCCAGAGCGGGGGCCTGGAAAAGCCGGATGTGGCGGTGGTGGTCGAAAAGGGCGCGAACATCATGCTTCGGCATGGCGGTTCGCTGAAGATCGCCGCCAGCCAGCGTGTGCAGTTCCTGG
This sequence comes from Sphingomonas sp. ERG5, assembly GCF_000803065.1. Lineage (GTDB taxonomy): Bacteria > Pseudomonadota > Alphaproteobacteria > Sphingomonadales > Sphingomonadaceae > Sphingomonas. The sequence goes on from NZ_JSXI01000004.1 coordinate 9,740, forward strand.
GTAGCGTGCGGACCGAGGGCGGCGCGATAGACCTGTCGGGTTTCTCGATGGAATTCGACGCCGGCACGCGCCTCGACACGCGTGGGTCATGGTACAGCGATTATGAAATCGACGAACCGCTCGGACTCACGTCCGAGCCGCGGATCAATGGCGGCAAGATCAGCCTGAGCGCATCGGGGCACGGGTTCGACAACGCCGGTCTGCCGCCTGGGCAGGTCGATGATTCCGGGCTTAAATTTGTCATCCCGTCGACCATGGTGATCGATGCGAGTGGCGGTGCCTGGGTTGATCGCAACGGCAGGATCACGCTGGGCAAAGGTGGCGACGTCAGCATCGCGGCCGGCATGGGTGCGCAGGACACGCTCGATCTGGGGGCGCTGGCGAATGCCCGCTCTTATGGTCTGGGTGGCAATGGCAAGTTCAGCCTGATGCTGGCGGACGACATTGTAATCGGCGGCCCGCCGATCGTGGCCCCGGCTGGTGCGCGGAGACCCTTTCAGTTGAGCGCCGCGTTCTTCGAGAATAGCGGCTTCTCGGCGATCAGCTTGTCCGGGCCACGCGTTACGCTGGCGGAAGGCGCCGTCGTCAACGCGACCAGCGCGAGCCTTCAGTTCAAGGACGAAGGGCTCCTGAACGGCAAGTTGCCGGCCATCCTGGCGCCCAGCGGCACCGATATTTACGATCTGGCGGCGCCGCGCTTCGTCCCGATCGGCCAGCGGCCTGCCGCCCAGCAACGCGGAATGGACATCAGTCTGACCGGCACCACCACGATCGGTCAGGGCAGCGTGCTGTCGACCGAGGCTGGCGGCAAGATCACGATCCTGGGCGGCTCCGTCGCGAACGGCGCGATCGATATACGCGGGACGCTCAGCGCGCCCGGCGGTGCGATCCAGCTCGGTGGCGGCAAGGGCGTGGTGAATGTCTATGGCACGGGCAAGCTTCTCGCGCCCGGTACATCCTTCGTGACACGGACCGTCCTGTCGTCGAATGGACGCGACCTGAACGATGGCATCATCCTGAATGGCGGCATGATCGACCTGAATGCCGACCGCGTATTCTTGGAGCAAGGAGCGTTGCTCGATGTGTCGGGGACATCGGTGCGCTTCGATCTGCCGGTCACCAATGCGGCGGGCGATGTCATTCGCGGTCCCGTGACGCTGGCATCGAACGGCGGAACGATCTCGATTACCGGTAAATCCCTGTCGCTTGACGATGCGACCTATCGGGCGACGGCTGGTGGCTTGGGCGCGCGCGGCGGCGCGTTCAATATCGCTTGGGGCGGCAGTTATGGCCCGCCGGACAATGGGGTCAATTACCCGGCACCATCGGAAATCTACGACCGCTTCGGCTATCTGTTCGAAGCCGGATATTTCAGCGATTTCGACGGCAATGTCGTTACCTCCTTCTTCGGCACCGATCTGAGTAAAGTCGATTTCAGCAGCTTCGGCCTCAGTTTCAACTTCGCGCCCGGCTTCACCATCGCCAGCCGTGAAGAACTGATTTCGATCATCACCAACTATAATGGCGCGGCGTTGGGTAAGCCGCCGGTGTTCATGATCGGCGAGAATCTACCGCCGCCGAGCAATGAACCCACCGTGCCGCCGCGGATCGATGCCGGGTTCGTCCAGATGCTTCGCGACCTGGGTGGCGTCCCGTTGATTCCGGTCAACAACGCGCCGCCGAGCGAAACGCGGCTGTCGACCGCGAAGATCGTCCAGGGTGGCTTTTCCCGCTTCGGTATTTCGGCTTCGCCCGGCGTCATGTTCGTTGGGAATGTCACGATCGGTGGGAAGAAGGCCGATGGCAGCTTCGTCTTCGACCGGATCGACATCAATTCGGACCGGATCTTCGGCCAGGCCGGCGCCAATGTGAAGATCGAGGCGGGACTGGTCACGCTCGGCAGCAATTTTGGCGTCACCCCCGGGCCAGTGGATACCAAAGCCTATGATATTGCGCTCGCCGGAATCAATGTTCGTCCGGTCAATGCCAATACGCATATCTCGATCAACGCCGGCACCTTGATCGATGTCCAGAACGCGGCCTTTTACGGCTATTCGGACACGACCCTGTCGAGCGGCGGTGATATCCGTCTCTCCGGTTATGCGGTGACGCCGCTGGTCCATCCCGAGGGCACGCTCACCACCAGCGGCAAGCTGACCATGAAGGCCGATCAGATCTATGCCGGGACTGGCGTAAAGTTCGGCATTACCGCCGGCGATACGCTGACCATCCTGCCGCAGGATGCCGGCAATGCGATCAATGCCAGCCCGTACGAAGCCGCCGCCCAGCTGACGTTGACCGCGCCGCGCATCATGCAGAACGGTACCCTTCGGTCGCCCCTGGGCACGATCAATCTGGTTGCGGTCAATGACGGTAGTGCCGGGGCGGGCACGATCACGCTCGGTACGGGCAGCCTGACCTCGGTTTCCGCGGAAGGGCATGTCATGCCCTATGGCTATACCAGCAACGGGGATACCTGGCTCGATCCGTTTACAGGCCTGGAGTTGACCACCTTGCCGACCAAAACGGTCGTGCTGACTGGCGATACGATCGACATGCAGACCGGCTCGATACTCGACGTATCGGGTGGTGGTAATCTCTATGCGCGCGAGTTCGTCGCGGGCACCGGTGGTACCAAGGACTGGCTGACCGGCTATCGAGACGCTGATTTCAACTGGGTTGCGGCCCCTGGCGAGATTTTCGCAGTCATGCCGTCGTTCGATGGCGATGTCGCGCCGCTCGGTGCTTCGCGCGGCACCGGACCGGGGATCGGCGACAAGGTATATCTTTCCGGAGGCAGCGGTCTGAAGGCGGGCTATTACACCTTGCTGCCAGCCGAATATGCCCTGCTGCCCGGGGCCTTCCGCGTCACAGCAAAGCATGGCCAGACAGGCGTCGCTGACATGCAGATCGGCCAGACGCGCAACCTGAACGACGGGTCGTCGATCCAGGCCGGTTATCTGCTCCCCGGTGGGGCCGGGCAGCGCGACCAGCGCACCACAGGCTTCATGGTGATGCCGGGATCGACGCTCCGCGCGCGCTCCGGCTATCGTGAAGCGCTCGCCGACACTTTCTTCACATCGCCCGATTTCCTCAAAAAGGCGCTGCGCACCAATCGGCCCGTCGGCGATATGCCGCGTGTGCCACTCGATGGCGGCAGCGTCGTGCTGCGCGCTGGCAAGGCACTAAATCTGGGTGCGACGCTCAAGTCGAAGCCGGGCACAGGAGGCCGCGGCGGCTTCGCCGATATCGATTCGAGCCGTATCGTCGTGGCCGGGGTGCAAACCGATGCCAGCCAATATGCCGGCTACCTGATCCTCGACAGCGACAAGCTCAACGCCTTCGGCGCGGAAAGTTTGCTGATTGGCGGCACGCGCCGCCAGGGTGCCGTCAATCTCGAACTCGTCGTGGCCGGCACCGATATCGTGGTCGACAATGCGGGTTCGAAACTGGTCGGCCCGGAACTGATCTTCGCGTCCCGGGACAAGGTTCGCGTCGAGGCCGGCAGCGTCGTCGAAGCTGTCGGCAGCGTCACCGGCCAGCCAGGCGATCTGCGTGTCGTTCCCGCTTATGCCGCACTCGTCGATCCACGCAGTCCGTTCGACCCGCGCGACGACGTGACCGTTCATGGCATTCTCGATCAGGGCGCGGTGCTGCGACTGTCCAATGGGCAGCAAGTGGATATCCTGCGCGATTCCGCCGCCGTCGATGCGATGGCCGCATTGCGCAACGATCCCGTCAAGCTCGCCGCGGTCAACGCACAGCGCATTGCTCTTGGCCAGGCGCCGCTCAATCCCGGTGGGGTGATAACCATTGCCGATGGTGCGACGCTGAAAAGCGGCGGATCGCTCGCACTGGACGCCACCAAGGACACGCTGATCGGCGCAAGCTCCGCGATCGATGCCAAGCAGATCAGTGCAGCCGCAGCGCGCGTATCGCTCGGCGCGGTTCCTGCCGGCACCGAAGGGCTGGTGTTTGGCGGCAATTCGATCGGTGCGCTGGGGCGGGCGAGCGAAATCACGCTCAAGAGCTACAGCAGCATCGATATCTACGGTGACACGACGCTGAGTGCGGCTGATGCGCTGCGGCTCGATGCGCGCGAATTCCGCGTGATCGGCGGAATTGGCCAAACCAAATTGACGGGTAAGGCGCTGACGCTGGCAAACAGCAATGGCGGTAGCGCAGTCGCGGTCGCGGGCAGTGGTGCGCTGATCATCAATGCCGACACGGTCTATTTCGAAGGGGGCAATAAGTGGCTCTCTGGTATCGGTACGCTGACGGTCAATGCGGCGCAGCGGATCATCGGGCGCGATGACGGCACCGTGTTCGTGCCCGGCGCGCTTAATTTGAAATCGGGCAGCCTCGTTGCCGACAGCGGCTCGCGGCTGTTCTTCGACGCCACTGGCGCAGTCAATATCGCCAGCAATACAGCGACCTTGCCGGTGTACGAAACCTTTGGCGCGACGCTTGGCATCACGGGTGCGTCGATCACCAATTCCGGTCAGATCAGACTTACCGGCGGCACCGTCAATTTGCGCGCGCGCGAGGGCGACGTGGTGCTGAGCGACGGGGCATCGATCGACGTCACCAGCAACGTCGTCAAGCTGTTCGACAAATCCGTTGGGGTGGGCGCGGGGTCAGTGTCGCTGATCGCCGATCGCGGCAATATCGACATGAGGGCGGGATCGAGTATCGACGTGTCCGGCACCACGGCCGGAGGCGATGCGGGCATCTTCTCTGCATCGGCCGGGCTGGGCGAGGTGCGGCTTGGCGGCACTATTCTGGGCAAGGCGGCCACGGGTTTCCGCAGCGGTTCGTTCAACCTGACGACTCGCACCCTTGGTAATTTCGCCGCGCTGAACGCGGTGCTCGACACGGGCGGCTTCCTGCAAAGTCGGCGCTTCGAGGTGAACGAGGGCGACCTTAACATCACCGGCACGGTCAAGGTCCAGCAGTTCAGCGCGATCGTCAATGACGGCGCGATCGCCATGGACGGGACGATCCAGACTGTCGGTGGGGATGGCGGCAGCATCCATCTGGCCGCGGCAGAGGGCGTGACCATTGGCGCGAACGGGCAATTGATCGCCCGCGCCAATGCGGTTTCGGGCACGGGCGGTTCGGTGTTGGTCGAAACCGCCGGCCGCAATGGCGGCGAAGTCAATTTACTCGCGGGATCGTTGATCGACGTCAGCGGCACAGGTCCTGGCGGCCGTATTGTGCGGCTGCGCGCGCCGCAGCGCGGCAGCGACCTGGCGATCGGCACGATCAGTGGCACCATCACGGGCGCTCGGTCGGTCACGGCCGAGGGGTATCGTGTCTATGACGGGATCGCCACGATCGACCAGAATGTGATCGACCGGGTCTCGGTCGATGCCAATGCTTTCATGCAGAATGCGGGCGTGATCTCGGCGCGGCTCGGCGGCAGAGCCACGGTGGCCGCCGGCATCGAATTGCACAGCGATGGCGATATGGAGCTGACCAAGGACTGGAACCTGCACGACCTGCGCTTCAACGGCGGGGCTGGTGTGCTGACCTTGCGGGCCAAGGGCGACATTCTGATCAACGCCAACCTCAGCGACGGGTTCGTCGATGCTTCGCCAGGTGCGGCGCTTGATGGCAGCACGTCCTGGACCATCAACCTTGCTGCCGGCGCGAACCTGATCAGCCCGGATTCGCTTGCGGTGCTGCCGACTGGCCAGCTTGCCGGCAAGGGGTCGGTGGTCGTCGGTGGCAAGGCCGATACGATCGAGTATTTCTACGATCCGGCGCACGGCAATGAACATCGCCTCTATCGGACGGACGCGGCAGGGCGCTTCATCCGGGATCCGAACGAGAGCAATTATCACATCGGGTTCCTGGAACTCGAACGCGATCCGGTCACCGGCGACTATCTCGATCCGCGGACCGGGCGGCCGATCGCCAAGGATCCGGTGACGGGTGATTATGTCGATACCGGCTATTATGCGAAGCGCCCGCTTCCCTGGATCTTTTATTCCTGGGGCGGAGGGTACCCGTCCGAGGAGCAGGACGGCACACAGAGCTATGATCCTTCGGATCTGGGTCGCGCGAAATATCTGCAGCGCGACAATTCGACTGGCTACATGATCCGCACCGGCACCGGCGCGATCAATGTCGCCGCAGGCCGCGACGTCGTCCTGAAGGAACGTGCTTCGGTCATTTATACCGCCGGTGAAAATGCCGGGCCGCTGGCGGGCTTCTATGCACCTGTGGGAGCGACTTATTCGGTCAACGGCGGCGATCTTTCGATCCGCGCCGTCGGTGATATCATCGCCAGCCCGAATACGCCACAAACCCCCTCAGGCTGGCTGCGTCAGCGGTTGCGTGTCAACAGCACGACCGGCTTTTTCGATCCGACCGAAGGCGGCGGGTTCGGACAGACCAGCTGGTGGGTCGATTTCGCGTCGTTCCAGGGCGGCATCGGCGCACTCGGCGGTGGCGATGTCGCGATCGATGCGGGCGGCGATGTCTTCAACCTTGGCGTTGCGATCCCCACGACGGGCCGGTTGACCGGCAATACGGGGCGTGGCGATCCGCTCGGAGCGCTGGTCGTTACCGGTGGTGGCAATTTGCGCATGCGGGCCGGCGGTAACGTTTATGGTGGTGTCTATTATGTCGGCGACGGGGTCGGCGAGATCACGGCGGGTGGCGCGTTTCTGTCGGGCAGCAAGGCTCGCGTGATCGACCGCTCCTCCCCGGGGCTCGGCTGTGAGAGCAGCGAAAGCTGCTATATTCACACCGGGCCCGAGACGAAGCGCGAATATGACGTCTTTGCGTTGCTCTATACCTCGTCCGGTCAATTCAAGCTGCAAAGCGGCGGCGATCTTAACATCGATGCCGTGATGGATCCGATGATGGGCCGAGGCGGCTATAGCGACCAGTTCGGGTCGAATCCGGAGACCTTCCAGAGCTATACGCCGGACGCGTCGGTCAGCCTGTTCTCCGCTGGTGGCGACGTCACGATGTGGAATAACGCCCAGAATATCGACATCGTCACTCAACTGAGCGGGACTCGACCGGTCTATTTTCTCGGCACCAACGAACAGCCGGCCTATGGTCTCAGCCAAGTCGGTTTCGAACTCCGTCCGGCGACGGTGAGCGCGGTTGCCGCGGCTGGCAATGTACGAGCGCTGGGGCAGATGCTGCTCGCGCCGTCCGCACGCGGCAATCTGGAATTGCTGGCCGCCGACAATGTCTATCTCGGTTACGGTACCGTGCCGATCGACCTCAATTTTCAGGATGGCAAGGACAACAACCCCAATTATCGCAGTGGTGGTCAGGGGATCATCATGAGCCAGGCGCTGGAAGCGCGCCTGCGCACCGCAGCAAACCCAAGCACGATCGGCTACGGGACGACCGATCGCGCCCATTATCTCAATGCCGGGCGTCCGATCGGCAATGTCTCATTCTTTACGGCGAACACGCTGCCCGATCTGCACAAGGGCGATCCCAATCCGGTGCGGATCTATGCCGGAAATGGCGATGTGGTCACATCGACCCAGTCGCCGTTGCTGTTCCCGAAAGCACTATGGGTTCAGGCCGGGGGTAATGTCTATTTCCCGAGCTTCTCCATCCAGCACAACAATATCAACGACCTCAGCCTGGTTCGCTCAGGGAAGGGCATTTATTTCAACATCAGCGAGGGTGTTTATGATCCCAGCACCGCGACGAACTCCAATCGTGGGTTCATCTCGGTGGCTGGCCCGGGACGCCTCGAACTCGAGGCGGGTACCGAATTCTATATGCCCAGCAACGCGCTAGGCATCACCAGCGACCGGATCAAATTATATCCGGCGACGCAGATCAATGGAGGTCCGATTAACCTGTCGGACTGGAAGCCGAACGAGGCAGCAGCCGATATCGCAATCAGCACAGGCTTTAATCAGACCCCGTCCTATCAGGCGTTCGAAGATGCGTATTTGAACCCAGGCAAGGCCGGCGGAGTCGCCGATTATCTGCTGGACGATGGGGCGCTCGGCAAGAAATTGCCTACCTATCTGTTCGACCAGCTCTATCCACGTGCGGCAGGAGCTGCAGGCGAATTCGCGACGCCTGAGCAGCGCGAAGGTCTCGTGAACTATGTGCGTCGCCTGCAGGGGCTCGCGCCGCTCAAGACCAAGGCCGAGCAATATGCCTATCTCGATCAGGCCTGGGCCGATTGGTCGGCGCTTTCGACCGATTTCAAGACGCCATTCTACCGCAACGTTTTCTTCCTCGAACTGCGCACCACTGGACGCGAGGCGAACGATCCAAAGAGCGATCGTCTGGGAACGACGTTCCGCGGCTATAACGCGATCGCCAAGCTGTTTCCTGGTGCGGAAAAAGAGGTGACCGAAGCGTTGGTTGCGGGTGAATCGCGTTGGACTGGGGATTTCGAAACCTATGCCGGTCGTGTCATGTCGTTCGGCGGTGGCAAGGTCGAGCTCGTGTCGCCGGGCGGCGGCATCAAGCTCGCCAATCCGGCGGCGACCGCGCAGCAGACCGGCCAGCCCTATGATGCGAATCCACGCGGTGATGCACTGCGTTCGGGCATCGTCACCACCGATGGTGGCGCGATCAACCTGTTCGCGCATGACAGCGTGACGCTCAATGAATCGCGGACGCTGACCACCAAGGGCGGCAATATTCTGATCTGGTCCTCCTTCGGCGACATCGCGGCAGGCAAGGGCGCCAAGACCTCGATCAGTCCGCAGTTCTACAATTACCGGCTCAGCTCCTGGGCGGCGGTCGAACGCGAGCCGGCCGGCTTGCCGACCGGAGCCGGTATCGGAACGCTGGCGACACAAGAGGGGGCGGCCCCCGCCGATGTCGACCTCATCGCGCCGAAGGGGATCGTCGATGCGGGTGATGCGGGTATCCGGGTCAGCGGTAACTTCAACGTCTTCGCCGTCCAGATCCTGGGCACCGACAATATCGACGTTGCTGGCGTGAAGATTGGCTTGCCGATCACCCCCGCCGCGCCGCCGACCTCGCTCGACACCGGCGAATTGTCGGCCAAGTCGAACGATGTCATCCGCGCCATCACTGAAGCGACCGCGAAGGTGCGCAACAACAACATGAACGCGACGCCGTCACTGATCGAGGTCCGCGTCACCGGCTTTGGCGAAGATTGTACGGGGGAGTGCCGCAAGCCTGATGTCACCACATCCGCGGCGGTACCGGCGCCGGCGCAAGCCGATCGCGCTATTCCCGTGAAGCTGGCAAAGGCGCAAATTCTGGCGTTCGACATTGGCGAACAGGATGTCGGCAGCGCGGTCCGCGCCGTGGGGCGGGCATCGGGCGTCAATATCCTGTATGATGATGATGCCTTGAAGCACGGCAAGGCGCCTGCGCTACGCGGAAAAATGACGCCGGAAGAAGCCCTGACGCGCCTGTTGGCCAATCAAGGGATCACGCCGGTGCGGACCGGAGCGTCGACCATCATCCTGCGTCGAAACCGGGCGACCGGCTGATCGTAAGAGGGCAGGTCGTCTCGCCGTCATATTGACGACTGGCGGCCACGCTCATCAGGCGCGGCCAGGTCGCGATCCATCATCCATCGGAGTCATGTCGTGAGTGAACCTGCAACGCGACCCTTGCCGCTATTCTATCGCCAGCCGCAGCCGCTAATACCCGCAATCCACAATCAGGTGCGGCTGAAGGACGGCGACTATCGCTTTGCCGAAGAAAGCAATGCCATACCTTTGGCGGTGATCGAGTTCGCATCGGCGATGCGCCACTATCCTGTTGTTTTCTCGCAAGACGACGGATTCCCATTGGCCGTGGTCGGGCTGGGCCGGCGCAACCGCTTCGTTGCGGCCGGAGACTGGGCGGAAGACCATTATGTTCCGGCCTATGCACGCCGCTACCCGTTCGTTTTCATCGAGGTCGGTGCGGGGAAATTGACGCTGGGGCTGGACGTCGACTCCGGTCGCGTGGCGGACGATGACGAGGAAGGCTCCGCGCTGTTCGCTGACGGCAGGCCGACGTCGCTGACCGAAAATGCGATGGCCTTCTGCAGTGAATTCCACGGAGCCCATGTGCAGACCATCGCCTTCGCCGCCGCGCTGAAGGCACATGACCTGCTGGTCCCGCAACAGGCCGATGCGACACTTGATTCGGGCACGCCCCTGATCCTGGGCGGTTTTCTGGTGGTCGATCGGAAGAAATTCGCCGAGCTCGCCGATGACATCGTCCTTGCCTGGCACCGCAATGGCTGGCTGGCGCTGGTTCATTTTCACCTCGCCTCGCTTGACCGTTTCGTCGATCTGCTTGGCCGCGAAAGCGGCGTGGAAACGCCGACGCCCGTCATCGGGGAGTCATTCGCACCTGCCACGGGCGAAAAATCCAAAGCTTCACCGTTAGAGGAAAATTGAACCATGACATCACCGTTCGGCCGCCTGCTGACTTGTACCCTCATCGCCGGCATCGCCACTCCCGCCTTGGCGCAGACTCAACCGGCGGCACCGTCGCTTGGCGGTAATCCCGTCCAGGGTGTCTGCCTTTTGTCGCGTGAAGCGATCTTCGCCAATGCCAAGATCGGAGTCGCGGCGTCGGCCCGGCTGGCTCAACTCGCTCAGGAAGCGCAGGCCGAAGTCGATGCTGAGCGCAAGACGATCAATACAGATGTCCAGGTCTATCAGGCCGAACAGGCGAAGCTGACGCCTGCCCAGCGTCAGGCGCGTGAGCAGGTGCTCAGTCCCCGTGTCCAGGCAGTGCAAGTCAAAGCCCAGTTGCGCGGCCGCGAGATCGAAGTGACTCGCGACAAGGCGACTGCGAAAATCGCCGACGAAGCACAGTCGGTGATCGCGCAGGTCTATAAGACGAAGAGCTGTGGCCTGCTGGTCGATCGCAACTCGGTGCTTGGTGGCAATATGGCCAATGATCTGACGGCGGATGTCGTCAAGGGCCTCGACGCCAAGATCACGACGATCAGCTTCAACCGCGAAGCGCTGCCGGCTCAGTCTACGCCGACCGGAGCAGTCAAATAGGCGAAAACCGCTGCCAGATTTTAGTGTTGGGCGCCATTCGGCGCTCAACGGGCTCGAATTAAGCCTGGTCCATCGCCGGGCGGTCGAGAAATCGCTTGAGGGGCGAATCCTTTCGCCAAGCATCGATTGCCGTCGGGTTTTTCCGGTTTAGCCTATGCTGGTGGACAGCGGCCCGACGGTCTCTCCACACTGGTCGCACGTGATGATTGGTGCCAGGAGCGCGCCACAAGTCCGGTGGCGGATCACCTGCGGCGGCCCGGCGTCGCCCGCCAGCCAGCGATCTCCCCAGCGAATCAGCTCGATGATGAGCGGAAACAGATCGAGACCTGCCGGGGTCAGGCGATATTCGAACCGATCGGGCTTTTCTTGATATTGCTTGCGTTCGAGAATGCCGAGCTCGACCAACCGGCTGAGCCGGTCGGCGAGAATATTCGGCGCGACGCCCAGATCCGCTTCGAATGCAGCGAACCGGCGGATGCCGATAAAGGCGGAAGCAATCGTCTGCGCGGTCCAACGGTCGCCAAGCACATCGATCGCGCGTTCGAGCATCCGTTGATGCGGATCGAGGTCGCCGCGTTCGATGATCGAGCGGCGTTGCGCACGCGCGCGTTGCGGGGGCTCGAATCCGGCGCCCGGGCCATCCTCCGCGATAACGTCACGTGCCGTTACTTCCTCGCCGCATGCCGCGCAGCGCAGTTCGGGCAGGAACACCTTGCCGCAGCTGTGTCGCAAATTGTGGATGTCGACGCGATCGTCGGGAAACCAGCGCTTTTCCCAGCGGATGATCATCAGCGAAGCGCCGAACAGGTCCAGACCCATCTCTGTGAGGCGGTATTCGTCGCGTGGCGGACGGTCCTGGTAGCGTTCGCGTCGCAGTACGCCGGCCGTTTCCATGCGGCGCAGGCGATCGGTCAGCAGGCTACGCGCGATGCCGATCCGCGCGCGAAAATCGTCGAACCGGCGCACACGCTTGAATGCAAGATGCAGGATCATCAGCGTCCAGCGATCGCCGAGTATATCCAGCGCCCGCCGCGCCGAATTGGACGCAAGGCGATGCCCGGCTTCCGTATTCGTTTCGACGGATCGGCTTTCGAGTAATTCCAACCTTCACCTCTGCCTGGTCATGCCCTGTCATCGTAAACGATGCGGCGAGGAGAGAAAGCTTTATGAACGGTTGTTCCGGCGCGGCCATTGCGAAAGACGAGCCTGAGCGGCAATGAAACCGCGCTCAAGCCCGTCGACGATGTCCGCCGTCGATTGTTCGCCCGCGATGGCATGCACGCCCTGGCCGGCCGACCAGATATCTCGCCAGCGCGCCCGGCCATCGGTGGCCGAATTATAGTCACGCGTGGGGGCCCCGCCATCGACCGTATAGCCGGCCGCGTCGAAACTGGCGCGCAACCACGATGCCGCCGTGCCCGTCACCGCGCTGCTGACGACGACATCCGCGATCCCCGCCGTGGCCATCATCGCCTTATAATCCGGGGATGCCATGCTCTCGCTCGCCGCGACGAAGCGTGTGCCCATATAAATGAGGTCGGCGCCGGCGGCGACTGCCGCCGCTATCCCTCCGCCATCGGCAATTCCGCCGCCGAGCGCCAAAGGGCCGTCGAAAAAGCCACGGATCGCGGAAACCAAAGCGAGCGGCGAGAATGAGCCGGTATGGCCACCCGCCCCGGCGGCAACACAGGCAAGACCATCCGCACCGGCCGCCAGCGCCTTTTGCGCCAGCTTCACGTCGATCACGTCGGCGAGGACGATACCGCCATAACCATGTACCGTGTCGACTACCGACGCGGGGCTGCCGAGAGCGGTGATGACGAGCGGCGGCTTGTGCTTGGCGACCAGCGCCAGATCGTCGGCGAGGCGTTCATTGGTCGAGTGGGTGATCAGGTTCGCCGCCCATGGCGCTCCGTCGATGCTCGCCGCGATCTGGCTCATCCACGCATCGACCTCAGTCGCGGTGCGGCAATTGGTTGTCGGAAAGGAGCCCATGATCCCGGCGCGGCAGGCCGCAATGACCAGCGCCGGACCGGAAACGAGAAACATCGGCGCGGCGATCACCGGCAGCCGCAGAGCGAAGGGCGGACTCATGTCAACCGCTCGACGATCATCGCTGCGCCGACGCCGGATGCGCCGGTGACGACAACCAGTCCGAGTTTTCCGTTACAGGCGTCCAGCGTGTCGAGCAGTGTTGACAGCAATATTGCACCTGTCGCGCCCATCGGGTGGCCTTTGGCGAGATGCCCGCCGGATATGTTCACTCGCGCTGGATCGACATCATGATCGCGCAGGAATTTGGCGATGGTGACCGCGAACGCCTCCATGAATTCGATGCGGTCGATTTCGGCAAGACTCAGGCCGGTTCGGACCAGCACCTTGTCCATCGCCGCGAAGCCTGCGGTGAGCGATGCGGCGGGATCGGCGCCGATTTCGGCATAGGCGATGATTTTCGCGCGTGCTCCCTCGGCCTCACGGGTTAGTGCGGCGAGGCCGGCACCGTCGCAGATCGGCGGGGCATGGGCGATCGTATGCGTGTAGGTGACGGCTTCGCCGCCGAGCACATCGGCATAGCCGGCGCCGAGCTCGGCGAAGGCGGCGGGGAGCGATGTGAGTTTTTCCAACGTAAGGCCGGCACGCGTGCATTCGTCACTGACGAGCCCCGCTACGGCGATGCGTGACCTCGTGAGCGCAATATTCCCCTCGGCGGCGGCGGCCCGCGCCTGCGATGTCGCAGTGACGGCATCCATCGCTTCGCGCGCAATCCCCTCACGCGTGGAAAGCCGGTCGGCTGCGATGGCGACCGGCAAATACTGCGCCGCTCGTGGTAAGGCGCGGTCGGTGTAGAAGTTCGCCTTGTCGGCCATGAAGCCGACAGCTGACATCATCTCCACGCCGCCGGCGATTGCGGTATCGATCACGCCCGTTTCGATCAGCGCGGCCGCCTGGCCGATCGCGACCAGGCCAGAAGCGCAGTAGGCGTTGATCGTTTGCGCCGCGGCACCGTCCGGCAAACCGGCGGCAAGCTTGGCGACCATTGCGATATTTCCGCCCTGTGCGCCGATCTGACCTACGCAACCGAGCATCAGTGCGTCGGTGTCCTTGGTTCCCGGGGCCCGTGCCTCAAGTGCATTGACCAGAGCGGTGACCAGCCCTTGCGGTGTCTGTTGCGCAAGGCCGCCATCGGGCTTGGCTTTGCCGCGCGGGGTACGCACGGCGTCGCGGATATAGACGGTCATCGGGCCTCCAGCCTTTTGCGAAACGGGGGCGGCGCCGGAAAGGCGAAGAAGCCCGGGGGCGCTGCGATCACTGTCGGGATAGCGGCGATCGCGACGGCGATAGTCGCGTCGGTCAGTGCGCGGGCCGGTGGCGCGGCGACGTCACCCTCGTCGATGGCCAGCGTCAGGTGGATATTGGGTCGGCCCTCGATCTGCACGTTCCAATGGCCCAGCCCCTGCTCGGGATGCAGTGTGGGATCGGCAGTCCACAGGATAGAGAGCGTGAATGCGATCCCGCTGGTAAGAGTCGCGGTCCATCGCCAGCGGGTCGCTGCGACGGTGCCCGCCGGGATCGTCCCTGCCGGCAGAAGGATGTCGCGCGGCGCGGTGGTGATTTCATGGGCCGCCGCGATGCTCATAACGGCATCGTCGAGGCCCTGCGCCGCGAGATGCAGCACCTCTGAGAAAAGTGCGGTGTAGAGTGCGGCGAGCGGGCCTCGCGTGATATCGTTCACCGTCGGATCGGCGCCGAAGCCCATCAGGCCGAAGACGAACTCGGCTGATGCCATGGCAGAGGCATCGACCGTTTCGCTGACGCTGATCCGGCTGATGTCGTGGCACAGCCCGGTGGCGGCGAGGGTCAGACGTTCGACCACGAAGCCCGGATTGACCCCCAACCCGGCGAGACTTGCGCTGCCCGCCGCGCATGCCGCCAGCAACGGTGCGGTATAATCCGCCCCATGCGCAGGCGGGTAATGGAAGCCAGCGGTCGAAATCACGTTCTTGCCGCTGGCCAGAAGTCGCGCGACATCCGCGTTCATCGCGTCATAAGGGAGAGTGATGCGCGGCGTGTGGATCACCATATCGGCGTCGAGCGCGAGGATCTCGGCAATATCACTGGTGCAGATCACTCCAGTGGCTGGGCGTTTTGCGAGATCGCCCGCATCGCGCCCCGCCTTGTCCGGTGAATAGACATAGACGCCGACCAGTTCGAGGTCGGGATGATCGATGATACGGCGCAGCGCGGTGCGGCCCATCGCGCCGGTGGCCCACTGGATAACCCTGATTGCCATGGGTCAGGCCGGGACGCGACCGGCCTGGATGAACGCGCGGTCGGCCCATACCGCGTGCGTACCGCTGCTCAATTTGTGTGGAAGTGCGATGCGGCAGACCGGACCCGCGGCGAAGTTCTTCGCGTCGATCAGCACGCATTCGGACGTGCCGTGATTCTCGTCGATCAGGAAGCTGACGATATAGCCGTCATCCTCGTCCACCGCGCCGATACGTGGAGCGAACGGCGCCTCGCTGGCATAAACGCCTTCGGGCAGGGTGATGCGCTCACTCTCGCCGGTGTGCAGGTCATGCTTGACCAAGCCGTTGAACAGGAACCAGCCGGGCTTCGAAGTTACGGAATAGGCATAGCGGTACGGTTTACCGGCGAATCGCGCACTCATCATGCCGAATTCGACGACGTCGTCGCACAGCCGCTCTTCCTTCGTCTCGCCGGTCTTCAGGTCGAACCGCCAGCGATGCAGCTTGCTGCGGAAGCTGTGCATGTCGAGCAGCGCCATCATATGTTCGTGGCCCTCGACCGATCCTTCAAGCGGACGCGGCGTCGGATCCTCCTGGAAATAGCCGTCGAGGATCAGCTCGTCGCCATCCTCATAGGCGTTGAGGAAATGCAGCACATAGCAGGGCGCGGCTTCGAACCATTTGATGTCCTGCGGCCCGCCATGGCGCGGCACGATCGCGAAACGCGACGGCATATCGCGGTGGAAGCGCACTGCATGGATGTCGCGTTCGAGCAGCCGGGGATCCCAGAAGACGGGGAGATCGTTGAAGATCGAGTATTTCTCGCTGAATGCCATATCGTGCGGGAGGCGGGGGCCGGGCAAGGGGATAGGGATATAGCTTTTGAGCTTACCGTCAGCCCCGACCACGCCGTAATGCATGTAGGGTGCGTGCTTCGAATAATTGAAGAACAGCAGTTCGCCGGTCGTTTCGTCCACCTTGCAATGCGCCGACACGCCGTCGATCGGCGCCCATGGAGACACGCCGAGATCCTCCAGCGTCTCGGGATCGAGCGCATAAGCTTCGCCACACTGATAGAAGGTCGAGAGCAGCTTGCCGGCATGAACCACTACGTCGGTGCTGGCATTGTCCTTCAGGCTGCCATGCGCGCCAAAACCCGGACGCAATGACGTGCCGACTGGATCGGCGAGGCCGCCCCATAACGAACCGCCTGCTTCCTGCTCGGCCTGGAAACAGCGCGTGCGTACGAAGCGGTTACGGTACGATGCCTTGCCGCCCTGGAACGAAATCTGGTGAATCATTGCATCGGCGTCGAAGGGATGGTGGCGGCCCAGCGGCTGGTGCACCTGATTTTCGGTATTCCGGAAATAGATGCCGTCGATGTCGGACGGGATTACGCCCTCGATAACGTCGAGGTCCTCGGCATCGACCTCTTCATGCAGCGGCGTCCATGCGCCGTTGAGATAGGGGTGATTGCTTGGCTTGAGGCTGGTGACGACCGGGAGATGTCGTTCGAGCTTCATGGGGTCGTCCTTATATCTTGGGCAATACCGGCCATTACTTGAATGGCGGGCCTAACATTGTAGGTCTTTTAAAGCAAGTAACGGCGGTGACAATCGCGCTGCCACCGCCGGTCAAGTGCCTGGGTGCAATCAGAATTTGCCCGAAAGACGCACGCCGTACGTGCGTGGCGCACCATAAAGCGAGGCCTCGTCGCCGAGGAACGGGATCACGCTGGTGCGATACAGCTTATTGGTCAGGTTCTTGGCCCAGAGCGTGACCCCCCAGCGATCATCCTTCCTGCCAAAGCCGATCCGCGCATCGAGCAGGCCATAACCAGGCTCGAAATTCAGATTCTCCGGACCGTAGAAGAACTTGTCCTGGTACGTGTAATCAGCGTGCGCCTTGATCACATAGTCGTCACCGACTGGCAGCTTGTAGTCCGCGGCGACCGAATATTGATAGTCCGCGGTGCGCGCCAGCTTGTTGCCGGTATAGTTCAGGTTACGGTTGCGATCGACATAGTCCTTGTACTTGGCATCCAGCAGCGAGCCCGAGCCGGAGATCGACAGGCCATCGGTGATGGCGATCGACAATTCGCCTTCAATACCCTGGATCTTTGCGCTGGCGGCGTTGGTCACGACGGTGGTGAGCAGCACGTCATCAAGCTGTTCGACTTGCAGGTTGCTGAAATCGAGCCGGAACGCGGCGAGGTTCAGGCGTACGCGGCGGTTGAACAGATCGCTCTTGAAGCCGACTTCATAGTTCCAGGCGGTTTCCGGATTGAACGGGCGCGACGCAGTGGCCGCATCCGGCGTGGCGGCCTGCCAGCCGCCGCCCTTGAAGCCTTTCGCCGCCGAGGCATAGAGCAGGATCGAGGGTGTGGCTTTCCACTCCAGCGCGAAACGGGGCGTGGTTTCGCGCCAGGTCTTTTCGACATGAACATTGTACGGCGTCTTGAGCGGGGCGGGCGAGAGGATGTCGCCGGCCGGACCGAAGCTCAGGATGCGCGCGGTCGCATCCATGTCCTTGTGATCGATCGTATAGCGCGCGCCGGCCGAGAGGGTCAGGCCGGAAAGGATTTCATATTCCAGTTCGCCGAATGCGGCATAATTCGATGTCACGCCACTTTGCGCGAAGATATTGTCGCCATCGAGGCTGTCGCGCGTGCCGCCGGGGCCACCAGGCAAGGCCGAGCGTGCGGTGTTCTGCGAACTGCGCCTGGTATCCTCGCGCAGATAATAGAGGCCGAACAGCCAGCTGAACGGCCCGCTTTTGTCAGAAGCAAGGCGTACTTCTTGTGTGATGCCAGTATATTTTTCCGACTGGGTCAGCACCGAATCGGTGAAGGACGGCGGCGCGCCGGCACCCGCCTGGCTGAAGCGCTGACCGGAATTGCCAATGCGCACCGCGGCAAGATAGGTCAGCTTGGCGCTGCCCAGATCATAATCCATCCGCCCGGTGAAGCCGTAGGTATTCCGCCGGTTATATTGCAGGTACGGCGTTTCGGTGACGCGTGGGTCCTTGGAGATCTGGCCGGTGGTGATCGGACCGATCCCGGGACGCGTCGGATCGTCGACTGCATGGCGGGCCTGGCCGCCGCCTTCGTCATGGCTGGCATCGGCGATGAAGTTGAAGGTCAGCGCGTCGCTGGCATTGATCAACAGGGATGCGCGCCCGGCATAGCCGTCGGTGTCGTCCAGTTCCTGGCCGTTGACGATGTTGCGGCTGAAGCCGTCGTGCCGGTTCTGCTGGAATGAGATGCGTGCCGCGGTTGAGTCCGACAATGCGCCGGTGACATTGGCCTCGGACTGGATCGTACCATGGCTGCCGACCGAGACGTACCCGCCGCCGCCGAAATCGAACTTCGGTGTGGCCGTGATGATGCTCACCGCGCCGCCTACGACATTCTTGCCGAAGATCGTTCCTTGCGGTCCGCGAAGGACTTCGACGCGCTCGACATCGAAGATCGGCGGCGTCGCCGACCCGCGGCGACCGATATAGACCTCGTTGACGAACAGGCCGATCGAAGGATCGGCGCTGGCGCTGGTCAGGCGGACGGTGCCGACGCCGCGAATGAATGATTCTTGTTCCAGCGAACCCTGCGCCTGGAAGGTGAAGCTCGGCGTGCGACCGGCGAGTGCGGAAAGGTCGGTGATCTGGCCGTCGCGCAGCGCATTGCCGCTGAAGGCAGTGACCGCGATCGGCACATTCTGCAGGCTTTCCTCACGCTTGCGCGCGGTGACGATAATGTCTTCCAGCTGCGGGCCCTCGGATTGCGCGACGGGTACGTCAGCCGATGTTTCTGCTGCTGCGGTCGATTGCGCGAATGCCGGCAGGCCTGTGCCGAGCGCGGCGATGCTCGCCGATGTCAAAGCCAAACGCACAACACGCGCACAGGTGATTGCGGCCATTTCAGTCCCTCCCAAAAATTTCGCCCGGCCTTTTGGCCGTGTCCGCTAACTCAGTCTTTTTAAGCAAGCCGATGCTGTTTTCGCCAAAGTGACTTGCTTGTCAAGACTTACTCGTTGACAGCCGCGCCGTGCTGCGCCAACCTCACTTGCATAAAACGACTGTCATAGGAGAGCAGCATGACCGACACGGCAATGGACACGCGCAATGGCGCATTTGGCGATGCTGGAAGCGACACCCGCAAGATCGACATCGCGAATCAGATGATCGCCGCATGGAAGGCGATGGATTGGGATGTCGCCGCTGCGCTGTTCACCGAAGACGGCGTGCTGCATTCGATGATGGTCGATCCGATCGAGGGCCGCGATGCGATCCACAAGCGCATTTCGGGTCTGGGAGAGCTGGCGACGGAGATCATCCTCGATGTCAGCAACATGGGCGTGATCAACGGCATCCTGTATATGGAGCGGGTCGATCGCTTCGTTTACAACGGCAAGACAGGCGCGGTGCCGGTGACCGGCGTATTCGAATTCGAGGGCGACCTGATCAAGGTGTGGCGCGAATATTATGATCGCGGGCAGCTGCTGCGCGAAATGGGCGTCGCGCAGGACTTCGACCACGAGACTCGCTGATATGACTGGCGAGGCCGATTGGCCGAGTCCCGCGCGCAGTTGGTTCGCGGTGGCGGTGCTGACGCTCGGCTACACCGTGTCGTTCGTGGACCGCACGATCCTCAGCCTGCTGATCGATCCGATCAAGGCCGATCTCGGGCTCAGCGACACGCAGATCGCGCTGCTGCAAGGGCTGGCATTCGGCTTGTTTTACACCGTGATGGGCATGCCGCTCGGCTGGCTGGTCGATCGTACCTCGCGGCGGCGGGTTGTGGCGATCGGCGTCACTACCTGGTGCCTGGCGACGGCGGCCTGCGGACTTGCGGGGAATTTCTGGCATTTGTTCGTCGCGCGAATGGGCGTGGGTGCGGGAGAAGCGAGCCTGTCCCCGGCGGCGATCTCGATGATCGGGGACAGTTTTCCGGCCGAACGACGGGCATTTCCGATCAGCGTCTATTCGATGGCCTCCTCGGTCGGCGCAGGCCTTGCGCTGATGGTCGGCGGGACGGTGATCCAGTTGATCTCCGCGCAGCCGCGCTTCGCGTTGCCACTGCTGGGCGACGTCGCGCCGTGGCAGGCGACTTTCATCATTGTCGGCCTTGCCGGCCTGGTCGTCGTGGTGCTGCTCGCATTCGTCACCGAGCCGGTGCGGCGAGACGTGCTGGTGCGCGAGGAGACCGGCAGCGGGCTGATCCCGCACCTCAAACGGCACCGCGCGTTTCATCTTCGTCATCTCGGCGGCATGGCGCTCTATTGCGTGCTGATTTACGGTGTTCTCTCCTGGATGCCGGCCTATTTCATTCGTACCTTCGGCTGGTCGCCGGGGCAGGTCGGGCTGCGCTACGGTCTCATCGTAACGGTGTTCGGTGGTTTTGGGCTGGCGGGCGCGGGATGGCTTGCCTCGCATCTTGCGATACGCGGGATGCGCGCGGCGAGCCTGAAGATCACCGGCTGGTCGATCCTGATCGTCACGCCGCTGCTGGTCGCCGCCTGTCTCGCGCCGGACGGCTGGACCGCGCTGTTCATTCTTGCGCCGGCGATGATCGCCTTCACGGCATCCGGCGGGCTGGCGGTGTCGGCTCTCTGTGACGCGGCGGCGGGTAACCTGCGCGGGCGCACCGCCGCGCTCTATTATTTCGTTCTCGGCATGGTCGGGCTGACGATTGGCCCGGTCAGCGTGGCGCTGATCACCGAACATGTCTTTGGCAACCCCAATGCGCTCGGTCCGGCGATCGCGCTGGCGGCGGCCGTGCTCGGGCCAATTGCTGGGCTGATGGTGTTGAGTGCGATCGGTCCGTTCATTCGCGCGGTGGATGCGCTTGCCAAACCCGTCATCAAGACATAAACTTGTTTAAAGAGACCGACTAATTTTCGGCGAATCGGAGCGGACATGACCTATATCCTCGGCGGCTGGCAGAGCGATTTCTCCGACAATTGGGCACGACGCGGCATCGATATGGCCGATGCGTTTTCGGAAACGATCGCGGCCGGGTTGGACGCGGCGAAGCTCGACCCGAAGGATGTCGAGACCGGCCATGTCGGCAATTTCGTCGGCGAATTATTCGCGGGGCAGGGTTTGCTCGGCGGTTTTTTCGGATTGGTCCATCCCGATTTCGATGGCCTGCCGACTTCGCGCCATGAAGCGGCCTGCGCTTCTGGTTCGGTTGCGATCCTGGCCGCCACAGCAGAGCTCGAGGCTGGGCGCTACGATCTCGCCTGCGTGATCGGCATGGAACAGATGCGCAATGTTCCCGGCAAGCAGGCAGCGGCCAATCTCGGCGCGGCGGCATGGACTGGGCATGAGTTTGGCGATGCCGAGTTCGTCTGGCCGCGGGCCTTTTCCGACCTCACCGAGGAATATGACCGCCGTTATGGCATCAATGCGCGCCATCTGCGTCGTATCGCCGAGATCAATTTCGCCAACGGCAAGCGCAACCCCAACGCCCAGTCGCGCGGCTGGGCCTTCACGCCGGAAAGCTTCACCGAGGACGATGAAGCCAACCCCGTCGTTGAGGGCCGCATGCGCAAGATGGATTGCGGGCAGGTGACCGATGGCGCCAGCGTCATCTTTCTCGCCTCGCCGAAGCGCGCCGCCGATTATGCAAGGGAACGCAATATCCCGCTCGAAAGCTTGCCGCGTATCACCGGCTGGGGGCATCGCTCGGCGCCGATTTCGTACAAGCGCAAGGTTCAGGCGAGCGAGAATCAGGCCTATGTGTTCCCGCAAGTGAAGCGCGCTGCCGATGAGGCGCGTGCCCGCGCTGGCATTACGCTCGACTCGGTCGATGCGATCGAACTCCACGACTGCTTCACCACCACCGAATATATGGCGATCGAACATCTCGGCATCGCCGCGCCCGGGGAGGCATGGAAGGCGATTGAGGATGGTAGCATTGAGGTTGGCGGACGCATTCCGGTCAATCCGTCGGGCGGCCTGATCGGCTGTGGTCATCCGGTCGGCGCGACCGGCGTGCGCATGGCTCTTGACGCCTTCAAGCAGGTGACCGGTTCCGCCGGCGACTATCAGGTGGACGGCGCGAAGACCGTCCAGACGCTCAATATCGGCGGCTCGACGACGACGACGGTCAGCCTGGTCGTGCAAGTCGCGTGATTGATCGCAGAACCATCATGATCGGGGGCGCGGCGCTGGCTGTGACCTTCCCGGCATTCGCCAAGGAGAGAAATATGCCCGATAATATTGCCACGCTCCGCAAGGTCATCAGCAGTTGGCACGACGCCGACGTCGAAGGCGTCCTGTCGTGCCTGCATGAGGACATCACCTGGAACAATTCCGGCGGCTTGAAGCCGCCGATCCAGGGCAAGGACACCATGCGCAAGACGTTGGAGGCGATGAAGGGCCGCCTGAAGAACAACCGCTGGCGCCTGTTCGACGTCGCCGCGGTCGGCGACACGGTGTGGATGGAGGGGGTCGACGAATTCGACACGATGGACGGTACCCGCGTCGCCATCCCCTATTGCGGCATCCTGGACTATCAGGATGGTGTGATCCGGCACTGGCGCGAATATTTCGAGGGCCGGCTGCAGGAGGAACAGATCGCTGGCAAAGGGGTGCGCGATACCGTCGACGCCATGCTCGCACGTCCGGCGGTGTGACGGCGATGGCCACCGCAGCCTTGCCCTCGGATTCCTCATCACTCGACGGCACCTTGCCGCCGTTCCGCGAGGCGAAGCTGATGCCGGTCGACGTGTCTGTCGAACGGCGCGCCGACGGTGCGATCATCCTCAAGTCGCGCGTCGCGATCGCCGACTATGACGCGAACATTCCGGCTGAATTGGCTCGTGCCTGCGCGCGTCAGCCCGACAAGTCGGCGCTGGCGTGGCGTGAAGCCGGTCGGGAGGGATGGACGACATTGAGCTATGCCGCGTTGAAGGAGCGGATCGACGCGGCGGCGCAATGGCTGATTGCCCATGCCCCCAAAGGCCGTCCGCTCCTGCTGATCGCCGACAACACGCCCGCCTTCGCCATTGCCACTTTCGCGGCCTGGATCGCGGGCTTGCCGGTGTGTCCGGTGAGCAGCGCTTACGGCGCGCTCGGTGGCGATTACGGACGGCTGGCGCATGTCGTGGTGAAAGTGAAGCCGGGCGTGGTCTTTGCCGAGAATTCGGCCAAACTCGCGCCTGCGCTTGCCGCGCTCGATCTCGGCGACGCGATCATCGTGACCAGCGATCCCTCGGCGATCCAAAAGCCTGCGGTCGCGATCGACACGTTGCTTGCAACCGCGCCGACCGATGCCGTCGCGATTGCGGTCGAGGCGATCAAGGCCGACGATCTTGCTGCTTACATGCTCACCTCCGGCTCGACCGGCCTGCCCAAGATGGTCGCGATCACCTTCGACAATCTCGCGGCCAACAGCGCGCAATGCCGGCAGATGATCGGTGAGGCGGCGGGCTGGCATGATGTGATGCTCGACTGGCTGCCCTGGCACCATGCGGCGGGCGCATTCGTCCTGCGCACGACACTGACCGAAGGCGGCACATTATATATCGACGACGGTAAGCCGATGCCTGGCCTGTTCGCGGAATCGATCCGCAATCTGCGCGAAATCCCGGTGCGTTTCTTCAACAATGTGCCGCTGGGTTATGGCATGCTGGTCGAAGCACTGGAAAGCGATGCCGAGCTGCGCCGCACCTTCTTTTCCAAGCTCAAGGTCATGCTTTACGGTGGCGCGGGCCTCAGTCAGCCGGTCTATGATCGCTTGCAGGCGGCCGCCATCGCCGAGACCGGGCACCGCATCATGCTCACCTCGGGCTATGGTTCGACCGAGACGGTATCCGCTTTCATGGCGATCCATTTCGAGACCGATCGCGTCGGCATCGGGCTGCCCGCGCCAGGAGCGGTGGTTAAACTGGTGCCTTTGGGCGACCGCTACGAAGTGCGGGCGGCCGGCCCGAACGTGACGCGCGGTTATCTCGACGAACCCACCAAGAACGATGAGGCATTCGACGAGGAAGGCTTCTACCGCACGGGCGACATGGCGGTGTTCAACGATGTCGACGTGCCGGAAAAAGGCCTCGCCTTTGCCGGGCGCGCCGCGGAGGAATTCAAGCTGTCGAGCGGTGCGTGGGTCTATGGCGGGAGCTTGCGCGATCAGTTGTTGAAAGCGCTGACGCCGATGGTTCGTGACTTGGTGCTGTGCGACGAGAATCGCGAATATCTGACGCTGATGTTGTGGCCCACGCCGAATGGCGACCGCGACCGCATCGCCACCGGACTTGCCGCGTTCAATGCTGCGCAGCATGGCGGATCCTCCCGCATCCGCCGGGCCTTGCTGCTCGACGTGCCGCCCGATCCCAATGCGCACGAAATGTCCGACAAGGGCACGATCAACCGCCGCGCGGTGATCGACCGACGCCAGGCGGATATCGACCGGCTCTACGCCGCCGCCCCCGATCCCGACATCATCATCCTGTAGGAACCGTCATGACCGATCCGCGTATCCAGACCCTGCTCGACAAGCAGGAGATCACCGACGTCATCAACCTCTATCTGCGCGGCGCCGATCGTGCTGAGATCGATCTGATCGCCAATGCTTATCATCCTGATGCGATCGAGGATCATGGTGGCGTCTATAACGGCCCGGCCGCCGATTACGTCGCACTGATGGCCAAGATGCTGCCCAAGGGCGGGATCATGAATCATCTCGCGACCAATATCGTGATCGAGATCGATGGCGATGTCGCGCGCGCCGAACATTACATCCTGGCCTTCGCTCGCATGAAGAAGGAGGGCGAGAAGTTCGACACGCTGACGCTCGCCCGCGCGGTCGATCGCTTCGAACGTCGCGACGGCAAGTGGAAGATCGCGCTGCGCAGACTCGCCTGGGAATGGAATCACGAAATGCCGCTCAGCGAAAGCTGGGGCCGTGGCATGATGTTCCCGGCGGGGACCGAACTGACGCGCGGCGCCAAGCATCCGCATGATGTACTCTATCAGATGGCGGCCAACTGATGGCGATGGACATTGCAGGGGCAGTGGGGCTGGTCACCGGCGGCAATCGCGGCATTGGCGAGGCGTTTGTCCGCGCGCTGATCGGCGCTGGCGCCGCCAAAGTCTATGTTGGTACGCGCGACGTCGTCAACGCGCAG
Organism: Sphingomonas sp. ERG5; assembly: GCF_000803065.1. GTDB lineage: Bacteria > Pseudomonadota > Alphaproteobacteria > Sphingomonadales > Sphingomonadaceae > Sphingomonas. Next base: position 35,108 of record NZ_JSXI01000004.1, read on the forward strand.
CATCTGGTCGAAGAAGGGCAGGGTCGGATCATCGCCCTCGCGCTCGACGTGTCGAGACCGGAACAGATCGCAGCAGCGGCCGTGGCCTGCCCGGACGTGTCGATCATCGTCAACAACGCTGGTGCGTTCGTCAACCAGCGCCTGATCGGCGCTGAGACGATGGACGCTGCGCGCGAGGAGATGGAAGTCAATTATTTCGGCCTGCTCGGCATGTGTCGCGCCTTTGCCCCCATTCTGAAGGTCAATGGCGGCGGCGCGATCGTCAACATATTGTCCTCCGGCGGGGTCGTCGCGGTGCCGGCAATGGGTGGCTATAGCCCGTCCAAATTCGCTGCCCGGGCCGCGACAACCTCGATCCGGGCTGAACTCGCCAAGCAGGGGACCAGTGTGTCCGCGCTGATTGTCGGATCGGTCGATACCCGCATGGCCGCGCATGTCGGCGGCGCGAAAGAACGACCAGAGGATATTGCCAAAGTCGGCTTGTCGGCGATCAAGCGCGGGACGGACGAGGTCGATACCGACCGTATGGCAATCGAGGTCCGGGCTCACAAGGCGCGCGACCCAAAGGCGCAGGAGCGCGCGCTGGCGCGGATGCTCGACATGGACACGATCTCGACCGGGCGTTGATCCGGCGAAGAGGGGGCTTGTGATGGAAATTCTGAAGATATTGGTGATCGACGCGGTAACCGTGGTGATCGCCTTCACCGCGCTCTGGGCGATCTGCTCGTCGATCCGCGATGTGACGATGGTCGATGCGTGGTGGGCGCTGGGCATGGCGCTGCTGGCGCTGGCAACGTTCCTGCAGATGGATGTCGTCACTGACCGCCGCCTGCTGCTGCTTGGCCTGTGCGCGCTTTGGGCGTTTCGTCTCGGTGGCTATCTGTTCTGGCGCTGGCGCGATCATGGCCCCGACCGCCGCTATGTCCGAATGATGGAGAAGGCGCAGGAGAAGCGTGGCTGGGGCTATGCTCGCGCATCCTTCTGGCTGGTATTCGTGACGCAGGCGCCGCTACAGTTCATCGTCGCATTGCCGGTGATGCTGGGCCAGCTTCAGGGCGAGCCGGTCGCGCTCGGGGCTCTCGCTTATGGCGGCGCGGCGCTCGCGCTGTTCGGCATCATGTTCGAAAGCATCGGTGACTTCCAACTCACGCGATTCCGCAAGAACCCGGACAATGCCGGCAAGGTGCTGAACACCGGCCTGTGGCGCTACACCCGCCATCCCAATTATTTCGGCGATGCTTGCGTCTGGTGGGGGTTGTTCGCGATTGGGGCGGAGACTGGCCTAGGCTGGTTCGCGCTGCCGGGACCGGTCCTGCTCACCTGGACACTGATGAAATGGTCTGGTGCGCCGACACTCGAATTCCGCATGCGCAAGACCAAGCCGGAATATGCGGACTATATCGCAACGACGTCCGGCTTCGTGCCATGGCCGCCGAAGCGGGCGTGAGTTTTGACCTGCAGCACCTTCCGTTCGGGCTCGGAACCAATGAAGGGAAGGTGCGCGGGAATGGAGAGATGAAATGCAACTGACCCCGCAATCGCGTGTCGACGATTTCACCGCCCGGGGCTGGTGGGGCGATCTGACGCTCGATCATTGGCTGCAACGCAACCGCGCCGATGTGCCTGACCGTCTCGCGATCGTCGATCCGATGAATCGCGCGAGCCTCGACGGCAAGACGCCTCGCCGGCTCACCTGGGGCGAATTGGGCATTGAAGTGGACCGCGTTGCCGCAGCCCTGCTCGACCTCGGCCTGACGAAAGATGATGTCCTTACCTATCAGCTTCCCAACATCATCGAGACGGTGATCCTGGCGCTGGCCTGTTCGCGCCTCGGCCTGATCATCTCGCCCGTGGTCATGCCGTACCGCGCGCACGAACTCGGTCATGTCATCGATACCGTCCGCCCCGCTGCGATCGTCACGCTCGCGCATTTCGCCGGCCATGACCATGCCGTTATGGCGCTCGCACTCGCCGGTGGTCGCGAGTGCAAGGTGCTGGTGCTCGGCGGCAATGTGCCGCACGGTGCCGATGACCTCGACGCCGCTATCACCGCCGCCGACCCGGAAAAGGCGGTCGCCTATTGCGACGCACAGCCCATGCAGCCTGCCGAGGTCTTCACGATCTTCTGGACTTCCGGCACCGAAGCCCGGCCAAAGGGCGTGCCGCGCGATCAGAACCACTGGATCGTCAACGCGAAGATGGTCGCCGAAGCGGCTGACATCCGCGAAGCCGAAGTGCTGCTCAACCCGTTCCCTTTGGTCAATATTGGCTCGTTCGGCCTTGTCACGCCTTGGCTAATGCGGCGCGGCACGCTCGTTCTGCACCACCCGTTCGACCTAAAGGTGTTTCTGGAGCAAATCGCCGCGGAGCGCGTCAACTACACCATCGCTGCTCCCGCGATCCTCAACGCGCTGCTCAAGACGCCCGGCTTGCTCGATAGCGTCGACTTGACTTCGCTACGCGCCATCGGCTCGGGCTCGGCGCCGCTCAGCCCCTGGATGATCGAGGGCTTCGCGCATGATCATGGTATCGAAGTGTGCAACATCTACGGTTCGAACGAAGGCGCCTCCCTGTTCAGCGACGCGCGACAAGTCCCTGATCATCACGACCGTGCGCGATACTTTCCGCGAATGGGCGTCGCCGGGATCGAATGGCCCGGCAGCGAAAGCGCGGCGATGGTTCAGACTCGCCTGGTCGATATTGAGACGGAGCAGGACGTCACCGAACCCGGCCGGCCCGGCGAGTTACGCTTCCAGGGCGCGGCCACGTTCGGCGGCTATTTCGAGAGCCCTGAGATCAGCGCTAACGCGTTCGACGCCGCCGGCTTTTATCGCACCGGCGATTTGTTCGAAATCGCCGGCGATGAGGCGCCATATCGCTTCTATCGCTTCGTCGGGCGCTGCAAGGACATCATCGTGCGTGGCGGCGTCAACATCTCGCCCGCCGAGATCGATGACCTGCTTGCCGGTCACCCCGCGTTGAAAGAAGCTGCCGTCGTCGGCGTGCCCGACGAACGGCTCGGCGAACGCATGTGCGTTGCTGCGGTCCCGGCGGACGGTCATGCGCCCGATCTGGGTGAGATTTCGGGTTGGTTGAAAGGCCAGGGACTGGCGATATTCAAGCTGCCTGAACTGCTGGTCACGGTCGATGCCCTGCCGCGCAATGCGATGAACAAGGTCTCCCGTCGCGACTTGCGGAATACCGTATTGGAGATGCTCGGCGTATGACGCTGTACGAGCGCTTCGCTGTGGTGATCGCGGCGTGGAATAGGGGCGACATCGACGCCGCATTGGCGGGCATGGACGATGCGGTGACATGGCATGTTGCCGCCGGCGCACTTGCCCCACTTGAGGGCAAGGAAGCAGTGCGTGGTTTCCTCAAAGGCCTGCGCGCCGACATGGCCGAAACCCGCTGGAGCATTCGCTATTGCGCCGAAGCGGACGAGCGGCTGTTCGTCGAAGGTGTTGACGCCTACACGCGTACGAACGGAACGACGGTGGCAATGCCCTATGCTGCGGTGATCGAATTTGCGGAAAACAGGATCATCGCCTGGCGCGACTATATCGACACGCGGCGAATGGAAATGATGCGTGAGGGCGCGCCGACACCTGATCATTTGAGAGCATTGATCGATCGCATGACCCGGTGATGTGAAACGCCCCCGGGGGTGGTGCGGTCAATCCAGGTGCGCAGAGCTCAGCCGGCTCAGAAGATCAACTTGCCTCCGACGAGCGCCAGCGTTCCGGCAAGGATTGGCCGAAGGATCCGGTCCGATATGCGGATAGAGATCAGGCTGCCGACGATGATTCCAGGCACCGACCCAATCAGCAGCGACGTGAGCAAGCCGAAGTCGACGGAACCCATCGCCCAATGGCCGGTACCGGCGATCAGGGTAAGCGGGACGGCATGGGCGATGTCCGATCCGACCAGTCGGTTGGTCGGAAGTTTCGGATAGAGTATGAGCAGGGCCGTCATCCCCAGTGCCCCCGCACCGACCGAGGACAGCGATACCAGCGCACCCAGGATCGCGCCGAGCACGACGGTGAGCCGCATGATGCGGGACTCTGGCATGGCGTCGAATGTTCCGGCGAAATAGGCGACGATCTGTTGTCGGAAAAGCATCGCCACGGCGGTGGCGATGAGTGCGATGCCGAGCGTGACGGTGATGACGTGTTCGGCGCCGTCAAAATGAGCGCCGGCCTGCGCAAGGAGCAGGAGGGTCAGGAGCGTGGCGGGCACGCTCCCATAAGCGAGGCGCCGAACCACTTTCCAGTCAACCGTGCCGCTGATCCCGTGTACCACGGTTCCGACCGATTTGGTCGCCGACGCGTAGAGTAAGTCGGTCCCGACCGCCGTTGCCGGGTGGAAGCCGAATGCCAGCACAAGCAGGGGCGTCATGAGCGAGCCGCCACCCACGCCCGTCATACCGACAAGAATACCGACAGCCACGCCGGCGAGCGAATAGAGCGGGTTGATTTCAGTCAGGATCATGAATGATCTTGCTCACGGGCTGAAGTTAAGGCGCGCCCGCTGACCAGCGGCCGCAGCCGCCATGCCCATGGCGGCGCATTCGGCATTGAATTCGGCTGCATGGCGCGCCTCCGTCTTGTCTTAGACCGAAGCTGCTACTTGCAGGTCGATCAAGCGAGGTAGATTTTCTCTGTCGCTCCATCGGCTGGCTTCGGGCGGCGGTCCCCAGGGGGATGCGGTCACATTCGATCTCGATGACCGAACGCTGGAAATGAGCCGATTTGTCTCCAGTCGCGTAGCTTGACTCAGCCTGAGCCCCAGCAATTGTCGCGTTGCCTTCAATGCCCAACTGTCCGGATCTTTTCCCCAAGACATCGACAGGTGGCGCGGGTGCCGATCGGGATCGTTCGAGGCGCCAAAATCTTCGCGAGACTCGCGATCGGTGGCGATTTAAGGCAGATGTCCATATAAGTATTTGAT
>NZ_JSXI01000040.1 GCF_000803065.1 Sphingomonas sp. ERG5
TATGACTCCTCAGTTGAAGGAGCCTCGATGGTCTGCCCGCCTCAGGCGGCGCTCAACTCAGGCGCAAACCTCGTATCTACGTCTCGACCTCACCGCGCACGCCAATCCCGCGCAGCGGGTTCGTGCACCGCCCCAAAATCAGCCGTCAACCATCCTGTGATTGCTCCCCGGCACAAGCTGCAATCGCATCCGTAATTTCGTCATCGATCCATGGTGCGCCACCTCGGCCTACCCATCGCCGCAAACCTTTTAAGAGGGAAGGATCAGCAACGATGCGGGCAGCCTGAAACGTTGCGTAGGCACAGTCGTCCTGTTCGAGTTCGCGCTGCAAAATGGGTAGAGCCATGCCCGCGTCCCTGTCTGCCAATCCTTGCAGTGCTTCCCCACGAACGCAGGAGTCTTCGTCGGCGGTTGCTGTAACGAGCGCATCTCGTATTTCAGATGTATCGATCTCCTGCTGTGCCAGTAGCATGGTCGCCCAGTCTCGGTTCGATACATCCTCATCGCGGGTGTAAGCGATGAGCGTCCGCAGATTGTGGTCAGCGAAATCGCTACCCGTGAGCGGGATTTCGTCGTTGGCGACCATCACCAAAAAGTCGGCAGTTGGAGTGTAGCCGTCTTCCATGTTCATCTGCCTAACGCGAAAATCCTAACGTCCGCTTTCCACCGAGGCTGTGTGAAAACGCCATTTGAGCGGCGGCGCATTGAGCTGCGGCACGGGCATTCTTACTGCTGCATCGCGGCGATCAGACCGGTTGCTCCCATCAGGGCGATTGCGCGTTTGATGTTA
>NZ_JSXI01000041.1 GCF_000803065.1 Sphingomonas sp. ERG5
GTATTTGAATATATAGCATATTATTTCTGACAAGCGCGCCTTCACGCGGAGGCCGGGGCATTACGGGGCGCAATAACTATCTAATTAGTATTGTGTCCCCGAAATCGTATTGTGTCCCCGAAATCGGTGCCCCCGAAATCTTTGCGACTAAGCACCAAGCTGTCTCCACGCCCGATTAAACGCACGCACGGTGATCGCAGCCACGGTAAGCATGGACAGAATTGCCAGTACGATAAATATGCTTCCCAGACCCCCAAGCAAAAAATCGAACGCAATCGAGAGTATCTGGCATGTAATGGCAATTGCAATTAAGACATTCAGAGGGAATATGTCTCTTCGAATATCTTTGAATTTTTCAAAACGTTTATAGTAGGCATCTTACTTAATTTCGAACCTATTGTCTTCATTGCAAAATACTGATCAGGGAAAAACCAGAGCAAAATACTAAATATCGTAAAAAGACATGAAATTGCAAATGCTTGGAAAGCGCCATACTGCATGATCATGTTGTCACTTCCCACTCCCGCAGTTCATCTCCGGAGCGTCTCCAGCCACCGCAGCTACGCCGGATATTACGGGGTCAGAATATCGATTGATTGATATTGTGTCCCCGTATCCCGTTCCAGCTAGCTTCGTTTCGTCGTGGCTTCCTCCACAGCAAACAGGTGCTCGATCAAATTCAACGTCCATTGCTCGCGTCCTCGCTCGGGAACCGGAACGTCGAAGATTCGAGGATTCGTGTCGTTGGAGAGCTCCATCCAGCTGCTCGTATCGAAGATAATTCTTCGCTGATTCTTCGTGAACTCGGCATAGGGTACGACTTCCTGCCAACCGGCAGCTTCTAAAGCCACGCCAAACCAGGGGTCAGCGGAAGTGTACGACATGATGACTCCCTCGAGCGGGCGCACTTCAGATATCGCCCTTAATCCAAATAATCCGCAAACCCCGCCAGCACTTCCTCATACAGCGCCTTTTTGAACGGCACGATCACCGTGGGCAGCTCGGCCGGGTCGGTCCAGCGCCAGGCGCGGAATTCCTGGTGCTTCGTCGCGATGTCGACATCGCTGTCCGCGCCGTGGAAGCGGTACAGGAACCAGCGCTGGCGCTGGCCGCGCCATTTGCCCTTCCACACCTTGCCGATCATGTCCTCGGGCAAGTCGTAGAACAGTTCGCGGTCGATCGTCGCGATCAGGTCGACCTTGTCGGGGGTGATGCCGGTCTCCTCGCCGAGTTCGCGGATCGCGGCTTGTTCCGCCTCCTCGCCGTCATCGATTCCGCCTTGCGGCATTTGCCACGCCTCGAGCGTTGAATCGATCCGCTGGCCGACGAACACCTTGCCCTGCGCGTTGAGCAGCATCACGCCGGCGCAGGGGCGATAGGGGAGGGTTGAGAGGTCGGTCATGCGCATTCTCTATCCGTTTGCCCCGTGCCTGTCGAAGATTGTCCTGCGCCTGTCAGGCAGTTGAAACCGGCAGGGTCCATCAGTGGCGGCTCGCTTGTGGCACGGGGCTTCGACAGGCTCAGCCCGAACGGGTTTTGGTGATTTCCGGTCACCCGGTCCCGTTTCAGCCCGCCGCCTGCGCCATGACGCGGTTGGCTTCCGCTTCGGCGATGATGGTCTTGAACGCGGCCAGCGCCCCCGCGACATCGCCTTGCGCCGATGGGATCGCCTGGCGCAGCGTGACGAAGCCGTGGATATTGCCGACCGCCTCGCGATAGGTGGTCGGTACGCCGGCGGCGATCAGGGCGCCGGCATAAGCGCGGCCCTGGTCGCGCAACGGGTCGAGGCTGGCGGTCACCACCAGCGCGGGCGGCAGCCCGGCGAGCGGGCCGAGCAAGGGTGAGGCGCGGATATGAGTGCGTTCGGGCTGATAGGCGGCCTCGAACCAGTCCATGCTGTCGCGGGTCAGCAGATAGCCCTGGGCGAACTCGCCATAGGACGGGAGTTCCCGGCTCGAATCGGTCGCGGGATAGATCGGGAATTGCGCGATCACCGGGACTTTGGCCGGCGCGTCGCGGAGCGCGACAGCCGTGACGATCGAAAGATTGCCGCCCGCGCTGTCGCCGCACACGATCAGGCTGGTTGCCGAACGCCCCAGTCCGGTGGGGCTTTCCGCCACCCAGCGCGCCGCCGCCTCGCAATCGTCGGGCGCGGCGGGCCAGGGGTGTTCGGGCGCGAGGCGGTAATCGACCGAGACGACGGGCAGATCGAGCACGCGCGCGATCTCGGCGCAGAAGCTGGCATGGCTGACGATATCGCCGATGACGAAGCCGCCGCCATGATAGAATAGCACCACCGGCCCGGGCTCGCGCGACGCGCGGGCGTCGAACAGGCGGGCGGGGATCGCGCCGGCGGGGCCGGGGATCGACAGGTCGGTGACCGTCGCCAGTTCGCCCAGCGGCACGTCCGCCACGTCCTTCATCGCCACATAGAGCGCGCGTGCCGATGCGGCATCGAGCTCGTGCATCTTTGGGCCAGGCACGTTGTTGAGATAGGTCAGGAAGCCGCGGACATCGGGGCGGACGAACGGATCGGACATGAATGGCGTCTCCTGACTGGTCCGGTGCATGGCGCAGCCCGGTGTTCGCGCTTACCTAGGCATGATGATCGCCCTCGTCCATCACCCGGATTATGTCGCCCCGGCGCCGGCGCGCAGCACGTACCAATGGAACAAGAACGGGCTGATCCGCGATGTGCTGATGGCGAGCGGTGCAGCGCTGGAGTGGTTCGAGCCCGAGCCGATGCCGGTCGCCTGGCTGGAGGCGGCGCATGATGCCGATTATGTCGCCGAGGTGCTGGAGGCGCGCGTGCCCGCCAGCAAGGAGCGGCGGATCGGCTTTCCGGTCACGCCGCCGGTCGCGCGGCGAGCGGCGGTGGTGCCGGGCGGCACCTGGCTGGCGGCGCGACTGGCGCTCGAGCGTGGCTTTGCCGCCAACACTGCCGGCGGCAGCCATCATGCGCTGGCCGATACCGGCGCGGGCTTTTGCGTGTTCAACGACCTTGCCGTCACGGCGATCCGGCTGGTCGAGGAACGAACCGTCGAGCGCGTGCTGGTGGTCGATTGCGATGTGCATCAGGGCGACGGAACCGCCGCGCTGACCGCGGGACGGCCCGAGATCGCGACCTATTCGATCCATGCCGAGAAGAATTTCCCGGTGCGTAAGGCGCGTTCGACGCTGGATGTGCCGCTGGCCGATGGAGTCGGGGATGACGTCTATCTCGACACGGTGCGCGCGACGCTGGTGCCGCTGCTCGAGGAGTTTCGGCCGGATCTGGTGCTGTATCAGGCGGGGGTCGATCCGTTCGCGGGCGATCGACTCGGCCGGCTCAGCCTGACGCTGGACGGGCTGGCGCGGCGCGAGGCGCTGATCGCCGGGCTGATGATCGATCGCGGCATTCCGCTCGCCAGTACCGTGGGGGGCGGTTACGGGCTGGATGCGATGGACGTCGCGCGCCGTCATGTCAGCTCGATCCTCGCTCTTGGGGGTGCCTTTGATAAGGCGGGGGGTGAAAAGGCGGGGGGCGCTTTCGAAAAGAAGCGGTTGCACACGCCCGCGCATTTTCTACCTTGGGCTCGCAGCGTCGCGGGCCTAGACGACGCACACTGAAGTTTACAGGATGATGACAATGGCGACCGCCGTTCATGAGGTGACACCCGAAGAGGCGTCCGCCCACCCACTCGCAGAATCCGTCGTGGTTCGTTTCGCCGGCGACTCGGGCGACGGCATGCAGCTGACCGGCGGTCAGTTCACGCTGTCGACTGCGCTGTCGGGCAATGACCTGGCGACCTTCCCCGATTTTCCGGCCGAGATTCGCGCGCCGCAGGGCACGTTGTTCGGCGTCTCCGCTTTCCAGATCAATTTCGGCTCGACCGCGATCGACACCGCCGGCGATGCGCCCGACGTGCTCGTCGCGATGAACCCGGCGGCGCTGAAGACCAATGTCGAGGCGCTGAAGCCCGGCGGGCTGATCATTGCCGATGAAGGCGAATTTTCGAAGCGCAACCTCGACAAGGCGAAATATGAGGTCAGCCCGCTGACCGATGGCAGCCTGGCCAAATGGCAATTGCTTGCCTTCAACATCTCGCAGTTGACGCTCGATGCGGTGAAGCCGTTCGGGCTCGGCAACAAGGAAGCGCTGCGCTGCAAGAATATGTGGACGCTGGGGCTCGCGCTCTGGATGTTCGACCGGGATCGCCAGCCGATTATCGACTGGCTGAAGAGCAAGTTCGCCAAGGCGCCGGTACTGGCCGAAGCCAATATCGCCGCGCTCAATGCCGGCCATGCCTATGGCGAGACGGCCGAGTTGTCCGGGCCGATGAAGCAGCATCACATTGCCGCGGCGCCGGCGGAGGAGGGGCTGTATCGCACCGTCACCGGCGCCGAGGCGATCTCGCTTGGACTGGTCGCGGGCGTGCAACTCGCCGATGTGCCGATGTTCTTTGGCGGTTATCCGATTACGCCTGCCTCGGCGATCCTGCATCACCTGTCGCGGCTCAAGGAATATGGCATCACCACTTTCCAGGCGGAGGATGAGATCGCCGCGATCGCCAGTGCGATCGGCGCGTCCTATGCCGGGCAGCTTGGCGTCACCTCGTCGTCTGGCCCGGGCATTGCGCTGAAGGGCGAGGCGATGGGCCTGGCGATCATGACCGAGCTGCCATTGGTGATCGTCAATTCGCAGCGCGGCGGTCCCTCGACCGGCTTGCCGACCAAGACCGAGCAATCGGATCTTTATCAGGCGGTCTATGGCCGCAATGGCGACGCGCCGATGCCGGTGATCGCCGCGCGCTCGCCCGCCGACGCGTTTGATTGCGCGATCGAGGCGGTGCGGATCGCGGTGCAATATATGACCCCGGTGATGCTGTTGACCGACGGCTATATCGCCAATGCCGCCGAGCCGTGGAAAGTGCCCGACATGAGCACCTACGCGCCGTTCCCGGTGACCTATCTCGACCATGTGCCGGAGGGTGGCTTCTTGCCCTATGGCCGCGACGAGAAGCTGGCGCGGCCCTGGGTCAAGCCGGGTACGCCGGGCCTGCTTCACCGCATTGGCGGGATCGAGAAACAGATCGGCACCGGCAATATCGAATATGGCGCCGCCAACCATCAGAAGATGACGGAGATCCGTCGCGACAAGGTGGCGAATATCGCGATTCCCGATCAGGAGGTCGAGCTTGGCGAAGCGCGCGGCAAGCTGGCGATCGTCGGTTGGGGTTCGACCTTCGGGCCGATCCACCAGGCGGTGCGGCGCATGCGTCGCAAGGGCCATGACGTGTCGCACATCCATATCCGCCATATCTGGCCGATGCCCGCAAATCTCGGTGAGTTGTTAAAGGGTTATGACCAGATCATCGTACCCGAAATGAACACCGGGCAGCTCAAGACGGTGTTGCGCGATCAATTCCTGGTCGATGCGAAACCGCTCAACAAGATCTCCGGCCAACCCTTCATGATCTCCGAGATCGAAGCCGCCATCGAAGGTGCACTCGCATGAACGACATGACTCCCATCGCCAAGACCACGCCGAAGGATTGGGAAACCGACCAGGAAGTACGCTGGTGCCCGGGGTGCGGCGATTATGCGATCCTGAAGGCGGTGCAGCGGACCATGCCCGAACTGGGCGTGCGGCCGGAAAACACGGTGTTCGTCAGCGGCATCGGCTGCTCGTCGCGTTTCCCTTATTATATGGAGACGTACGGCTTCCACACCATCCATGGCCGTGCGCCGGCGGTGGCGACGGGGGTCAAGCTGGCCAATCCCGATCTCGATGTGTGGATCATCACCGGGGACGGCGATGCGCTGTCGATCGGCGGCAACCACACGATGCATTTGCTGCGCCGCAATCTCGATTGCCAGGTGCTGCTGTTCAACAACGAGATTTACGGCCTGACCAAGGGGCAGTATTCGCCGACCAGTCGGGTCGGCACGCGTTCGCCCTCGACCCCGTTCGGCTCGGTCGACCGGCCGGCCAGCCCATGCGCCTTCGCGCTGGGTTCGGGTGCGCGCTTCGTCGCGCGGGCGATCGATGTGAACAAGAATCTGCCCTCGGTGCTCAAGGCCGCGCACGCGCACAAGGGCGCGAGCTTCATCGAAATCTACCAGAACTGCATCGTCTATAATGACGATGTGTTCGCCAGCTTCACCGACAAGGACAAGGCGCAAGCCGGGCAGCTGTGGGTCGAGCATGGCCAGCCCTTGCTGTTCGCTGGCGGGACCAAGGGCATTGCGCTCGACCAGGAGCGGCTGGTGCTCAAGATCGTCGATGTCGTCGACGGCGACTGGGCCGCGGCGAAGGTCATCGTGCATGACCAGACCAACCGCGCCGTCGCGCATATGCTGGTCGAATTGCCGCTTGGGACCTTCCCGGTCGCGCTGGGCGTGATCTACAACGACCCGGCGCCGACGTTCGAAAGCGCGGTCGTCGCGCAGAACAAGCAGGCGTCCGAAGGCAAGAAGCCCGACCTGCAGAAATTGCTGTCGCAGGGCCAGACCTGGCAGGTCGAGAAGCAGCCACACGCGATGTGAGAGCGTGTGGTGATGGTATGAGGGACCGATCATGACGTTCGTCGTCACCGACGCCTGCATCCGGTGCAAATATATGGATTGCGTGGAAATTTGCCCGGTGGAGTGTTTCCACGAGGGCGAAAACATGCTGGTCATCAATCCGAACGAGTGCATCGATTGCGCGGCATGCCTGCCCGAATGCCCGGCCGAGGCGATTGCCCCGGATATCGAAAGCGGGCTTGAGCAATGGCTTGAGCTCAATCGGACCTTCTCGGCGCAATGGCCGGTCGTGAGCAACAAGGCCGACCAGACCCCGGCCGATGCCGATGACCACAAGGGCGAGGCCGGTAAATACGAGAAATATTTTTCCACTTTGCCGGGTGAGGGTGATTGATCCAGCGCCTGACATGAGGCGCCCGACGCTTCTCTGGCTCCGTCGCGATCTGCGTCTGCACGATCAGGCCGCGCTGATCGCAGCCACGTGCGAGGGGCCGGTCATCCCGGTTTATGTTCTCGATGACGATACGCCGAAGCATCGCAAGATGGGCGGCGCGTCGCGCTGGTGGTTGCATCACAGCCTTGAGTCGCTCGACGCCGACCTGCGCGGCAAGGGCTCGCGGCTGATCCTGCGGCGCGGCAAGTCCGCTGAGGTGTTGACCGCTCTGGCCCGTGAAACCGGTGCGACGCGGGTGCATTGCCTGCGCCATTACGAGCCCTGGTGGCGCAATGCCGAAAAGGCGGTCGCGAAATCGCTCGATCTGGTTTGCCATGACGGCAATTATTTGTTGCCGCCCGGGTCGGTGACCACGGGCGCGGGCCAGCCCTACAAGATCTATACCCCGTTCTGGCGTGCGCTGAGCGAACATATGCCGCCGCCACAGCCTGCACCGCCGCCGCATATCATCCCGGCGTCGGATCATTGGCCGGAGAGCGATCGCCTGAACGATTGGGGTTTGCGGCCGGACAAGCCCGACTGGGCAGGGGGTTTTCGCGGGGAATGGACGCCGGGAGAAGCGGGAGCCGTCGAGCGGCTCGACGATTTCATCCCGAAAGCGACGCATTACGATATCGGCCGCAACCTGCCTTCGGAAGAGTCGAGTTCACGCCTCTCACCGCATCTGCATTTCGGCGAAATCTCACCCGCGACGGTGTGGCACCATGCGCTCAAGGCGCGGGGCGACGCGACAACCTTCCTGAAGGAGATCGCCTGGCGCGATTATGCCCAGAATGTGATCCTGCAATTTCCCGATTACGGCAAAACCAATGGCCGGCCGACGCTGGACGATCTGGCCTGGCGCACCGGGGCGGAGGCCGATGCCGACCTGACGGCGTGGAAGACGGGACGGACCGGCTATCCGATCGTCGATGCCGGCATGCGTCAGCTGTGGGCGACGGGCTGGATGCATAATCGCGTGCGGATGATCGCGGCGTCGTTCCTGATCAAGCATTTGCTGATCGACTGGCGGCGCGGCGAAGACTGGTTCTGGGATACGCTGGTCGATGCCGATTACGCCAGCAACAGCGTCAACTGGCAATGGACCGCGGGCACGGGAATTGATTCGAACATGTTCGTGCGGATCATGGCGCCGTTGTCCCAATCCGAGAAGTTCGATGCCGCCGATTATATCCGCGAATGGGTGCCTGAACTGGCGGCGCTGAGCGATGCGGTGGTGCATGATCCCGACGCGTCCGGACGCCGTCCGAACGCGTATCCGGCCAAGGTCATCGGCCATCGCGAAGCACGGGAACGCGCGCTTGCGGCAGCCCGGCAGGTCAAGTGACGGTGCCGGCAAGAATCGCTTTTCGCCGCCCCGTGCCGGGTGCATGAGGCTGCGCATATGAACGCGACCGTGCCAAACAGGGGACGCCGGTTCGGGGCGCGGATGCAGCGTGAAGGACAGGGTGGAGAGGGGAAGGGCGCCTGGTTGCTCAACCGCTTCGCCTGGGCGTTTCACCGCATCCTCGACCGGATCGATCAGGGTCTGGATCAGGGCGCGATCGAGCTGTCGCTGCCCAATGGCTCGCGGCGCCTGCTTGGTGGCCGGGCGCCAGGGCCGGTGCCGGTGGTCGAACTGCGCAGCTGGCGCGCGCTGCTTCGCCTGGTCCGCAACGGCTCGGCGGGCTGGTACACCGCCTGGGTCGCGGGGGAATGGACCAGCCCCGACCCGGTGCCGTTGTTCGACCTGTTCATGCGCAACGGACGCTCGCTCGGCGATACCGCGCGGGCCGGGGGACTGACTCGCCTCGCCCGGCGAATCGGCCATCGGCTGCGTCGCAACGACAAGGCGGGCGCGCGGCGCAACATCGAATTCCACTACGATCTCGGCAATGATTTCTACAGCCTGTGGCTCGACCCGGGCATGACCTATTCGAGCGCGCTGTTCGCCGAACCGATCGACCCGGCGCAATCGCTCGAGGCGGCACAGGCGACCAAGCTGCAGGCGATGCTCGACCGCACGGCGACCCGGCCGGGCGATGCGATCCTCGAGATCGGCAGCGGCTGGGGCTCATTCGCCGAACTCGCCGCGCGGGCCGGGCGCAGGGTTCATGGCATCACGCTTTCGGCGGAACAGAAGGCGATGGTAGACCAGCGTATCGCTGATGCCGGGGCCGATGCCGAGCTGGGCGGCGTCACCGTGTCGCTGACTGATTACCGCGATGTCGCGGGCAGCTATGATGCCGTGGTCAGCATCGAAATGGTCGAAGCGGTCGGGCAGGAATATTGGCCGGCCTATCTCCGCGCCGTCGCGCGCGCGCTGAAGCCCGGCGGGCGCGCAGCGATCCAGTATATCATCATCGATGACGCGCTGTTCGAGGGCTATGCACGCAATGTCGATTTCATCCAGCGCTTCGTTTTCCCCGGCGGCATGCTGCTTTCCGAAAGCCGTTTTCGTGCGCTGGCCGAACGCAACGGGCTGGTCTGGCAGGACCGGGTCGGCTTTGGCCAGCATTATGCCGAGACGCTGCGGCGCTGGCGGGAGAATTTCGATGCGGCGGTCGCGGCGGGGAAGCTGCCGCCGGAATTCGACACGGATTTCGTGGACTTGTGGCGCTATTATCTGATGTACTGCGAAGGCGGCTTTCGCGGCGGCGGTATCGACGTCGCGCAAGTGACGCTGATAAAACGATAAAAGGGGAGATGAGGATGCGGCGGCTGGCGATATTGGGCGCGATGGCGCTGGCGGGATATGCGACTCACATCGAAACCAGCACTGCCCAGGCGGTCGAATCGCCCGATGTCCGCCTGTCGACCGGCGATGCGGACAAATTGCGCAGCGCGGGTGCGACCATCCTGTTCTGGTCGCAGGCGCAGCGCGATCAGAATTTCCCGGCGATGGAGAAGCTGTTTCCCGGCCATGTCGTCAGCGCGGGCGGCAAGGTCCATCCCTTGCCGCAGGGCAAGCCGCTGCCGCTCGATGCGGCGGCGGTCGACGCCTATATGGCGGCGCAGAATGTCGCCGGGCTGATCGTGCTCCAGGACGGCAAGGTCCGGCTCGAACGCTATGCCCGCGGCTATTCGGCCGAGGGGCGCTACACCTCCTTCTCGGTCGCCAAGTCGTTCAGCTCGACCCTGGTGGGAGCGGCGATCCGCGACGGCTATATCAAGTCGGTGTCGGAGCCGGTGACCAGATACATCCCGGAGCTGGCCGGCAGCGGCTATGACGGCGTGACCATCAAGCAGCTGCTGACGATGACGTCGGGCGTCAAATGGAACGAGAACTACACCGATCCGAAATCCGACGTTGCGACCATGTATGCGAAGCCGGTGCCGGCCGGTGTCGATCCGACCGTTGCCTATATGCGCACCTTGCCGCGCGAAACGCCGCCGGGCGAGAAATGGGTCTACAAGACCGGCGAGACCAATTTGATCGGCGTGCTGGTGAAAAAGGCCACCGGCAAGCCGCTGGCGACCTATCTCAGCGAGAAGCTGTGGAAGCCGTACGGGATGGAGCGCGACGCGTTCTGGATGGTCGACCAGTCGGGCCAGGAAATCGGCGGCTGCTGCCTGTCGGTCTCACTGCGCGACTATGCGCGGATGGGCCAGCTGGTGCTGGACGGCGGCAAGGGCATCGTACCCAATGGCTGGTTCGCGGATGCAACCCGCGCGCAGGTCACAACCTCACCGGGTTATGGCTATGGCTATCAATGGTGGACCTATCCCAATGGCCATTTCGGTGCGCAGGGGATTTTCGGCCAGAGCATCTTCATCGATCCGGCAAAGAAGATCGTCATCGCGGTATCGGGCGCCTGGCCCAGGGCGACCGGTGACGATCTGAAGACCGAGCGGGCGGTGTTTCAGCTTCGGGTGATCGAGGCGGCGGGGAAATAGGGTACGCGCCATGCTGAAACTGTTTCAGGGTTCAGTCGCGGGTTTGTAAATTCGAGCAAGATGACATTTGATTGAACCGCCGCCGTCATCCCCGCGAAAGCGGGGATCCCGCTTCTTCTTCCAAGTACGAGCAAGGTAGCGGGATCCCCGCTTTCGCGGGGATGACGGTTGGAAGCCCCGTAAAGTCGTCAGACTCTTATGCCTCAACCGTCCGACGGGGCGTTGATCGCAAGTTGCGCGGCGAAGGAGCGGATATAGGCAGGCCGGGCTTCGCCGCGCGCCACATAGGCCGCCAGGTTCGGATATTCGTCCAGAATGCCCGACATTCTGAGGCGGAGCAGCACGGAGACCATCAGCAGATCACCCGCACTGAACGCACCATCGAGCCAGTCCGCGGCACCAAGATGCGCCGAGAGTTTGTCGAGCCGGGCGCGGACACGGTCCATTACCAGCGGCAGGCGCGCGTCGCTCCAGGGCTTGTCGCCTTCGAATATCTTTGCTGTGGTCAGGTCGAGGATCGGCGGCTCGACGGTGTTCAGTGCGGCAAATATCCAGGTGATCGCGCGGGCGCGGGCATCACGATCGCCGGGCAGAAGGCCCGCATGCTGCTCGGCAAGATGAAAGACGATCGCGCCGGTTTCGAACAGCGCAAGCGAGCCTTCCTCATAGGTGGGGATCTGGCCGAAGGGATGGATGGCGAGATGGTCGGGCGCCTTCATCCCGGCAAAGGAAACGAGCCGAACCTCATAGGGCTGGCCCACTTCCTCGAGCGCCCAGCGCACGCGCGTATCGCGCGCCAGTCCCTTGCCGCCATCGGGCGATCGTTCGAATGCCGTGATCGTGATTGTCATCGCATCGGTTTCCTTGCCTGGGCGAGTTCCTTCGCCTTTCTATCGTGACGACGAACGAGCTTTCCGGAAATCGACAGCGGTTTTTGAATTATTTTCAGTGCCGGGCGCGGATCGCGAATGCCCGTCCTTGCGCGCGAGCGCCCTGAACGCGAATCGGGCATCATGGTGGCGATGTCTGGTGGGAAGCGGTCTGTCCGCTTTGGATCGCCGAACCGACGTTTCCTGCCATTCGTTCAGCCAAGCCGTTGCGGCAGCTATGCGCCTTCATTGTCGCCGTTGTGCGGTGGTCGGCCGCTTCTCAAAAGCGGCCGTTTGACCCTCCCTTCTTAGAATGTCCCCAAAAAGGGTCGAAGGCAGACCTGCCATTGGAGGCGTGCCTTATCTCGCGCGGTGATCACGTTAACTCGCTCTGCGCCTACACGGGTAAGTCGTTCTTGCCCGCATTGCTGGATTAATGCAGCGTGTGGATGAAAAATGGGGGCTGCGGATGATCTTCAATAGAAGGCAAATGCTGGCGAGCGCGGGGGCAGCGGCGTTCACCGGGCCAGGGATCGCGAAATCGCAGATGGGCGCGGCGACCTGGTATGACCGGGCCATTGTGATCGACGCCCTTGGCGGGCTCAACGATCCCTACGCTGCCGAGGGCATTTCTCGCCTGACGGACCGCGCCTACGCTGAAATGATGCAGACCGGCGTCACCGTCCTGCGCGACACAGTGTTTCCAGTTGGCAATACCCCCGACCCGTGGAGTGACTATCAGAAAGCGATCGGTAATTTCCGCGAAAATTTCTCGGCCAATCCCGATCGGCTGTTACAGGTCCGCACCGCAGCCGACATCCTGAAGGCGAAGCGTGAAAGCAAGTTCGGCGTCATCGTCGGTACACAGGACAGTTGCATGGTCAGCGCCGATCTCGACCGCTTGGCGCAGCTCAAAAAGGACGGGGTGATGACCGTCCAGCTGACCTACAACAATGGAAACCTCGCTGGTGATGGTTCGCTCGAGCCCCGGGACGCCGGTCTTACCAAGCTGGGCCGCCGGACAATCGAGCGGATCGAGGCGGAGAAGCTACTGCTCGATCTTAGTCACGGCGGCGCACGGACGATGGCTGAAGCCGCTTCCGTAGCGCAGCGGCCTCTGGTGATCAGCCACACCGGCGCACGAGCATTGACCGATCATCCGCGCAATACCTCGGATGCAACGATCCGTGCGGTGGCCAACAAAGGCGGGGTGGTCGGCGTCTATTTCATGCCGTTTCTGTCGGCCAGTATGAGGCCGACCGGCGCCGAACTGGTCGCGCACGTCGAGCATGTCGCCAACGTGGCGGGCGAGGATCATGTCGGTATCGGCACCGACAACGGAGTGATGCCGACCATGCTCGACGAGAAAACCAAAAAAAGCATGGACGACTGGACTCGAGAGCGGATCAAACAAGGCATCGCTGCGCCGGGTGAAGCACCGGGAGTGTATACTCTGGTTGCTGACTACAACAGCATCGACCGCTACCGCCGCCTGGCCCTCGATCTCGAACGGCGGGGGTGGAGCCAAGGGCGACTTGAGAAATTGATGGGCGGCAATTTCCTGCGCGTGTATCGCGAGGCTTGGGGCGGCTAGATCTCAAAAGGTAGCGTACCGCGACGCCGGTGAAGCAAGTCTTTCAGCTAAGGGTCGCTAGCGCCGGCCGCTGACAGAAATGCGCCCTAATTTCTGTCATTCGGCTGACCGAATTTAATTACCGAAAGCTGCCGCTGTCGCCACCGGATGGCGGCCGTGCGAGACGCGGCGCGCGCGAGGCAATCAGCGGGTCGCGGAACAGTTTAGCCTAGATGCGCGTGCTTCCGATCACCTAGGCCGCAGGATCGTCGGTCGAAGGGCTGCAACCGAGGCGGGCTGCATGCTGGGCATCGTGTCAGTTGTCTGGCAACCGCTAGTCGCACAGGGGACAAGCGTGAAGCACAAGTCGATCGATCTGGCCTCCGAGGTCAAGCGCGCCACGCTGCCGGAGGGGCTGCACGGGTTTCTCTTCCCCTTGTTCGAGGCGGTGTCCAACTCACTTTTTTGTGTGCGACGAACCCGTCGTCAAGACTGGCTCGATCGCATGTGCAGTCAGTTCGATTAGAATTAATTCAAGCAGGTGTTTCCGACGCGAGGATTAGGATTGCAGGTCGATGCGGGAGACGCCTTCGCCACCCTCCAGTAAGCGAAGCCGCTAAAGACGCGGTTGTCGTTATCGTCAGCCCGAACGGCAGCTAACCACGAGGTCGAGCCGTTCCGAGCGGTTCGAAGAGCGTCGTAGCGCTGCATGAACGGACGGCGGCTTTCGGGACCTGCCCCGATTGGGTTGAATGTCGTGAAGTGGGCGACTGCCGGAGGGCTGCTTTACGCGGGACTGATCCCGCCGTCTTGCCCCGGACTCAGCAGAAGAAGCGGGATTCCCGCTTTCGCGGGAATGACGGTGGTGGGGGCGTCAGAGGTCGTTCTGTTCCAGGTTGACGTCCTGGTCAGTCGATCCGCTCGAAATGGCCGGTGTCGAAATCCTCGGCGATCAGCGCGACGATCCGGTCGGCCACGACCTGCGGTTCCTTGACCGATGCCGGATCCTCGCCCGGATAGGCGCGCGCGCGCATTGCGGTGCGGGTCGCGCCGGGGTCGATGATCGCGGTGCGGATCGAGCTGATGCGCTGCATCTCGTCACCATAAGCCGCGATCAGCGTTTCGAACGCCGCCTTGGACGCGCCGTACAGGCCCCAGAAGGCGCGCGGCTTGCGTCCGACGCTGGAGGTGATGCCGAGCAGGCGGGCGCGCGGCGATTTGCGCAGCATCGGGTCGAACGCGGCGATCAGCGCGGCCTGAGCGCTGACGTTCAGCGTCAGGACCTTGGCCAGTTCCTTGGCGTCGATCGCCGGGACCGGCGCGAGGCTGCCGAGCATGCCGGCATTGAGCACCATGATGTCGAGCTGTTCCCAGCGTTCGCCGATCGCCGCGCCAAGCCGCGCGATGCTGTCGGTCTCGGTCAGGTCGAGTGGCGCGATCGTCGCACTGCCGCCGGCATCGAAGATCGCGGTCTCGACTTCTTCCAGGTCCTTTGCGGTCCGCGCGGTCAGCACGACATGCGCCCCCGCCGCGGCCAGCGCCCGGGCGGTCGCCGCGCCGATCCCGCGGCTGGCGCCAGTGACGAGTGCGATCTGATTGGCAAAGGGCTTGTCGGTCATCAGTCTTCCTCCGCCACCCCGCGCCGCTCACGGGCCGGGGATCAGCGTGACGTTTGAGAATTTGGCTTAGCTGACCCGCTCGGCCAGCAGCGCGAACTGGTCGACCGAAGCGACATCGTCGTGATCGGTCAGCATGGTCGGATAATCGCCGGTAAAGCAGGCGTCGCAATGGCTTGGCCGCGTGTCCGAGCGCTTCGCTTCGCCCAGCGCCTTGTACAGGCCGTCGATCGACACGAACGCCAGACTGTCGGCCTGGATATAGGTGTTCATCTCATCGATGTTCATGTTGGCGGCGAGCAATTTGGCGCGTTCGGGTGTGTCGACGCCGTAGAAGCAGCTGTGCCGGGTCGGGGGGCTGGCGATGCGCATATGCACCTCGGCCGCGCCGGCGTCGCGCATCATCTGCACGATCTTCAGGGAGGTCGTGCCGCGCACGATCGAATCGTCGATCAGCACGATGCGCTTGCCCTTGATCAGCGCGCGATTGGCATTGTGCTTCAGCTTGACGCCGAGATGGCGGACTTCGTTGTTCGGCTGGATGAAGGTGCGGCCGACATAGTGCGAGCGGATGATGCCGAGCTCGAACGGAATGCCCGATTGCTGGGCATAGCCGAGCGCGGCGGGCGTGCCGGAATCGGGCACCGGAATGACCAGATCGGCATCGACCGGGCTTTCGATCGCCAGCTGAGCGCCGATTTCCTTGCGCACGGTATAGACGCTGCGGTCCTCCGAGATCGAATCGGGGCGCGAGAAATAGACATATTCGAAGATGCACGGCCGCGGCTCGGTCGGCGCGAAAGGGCGATGCGACGACACGTCGCTGCCCTTGACGATGACCAGCTCGCCCGGATCGATCGAGCGGACAAAGGTTGCGCCGACCACATCGAGCGCAACGGTTTCGGAGGCGAAGATGATCGTCTCGCCAAGCTTGCCCATCACCAGCGGGCGGATGCCGAGCGGATCGCGGCACGCGATCATGCCCTCCGGCGTCATCACGATCAGCGAATAGGCGCCCTCGACCCGCTTCAGCGCGTCGATGAACTTGTCGACAAAGGTGCGGTAGTTGGAAGTGGCGACGAGGTGGATGATCGTCTCGGTGTCCGAGGTCGACTGGAAGATCGACCCGCGCCGCACCAGGTCGCGCCGCAGCCGCATCGCGTTCGAGATGTTGCCGTTATGCGCGATGGCGAAGCCGCCCGAGGCCAGGTCGGCATAAAGCGGCTGCACGTTGCGCAGCGCGGTTTCACCGGTGGTCGAATAGCGCACATGGCCGCAGGCGACATTGCCACGCAGGGCGTTCATGATCGCCGGGCTGTCGAAATTGCCCGCGACATGGCCCATCGCACGGTGGGTATGGAATTCGGCGCCGTCGAAACTGGTGATTCCCGCCGCCTCCTGGCCACGGTGCTGCAGCGCGTGCAGGCCGAGCGCGACAAGCGCGGCGGCGCCATCGCTGCCCGAGGCGCCAAAGATGCCGCACTCTTCGCGCAGCTTGTCCCCATTTGCATCGGGGAGATCGAACGGATTGGTTGTCAGCATGGCGCCCTTCGGGGGAGTAAGCGGCGCCCGCCATATAGGCATGCGATCCGCGTTTGTCGCGTTTTTGTCACATCGATGCGGAGCATTTTGCCGCATCGGCGGTTTTCCGTGGATCAGGAGGCACTTAACATGGCCGAAGATCACGGCCCGACGGTCCGGGACGACAAACTCTATGAGGATTTGCGCCGCGACGGCGCGTCGAAGGAGAAGGCGGCGCGCATTGCCAATGCCAAGGCGGCCGGCACGCTGGCCCATCGCGGCACGCAGTTGGAGGACCGCAGCAAGGCGGATCTGCTGAAGGAAGCGCGCGAAATCGGCATCGACGGCCGTTCGAAGATGGACAAGGGCGACCTGGTCAGGGCGATTCGCGCGGGATGATCCTTGGGGAGTGAGCCCGGCTTTCGTCCACGCCGCGCCCGGCGTATGGCTTGATCATGCCCGATTCCCGCGACACCGGCCTTGAGCTGAACCCCAAATATGATGCGAACGGCCTGATCACCGCCGTCGCCACCGACCGTGCGACCGGCGAGCTGCTCATGCTCGCGCATATGAATGCCGAGGCGCTGGCCGCGACGATCGCCACAAGAGAGGCGCATTTCTGGTCGCGCAGCCGGGGCACGCTGTGGAAAAAGGGCGAGACGTCGGGGCATGTCCTGCACGTCACCGACATCCGCATCGATTGCGACCAGGACGCGGTGTGGCTGATCGTCGATGCCGTGGGGCCTGCCTGCCATACCGGGGAGCGCAGTTGCTTCTATCGCCGGATCGATGGTGACGCGTTGAGCCCGGTGGCGTGAAGCGCGCCCTGATCATGCTGCTCGCGCTGGCCGCATGCTCGCGCCAGCCCGAGACGCCGGCCAAGGCGAAGACGCCGGCAAGCGGGCTGGAAGCGGCAGCGATCGAAGCGGGCGTGATTTCCGATCCCGACAGCACCGATATCACCGGGCTCTACGCGCGCGATACCGACCGCGTGTGCATCGTTCCGACGGCGACCGCGTACCGGATTGGCGTGTTCGTCGATTATGGCGATCAGAATTGCGGCGGCACCGGCGTCGCCACGCGTGTCGGTGAGACGTTGACGCTCGATTTCCCGACCGCGCCGGGATGCAGTTTCGATGCGCGATTCGAAGGGGATCATATCGCGTTCCCCGGCAAGGTGCCCGACGCCTGTGCCAGATTATGCGAGCGCCGCGCGTCGCTCGCCGCGCTCGATGTCGACCGGCTCAGCGAGTCGGTCTCCGAAGCGTCGACCTTGCGTGACGGCAAAGGCAAACTGCTCTGCAGCGGCGGCAATTGACATTGACGTTCACGTAAGCGGCATTTAGTACAGCGGCATGTCGACCGTCGCCGCCTATGCCGTCGTTCCGCAACGTTCAGATCGCGATCATTTTTCGATCTCCGATCTGTCCGCCGAATTCGACGTGACCGCCCGCGCTTTGCGTTTCTATGAGGATGAAGGGCTGATCGCCCCGGAGCGGCGCGGCACGACGCGAATCTATTCGCACCGCGATCGCGCCCGGCTCGCCTGGATTCTGCGCGGCAAGCGTGTCGGCTTCTCGCTGACCGAAATCCGCGAGATGATTGACCTTTACGACATTGGCGACGGCCGCAGGGCGCAGCGCCAGGTCACGATCGAACGCTGCCGCGAGCGCGTCTCGCTGCTCGAATCGCAGAAGCGCGACATCGACGCGGCGATTGCCGAATTGAACGAGTTCGTCACCGTTCTCGAAAATAACCAGCAAGGCTGAAGGACTTACAATGCCGCAATATACGCCCCCCGTCCGCGACGTGCGCTTCATCCTTGAACATGTCGTCGGGCTTGATCGTTATGCCAATCTGCCGGGTTTCCAGAACGCGACCCCGGACGTGGTCGATGCGGTGCTCGATGAGGGCGGGAAATTCGTCGCCGAAGTGTTGTTCCCGCTCAACCATTCGGGTGACCAGGAAGGCTGTACGCGTCACGAAGACGGTAGCGTCACCACGCCGGCCGGCTTCAAGCAAGCCTATCAGGCGTTCGTCGAGTCCGGCTGGGGCACCTTGTCGGCACCGGAGGCTTTTGGCGGCCAGGCCATGCCGCACGTCGTGTCGACCGCGTTCCAGGAATTCATGATCTCCTCGAACATGGCCTTTGCCATGTATCCCGGCCTGACGCATGGCGCGATCGCCGCGCTACTGGTCAAGGGCACACCCGAGCAGCAGGCGAAGTACGTCCCCAACATGGTGTCGGGCAAATGGGGCGGCACCATGAACCTGACCGAGCCGCAATGCGGCACCGATCTCGGCCTGATCCGCACCCGCGCCGAGCCGCAGGCCGATGGCAGCTATGCGATCACCGGCACCAAGATTTTCATCTCGTCGGGCGAGCATGACCTGACCGAGAACATCATCCATCTCGTGCTGGCCAAGACGCCGGGCGCGCCGGACAGTTCGAAGGGCATTTCGCTGTTCGTGGTGCCGAAGTTCATGGTCAATGACGACGGATCGCTCGGCGCGCGCAATGCGGTGTCGTGCGGCTCGATCGAGCATAAGATGGGCATCCACGCCAATTCGACCTGTGTGATGAATTATGACGGCGCGACCGGCTGGCTGGTCGGCGACGAGATGAAGGGCCTGGCCGCGATGTTCATCATGATGAACGCCGCGCGCCTCGGCGTTGGCCTGCAGGGGCTGGCGGTCGGCGAGACCGCTTATCAGAACGCGGTGCAATATGCGCATGACCGCCGCCAGGGCCGCGCGCTGACCGGGCCGAAGGAACCGAACGAAAAGGCCGACACGCTGTTCGTCCATCCCGACATCCGCCGCATGCTGATGGACGGCAAGGCGCTGACCGAAGGATTGCGCGCCCTGTGCCTGTGGGGGGCGCTGCAGGTCGATCTCGAACATGCCGCCGCGACCGATGAGGAAAAGCAGCTTGCCGCCGACCTGATCGGCCTGCTCACCCCGGTGATCAAGGGGTATGGCACCGACAAGGGCTATGACATCGCGACCAACGCGCAGCAGGTCTATGGCGGCCATGGCTACATCGCCGAATGGGGCATGGAGCAATATGTCCGCGATGCGCGCATCGCGATGATCTATGAAGGCACCAATGGCGTGCAGGCGATGGATCTGGTCGGCCGCAAGCTCGCCCAGAATGGCGGCCGCGCGGTGCAGGCGTTCTTCAAGGTCATCGCCGACGATGTGGCGGCGGGCAAGGCCGATCCGGCCACTGAAGCCTTTGCCACCGCGCTCGAAAAGGCCGCCGGCGAGCTGCAGGCCGCGACGATGTGGTTCATGCAGAACGGGATGCAGAATCCCGACAATGTCGGCGCCGGCGCACATAGCTATATGCACATCATGGGCATCGTCGCGACCGGCCTGATGTGGCTGCGCATGGCCCGGGCGGCAGTGGCGCTGAAGGCGGCGGGCGAGGGCGATGCCGCCTTCCTCGACGCCAAGCTGGTGACGGCGCGCTATTTCGCCGAGCGCATCATGCCCGATGCCGGCGCGCTGCGCCGCAAGATCGAAGGTGGTGCCGAAGCATTGATGGCCTTGCCGCCCGAGATGTTCGCGGCAGCCTGAACGGGCGGACGGCTAAATCAGCATGACCATCGCTTAACCCGCCACCGTCATTCCCGCGAAAGCGGGAATCCCGCTTCTTCTTCTCAGTGCGGGGCAAGGCAGCGGGATCAGTGCCGGGTTGAACATGCCCCGCATGTTCAAGGATCGTCCGGGGGACGATCCGACCCGGCGCTCTTTCGCGGGTATGACGAAGAAGAGTTACCGGAAGTCATCTGGCTCTAAAGGCTTTTTGGTGCAGCACCTCCGGGTGCTGCACCGGGCCTTATTCGTGTGTGCCTCGATGGTGCCGGCAAATGCGGCCAATGTCAGCCACAACAGGCGCGTCGTGGGGACGGTGACGATCACGAGCAGACCCTTTGCCGGAACGGGGTGATCAACGTGGCTGCGGCAATCCCGGCGATATGCTTCCGGTTTTGGGTGCAGGTGCTGTGGTTGGCTGCGCGCCGGGTTTTACCATGGGCGCACTGGCGTCGGCGCGGCGTCGCACGCCGGTCAGGCCGTCCGTTGCGGGTTTCAGCGTGGTCGACAGCGGCGGCGGCAGGACCCGCGCGCCGGGCAGGCTTTCGAGTTTGAAAGTCTCGGTCGGGCGAGCCACCGGCACGAACACCTGCAGCTTCATGCACTGGCTCAGATCGTTGCGGCGATACTCGGCGCAATTCCACAAGGCCTTGTCATAGCCCCTGGCGCGGTCGCGCAGATAGCTGAACGACATCGCAGCAACCTGGCTCGATTGCAGCGGCAATGCGGCCGGCGTCTTCGCCTTGCTGTTCCACGCCATGACCTTGCAATAAGGGCGTTCGCCACAGGTCGCCGATGCCAATGCGGCAAAGCTTTCCGGCGGCATTTTCGCGTCGAGCGTGACCAGGAAGCTATTCGTGTCGGTCGCGATCGGCGGGGGCAGGGCGCCGGCCAGGGTGGCGCCCTCGACCGTCGCGGTGGCGGCCTCGACCAGCGCCGCGCCCATGCGATGCGCGTCGGACAGCGCGGCGAGCTTCGCGATCACCGGTTCGCTCGACAGGACATGCCGGCCGAATGCGGGGGGCGTGCCCCACCAGCCGGTCCAGCGGAAGAACAAATGGGTGCGGATCTTGGTGACCTTGTCGAGGCTCGAACTCCAGTACGGCACCACCCAATCGGTATGGTAATGCGTTGCATAGCCGACCGGCTTGAACACCGATCCGGTCAGCGCCAGCGTCGCGGTTTCCCGTGCCCGCTTCCATGCGTCGTCCGACCAGCGGTGCCGGACCAGCGCGCCGTCGCAGGTAAAGGTGAACTGACAGCCGGTGCTGCGTTCGGCCCCCTGGAACACCACGCCGCAAATCGTCTTGGGAAAGGCCGGGTGACGGGTGCGATTGATGACGACCTGTGCCACCGACCGCTGACCGAGCGTGTCGTCGCCCGCTTCGTACAGAACTGCGGCGGCCATGCAGTCGACCGCGCGTGCCCTGTCTTCATCGGTGCCGCCCAGCGCGAACGGCCGTGCCGCCGGATTGGGCGCGGTCGAATAAGGGACGGTCGCATTGAAGCTGCGCGCGTCGTCGGGCGGGAGGTCCTGATAGCTGAGCGGCTCGACCGCCGGCAGCTCGGTCTGCGGCACGATGCGCTGTGGCGGCATCGCGATATGGCGATGCGGGCGGACCGGCGGCGCAACGGTGACGATCAACGCCGGCACGGCAAGCGCGGCGATGGCGAGCACGGCGAGCAACAACCGGAGCCCGATGCTTGCTGGCGCGGCGATTCGCGCACGGGTGGCGGTGAGGGTGTCAGTCATGGGGAATGGCTCAGCAGCGGTCGGTCTGGAGCGGGAAGGGGGTCACGGTCGGCTCCTGGCGGATCGGGCAGCGCGCCTTAGCGCAGAATGCCGGGAATGAGAAATCGGCATGGCGCCGCGATCCCGATCTCAACATTCGAGGTCCCTGAGATAGGCGCAGAACATATCGGCCATCGCATCGGCATAGGTGGCGATTTCCGCGGCGGTTCGCGGACTCTCCGAAAATTGCTTTCCGACCTTGGCGAGCGTCGTTCCGATCAGGTCGCCGGCCAATGCGCGATTCGCGTCTGAAGCCCCGGGCAGCGCTTCACGCATAAAGGCCTGGATAATGCGGTCGCCCGTCGCCCTGACCGCTTGTGCCTCGGGCGCATCGCGATAAAGCGGGGCGGCGTCGTTGAGCGCCACGCGCATTTCGGCCTCGTCGCATTCCGAGCGGATGAAGGCGTGTACCAGGATGCGCAGCCGATCCAGCGGCGGCTTCGGAAAATCTTCGAGGATGCTGCGCAGCATTCCGGTCGTCTGGCCCCATTCGTCACTTTGGAGCCGGAAGAGGATCGCCGCCTTGTTGGGGAAATACTGGTACAGCGACCCGACACTGACTCCCGCTTTCTCGGCCACGCGCACCGTGGTGAATCGCTGCGCGCCTTCCTTCGCCAAAACCTGAACCGCGGCCTCCAGAATCGCCGCGACAAGGTCGTTCGAGCGGGCCTGTTTGGGCTGTTTTCGCGAGGATATCCGGGCATTTCGGTGATCGGTCATGGCGGTGTGCGGCAATGCGAATAGGAAACGCGAAGGATTATTCGTATTTTTGGCGCAGCGCAACAACGCGCTCACAGACCGGAGTTACGCATGTCCATCCTGACCACCAAACCGCTCGCGCCGCTGCTCGATCGCCTGTTCGAAGAGGCGAAGGCGGCGTCCCCGGCGGACAGCCCCGCACTGGCCGATCTCTCCTCCGAGGAGCGATCGCGTCTCATGCGGAGCAAGACCGACTATATCGATCTTTACGGACGCCTGAAGGATCTGCCGCTGCCGATTTCGCGCGAGACCGGTGCATTGCTGTACATGCTGGCGCGCGGCTGCGGCGCGCGGACGATCGTCGAATTCGGGACGTCGTTCGGCATTTCGACCCTGCACCTTGCCGCCGCGCTGCGCGACAATGGCGGCGGTGTGCTGATCACCAGCGAGTTCGAGCCATCCAAAGTGGCGCGGGCGCGGGATAATCTGACCGCCGGCGGCCTGATCGACCTGGTGGAGATCCGGGTGGGGGACGCGTTGCAGACGTTGAGCATCGACCTGCCCGATACGATCGACCTGGTCCTGCTCGATGGCGCCAAGGCGCTCTATTCCGACATTCTGAACCTGGTCGAGAGCCGCCTGAAGCCGGGTGCATTCATCGTCGCCGATAATGCCGATTACAGCCCCGATTATCTGGCACGCGTGCGCGCGCCCGGAAACGGCTATCTGTCCACGCCATTCGGCGATGATGTCGAGCTGTCGATGCGGATCGGCTGAAGTCGATCCCAGTTACATGCTCGCGGCGGCGAGGTGGGACGATCGTCCCACCTCGCCGCCGCGAGCAAATTTGCGGCTCAGCTTTCCGGCAGGAAGTCCGGCACCGACAAATAGCGCTCACCGGTGTCGTAGTTGAAGCCGAGCACGCGGACATTCGCCGGCAGCTCGGCGAGCTTCTGCTGAATTGCCGCGAGCGTCGCGCCCGAACTGATCCCGACGAGCATGCCTTCCTCGGTCGCGGCGCGGCGTGCGAAATCCTTGGCGGCGCCGGCCTCGACCTTGATCGCGCCGTCGATCGCCTGAGTGTGGAGATTGGCCGGCACAAAGCCTGCGCCAATGCCCTGGATCGGGTGCGGGCCGGGCTGACCGCCGGAAATCACTGGTGAGGCTTCGGGCTCGACCGCATAGACTTTGAGGTCCGGCCATTCCTTCTTAAGCGTCTCGGCGACGCCAGTGATATGGCCGCCGGTGCCGACGCCGGTGATGATCACGTCGATCGGCGAATCGCGGAAGTCGTTGAGGATTTCCTGCGCCGTGGTGCGAGTATGAACCGCGATATTGGCCGGGTTCTCGAACTGTTGCGGCATCCAGGCGCCCGGCGTCTGGTCGACCAGCTCGAGTGCGCGCTCGATCGCGCCCTTCATGCCCTTTTCGCGCGGCGTCAGGTCGAAGGTGGCACCATAAGCCAGCATCAGGCGGCGGCGCTCCAGCGACATGCTTTCCGGCATCACGAGGACCAGCTTGTAACCCTTGACCGCGGCGACCATCGCCAGGCCGACGCCGGTATTGCCGCTGGTCGGTTCGATGATCGTGCCGCCGGGCTTCAGGTCGCCCGATGCTTCCGCCGCCTCGACCATGGCGAGCGCGATGCGATCCTTGATCGATCCGCCCGGGTTCGAGCGCTCCGACTTGATCCACACTTCGCGGTCGGGGAACAGCTTGCCCACGCGGATATGCGGGGTGTTACCGATCGTCTCGAGGATCGTGCTGGCTTTCATCGTGCTGCCTCCATCTCAATGTCTGCGGCGTCGCGCGCCGTCTCGGGTGGATCGAAAGTCTTTGCGTTGCGGATGCTGGGGAAGAGATAGGTCCACAGGATCGTGACCACAATCGCCCCGCCGCCGCCAACCAGCACTGCGCCGACCGGACCCAGTCCTGCGGCGAGGAACCCGGATTCGGCTTCGCCCAGTTCATTGGAGGCCGAAACGGTCAATTGCGAGACGGCGCCGACCCGGCCGCGCTTGTCGTCCGGCGTGTAGAGCTGGATCAGCGACTGGCGGATATAGACCGAGAACATGTCGGCCGCGCCGGCCACCGCGAGCGCGATCAGGCTGAGCGCCATGATCTGCGACAGGCCGAAGACGATCGTCGCGGTGCCATAAACCAGCACCGCCACCAGCATCTTGGGGCCGACATTGGTCTTGAGCGGGCGGAACGAGAAGAACAAGGCGACGATCGAGGCGCCGACGGCGGGTGCCGCGGCGAGCGCGCTCAACCCCTGCGGGCCGACCTTCAATATGTCATGCGCATAGATTGGCAGCAGCGCGCTCGTGCCAGCCATGAACACCGCGAACAAGTCGAGCGTGATGGTGCCGAACACCATCTTGTTCTGCCACACATAGGTCAGGCCATCGACGATCTGCTTCAGCGGATGGGCGTTGCCGACGGCGATGCTGCGCGGCACCTTGCCGATCAGGAACACGCAGACCAGGGCAATGGCGAACAGCGCGCTGGCGAGCCAATACGCGCCCGACGGCGTGACCGCATAAGCGAAGCCGCCGACCGCCGGGCCGATGATCGTCCCAACCTGCCACGAGATCGAACCGAGCGCGATCGCGGTCGGCAGCACTTCGCGCGGGACGAGATTAGGGGCGAGCGCACCGAAGGCCGGGCCGGCAAAGGCACGGGCGAGTCCCAGGAACACTGCGACCGCGAACAGCACCGGCAAGGTCATTGCGCCATCGAGCGTGACCGAGGCGAGGATCAGCGCACAGGAAAGCTGCAGCATTACGGTCACGCGGGTGATCCAGCGGCGGTCGAAGCGGTCGGCGACCCAGCCGCTGATCGGGGTGGTCACGAACAGCGGTATGAATTGCAGCAGGCCGATCAGCCCGAGCTGCACCGCGGCGACGCTGGGCGACATGGTCTGGCGCGCAATGGTGTAGGTCTGCCAGCCGATCACGATGATCATCGCGTTCTGCGCGATCGTCATGGCGAAACGCGCCGCCCAATAGGCGCGGAAATTGGCGATGCGGAACGGGTGCGGGGCTGAGGCCATTGCCGAGACCTTTAGGCATGAGGATCGCGGCGGGGCAATCGCCGATTGCTTGGGAGCCGCAAACTTCGCCTGTTTCCCCAGACGATTGATGTCCAGCCCGAAAGCGGCTTATAGGCACCGCTTCCTCCCCTACGGAAACGAGGTTTTCCCATCGTGGCAAAAGCCCCCGCCGCCCACAAACCAGCCGCTCGCAAAGCTGAACCGCCGACGCCCAACCGCGAACGCCCCGAAGAGCCCTCGCTCTACAAGGCGTCGAAGGACGAGCTGCTCGAATTCTACAAGCAGATGCTGCTGATCCGCCGTTTCGAAGAGAAAGCCGGGCAGCTTTATGGACTCGGCCTGATCGGTGGCTTCTGCCACCTCTATATCGGCCAGGAAGCCGTTGCGGTCGGGTTGCAGTCGGCGCTGTCCGACAAGGACAGCGTGATCACCGGCTATCGCGACCATGGCCATATGCTGTTGTGCGGCATTCCGCCCAAGGACGTGATGGCGGAGCTGACCGGGCGTCAGGCCGGCATTTCCAAGGGCAAGGGCGGCTCGATGCACATGTTCAGCGTCGAGCATAAATTCTATGGCGGCCACGGCATTGTCGGCGCGCAGGTGTCGCTCGGCACCGGCCTTGGCTTCAGCCACAAATACAAGGGCGATGGTGGCGTGTGCCTCGCCTATTTCGGCGATGGCGCGTCGAATCAGGGCCAGGTTTACGAGAGCTTCAATATGGCCGAGCTGTGGAAGCTGCCGGTCATTTATGTGATCGAGAACAACCAATATGCGATGGGCACCAGCGTCAACCGCTCCTCGGCGGAAGACCAGCTTTATCGCCGTGGTGAAAGCTTCCGCATTCCCGGCATTCAGGTTGACGGCATGGACGTGCTCGCGGCGCGTGGCGCGGCGGAAGAGGCTTTGGCCTGGGTCCGTGCCGGCAAGGGGCCGATCATCCTCGAGATGAAGACTTATCGCTATCGCGGCCATTCCATGTCCGACCCGGCCAAGTATCGCAGCCGCGACGAGGTCCAGGCGGTGCGCGACAAGTCCGACCCGATCGACCATTGCAAGAAGCTGCTCGAAGTGGAGGGCGTCAAGGAGGACGAGTTCAAGAAGATCGAGCAGGAGATTCGCAAGGTCGTCAACGAAGCCGCCGACTTCGCCGAAAGCGCGCCCGAACCGGAGCCCGCCGAACTCTATACCGACGTGCTGGTGGAAACCTACTGATGCCGATTGAAATCAAGATGCCCGCGCTTTCCCCGACGATGGAGGAAGGCACGCTCGCCAAATGGCTCGTCAAGGAAGGCGATACCGTCAAGTCCGGCGACATCATGGCCGAGATCGAGACCGACAAGGCGACGATGGAATTCGAAGCGGTCGACGAAGGCACGATCGGCAAGATCCTGATCGCCGAGGGCACCGACAATGTGAAGGTCGGCACGGTCATCGCGACGCTGAACGCCGAAGGCGAGGAAGCGTCCACGCCGGCCAAGGCCGAAGCACCGGCCGAGCCCAAGGTGGAGAAGGCTGAGGAAGCCAAGCCGACGCCCGCGGCCGACAAGGAAAAGGCGCCGACCGCGTCAGAGCGGATGGAAACCAAGGCGCCGTCGCCTGAGCCCGAGGTTCCCGCGGGCACTGAGCTGGTCAAGCTCACGCTGCGCGAAGCGCTGCGCGATGCGATGGCCGAGGAAATGCGCCGCGACGACCGCGTGTTCCTGATGGGCGAGGAAGTCGCGCAATATCAGGGCGCGTACAAGGTCAGCCAGGGCTTGCTCGAAGAGTTCGGTGACAAGCGCGTGATCGACACGCCGATCACCGAATATGGCTTTGCCGGTGTCGGCACCGGCGCCGCGATGGGCGGCCTGCGCCCGATCGTTGAGTTCATGACCTTCAACTTCGCGATGCAGGCGATCGATCATATCGTGAATTCGGCCGCCAAGACCAATTACATGTCGGGCGGCCAGATGCGCTGCCCGATCGTGTTTCGCGGTCCCAATGGGGCGGCGAGCCGGGTCGGCGCGCAGCACAGCCAGAATTATGGACCATGGTACGCCAGCGTCCCCGGCCTGATTGTCATCGCGCCTTATGACGCGGCAGACGCCAAGGGCCTGATGAAGGCCGCGATCCGTAGCGAGGACCCCGTCGTCTTCCTTGAAAACGAACTGCTTTACGGTCGTACCTTCGAAGTTCCGAAGCTCGATGATTACGTCCTGCCGATCGGCAAGGCGCGGATCATGCGCGAAGGCAAGGACGTGACGATCGTCAGCTATTCGATCGGTGTCGGCCTGGCGCTCGATGCCGCCGAGGAACTGGCCAGTCAGGGGATCGACGCGGAAGTCATCGATTTGCGCACCTTGCGTCCGCTCGACAAGCAGACGGTGCTCAAGAGCCTGAAGAAGACCAACCGTCTGGTCGTGGCCGAAGAGGGCTGGGCGACATGCTCGATCGCGTCGGAGATCGTCGCGATCTGCATGGAGGAAGGGTTCGACGATCTCGACGCCCCGGTGTTGCGCGTCGCCAATGAGGATGTGCCGCTGCCCTATGCAGCAAATCTGGAAAAGCTTGCGCTGCTCAGCGCGGCGAAGATTGTCGAGACGGTGAAGAAGGTGACGTACCGCAGCTAAAGGCTGATGTCAGGTGATGCTCGGTACCCTGAAGGGGCCGGGCATCGATCCTGGATCAACCCGGCTCGATTTGCGTTAGAGCAGCGTCGGGTTGTGCGGAATTACCCTTCCCCGTTCGGGCTGAGCTTGTCGAAGCCCCGTTCTTTCTTGCAGCACAGGCAGTCGGAGAAGAACGGCCCCATTCGACTGCCTGCCAAGGCAGGCGCTCAGGACAGGCTTCGACAAGCTCAGGGCGAACGGAAGCGGTGGATCCACCCAGCTCGAAACCGTTCTAGCAGGTCGACGCCGTCACGCCGTCCACCTTGTACACGCCGTTCGGGTGCACGTTGGTGGTCGAGCTATCGTCGGTCATGTCACGCCGGTCGCGGACCGACATCGAGGCGACTTCGATGAGGTTGCTGGTCGGTGCAAGCGAGCCTCGCCCGACCAGCGGCACATATTCGTAATAGACTTCGACGAACATCGTGGCGTTGTTGGGTTGAGTCGTCACGAGACGCCCGGTTGGCCCCATGCCGTCCATGTTCGATCCGTTCGCCTGGCCGGCGGTGCCGTAAGATGAGCCGTGACTGGTCATCGCGCCGCGGCAGCGCTGCCAGCGTATCTTGAACTTGCCGGTGTTGACGGGGTCGACTTCGAGACTCGAAACGATGACCCGGCCCTGAGTATACAGGTTCAGCTCACCGGCCTGGAGGCCGGCGCCGGTCAGCAGATCGTTGATATCGAGCTCCGAAATCTTCTTGGCCGAAAGCTGGCTGCCGGCACCCATGCGCGCGGCGTTGTCGGCCAGATGCAGCGCGAGCTGGCTGATCCGCATCTTTGTCGTGATATAGTTGGTCAGCTCCGCGCCGGTCAGGCCCATCATCAGGAAGATCGGCAGCACAAAGGCGAATTCGAGCAGGGCAAGGCCACTCCTGTCCTGGCGCAGCCGGGTGAAGCGCGGGAGAAAGCGGTATCTTTTCACGGGCAGTTCCTGGTGACAGGCGCGCCATAGCTTCCCTGTTCGCTATAGGGCTGGTTCTCCAGCACGGTCGATGCCGTGATCTTGGTGACCTTCATCGCGTCGCGCGACGCGGCATCGGTCGCAAGGAAATTGTAAAGCGGGAAGAAGCGCGGATAGCTCACGACCACGGTGTAGAGCACGCGATCCTTGGCGCCGCCCTGACCGTCATTGCCGCCGTCGCTGTCCCATTTGTTGTTATTGTTGGCATCGATATAAGGCTCGCCAGGCGTCCCGCCGGAGGGCGGATCACATGTCCCATTGCCGTTGGTATCGGTCCAGGTTTCCGCCTTCGCCGCCGCTGCGTCGCTGAAGGTGCGGTAGTAGCGACGCGTGAAGGTCATGGTCGCGTTGTTGGCGACCGCGTTGACCGAAGTACGCACCTTGTTGTCGAGTGCGGTTTGTTGCGCGGATGCCGTCCCGGACTCCAGCGCGGAATCGCGCGCGACCTTCTGGATGATGCCCTGCAGCACCGAGCGCATGTAGAGCGAGTGCGCGGTATCGAATATGCCGAGCAGCAACAGGCAGAGCACCGGCGCGACGATGGCGAATTCGACGACCGCCGAGCCGCGCCGATCCGAAAGGAGCGGCACGGATTCGGGAAGCGATTTGCGGATCACCGGGTCAGCCTCAGCTGCGAAATCTGACTGGCGATGTCGGCGAAGGTGTTTTGCAAGGTCGCGGAGTTGCGCGCGGTGAAATAGCGGCCAGGGGTCGCACAGTTCGACAGCCGGGTTTCGGTGTCGGTGTTCGAGCCGCTCCCGAACGAAATCACCCAAAGCGTGATGTTCTTGTTCTTGACCGCGGCGCACAATCCCTCGAGCCGGGAGTTCACCTGGCTGTTGAGGCTGGGCATGCCGCCATTGATGCCGTTACAATCGGAAGCCGAACCGACGCTGTCGGTCGTCCGGCGATCCCAGAAGGCCACGCCATAGGCCGTGTAATCGCAGGTTTGCGAAACGGCATCACCGTCGGTCATGAAGATCATGTGCCGTTCGATGTCGGCGCCACCGGTGGTGCCGTTATAGGGCAGCGTGAATTCATTCTCCGACCGGAAGATGCCGGTCGGCGACATCAGCCGCGCACCCCAGAGCATGCCGATATCGTGATAGGTGTTGCCGGCGGCGACCAGGCTGTCGACATAATCGTCGAAATCATTGGCGTTGGTCCAGCGCTGCAGCTTCTTGGCCGGCGCCGGGCAGTAAGCGGAAACGCCGTTGTAGTAATCGGTCGTCGTGCCGAGGACGTTGGCGCGATCCGCCTGGCTGTAGGCCGAGGTTATCGCGCGCATATAGACCACATCGGGCAAGGCCGGACCCCATTGCGTCGTCGCATCGGTCACCGACGGCGGGGAGTCGATGTCGAGATCCTTCGCGCCGCTCGGGATTGGATTGTAGTTGGTCGCCTGAACCGTCTGGCGCTCCTCGATGCAACCGTTCCAGCTGATCGTCCGATTGGTGCCGTTCGCGCCGATCGGCACGGAGAGGCTGGTGTTCCAATTGCTGTCGCCAGCCTTCAATCCGCGGATATCGATTGGCGCCGCCTTGTAATCCCAGCTTGCGAACTGCGGCACATAAGTGGTCGTCGTATCGGTCCGCTGCCGGCGACAGCTCCGCGCCGAGCCGCTGGTATCGGGCGCGCCGCTCCAACTCCATTCGCCAGTGCTGCCGCCGCTCGTCGCGTCGCCGTCGTTCGGGAAGCTCGAAACGACGGTGGCCGTGGGCGCTGGGCCGCCAGAATTGGTCGGGGTTGGCGTGAAACCCGAAAAAGCGATGTTCTTCATATAGCTCAGGCAGTCGGTCTGCGAGATGCTGCTGCCATAGACCTGCCAATAGGGGCCATTGCTGGTGGTGCCCGGTGGCGTCCAGTTGGCGACGCGGGTCTGATAGGTCCA
This sequence comes from Sphingomonas sp. ERG5, assembly GCF_000803065.1. Classification (GTDB taxonomy): domain Bacteria; phylum Pseudomonadota; class Alphaproteobacteria; order Sphingomonadales; family Sphingomonadaceae; genus Sphingomonas. Next base: position 31,063 of record NZ_JSXI01000041.1, read on the forward strand.
GCTATCGGGCATATAGGTGTTGGGCAGAAGCCTCCCGACATTGACGTTGGTCGTATAGGGCACGAAGCCGAAACGGATCTGAGTCTGATCCCCGGTGCCGCCGCTCGGCGTGCCGGTGGAGCAGGTGGCGTCGGTGTTGAGACGCGCGACGATTTCGAAGAAGCATTTCACCGCAACACGCAGGCCCTGAATCTTGGTCTGGGAATCGGTGCTGACCGCTTTCTGATCCATCGACCCGGTCGTATCGAGCACGAACATGATATCGGTGTTGGGCAAGCGCATGTCCGCGTCGCAATTGACCGACAGGGTTTCGGTGGATTTCTGGAAGATCTTCATGACCGTCATCGGCAGTGTCGCCGATGCGGAGCCTGTGACCTTGCCTGCACTTTCGGTGAAATTCGACGAGACCGAGCCGGAGCCATAGGCGCCGGTCTGATAATTGGCGGTGAAGAATTGCTGCGCGACGGCGATATCGTCGCTGCCCCACACGCCGCCGCCCATCGCCTTGCGGCCGGCGAGTGCTCCGGCGTCACAGGCATGTTGCAGTCGCGTTTTGGTGATGTACATGCGGCTGATGTCGATACCGCCGCCGACCAGCCCCGCGAGCGGGATCAATGCAGCAGCCATGATCGCCAGGGTGTTGCCCCGTACGTCGCGGGCAAGTCGGCCCAGAAAGCCACGCGCCACCACTCGCTCGATCGCTTTGATCCCCGACATCCAGCCGCCCCGCTTCGTACGTATTGGTCCCAACTACGGGCCTATGCGGTGGGAAGGGATAATCGCGTCTCAAGCGATGTGGTTAACGTTACGCTCACGATGCGGAAGGGCGGTGAGACGATGACCGATCCGGAGCGCATTCTGGCTTTATCCTACGTTCCCGCTCCACACCGGGCGGGCGTGGCGGCGCTGTTTGCGCTGGACGATACGCTCGCGGCCATCCTGCGCACCACTAGCGAGCCGATGATCGGGCAGATGCGGTTGACCTGGTGGCATGAAGCCTTGAACCGGCTGGATGGCGGCATTGCGCCGGCGCAGCCGGTGCTGGCCGCGCTGGCGACCGATGTCATTCCGCACGGGGTTTCCGGCGCCCGGCTGGCGGACATGATCGATGCCTGGGAAGTGCTGCTCGACCCCGACTTACCCGACGATGCCACGTTGGAACATTATGCGGCGCGTGGCGTCATCCTGTTCGGTGCGGCGGGAAGCCTGCTCGGCACGCCGCCGTCCGATCCGGTCGCGCCGGCTGGCAGAGGCTGGGCGCTGGCCGACCTCGCACGGCATATTCAGGATCGTGACGTCGCCCGGCGTGCGCTTGACCTGGCTCAGGGGCCGCTGGCGGCCGCGACCGCGGCGCGGTGGAGCAGGGCAGGGCGTGCGCTCGGCGCACTGGCCCATCTCGCGCGGCTCGATCTCGCGGCGCCTTTGGGTGAGTCGATCGCGCGGGGCTCGCCGCGGCGGGTGTGGCGCATCTTGATTCATCGCATCTGGGGGCGTTAGCTTCCGTTCATCCCCGCTGCGCGATAGCATTGCCGGGTTCAGGGACGGGAGAGCGGGACGATGTGGCGCTATTTGGCAGGCGGGGGGGCGGCATTGCTGCTGATCGCGGCGGGAATCGTGTTGTTCAACGGCCCCGCACGCTCGGTTTCCCCTTTGGCCGCAGTGCCGCCGCGCGTCGGGCACAGCGTCGATGACGAGGAAGCGATGCCCGATACGATCCCCGAGGCCGGGGCGAAGACGCGGGAAGAGAAGCGCTTCAATCGTTACGACAAGGATCGCAACGGGATCATCGCGCGCGACGAGTTCCTGGCGCAGCGGCGCAAGGCCTATGCCAAGCTCGATACCAATCATGACGGCCAATTGTCGTTCGACGAATGGGCGGTGAAAGCGACCGAGAAATTCGCGGCCGCGGACAAGGACAAGTCCGGGTCGATGACCGCCGCCGAATTCGCGACGACCGCGCCGAAGCGCAGGGCCAAGCCGAAGCCCGATTGTCCGACCGTTGCCGCGTCGCGTGACGAGGAAAGCTGAGGCCAGGCGCTCCCCGATGTTGGACAACAGGGAGCGCGCCATCGGGGCCGCATGTTGCGGCGAATCGATCGCCGTTATGCGGCGCGGCTGCCCGTCGCCTTGACCCATTCGCCGAGCGCGATCCGGGCGCGATCGGTGTACATCTTCTTGCGGTCAGCCTTTTTGGTGCGGCCCTCGATGGGCGGGAACAGGCCGAAATTGACGTTCATCGGCTGATAGGAATCGGCTTCGGCGCCGCCGGTAATATGGCCGAGCAAGGCGCCGAGCGCCGTCTCGACCGGCGGCGGGGCGAGCGTGTCGCCAGCCAGTTCCGCCGCCGCGAAGCGCCCGGCGAGCAGGCCGATCGCGGCGCTTTCGATATAGCCTTCGCACCCGGTAATCTGCCCGGCGAAGCGCACATTGGGACGTGCCTTCAGCCGCAGCGTCTCATCGAGCAGGATCGGCGAGCGGATGAAAGTATTGCGGTGCAGCCCGCCCAGCCGGGCAAACTCGGCATTCTCCAGACCGGGGATGGTGCGGAACAGGCGCACTTGCTCGGCATGTTTCAGCTTGGTCTGGAAGCCGACGATGTTCCACAAGGTGCCCGATGCATTGTCCTGGCGCAGCTGGACCACGGCATGCGGCCAGCGCCCGGTGCGCGGATCGTCGAGCCCGACCGGCTTCATCGGCCCGAAGCGCAATGTATCGAAGCCGCGTTCGGCCATTACCTCGATCGGCATGCAGCCCTCGAAATACGGCGTATCCATTTCCCAGTCGCGGAATGGCGTCTTCTCGCCATCGATCAGGCCCTGATGAAAGGCGGCATATTGCTCACGATCCATCGCGCAATTGATGTAATCCTTGCCTTCACCCTTGTTCCAGCGCGACTGGAACCAGGCGGTATCCATATCGATACTGTCGAAATGAACGATCGGCGCAATCGCATCGAAGAAAGCCAATGCTTCCGATCCGGTCGCCGCACCGATGCTTTCGGCAAGCCCCGCGGCAGTGAGTGGGCCGGTCGAGATGATCACCGGACCATCGGCGGGGATCGCGTCGATGCGTTCGCGCACGATGGTGATATTGGGATGCGCTTCGAGCGCAGCGGTCACCCCGGCCGAGAAGCCGTCGCGGTCGACCGCCAGCGCGGAGCCGGCCGGCACCTTGTGCGTGTCGCCCTCACGCATGATGATCGAGCCGAGCGCGCGCATCTCGGCATGGAGCAGGCCGACCGCGTTGCTGGTGGCGTCATCGGAGCGGAAGCTGTTCGAGCAGACCAGTTCGGCCAGGCCGTCGGTATGGTGCGCCGGGGTCATCTCGCCCGAGCCGCGCATTTCGGAGAGCTTTACCCGATAGCCCGCTTCGGCGAGCTGCCAGGCGGCTTCGGAACCGGCAAGACCGCCGCCGATGATCTGAATGTCATGAGTCATGCGCGTCAGATAGCGAGGCGTTCGATCAACACAAAGTTTCTTGTCCGATGGGGTCGCGAACATCGCGCTTGACGGACGGCTTGGTCCGACGAACGATTGCGGGCGATGCCGTCGACTTACCCTGAAATATTGAAGCCCCCAATTGCCGGGGACAGGGTGGTCATCCGTGAATCGCTGGCACTTCTGATCCTGTGGAGAATTCCCGGGACGCTGCTGATCATCGCATTTCTCGGCGCGTGGTTTGCCATGGCCGGTCAATCGGGCGGGCAGGCCAGTGTCTGGCATTTCGGCCGGCGCTACGCAGTGGCGCCTGAGCCCGCGCGCATCGCATTCCTGGCGATTGGCGCATGTATCGCCCTCATCTTCCTCATCGGCTTCATCCGGGGCCTGTACTTTGCCGCCGGCAAGTCGATCGTCATTGCTCCGGATGGGGTTGGCGTCACCTTTGGCGCGCAGCATCGCCGCCTGTTCTCCTGGGCCTTGAGCGGGATCCGGGTGAACCGCCTGATGATCGGCGCCAGGATCCGGGTGAGTGACGACACACCGCCATTCGTCGTTTCAGTGGCCGAAGCGCAACGAGCGATTCGTGCGCTGGATCGCCTCGGTGTGACGGTGCGCACCGACGCATCCTTTCCCGTGCATCGTGATCAGACTGGCCTGTTGCCGGCCGAGGCGATCATCTGGGAGGGTCGGCCCGGCCTTTTGACGTTCATGCGGTCCGACGGATGGGTCGCCGTTCTGGCCGTGCCGCTGCCGCTGATCTTTGTCCGATGGTTGTGGTGGATCTGGACCGAGCCGGGCTGGGCGGTGAGCAGCCGGTTTTTCTGGAGCTTTTTCGCACTCATGCTCGTCGGCAATGTCGCGATTGGACTCGTCGCGATGATCGTGGGACATTTTGACGAATGGTTTCGCGAACTCGCCGGAACGATCGCCGTCACCGACAGGCGGATAATCTGGCGCGCGCCGCGTGGCGGAGACGTGTACCGCGAGATCCAGGGCAACGACATTCTGGCCGGCGCACTTGTCGAGAATAATGGCCGCCGAGGCTGGATCGGGCTGTCCATTAGCGACGAGGAAGGTGAGGTGAGGGAGATCGACCTCCGAGGGTTGCCCCATCCCGACAACGCGATCGCGGCGATCGAGGCGCTGATGCGCTCCGGGGATGGCGTCGGCGATGATCCCGGACAGCATGATGCGTTCGACCTTGATCGGGATACGAAAAATAGCGGTAAATCTCCGGATTGATTCCGCGCTGCCGGGACCCGTCGCCGCGGGTCGCGCCTCTCCCTCGCGCCTCTGAGACAGCGTTTGTTGATGGAGCGCGACGGCGGCGCTAGGCAGTCCCCATGAGTGTCGATCACCGCCTCGCAGTTTATGGAACGCTCGCACCCGGCAAGCCCAATCATCACCAGCTTGCCCATCTGAACGGGGAGTGGCGGGCTGGGAAGGTCAGAGGCACTCTGGTGGAGAAGGGGTGGGGCGCAGCGCTTGGATATCCGGTGCTGATGCTGGCGGAGGATGGCGACGACATCTCGGTCCAGCTCTTCGTGTCGCCGGACTTGCCGGCTCATTGGGCGCGGCTCGATGCATTCGAGGGAAGCGAGTATCGGCGCGTCCAGGTCGGGGTCGAGACGGCCGAGGGCTTGCTGGAGGCATGGATCTATATCGACGCGGATCAGCGCGGTTAGCGTCCGCTTGTCGTTACCGATCGGCGGCCAGCGGACATTCCTCCCAGTGAACGCCGCAGCGGCAGAGTAGCGCGCACATTGTGCCGGCAAAAGCGAAACTGAAGCCGGCGACCGCGCTATCCTGGCCGACGTCGATCAGCGCGAAGGGCATTCCAGCGGCAAGGCCTCCGGCCAATGCCCAGGCGACGGGCAAGCGCATCGCGATGTTATGTCGCCCAAGCCTTTGCATGATGCAGGTGCCAAGCACATTGGGAATGCCCGAAATCAAGGCCCCGGCCAAGATCGTCATGACCATGCCGGCGACGATGCTGGGGCTCGCATCCGACAGGCCGGGCGGCAGGATTACGGCATCCATGTCGGCAGACCAGGTGCCGAGCAGAAGCCCGATCACAAAGATCGGACCGGCTGACACCGTCGCTGTGATAAGTCCGGCACCCGGTGATGTCCTGCTGTACATCGTCATTCTCCCACTGAACGGACCGGAAGCGGTATGGTCGTTACCGACCAAGAGCTGGCGGACATTCTTCCCAGCTGACGCCGCGGCGGCAAAGCAGCGCACACACGGTGCCGGTGATCGCAAGCGCGATTCCGGGGATGGAGACGATACCATCGGGTTCAGCGAGCCCGATGACGACCGCCATCGATAATGCGCCGGCCAATCCCCAACTGACCGGCAATTGCATGCCCGGGTTATGGCTGCCCAGCCACATCATCGCCCTGAGCCCGATAAGGTTCGGCAGGATGGAGAAGAGCGCGCCGCCGGCGATACAGAACATCGCCAGCGGCAGGAGTGCGGCGATCCAGTTCCAGTCGTCCGGCAACTGCACAGGCGCATTCATGTCCGTCGACCAGGTGACGATGCCCAGGCTGATCACGTAGATCGGACCGGCCAAAAGAGTCGCCTGCGCAAAACCGTGATAGCTTGTCGCCGAACGATGACGAATGGGCATCATCACTCTCCAGATCTGAGGGGGCGGGGCGGCAAGATCGCCCCGCCCGAACTGCTCATCCCGAATTGCTCATGCGGGCTGTTGCGCGCCATTCCCCGGTTCGTTCAGCCAGCCATTCACCTTGCGGCCGAACTGCGCGATCGCGCCCATGTTGAAGAAGTGCATCGCGCCCAGCACCACGACCGCGAGGCCGACCTTGCCGCTGAGGAAGCGGATCGCGCCGGTCAGCGTGGTCGGTTCGTTGCCGAGGCTGAGCGTCAGGGTGATGAAGCCGATATTGATGAGGTAGAAGCCGACCACCAGCAAATGGTTGGTGGATCGCGCCAGCACTTCATTCTGGCCGAAGCACTGGATCAGGAACACGACGCCATTTTTCGATAAGGTGCGCGCGACCCAGATGGTGATGGCGATCGTGATGACGAGGTACAGAGCATAGATTGTCTCGACCATGGTTCGTTCCTTTCTCGTATCTGAAGTTTCTGTAATTTAAGAAATATCCGGGCGCGCTTATGGGGGGAGAGGAGGCATGATTGTCTCCTCAGTCCTTGGATTTGCCGGGAATGAACCGAGCGACCTTGCCGCCGAGCTTCATCAGCGTGACCAAAGTCGGTTTGGGCAGGACGCGGACCTGTTCGTACCAGGTCCCGAGCGTCGAGAGGAATTCATGCATCCGGGTGATGCGCTCGCGGACATGGTCTGGCGCCTTGCCGTCGGCCTTCAGTCGTTCGGATAATTGGCCCATCAGCGCGATCGTCGGGTCGATCTCGCGCCGCTTGCGTTCAGCGGCGATGCGCATGAGCATTTCCCATAAATCGGTCTCGGCGGTGAAATGGTCGCGCCTGTCGCCCTCGACATGGACGCGGCGGACGATGCCATAGCCCTGCAATTCCTTGAGCGCGGTCGAGACGTTTGAGCGGGCCAGCACCAATGTCTCGACGATCTCCTCGGCGTGCATCGGGCGGTCGGACAGATAGAGCAATGCGTGGATCTGCGCGACCGAGCGATTGACGCCCCAATGCGTGCCCATCTCTCCCCAATGCAGGATGAAGGCCTTGACGTCGGGATGCTCGCTTATCTGCATGTGTCTTTCATTTCTGTTATTTCAGAAATACAGGATGTGAGCGGGTGGGTCAAGGGGCGGCTGGATTGGAAGAACCGACCTTCTTTAAACCGTCATCCCCGCGAAAGCGGGGATCCCGCTACCTTGCCCCACACCCAGAAGAAGAAGCGGGATCCCCGCTTTCGCGGGGATGACGGTTGCGAAAGGATATCGATCTCCCACTCTGGCCACGCCGTTGTTGCCTTATTCACGTTCGCCTGATAGCCGGCGCCTATGTCGATGATGATCAACACCATGAGCATTACCAAAACGACCGCGAAAGCGGGCGTTCTCTGGTGCGCGTGGTGATCCCCACGACATAGCAACAGAGACCCCGCCGGGAACGGACGGGGTCGCAAACCAGCAGCCAACGCCGTCCTCCCGCATCAAGGAAGGAAGCGTTATGCCGAACGAACTACCCAATTCCACCCTGGTCCAACCGGTCGCCGACTCCGTCGGTGTGCCGGTGATCGCGATCGTCGGCGCGACCGGCGCGGTCGGCATCGAGCTGATGCACTGTCTCGAAAAGCGCGATTTTCCCGTTGGCTCGCTGCGCTTGCTGGCGTCGGCGCGATCGGCCGGGCGCAGCCTGGCGTACGGTATTCATGCGGTACAGGTCGAGGAACTGCGCGACGACAGTTTCGCGGGTGTCGATGTCGCGCTGTTCTCGGCCGGCGCCTCGATCTCGCGCCGTTATGCGCCGATTGCGGTCGCCGCGGGGGCGATGGTGGTCGATAACAGCTCGGCGTTCCGCATGGACGCCGATGTCCCGCTGGTCGTGCCCGAGGTCAATGGCGCCACGCTTGCCGGGCATCGCGGCATCGTCGCCAATCCAAATTGCGTCGCGGCGATCATGACCATGGCGCTGGCGCCGCTGCATCGCGCCGTGCCGATCCGGCGCGTGCATGCGGCGACCTATCAATCCGCATCGGGCGCGGGTGCGGCAGCGATGGAGGAATTGCGGCAGGCGACCGCCGCACATCTCGACGGGCTTCCGTTTGAACATAAGGTGCTGCCGCATCCCTATGCCTTCAACCTGTTCAGCCATAATGCCGATGTCGATGGCGAGAGCGGCTATAATGGCGAGGAGTTGAAGGCCGTCGCGGAGACCCGGCGGATTCTCGATACCCCGGATCTGCCGATCGGCATTACCTGCGTTCGGGTGCCGGTGCTGCGCGCGCACTCGATCGCGCTTAGCGTCGAGTTCGAGCGTCAGGTTTCACCGGACGAAGCGCGCGCATGGCTGGCCGCCGCGCCGGGCGTTCGCGTGGTGGATGACCGTGCCGCCAATCATTTCCCGATGCCGTCGGAAGCAAGTGGTGTCGACGACGTGCTGGTCGGGCGGATTCGCACTGACCTGGGCGATCCGTCCGGGCGGTCGATCGCGTTGTTCGTGTCGGGCGACCAGTTGCTGAAGGGCGCGGCGCTGAACGCGGTGCAGATATTGGAGCGCTTGCTGGGGCGCTGATCCTCTTTGCCCATGTCGCATGGCGCGGCCCGTCAAGGGTTCGCCATGCGACATAAACCGATGGGCGATCATGTGCGCTATGCTTCACCTTGGATCCAGCAAGGGAGAGCAGCATGATCGACCATATCGGCCTCGCCGTAACCGACATTGCCCGGTCGCGGGCCTTTTACGAGGCGGCGCTAGCCCCGCTCGGCATCCGCACCATCGAGGTGATCGACCCGAGCCAGACCGAAAGCGGCGGCACGGCGGTGATGATGGGCGATGACGAGATATTTTTCGTCATCGCCGACAATGAAGCGGTCGGGGAGGGGACGCATGTCGCGTTTCGCGCAGCTTCCCGCGACGAGGTCGATGCCTTTCATGCCGCCGCCATGGCTGCCGGCGGGCGCGACAACGGCGCGCCGGGGATCCGGCAGCGATATCATCCCGATTATTATGCCGCGTTCGTCCATGACCCCGATGGCATCAATGTCGAGGTGGTGTGCCATCTGCCCGAGGGTTGACGCGGCGGCGGGACCGGCAGACGACGGAGTGGGCTGACAGCGGCGCGTGATGCGATACAAGGTGATCATGTCGAACCGCCTTCTTTTCACCGCCGCGCTCATCGCCGGGACAAGCTATTATTTCGTCGATCATGTCCTGGCGCCCGGGACTGCGGCGATCGTCTGGAAAGGCGCGGGCGTCGGCCTGCTCGCCTTATGGGCGGCGACACAGGCGCGCGATCGTGCCGGCTGGCTGATCACTGTGGTGCTGGCGCTCGGCGCGCTGGGCGATGTGCTGCTTGAAACCTCGGGACTGACGGTCGGCGCGCTGGCATTCCTGGCCGGTCATCTCGTTGCGGTCGCTCTGTATCTCACGCATCGCCGCGCGACCGGTGCCACGGATTGGGCGGTCGCAGCGGTCGTGCTGGTTGCGACACCGGTCGCGGCGTGGCTGCTGCCGACCGATCGCAGCGCGGCGCCGGGTATTGCGCTTTATGCGACCGGTCTTGGCGCGATGGCGGCGAGTGCGTGGCTCAGCCGCTTTCCCCGCACTTATGTCGGCCTTGGGGCATTGCTGTTCGTGCTTTCCGACTTGCTGATTTTCTCCCGGATCGGTCCGTTGTCGGCATCGCCCATTCCCAACTTCCTCATCTGGCCGACCTATTTCGGCGGCCAGGCGCTGATCGCCTGGGGCGTGGTCGCGGCGCTGGATCGCACGAGGCCGACATGAAGATCTTCACCATCGGCTATGAAGCCACGACGATGGGCGATTTCCTTGCCGCGCTGACCGGTGCCGGAGTCGAGCGGATAATCGATGTGCGCGCCGTGCCGCTGTCGCGGCGTCCGGGCTTTTCGAAGAATGTCCTTGCCGCGTCGCTCGCCGAAGCGGGCATCGGCTATGTCCATCTGAGGGCGCTGGGTACGCCCAAGCCAGGCCGCGATGCGGCAAAGAAGGGCGATGTCGCGACCCTGAAGGCGATCTATGCCGCACAGCTCGATCTGCCCGAAGCACAGGTCCAGGCGGCGCAGATGCTTGAACTTGCCGCCGAGAAACCCTCGGCCCTGCTGTGTTTCGAGCGCGATCCCTGCCATTGTCACCGCACCTTGCTGCTCGATGCGGTGGGCGAGGGCGCTGAGGTGGTCGACCTTTATCCGTGATCCACACGCTGGCGGTCTCCGGCTATCGCTCGCTGCGCGATGTGACCCTCGCCTTGGGCGAGGTGACCATCGTCACCGGAGCCAATGGCAGCGGCAAATCGAGCCTGTATCGGGCACTGCGCCTGTTGTCGGATGTCGCGCAAGGGCGGGTGATCGCGTCGCTTGCGGCGGAAGGCGGGCTGGCCTCGACGCTCTGGGCCGGGCCGGAGCGCTTCAGCCGGGAGATGAAAGCCGGAACGCAGCCAGTCCAGGGCGTCGTGCGTGACGGACCGGTCAGCCTGAAGCTCGGCTTTGCCGGGGACGACCTTGGTTATGCGATCGATCTCGGCCTGCCGATTCCGTCGCTGTCGCGCTTTGCCGCCGATCCCGAGATCAAGGTCGAGGCCGTGTGGAACGGGGCGGTCTTGCGGCCGGCGATGCTGGTGGCGGAACGGCGCGGACCAACCGCGCGCATTCGCGGCGAGCGTAGCGGCCAATGGCAGAACAGCCGCACGGGATTGTCGTCGTTCGACTCGATGGTCACCCAGTGCGCCGACCCAGGCGATGGCCTTGAACTGCTGATGCTCCGCGAACGGATGCGGCGCTGGCGCTTCTATGACGATTTGCGCACTGACCGCGCCGCGCCTGCGCGTCGTCCACAGGTCGGCACCTTCACGCCGGTGCTGGCCGGCGACGGCAGCGACATCGCCGCCGCGATCCAGACGATCATCGAGATCGGCGACGGTGATGCGCTGCAGGACACGGTGGGCGATGCCTTTGCCGGGGCGCGGATCAGCATCGGCGCCGATTTCGGGGTCGAGATGCATCAGCACGGGCTGTTGCGACCGATGCGCGGGGCCGAATTGTCCGACGGTACGCTGCGCTATCTGTTGCTGATGGCGGCTCTGCTGTCGCCGCGCCCGCCCGAACTGATGATCCTCAACGAGCCCGAGGCCAGCCTTCACCCCGACCTGCTGGCGCCGCTCGCGCGGTTGATCGCGCGCGCGACGCGTGATTGCCAGATCATCGTGGTGTCGCATGCCGCCGCACTGGTTGATGCGCTGGTCGAGCATGAGCTGACGCGGCAGATCGTGTTGCGCAAGGAGCTTGGCGAAACCCATGCGCAGCAACGGGATGATGCGCCGCGCTGGGCATGGCCGACGCGGTGAACCTTGGCGTGGCTAACGGGTTGTTCGCAGGGAAGAGCGAAAGGGACGACGTGCGCAAGCGGGCAATATTGGCATTGGCGGCTTTGTGCATGCCGGTCGCACTGACGGGCTGCGACGCTATTCAGGGCGCCGCGCAAGCCGCTCAGGGATTGGCGGCGGCGCGTGCCGGGTACAAGACACACCTTACCCAGCAGACCCGCGATGGCTCTCCGGCACCGCAACCACCGAAAGGCGTGCTCGACCTGATCCATTACACGTCCCCGGCTGGAAAGCTTGCCGCCTATCTCACGCCGCGTCCGACAGGCGGTGGCCGGCACCCGGCGATCATCTGGATCACCGGCGGCGACAGCAATTCGATCGGCAATGTCTGGGACAAGGCGGATCCGGAAAACGACCAGACCGCGGCAGCGTTTCGCAATGCCGGGATCGTGACGATGTACCCCTCGCTGCGTGGCGGCAACGACAATCCGGGTTATCGCGAAGGCTTTTACGGTGAAATCGATGATATAATGGCGGCTGCCGATTATCTGGCGGCGCAGGATTATGTCGATCCGCAACGCATCTATCTCGGCGGACACAGTACCGGCGGCACGACGGTCCTGCTGGCGGCTGAGGTGACCAAGCGGTTTCGTGGCGTCTTTTCCTTCGGGCCGGTCGGGGAGGCCAGCGATTATGGCGGCCAGTTCTTCTATGCCGACCTGAACGATCCGACCGAGGTCAGGCTGCGCTCGCCGATCCATTGGCTTGGCTCAGTGGCAAGCCCGGTGTTCGTCTTCGAGGGCGCGGCGCAAGGAAATGTCGACTCGCTCGATGCGCTGAGCGCTGAATCCAGCAATCCGCTGCTGCATTTCTACAAGGTGCCGGGGCGCACGCATTTCAGCATCCTGGCGCCGGTCACGGCGGTCATCGCGCGCAAGATCGTCGGCGAGGCCGCCGGCAAGGGTGCGGTGTCGTTCAGCCAGGCCGAGCTGAACACGGCGCCACGCTGATCCGAGACATGGTCGGGTTGGCCGGAATCAGCCAGGGCGGTTTTGGGGCGAATTCATCCACCACTCCCGTTCGTTTCGAGGGAAGTCGAGAAACTGTGCGCGGCCTTTGTGGCTTGTTTCTCGACTTCGCTCGAAACGAACGGTGAGGGTGTTTTCGCAAAAAGGGGCCAACACGCCCGGGAATCTCGGTAACTGTTTGATATTATAAAGAAACATGGAGGCGCGTTGCGGAAGAAGGGGCGGGAGATACGTTACATTCCGGTGTAACATATCTCCCGCCACTCCTCGTTGCGGTCCGATCACCAACGGCGATTCAATCATGACACAGGATCTGGCACCTCGTCCCATGCCGGACTTGTACCGGCTCGCTCTTTCTCGGTGTCGGAAAACAGAAATTGCCGTCGCGCCATACGCGCAGGGGCTCTGGAACGGTTTCGGGCTGAGTGATCCCCCTTCCGTTCGCCCTGAGCCTGTCGAAGGGCCGTTCTTCTTGTTCCGGCGCAAGAGCAGAAGGACGGGGCTTCGACAAGCTCAGCTCGAACGGGTGAGGTTATTCTGCCCAGCCGATCGGGTTCTAGCTGGCCACCGGAAGCTTGACGGAACCGTCGGCGAGTCTTTCCAGCGGCCCATAGGCAAAGACCGTCTCGAGCAGCAGCGGCCCGTAAATATGCGGGAACAGCTGCCCGCCGCGCGACTCTTCCCATTTCAGCGAGGTGCCGAACGATCCGAGATCGACCGCCGCGACATGCAGGCCGGTCTGGCCGGCGAAATGCTTGTCGACCGTCTCGGTCAGCTGCTCGCAGGTCGATAGGTGGATATAGCCGTCGGCCAGGTCGATCGGCGCGCCAGCGAAGGTCCCGTCACGTTCCAGCACCGCCATCTGATCGGCGGTAAGGACCTTGTAGGCCGTGACGGGAAACTCGCTCATTCGCCTTCTTCCGATGTGCCTGCGGTGTCCCCGGCCGCAGCGGCGTCAGGAGCGGGCAATGCCGCAACGTCGACGGGATCGGCTTCCGGCTCATCCTCGCTCTCTTCGATCCGCGCGGCAGAGACAACATGCTCGTCCTTGGCGACATCGAACAGTCTCACCCCGGCCGAGCCGCGGCTGATGATGCGGAAGCCCTGATCGTCGCCGCGTTCGTGGCGAAGTTCGATTGGCATGCGGATCAGCTTGGCCTGGTCGGTAACCAGCATGAGCTGCTCGCCATGCTTCGACGGGAAGCTCGCCACGACATCGCCGTTGCGGGCAAGGTTGTCGATATTGGTGATGCCCTGGCCGCCGCGACCGATGCGGCGATATTCATAGGCCGAGGACAGCTTGCCATAGCCATTGGCGCAGACCGTCAGGATGAACTCTTCGCGCGTGCGGAGTTCGGCGAAGCGTTCCGCGCTCATCGTCGGCTCGCCGTCCTTTTCCGGCTTCCACGGTGCGAAGCGAACATATTCCTCGCGCTCTTCCTGGCTGGTGCCGACGCGGTGGAGGATCGACAGCGAGATGACCTCGTCATCGCCCTTGAGCGAAATGCCGCGCACGCCGGTCGCGGTACGGCTCTGGAACTCGCGCACGTCATCGCCGGCGAAGCGGATCGCCTTGCCCTTGCGGGTGGCGAGCAGGACGTCGTCGGTCTCGTTGAGCAGGGCGACGCCGATCAGGCGATCGTCGCTCTCTTCATCGAAGCGCATCGCGATCTTGCCGTTGGTGGGCACGTTAGTGAACGCGTCCATCGAGTTGCGGCGGACATTGCCCCGGGCGGTGGCGAACATGACGTGCAGCGCACCCCATTCCGCCTCGTCCTCGGGCAAGGGAAGCACGGTCGAGATCGTCTCGCCCTCGGCCAGCGGCAACAGATTGACCATCGGCCGGCCGCGCGTCGCGGCGCCGCCTTCGGGCAGGCGCCAGACCTTCTTGCGATAGACTTTGCCATGGGTGGAGAAGAACAGCACCGGCGTGTGCGTCGAGGTGACGAACATCTCGGTGACGACGTCTTCGTCCTTGGTCGCCATACCCGCACGGCCCTTGCCGCCCTTGGCTTGCGCCCGGAACGTGTCGAGCGTGGTGCGCTTGATATAGCCCTGCATGGTCACGGTCACGACCATGTCCTCGCGCTCGATCAGGTCTTCGTCGTCGATGCCATCGGCGGCGGCGGCGATTTCGGTACGGCGCGGCGTGGCGAACTGATCGCGCACCGCGGCCAGTTCTTCCTTCATCACTTCATAGAGCTTGTAACGGTCGGCGAGGATCGCGAGCAGTTCGGTGATCGATTCGGCGAGCTTGCGCAGTTCGTCGCCGATCTCGTCGCGGCCAAGCGCGGTCAGGCGATGCAGGCGCAGGTCGAGGATCGCGCGGACCTGGATTTCCGACAGGCGATAGGTGTCGCCGGTGACTTCGGCTTCGACCGCTTCGACCAGGCGGATATAGGGTGCGATCTCGGCGATCGGCCAGTCGCGCGTGAGCAAGGCTTCGCGCGCTGCTGCCGGGCTCGACGAGCCGCGGATGATGCGGACCATTTCGTCGAGATTGGTCGTCGCGATGACCAGGCCGAGCAAGATGTGCGCGCGTTCGCGGGCCCGGGCGAGCTCGAACTTGGAGCGCCGGGTGATGACCTCTTCGCGGAACTTGACGAACGCCTCGATGATGTCGCGCAGGTTTAGCGTTTCGGGCCGGCCGCCGCGGATCGCGAGCATATTGGCCGGGAAGCTCGATTGCGCCGGCGTGTGGCGCCAGAGCTGGTTGAGCACGACCTCCGGGGTGGCGTCGCGCTTCAGGTCGATGACGATGCGCACGCCGTGACGGTTGGATTCGTCGCGAATGTCGCTGACGCCTTCGATCCGCTTGTCCTTGGCGGCCTCGGCGATCTTTTCGACCAGGCCGTTCTTGCCGGTCTGATAGGGGATTTCGGTCAGCACGATCGAGCGGCGGTCGCCGCGGCCTTCCTCGACCTCATGGCGCGACCGCACCAGGATCGAGCCGCGCCCTTCCATATAGGCCGATTTGCAGCCAGCACGGCCGAGAATGATGCCACCGGTCGGGAAATCCGGGCCGGGGACGATCTCCATCAGCTCCTCGATGCTGATCCCGCCATTGGCGATATAGGCCAGGCAGGCGTCAATCACTTCGCCGAGATTGTGCGGCGGGATGTTGGTCGCCATGCCGACGGCGATGCCGCCCGCGCCATTGACCAGGATGTTGGGGAAGCGCGCCGGCAGCACGGTCGGCTCTTCGCGCGATCCGTCATAATTGGGCGCGAAGTCGACCGTGTCCTTCTCAATGTCCTGCAGCAGCGTCATCGCCGCCTTGGTCAGGCGCGCCTCGGTATAGCGCATCGCGGCGGGCATATCGGGATCCATCGATCCGAAATTGCCCTGGCCGTCGACCAGCATCACGCGCATCGCCCAATCCTGGGCGAGACGGGCGAGCGCCATATAGATCGAGCTGTCGCCATGCGGATGGTAATTGCCCATCACGTCGCCGACGATCTTGGAGCATTTGCGATACGGCCGGCCGGGGACGAATCCGCCCTCCTGGCTGGCATAGAGGATGCGGCGGTGCACGGGTTTCAGACCGTCGCGCACATCGGGCAGCGCGCGGCTGACGATGACGCTCATCGCATAGTCGAGATAGCTCGAGCGCATCTCGTCGACGATCGAGATGGGGGAAACGTCCGAAGGGTCGGCGAGGAGTGTCTCGTCGGTCAAATTTCAAAGCTTTCGGGTTGTGTTACGTTGCGGTTACGTCACTAGCCGATCAGCTTCGCCGTGACCACCCCCACACGCGCACACGAGCGCGCGCGCGGGGTGGTTCGAGAGGTGTTTATTTGCAGGCCTTCTTGGTCGCGTTGCCCGCCTTCGAGCAGTTATAGGTGACCCGTTTTCCGGTCGTCGTCCTGGCCGTGACCATGCGGCCAGCCGGGGCCGCCACGACGGCTTTCGTGGTCCGCTGCGTCGAGACGGCGGCGCGAGTCCTGACCGCCGGCGCACGCGTGGCGGTCGTGGCCGTGGTTCTGGTCACCGCGGTGGTTTTCACCGCGGTGGTCGCAGCGGTTTTCGCGACTGGCTGGGCGGTCGCCACACTGGCGGCACCGGCGAAGAGCGCGGATGCGGCGAGGATCGAGGTGATGAGTGTTTTCGACATGAGTTCAACTCCTGACCTGTGCGGCGCTTCATCGCGCCACTGATCAGGGTAATGCGCCGGTGCGGGTGTCGGCGACGTGACCCGCGGGTGAAATGATTGTCATGCGGGGATTTCGGCGCCGTCCCAGGCGAAGAACTTGCCGCTGTCGGGCGCGCGCAACCCATCGATGACGTCGAGCAACTGGACCGCCGCGCGGTCGGGCGTGAGCAGATTGCCGGCGGTCACATTGCCCTGAAAGGGGCGCGACAGGGCGGTGTCGACCGTGCCGGGGTGCAGGCCGACCACGATCGAGCTGCTGTTGCGGCGGCGCTCCTCGATCGAAAGGGTCCGAATCAGCATGTTGAGTGCCGCCTTCGACGCGCGATAGCCGTGCCAGCCGCCGAGCCGATTGTCGGCGATGCTGCCGACTCGCGCGGTCAGGGCGGCGAAGACGGTGCGGCCAGTCTTCGGCATCAGCGGCAGGAAATGCTTGGCGAGCAGGGCGGGGCCGATCATGTTGATCGCGAAGTTTCGGGCGAGCCAATCGGGGTCGAGATCGGCCAACGCCTTTTCCGGGCCATGATCGCCTTCGTGGAGCAGGCCCGTCGCAATGAAGATCAATGTCGGAGCGGGACCCGTCGCGGCTATGGCGGCGGCTGCGGCAATCGTCGCTTCATCGGTCAGGTCGATATGGCGCTTGCCGCTGTCGCGGCGGGCGAAGCCATGCACCACATCGAAGGCGCCTTCCTCGATCAGCGCGGCTTCGAACGCCGCGCCGATCCCGCCCGATGCGCCGATGACGATCGCCGCCCCGGTCAAGCGGCGTCCCGCATGAAGCGCCACTGGGTGTCATTGCTCTCGGCGGCATCGAAGCGATAGCCATCGGTGTCGAAGCTCTTCATCGCGTCGATGTCGCTCACACGGTGTTCGCAGAGCCAGCGTGCCATCATGCCGCGCGCGCGTTTGGCGTTGAAGCTGATGAAGCGCGGGCCGTCGGGGCCGGGCTCGCGGAAATCGACCTGGACAACGCGAATCGCCTGGGGAAGCTTGCCGGCCACCGCCGCCCAATATTCCTGGCTGGCGAGGTTGAGCACCACGCCCGATCCTTCCTCGGCAACGTCGTGCGCAAGCAGATCGGCAATCCGGTTGCCCCACCAGTCGTACAGGCTCTTGCGTCGCGGCGCCCAGCGCGTGCCCATTTCCAAGCGATAGGGCCGCATCGCATCGAGCGGGCGGAGCAGGCCATACAGGCCCGACAGCAGCCGGAGATGGTCCTGGGCGAAGGCGATCCCGGCTTCGTCGACCGTCCGGGCCTCGAACCCGGTATAGACGTCGCCGGCAAATGCGAAGATCGCCGGGCGATGCGGGGCGTCGCCGAATCCGGCGAACCGGTCGGCGTTGAGTTTCGCCAGAGGGCGGGAGATCGCCATCAGTTCGGCCAGCCGTTTCTGGCTGAGATTGGCGGCGGATGCGGCCAGCCCGGCGGCTTCGGTCGCAAAGCGTGGTTCGGTTGGCGCCACGGCCGGGATCGGCTTGGCATAATCCAGGGTTTTAGCGGGGGAGAGAACGGCGATCATGCCGCCCGGTTAGCGGCGCGATCGGCGCTGGTCAAAGCGATGCTGGGGCATGCGGAACCGACGAACGGGTTCAATCGTCGTGCAGCGCGTGCGGGACATGCGTTTCCTCATGCCGCTTGCTTGAACCGGACGCCGGGGGTGGCTACAGCGGCCGGGCGAGGGAGGGCGCCGTGCGCCGCCAATAGGAGAGTTTCATCGTGAAGACATTGTCCCGGGTCGCACTGGCGGCCATCTTGATCGCCAGCACGTCGAGCGTCGCGATCGTGGCGCCAGCCTATGCGAAGAAGAAAGAAGAAGCCAAGGCGCCAGGCCTGCAACTGAGCAAGGAAGCCCGCGAGTTCGCGATCAAGATCGACGAAGCCGCACGTGCACGCGAAGCTGCACCGGCAGCCGGCAAGCCAGCGGCCGATGCCGCTTACCTCGCTGCGCTGGATGCCAATCTGCCGGGCCTCGAAGGCGTCGCGAAGAGCGATGACGAGCTTTACATCGCCCAGGCCTATCGCTTCCAGTATGAAGCGCTCAAGATGGGCGACAAGGGCAATGAGAATGTCCTTGCCGGCCCGCTCGACAAGCTGCTCGCCAATCCAAAGACGCCAAAGGATTCGATCGGCCGCTACGCGTTCATGCGCGGCAACATCGCCTATAACGCGAAACAATATCCGGTCGCGCTGAGCAACTATGCCAAGGCGAAAGAGGCGGGTTACGCCAGTGGCGACCTGCCGCTGCTGATGGCCAAGGCAAAGATCCTCGGTGGCGATGCCCCCGGCGGGATCGCCGATATCGAAGCGGTGGTGACGGCGGACAAGGCAGCGGGCAAGCCGGTATCGGAAGACCTGTACACCTACGCGATTACCGCGTTGCAAAAGACCAACGACAATGCCGCCGTGCAGCGCTGGACGCGCAACTGGCTGCATAGCTATGGCACGCCGAAGAACTGGCGCACGGCGATTTACGTGTTCGGCTTCCAGGGCGCGGGCGCCAAGCGCATCGACAAGAAGCAGCGCGTCGATCTGTTCCGCCTGATGCGCGCCACCAATGGCCTTGCCGGTCAGGACGATTATCTCGAATATGCCGAACTGACCTTCTCGATCGGCCTCGGCAGCGAGACAATCACCGTGCTCGACGAGGGCAAGAAGAACGGGAAGATCCCGGCATCGAGCACGACGGCCACTCAGTTCCGCGCCGATGCCGTCAAGCAGATCGGAACCGAAGGTTCGCTTGCCGCGCAGGAAACGAAAGCGAACGCAGCAAAGACCGGCGCGGTGGCTGCCGACACCGGCGATTTCTGCCTGGGCAGCGGCAATTATGCCAAGGCGATCGAGATGTATCGCCTCGCGCTGACCAAGGGATCGGTCGATGCCGACGAAGTGAATACCCATCTTGGTATCGCGCTGACCGCGACTGGCGACAAGGCCGGCGCCAAGGCTGCGTTCGCGCTGGTCAAGAATGCGCCGCGCAACGAAATCGCGACGTTGTGGACGACCTGGATCGATGCGCCAGCCGGCGCGCCTGCCGCCTGAGCGATCCGAATCCGGAAAAAGACGGGAAGGGCGGCAGCGATGCCGCCCTTTTTCGTTGATCGCGGGTGGTCAGTAGGACCGGACGGGGATGCCCGGTACCGATTTCGCGGTCCGGATCGTCAGCGACGTCTTGACGCTCGCAACGTTCGGCGCCGGGGTGAGATGCGTCGTCAGGATGTCCTGGAAGCTTTTCAGGTCGCCCGCGACGATCTTCAGGATGAAGTCGATTTCACCGTTGAGCATATGGCATTCGCGGATTTCCGGAATCGCCGCGACATGGTCTTCGAACGCGGCCAGATCATGCTCGGCCTGGCTGCGCAGGCTGACCATCGCGAAAACGGTAATCGGATAGCCCAATGCCGCTGCATCGAGTTCGGCATGATAGCCCTTGATCGCACCCGCATCTTCCAGCGCGCGGACCCGGCGCAGGCAGGGTGGGGCGGTCAACCCGACCCTTTCGGCCAATTCGACATTCGTCATCCGCCCGTCATCCTGCAACAATCCCAGAATCTGCCGGTCGATCTGATCAAACGCCATTGCGTACAACTCCCGCGCGACGCGAATTTTCGCGCGCATCTCTATTGTTCAGCATAAGATAATTGCGGCGGAACGCAATTGTCCCACATTGCTACGTCCCAAAATCAACAGTTCCTCAAGCGGCGTATGCCGGTTAAGAAATCCTTACGACGCGCCTTTCGCGCGTCGGCCCGGGGGCCCCGATTTGCGCTTCGACGACAGCCTTGAAACGGTGCTTTCGGCAGACATGTCGACGCCGTTTGGCGCGCAGTCGGCATGGCGTCAGCTGGTCGACCTGATCGGTCGACGGCGCGTGCCGGTGGATCCGGTGGCGATCGAGCGGCTAAGAATGATCCGCGGGCGCGTGCCGCCACCGGTACGCGCGGCGAGTGCGCGCTCGCTCGCCTATGCCGATCCACCTGCGGCTCTGGTGCAGGTGTTCGCCGAGGATGAGATTGCCATCGCCGCGCCAGTGCTGCGTATGGCGACGATGCGCGCCGACCAATGGATCGAGATTCTGCCGGGTTTATCGCCGGCGGGTCGTTCGGTCTTGCGTCATCGCCGCGACCTGGCGCCTGAGGTGCGCCGCGCCCTGGAAAGCTTCGGTTCGGTCGATTTCCGTCTGCCGGCTGCCGAAATCGAAGAGGAGCTCCGGCCGATCGAGCGAACCGCGTCACCGATCGACGCGTTGAATCAGGGGCACACGCAAGCCAATCCTATCGATGCGGTCGAGCCTGTCTTGGCCGAACCGGTCGCACGAGCCGATCATGTCGCAGTGCCAATTCAGCTGGTCCCCCCGGAAACGGCATTCGTTTCGCTAGGATCCGTTGCACTCGGCCTGCCGGTCGTCGCCGAAGCGCTTCGCAAGGCAGAGAATAACAATGCCGCCGCGATCGCCATCGATTCGCACGACGCCCAATCCGAGGGCCCGTTCCAGATCAACGAGTTGCTCGAACGAATCGACGCCTATCAGCGCCAGCGCGAGGACAAGCCCGGCGTTCCGCTGCTGCACAGCGATTACGACGCACAACCGGCCCTGTTCGAACTCGAACCCGTTCAGTCGCCCAGCTTCCGCTTTGAGACCGACGCGGCGGGAATCGTGCGCTGGATCGAGGGCGCCGCGCGCGCGCCACTGATCGGCTTGTCGCTCGACTTCGCGGCGTTGCCCAGCGGATCGCGTGTTGATGGCGTCGCGGCCGGCGCGTTTCGCCGCCGTGCCGGGTTCGCCAATGCCCGATTGATCGTGGAGGGCAATTCGGATGCCGCCGGCCAGTGGCGCATCACCGGTATCCCGGTTTTCGATCGCGAGACCGGGCGCTTCACCGGCTATCGCGGCACGGCCCGCCGTCCGCGTGCCGATGAGAGCGCGGAGCCCGTACGTATCTCTCGCAATCCGCAATCGGATGCACTGCGCCAGCTTGTCCATGAGTTGCGGACGCCGACCAACGCCATTGCCGGCTTTGCCGAGATGATCGAGACGCAGCTGCTCGGCCCGGTGCCGCAAGTGTATCGCGACCATGCCAGTCAGATTCGCAGCCAGGCGGCCGATCTGCTCACCGCGATCGACGATATCGATCTTGCCGCACGGATCGAATCCCATGCGCTCGATCTCAGGCCCGGCACCGTTCCGGTCGCGACCTTGCTCGCCCAGATTGCGGATGACCTGGCGCCGCTCGCACGGTTGCGCGGTACCGTGTTGAAGATCGGGCCGGGGTCGCCGGAAATGGCGATCGCGGGGGACGATCGCGCCGTCGAACGGCTGATCGCCCGGCTGATGGCGACATTGGTCGCGTCCGGCAGCAATGGCGAGACGATCGGTATCTCAGCCGAACTGGGGGTCGATGCTCAGGTCATCCTCATCTTCGATCGCCCACGCACGCTCGCGGCCTATGGCGTCGAGAACATCCTGATGATCGATGCCGAAGCGGAGGCCGAGGCCGAAGGCGCACCGCTGCTCGGTACGGGTTTCGCGCTGCGGCTGGCGCGTAATCTTGCCAGCGAACTCGGTGGTGCGCTGGTGATTGGCGAGCAAGCCTTGACTTTGCACCTGCCCGCCGCCGTTATCGCTGCTGTGGAGCAGGTTTCTTCCAGCTGAGCGTGGCAGGGACTGCCTCGCCTTCGATCGGGTCGATTTATCGTCCCGCGCCGCCGGCTGCCGCCGACCGGGTCATATGGCCTGACAATTTTGGCACGCGCTTCACGATCATGGTCGATACCGAGGAAGAATTCGACTGGGGCGCGCCCTTGTCGCGTGATGCCCGCACTGTATCGGCGATCCGCGCATTGCCGGAGGGACATCGCCGTTTCGCTGAGCGCGGCGTGCCGCTGACCTATCTGATCGACCATCCCATTGCGACCAATCCCGTGTCGATCGATGTGCTGCGGGAGGTTCTCGCGGATGGGCGTTCGGCGATCGGCACGCAACTCCACCCCTGGGTCAGCCCGCCTTTCGATGAAGAATTGACGCCGGCAAACAGTTTTGCGGGAAATTTGCCTGCGTCGCTCGAAGCGGCGAAGCTCGACATCCTGACCGATGCCATCACGCAAGGCTTTGGCGCGGCGCCCCGAGTCTATCGTGCGGGGCGTTACGGCATCGGGCCAGCGACAGCCGCGTTGCTCGCATCGCGCGGCTATCGGATCGATAGCTCGATGCGGGCCGCGTACGATTATAGCGCGGAGCATGGCCCGGATTTTCGCGCGATCGGCAATCACGCATTTCATCTCGGTGAGGTGATGGAATTGCCGCTGACCACCGTTTTTATCGGCGCGGCGCGGCGCGGCGCGGCGAGCCTGTACGATGCTCTTGGCCGTATTCCGAAAGGGCGGGGGCTGTTCGCTCGCGCCGGCCTGTTGTCGCGCGTTGCCCTGACGCCGGAGGACATGCCGCTGGCCGATGCGCTGGAGGCGATTGCCGTTGCAGTGGGGCAAGGCGTGCAAGTGCTCAATTTCTCGTTCCATTCGCCATCGCTCGCGCCTGGGCATACGCCTTATGTCCGCGATACGAAGGATCTCGCGGCGTTTCACCATTGGTGGGACAAGGTGTTGGCGAATCTTGACCGGCGTGGCGTTCGTGCTGCGTCGCTCGATGAGCTCATCTCCGCCGGCATACGGGCGTAAAGCTCGACTTGCCAGCGGCGGCGCGCCTCCGCTAACGGAGCAGATGGTGGGGCCTGTAGCTCAATTGGTTAGAGCTGCCCGCTCATAACGGGTAGGTTGCGGGTTCAAGTCCTGCCGGGCCCACCAACCCTCTGCATTAAAATGCCTGTTGGCGTACTACGCCGCTTGCATCCGCCCCCTCAACCCGCGTAGAGGCCCCCATTCGTCGGGGAGTGGCGCAGTCTGGTAGCGCGCCTGCTTTGGGAGCAGGATGTCGCAGGTTCGAATCCTGTCTCCCCGACCATTACCGTTTTCCGAGGGCGTTCCAGCGGCTCTCAAAGCGTCCCAAGCGCCTCGCCGATATCTAATAAAATCAGAAACTTAGCGTCTCGCTGGGTCCCAGGGGCTGGACTTGCAGCCCATGCAACTTTTAGCCAGTTTCTTGGTATCGATCACGCTGGACCAAGAGAAGTACCAAGAACGGTACCAAGGTGCAGGATGCGCTGGAGTACCGGAGATGCTGACAGATATCGCGCTCAAAGCCCTCAAGCCTGCCCCGAAGCCCTATAAGCGCTCCGATGGTGGCGGGTTGTTCATCTTCGTCAAACCCAACGGAGGCAAATTCTGGGGCCTCGGTTGCAACGTCAACGGCAAGCAGAAATTCTTCTCGGGCGGGTCCTACCCGACGGTTAGCTTGCGCGAGGCCCGCGATTGGCGTGCCGCGATCAAGGCTCAGCTCCTGCTGGGCCTAGAGCCGAATGCGCGCCCCAAACCCCGGAAGCAACGTCGTGCGCTGTCCCCCGGCGAACCGCCGCCCGACAGCTTTGAGGCTGTGACGCTGGAATGGTACGAGACGCGGCTCCTCAGTTGGTCTCCGCGCTATGCGGGCGTGCTCATGCGCCGCATGAAGGCCGACATATTCCCTGTCGTTGGTCGGCAGCCCATCGACACCATCACGCCGCGCCAGATGCTGGAGGCGCTGAGAGCGATCGAGAAGCGCGGCTCAATCGAGATGGCGCATCGCGTGAAGAACCATTGCAGTGAAGTCTTCCGCTACGCCATCCCTGACGGACGCTGCCAAAGCGATCCATGTCGCGATCTCGCGCCTGCGATGGCCAAGCCGAAGCCCACGCAGCATCGCGCCAAGGTGGCGAGCAGAGACCTGCCGGAGTTCTTCGTCAAGCTGAATGCGGACGGCGGCGACCGCATGAGTCATCTGGCGCTTCGCTGGACGATCCTCACGATGGTCCGGTCGCAGGAAACACGATTCGCTGAATGGTCCGAATTCGAGGGGCTCGACACCGAGGAGCCAGTGTGGCGCATCCCGCCCGAGCGGATGAAGAAGCGTTCGGAGCATCTGGTGCCCTTGCCCCCGCAGGCGATGAAGATGCTCGACGAGATTCGCCGAGCCAATGTCTACCTCGCTGCAGGCAACATGAAGTTCGGGCGCTACCTTTTTCCCGTGCCGACATCGAGGACGGGCACGATCAGCGAAAACCGGATGCTCGACATCATGTACCGGATCGGCCTGCGCGGCAAAGCCACTGTGCATGGGTTCCGCGGCCTTGCCAGCACCGTCTTAAATGAGAGCGGCCTGTTCGAGCCCGACTGGATTGAGAACCAGCTGGCGCATACGCCGAGGGGTGTCAGAGCGGCCTACAATTCAGCTCGCTACCTAAACCATCGGCGAAAGATGATGGAATGGTGGGCCGACTATCTCGACCAAGCTGAGGCACGGAGCGCGCCGCAGGAAAAGGCTCGGCAAAGCGCGATAATCGGCCACGCGGCAGATTAGAGGATTCAAACGAAAAAGGCAGGCGCCTTTGTCGCGTTATAAATCGAGCGAGGCACCGTGTTGCCGCAGCCATTCTTTCCGCTCTCGGTATTGCGGAAGCACCTTGTCCACCTCGTTCCAAAATGCGTCCGAATGATCGCGGTGCCGCAAATGGCAGAGTTCATGTACGACAATGTAATCGATCACCGTTTGGGGTGCCATGAGGGTCTTCCAGTGGAAATTAAGCGCGCCGCCAGCTCCGCATGATGCCCAGTGATACCCAAGTTCCTTGACGGCAACCTGGCTCGGTTCGACACCCACGCAGGGCGCGTGCTGTCGAACGCGTTCGGTGAAGATCTGCATGCCCTTCGTCGTGTAGAAGTCGCGGAAAGCCTTTCTTGCCGCAGCCGCGCCCTCACGGGCGACAAATGCTTCCGACAATTCCCAGCGCCCGTTCTTCAGCCGTAGCGGCACGTCCGAGTCTTCAATGAATTTCAGCCGATAGGAGCGCCCGAGATAAGCGAAACCCTGACCTTGAACGAGTGGGCGATGACGGCGGCTTGAGTTGAGGTCTTCCCATTCCGCCAGTGAGCGGTGGACCCACAAAGCGCGACCGGCGACGGCTTCGCGGACTCTTTCGTCGTCTATGCCGTTAGGCGCACGCACGATCACATCGCCGGAGCGTTCGATCACGATATCCGCGGTCTTCCGATCGCTGCGTACCAGCGTGAACTCGATATCTTGCGCACACATTTTCATGTCCGCAACAGCTCCGCGTGTCGCTTCTCCGCCAGCTTCGATAGTTCCACCGCAATCCGCTGGTGTTGGTCCTGAACAGCGCCAATGCCCGATACCATCAATTCCGTGTCGATGTTGGCACGCAGTCGCCGAACCTGATCGGGCTTCCGCCAGAAGTCCACGATCACGATGGCTTCGCGGATGACGGAAACCAGTCGTGCCGAGAGCGCGTCGACCATCGCAGAATCTTCCAGCGAAAGCGCCGCTCCGTCACCAATCAAATCAATCAGGTTATCCCGGAAAACCATAACCTCAGCGGGTTGCGCCGCGTTGATTTTCGCACGGCCGGAGCGAATTTCGGCCCGCAGTTCCTCGTAGGCTTCGGCCAGGATTTTCCAGTCTTCGCCATGCTTGGCGATCAGGGAGTCGAGCTTCTCGCTCATTCGCTTGAAGAACGCAGGATCCTCGTCAAAATGAATGGTGCAGTGCTTACGGATGGCGTGTTCCATCTCGCTAGCCTTGGCACGCGTGCTGCCCTGAGCGTGCCCCGTCACCCGCTCGACGAAGTCGGGGTCGAGCAGCTCCACCGGCGGAATCTGCGGATCGATCCCTAGCTCGACGAGATGTTGATTGATCAGCGCCGCAACCTTCTGACCTACACCGGCAAAGTCGATGGAATCATCCTTGAACCGCTCCTTGGTCATTCGCATCAGATAGCCGAGCCGCCGCGCCGGGCCGCGATAACGCTGGGCGGCGGCGCCCGGCAGGACCAAGTCGAGGCTCATCAGGAATTTCTTGAGATAGATCTCGAAATCCGCCCGCGCCTTGATGGACTCCAGCGCGTCGACGGCCTTGTGCACGACGCGAACGTCATCATCGGGACCGCCCAACGTGCCGGTTACGAATGCCTCTATGTCATGCACACCCAGCCCCTGAAAATGCTGGAGCAGGCGGCGATAGCGTTCCTCCAGGATCGGCAGCTCGGACGTCAGATTCTTGAAGCCGGCGTTCAGATCCTCGGCATCCTCGTCGGCGTAAATCTTCAGCGCGTCGGTCAAATGGTTGGCGAGCCCGATATAGTCGACGATGAAGCCGCGCTGCTTGCCCTGCGTCACCCGATTAACGCGGGCGATGGCCTGGAGGAGGTTATGCTCCTTCAGCCGTTTGTCGATGTACATCACCTGCTCGACCGGTGCGTCGAAGCCGGTCAGGAGCATGTCGCAAACGACGAGGAAGGCGACGCCGGTGTTCGCCTTGTCATAGGCGTCCAGATTGAACGGCTGGCAGAAGCTCTCGACCGCGTTCAGTTCCTTGGCTTCCCGCCGCGCCGCGGTGATCTCAGCG
The DNA here is from genome assembly GCF_000803065.1 of Sphingomonas sp. ERG5. Lineage (GTDB taxonomy): Bacteria > Pseudomonadota > Alphaproteobacteria > Sphingomonadales > Sphingomonadaceae > Sphingomonas. The sequence continues at coordinate 58,158 of NZ_JSXI01000041.1, forward strand.
GCTTCGTTAGTGGCATCGGACGAGACGACCACCGCTACCTTTAGAAAGGCGATTCGGCGTATCAGATCGGCGTCCGGCGCGGCCTTTGCCCGCTCGCTCGCCAATCGTTTCTGCAAGGCCTCGCGCAACGCCCGCTGATACCGGACGGCAGCAAGCTTGGAGTGGCACACCACCTGCGCCTTGAAGCCATTGGGCAGGATATTGTCGATATAGTGCCCGACCAGATCGCGGGCGATGGCGCCGATGCGGCTTTCGGCCTCCAGAATGTCGCCGGTCGCGCCATATTTCTTCTTGATCGCGAGCAGATCTTCCGGTGACCGCTCCTCGAACAGGTCCTCGAATGCCTGATCGAATTCCGCCTTGTCGCGAAGCGCTGTGTTGGCGGTGCGGCCTTCGTAGAGAATCTGCAGGGTGGCCCCGTCCGCCACCGCGTCCATCAGCTTGTAGGTGTCGATATACTCGCCGAAGCGCTTGACGGTCCTGCGGCCGCCGTGGCGCTCGGTCTTAAGCGGCGTGCCGGTGAAGGCGACCCGTGCGGCATTGGGGAAGGCTTCGAACAGATTATCGCCCATGTCGCTGCCCTGGGTGCGATGGGCTTCGTCCACCATGATCAGAATGCGCGGAGATGCGTTGACCACGCCAAAGCTTTCCGCGCTGGGCGGCGGGGCGTAGCGACCCAGCTTTTCGCGGAAGCTCTCGGGCAGATCGTCCTTCGCCTCGACGAATTTGTGGACCATCACCATGTTCACATCGGACGCGGGTGAAGCAAGCACGTCGCGCACGGCGGCGCGGCTTTCCACAAGATTGATCTTGCCGCCGATCAGCCGTGCGGTGGCGGATAGCTGGCCCTCCAAGTCCGCCCGGTCCACCACCATCACGATCTTGATGTCGTTGAGGTCGCGCGACGCGCGCAGCATCCGCCCGACGAAGACCATGGTCAGCGATTTGCCCGAGCCCTGAGTGTGCCAGATCACCCCGCTGCGCTCCGACGGCGTTTCGCCGGTGCGTAGGCGCTCGACGATGCGGCGCGCGGCGCGATGTTGCTGGTACCGGGCGAGCACCTTCACGCGCTTACCGCTCTCGGTATCCTTGAACACCGAGCAGGTACGCAGCATGTCAAGCAGGCAATGCGGGTTGAGCAGGCCCTGGACCAGCTCTTCCTGCGCGCGGATGGCGCCAAGCGGCGGCGCGATCGTGGCGTACCGGTCCGGCCAGATGTTGCGCCAACTGTAGAAATGCTCGGGCGCGCTGGTGATGGTGCCGAACTCGGCCGCTTCGCCGCAGGTCCGGATGACGGCGAGGTTGGGATAGAACAGCCTGGGCTCGCCCTCGCGCAGGCCGGCGAGCGCGGTTTCGGGGCGGGCGTCGCGATAGCGTTGCAGCTGGACATAGGCCTCGTGCATCGGATTGGCGGTGTTGGCGTCGCCGATCTTGGCCTCGATCACCACCAGCGGCAGGCCGTTCACGAACAGCACCACATCGGGGATGATGAAGCCCCTGACGCAGCCCGGCGTATCGATGCGGAACTGGTTGATCGCGTGAAACGCGTTGCGTTCCGGGTTGGCGAAATCGATCAGGCGGACGGTGGGATCCTTCTCCCCCGTCGCTTCGTTGCGATCGACCTGCGCCTTCGTCAGCAACGCCTGCACCGCCTCGTTGGCCTCCAGCAGGCCCTTGCCCGGCTGGCGGAAAATCTCGTCGATCAGCCCGGCAAGCTGCCGCTCGGTCAGCCATTCGCGGCCATCGGGCAAGGCATTGATCGCGCGGACGCTTTCGCGGAATATCCGCGGCAAGATCAGGTCGCGGAAGCTGGTGCGCAGCGACCCGGCCGGGTCCTGCGGGATCATCTGGTTGCCATGATCGATCACCGTCCAGCCCAGCCCGGCAAGCTGGGTCAGCAGCGGTTTCTCGACATGGACATATTCGCTCATGCGGCGGCGCTTTCGAGGAGGGGGGCGACGGAGACCTTGCCGGTGAGCAGGTCTTGCATGAGGCCGGATTTCTGGAGCGTCAGCTTCGCATATTCTTCGCGCATCCGCCCTAGGTGCGACGTTGTTTCCTCATAAATTGCGGTCATTCTGCTTTGCTCTGGCAGAGTCGGCATGGGCAGGCGCAATCGCTTGAGGGTCGACGATTGGATTGCGTCCATAATTCCGCCTTGGGACTTTTTCCGAAACCATGAATCGACCCAGGTCGCATGGCCCAACTGCCAGCAAACCAACTTTGGCAGAGCTTTCGATTGATCCAATGAGATCGTCCATAGATGTTTGGACGAGAGCATTTCGCCGAAACCATCCGGAATTACGCAGCAGCGTCCAACTGTGCCCATAATCGTTATGACCACATCATCCGGAAGGACTCGATACCGAGATAATTCGCTGAATTTGCGGCGAGTCACAAAGCGAGTAAAATCGGCTTTGAAGTGTTCGACATGGATGTTGTCGATCCCAAGGAGCGGCACGCCTGAATCTACCAACTCGTGCTTCAGCAGGGCGCTACCGAATGGCCCGCTCCGCATAGGCGTAGGCACTGGAGCAAGCAGATCTTCCAGTTCGGGAGCCTCCCACCCCAGGGGCAGCCAGCCCAGTTCGGTCTGGTGGTAAAGGTGCGGGGCTTCCTCGCGGGGCGGGCGAAGCCGTCCGTGTTCGTCCACACCGCGTGTGAACAGGTCTTGCATCAACCCGGCGCGCACTCGCTCCTGCTTGGTGATCAGCTTCTCCGTCACCTCGATCTGGGTGTCGATCGTGCGCAGGATGCGGGCAATGATGCGTTGTTGCTCAAGTGGCGCAAGCTTGATCGGCGTCGCCTCGATGGTCCCAGTCGACAGTGCATAGCGCGTCGAGCCGGCCGCCTGCTTCAGGTAGAAACGACGTACGGCATCGGTTTCAATCTGCTTCAGCAAGAATAGCGGATCGACCTTGGACTTTTCGGGCCGCAGCATTGCCAAATGATAGCCGCAGACGAGGCCTCCCGCCGTACGGTCGACAACGGCAGGAATTCCAATGTCATCTGGGCTTTCCGAATCCTTCGTGATGACGACATCACCTATCTGCAACGAGAAGTTGGCAATCTCTCTCGCTGATGCAGTAGCTTCCATATACTCGACTTCGTCGTCGAGATACGTCCCGGAATAGACATCCATATAATTGCAGAGCCGCACGGGGTATTCCGAGGCCAGCGACTTCTTGTCGACGTTGCTAACTCGGATCGTCGCCAGTTCTCCGAGTGGCTTCTCGCCCCACTCAGACATAACCCAAAGCCCTCAGATACGCATCCAGCTCCGCCCCCGCGTCGCGCCGCTTCTGCTCGATATCACGCACCGTGACTGCATATTTGTCGTGCAGATTCTCAATCGCTGCCGTCACTGCCCGCCGGTCGGCATCCAGATAGGCGCGGTAGGTGGCGAAAAGCGCATTGCGGAAGCGCACCAGAATCTGCGCGCGCGCGGCATCCGGCGTGATCTTGGCGCGGGCGGCGGCGACCAGCTCCTCGCGCCGCTTTTCCGCCACGCGCAGGTCAGACTTCAGCGCCTTGGCCTCGTCCTCCAGATTCTTGTGCCGGGCGAGGCGGGTTTCGGCATCGGCCAGTGTCTCGACAATCGCTTGGCCTTGCTGCGCCAGCGCGCGGACCGGCTCGGCAAAGTGCGATGTGCTGCCCGCCTTGTTCGCCGCCGCCGCCAGCGCGTGAACGGCAACGAAATCGGGATCGCCCAGCTTGCCCAGCTTCGCGGCGCCCTTCGGCAGCCGCAGTTCGGTTACCAGATCGGGCGCGGCCCCCTGTGCAGCCTTAACCAGCGACTTGAGCTCCGCGCCCTGCGCCTTGAGCAGGTCCTTCAGCGCCTTGACCTGCAAGGATGCCAGCACGCCGCTATCGTCGTCATCCTCATAACCTTCCTCGTCCGCCGCCGCGAACAGCGCCTGCACCTCGTCGATCCGCGCGCGCTTGGTCGCCAGCTCCCCGATCAACTCGGGAAATTCGCTTTGCAGTATCTCGTCGTCGGGGATCAGCTCGGCGCCCCAGCCGCTCGCGGCGATCGATTTGAGATCGGTCTTCAGGCTGTCGACATAACGCGCCATGCCGCCGCGGATCTGAAAAGGGTTGAGCAGCGTCTGATCGGCAAAGGCCTGCGAGATATCGGCCATCAACCCGCGCCGAAGCGCATAGACATTGTCCGCCTGCCCATTGCCCCCCGCAATCATCTGCATCTGCGGCTCGACCGTGCGCCACCAGTCCGCCAGGCGATTCATGAATGCCTGGTGTGCGGCGAGCACTCCCGGGTGAGAGTTGACCAGCTCGGTGATGTCGCGGCGCTTCGTGATTGCCTCGGCAAAGTCGCAATAGGCCGCATCGCCCGCGCGAGACGCAAAGCAGGCCTCGCGCAAGCCCGGGTAGTTGGCCCAGTGGCGTTCCAGCGCGTCCACCTCCGCTACCGGCACCCCGCCATGGATGTGCGCACGCACGTCCTGCGGCTCGGGCGGCGGGGCGTTATCGACGTAGCGGCGGATGTTGCAATTATACTGCTCGGCCTCGATCTCCGCGCGGGGCACGACGCGGGCATATCCGGGCACATCCTCGCGCTTGCGATAGACCTCGACGATCTTTGCCATGTCTTCTGGCCGCAGGAAGTTCTGCGCCTTGCCTTCGCGATATTCGCGGTCGGCGTTGATGAACAAAACGTCGTCGCGCTCGGCGGCACGCTGCTTGTTCATCACCAAGATACAGGCGGGAATGCCGGTGCCGTAGAAGAGGCTGGACGGCAGGCCGATGACGGCATCGAGCCAGCCCTGCTTGATGAAATGCTCGCGAGCCTCCTTTTCTTCGCCGCCGCGAAACAGCACGCCGTGCGGCATGACCGTGGCCATGCGCCCGTCCGATTTGAGCACCGCCAGCATGTGCTGGACGAACATGAGATCCGCCTTCTTGCCTTTGTCGGGCATCCATTTGGCGAAGCGGCTTTTGAATTCCATGTCCTTGACACTGTAGTTCTGGCTGAACGGCGGGTTGGCCAACACCCTGTCGAACCGGGTCAGCTCGTCGCCGGTACGATGCTGCGGTTTGGCGAGCGTGTCTTCCTGGCGGATGTCGGCCGATTGGATATCGTGCAGGATCATGTTCATCTTGCAGATCGACCAGGTCGTCCCCTGCGATTCCTGCCCGGCGAGCGTGAGGTCGAACGGATTGCCGCCATTGTCGCGGACATAATCGCGCGACTGGATCAGCATGCCGCCCGATCCGACAGTGGGATCGTAGACTGACATGTGCGGCTGGGGATCGACGATCTCCACCATGGTGCGAACAACGTCGGACGGGGTGTAGAACTCGCCGGCCTTCTTGCCCGCGGAGTCCGCAAAATATTTGATGAGATATTCGTATGCCGCGCCAAGCAGGTCCGGAAATTCAAAGTTCTCGTCGCGCAGCGGGATCTTCTCGAACACTTGCATGAAGTCGACAAGGGTATCGTCGCTTAGGGTGCGCTGACCGATCTTGCGGTTGAAGTTAATGTGCTCAAGGACGTCTTCGAGCTGATCCTTGTTGTGGCGCTCAAGCTCGCCCATTGCGGTATTTAGTCCGTTGCCGACATCGTCCTTCAGATGCCGAACGGTCTCCCATCGGGCCTCAGGCGGCACGTAGAACGTGTACTGATCGCGGCTTTCGAGGAGCGCTTCAAGCCTGGGACCATGCAACCCGCGTGCCTTGAGCTGAGCGGTGAGCCGCTCGCGCTGCTGATCAAAGAGATCGCTGCACCGTTTCAGGAACAGGACGCCGAAGATGTATTCCTTGTACTCCGAGGCATCCATGTTGCCGCGCAGTTCGTCACAGGCTTTGAAAAGCAGGCTGGTGAGTTGGGAAAGCGTGAGTTTGGTCATCGCCGGGGGCAATGGCACAGGCGTTCGCGCGTTGTCGATGTCGGGATTTCGAGCGGCGAACTTCGCTCACTTCAGCGCCCAACGAAAGGGAGGTGGCTCCGCCTTAACCCGGGGGGGTGGCGCTGGTGTCATAGAAGATTGGATTCCGCATCCATTCGTTGACTGCGGATTCCCGCCAGCCGGTGCAGCGGACGCTGATCCGGATGTTGCTCGGGAAGGTGCCGTTCTGGATCTTGCGGTACATCGTCGAGCGGCTGAGGCCGGTGCGTTCGAGCACGGTCTTCAGGCGGAGGATGCGGTCGGGGGTTTCGGTCATGGCTTGGTCCTGTCTGCGTCGGTCTGGCTCCCCGCGAACAGGATTGGGAATTGAGCTGACGGTGCAAGGGGTTGGGGTCCGAGAGTCCTCATAAAGGACCCTGTGGCGCCCAAAGACGTACCCTGGCGTAGGTTCGATTTTCGGGGCTGGAATCCCATGGCGTCTCACGCCTGCGGCGTGACCGCGCTCTACGCCGCTGCGCGGCGCCGAGTCGCTCTTCGGCGTCTCGGTCCGTTCGGATGACGATCGGCTGACGCGGGTCGGAGCTGCGCTTCCAATTCTGTCACCGCGCAGGCGCGATGGCGCTGGCCTCCGGCTTCGATCTGGCGGAGGTGGGCGTCGCTGCCCTTTGATCCCGCCGCGGCGTGCCGCAACCCCGGCTGCGCCGGGGTCTTCCACTGCGTTGCAGCCCTTCGGGTGCGGCCCGCCTCTGTCGGCGGGATCCCCGGTCCGCTCCTGCCGCCCACCCCCGCCATTCCGGCGCCGGTTGCGGTGGTTTGGAAGGAGTGAGGAGTGATGAGGACCGGAAATGAGCGTGCGAGCCTCTATGCCGAGGTGACGGCGCGGGTAATCGCCGAGCTGGAGGAAGGACGGCTGCCCTGGGTGCAGCCTTGGGATGCGGCGGCCTGCGGGTGCACCATGCCCGAAAATGCAGTTACCGGGCGGCGCTATTCGGGGATCAATGTCCTGATTCTCTGGGCGGCGGTGATCGAAGGTCGCTATGCTTCGCAGCGCTGGTTGACCTACCGGCAGGCGCAGGCGGCGGGTGGCAACGTCCGCAAGGGTGAGCGGGGAACGACCATCTGCTATGCGGATCGGTTCACGCCTAAGGACGAGGCGGAACGTGCGCGCGACGAGGATCGCGAGGCGCGGCAGCTGGCGTTCCTCAAGCGCTTCACCGTGTTCAATGTGGAACAGTGCGAGGGCTTGCCCGGGCGGCTGATCGAGTTGCCCGAGCTTCCAGCCGAGGCGGATATCCTGCCGCAGGTTCGGCGGCTGATCGACGCGAGCGGCGCGGACTTCCGGGTTGGCGGGGGCGAGGCCTATTATTCGCCAAGCGGCGACTATGTCGCGGTGCCGCCGCAGGCCGCGTTCGGCGAGCCGATCAACTGGTATCGCACCGCGCTCCACGAGCTTGGCCACTGGACCGGGCATCGCAGCCGGCTGGACCGCAACCAGCGTGGCGGGTTCGGCAGTGCCGATTATGCCCGCGAGGAATTGGTAGCGGAGATGGCAAGCGCCTTTGCCTGCGCATCGTTAGCGATCCAGCCGACGGTGCGGCACGCCGATTATGTCGGGTCGTGGCTGGCGGTTCTCCGCGACGATGAGCGGGCGATCTTCCGTGCGGCCAGTGCGGCCAGCAAGGCGGCCGACTATCTGCTCGCCTTCGCGCCTGCGAAGGAGGCGCGGTCATGAGCGAGAATCTCACCGAGGCCGAGATCATCGAGCGGCTCGAGGCCGGGCTTCAGCGCATGCCGAAGTTGCGGCGCGAGATCTTCCTCGCGATCCGGCTGGACGACCTGTCCTATGGCGAAATCGCCGAGCGCACCGGGCTCAGTACCAAACAGGTCGAGCGGCAATTTGCTCGGAGCATGGTCACGTTGCTCGAAGCGTTCGACGGGCGCCCGCCGGTGCCATGGTGGAGGCGTCTCCTGCGTCGGTTCGCTGGGAAGCTGCGGCGATGACGCTCGCGTGCCTCGCCGGCCTGTCCGGCGAGGCTGTCCCAAGTATGTTCATGCGGTTAGGATGACGCCCATGCAGACCAGTCTCGACCATCTTCCACCGGCCAAGCAGCGCGAGTTGGAGCGCGTCGTCCAAATCCTGTTCGAGGAGTTCGGCGACGCGACCGCTATCGCGACCTCCGACTGGAAGAAGAATGCGCGCATCCTCAAGGTCATCCTCTACGGCAGCTATGCGCGCGGTGGCTGGGTCGACGAGCCGCATACCGCCAAAGGCTATCAATCCGACTTCGATCTGCTCGTTATCGTCAACAACGAGAAGCTGACCGACCGCATCGAATTCTGGGCGACCGCCGAAGACCGGCTCGACCGCGAACTGGCGATCACCAAGACGCTACGCACGCCTGTCAACTTCATCGTGCACACGATGCATGAGGTGAACGATGGACTCGCACATGGCCGCTACTTTTTCATGGACATCGCCCGAGATGGCATCGCGCTTTATCAGAGCGAGGACACCGATTTTCACGAGCCCAAGCCTAAGACACCCGAGCAGGCGCTCGCCATGGCGCGGGAGTACTTCGAGGAGTGGTATCCGAGCGCAAGCGTGTTTCTCGATACGGCTAACGGATTGATCGAGAAGGGGCGAACCAAGGAGGCCGCCTTCATAATGCACCAAGCAGCCGAACGGCTGTACCACTGCGTGCTGTTGGTTTGCACCTTCTACACGCCGCACGTTCACAATCTCGGCTTTCTGCGCACCCAGGCCGAGCGGCTCGACCCGCGCCTGATTGACGCGTGGCCCCGCGACAGTCGCGCCGACCGCTCGCGCTTTCAGAAGCTCAAAGAGGCCTATGTGAAGGCGCGGTACTCAAAGCACTTCCGGATCAGCGAAGAGGAGTTGGCCTGGCTCAGCGAGCGCGTCGAGGTCCTCGGGCAAGCGGTCCAGATCATCTGCGAAGAGCGCATCGCCCAGCTGGAGCGCAGCGCCGCCGCCTGATTGTCAGGCGGCTTGTGCATCCTTCAGCGCACCTGCGATCATCGCGGCGAGTGCTTCTTCGGCGCGGGCGCGCGTTGCCTGTTCCTTCGACAGCAATTCCTGCCGCACCCACTCGGGCGTGCGCGCCATGATGGCGGTAATTGTCGCCTGAAGTTCGACCTGCATTGCGGCGCTATGGCGATGCTTCGCCACCATCGGCAAGCGCGAACGCGCGTTGTCCGCGACGCCGCCAAAGCGTGAGCACCTCGTCCCGATGTTTGCTGCGAAGATTCGCGGCGCCTTCCACCAGCAATCCAAAGATCACGGCGCGATCGTCATCGGTGAGTTCGACCAGCCCGGCCTTGGCGATCAGCCCGCCCAGTTCGATCAGCTGGCGCGTTCGCTCGCGGCGCTTCATGACCCAGGCGCGCGTGTCATTGCGCGCGATCCTGGCGCTGCGCCGATTGCGCATCGCCGTCGCTCTCCGAAGCGCCGCGCGTGTCGCTGCCAGCGCGCCCGCGAGCCTTGCGCGACCCTTGAAAGAAGGCCGCGCCCCGCTTGCGCCAGCCCTCCTTCGCGACTGTGTCGTTGGTCTCGACCGCGTCGAGCAGAGCGCCCGCCAGCTGCTCGACCGTCAGCGCATCCGCACCGGTCGCAACGACCAACTCGCCGAGCTGGTGCAGCCGCCGTTCCTTGAGCAGCTTCGCCTTGTCGTCGAGCGCCTTCAGTTCGGCGTCGAAATCGCGAGGTTTGCGCATCGACCTTCTTCCATTGCATGGCGAGGGCGACCTAATTATCGCTGGCATCGATCAGCGGCAACATCATGAAATCACTTGGGACTTCGCAGTCCCGAGAAAGATGAATTCTTTCGAGGGCGCGCTTATACGTCGTGCCGACGTCCCTTGTAGGGTGTAAGTGGATTGCCGCCATGGCGATCTACCACTTCTCGGCCAAGATCATCTCGCGCGCGGCGGGATCGTCGGCGCTGGCGTCCGCCGCCTACCGCTCTGCTTCGCGGCTGCACGACCAGCGGCTCGACCGGCATCATGATTTCTCGAACAAGGCAGGCGTCGTCCATTCAGAAGTGATGTTGCCGGAGGGCGCACCGGAGCATCTGTCCGATCGCGAAAGGCTGTGGAACGAGGTCGAGGCGGCCGAGAAACGGATCGACGCGCAGCTGGCGCGCGAGATCGAGTTCGCGATTCCCAGGGAGATGAACAAGGAACAGGGCATCGAGCTGACCCGCGATTTCGTGCGCGGCGAGTTCGTCGATCGGGGCATGATCGCCGACCTGAATGTCCACTGGGATATTGGTGCCGACGGTCTGGTGAAGCCGCACGCACACATAATGCTCACGATGCGCGACGTGAACGAGGACGGGTTCGGCAAGAAGAACCGCGACTGGAATCGCACCGACGTGTTGGAAAAATGGCGCGAGCGCTGGAGCGAACATGCAAACGAACGCCTCGCCCAGCTCGATATCGATGCACGGATCGATCATCGGTCGCTCGAAGCACAGGGGATCGACCTTGAGCCGCAGCACAAGATCGGCCCGGCTGCGTCGCGCATGGCAGCTCAAGGACTGGAATCCGAGTGCGTCGATGAGCATCGCGAGATCGCGCGCGCCAACGGCGAGAAGATTATCGCCAGTCCCGGGCTCGCGCTCGACGCGATCACGCGAACCCAGGCGACATTCACGACGCGCGACCTTGCCATGTTCGTGCATCGCCACAGCGAGGGCAAGGATCAGTTCGATCAGATAATGGCGGCGGTGCGCGCCTCGCCGGAACTGGTCGCGCTCGGCAAGGACGGGCGCGGCGAAGACCGGTTCACCAGCCGCGACATGATCGAGACCGAGCAGCGTCTCGCGCGGCAGACGCAAGCACTCGCGGAGCGGGAGCGCCATCGCGTTGCCGACCGCGACCGCGAGCGCGCCATCGTCAGCGCCGAGCGTCGCGGACTGGTGCTTTCCGCCGAGCAGCGATCGGCGTTCGAGCACGTCACCGATGCCAAGGATCTCGGTGTCGTCATCGGCTACGCCGGCACCGGCAAATCCGCGATGCTCAGTGTTGCGCGCGAAGCGTGGAAGCACGCCGGCTATCAGGTGCAGGGACTCGCGCTCTCCGGCATCGCGGCCGAGAATCTGGAAAGCGGCTCCGGTATCGCCTCGCGCACGATCGCGAGCCTCGAACATCAATGGTCCCAAGGGAGGGAATTACTCACCTCCCACCATGTGCTGGTGATCGACGAGGCCGGGATGATCGGCTCGCGTCAGATGGAACGCGTGATTGCCGAAGCCGAGAAGCGCGGTGCAAAGGTCGTACTGATCGGCGACACGGAGCAGCTGCAGGCGATCGAGGCCGGTGCCGCGTTCCGGGCCACCGCCGAGCGGCATGGCGGCATCGAGATCACCGAGGTCCGCCGCCAGCGCAAAGATTGGCAGCGTGATGCCGCCCGCCAGCTCGCCACCGGCCGCACGGGTGAGGCGCTCCACGCCTATCGCGAAGCTGGAATGGTGGTCGAGTCGGAGACGCGCGCGGTGGCGCGTGAGGCGCTGATTGACCGTTGGGATAGCGACCGCACCGGCGATCCGGCGCACTCTTCAATCATCCTGTCGCATACCAACGAAGAATGCGACGAACTGAATGGGCTGGCCCGGGATCGGATGAAGCGCGACGGGACGTTAGCCTCTGAAATCGCGGTCAAAACCACGCGTGGCGAACGCTTGTTTGCTGCCCAGGACCGCATCATGTTCCTTCGCAACGAACGCGAACTGGGCGTCAAGAATGGCTCACTCGGCACCATCGAACAGGTTGATCGCGCCCGCATGGCAGTGCGGCTCGACGATGGCCAGTACGTGGCGTTCGACATCAAGGACTATGCCGACGTCACCCACGGCTACGCTGTCACGATCCACAAGGCACAGGGCCTCACGGTCGATCGTGTGCATGTGCTGGCGACCCCGGGGCTCGACCGGCACGCCGCCTATGTCGCGCTGTCGCGGCATCGCGACGAGGTTCATCTCCACTATGGCCGCGACGACTTCGCCGACGAGCAGCGGCTCGCGCGCACGCTGTCGCGCGACCTGCCGAAGGATAGCGCTCTCGATTACGATCAGAGCGCGACCCGCTTTGCCGAACGCCGCGGGTTCGACCGGTCGCGGATTCTCGACACGCGCGCGCGCGAGCAGGTGGTCGATCGCAGCCACACCGCACCCGAACAACCGCGGCGCGGCAGGTTCGATGGTCTGCGGCTGCGCACCCCAGATGCCGAGCCGGCGCCGAAGCGCAGCCGGTTCGATGGCCTCAAGCTCTCAACGCCGACAGATCGAGCACCGGTCGAACGGCAATCCGCGCTCGGCACCGCGGTGCAGCGCTACGCGCGCACCGTTCGGGACATTGGCAGGATGACCGAGCAAGGCCTGCCCGCGCTCCAATATCAGAAGGCCGCAAAGGTGCAGGCTGCGCAGGCGCTCGACGCCGTGCACCGGCACGGCGCGCACGACCTCGATACCGCGTTTGCGCGCGAGCCCGGCATGGTGGCCGAGGCCGCCAACGGAGGCACCGCCAGCGCCATCCGCCAGATGCAGCTGGAGACCGAGCTTCGCTCCAATCCTGAGCTGCGCGCTGATCGGTTCGTGCAATCCTGGCAGCAGCTCCGTGCGCAGCGCGACAAGCTCAACGGCTGGCAGAATGAGGACGCGCGGGGCGTTGTCGAGAACCGCATGCGCACCATGGCGAAGGGCCTCGAAAAGGACCCGGCGCTCGGCGCCGCGCTCAGCCGCCGCGGCAGCGAGCTGCTTGGGCGTCAATGGTCACCGGAGTGGTCGCCCGGGAGCCGTGATGGCGGCATCGGCGCCGCGATCGGCCATCAGGCGCGAACGCGATCGGTCATCCAGCAACTGACGTTCTCGATCGACCGAGGGCGCAACCTTGGAATCGGACTATGAATGCTGAAACCACCGTCCAGCCCGCCGGCGACATCGACGATCCGGAGGTCGCGTTCGAGGCGATGACCCGAAAACTTGCGGGACTGACGGCGGCGGTCGAAGGGTTCGCGGCGCGGCAGCAGGAACTGCATGCCCGTGATTACGGGGCAGATCTCGTGAAGATCCAAGAGCAGTGGGCGGAGATCGTCCGTGCATTCAAATCCCTGAAGGAGAAGCCGGGGATCGCGCTCACGCCCGAGACCCTCGCGCCGCAGATCGCGGAAGCGGGCGCGAGGGTGCGCGCTGCCGATCATCAGGCTTGGGACGACGCCAACCGGGAGCTTGGTGGAGCGATACAGTCGCTCAAGGGCGTGGTGGCGTCGGCGATGAAGGCCGAGACGCAGAGACTTTGGATCGTCGGCGCAGCGACTGCGGCGTTGGCGGTGGGATTTGCGTTAGGTACGGTCGTACCGACGAGGATCGCGCAGTCGGTGCCGGAGAGCTGGCATTGGCCGGAGCAGCACGCGGCGGACGTGCTAATGCGCGGCGAATGGGACGCTGGGATGCGGCTGTTGCGGGTGGCTGATCCGGCTCGGTCGCGCGAGTTGGATGACGCGGCGGTTTTCGTGAAGGACAATGCCGAGGCGCTGGCGGATTGTCGTAGCCGTGCCGCGAAGTGTACCCATCCGGTGAGGGCCGCGACGGCGATCGATCCTACCGGCCGCGATGAATGGCGATGAGGTTTTCGAGGTTTTCGATACCGAAGTCGGAGAACGCGATGATGCCGTCAGGGTGGGCGACGTCG
>NZ_JSXI01000042.1 GCF_000803065.1 Sphingomonas sp. ERG5
TAACTATACAGTCACTATACACAATACACGTATAGTGCTTGATAAACTATTTCTCATTGGCCCTACATCGTAAATCTCAAAGATACATGTAATGCTACCACACGATCTGTTAAGATCTACGAAGGTTATTTTATGACAATAGCTCCGAACTGCGCTCAATAATTCTTAATACAAAGCGGCAGCATATCTACTATTTTTGTTACTATAACACCGATTTCAACGCGAGAGGGATTGCGCCCAATTGAGCAGATCAGTGTGGGAGACTTTCTATTTTCGAGAGACGTGCAAACTGGCAAGCAAGGACGATGCGCTGGTTAAGGTTGCGCCGCGCTGGAGCAGATTGGTGATCTCATTGCCACCAGTTGAAGCTGGCATGAGCATGGCTCGTTCCGGCAAACCGACGAGACCGACACCCGGCCTTGCCGCTCTAGCGCAGAACAACGCCAATAAACTGTCGCTACCCTGATCGATTTCCTCGGTGACGCTGGCATAAACCATCGAGCCAGCAAACAGCAGGATCAGGCTCTCGAGGACAATCGCGGTACCAAAACATTGCCAAAAACTGGGTGTCGTGCGATTGCCTAAGAAAGAAGCCCCCCCCCCGCAACAACTCTCGTAAATCCAGCCGGTTAGCTCACGGAATCCGGCGTATTGTCGATGAGCCCCCAAAAGCGGAAGCACAAAATTCTATATCGAGGGCATGCTTTGCGAAGGGCAGGCGATGAATTACAACGATAGCTCCGCCCGATTTTGATGGCCAGGATACTGCCGTCGTCGCCGAATATTTCACCCTACCATCCGTACATCGCGTCGATTCAACTCGCCTTGCGCAGAAGCTACGCCGTCCGCTCATCAGGAGGCAGCACACGTGGCAGCAATCAGCCCGACTATTTACACCGGCCCCCTATTGGGCAACGGATCGCAAACCGATTTCCCCTTCACCTTTTCGATCGTGGGCGCGTCCGACATCGCCGTGACGGTCGATGGTATGGCCGTGCCGCGCACTGCTTACTCGGTCACTTTCGCCGCCGCTGGTGGCACAGTGACTTTCGCCACGGCCCCGGCCCACGGCGCACGGGTGTTGCTGCTGTCCAGCCCCGACTATCTTCAAACCAGCGAGTTCGAGAATGAGGGTGCGTACAACCTAGCCACGGTTAACACGATCAATCGTCGCCTGACGGTGCGCGATATCGTGCTGAGAGACGGCGTTGACCGCGCAGTCCAAATGCCGCTGGGTCAAGCTGGCTTTGAACTGCCTAACATCATTAATGCAGAAGCGCTGGTGACGTTGTCCGAACTGGCGGATGAAGTTGTCCAGGTCGCGGCCAATACGGTGCCAATTGGGATCGTGGCGGGTGATTTGAGCGGAACAAATGCCGTTGGAACGGTAGCGGATAAAATTGGATATGTAGTCGCAACCGGCGACCACATCGATGAAGTGATTGATGTTGCCGATCATCTATCCGAAATCGGCGCAATCCATGACAACCTAACGGGTAATAACTCGATAGGATTGGTAGCACTGCAGATCACCAGCATCGAACAAATCAGCGAAAAACTGGTCGCAGTCGATACTGTCGCATCCGACCTAGCACTCGGTGCTGGATCAATCATTTTGGGTACCGAAAAAAGTGCAAAATCCGCCCGGGATTGGGCAAGTAAAAACTTTGGAGAAGTAGACTCCGTAAATTATCCTGGGAAACTATCTGCTTTCCAATACATGCAGCTAACGGCAGATAATTACGGCGCCCTGCCATCAGCTTTGGCGGAAATTACCGCTTCCCAAATTTCATTTCAAGCTACGATTCTTGCTCACATTATTGCGAGCAATTGAGAGGTAAATTATGACAATTGACGAAGCTATTGCAGCACTCAACACCGCATGCACAAATCTATTTAACCAAGTGTCCAATGCAATCGGCACCATGGCCAGCGTGATCGCGTCAGCGACAGCCTCTGCTGGTTCAGCGTCAACCTCTGCAGCTTCGTCGCTGGCCGATCGATTGCTCGCGCAAAATGCCGCAGCATCGGCGGGAGCCAGCGCCAACAACGCGCTGGCGACAACCTCAACCGATCCGCGCTTCAAAATCTGGCGATTGACCGCAACGACTGATTTGGCTTTGTCTGGCCTCCAGATCGTCGATGGCGCGCAGACGATTGCTGGCGATAGAATATTTCTGCCAGTACAAAACACTCGATCGCAGAACGGGATTTACATCGCGGCGGCCGGCGCCCGGAGTCGATCCGCAGACGCAGATGTTGCGAACGAAATCATAAATATGTACGGCTATGCAACGGAAGGCATCAAGAACATCGGTCGGGAATATCGGCTGGTGACAGCGGCTGCCATCACACTTGATGCAACTGAACTTGTATACTTCACCAACGAATTCTCATCTGTCCAACCGTTTGGTAAGAAATCCGGCGTCATAATAATAGTTGGCGACAGCAATAGGAACGGTCGACCAGGTTACTACGGCGGAATGCCGCTAGAGTTGACCGGAGTTCGGCGCCCTCTAGAAGGGTGGACCGTGTACAATATGGGACAGAATGGCTCTCAATTGTCCGGTTGGCGCCACAGTACGCAGATCTCGCCGCGAAACAGGGCCCCGGCCGATTATACAGCCATCGAAAACCCGTACACTGATCTTTATCAGGTATGCGCGGCAAACCCAGACATCATTATAACATCCCTCGGCATTAACGACTATAACAGCCCTGCAAGTCGAGCCACTTCTGGCGCCGCATTTCCGGCAAATCTTGACTGGCAGGTAAGCTTCCTGCTGCAGAACGGCAATGCGACTCTGGTATTAGAGGTACCTCAGCCTTTTGGTGGAATAAACTTCACAGCTGGATCTTTCTCAACTGACTGAGCAGCGGATGCAGGCCCTTTATCTCAGACCGACAATGCAGCAAAGTATTCGAGCATTCTACGTAATTGCTATCTTTCATGGCGCGACCGAAATCCTCGCGTAATTGTTCACGATACGGCAGAAATCTTCAATTCTGGTGTCACGCTTAATCCATCACAGCACCGTTGCGATGACCCGCGCTTTAACTGTTTGGACTTCGACGCCGTGCGTGGACAGGGTTCAGGTAGCATTACCGGAACTACACTTACGATAAATGCAAACCCTGGACATACTGGTTTTGCAGCTGGACAAGCAGTGTTTGGTGCATCTGTGTCCGAGGGAACTTACATTACCGCACTTGGTACGGGAACTGGGGCAGCTGGCACCTATACCGTTAATATCAGCCAATCCGTCGCCAGCCAAACGATCTCAACATATGCTGGAACGATCGATGATTCGCTGCATTTCAGCAACCTCGGCGCGCGTCGAATATTGGAGAGTTTCGCGCATCAGTTCGGATTGGTCGGCCGACGTAAGCTTTCTAGCATTGACGGCTCTGCGGTAGGAAATGATTCGACAGCATATACTCAGATTCTTACTAACGCTCGTTGGTCAGGTTCTTTCTGGAAGCAAGGCGGCGTCAAGAGTGGCGCAAATATGTTACTACAGCTACTCCCGTCTCCCGAGTCTTTATTTCTAAGAGGCAATCCAAAGGATAGATATAGCGAAGCTAGGCAGTCAGCATACGGGGATGCCATCCGTGCCGAAGCTTCATTGCGAATGGCCGACCTTGGCCGCATTCGTCAACTCATCGACCTAAAAGGAGGAGCAATAAAATACTACCAGATTGGTGGGACAGGCACGATTTATACCGCAACATCTATTCAGCTCTCCTCCATCCCGAGTGATCCATTTTACTTTGCTATCCAGCTCAACGGTGTCGATTCTTCAGCTGAGCCAAACGAAGGTGAAGTAGTAGTCTGGATAGAAAATTCCGATGGATTACCTTTTTTCAGCCCGAAACAGCTACTTATTCCCCATTTCGGTCTTTACGGTATGGGCTTCAACGCTCACGCGGCAACATGGACACCAACAGTGTTTAAGTTCGCCCGACCGGGCGTCGGCGATGGCCCAATGTCGGTCGACCTTCATCTCCAAAATCAGCCGGATGGCCGTTTTGTTGAAGTCGGTTCTGTGAGCACGTTAAATAACGGCGACAACAACGGATATCTGGTAGGAACATGGCTGCTACCAAATAGCTTTGTTGAAGCTCCAAGCTTCACACCGAATGCGGCCAATATTGCTGCGGCGGTTGCCGCAGGACTGTTTGGATGGAGCACCGGAGTGTTCCCGCTCAAATCTGGGAACCGTCTCAGAACTCGCAGCTCTGCCGCTTCGGGTACTGGCTCGATTTCTGGCACTACGCTGACCATCACAGCAGCTCCGTCACTTGGCTACCAGTTTTCGGTAGGTCAGACGCTGACCGGCGCAGGCGTCACCGCAGGTACTAAAATTGTCGCGCTGGGGACCGGTGTCGGCGGCTTGGGCGACTACACCGTCAGCACCTCCCAAACTGTCGCCAGCACCACGATCAACGCAACCGGTGTTAGCGTCACTGGTGCAGGCCAAGCAATTTTGAGGGCAAGCTGATGCGAATCAACGAACAAAGGACGCCAATCACTTCAACAAAGGCAGAAGTACCGGAAAAAACGAGAACATGTCTCTCTGCAAGTGGAGATCAATCGATGTGCACTTGTAGCTTATGCCTGTTCAGCCCCTGCCGCCGCAATACCAATACGCACTCCTCAGTTCAGCGCAGGATAGTCCATGCCCACCCTTAACGAGAATAGCCTCATACTGGGCGAAATGCGCGGTCAGCTTCGCGATGTCGTGTACTCAGTGAACAACCTCTCCGCCAAGCTCGATGGGCTGACGCGTGAAGTTGTCGGGTTGGGGCCGCTCGCCTCCGACATCGCCGATCTTAAGGACCGGATTGCGACGCTCGAAGCAGCCAGCAATCGCAGCGAAGGCGCACGGACATTGGGCACGCTGTTGTTGAAATCGCCCGCGATCGGCTGGCTGGTCGGCCTCGCCGCCACGGCCTGGGCAATCCTCTCAGGAAAGGCACATCTATGACACCCGACCAATCAATGCGCCTGCAATCCAACCTCGGCGTTCCGGCCGACGGCGTGATCGGGCGCGGCACGCTGGCGATATTGTTCGCCAGGATGGGCGCCGACCCGGCCCGCGCGGCTGAGCTGGCCCTTGGCGCGAATGTGCATTTCCGCACCTTCGGCATCCTCGACACGCCAATGCGGCTGGCTCACTTCATGGGCCAGTGCGCGCACGAAAGCGCCGGGTTCGTCTATATGGAGGAAATCGCCAGCGGCGCGGCATATGAGGGCCGCGCCGACCTGGGCAACACGCAAGCCGGCGACGGAAAGCGCTTCAAGGGGCGCGGCCCGATACAATTGACCGGCCGTGCCAATTATCGACGCTATGGCCGTGACATCGGGATCGACCTTGAAGGGCATCCCGAAATCGCGGCCGTTCCGTCGATCGGGATGCTGACCGCCTGCAAATACTGGCACGACCAGGGGCTGAATGAGTTGGCCGACGCCGATGATGTGCCGGCGATCACGCGCAGGATCAATGGCGGGGTGAACGGCCTGGCCGATCGCATGGCGCGGACCGCGAAAGCGAAAGGGCTGATCCTGTGACCGACTGGACCGGTATCTTCAAAGGCAGCGGCGGCGAATATGAGGTCAACCGCTTCGTCGGCGGCGTCGGCGTGCTGGCCTATGTCGTCTCCGTGCCCGCGTTTCAGGCATGGAACATGGTCGAGGGCCGGACTTTCGACATCGTCGCCTTCTGCGCCGCCTATCCGACCGGGCTCGGTGTGGCGATCGGCGCGATTGCCGGCGCGGTGGCGATCAAGGACAGGAACGTCGCCCGGGCAAAGACCGAGACGGCGGCGGCGGCAATCGTCCAGGCTGGGGCGGAAGGGCGGACATGATCGCCACGCTGGTCGCATGGCTCGGCGGCATCGTCGGCCCGAAGCTCGCCAGGACCGTGTTGATCCTTGCCGCGGTCATCGCCGCGGTCTCCATCCTGGGTGCGGTAAAATGCTCGTACGACGCCTCACTCGTCGAGCGCCACGACAGCGCCCGCAACGCCGAGATCGCCACACGGGCCCGCGCGGGCGAGGCGCAAGCAGCCGATGAACGCGCGACCGACACTGCCCGCATCCAGAACGAGACACAGGAGGTCACCAATGCCACGCACGCCATCCCTGATCGGGCGGTTAGCGATCGTCAGCACGCTCGCGCTTGCGTCATCCTGCGCCGGCAAGCCCGGCCTGGCGATCCAATACCCCCCGGCTGCTGACGTCCGGATCGAAGCCGAGCCCGTCGCCCCGCCCGCGATCGCAACGTCGGAGGCGGCGTATGAGGATTATAATGAAGCGGTCGCGGCCTGGGGCAAACGCGGCTGGGCACAGCTTGCCCGCATCTGCCGGTATTACAAAGCGGTCGGGATGCCGGTGGCCTGCGAACCCGCGGGCGCGATGGACGCAGGATCGCCATGACCCGCGCCTGACGCCCGGTCCGCCCTAGGGCGCGGACAGGACGTTCGGCGCGTTTCAGGGTACATTCATCCTGCATCACCATGCCGGCAACCGACCAAGCGGCCGCTCCGGCAGCCGAACGTCCGGCCCTGCCGCGCCGCGCCGCCTGGCGGCTAAATCATGGCGCTGAACCGCGCGGCGTTGGATCGAAGCGCCGGCAAACCCCTCTGTGCCCCGATAACCAAAAAAGGGGCTTTCCATGACAATCAATATTCGCACGCGCTTGCTTGCCACCACCACGCTTATCCTGATCGGTACCGCCGCTCCGGCTCTGGCACAGGATGGGCCTCAGAATGCAGTTCAGAACGGGGTTCAGAACGGGGCTCACGAAGGGCCTCAGGCGGGGGTCGTGCAGGATCAGGCCGCACCCGCCATGCAGGACAGCGAGCCCGACCAGGGTCCCGACATCGTCGTGACGGGGTCGATCCTGCGCCAGACCAGCACCGCCACGCCGTCGCCCGTCACCGTCCTGTCGACCGAAACGCTTGACCGACGCGGCATCTCCACCGTGCAGGAGGCGATTCAGCAACTGACGTCGAACAATGGCCCGGCGCTGACCAACTCGTTCACCGCCAATGGCGCCTTTGCCGGCGGGGCATCGGCGGTGTCGTTGCGCGGTCTCTCGACCAGTTCGACGCTGGTGCTGTTCGACGGTCTGCGCGCCGCCTATTTTCCGCTGTCGGATGACGGGACGCGCAACTTCGTCGATCTCAACACCATTCCCGACGACATTGTCGACCGGATCGAAGTGCTGCGCGACGGCGCGTCGTCCAGCTATGGCGCGGATGCCATCGCCGGCGTGGTCAATGTCATCACCAAGCGTCAGTTCAGGGGCGTGTCCGGCCGCGCCGAGGCGGGCATCTCGCAGGACGGCAACGCCGCCAACCAGCGCCTGACCCTGACCGCCGGCATCGGCGACCTCGATGACAAGGGCTTCAACGCTTATATCAGCGGCTTCTATATGCGCAGCGAGGCGGTTTATAACCGCGATGTGCCCAGGCCGTACAGCACGGACGATCAGCGCGGCATCTGCAACGGCGCTGCATGCGGCCCGAACAACATCCTCAACGGGCTCGACAAGAATGGTCAGTTCGGCATTTTCACGCCGACCGTGAGCGATTTTTATGTCACCCCTTTCGATGCGGCGAACGCGAATGCGCTGGGGCGCCCGCAATTGCTCAACCCGGGACGCGGGTGCATCAACGGCCCGGGCCATACGCTGACTGCCGCCGAACTGGCCAATAGCCCCGCCAACCCGACCTTCGCCTGCCAGGAGGACCAGACCTATCGCTATGGGCAGGTGACGCCGGCGCTTGAGCGCTTTGGCGGTTCGGCGCGCTTCACCGCCAAGATCGGCGACAATGCCGAGGCCTATGTCCTGTTCAACTTCCAGCAGAGTTCAAGCGCGTTCACGGGGTTGCCCGCGGTGGTGCGCGCCAATGCCAATGCCGGCATCCTGTATCCGCGCTTTTCGACGTCGGCCGGCGGCGCGGCGAACGCGCCAGGATCCGGTCCGCTGACCTTGCCGGTCTATGTCTGCGCCGCGCGGGTGAACTGCAATGCGGCCAACGGCACGCTCAACCCCAATAACCCGTTCGCCGCGATCGGGCAGGTTGCCCGGCTCTCCGGCCGATTGAGCGATACGCTCAACAGCAACGCGACGCGCAGCAAGGTGTACCGCGTCGCGGCGGGCATCAGCGGCACGATGTTCGGCGACTGGGATTACAAGGTCGACGCGACCGCGATGCACAATGACCTGCGCCGCACCACCAATGGCTATGTCTATATCCAGCATCTGCTCGATGTGATCGCCGATGGCAGCTATAATTTCGTCAATCCGCAGCTCAACAGCCAGGCGGTGCGCGATTATCTGGCGCCGCAGAACGTCACCGATGCGACCTCCGACATGTATCAGGCGCAGGCGACACTGGGCAAAGCGCTGTTCAACCTGCCCGGCGGTCCGCTGCAGCTCGGTCTCGGCGCCTCGATCCGGTACGAGGCGGTCGACGCGCCCAGCGCGAATGACGACTATAATGGCCCGACGCAGCGCTATTTCACGCTCAATGCCTTTGGTACTTCCGGCCACCGTACGGTCTATTCGGCCTTTGCCGAACTGAACGCGCCGATCGTCGAGCAGTTCGAGGTCAATCTGTCCGGCCGCTACGACAAATATTCGAGCGGGCAGAGCACTTTCTCCCCCAAGGTCGGGGCGAAATTCACGCCGATCAAGCAACTCGCCATTCGCGGTACCTATTCGCGCGGGTTCCGTATCCCGAGCTTTGCCGAGGCCAATGCGCTGCCGACCACCGGCTTCGTCCCGCTCCTGCCCTCGGGCCTGCCCAACTCGTTCCTGCAGCAATATGGCGCGGGCTGCACCAACATCAATACGCCCGCCTGCCCGGCCTATCTGACGGCAGCGACCTATGGTCTGACGACATTGGCATCGCCCGATCTGAAGCCGGAAAAATCACGCAGCTTCACTGCCGGCGTGGTGTTCGAACCGATCCGCAACGTGACCATCACGGTCGATTATTATAATATCAAGAAGACGGGGGCGATCACCTCTGCTTCGACCAGCGATGCGATCGCGGCCTATTATGCCGGCCAGCCCATTCCGGCCGGCTTCCAGGTGATTGCCGACGCGCCCTCGCCCGCCTTTCCCAATGCCCGGCCACGCATTGCCTTTGTGCAGTCGCAACTGATCAATTCGGACACGATCCGGTCGGAAGGCATCGACTTCTCGGCATCGGGATCGTTCGACCTCAGCGACAAAATCCGCTTCTCGACCTCGCTCGAGGCAAGCTACATCCTCGACCTCAGCACCAGCTTCCCCGACGGAACGACGCAATCCTATGAAGGGACGCTCGGCAATTTCAACCTGACCGCCGGATCGGGCACACCGAAATGGCGCGGCAGCTGGCAGAACACCTTGAACGTCGACCCCGTCACGCTGACCGCCACCGCGAACTATTTTGGCGGCTATAATTTGTCGGCGGAGGATCAGAAGGGACCGGGAACCTCGGGCAATTGCGGCCTGGCGCCAAACCCGCGCTATGTCCCGTGCGACGTGAAGCGTTACATCACGCTCGATATGGTGGGGAGCGTCAAGGTCAACGATCATTTCTCCTTCTATGTGAACGTCCTGAACCTGTTCGGCACGCTGCCGCCGGTCGATGTCGTGACTTATGGCGCGACGCTGTACAATGCGGTGCAGGGCGGCAACGGCATTCTCGGCCGGCAGTTCCGCGCCGGGGCGAAGTTCAACTTCTGATCGGGAACGTCCGGCGTGTCATTGCGACGCGCCGGGCGACTGTCGAAGCGAAACAGGAAAAGGGGCGAACGTCGGCTGGACGGTCTCCCCTTTCTCCTGCGAAATGATCGCTTCGGAAATGAATGTTCAGGCGGTCCGGGCGCTCTCCGGCTCGTCGCGCTCCAGCAACAGGCTGCGCAGCCGCTTGGCATAAACCCTGCCGGTGGCGATCCGCGTCCCGTCGCGCAGGACCACGTCGCGCCGCCCGGTCGGGGACGCCGCACCTCGGCGATGCGCGATACGCGAACCAGCGCCGCGCGATGCACGCGCACGAACTGCGCCGGGTCGATGCGCGCCTCGAATGCGCGGATCGACAGGCGCAACAAGTGCGAACTGGCGCCGGTGTGCAGCCGGACATAATCATCCTCGCTGCTCACCCAGTCGACCAGGTCGAGCGATACGCGCGTCAGGTTGCCGGTCACCCCACGGATCCACAATTCGGTGTCGTAAGGCGACCGCGCCTTGTCGTGGAATTCAGCGCGCAAGTCGGCGATCACCGCGCGCATTTCCCTGACCTGGCTGACCGAGTCATCGGCGACGATCCGCGCGCGCGCGCGATCGACCGCTTCGCGCAACCGCCCGGCATCGATCGGCTTCAGCACATAATCGACCGCCGACACCTCGAACGCGCGAATCGCGAAATGGTCGAACGCAGTGATGAAGATCACCGCCGGCGTCACGTCCCTGGGCAGCCGGTCGAGGATGTCGAACCCGGTCCCGTCACGCAACCTGATGTCGAGCAGGACGATGTCCGGCCGGCGCTCGATAATCAGTGCCACCGCCGCGTCGCAGCTGTTCGCCGAGCCCACCAGGTGTGCGCCCGGCACGCTGCGCAGCACAATCTCCAGCCGGCTCAGCGCCAGCGGTTCGTCGTCGACGGTGACGATGCTGAACTCGCTCATCGCACAAAGCCGATCGGCAGGGTGATCCGGACCTCGAACAGGGTCGGCCCCGGCGACACTGCCAGGCTTTGTGCCGCACCGTGATGCTCGCTCAGCCGTTCGCGCACATTGGCCAGGCCGATGCCGTCGCCACATACGGCGGCACCCTGTCCATCGCTCCCGGCGGTATTGGCGACTGTGATCGACAACATGTCGCCCTCGTGTCGCGCGGCAATACCGATCCAGGTCGGTGGCAGCGATTTGGCGATGCCGTGCTTGACCGCATTCTCGACCAATGGCTGGAGGATCAGCGCGGGAACCGCGGCGGATTTCAATTCCTCGGGCAAGTCGAAATCCACTGCCAGATCGGGATAGCGCATCTGTTCGATCGCCAGGTAGCGCCGGTGCAGGTCAAATTCCTGCTCGAGCGCGACGTCGATCAACGGATCGATCGACAGGGTGGAGCGGAAAAAGGTCGACAGGCCGGTCAACATCCGTTCGGCGTCATAGGCGCGCCCCTCCAGAATCAGCGCCGAGATCGAATTGAGGCTGTTGAACAGGAAATGCGGATTGATCTGATTGGAGAGCGCGCGAAGCTTGGCGTTGTGCGCCAGGTTGCGCAACTCCGCCGACCGCTGTGCTTCGTCCTTGGCATCGAAATTATACTCGATCGCCAGATAGAGCCCGGTCCAGGCGATGAAGAACCAGGTCCATTGCGACAGAACGTTGGCGGCGACGGCCCAATCGACGATCACCATGCGCATCGATGTGCCGTGCAGATAGGCGTAGCTGAAGAAGCCCAGCCACGCATAAGCTTCCGCCGCGAAGGGTGCCGCTGCGGCGAGCACGAGTGCGCGGGTACGGAACGGGCGATGCGCCAGCCGGCGCAGCAGCCGGTGCAACGCGTAGCACAGCGCGACTCCGACCATCATGACGAACGCCCGCACACCCGCCGCCATCCACTGGCCGGGCTTTCCGTTCAGCAGGTTGCCCAACGTGAAGAGCAGGTAGGTCGATCCCCACATGGCCAGCGTCAGGCCAACCTTGGCGCGAGTCTCCGGCCCGGTCTGCCCACGCCCGCGCCGTTCTGCCGACTCCTCCACATAGAAAGGCTCGCGTCCACGGTCGGTGGGCACGGGCTCGCGCTCATGACCTGGAGTCAGGGCGTCCACGAGGCCGGATGTCGCAAATCATCCCTCCACTGTCGACCGATGCTCACCTCCCTGAAATCGACGGTGTGGCGGAAATGGGTGCGGGCCGGCCGAGATAGCGCGTTGTGATCAACGCCATCGGAATCCCGACGCACACGATATGGGAGAACAGCGCATTGGCAACCGACCAGAGTGTCATTGCCGGATAATGTCCGGTCCAGCGCGTCGGGACCACGATCCAGTACATCACGGCGTAGAGCAGCAGCCCATACACGACGCCGGCCAGCACCGGATTGCTCCTGATCGCCGCGATCCGCGACGCCGCGATGACGAAGACCGAGACCATCACCGCCATGATCGCAAAATGCGTGACCAGCCCGATACCCGCAGCGGCGTTCCCCGCATCCCTCATGCCATCGCCAAACGGCCCCGACGCGACGTAGCGCAGGACCTGCGCCGGTGCCGCTCCCACAAGGCCGGCGAACACGAAGGCGCTGATGATATCCAGCGTTCCGCACACCAGCGTTGCGGCCAGTATCGCCGCGAGCATCTTGTTGGTCATCCCATCCATCCGATCATGTCTATGCGGGCCCGCCCGGCCGGGTCGCACCAGGCCACCGCTGCGGCTGGGCCGGGGCATCTGGCGAGGAGCTTGGGCGTGAACGTACGAAATAGTCGGCCCAACGTCGATCGTCAGTTCGCACGCCTTCGGGTTTCAGGCTGCCGGCCTGCCGATCCAGAGCGACGTCGACCCACTGATATCGGGTTCGACACGCAATCTCAGCCCCCAGCCACGCAGCCGTTCGACCGGATCAGGTGCCCCCGCCGCAGCAAATTTGCGCCGAATCCGGTGGACGGTAACGTCCAGGCAGGCGGACAATGAGCCAACGCCCTGCAAGGCTGCAGTAATCTCTTGCTGATTGGCACGGCCCCGGCGGATCAACAGGCCGATCAATGCCGCCTCGGTCGGAGAAAGGCCGATGGGCACGCCGTGACGCAGGATCTCGACCGAGTGCGCCGTCACCGCCAGAGCGCCGCGTCGGGCGATGACCCAGCCATGCTCGAACACCGGCTGCCAGATCTCACCGCTCGCTAGCGGCGCGCCGATCATACCGGTGGGCAGCCGAGTCGCGGCGTCGCGCTGGTGAAGCATAGGAATCAAAGCGGTTCTCCGACGAAGTGTCAGGGTCACAAAGCCCGGTGCTTCCCGCCAACCCAAGGGCAGAGCGGCTCAGTGCCACTCCAGCGCGGTTCAAGACCGGCGCGCGGCGTTGAACGATCGCTCTCAGCGGGCGAACGTTGTTCACGTCCCGGTAAGCTCAAAGGAGCTGACAGTGACGTCGCGCTGGCCAGGGCCATGGAGGTAGCTCGAACGACACGCTGTTCAAACATGAGGATCCGCAGGCGGAATCTCTCTACGGCACGTCCGACGCGGAGGGGTCGGCGATCACTGCGGTGTCAGGCGTGCCGCTTTCGTCACCACGATCGAAAAGGGTCAGGCAGCGGAGGGTTTTTGCCGGGCTCGACCCGCAAGCATCGGCACACTGCCTCGGAGCGACCCAGGCGGGTGTGAAGACCGCGGCACGCGCTAGCACCTTCGCCGATGTGCTGCACGGGATTGCGACCATCGCTCTCAGCAACCCGGCGATCGGGCAGTTCGGCAAGGACGTCGAGGTCGCCCGCCTGGTTGCCTATTCTTGCCAGCCCCGAAACCGGTTCATCACCGGCGCCGCGCTGACCGTCGCCGTCGGTGGTTGCCGTGCCTGAGACAGGGCGCGCTAGAGACTGATCCCGACCGATCCTTCCTCGACCTGAATCCTGCCCTCGCGCCGCCACCGCTCCACCACCGGCGTAATCGAATCCCGCGCCGGATCATAGAGCGGGACATTCCGGCGCCCGGCCGCCCAGCTCTTGTGCGTCGCATCGCACGTCACAGCATCGTAAGTGAGGTGGACGGTATAGCCGCCCTCCGGGCGCGCCCGTTCGAGCAGTTCGAGCGTCGCCCGATCGGGGTTGCCGTAAGTGCCATCGCCGGAGGCGACATAATGTTCGGCATGGACCTTGCGGAAGAAGTCGGGCGTGTTGTTCCGGATCGACCCGTGATGCGGCAGCTTCAGGATATCTATCTTCAGCGGGCCCTGATCCGGCATCAGCCCGGCACCGCCCAGCCCTTCAAGGATTTGATCGCCCAGCGCGTCGCCGGTCAGCAGGATCTTGCGTTGCCCCCATTGCAGCAGCACGACGATGCTCGACAGATTGGGAATGCTGGTGTCGAGATCGGCAGCGAGGCTCGCCGTGTCTTTCTGCTTCGCTTTCCACGCGCTCCATTCCTTGCGCAGCCGGTCGACGTCCTGCCGCAACGGGCCGACGATGGTTAGCGTCGCATCACCGAGCTGCAGCACCCGCGGCTGTGTCGGCTCGAACATAATGGTGCGCTGGTCGGGTGGATTGCGGCTGACCTCGACCGCTGCAGCCAGTGTGGCCAGCTTGCTCGCCTGACCATAGCTTTGCAGTACCAGACGCGCAGTCCGGTCCTTCATCGCGCCCTCATCGTCGTCGGCGGGCAAGCCCACACCGAGCGCGGCATCGAGGCTGGCCAGAACGGTCGGACCGGACAGCGCCCGCGCGACGCCGCCCTCGCCTTCGCCGATCAGGCTGTCCAGGCTATTGTGGAGCAGCCATTTCGGCTGGCATGGCCGGAGCGTCCGGCCCAGGTCCGCATCCTGGATCTTGCCGAACAGGTCGAGGATACCAAGGATATGATCCTCATCGACATGGCTGACCATCACCACATCGATATTGAGCGGCTTTTCCTGCGGAAACTTCGTTGCTTCGGCGATGAGCCTGCGTTCGAGCGAGGTGCGGAACACGCCTGCGGGGCCACCATCGATCAGCAGCCGGATCGGCCGGTCGCGTCCGGGCAAGGTAATAAACAGGCAATCGCCATAACGGGCCTGCAACGCTTCGAATTCCATCCGCTTCGCTCCTCTGGCCGGTGGTCCCGTTGGTTTTTTGGTAAAGTCGAATTCGGAACTGCGATTTTGCCGTCTCCTGCAACACGACGGCGCACCCTATCGCCATCAGACCGCTTGCAGCGCACGCAACGCATCGACCAATCCCGCTCCCTGGAAATAGCGTTCGCGGCCCAGGTCGGTCGCAGTGTTCATGATCACCGACTTCACGCGCGCTGGGTCGCCGATCATTTCGGGATAGCGCGCCATCAGCAGTGCGGCGACGCCCGACACATGCGGCGCGGCCATGCTCGTGCCATCGAGCCGGCCAAAGCCGAGATTGGGCAGCGGCCCGTCGATCCGCTCGCCGGGTGCGACCACATCGGGCTTGAGCCGCCCGTCGCCGGTAGGTCCGCGCGATGAAAAGAAGCTCACGCCATATTCGTGCGGCCGCTCGCGATGCGTCGCCCCGACCGTGATCACCGATGCGGCGTTGCCCGGGTCGGCGATTGAGACCTGCGCATAGCCCGAATAATCACCCTTGGCGGTGCGATAGGTCTGCGCACCCCAATTGCCCGCTGCCGACACGACGGTTACGCCCGACGCGACGGTCGCTTCGCACGCCATGCACACCGGCGTCCGGCCGCAGGCGAAATTGGCCATGTCATGGACCAAGCCGATCGATAGATTGGCGCCATGCACCGTGACGAAGCGGTTGCGGCGATTGAGCCAACGCACGAATTCCAGCGCAGCGATCACTCCGAATTCGGTATCGCCATTGGTCGATCCGAGCACGCGCAGGTCATACAGCCTGATATTGGGGCACACACCACGATAGACGGTCTTTTCGTCCTCACGCCAGTCGCCGGCGAGCACACCCGCGACATGCGTACCATGGCCGTTCGGCTGGCCGACAGCGGCGGCGGGTAGATCCCCGACCGGCACTTCAATCAATCTGGATAGGCGTTCCCAGTCATAGGGCCGCCCGGCCTGCGCATCGGCGCGCAATTCATCAAGCCAGGCGCGCGCCTCGCTATTGCTCACCAACAGCTTTGTCTCGATCTCCGCCAGCGTCAGATCAAGCTCCCCGGCGCCGAGCAGAGAATCGAACGAAGCAATTTTTCGCAAACTGCTGAAGTCGTACGCCTTATCGACCCGCGTCGCGAAATTCCCCGCGTCATGATCGCGAAAGGCGGGGTGCGCCGCGTCGATTCCTGAATCGACCACCGCCCAGGTTAGCGTGCGGCAATCGACGTCGAACACGCGCTGCGCCGCATCGGCCTTGATCGTTTCGACCGAGACTCCCATCGCATAGACTTGGCGGTTCTGCGCCACGCGCCACACCAATACCTCGTCGAACCGCCCCGGGCGCCCGCGAAACAGGTTCGGATCAAGCCTGATCCCGCGCAGAACCTCCCCATGGCGCCGCAAAGGGATGTCCAGGATCGGCCGGGGAGATCCGTCATCACCCTCCTTTCCGTCATCGATCAGCTGCGCGACCCGCAGCAGTGCCGCGAGCAGGGTCGCGCGCAAATCGGGCGACAATTCATGCCCATACAGGCGGGCATAGCCAAACAGGTCGGCTGCCGTGAGAGCATCGTCGGCCAGCGCGTCGGCAGCGATGTCCTGCGCTCGAGCCGCCAGCACCAGCGTGACGAGCTCCTCGAACCGCGCCGCGATATTCAGGCCGGTCAGCGGCAATATCTGCCCGATGAAATCATCCAGGCTGACCCTGGCGGCGACGGCGCCCTCTAGCGGCGCGATATCTCGCGGCGCGACCGCCGGAAGCTCGGCCAGCGCACGGTACAATGTCTGCGCCACCCGCGCCGCCGGGGTGGTTTCCATCGGCGTTAACAGCAGATCGACCGTGCCCGACCCGATCTGGGCAAAGCGCGCCCACACATCGATCTGGACTGCGCTTTCGTTGAGCAGCCGCGGCCCGCCGCGCCCGCCGAGCAGGATCGCCCTGACCAGGTCTTCCGTGATGATGGCCACTTATGCCCCCGGCTTGCTCCGTGCGGCGATACCGCCCGCGCGGTTGGTTCCGCTCATTCCCGCATCACGGCTGTTCCGCGACATCCCAGGTCGGAAGCATAGCCGAATTTGCCATTGGAGTCCGTGACATTTCGGGCTGGGGCCATATCGGATGCAATTTCTGATGCGCGGATCGGAAAGTATCTCCGTGACCCGCAAGGTCCGCTACCTTCAGCCTGCGCGGGTCCCCTGTAACCTGCAAGCTCGCCGTCCAGCCCCGCTGCATCAAAGCCAATACGGTTCTATTCTATCGAAACTTCCCACACACTCCTTCTCTCGCCTACTTCTTCATTCGCGAGATTTGCGACGCATTACCGAGCGCTGTGGTCAGGCCGTCGAACAGGCCCTTCATCATCGCGCCCTTCGCCTGGGCACGACTGGCAGTGGCTTGGGAGCGATAGTTGGAGGCGCCAACATCGAACCCCTTGGTCCGCTCATTCCCGCCCTTATAGATTTGCGCATAATCCTCCGCGCCGATCATCGCGGTGTCGCGCTGGAGATCTGCTGCGCTGCCAAAGTTCAGGTCGACCCCATTGGCGGCGAGCGTGGCCTGTTGCGCGCCCTTCATCTGCGCCAGTTGGCGGCCCCGCGCCCGTGCCTCCAAATTGGTGTTCAAGATCGAATCCTTCGCCTGCTCATCAGCGATATGCGCATTCTGATCCGCAATCTGCGCCTGATAGCGATATTGCTGCGCCTGACCGATGCCTTGCAGCACCGCACCGCCAGTGGCGACGACCGTCGAGGCGATGGCAAGCGGGACGGCGAATGCGGGCGGGCACATCAGCGGCGTTCCAGCGTGAAGGTGATGAATTCGACCTCGTTGTGCATGACCATTTCCTTTTCGAAGATGCAGCCCATGCGCGCCAAGAAGCGGATCGCGCGGCTGTTCCTGCATGCAACTAGATTAGACAGGCTTGAGGTTGAATCGAGCATCGCCGACAGGAAGAGCGGGCCGAGACGCAGCATGGCGCGCGGCTGGCGATAGATTGCATCGGACCCAAGCATCCACGGTCGCCCTTCTCCGCACAGGGCATTGGTCACAACCAACCCGAACATCGCCTCCGGCCGTTTTTTGACAAATGCGGTCAGGCATAGTGACGAGGTGGTGAGACCGGCGCGCAACGCCTGTTTGGGACTATGACCAAGAGCGAGACATTCGACCCGATCGACCTCCCTCATACGAGTAGCGATCGGGCCGATATGAGTCGGCGACGCGGCGAGGAATTCGATTTCGGGGGAGTGTTCCCTTATCGCTGCCTCATCGGAGGAGGATCCGAGAAAAGTCATTCCGAAACGCTGGGGTCGAGATAGATTGCGCTGATCGTCATCGGCAGTGGATCATCCGACCGCACGATCACCCGCGCACCGCCATTAAGGTCAGGCCGCAAATAAGTTTCGAGTAATCCGGTCCGCAGCGCGTTGGGCTGCCCCGGCATCTCGCGCGTTCGCCCCCGCAGCGGCTCCAGCGTCGTATCGGTCGGCCCCGCCTTTAGCCCGCGGCTATCGATTACGCGGATCACCGCCCTGGCCTGGCTCTGCACCTTGGCGACAGTCCAGCCGCTCTGTCCCTGCACCGCGAGCGGCAAGGTCTCGATCGTCGCCGAATAGGGCAACCCCGCCGTCACCTTGCGCACGGCGAACGGCAGGGTCACCACGCCGCCCGTCACCACCAACCCCGACACGACTTTGCCGTCGGCCAGCGCCGAGATGGTCTTGCCCTCAAGATGGTCGAGATTGCGTAGTATCGCCGCCGGCTCCTCAAACTGATAGGTGACGGCGCTGTCGAGGAAACAGCAATCCTCCACCTCGGCCCAGCGCGTCGCGGCCATCCGCTCAATCAGCAATTTGCCGTTGCGCCGCACGGTCAGATAGAGCCGGTCCTCGGTTCCTTCCGACACCACACATACGCTTTCGACCGATCCGTCGGTCTCGCACAACGTCCAGCCCCAGACCTGCTGTTCCTGTTCCCAGGTGAAACAGAGCAATTTTCCATCGCTGCGCACCGCCCAGATGATCGATCGCGGCTCCTGCGCATAGGCCCAGGCCTTGATGTCAAACCCGCGAAACAGATGCGGCGAGAAGATCGTGACGTCGTTGGAATCGATCGAGTCGGTCTGGAACTGATAGCCGAGCGTGCGCACACCATTGCCCACGCTGGTCTGGTAGAAGCACACGCTGTCCACCACCAGCGGCGACAGGCGCGACGATCCGCGCCCGTTCTGCCGCCGCACGACGAAATCGGTCGCGCTGATATAACCGCTTTGGCCGCCTTCGATCTTGAAGATCGAATCCGAGGTCAGCGCGAGCAGGCTGTTCATCGACACCAACTGGTTGACTGCATTGACGCGCCCCGCAACCAGCGCGAAGGATAGAGAGTCGGATGCCTTCAGCGGGCGCGAGATATCCATATTCTCGAAACTACCCGAGCGAGATCCATAGATCGCATTGGGATGGTTGGCGGTCCGGCCCCACAGCAGCCGCTGGTCGATAAAGGTCACAGTCGAGGGCCAGTCGCCCTTCACCTCGAACGGATTTTGCTTGAGCGGCGGACCGTCAGAATAATCCGGCCCGATATTGTCGTCGGTGAAGCTCTGCGAGGTTGTGGTGCCGATATAGCCATATTCCTGTGTGTTATCAGCCTTGAACACGCGGTAACGCGTCGCGCCGGTCGCGCCGATCCAACTGATCGAGTTGTAGTTGCGCTTCAACGTCAGATCGTTGATCACGGTCACCGGAGTCAGGGATGGCCGGCTCTCCACGCCCGTCACGTCGTTGACCGACGTGACGATATAGGTCGCAGGTTGCGGAAAATAGCTATCACCGCTGACTACCGAATTGCCCGTCACAGGCATGACCGAAAGGCCGGTCGGTGCTGGCAATGTCGGCGTGAAGGCTATATCCGAAAAAGCCCAATTGCTATGTCCCGTGCGCACCAGCTTGTTCGGCTTATGGTCGATATGTGCCAAATACATGGTATCGGCCGACTGCTCGAAATCGATCTCGGCCAGCTCGTTGCCATTATAGGGTGACCCCGTGCGATAGATTCGCGCCACGCTCATGGAATCTGGAAACCCTGTTTGAGATTGTGCGACAACACGCCATTCGAGACATAGGTCTGCGCGTCGCCGACCGTTATGCTCGCGACCAGTGCGTCGCCATCGGGCACACCGATTTCGTCCATCCTCACCCAGCGATCATGCCAGAAGCGATGGCCGGCGGTGGCACGTGGGTGACCCTCGGCACGCCAGACCGGCTCGGTGTGGAATGAGATCGCAGTCACCGGATAATCTCCCCATTCCAGCGTTCGTGCATGTCGCGTACGGACCCGGTCGCCCATATGGATCAGATGCGCCTCCAACTCACGGCCATCAGCCATCAGGATCGTCGTATCGGCGGTGACGCAGAAGCCACCCCGTCCGCCACCGCCGCCGATATTGGGGGGGGGGGGCGGTGGCTCCTATACACAACTCCCAGCCCACGAGAACGGAATAGATATTGTATGACGTCTTTTGCTTTGA
>NZ_JSXI01000043.1 GCF_000803065.1 Sphingomonas sp. ERG5
GCTGATGGAGCCCATCGGCAACATCCCGCCTGCCGAAGCCGAAGATCAATATTATGCTGCCGCGGACAACATCGATATGGCAGCGTGACTCACAACCCACGGCCTCCGGCAGACCCGGCGCGGTTCACAACAGTGCGTTCTGTGCTTCCAACGACCACCTATTATAACGGCCAGACTCGCGCCGCGCTGCTATCGGCTCAGCGGCTCGGGCCGCTTAACCGCGAGGTGACGGTCGACGGGGATTTCTTCAACCGGCAGAAAACCGGTGGCGCCTCGGTCGAGATCAACACCGAGCTTGGCGGCCAGACGATCACATCGATTTCCGCCTATCGCGAATTCAAGGTCTTCGATAACAATGACGCCGACTTGGTGCCGTTGCCGGTCGCCAGCGTCAACAACGCGCGCCAGCGACAACAGCAGTTTACGCAGGAACTGCGCCTGACATCACCGTCGGGCGAGCCGATCGAATATGTCGTCGGCCTGTTTTATTTCTGGCAGGATGTGGCGAGCCGGACGCAGGTGAAGGGCAATCTCGTCGCGAACCTGCCGGTGGGCCAATATCTCGGCAACCAGGTTGACCGCGACATTACATCGAAGAATGTCGCTGCATTCGGTCAGCTGACTGCGCACCCGACCGACAGATTGTCGCTCATCGGCGGTTTTCGCCTGACGTCGGACCAGGCCGTAGCGCATTTCAACCGGACGATCCTGCCCGGCGCAGTCGGTGCCATGCCGAGCCTCGGCGGCCCAGCTTATGTCTCGCCGACGTTGAAGGCGACGGATACCGATTTCAGCTACAAGCTGGGTGCGCAGTATCAGTTCTCGCCTGATATCATGGCGTATTTCACCTACACACGAGGATATAAAGGACCGGCGCTCAACCTGCTGAACAACCTGACCGCTACCACAGTCAATTCAGGGCTGGCGGTGCTGAAGCCGGAAATCGCGAGCAACTGGGAAGGCGGCGTCCGCACAACGCTCTTCGATCGGATGCTGACGCTCAATGTTACCGGCTTTTATGAAACCTTCACGGATTTCCAAGCGCAGACCTATAGTGCGGTGCTGACGTCGTTTCAGCTCACCAACGCGGGTAAGCTGATCACACAAGGGGCAGAAGTCGAAGCGGTCCTGCGGGCGGTCGATGGCCTGACGTTGACGGGTAATCTTGCCTATACCAAAACGGAGGTGCGCGGGTTGGTCCTGAGCTGTTACCCGGGGCAGACTGCGGCGCAAGGATGTCTGACCGGCAACCGGCAGGATGTGACCGGGGAGGCACTCGCGAACGCGCCGAAATGGGCCTACTCCGTCAATGCTAATTATGGGGCCGATATTGGCAATCGCCTGCGCGGCAGTGCCAATCTGGCGTTCACCTACCGCTCGCAGATATTCTTTGGCTTTCGCGACCCCGAGACCATTCAGCGGGGCTATGGTTTGCTCAACGGCCGCCTCTCGCTCGAAACGCAGGATCGGCGTTATCGCGTATCGGTTTTCGGCAAGAATCTGACGAACAAGCATTTCGCCAGCTTCATCGGGACGGGCCTGCTTGATACGTCGGCAACCGGCGCTGGCTATACTCAGCTCCTGACACCGGATGCCTTCCGCACCTTTGGTGTCGAGGCCGCAGTCCGCTTCTGAGTTCTCATGGCAACGGGGACGCGAGCGGACTGGCGATCCCCGCTGCGCGACGGAGTGCCTTGATCCATGCAGATTTCCCGCCGCCGCTTCCTCGGCACGTTGCTCGCTACCACGACGCTGTACAGCGTTGCCGGGGCTCAATCCGTGGGTCGTGACGGACCGCGCCCCAACATCATAACCATCGTCCTCGACGATGTAGGGTATTCCGATCTCGCATGCTTCGGTGCGGAGATCCGCACTCCGGCAATTGACAGTTTGGCGAAAGCTGGGCTGCGCTACGTCCATTTCGATACCAAGTCGGTCTGCGCTGCAACCCGCGCATCGATGCTCACGGGGCGCAACAACCACACGATCAACATGCCGGATGTTCCCGACGTCGCCGCCGTGCTGGCCAAGGATCCGGACATGGCACGCCTGTTTCGTATACCCGGTAACGCCCAGACGATGGCGCAGGTGTTGCAGCGTCAGGGTTATGCCACTTGGGCGATCGGGAAATGGCACATGATCCCAATGGATGAACTCGGTGCACATGCCGGCCGCGAGCACTGGCCGTTGCAGCGCGGCTTCGATTATTTCTATGGTTTTCCACGGGGCTGGACCGATCAATATCGTCCGGAGCTGGTGGAAAATAACGACTATCTCAAGCGAGATTTCCCCGCGGGCTATCATCTTTCGGTCGATCTCGCCGATAAGGCGATCAGCGTGATCGAAGATCACATCGCACGGAACGGCGACAAGCCCTTCTTCCTGAACCTTGGTTTTGGCACCGCCCATTCCCCAATCCAGGTCGCGCGCAAATATTCGGCACCCTATGATGCCATATATGAAAAGGGATGGGACGCGATCCGGGAGGAGCGCTTCGCCCGTATGAAGCGGATGGGGCTGATTCCGGCGAATACCCGGATGCCGCCACGCGAAGCACGCGATCGGGCCTGGGCGGATCTGTCCGATGACGAGAAGGCGGTCTTTGGCCGCTTCATGGCGGTCTATGCCGGCTTCATTGAGCATTGCGACGAACAGATCGGCCGGCTGCTGGAGACGCTACGGCATAAGGCGTTGTTCGATAACACCATCATCGTCCTCCTTTCAGACAATGGTGCAGCGTCGGAGGCGGGGCAGCGCGGCTTTTTCGATGGACTCTATCGCGCCAACACCATTCCGGCGGCAGAGCAGCGCGCGCGTATCGACGAGCTGGGAACGGCCAAGACGCAAGCGGAGTATCCACGCCCTTGGGCGATGGTCGGCGACACGCCGCTGCGGCGATACAAGCTGTGGCCCTATTCAGGGGGCACCCGGACGCCGATGATATTCCATTGGCCGCGCCGTGTACGCGATCCAGGAGCCATTCGGCGGCAATTTGTCGATGTGATCGATATTGCCCCGACACTGCTCGAAGCTGTTGGCACGCGATTCGAATCCGTCGTCGGCGGCGTGGCGCAAATTCCCGTAGCGGGGCGCTCCTTCCTGCCGACCGTGCGGAGCCGCAAGGCTCCGGGCCGATCGGTGCAATATTTCGAATTGCGCGGCAATCGAGCGATCACCAGCGGTCGCTGGCGAGCTGTCGCCATCCACGATTGCGATCAGCCCTACGCCAATGACCGCTGGGAGCTTTACGATCTAGACACCGACTTTGCCGAAAGCACGGATCTTGCCGCGAAATACCCGGACAAGGTCGAGGAATTGAAAGTGTTGTGGGGCAATCAATGGGCCAGATATGGCACCGGGGAACTGGCGCAGCCGACCCTGTTGACGTGCCGCTATTCCGACATGTTCGACCGCCGCCCGGCCGGATAACCGGTCGGCAGACGACATCGCTGAAAACAACAAGATATGGGAATCGGGATACAGGGCGGTCGGCCTCAGCGATGTCTCCGCCGATTTGCGTAAAACTCTCGCGCCGGTGGATGAAGAACTTGTTTACCCCGCAAAATCGTCGAACCGCCGATCGGTGACGCGGATGATGCGGTCACGAATGAAGGGGGCGCCTTCACGGGCGCCATCTTCGGGATGCTTGAGACAGCACTCCCATTCGAGCACCGCCCATCCGGGAAAATCATATTGCGCCAACTTGGAGAAGATCGTGCGAAAATCGATCTGACCATCCCCTAGCGAGCGGAAACGGCCCGGCCGGTCGATCCAGTTCTGATAACCGCCATAGACACCGGATCGCCCGCTCGGCCGGAATTCGGCATCCTTCACGTGAAAGGCGCGGATGCGATCGTTGTAAAGATCGATGAAGGCGAGATAATCGAGCTGCTGCAGCAACAGATGGCTGGGATCGTACAGGATCGTTGCGCGCGGATGGTCGTCGACCGCAGCCAGGAAACGCTCGAACGTGGCACCGTCATGCAGGTCCTCGCCGGGGTGGATCTCATAAGCCAGGTCGACCCCAGCATCGTCGAATGCATCGAGAATGGGGCGCCAGCGCCGGGCAAGTTCGGCGAATACATCCTCGATCATTCCGGCCGGGCGCTGCGGCCAGGGATAGAAATTGCCCCAGGCAAGGGCGCCCGAGAACGTAACATGCGTATCGAGTCCCAGATTGCGGCTCGCCTTCGCGGCGAGCAGCAATTGTCGGTGCGCCCATTCCCGGCGCGCTTCCGGGCGCCCACGCAGGTTCTCGGGCGCAAAGGCGTCGAACAGCACATCCTGCGCCGGATCGACGGCGATCAGCTGTCCTTGAAGATGCGTGGACAATTCAGTGATGCGGATGCCGTGTTCATCGAGCATGCCGATGATGTCGCTGCAATAGGTCTTGCTTTCGGCCGCCAGTTCCAGGTCGATCAGCTTACCCCCGGTCGGCACTTGCACGCCTTCATAGCCGAGGCTGGCCGCCCAGCCCGCCATCCCCGCGAGCGTGTCGAAGGGCGCTTCGGCTCCTTCAAACTGCGCCAGGAAAATCGCCGGGCCTTTGATCGTTCGCATTGAATACCTTTCGGGAAAAATCTTCAAACCGGGCGAACCGGTTCAGTCGATCAGCGGAAGCCATGCCGCGCCGAGATTGCTCGATTGCAGGGCGGTCTCGATAAACCGCATGCTGCGCACGCCTTCCTCTATGCCGGACAACGGAGATATGATGGCCGGCGCCTTTGCCCGGATCGCCGTGGTGAAATCGCGATAGAGAGTCGCGAATGCCTCGATAAAACCCTCCGGATGCCCGGCCGGCAAGCGCGAGGCGCGTCGCGCGGCTTCGCCGAGATAGGAGCTGCCGGCGCAAAGAATTTGATCGGGGCGGTCGGGCCAGCGCAGGTACAGGCGCTGGCTATCCGCATGCGACCATTCGAGTCCGCCGCGTTCACCCCAGATCCGGATTTTCAGATCATTTCGTGCACCAGCCGCAATCTGCGTCGCGGTAATCAAGCCCTGTGCCCCACCCGAAAACCGGACGAGGACGGTGGCGTCGTCATCGAGGGTGCGGCCGGGCACGACCTTCGCAAGGCAGGCCAGGAGTTCGATCACCCGCTCGCCCGAGACATATTCGGCGAGGTTGAAGGCGTGGACGCCGATATCCGAAATGCACCCGCCGACGCCCGTGCGCGCGGGATCGGTGCGCCACCCGGCCTGTTTGTTTCCACTGTTCTCGATTGCGTCGGCAAGCCACCCTTGCGGGTAGTCGACATGGATCTTGCGCAACCGGCCAAGGTCGCCACGCGCCGCGATATCACGCGCCTCACGAATCAACGGATAACCCGTATAGGTATAGGTGAGTGCGTAGAGACAGCCAGTACCCGCCAGCCGATCGCGCAGTGTCAGCGCCTCGTCCAGCGTCGCGGTGGCCGGCTTGTCGCTCACCACATGCACGCCTGCCTCGATTGCGGCGAGTGCGATCGGCAAGTGCGTGTCGTTCGGCGTGGCGATGGTCAGGAAATCGATCCCGTCGCTTCGCTGCCGTTCCGCCGCGACCATCGTCGCAACGTCGGAATAAATCCGATCGGGATCGATCCCATAGGCCTTTCCCGCCGCTTGCGACCGGCCGGGATCGCTGCTGAACACACCCGCGCATAGCCGTGCATCGCCATCGAGTTCCGCCGCGATACGGTGGATCGGACCGATGAAGGAGCCGGGGCCGCCTCCCGCCATGCCCATTGCGAGGGGCTTGGCCGACATCACGCCCTCCCGCCATTCGCCACGCGACCGGCCCGATTCCGTGCCCCAGCTTGTTCGTGAAAGGTGAGGGCGAAGACGATGGCGGCGGCTGCCGCGACGACGGCCGGAATCAGCCAGATCGCGCGCCAGTCGTGGTCCGTCGTCGAATGCGTATTGGCGACATAGATCCAGCCGGCGACGTTCGATCCGATCACCGTGCCGATGCCCTGAGTTACCAGCGCGAGAAACGCTTGCGCCCGAGACCGGGCGGAGAGATCGAATTTGCGATCGACATAAATCTGGCTCGATACGAACACGAAGTCGTAACAGATGCCGTGGATGATGATGCCGAACAGCATCAACGGCACGATCGCCTGTGCGCCTTCATAGCCCCAGCCGAATGCCAGGAACCGGACGCTCCACGCGGCCATGCCCACGACCAGCACCCATTTGATGCCGAACCGGAGCAGCAGCAGCGGCAGCGTGATGAGGAACAGAGTCTCGAACATCTGGCCGGCGGTCTGGATCGCAGTGGCTTCCAGATGCCAGCCGAACAGGTCGATCGTCAGGTTCTTTTCCGAAAAGAACGCATTCGCATAGGTGTCGTAAAAGGTCTTCGGCAGCATGATGACGAACATCGCGCAGATGAAAACCCAGAAGGCGCGATTGCGATAGCCCATCACGATGTCGAGGCCGAACAGTCCTGCAACACTGATCGGCTGGCCCTTTGCGCGCGGCGGCGTATCGGGCAATGTCAGTGAATAGACGCCGAGCAATACATACACGCCACCGGCGATCTGCATCGGCAACGCGGTTCCGGCCGCACCAGGGATCAGGCCGATCAGCAGGCCTGCGACAATCCAGCCGATTGTGCCCCAGACGCGGATCGCCGGGAACTCACGACCCGTATCCGATATGGAATTGAACGCGATCGACGTCGCCAGCGGGATGGTCGAAGCATAAAACAGGAAGTGGACCATCAATCCGGTAAGAAAAACCGTCTCGGATTGAGTGATCGTCGAAACCCACAGCAACGCCGCGCCCGCGCCCAGGCACAGCACGGCCATCACCTTCTGCGCGGAAAAATACCGGTCGGCGACCATGCCGACGAACAATGTCGAGAGGATCGTCGCGATGCCGATCAGCCCGAAGGCCGTGCCGATGATCGCGTCGAACCGAAGCCCTTTGCTCATATAGGTGCCGAGCGGGACCAGCCAGACGCCCCAGGCGAAATATTGAGCGAACATCATCAACGAGAGGCGTGTCTTTACCATCGTCTCATCCCTCTCCGGCGCCGGTCTTTGCCGAGCGTCCTGGTGCCTGCTCAGGCGACTGGTTCGAAAGGGTGGGGTTGGGTGTCACGTCCGTTCGCACCGCAACCCACTTCGTGAGAACTTGCCTCAACGCTGCGGTTGAATCTTTCCGCATGACCCCTCCCTTGTTGTAATGGATTACATCTTAGGGACGGCTGTACCTAAGGCAAGGACAAAGATATACGACAAATTTGGCCGTTGCCCGCATTTGAGAGAACAGGTTAACGAATGACCACGATTGCGGACGTCGCGCGAGCAGCCGGCGTATCGACAGCCACAGTATCACGGGCGCTCAGCGATCCCGATTCTGTCAGCGAAGCGCGCCGTCGCCTTGTCGTTCAGGCGGTGGACGCATTGGGCTATGTGCCCAATTATGCCGCCAAGAGCCTCCGTACGACCCGCGCACAGCGGATCATTCTGACGGTACCGGACATCTCCAATCCCTTTTTCTCCGCCATCATTCGCGGTGCGGAAGAGGCGTTGCAGGCGGCACGCTATTCACTTCTGATCGGCGATACGCGCCACGACAGCGCGCTGGAGGAATATTATGCCAACATGCTGTCCCGCCGGGAGGCGGACGGCATGATCTTCCTGGGCCACCGGCTGGCACCGACGGCCGCGGCGATGGTCGCCCGGCTGGGCGCCGCCGCGCCGATCGTCAATGGCTGCGAATATGAACCCGACCTCAATGTCGCGAGCGTCCATATCGCCAATGGCGTCGCCGCGGCTGAAGCGATGCAGCATCTCTACGATATCGGGCATCGGCGCATCGGCGTCATTACCGGCCCGTTGCTCAGCCCGCTCAGCCGCGATCGGCTCGGCGGAGTCCAGGGCGCCGCGGCGGGGCGGGGGCATCGCGAGAATCTGCTGCTCCGGACCGGCGATTTCTCGGTCGATTCGGGGGAAGCCCATACCCATTCGCTGCTCGACGAGGATCAACCACCCACGGCGATATTCTGCTTCAGCGACGAGATGGCGATCGGGGCGATCGTCGCGCTGCGCGAGCGCGCACTCGATTGTCCGGGCGATGTCTCGGTGGTTGGCTTTGACGATATTCGTCATGCCCGGGCTTTCCAGCCGGCACTGACCACGATCAATCAGCCCAAGGAATTGATCGGTCGCAAGACGGTCGAAATTCTGCTCGATATTCTGCGCGGAAAATCGACGACCAGCGCCGTGTCGATCACTTTGCCGCATGAACTGATCTTGCGCGAAAGCACAGCGCCGCCGCGCTCTGCGCGGTGACGGACGATCGCTTCCGGGGGTAGTTTCAATTGACCGGTCCCGGCGAGCCTTTTCCAGGCGGCACCGGGACCAACCTCACCGCCGCCGATGATCGCTCAGCGGACGGGAATTCCAATGCCCGGTGCCGATCGGGCCTTATAGCTGCCCCTGTTTCATCCGGCCGACTGCATGATCCACCGCCCGGGCGGTTAGCGCCATATAGGTGAGCGATGGATTCTGGCAGGCCGTGGAGGTCATGCAAGCGCCATCGGTCACGAACAGGTTCGACACCTCATGCGCCTGGTTGAAGCCGTTGAGATACGATGTTTTCGGATCCCGCCCCATCCGTGCGGTGCCCATTTCGTGGATCGCGAGCCCGCCGATCGGCATTGCCGCATTGGCCTGGACGCCCTGCGCGCCCGCAGCCTCGAGCATCGCTTTCGCTTCGGCGGCCATCTCGGTCGCCATCGCCCGTTCATTGTCGCCCCATTCGAACCGGGTGTTGAGGATCGGGATGCCCCATTTGTCCTTCTTTACCGGATCGAGGCTGAGGCTGTTCTCGTAATAAGGCAGGCATTCGCCAAAGCCGCCGAGATACATGACCCATGGTCCCAATTCGCGTAGACCCTTTTTGAAATCCGCGCCAAAGCCGGGGGTCATCGTCCCGCGTGCCCAGTTCATGCGGAATGCGGCGCCCTGGAAACCGAAGCCACGCAGATAGGGCTTGTCCTTTTTGTCCAGATTCTGAAAGCGCGCCATATAAAGGCCGGCCGGACGATTGCCGATCGGATGCTTGTCATACATGCCCGGCACCATCCCGAATGCGCTGCCGGTCATCAGGTGATCCAGCAAATAATGACCGAGCACGCCACTCGTGTTGCCGAGTCCGGTCGGATATTTCTCGCTCTTCGAATTGAGCAGGATCTGCGTCGTGCCCAGCGTCGAAGCGTTGAGGAACACGATACGCCCGCGATAGGTGCTGCGCGCGCGGCTGTTGGTGTCGATCACACGCACGCCGCTGACCTTGCCTGTCTTGGGGTCATGATTCAGCCCCTCGACGATCGCGTTGGTGATGGTGGTGAGGTTGCCGGTCGCCTCGGCGGCAGGCAGAGTCGAACTGATCGAACTGAAATAGGATCCGGTGGAACAGCCGCGCGCGCACGGCCCGCAATAATGGCATGCCGCCCGGCCATTCAGCTCCTGCGTCAGGATCGCCGATGGTGCGATCGCCAGCCGCCGCTCCGGAAATTTCTGCGCAATGGCCTCCGCGACTCGGTTCTCGCAGCTGTTCATTGGCATGCCGGGTTGAAAGCGTCCCTCCGGCGCGCTCGGAACATTGAGCCCGATCGGCCCGGACACGCCGATGAATGTCTCGACCTTATCGTACCAGGGACGGATGTCGTCATATCGGATCGGCCAATCAACGCCGTGGCCGTCGCGGGCATTGTCGGTGAAGTTGATCTCTCCCCAACGCGGCGTGCATCGGCCCCAGGTGAGCGAGCGGCCGCCCAGATGATAGCCGCGGATCCAGTTGAACGGATGATCGGGATCGCGACCATAGGGATGGTCGACGTCCTTCACGAAAAACTGCTCCGTATCCTCACCCAGCGCATAGTCGGTGGAACGCTGAATCGGATAGTCGCGCTCATAACGCAGCCGGTCGCCCAGGCCGCGAAAGGGAAATTCCCACGGCGCCTTGTGCTCGCCCTGATAGTCATCGGGCGTGATCGGGCGACCGCGCTCGATGAGCAGGACCTTCAGGCCCTTTTCGGTCAACTCCTTGGCGGCCCAGCCGCCCGAAATCCCCGAGCCGACGACAATCGCATCAAAATCCTGGTTGCTCATGGTCTTTCCAATCATCGTGCGCTGAAGGGGGGCAGGGCGATCTGCGCGTAGGAATCCGCACGCTCGCCGGGCCTGACCGTGGCTTCGGGCACATATTCGTTGGGTATGATGTTGAGCGACAGCTCGACCGAACCGCCAAGCTCGCTGGTGTAATAGCCGAAGATCGTAAGCCGCTTCATCAACACGACGAAGGGAGACCATGGAGGCGGTGGAGCGCCCTTTGCGCCGCCCCTGTTGAGCGAAGTGGGCTTGGCCGGCTGCGCTTCGGCCTGGTGCAGCAAGCCGCCGAAATACTCCGTTTGCTGCGCCGGCGTCAGAGCGGTGAATGGCTTACCGTATTTGGTGACGGCGCCCGTGGCGAATTCAGCCATGCCGGAAAGGAAATTGTCGCGTTCATCCGGATGGAACCAGCGCGTGACCATCAGGCCAATGAACGCGGGCACTTCGGCTTGCTTGGCGCCGCCGGTGTCGGTGGCCGGGATGATGAGCTCGGCAACATCTCCGATCAATGCCAGGTCGGAGGGAGCGAGTGTCGTCTCGCCTGCCGCATACGCATCCGGCATGCTGACCGACGCGACCAGCGCCACAC
Organism: Sphingomonas sp. ERG5; assembly: GCF_000803065.1. Classification (GTDB taxonomy): domain Bacteria; phylum Pseudomonadota; class Alphaproteobacteria; order Sphingomonadales; family Sphingomonadaceae; genus Sphingomonas. Next base: position 10,693 of record NZ_JSXI01000043.1, read on the forward strand.
CAAGCCAGGCTCCCAGTTCCAGCAGCTTTCGCCGATTTGGCTGAAAGCTTGCCAACGGATTCCCGTCTGTTCCCACGGCAACACTCCCCTATTCCTTTTTTTAGTAATCGTTTTCATATCGCCCCGAAATTCGCATGGCAATGCTGTTTTATATCTTGCGAGTCGATCGCACGCTGACTCGATTTGGCGAACGGGCTCCGGCTGATTGTAATCCATTCCAAAGCCTGTTAGGCCTCGCCTCGAGATCGCTTTCCACGTTAAGAAAGTGCGGGAATTGGGAGAAGGATTCGAATGCATCGGGATTCCGTATCTAGACTGTCGGTCGCCGCTCTGTGTTTCAGCGCCATGACCCTGTCCGTCGGCGCCGCAATCCTCTCTTCCCGGCCCGCCCAGGCCCAGGCGCAGGCAATCACCCCGGCGAAAGCGAAGCTCGCCTTTCAATCCTGTGCGATATGTCATTCGGAGAAGGCGGGGGCCTCGGGCCTCGGTCCCAGTCTGGCCGGCATCTTCGGCAAGCCCGCCGGTCAGGTGAAGGGCTTCAAATATTCCCCAGCGATGTCGACCGCCAAGGTGCGGTGGGATCGGGAGACGCTGGACGCATTCATCGCCAAACCCAAGACGGTCGTTCCCGGTACGCGCATGTCGTATCCCGGCGTCAGCGACCCCGCCAAGCGGCAAGCGATCATCGACTATATTCAGGCGCTGCGTTGAGCCGGACGACGCCAACACGACAGATCAAATCGAAATCAGAGGGGACCATATCATGAGCATCCGTCGCAACGCTTTGTCGCTGCTGGCACTGGCCACCTTGCCGGCCGGCGCTACCGTCGCGCAGGACATGCATGCCGGACATCGCATGGCGGCGGGCCCGCGATGCCTCGGGTTGCCTGAAAGCAAGGTCGCCGTTCAAACTTATAATTTTGCAGGTCCACTGACCGGCACCACCATTCCGGTGGAGTGGGATGCCCTACCGATGCCGGCGAAATTCCAGAAGGCGATGCCGACATTCGCCAACGTGTTCGGGCCGCGGGCCTCCCAGCCGACTCGCGAACAAATTGCGACGGTGCTCAAAAACATTCGCGATCTCGGCTATCGCAACGTCGAGGGTTTCGACCTGATTTCGCAAAGTTCGCCGGAAACCTATGCGGAGTTGCTCAAGGCCAATGGCCTGCAAGCCATTGGCAATCATACCGAGCTCGACCCGGCGCAATGGCCGGCGCGGCTTGCCGAAGCCAAGACGCGTGGGCAGGCCTTTGTAGGATCCAGCGGTTTCGGCAAACCGGGTTTCGATACGCTGGAACACACGCTGGAGACGGCGCGCAACCTGAATGAGCTGGGCAGGGCAGCCCAGGCGCAAGGCTTGAAACTCTATGTGCATAATCACGACAAGGAATTGTCCACTCAGTTCCTGTACGACAGGGGTGACGGCAAGTCGGTGATGACCAGTGCATGGGAAATCGTCGCGGCGAATACCGACCCCCGCCTGGTTCATTTCGAGGTCGATGTCTTCTGGGCACTGGCCGCGTTCAAGCCCGAGCATTTCAACGATCTGATTGCGTTTCTGGAAAGGAATCACAGCCGCATCGCCATGCTGCACATCAAGGATCTGTCCGCGGAAGGCGCCATGGTCGCGCCCGGAAAGGGCATGATCGACTGGCGCAAGGTGGTCACTGCCGCGGGACCGCAGGTCGCGTATTACATCATCGAATATGACTTGCCTTCCGATGCGGCGAAGGTGTCGAAGGAAGGATACAAATACCTCACCTGCAAAGCGTAGATAATGACCCGGGCAATCAAGGCGGCGCTGCTCCTGTCCCTCGCACTGGCCTCGGTGCCGGGACAAGCGAAGGGGAGGTGGCAACCCCTGTTCGATGGCAAGACGTTGAACGGCTGGACGCCAAAAATACGCGGCCTTCCCTTGGGGCAGGACGATAAGAAGGTCTTCACGGTCAAGGACGGCGTGATCCACGTTTCGCACGCGAATTATGCGGCCTTCGATATGCATTTTGCACATCTGTTCTACCATACGCCGTTCAAGGCCTTCCGCCTCCAGCTTGACTATCGTTTTCTTGACGCCCGCCCGCCCGGCGTGCCCGATTGGGCAACGGCGAATAGCGGCATCATGTTCGACAGCCAGCCGCCGGAAACCATGCCGCTCGACCAGGCATTTCCGATCTCCGTCGAATTTCAGTTGCTCGGCAAGGTGGATGACAAGGATCGGCCGACCGGGGCAGTCTGTACGCCCGGAACGATCGTTTCGATCGGCGGCGTCCCGCAAACCGAGCATTGCATCCAGCCCAGCAACGCGCAGACGATCGCTCCGGGCATCTGGGTGCGGGCGGAATTGCGCGTCGATGCCAAGGGACATGTGACTCAGCTGATCAACGACAGGATCGTCGCAGAATATGACGATGTTGCGCTGGCGCCCGACGAACTCGATGGCTCGAATCCGATGTACAAAGCGATGTTTCCCGGGGGCGTATCGCTGAAAACCCTCGGACATTATGTTGCGCTTCAAGGTGAGGGGCAGGACGTGGAATTCAGGAATATCCGGGTCATGCCGCTTCGCTGAAGGATTTGCCGCAAGCAAGGGGGCGAGAATGCTATCCGCTGTGATGATCCTGTTGTTGCAGGCCTCGACGCCCGTCGTGGCGAAGCCGCAGGATACCGAAAAATGGTCCCCCGAGCCGCCGATCGTGACACCGGCCGCGGCCATCGGGAATCCGCCCTCCGACGCCGTCATTCTGTTCGACGGACGAAATCTCGATCAGTGGGTGTCCACTATTGACGGCTCTTCGGCGAAATGGCCGATCCGTGACGGCATTCTCACCGTCGACAAAAAGGCGGGCAATATTCAGACCCGACGTACCTTCCGCAACTTCCAGATCCATCTGGAATGGCGGATCCCGGCGGACGTCGACGGAGAAGGCCAGGGGCGCGGGAACAGCGGTCTGTTCCTTGCCTCGACCGGGCCCGGTGACGAAGGATATGAGCTGCAGATCCTGGACAGCTATCATCACAAAACCTACGTCAACGGCCAGGCGGGCAGCATCTACAAACAATATCCTCCGCTGGTGAATGCGACACTGTCGCCGGGCAAATGGCAGAGTTATGATGTTATCTGGACCGCGCCGGCATTCGCGCCGGATGGTGCGCTGGAAAGTCCTGCCAGAATGACCGCGTTGCTGAACGGTGTCGTGATTCAGTCGGACGCGGTGCTCAAAGGCCGGACGGTCTATATCGGCCAGCCCAGTTACAAGGTGCATGGTGCGGCGGCGATCAAGCTACAGGCGCACGGTGACCCCAGCCGCCCGATCAGTTTTCGCAATATCTGGGTCCGCGAACTGCCTTGAAGCGGAAGCGGGGGCGATAGTTCGCGCGTTCATCGGGTGGAAAAGTCCAGCTTGGCCGAACCCTGGTGGCGAAGCCGTTGTTCGAGACGCTCCGCCACGGAACGGCGGATCGGCTCACCCGCCCGAACCTTGCGCCAAGTATTATAGCTGATACCAAATTGAGGCATTAGTTTTTCATCGGTCTGACCAACGAGGTGCGCCGACATCAGGGTCACGACCTTGGCATCGACGATCCGAAGGCTGGCGCGCGCAGGTTGCGAAGCCATAATTCACTCCTTGAAGATCGGAAAACTGCGGCGCGGGCACTCCCGGGAAGTGGAGGGCCCGCGCCGATCTGAACCTTCCAGGGGGCTGGAAGGTCGATGTCAGAATTTCACGCCAGCTCGGATGCCATAAGTGCGTGGATCTCCCGGCACGACAGTGGTCAGGCTGTCGCGGCCAAGGCTGGGCGGATTGAAGCTCACGGCGTTCACCGTGATGGTATTTTCCAGATTTTTGGCGAAACCCTGCACATACCAGCGATGATCGGGCGCGTTATAGGTCAGGTTCACTTCACTGCGCGTGAAGCTGGGCTGGCGATATTGGCGCGGCACGTTGAACGCAGTGATGACATAGGAATCGCTCAGCCGTGAGCGCGCCCCGAAATCGATCGAACCGCCATTACCGAGTGGCTGGCTGTAACTATAGCCAGCCGAGGCAACATATTTAGGCGATCGATCGAGCGCCCGGCCCTTATAATCGATCGGCACGATCTGGCCGTTCTGGCCGATCGGGTTCGGGGTATAATCGGTATATTCGGCGTCGAGCCAGGAGAAGCTCAAGTCGAAGCGATTGCGGCTATCCGGGGTGATGGTCGCGTCCGCTTCCACACCCTTCACGCGCGCCTTGCCGGCATTGGTGGTGTAATTCACCGGTACGCCAAGGAAGATCTGCGACGTGTTGAGCTGCAGATTATTATAGTCGTAATAGAATGCCGCCAAGGTCAGGCGAACCGCATTATCGGCAAAGCGCGTCTTCAGGCCCAACTCATAGGCAGTCAGCGTTTCCGGCTTGTAATAGAGCCGGTCCAGCGGGCGCGATTCCGCCACGGTGCAGGTGCGTCCCCGCGTTGCAACGCCCGCTTCGCAGCCATCGTTGAAGCCACCGGCCTTATAACCGGTGGAGACCGACCCATAAAGCAAGGTCCGGTCGTTGACGTCAAAGTCGACCCCGGCGCGCCAGGTAATCTTGTCGAACTTCGCCGATGCCGAATTCAGCGTGGAGCTGTCGGTGGCCGGATTAAACACCGGGCCTCGCTGCATCACGGTAAGGCCGACACGCGACTTGTCGTCTTTCGAATATCGCGCGCCTGCGGTAATGCGCAGCGTATCGGTCAGGCTATAGGTTGCCTGGCCGAAAACGCCGAAGCTTTTGACGATCGTCGGATCCTGCGGGAAGCCGAAATAGGGCACGCCAGGGACAAAATCCTTCAGGAAGAGAGCGATGCCCGATTGCTCGCGGAAATACATGCCGCCGAACTGGACCTTGAGTGGGCCGGTGCCTGTCGTCGCAAAACGCACTTCGTGCGATTGCTGGGTGTAGAGACCGGTGAATCTGGTGTTTCGGGGGGTAGGCGCTCCACCCGCCACGCCGCCGACGACCGTATCGGCGAATTCATCGCGCTTGAATTCGCGATAAGAGCCCAGATAGGTCAGCATCACCGGGCCGAAATCCCAGTTGAACTCCCCGCTGACTCCCCAGGTGTGGTTACGAGTCGATTGGTCGCCGAGCAGCGAATAACCCCGTCGCCGCAAGTCCGCGGAACTCTTGCCGGCACCGGCATAGACCGCATCGGTATAATCAAATTGATTGGGTTGCGGGCGATAGAATGTCCCGTCGGCAACCACTCCGATCAGTGAATCGCTCCCCCGCATCCGGCTGTAATCACCCTTGATCAGCAGATTGATATCCGGGCTGAAGGTGAATAGCGCCTGGGCACGTGCCGACAGGTTGTTCTTGAACGGATCGAATTTATTGCGATCTCCAGCACTCTTGATGAGGTAGCTGTCACGCCGGTCAAAGGACCCGCCAAAGCGCAGGGCGAGCATGGCATTGACCGGGATGTTGACCATCGCATCCGCCTGGATCGAATCATAATTGCCATAGGCGACATTGGCGGCCGCCTCGAACTTATCCGAAGGCTTCTTGGTGATGACGTTGACCACGCCCGCCGTGGTATTCTTGCCATAGAGCGTGCCTTGCGGTCCGCGCAGCACTTCGACCCGGTCGATGTCGAAGAAGCTGACCTCTTGCGCCTGCGGTCGGGCGATATAGATACCGTCGAGCAGGAACGCGGCGGAAGGATCGCCCTTCTCGGTATTGTCGCGGCTGGTGATGCCGCGGATCGTGATTTGCAAACCGCCGGTGCGGTCGATCGACAAATTGGGCACCTGATCGCCCAGTGCTGTGGCGTTGGTAATGCCGGCGGTGCGTAGCGCGTCCCCGCCGATGGCGGTCAGCGCGATCGGAGTCTTGGAGGCGAGCGACGATGTGCGTTGTGCCGTCACGACGATATCGCCCCCCGCGACCGCATCCGCGAGAGGTGCGGCCTCTAGTTCGCTTTTGGGGACATCCTGTGCGTAAACCGCCGGCGCGGACGCGCTCAGTGCAACAAAGGCGGCGCCATAAAGTAATCGATTACGTTCCCTCATACATCCTCCCATTTTTGGCTCGTTCCCACGGCCTTACGTTTCACACCCTTGTTTTGCGGGCTTGGCTTCGAAAGACTCCCTCGTCCATCAAAGCCCGAAGAGAGTAGGGGGGGATTGTCAATCGAGTCAAGTAATCGTTTACATAATTTGGTGATGTGAATGCGTGGGAGCCTTTGACAGCGCTACGGCGACGTCACGGCAATTCCACTTCGGCCCTCGTCGAATTTTGACCATATCCAGCTGTACAGGTGTCGGGACAAGCCCGTCGGCGGGGGCCGGCATCCCGACGGGGCGCGAGTCCGTATCGACCGTGCAAGAGAGCTTAGGGACTTTGGCGTTGAACTGTGTGGAAATGTACGCGGTTTCGTTGAGGCATGCCGCGAGCTCATCGGCGTAGTGAGACACTGGCTGGGTTCGATCGACCTGACCGCCGAAATCATCCAAGACCTAATTGTCCGCTGGTCGCGTATCGACACGATCATTCCGATAGGCGCCCGAACCTATCTTTTTCGCATGGCAATTAATCTCGCGGTCGATCACGGGAAGGCCGATAATCGGCGTGCTGAGATCCGTTATCGCCCGGACCGTCTCACATTCCTTGACCGAAGGTTTATCGTCACCAGGCGTGGCATTGGCTCCATCGATCAGAAAGAAGCGCGGTTAGGGGCTTCTCATGAGATGTCTCTCTTCGACGTCGCGCTTACTTTGATTCAAGTCCGATAATATACATTATGTTAAATCGACATCGATACCGCACTCTTGCCCACGCTCAGTCGGTTCGGGCACCAAAGTGCCATTCTCCACTGGCATCGATCCGCTGGCGGTTTGCACCTCGATCGGCTCGTGGCGCCTGTCGACCGTGACCTTAGCTGCCCTGGCGGTTGCTTCAGACAATGCAACCGTCGTTGCGCCGCTATCGCTCGGCATCGACCACGTGACACCGTTGATCGTCACTCGGGAATAATGATGACTGTCATCGCTCGGTGCGATGCGGATCGTTCTGCCGTGGCCTGCATGCTGGAAGCTATTGAAAACTAGCGAAAATTGCTGGCAGGTTGACGACAACGATATAGATGATGCCAATGATCGCCGCCCAGGCCAGTGCCGATTTGATTGCGAAGCTGAGCGGGATACGGCGACCGGCCAATGAGCTGACCGCCAGCACCAGGCACAACAGCGAGAATATAACGCCAGCGGATTGGCCCTCGGTCATGCGATCAGCTCCAGCCCGTCATAACCCGGTTCGACACCCTTGGGCAGTTCACGCAACAATGTGGCATAATCCATCGAATAATCCATATGGATCAACGCCGATCTGGGCGGACGCAATTCCCCGATCCATCCGAGCACGGCCGACAGTTCAGGATGGGTCGGGTGTGGAAAGCGCCGCAGTGCATCGACCACCCATATATCCAGCCCTTGATACAATGATCGCATATTATCAGTTAAAATATTGAAATCAGTAGCATATCCGATCGATTTTTCGCCATGATCAAAGCGCAATCCAGCGGATTCGATATTACCATGTGGCTGATCGACCACCCGGATCATGATGTCGCCGATCTCGATCGCGTCCGGCAGGCTCTCGCCATCGACCGTCGGCGGATAACCGTCGCGGCCGTTAAAGGCATAAGCGAAACGCTCGCTCAACGCGGCAAGCGTTGTGGCCCGAGCCAACCCTCGCACCGGCCGCCCGCGCGCGTGATAGATTTGCCGCAAATCATCGATACCATGGCAATGATCGGCATGATCATGCGTCCAGATCACCGCATCGACATCGGCGACATTGGCGGCCAGCAGTTGTTCGCGCATGTCTGGACTGGTGTCGACCAGGATGCGCGTCGTATCGGTCTCGACGATCACTGACTGGCGCAAGCGGCGATTGCGCGGTTCGGTTGGGTCGCATTCGCCCCAGTCCCCACCCTGATTGGGGCCGATTCGCGGTACGCCCGATGACGTGCCCGATCCGAGGATGCGGATCTTCACCGCCGCGACTTCACGCGATGGTCTTGGCGAACAATCGGTGGAAATTCCGGGCGGTTGCTCCGGTCAGTTGCTCGACTGTCTCACCGCGCAGATTGGCCAGAAACTGCGCCGTGTCGGCGACAAATGCCGGCTCGCCGGTCTTGCCGCGATGCGGCACCGGCGCAAGGAACGGCGCGTCGGTTTCGATCAGCAGGCGGTCGAGCGGCAGCCGCGCGGCCGTTTCCTGCAGATCCTTCGCATTCTTGAACGTCACAATGCCTGAAATCGAGATCATGAAACCCAGGTCGAGCGCGATATCGGCGAACGCCCCGCTCGCGGTGAAGCAATGGATGACGCCGGGATAGGCCCCCTTCCCCAGTTCGTCGCGCAGGATCGCCGCCGTATCGTCCTCGGCATCGCGAGTATGCACGACGATCGGCAATCCGGTCTCGCGCGCGGCGGCGATATGCGCGCGAAAGCTGATCTGCTGCCGCTCGCGATCGCTATGATCGTAGTAATAATCCAGCCCGCTCTCCCCGATGCCGACGACGCGCGGATGCCGGGCACGATCGACCAGTTTGGCGGTGTCGATATGCGCATGCTGGTCGGCTTCATGCGGATGGATGCCGACCGTCGCCCACACATCGCTTTCGCGCTCGGCGGTGGCCAGCACATCGTCCCACTCGCTTTCCCGCGTCGCGATATTGAGCATTGCGGTCACACCCCGCGCGCGGGCGCGTTCGAGCACTCCCGCCTGATCCTCGGCAAGCCCCTTGTAATTCAGGTGGCAATGGCTGTCGGCGAGCATCAGTCCGGTTCCGCCGCCAGTTCCAACCGTGGGAACACGCCGCTCGGCGCGGGCAGCGGCGTTCCCGCCGCCACCGGCCGGCTTAGCGCAGCAAAGGTCCGCGCATCCACGCTCTGGCCAAGCAGGTCGAGCAGCCGATCCGCGCCGTCGGGAATGGCCCAGCGTGCCATGATCGCGATGCGGCGGATCGCCTCGATCGTGAAATGCAGGATGGTGTCGGCCCGGGCTGGATCGGTCTTGCGCACGCCCCAAGGCGCGGCGTCGGCGAAATACTGGTTCGCATCGCGCGCGGCCGACCACACCGCCTCCAGTGCATTATGAATCGCAAGGTCGCCCATCGCGGCATGCAGCCCCGCCTCGGCGGCGATGACGCTCGCCATCAACGCCTCTTCGGTTTCGGTCGGCGGCCCCGCCGGCGGTATCTTGCCCTCGCAATTCTTGGCCACGATCGACAGGCAGCGCTGCGCGAGATTGCCGAGATTATTGGCCAGATCGGCATTGCAACGCGTGACGATCGCTTCTTCCGAATAGCTGCCGTCCTGGCCGAAACTCACTTCGCGCAACAGGAAATAGCGCAGCGCATCGACCCCGAACCGTTCGACCAGTTCGATCGGATCGGTGACGTTGCCGACCGATTTCGACATTTTCTCCCCACGGTTGAGCAGGAAGCCATGGCCGAACACCCGCCGGGGTAATGCCAGCTTCGCTGACATCAGGAAGGCCGGCCAGTAAACCGCATGGAATCGCACGATATCCTTGCCGATGACATGCAGATCGGCTGGCCAGTATCGCGCCATGTCGGCGGCATTGTCTGGATAGCCCGCACCGGTCAGGTAATTGGTCAGCGCATCGACCCATACATACATGACATGGCCCGGGCTGCCCGGCACCTTGACGCCCCAGTCGAAACTGGTCCGCGATACCGACAGGTCGGACAGGCCGCCTTCGACGAAGCGCATCACTTCGTTGCGCCGCGCATCCGGCAGGATGAAATCGGGCTGTGCGTTATACAGATCGAGCAGGGGCTGTTGATATTTCGACAGGCGGAAGAACCAGGTCTCCTCGGCGGTCCATTCGACTGGCGTGCCCTGGGGGGAAACTTTGCCCCCTTCCCCGTCGACCAACTCCTTCTCGTCGTAAAATGCTTCGTCGCGAACCGAATACCAGCCTTCATAGCGATCGAGATACAGATCGCCGGCATCCGCCATCGCCTGCCAGATCGCGGCGCTGGCGGCGTGATGCGCCGGCTCGACGGTCCGGATGAAACGATCATAGGAAATATTCAACCTGTCATCCATTTCCTTGAAATAGGATGACATTTCATCAGCAAGCGCACGCGTTCCGACGCCGCGGTCACGTGCTGTCTGGACCATCTTCAGCCCATGTTCGTCGGTGCCGGTCTGGAAACGCACGTCGCGCCCCGCCTGACGGTGGTACCGCGCGATGGCGTCGGTCGCGATCGCCTCATAAGCATGACCGATATGCGGGCGTCCGTTCGGATAGCTGATCGCGGTGGTGATATAATAAGGCTCGCCCATGCCGGGCCTCCTAGCGCGGTTCGCGCGCGATTAGAACCACCGACACGGCACTCATGCGCGATTCAAGACCAGCCCCGGCATTGGCAATGAGGGAAAGCGCCTGGTCGATGCCCGGCGCGAATGGCTCTTTGACATGACTGGTTCACGACGAAAAACGCGCCACGCTGTTATGGCGGGAACAGCGTGCGCCTGTTGCTGATACGCGGATCGGCGATGCTGTTTTTATGCTGTTACCATGCTGTTATTCAATAACAGCATAGATGCCGGTATCTTATTGATAAACATCAAGAAAACTGCCGCCGATTTCCAACATAACAGCATGAAAAAAATATCGGCAAATAACAACATCCGGGCATATCGATCAGGCCCGGAAAACCGGCCTCACCGCTCGGCGAGCGTCGCCACCAGCCCAGCCATCTCGAACACCGTCGCCTGCGCGTCGAGCGACAGGCCGCGCGCGCTGGCCGACAGCGCACGTGCCGCATCATAGCTGTTCAGCGCGGTTTGCAGGGCAGCCCCGCGCTTTCCAGGCGCAGCGGCAGCGATGAAAGCGGGCGCGCGGTCGAGAAACGCCTCGTAGCGCGGTTGCGCGGCTTTGGGCGACAGCAGCTTGGCCAGCTTCGCGCGCTGCGCATTGCTCGGGTCCCCATCCCTCGCGATCCCGATCAGCGCCGTATCGAGCGCCGCCATATCGAGCCCGGCAAATCCCAGTGCCCGGCCCGGCGATCCCTGCCCCGCCGTCACCAGCGCGGCGATCTCCGCATCCTTGGCGTCGGGCAGCTGCGCGCGCAAAACGCGCTCCATCGCGACATCGTCGAGCGGGTCGAAGCGCAGCAGCCGGCAGCGTGACCGGATCGTCGGCAGCAGCCGACCGGGCGCGTGGCTGATGAGCAGGAAGATGGTGCCGGCGGGCGGTTCCTCCAGGCTCTTGAGCAGCGCGTTCGACGCGCCGGGCCGCTCGACTTCGTCGATCGCGTCGATCAGCACGATGCGGCGCGAGGACATCGATGGCGTGGTCGCGAACATCGGCCCAAGTGCACGAACTTGCGCGATCGGAATGCTCCGCGCGAGATCCTGGCCGGGCTTGTCGGCATCCTTGGGCTGGCGCGTCAATTCGCGGTAATCGGGGTGCGATCCGGCAGCGATCAGTGCGCGGGTGCGATCGCCTTCCGGCACATCGTAACCCGGCGGAAGCGCCCCCGGGTTGGCACCTTCGGCCAGCAGGCGCAACGCGGCGATCCGGGCGAAACTCGCCTTGCCCACGCCTTCGGGGCCCGCGAACAGCCAGGCATGGTGCAATGTCCCGCCCGCCATCGCCGCGGCAAAGGCAGCATGTGCGGCATCGTTTCCGACCGGCAGTTTCATGGCAGCAGATCGGCGAGACCGGTGAGCAATGCCTCGGTTACCGCTTCGGGCGATCCTGATGCGTCGATGCGGCGCACCCGGTCGGGTTCATGCTCGGCATAGCTCCGGAACGCCGCCGCGACCTGGGCGTGGAAGTCGTCGCCCCGCGCCGCGAACCGGTCCGCTGCCGCGCCATCACGATCATCGGCACGGGCACGCCCCTGATCGAGCGGTACTTCGAGGATGAAAGTGCGATCCGGCAACAAACCGCGCGATCCAAAGCCGTGCAGCGCGAGCACCGCCGCATCGTCAATCCCGCCCGCCACGCCCTGATAGGCGCGGCTGCTGTCGATGAAACGGTCGCAGATCACCCAGGTCCCGGCACCGAGCGCTGGCTGGATCTGCTTTTCGACATGATCCGCGCGCGCCGCCGCGAACAGCAAGGCTTCGCTATGTGGACTCCAGCGTGTGACCGTGCCCTGCATCAGCAGCCCGCGAATCGCCTCGGCGCCTTCGCTGCCGCCGGGCTCGCGCGTGACGAGCGTCTCGATCCCGCGCGCGCCCAGCGCCTCGGCGAGGCGCCGGACCTGAGTCGATTTACCCGCCCCCTCGCCGCCTTCGAGCGAGATGAAGCGTCCCCTCACCCGCCGAACAGGCCCATCAGACCAGCCCAGGCCCGGCCGAAAAAGCCGGCTTCATCGACATCCTTGTCCGCAACCAGCGGCAGGCTCTGCGCCGGCATATCGGGGGTCATCACAACCAGGTCGGCAATGTGCTGGCCGGCCTTGATCGGGGCCTTGATCGGCCCGTTATAGACCACGCGCAGCTGAATATCGGGCGAGGTCCCCGCAGGAAGGGTTGCCGTCAGGTTGGACGGCGCGACCAGACCGACGGTGCTCGCATTGCCTAGCTGAACTTCAGCGGTCTCGACCTTGCGGCCCTTGGCGACGATGGGCTTGGCCTGCCAGGCGCGGAAACCCCAGTTCATGAACTTGACCGATTCCTCGATCCGCTGGTTCGAACTGGTCAGGCCGGCCATGACCATGATCAGCCGACGCCCATTCTGCTGTGCCGATCCGGTGAAGCCGTAACCGGCCTCATCGGTATGTCCGGTCTTCAGCCCATCGGCTCCGGCAACGCGGCCGAGCAGCGGGTCGCGATTCGCCTGAGTGATGTCGGCGCCGGCGCCGAGCGTCTTGCCCCAGGTGAAATTCGGCAGTGAATAGAACTTCTTGTAATAATCGGGATGGTCGTTGATCGTCGCGGCCGCCAGCTTGGCCAGGTCGCGCGCAGTAACATAGGTCACGCCATTGTCGGGCCAGCCATTCGATGTGCCGAAATGGCTGTTGGTCAGGCCAAGTCGCTTGGCCGCCTGATTCATCCGCTCGGTAAACGCCGCTTCGGTACCGGAGATGCCTTCGGCCAGCACGACACAGGCATCGTTGCCCGAAAGCGTCACGATGCCCTTCAGGAGATTCTCGACGCTGACCTTCTCTCCGGTCGACAGGAACATGGTCGATCCGGCGGCAGGGCCATGCCACTGCTTCCAGGTCTCGGGCCGAACATCATATTGCGTGTCGAGCTTGATCTCGCCCTTTTTGAGCATGTCGAAGGCGACATAGACCGTCATCATCTTCGCCATCGACGCGGGCGGCATGCGCCGGTCGGGGTCCTTGGAATAGAGGATCGCCCCTGACGACAGGTCAGTCAGATAGGCGACTGGCGCCGGCGTCTCGAACGCTGGCGCGGCGGCCATGCTCGGATTGGCCAGAACAAGCGCGATAACGGAGGCGGCGGCGAGCTTCTTTGTCGACAGGTTCTTCATGGGCAGTCCGTAACGCTAAGGGGATGACTCAGTTCGTTTTCACGATCCTGGCATCTCCATAACCACGTCTTGCCACATCGTCACGCGCGCGTTGCGCCAAAGCGTTGTTTGCGAACGGTCCGATCTGCACACGGAAGATCGATCCGGCCATTTCGACCCGCCCGCCCAGTTGCGTCGCCAATGCTTTGGCGCGACCGGCATTCGAAAGGGCGGCCACCTGGACATAAAGGCCCGGCCCGCCATGTGTCGCTGCTGCTTGCTGGCGCGGAGCGCTCGGCAGCGGCGCTGGCCGCGCGCGGGGCTCGCCTGGTGGTGCGTAGCTGGCACCCGGCGCAGCGCGGAGTGGTGCGCTCCGTGTCGCTGTGGGCCGCGCCGCCGTCGGGCGCGGCGCAGCAGCCGTTGCACGCACCGGCAGCTTGCGGCGCAAGGCGGTGAGCAGCGATGGCGGCGCATCGATACGGGGCGACGCGGCCTGCCCCTGGCGCAACGCCATCTGATCCGGCGGCGGCGGGTTGACCAGCCGCACACGCACCGGCGCCAGGGCATTCACGCCGAGCAATTGGGCCGCGCCGCGCGATAGATCGATCAGCCGGTCATCCGCACCCGGTCCCCGGTCGTTAACCAGCGCGATAATGGTTCGCCCGCTGTCCAGCGCGGTAACCTCGACGAACGAGCCGAGCGGCAAGCTGTTATGTGCCGCGGTGATCGCTGCGGGGTTGAAGGGTTGACCCGACGCCGTGCGCCCGCCGCCCACTTCCTCGCCATACCAGCTCGCATAGCCGACTTCGTCATAGCGCTGCTGCTCACCCGACGTGCCGCGCGGTCCGGTGCCGGAGGGCATGTCGACCGGCAGCGGTTCGGGAACACGCGCCTGTTGTGCTGGGCCCGGGCGACCAGACGGTGGTGGCGCATAACTCGCCCCATAACTGGGCTCGGCCCCGTTGGTCTGCTGCTGCGCCTGCAACGGCGTCGCCTCGACACCGCTCCCGCCACATCCGGCAAGGAACAGCGCTACGCCAAGGGCAAATCTATTGTTCAACTGCATCCGCGAGGAGTCCGACCGAAAGAGCGTAAAAGTTCGAGCAATTATAATCGAGGATAACCCGATAATTTCCGGTTAGCAGATACGCGGTTTTCCCCGGACCATCCGGCTCGAGCAATGTCGCCAGCACCCGGTCGCCCGGCCAGGTCCGGGTTTGCGGCGTAATGCCGAGCGCACGCCACTCCGCCATCGTTTTCCATCCGCTATGTCGTTCGAACACGCGGGGGCAGCGTGGCGAGACGCTGCGGTTGGCGATCAAGCCGCGATCGAACCCCGTGGGGACATTGACCGCCAGTCCCCAGGGCTGGCCCGGGCGCCAGCCGGCATTGGCGAAATAATTGCCGATCGAGGCCAAAGTATCGGCATCGCTGTTCCAGATATCCGGCTGCCCGTCGCCATCGCCATCCTTGGCGAGGCGCAGATAGATCGACGGCAGAAATTGCGGCCCGCCGGTCGCGCCTGCCCAGCTGCCCAGCAATTTGCTGCGTGGCAGGCCGCGATCCATCATCTTTAGCGTGGCGATGAATTCGGACGAGAACAGCTCGCGGCGGCGCCCTTCATAGGCAAGCGTCGCCAGCGCGCGCGGCAAATCGAAATTGCCCATCACGTTGCCGTAATTGGTTTCATGCCCCCAGATCGCGACCATGATCGATTCGGGGACGCCGAGTTCGCGTTCGATCCGCTGCAGCCGGAACCGCTGCGCCTGATAGGCGGTGCGCCCGCGATTGATCCGCGAGGCATCGACATGGCGCGCCTTGTACGGCGCGAAGTTGAGGATCCCCGCGGTCGGGCTGGATCCGCCGCCCGGTTGTGCCCGGTCGAGTTCGATCACGCGGGTATTGAGCGTCAGCGTCGGCATGACCGCATCGAGCGTCACCGGGCTCACTCCTTGCGCTTGCGCCTGCGCCCGGAGGGTGACGAGATAATCCTGGAAACCGGCCTCATCCTGGGCATGAGCCGATCCGCTGAACATTACGCATACACAGGCGGCGAACACCGCCCCGAACCATTGCTTCATTTGATCACTATCCCCGGCATTGACCGACCTTGCCACAGCGTTGCCGCGACACAAACCTCCGATGGTCGTGCCTGGAGCACAAAGCGGCGCGGCTTCATACCTATTCCGGGCTTGCGCTCCGCCGCCCCGGCGCATTAAGCGCCACAACGCGCGGAGAGGTGGCCGAGTGGTTTAAGGCAGCGGTCTTGAAAGCTAACGGGGGTTTCGACCCGCGGAAGCGCGGACCGACGAAAAAGGAATGTAATTAGAATCGCTTAGCGGTAGGTCGGCAAATCGGCGGGTTGGAGCGCTTCCGAGCCATCTAGCAGATTTCTAGCCCCGCCGCTGAATCGGTATGGAAGAGTGTCCGAGTGGTTTAAGGAACTGGTCTTGAAAACCAGCGACGGGGCAACCCGTCCGTGGGTTCGAATCCCACCTCTTCCGCCAATCCCAACGAAGCGCACTCGTTGCGGCGAGTGAGTCATATGGCAGTCTCGAGCTATGTTGAAGGTACGACGCGACAAACTGCCAAAAGGTTGGGCCTACCCGTTAAAGGCGTCGATCCTCGACCAAGCGGTCTCGGATGCGGGCATTTTCACTTCAGTGACACTATTTCTCCATCATGGAGCTTTCTGGGCAAAGCGCCCCCTCTTCCACGCCAATTTCTATCTCGTCGGTGCATTGGTAAAAAACGAGGAAGAGGAATTCTGGATCGGTTGTCGGTCGGTCGCGGCAGCGGATTGCAGCGAAGCCCGCAGCTTTATCGAGGCGGAGGCCATACCGGCGTTTACTAAGTGGGCAGCGGAGCTAGAAGTCCTGCCAGCCAATTCCACCCGCCGGAAGTCGCACGGAATCACGAGAGATTGGAGTGCTACGACTCCTAACGAGTAGTCGTAACAGCACCCCACGCCCGAGGGCGCAGGGTGCTGGCAGCGTCAGGTGGCAGAAGAACCCTACCCCGCTGCTGGCCCCGATGTTTGATGGCGAGGGTCGGTGGCCTTAACCTCGGCGCGGGCTAGCCGGAACACCCGCGCAAACTCAACTCATGTGAAACGATCCTCGTCCCTCCGGCAACCGCCAATGGTGGGATCAACGCAGAGCCGCAGGCGCACCACGTCGTCGGACCAGAATGGCTTCCGACACTTGAGGCAGTGATGCCAACCTACCTTGCGAACGACGCGCCGGTTGTTCCGCCGTTCCGGGCCGTTATCGACACGATGTGACAGCTCCCCGCAACCTTGGCCTGCGAGGCAGGGGCGAGACGCGGCTTCGCTTCGACTCATTCCGACGCCGGACAGGATAAGGTCGCGATCCGAGGAGCAAATATCATGAGCATCGCGGGCGACGCCCGTTTCTGGGACCGGAGTTCACGGAAATACGCCTTGAGCACCGTTGCCGATCAGGCCGGATATGAGCGCACACTGGACCGTACCCGCGCCCTGCTCGGACCAGGCGACAGGGTGCTCGAACTGGGCTGTGGAACCGGAACGACGGCGCTCCGGCTTGCCGGCGATGTCCCGGACTATTGTGCAACCGATATTTCCGCGGAAATGATCAGGATCGCCAATGAGAGATACGCTGCCGATCCGGCCCCGACCCTTACTTTCCGCACCGCGACCGCGGAAGCGCTTGCCCCTGACGCGCCACCGTTCAACGCGGTCCTGGGCTTCAACTATCTCCATCTGGTCCGCGACTTGCCCGGGACGTTACGCCGGATCCATGATCTTCTGGCAGCGGACGGCCTGTTCATCTCAAAGACGCCATGCGTTGGAGAAATGAACCCGCTCATTCGGCTCGCCTTGCCGGTGATGCGCGCGATCGGTCAGGCCCCTTATGCGGGCGTCTTTCGGGCGGTGGAACTAAACCGGCAAATATCCGCGGCGGGTTTTGACATTCTTGCCATCGAAAACCATGCAACCAGGGGTAACGACAACCGCCCTTACATCGTGGCACGCAAGAGCCGAGGTTAATGGTCGGGGGCGTGACGCACCGGCGCGCGCGCGCCTTGCTCGATGCCGACGATCAGCTTGCGCAGCAAGCCAGCAAGGACCTCGCGCTCCTTGATGTCCAGCGCATCCAGGAACAAGGCTTCGTTCGCCATGTCCGTGCGAAAAGCTTGCTCGGCAAGTGCAGCGCCAGTCTCAGTCAACGCCACCAGCACGCTTCGTCCGTCGCGCGGCGCCTTCTCGCGCCGGATCAGCCCCGCCTTCTCCAGCCGGTCGAGCCGATGGGTAAGGCCGCCCGACGAAACCATCAGCAACGTGTATAAATCCGTCGGCGTCAACCGGTAAGGCGGCCCGGATCGGCGCAGGGTTCCGATGACGTCGAATTCGCCGCGATCGAGACCGAAACCGGCAAAGGTCGCCTCGATGCTCGAGCGCACCAGAGTCGACACCCGATAAGCCCGCCCCAGGATCGCCATCGGCGCGGTATCGAGATCGGGCAGTTCGCGTGCCCATTGCCCGCGCAGCCGATCTACATGATCGCCATCGACCTGGCCGGCATTGTTTTCAGTTTTCCCCGTCATTTCTCACCCCGGGGCGCCAGTTGCGCCGAACGCAGCGCATACACCATCCAGCGTTTCGCGAGAAGGTGTCTTGACAGGAAGATAGTTCCGACGGATATATCTTCTCGTCAAGATAGTTTGCTTCCGCAAACATGCATCAAGAGGAGACTGGATATGCTCAATGTCCTTCGTCACCAGGAGCCGCAACCAGGCCAGAGCCGCACGGTGCGCTTCGAGGGCCTAGACCATGGCAGCGGGGTGTCGTTCTTCCTGGTCGACAATGAGCCGGGCCAGGGGCCGGGCCTTCATGTGCATCCCTATTCCGAGACCTGGATCGTCAGAAAGGGCGAGGCCGAGTTCATCGTGGGCGACGAGAAGGTCCGCGGCTATCCGGGCGACATCCTGGTCGGGCCCGCCGGCATCCCGCATCGCTTCGTGAATGTCGGGACGGGGCGGCTCGAAGTCACCTGCATCCATGCCAGCGACACGATCGAGCAGGAATTCCTGTGACGTGAAATCGACGCCAAGAACAGCAAAAGGAGAATAGTGTGCCCAAGATGATCTTTGTGAACCTGCCGGTGCAGGACCTAGCCACAGCGACCCGCTTTTATGAAGCGATCGGGTGCGAGAAGAACGAACAGTTCAGCGATGACCAGGCCTCTTCGATGGTCTGGTCGGACGCAATCACCTTCCAGTTGCTGACTCACGGCTATTTCGCAACCTTCGCGCCGAAGCCGATCGCGAATGCGCGGGAAACCGTCGGCGCACTGTTCGCCCTGACTCGCGACAGCCGCGAAGAAGTGGATGGCATCACCGAAGCCGCAGCCTCAGCGGGGGGCAAGGCGGACGTTCGCGACCGCATGGATATGGGCTGGATGTACAACCGTGCCTTTGCGGACCCGGATGGCCATGTCTTTGAAGCCGTATGGATGGACATGAGTGCGGCGTTTGCCGCGCCGAATGAATAACGACGAAAGGATCACGATGGTCGGCGCTTTCGCTTGCCGACCATCGTCTCCCCCTATTGCCCACCCTATCGACTGTCGGGCCGTGACTTGCGCGGCGCACCGTCAGTTTGATGATCGCGCGACGCGTCAAACGCGCGCCAGTCGCCAAGGGTGACCTTGATCAGCGGGAAACCGCAACGGCGACATGGCGCACGGTAATTATGGCCATCGTCCCACACCCGCGCCGCGTCGCGCTGATGGTTCAGGATCAAGCATAGCAGATTCATCGCCGCGTTTCCGTCCGGCACCAATCGACCGCGCGGGGAAAGCTGGGTCCTATATCGGCTCGCGTGGCCATAACGCCCCCTCGCCCTTCAAACTAACTTGGGCTGAGCGCAGCCAGCGTTTCGAACGCGGCATCGTCGAGTGCATGATGGAACTGGCAGCCGGCCTCGAAATCATCGGCCCACATCACCGTGGCCGCAACCTGGCCAAGCAACGGGAGGGTCAGCCAGATAACCGCGCCTCTGCGCAGTCCGGAATAGCTATGGATACGGGCACCGTGGATCGACAGATCCGCCACCTTGCACAAGGTGCGGTCCAGTCCGCCTCGCCCGATCCGCGCATCAAGCGACACCGGCGCGCGCGGGGCTCGCCGGCGTCCGTTGCTGATGACTGCTGGTTCGTATTCGGCGGCGAACATGGCTCCCCTTTCGTCTGAACGATGAATCGTCGACAACTGGGGAGAGCCTATGCCCGCTTGGCTAACGCGCCGTTAACAACGGCGCCAAAGCCCTTACTTCTTGAGAGTGAGGCCACCGAAGCGCTTGTTGAAGCGTGCGACCTGGCCGCCGGTGTCGAGCATCGTGCCGCGGCCGCCGGTCCATGCCGGATGCGCCAGCGGATCGATTTCGAGCGTCATCGTGTCGCCTTCCTTGCCCCAGGTGGAGCGGGTTTCGTACACGGTGCCATCGGTCATCTGCACCTTGATGGTGTGATAATCGGGATGGATGTCTTTCTTCACGTCAAATCTCCGAGAGTGGCTGGTTCCGACCAGCCTGAAGGAAGGCGCGCCTTACAGAAGGCGCTCTTGAAACACAAGCGCGGCGGCCATCCGACCGGATCGGCATCCCCGGCGCAAATATACGGCAGACCGGGCAGATACTATGCTCAGGCTTTGGGAGGATCCGCGATCATTGCGGTGAAATTCGATTCCGCGACAAGCTGCCCGTCGATCGTGGCGCGACCGGAGAATTTACACACGCTCGACCGTTTCTGCACGAACTCGACTTCGAGGCGCAACAGCACACCGGGTTCAACCGGCTTCCTGAACTTCGCGCCTTCGATCGCCATGAAATAGACCAGCTTGCCCGATCCGGCGAGGCCAAGCGATTCGACCGCAAGGATGCCTGCCGCCTGCGCCATCGCCTCGACGATCAGCACGCCGGGCATGATCGGCCGTCCGGGGAAATGTCCCTGGAAAAAGCTTTCGTTGATCGTCACCGCCTTGATCGCCGCGATCGACCGGTCGAGGATCAGTTCCTCGACGCGGTCGACCAGCAGCATCGGATAGCGGTGCGGCAGCGCTGCCATGACCCGCGCGATATCGAGCGGGCCAAGCACTGCCGGAGCTACCGTCTCGGTCACCGGCTTTCAGGCTGCTTCTTGGGCTTGGCGCCGGTCGCCGGTGCAGCGGGCGCAGGAGCGGCGGCCGCTTGCTGACCCTGCTGGCCAGGCTGCCAGCCGGCTGGCGGTGTGATGCTCGCCTTGGGGAAGAGGCGATCGATTTCAGCGCTGATCGCCGGGGTGATGTCGGCGGTCGGGCTGGCGAAGAACGCCGCATTGGGGCGGATCAGCACCGAGATGTTGCGCGACTTCACCACATTGGTGACGGCTTCATTGACCTTGCTGGTGATCTGCTCGACCGCATAAGCGCGGGCGCGCGACGGCTGTGCGGTCATGCGGCCCAGTTCTTCCTGCGCTGCCTTTTCCTTCGCTTCGATCTGCGCCAATTCCGCCCCACGGGTGCTGCGCGCGGCGGCAATCTCAGCCTGGCTCAGCTGATTGTCGCCATTGGTGTCGAACTTCTTGTAAAGCGGCGCCAGTTCGGCCGCGATCGCATCGCTGCGCGTCTTGGCTTGATCGAGCTGCGTCTTGTAGGTCGTGCCGATTTCCGCCTGTGCCGCAGCCCAGACCTTGGAATTCTCGACTGCTGCTTCAGGATCGGCGACCGCAACGGTCTGTGCCTGCGCCTGGGTAGCGACGATGATCGCGCCGGGAGCGACCAGCACCGCCGCCAACAAAATCTTCTTGTGCATATTCATTAGAAGGATGTCCCTACGTTGAAAGTGATAAGCTTGGTATCGTCGCCTTTATCCTTGAGCAGCGCATAAGCAAGATCGATGCGCAACGGGCCAAAGGGTGAGGTCCAGTTAACACCGGCGCCGATCGAGAGACGTGGCTTGGCTGAATTGCCGACGAATTGTTCCTTGAAGGGCTGGATGGCGGTATTACGAAGAATCTGGTTCACGCCGCCGCCGTTGCAGGTTCCGGATGCGTCCGGAATACCGACCGCGCAAGTCGTCGTCAGCGTGCCGCCATCGGCCTGGGTAATACCGTAGAGCTGCTGGCCTTGGTCGTTCAGGAGCAGAGGTGACAAGAAATTGCCTTTGTCATCGACCGGAAAAGTAACCGTGGGCAAAGGCTTGGTGATACCGAACAGCGCGCCGGTCTGCAGATAGATTGACGGGCGCAAGCCGAGTTCGCGAGCGCCGGCACTGAGCGGGATTTCAAGCTCGATGCGCCCGGAGTAATACGCTCGACCGCCGAGTGCATCGTCGATGATCTGGTTCTTGTCGGTCACCAGGATCTGCTTGCCGCTGGCATCCGTGGTGTAGGGGATACGCTGGACGCGCGGCCCGACGCCACGAATGTCGAAGCCGCGGAACTCCGGCTCGCCAAGATAGAAACGATCGGTGATGCGCACCTTGTCAATGCCCTTGCCGCGACTACCTTCCAGTGAATGGATGTAACCGCCCTCAAGGCTTGCCGACAGGATGAAGCCGCTGCCGAGGCCCCAATATTTATCGGCATCGAAACGCGTGCGGATGTAGCGCACGTCACCGCCAAGGCCAGCGAAATCCTGGCTGAACACCAGTCGCTGACCACGGCTCGGCCGCAGTCGGCTGTTGAGGCTGTCATAGATCAGCGAGTAGCCGACCGAAGACGTCGCGCGGTTGCCGATCGCTTCGCAGAGATAGCGGCCAGCCTTGACGACATCGCAGCTGCCGTTGGTGTAATATTGGCTCGAAAGCCCCACATTGTCGAAGGTCAGGCCGTAGCGCGCCGACGCCGACCAATATTCGGTCAGCGGGATGCCCGCCCGGATCTGGAAACCGGTCGAGACCTGACTGTAAGTGGTCTGGCGGTCGTTACCGATATAATTGAACGAGTTATAGTCGCGGCGGAAGATGTCGCCACCAATCGCGATATTCTTGTCAAAGAGATAAGGCTCGGTAAAGCCCAGTTCCACCGACTTGGAATAGCTCGAATAATTGACGCTCGCGCGCAACTCCTGCCCCTTGCCGCGGAAATTGCGCTGACGGATCGATGCCTGGACGATGAAGCTTTCGAGGCTGGAGAAACCGGCCGACAGCTGCAATTCGCCGGTCGATTTTTCTTCGACATCGGCGGTCAGCACGACGCGGTCCGGCGCCGATCCGGGAGTCTGCTTGATCTCGAACTTTTCCTGGAAAAAGCCGAGCGAGTTGATCCGGTCCTGCGAGCGCTTAACCTGGAAGCTGTTGAACGCATCGCCTTCCGACAGGCGGATTTCACGCCGGATCACCTTGTCCTGCGTGTTGGTGTTGCCGTTGATGTCGATGCGCTCGACATAGGATCGCTTCGCCTCGGCGATGTTGAAATTCAGCGACATGGTGAGCGTTTCACGGTCGCGCTGGAATTCCGGATTCACCTCGGTGAAGGCGTAGCCGAACAATCCAGCCGTCTCGCTGAGGCTGTCGACCGAGCTCTCGACCAGCTTGGCGTTGTACCAGTCGCCCTTCTTGATCGCCAGCCCCTTGGCCAGCGCGTCATTGTTAAAGTCGCGGATCGAGCTGTCGACGGTGACGTCGCCGAACTTGTAGCGCGGGCCTTCCTCGACGACATAAGTGATGATGAAGTCGGATTTGTCGGGGCTCAGCTCGGCGACGGCGGAGGTCACCTTGAAGTCGGCATAGCCCTCGGTCAGGTAGAATTGGCGCATCTTCTGCTGGTCATACGCCATGCGATCCTGGTCGTAGCTCGTGTTCGAGCTGAGCAGCCGGAACAGACGCGCCTGCTTGGTCGCCATCTGCTCGCGCAGCTTGTCATCGTCGAACACCTCGTTGCCGATGATGTTGATCTGACGGACCTTGGATTTCGGCCCTTCGCTGATTTCGAATACGACATCGACACGGTTCTGGTCGAGCGCAACCATCTTCGGTTCGATCGAAGCACCGAAACGACCCTGGCGCCGATACAGTTCGACGATTCGCGCGACATCCTGACGCACGGCCGTGCGCGTGAAGATCTGGCGTGGGGCGAGCTTGATTTCCTTGGTGATTTTCTCGGACTTGAGGCGCTTGTTGCCCTCCAGCACGATACGATTGATCACCGGATTTTCGCGGATGCGAATGACGATGTCGCCGGTCTCGACGCCGGCGATCGACACATCGGCGAAGAAATCGCTCGCCAGCAGGTCGCGCAGGCCCTGATCGAGCGTTTCGTTGGTGTAGGCCTGACCAATACGCAGCTTGGTGTAGGAGAGCACCGTATCGGGTTCGATACGTTGCGATCCCTCGACGCGGAGCGACTTGATCGTGCGCGTCACCGGCGCAACGACGGGCGCTGGTGCCTGGGGGGCTCCCGCTTGTGCCGCGGCACCCTGTGGCGCGGCTTGGGGCTTGGCGGCCGGCGGCGCGGTCTGCGCACTGGCGATGCCCGACAGCATGGTGCCCGCGAGCAACGCCGCCGTGGCGCTAGCGCCGAATTTAGAAACCTTGATCGCTGTCACTGTCCACCCCAACCGGAGAAAATTACGCGGGCCGCTTAATTAGCCTGCCCTGCCTCAACCGCGTCAGCCGATCAACCCGGCCAAATTCTTCCACAGCCCGAAAGCGCCCAGATCATTGAACGTTACGAGCATCATCAGCGCAAACAATGCCACCAACCCGCCACGAAAAGCCCATTCCTGGACTTCCGGTCTGACCGGTCTTCGCCGGATCGCCTCGATCGCGTAGAAAAACAAATGGCCACCATCCAGCATGGGGACTGGCAACAAATTGATGAACCCCAAGTTAATCGACACCAGGGCAATCAGGAAAACAAACGCATCGGGACCAAGCGCCAACTGCTCGCCCGATGCCTTGGCGATGCTGAGCGGTCCGCCGAGTTCCTTCACCGAGCGCTTACCAGTGATGATCTGGCCAAGCGTTTCGACCATCATGCCGACGATGTCACGCACACCGCGGACCGCCACGCCCGGCGCCTCCAGCAAGCCGACCGAGACACGGACGGCCTGAGCCGGTGCGACGCCGAGCAAGCCGAGGCGATATTCATTGTTGAAGCGGTCGCGCTGGACCTGCGTGCCGATCGTCACGGTGCGACGGATCGACACGCCGCCGCGATCGAACGTGACCTCGGCCTGTTCGCCGGCCCGAATCCGGACGTAACGGCGAATATCTTCGAACCATGCGACCGACCGGCCGCCGATTGCGGTGATGCGATCGCCGGGCTGCAGCGCGATCGCGGCCGCGGCACTGCCCTTTTCAACCGCCCCCACGACGGTGGTGGTGCGGCTGTCGCCATAAGCCAGCGCGAACCCCATCAAAATCAGGACCGCGAGGATAAAATTCACCGCGGGCCCAGCCGCGACGATGATCGCGCGCTGCCATACCGGCTTCGCCTGGAAGGTTCGCGACCGTTCTTCGGCGGGCAACGCCAACCACGCCGCATCGGGTTGCCCCGCCGCATTCATGTCACCGGCAAACTTCACATAGCCGCCCAGCGGCAGCCAGCCGAACTTCCACCGTGTGCCGCGCTTGTCAGTGACGCCAAAGATTTCCCGACCGAAGCCGATCGAGAAGGCGTCCGCCTTCACGCCGAACAGGCGTCCGGCGAGATAATGGCCCATCTCATGAACGAACACGAGCGGTCCGATCACTAGCACGAATGCCAAAATGGTCAGCCAAAGGCCAGGGGTCTGGATCAAATCACGCAATCCTTCACACGCCACTCACTATTCTGGCGCCCGCGATCCTCCGCGCTTCGGCGTCGATTGCCAATACTGCATCGAGCGTTTCCGGTGCGGGCGGGTCGTAACGATCCAGCGTATCGGCGACGATTGCGGCAATTTCGAGGAAGCCGATCCGGCGTGCGAGGAACGCTGCAACGGCGATCTCATTGGCAGCGTTGAGAATTGCCGGACGCGCGCCACCCGCATTCAGGGCCTCGCGCGCCAGACGCAGCGCCGGGAAGCGTATGGGATCGGGCGCCTCGAAATCGAGCCGGCCGATTGCGATCAGGTCGAGCGGCGCCATCGGCGTCGCCATGCGCTCGGGCCAGGCCAGGCAATGCGCGATCGGCGTACGCATATCGGGTGGGCCAAGCTGAGCAAGCACCGAACCATCGACATAATCGACCAGCGAATGGACCACCGATTGCCGATGCAGGATGATTTCGATCTGATCATATAGAATTGGGAACAGCCGGGCCGCCTCGATCAACTCGAGCCCCTTGTTCATCAGAGTCGCCGAATCGATCGAGATCTTCGCACCCATCGACCAGTTGGGATGCGCCACCGCCTGCTCCGGTGTGACGTCACGCATCCGATCGACCGGCCAGTCACGGAACGGTCCGCCGCTCGCGGTCAGGATGATGCGGCGAATCCCCTCCGGCCGATCGAAGTCGAAGCATTGAAAGATCGCATTATGCTCCGAATCGGCGGGGAGCAGGGTCGCACCATGGCGCTTGGCCGCGGCGAGGACGACATCGCCGGCCGAAACCAGCGGTTCCTTATTGGCCAGCACCACCGTGCCGCCCTGTTCGACCGCCGCCATGACGGGTTCGAGGCCCGCACAGCCGACGATCGCCGCCATCGTCCAGTCCGCGCCCATCGCCGCGGTATCGAGCAAGGCCTGCGCGCCGCCCGCAGTTTCGATGTCGGTCCCTGCCAATGCGTCGCGCAGCGCCGGCAGGCAGCTTTCGTCCGCCACCACCGCGCGTCGCGCATTGGTCCGGACCGCCGCCTTGGCGAGTTTGTCGACGTCGCAATTGGCGGTCAGCGCCAGGACCTCGAAACGCTCGGGTTCGCGCTCGATCAGGTCGAGCGTCGAACTGCCGACCGATCCGGTCGCACCAAGGATAGTGACTGTTTTCATATGTAAAATCGCGGCAGGATGACCAGAAACGCGGCGATCGGCGCTACCGGCACCAGCCCGTCGAGCCGGTCGAGTACGCCGCCATGCCCAGGCAGGATGTTGCCGCTGTCCTTGACCCCTGCCCTGCGCTTCAGCCAGCTTTCGAACAGGTCGCCGCCCTGCGCCAGCACGGCTAGCACCGGCGTCGCGAGCGTCATGCGCCAGGGCAGACCGTAGAAAACATGCATGGCGATCGCGAACAGGCTTGCCAGTACGACACCACCGATCAGCCCGGCCCAGGTCTTGTTCGGGCTGATCGCCGGCCATAATTTCGGCCCACCGATCGCGCGCCCGGCAAAGTAAGCACCGATATCGCAGGCCCAGACAAGCGCCAGCGCCCACAAGGTATAGACGATGCCTTCGTCTTGGCGGCGCATGAACACCAATGCCAGCACTGGCAGCCCGCAATAGATCACACCCGCGGCCAGTGTCGGCCGCCGTGTCACGATCGCGATGAAGAAAGTCGCGCCCGCCAGCAACCCGAGCGTGAAAAAGTTATGCACCTCGATGATCAGTGATGCCGGCGCCATCAGCGCAAGCGGCACCGACAATGCGAATTGCGCCATCCGCCGGGTCTTCCGATCGACACCATCAAGGTCGGCCCATTCCGCCATCATGACCAGCGACAACAGGATGCAGACCAGCCAGAAGCCGATGCCGCCCCACCACAGCGCCAGCGCCGCGACGGCGACGAGCAGCACGGCCACAGCGGACCGCAGCCCGAGATCAGAGCTTTTCATGGTCACAGGCCGCCGAAGCGCCGCTGACGTCGGGCGAACTCGGCGACCGCATTTTCGAGCGCAGCGGCATCGAAATCCGGCCATAGCGTGTCAATGAAGAGCAATTCGGCATAGGCCGCCTGCCACAACAGAAAATTGGACAGACGTATTTCGCCCGACGTGCGGATGAGCAGATCGAGCGGCGGCAAATCGCCGGTATCGAGTTCGGCATCAATTGCCGCCTCGTCGATACTGGCAATATCAAGCGCACCGCTCTCGACCCTGGCGGCAAGTCGCCGGGCTGCCCCTGCAATCTCGGCTTGTGCGCCATAATTGAGCGCGATCACCAGAATCGGGCCGCTATTGGTCGCCGTCCGCGCGATCGCGTCCTCGACCTGGGTAACAAGATCCGCGGAAAAGCGCCGATAATCCCCGATCACCC
Organism: Sphingomonas sp. ERG5; assembly: GCF_000803065.1. Lineage (GTDB taxonomy): Bacteria > Pseudomonadota > Alphaproteobacteria > Sphingomonadales > Sphingomonadaceae > Sphingomonas. The sequence goes on from NZ_JSXI01000043.1 coordinate 38,326, forward strand.
GCAGGCGGACATTCTCGCGCACCAGTTCATCGATATCGGTGCGGATGAACAAGCGCAGCAACCCCATCAGGTCGCTCACTTCTTCCTCTGGCCGGCGCCAATTCTCCGAGGAGAAGGCATAGAGCGTCAACGCTTCGATACCCATCGCGCGCGCCGCACGAGTCACGGCGCGAACCGCCTCGACCCCAGCCTTGTGCCCGGCGAAGCGCGGCAGAAAGCGCTTCTTGGCCCAGCGCCCGTTGCCATCCATGATAATGGCGACATGGCGGGGCAAATGCGTCGTCCCGGCAGCGGGAGGCGCAGCCGTGGCGGGTACGGGCATCACTTGCCGAGGATTTCCTTTTCCTTGGCCGATGCGGTCGCGTCGATCTCTCCGATCGTCTTGTCGGTCAGCTTCTGGACTTCGGTTTCGTGACGCTTGCGATCGTCTTCGCCGAACAGGCCCTTTTTCTCATCGGCCTTCAGGCTGTCCATGCCGTCGCGGCGCACGTTGCGCGCGGCAATGCGTGCGTCCTCGGCATATTTACCGGCCAGCTTGGCGAGTTCCTTGCGGCGTTCCTCGGTCAGGTCGGGAATCGGCAAGCGCAAGGTCGTACCATCAACGATCGGGTTGAGCCCGAGGCCGGCCGAGCGGATCGCCTTGTCGGCCGGACCGACATTCGATTTATCCCAGACCTGAACCGACAACATGCGCGGTTCAGGCGCCGACACGGTCGCGATCTGGTTGAGCGGCATGTGCGCGCCATAGACTTCGACCGTCACCGGATCGAGCAGCGACGTCGACGCACGGCCAGTGCGCAGGCCCTGCAGATCGTGCTTCAGCGCCTCGACACTGCCGGCCATGCGGCGTTCGAGATCTGCCTTGTCATAGGCCATCAGGCTTGCTCCTCTTCATTCTGCACGATCGTCGATGTGCCTTTTCCGCTGAGGACGGCGGCAAGATTGCCCTCTCCGCGAATGTTGAACACGACGATCGGGATGTTGTTGTCACGGCACAAGGCGACCGCGGCGGCATCCATTACCTTTAGATTATCGGCCAGAACGCGTCCGAAACTCAAGCTTTCATAGCGTGTCGCCGATGCGACCTTTTTGGGATCGGCATTATAGACGCCATCGACGCTGGTGCCCTTGAACAGCGCTTCGCAATTCATCTCGGCGGCGCGTAGCGCCGCGGTGGTGTCGGTGGTGAAGAATGGCAGGCCGGTGCCGGCGGCGAAGATCACCACGCGGCCCTTTTCCATGTGCCGTTCGGCACGGCGGCGGATATAGGGTTCGCACACCGACGCCATCGGGATCGCCGACTGCACGCGCGTATGCACGCCGATTTTCTCGAGCGCGTTCTGCATTGCCAGCGCATTCATCACCGTGGCGAGCATGCCCATATAATCGGCGCTGGCACGGTCGATGCCCTGGGCGGCGCCCGCAAGGCCGCGGAAGATATTGCCGCCGCCGACCACGATGCAGATTTCATGACCCGCTTCCCTGGCAGCCTTGATTTCGCCGGCGATGCGATCGCACGTTTCGGGATCGATGCCAAACTGGCCCTGACCCATCAGGACTTCGCCCGACAATTTTAGCAGAATTCGTTTGAAGCGGAGTGCTGTCACAGGGTTCCAACATACAGGCGGACGGGGCGGCGCGGACCTTAGTCGGCGAGGCTGGCGATTGGAAGCGGGAAGGCGTGCCCAAAACCAGCAAGTGCGCAGGCAACGCCGACCAGACCGCGTTCGCCGGGTCCAGGTACAATTTGGGCCAGCTCAACAAGCCGGCCCAAATCAAGTCAAATTCCTCTCCCGGGGAGAAGAATGGGGTTTATGCGGGCTGCTTGACGCCCGATGCCGCGGCGACTTCGGCAGCAAAGTCGCTGGCTTCCTTCTCGATGCCTTCACCGAGCTGGAAGCGGACATAGTCCTTGAGCACGATCGTCTTGCCGGCCGCCTTGGCGGCATTGGCAACGACGTCGGAGATCTTGGTCTTGCCGTCCATCACCAGCAACTGGCTGACCAGCGCATTTTCCTTGCGGTACTTGGCGATCGCACCATCGACCATCTTGGCGACGATGTCGGCGGGCTTGCCGCTCTCGGCCGCCTTTTCAGTGGCGATCGCACGCTCGCGCTCGACGATCTCGGCGTCGAGATCATCTTCGTTCAGCGCCAGCGGGAAAGCTGCCGCGATGTGCATCGCGATCTGCTTGCCGAGCGGTTCGAGCACGTCCGCGCCCGCATCGCTTTCCAGCGCCACGAGAACGCCGATCTTGCCGAGGCCGGGAGCTGCCGCGTTGTGGACATAAGGCACGACCGCGCCCGAGGTCACTTCGAGACGCTTTGCGCGGCGGACCGTCTGGTTCTCGCCAATCGTCGCGATGTTGTTGGTCAGCACTTCTTCGACCGTCTTGCCGCCAAGCGATGCCGCCTTGATCGTGTCGATCGAATCGCCAAGCTCAAGCGCGACCGAGGTCACGTCACGGACGAAGGTCTGGAACTGCACGTTCTTGGCGACGAAATCGGTCTCGGAATTGACTTCGACCGCTGCACCCTTGGTGCCCGACACTTCGATGCCGACCAGACCTTCTGCCGCGGTGCGGCTGGACTTCTTGGCGGCCGAGGCGAGACCCTTGGCGCGCAGCCAATCGATCGCCGCGGTCATGTCGCCATTGGCTTCGGTCAGCGCCTTCTTGCAATCCATCATGCCCGCGCCGCTCTTTTCGCGCAGGTCCTTCACCGCTGCTGCCGTGATCTCGGCCATGTCTAATTCCTCTTGTGCTTCGAATATGGGTACGGACGGGGAAAGGCTGAAGCGCCCTACCCCGTCCGCATGTCAGTTCTACGACGCTCAGGCGTCGATCTGGCGCTCGCCCTCGGCGGCCGTTTCCGGCTCGGTCGAGGCCGCGGGAGCCTCGGGCTCGGCCACTGCCGGTGCGGCGACGGGCGCCTCAGGTGCGGCGAAGTCCTCGGCGGTCACCACCGTGTCGGCAATCGGCGCTTCTTCAGCCACCGGTGCGACGGTCAGGGCTTCCTCGACCGGCGGACGCTCCATCGCGCCGACATCGACACCACGGCGCTGCTGCTGCTCATGACCGCCACGGGTCGCGGCAATCGCGATCGCTTCGCAGTACAGGCGGATGGCGCGGCTGGCGTCATCGTTCGCCGGAACCGGGAACGCGATGCCGTCGGGCGAGACGTTCGAATCGAGGATCGCAACGACCGGAATGCCCAGCGTGTTGGCTTCCTTGATCGCCAGCTCTTCCTTGTTGGCGTCGATCACGAACATCACGTCCGGAATGCCGCCCATGTCGCGGATGCCGCCGAGCGAAAGCTCAAGCTTGTCCTTCTCGCGGGTGAGCTGAAGCACTTCCTTCTTGGTCAGGCCGTGCGTGTCGCCCGAAAGCTGCTCTTCGAGCGTCTTGAGGCGCTTGATCGAACCCGAAATGGTCTTCCAGTTGGTGAGCATGCCGCCCAGCCAGCGATGGTTGACGAAATGCTGACCCGAACGGCGGGCCGCGTCGGCGACGGGTTCCTGCGCCTGGCGCTTGGTACCGACGAACAGCACCTTGCCGCCCGCTGCGGTCGACGCAGCGACGAACTCGAGAGCGCGCGCGAACAGCGGCACGGTCTGCGACAGATCGAGGATGTGGACGCCGTTGCGGTCGCCAAAGATGTAAGGCTTCATCTTCGGGTTCCAGCGATGCGTCTGGTGGCCGAAATGCGCGCCCGTTTCGAGCAATTGCTGCATGGAGACGACAGGTGCCGCCATAAGATAGTTCCTTTCCGGTTGAGCCTCTGGGAAGCGAGTAATCCGTCGAGCGAACCCAAGTGGGTGAACTCGGCCGACACCGGTGATGTGTGCTTCCCATGCGGTGTGAAGGCGCGCCCTCTATCCGAAGCTTTCCCGTAAATCAAGTGTTGACACGCGGAACAAGAGTGGAACATACAGTGCCCGTAAGGCGGACACGGAACGGAACGGGACCATTATGGTTGGCGTATCCTGACCTTGGCCCGAATTTCAGGGAGTTGGGCAATGATGACGATCGTCGCACTATTGGTTTTCGCTGGCGCCTTTGCCGCCGCAGCGATGGTATTTGCTTATACCCTGCTCCCTGCACTCCCGCGGATCGGTGCGATCCTGTCGGGTCGCGAAGATCCGGTTTTGTCGGCAACTCACCAGCTGGTGGTCAGGGATCGACGCTCGTCGGCGCGGTCGCGGATGGTTGCTGCACCGGTTGCGTTCCGCGCAGCCGCTTGACCCGGGCATAGGAAGAAACGCTGAACGGCAGCGACGCGATATAAGCGATGCACAACAGGGATAGCGTGTGCCACGGTGCCGAAATAATCGCCGCGCCGAGCAGAACCATGACCGCCAATGCCTCGAACCGGATATTCCGGCGCAGCTTGAGCGAACTCCATGAATAGGTGGCGACGCTCGACACCATCAGGAGCGCAACCGCAGCGACCCAGGGCGCAACGAGATAGGGTGAGCGGAACAGCGCCTCACCGGTCCAGAACCACAGGAACAGCGGCAGCAACGCCATCGCCGCTGCGGCCGGCGCGGGAACGCCGGTCAGGAACCCGGCCGACTTATGCGGCTGTTCGCTGACATCGATATTGGCGTTGAAGCGTGCCAGGCGCAGTGCGCAGAATACCGCCAGGACCAGCGAGCATAACCAGCCGATCCGCGGCACGGTGTACAGCGACCAAAGATACAGGATCAGAGCGGGCGAAACCCCGAACGAGATCGCGTCCGCCAGCGAATCGAGCTCGGCGCCGAATTTGCTTTCGCCGTGCAGCATGCGAGCGATCCGTCCGTCGAGACCATCGAGCACGCCGGCGATCAGGATCAGGGCGACGGCAATCTCCCAATCGTGCGAGATCGCGAAACGAATCCCGGTCAGGCCACAGCACAAGGCGAGCGCGGTGACCGCATTCGGCACGACCGCGCGCAACGGCAAACCGCGCGTGATGGGTCGCGGACGGCGACTCACGCGCGGCAAGACATGGCGGTAATCACTGGGATATGCCGGTCGGCACGACACCGCCAAGGCGACCCAGGACCGTTTCGCCCGCGACGCTGCGCTGTCCCAGCGCAACCTGACAGGCAATATCATCAGGCAGATAGACATCGACACGGCTGCCGAAACGGATCAGCCCGACGCGCTGGCCGGTGGCGACCATGTCGCCCGGCTTCACGAAGCCGAGGATGCGCCGCGCGACCAGTCCGGCGATCTGCGTCATGCCGACGCGTCTTCCGTCGCGCCCTTCGACGACGATGTGCTGGCGTTCGTTTTCCTCGCTCGCCTTGTCGAGATCGGCATTGAGGAATTTGCCCGAAATATAGACGACCTGACGAATCGTGCCCGCGATCGGGGTACGATTAATATGCACGTCGAACACCGACATGAAGATCGACACGCGGATCAGCGGCGCGTCGCCCAGGCCATTCTCCCCGGCCAGTTCGCGCGGCACGGGTACACGTTCTATCATCGTGATCAGGCCATCGGCCGGCGCGATGATCAACCCTTCGCCCACTGGCGTCACACGCACAGGGTCACGGAAAAAGGCGGCGACCCAGATCGTCAGGCCGATCAGCGGCCAGGCCCAGAAATCCCAGAAGATCAGCGCGAGGAACACAAGGACACCCGCGATCAGGACATATTTGCGTCCTTCGGGGTGCATGTCGGGGAAGCGCCATTTGACGGTCGGATTCGCCACTGGCGGTTTATCGAATGAAGACATGGAGGGCGGTGTAGCCATGCGGCCGGGGCAAGACAACGTGCAGCGTCAAAAACGCGCATTCCGCTGGCCGATCCAATGTCGATGGAATATAACCTGCCCATGATCTTCCGAAGCGAGCGCAAATAACGGACAGCGACATCGCTTGGCGTTGTACGGCAGCGGAAAGGTCACATCCGCAAGCCGCCTTCACCTTCATGGGAGGACGCAATGGGCATCGTCATCGCCGTTACTGGATCGGAAATCCCGCGCTGAGTGCATGTGAGCCTGGAATGATCGGATCATGGGAGCGGGTCGCCGGCGATTGGGCCCGTGCGGCGGTTGCTCCCTGCCCGCGACGGTTGACCATTTACCCGCCTTGCTCCTAGACGCCCAATCTAAACCCGGAACCGAAACCTCCCCCTACGGAAAGAGCATCGATGGCGAAGATCAAGGTGAAGACGCCTGTCGTGGAAATCGACGGCGACGAGATGACGCGGATCATCTGGCAGTGGATTCGTGAGCGCCTGATTCTCCCCTATCTCGATATCGATCTCGATTATTACGACCTCGGCATCCAGAAGCGCGACGAGACCGACGACAAGATCACCGTCGAATCCGCTCGCGCGATCCAGAAATACGGCGTCGGCGTGAAGTGCGCGACGATCACGCCGGACGAAGCCCGGGTCGAAGAATTCGGCCTGAAGAAGATGTGGAAGTCGCCCAATGGCACGATCCGCAACATCCTGGGCGGTGTGGTGTTCCGCGAACCGATCGTGATGAAGAACGTGCCCCGCCTGATCCCCGGCTGGACTCACCCGATCGTTGTCGGCCGTCACGCATTCGGCGATCAATATCGCGCGACCGATTACCGCGTCCCCGGCCCCGGCAAGCTGCGCATGGTGTTCGAAGGCGATGACGGCACGGTCATTGACGAGGAAGTGTTCCAGTTCCCATCGGCCGGCGTGGCGATGGCGATGTACAATCTCGACGATTCGATCCGCGATTTCGCCCGCGCGTCGATGCACTATGGTCTCAACCTGGGCTGGCCAGTCTATCTGTCGACCAAGAACACCATCCTGAAAGCCTATGATGGCCGCTTCAAGGACATCTTCGCCGATGTTTTCGAAAGCGAATTCAAAGACAAGTTCAAGGAAGCAAACATCGTCTATGAGCATCGCCTGATCGACGACATGGTCGCATCGGCGCTCAAATGGCATGGCGAGTTCGTCTGGGCCTGCAAGAATTACGACGGCGACGTGCAGTCGGATCAGGTGGCGCAGGGCTTTGGCTCGCTTGGCCTGATGACCTCGGTGCTGCTCACGCCCGACGGCAAGACGGTCGAGGCGGAAGCCGCGCACGGCACCGTCACGCGCCACTTCCGCATGCATGAGCAGGGCAAGGCGACCTCGACCAATCCGATCGCGTCGATCTTCGCCTGGACCGGCGGTCTGAAATATCGCGGCAAGTTCGACGGCACGCCTGAAGTGACCGAGTTCGCCGAGCTGCTCGAAAAGGTCTGCATCGATACGGTCGAAAGCGGCAAGATGACCAAGGATCTCGCGATCCTGATCGGTCCGGATCAGCCCTGGATGACCACCGAACAATTCTTCGAGGCCGTCCGCGTCAACCTCGAAACCGCGATGGGCTGATCGTCACGTAACAGTCAGCATTGAAAACAGGGGGGTGAAGCATGCCGGAACGGGGCGCATCGAATAATGGCTTCACCCCCAACGCTCCCGCCATCATGGCAGCGATCGCCGCAGCCGACCATGCGCGGAACGGTGTCGATTTCGGGCCGTTTCTGATCAACGTGATGATGACGAACGCCGGGCAGATCTGGTCATCCGAAAAGGGTGATTATCCGATCTCCTTCCTGTTCGACGAATATGGGTTGGACGATGGCGGCTTTCACAGCCTGGGCGGCGCCGTCCTGACACAGGCGACCGAAACCACGGCCTCGCGTTGGTCGATCTACGCCAAACCCCATGCCGGCGCGCAGACCGGTCTCGTACAACCGGCGAGTTTCGACTGGGTGCTGGACGATGCCGGCTCGGGTAATCCCAACTCGGTCGATTATTTCTGGCCCACCCCACCTGCGGGCTGTCAGGGCGTGGGGATCTGCTTCGCACCAGGGGCGGGACCCGACGGTTTTACACCGCCGACCAGCTGGTGTGTGGCCAGCACATCCCTCGAACCCGGCCTGACAACGCCATTCTGGAGTGATGCCGGACAGGGCTGGTCGCACCATAGCGGGAATTTGAGCGCGGTCAGCCTGACCGACACACCGCCTGGTGACAAGATCCGGATCGCGCCACGCACCTATCTCAGCGACGAAGCGGTTGCCTCGGGCAAGTTCGGTTCGTCCGGCTGGACGCTGGTCGGTGAGAAGATGATGTTGCCCGTCCCGGGCAGCGGCAGCACCCTGCCACCCCCGACGTTCCCGGCGCCGGGCAGCCTTCCGCCGACAGTCCTGCACGCAGTGGCGATCCTGCCCGGTCATGCGATCGTCGATCCTGATCCGTATCAGGCGTCCGCCTTTTATTACCTCTCCGCCGAAAGCAGCTGGTCGTTCGGCTCCGCGCCCGACCCCGCCAACCCGACGTACCAGATTTACTACGAGCAGCTGACTCAAGCCGATTTGCGCGCGGTCGCCGGCCTGGCGATCGGTGCGAAGAGCGGCGTGGTAATACCGCCCACGGCAAATGGCCTGTTGTCGATCGACCTGAACGCGGAATTCTGGCTCAGGAACAATGTCGGGCCAACCGACGACACCGTAACCCTGCCCTTGCCGCCCGCGGTGCGCGTTGGCGCGATGCAATATTGGCAACGGACGGTGACATTGACGCTCTGGCGATGTGATGGGAGCGTCGCGGCCGGCGCCAATTACTTCGCGGCAAGTGTTCGTCCGGTCGTCCGGTGACGTAAAAAAACGACCGGACGGCTCATGTCGGGGTAATCGGTGCAGACTGATCCGCCTTTCCGGCGTCCGGCGAGCGAACATGCTCCGGTCGAAAGCCAAGACCCAGGATCCGCGCCGGTATACGCCTGAGCATTGGTGTCGCATTCAGCAATCGGGCCGCAAATGGCGGTCTGGTCATCGGCGTGGTGCTGGCCAATAGCGGTTGAATGATGCGGTCCTGAATCGCGCGCTGCACGCCCTGGGTAAGCTTTGTCGGCAACATCCGCCGATCCTGCACCTTGCCCAGCAAGGGGTCGACATCCACGCCGTTCGCCATCGGACCGGCCAGCGCATTGGCTGTAGCGACCGCATCCTGTATCGCAAGATTGATGCCCACGCCGCCGATCGGCGACATGGCATGCGCTGCGTCCCCGATCACGAGCAGGCCGGAACGATGCCAGCGATCGAGACGATCGACCGTCACCGTCAGCAGTTTGACGTCGTCCCAGCTCTTCACACTCTCGCCGACCGCCGCCGTTTCCGGCCCGACAGCGCGCACGCGGGCCAGAAAGGCGTCAAGGCCCTCGGCCCTGATTTTCTCCGCTCCCCCCTTGGCGAAGACAAAGGCGCACTGCCAGTAATCGCCTCGATCGATCAGGACGAACAGCCGTCCGGTATCGAACACGCCCATACTGTCATTCTGCGGCTGCGCGATTTTCGGGATATGAAACCAGAATACGTCCATCGGGGCACCGATCGTCGTGAGCGGAAAGCCAGCGCGAAAATGCGAATCGCGCCCATCGCAGGCAAGGACGAGGCGACTGCGAATCTCCGTGCCATCCCCGGTGCGAACGCCGCTGACGCGCCCCCCTTCCTCGATCAGCTCGACCGCCGCGCAATTCTGCTTCAACGCGAATGTCGAATAACGCCGCGCCTGATCCGCGACGAAATCGAGAAACTCCCATTGCGGCATCAATGCGATGTAGGGCGCCGGGACGCGAAGGTGACGAAAATCGACGATCTTCAGGTCCTGGCCGGCCACGCGACCGCCCAGCTGCTCGACCCGGTTATGGGGGCGCTGCAAAAGCGCATCGAGCATGCCGAGCTCATGAAAGATCCGCAGGGTCGAGGGATGGACGGTATCGCCACGAAAATCGCGCAGGAAATCGCCATGTTTCTCCAGCACCAGGGTTTTGACGCCCGCGCGCGAGAACAGCAGGCCGGCAACCATGCCGGCCGGCCCGCCGCCAATAATGACCAGATCGGAATTTTGCTCAGTCATCGGCTGACAAACCGTTAGCGTTACGATTAGATGCACGGATGGCATCACCGCTCAGTAACGCAGGCTTCAGCGACGCACTCGTCATTCTCGGCGCGGCGGGTATCGTCATCCCGGCATTCGCGCGGTTCAAGATCAGCCCGGTCATCGGCTTCATCCTGGTTGGATTGCTGGTCGGCCCATCAGGCCTTGGTTCGCTCGTCCATGACTATCCCTGGCTCTACTATCTGACAATCTCCGACGCGCATGCGATCGAGCCGTTCGCCGAGTTCGGTATCATCCTGCTGCTGTTCTCGATCGGGCTGGAGCTTTCGCTCAAACGATTATGGGCGATGCGGCAACTGGTGTTCGGGACTGGCGCCGCCCAATTGCTGGGGTCCGCGCTGTTTATCGGCTTTGCGCTTCATTTGCTGGGCCAAAGCTGGGCCGGGGCGACCGCCCTGGGCCTGGCGCTTGCCTTGTCTTCGACGGCTCTTGTCTTGCCGATTGCCGGCACGGCGAGCCCGGTCGGCAAGACATCCTTTGCGATGCTGTTGTTCGAGGATCTGGCGCTCGTGCCGATCATCTTCGCGCTGGCGGCGCTGGCGCCGACCGCCGCGGGCGAGGGGCTGAGCGGGATATTGGGCGTGGCGCTGCGCGGCCTGTTCACCATCGCGGTGATCTTCGTTGCGGGCAGAATCTTCCTGCCCCGCCTCTTTGCCCAGGCGGCGCGCACCAAAAGCCCGGAACTGTTCCTGGCCGCGTCGCTGCTCGTGGTCATCATCGCCAGCCTGGCGACGACGGCCGCTGGCCTCTCGCCCATTGTCGGTGCGCTGCTTGCGGGCCTGCTGATCGCCGAAACCGAATATCACAGCGAAGTCGAGGTGATCACCGCACCGTTCAAGGGGCTGGCCCTTGGCGTGTTCCTGATCACCGTCGGCATGAGCCTCGACGTGCGGCTCATCCTCGATAATTGGGCCAGCCTGTTGCTGGCGATCGCCGCTGTCGTGGCGATCAAGACAGCGATGACGTTCGGCCTGCTCAAACTGTCCGGTATCCGCAACGGCGTCGCGGCCGAAGCCGGTGTGCTGATGGCAAGCCCGTCCGAAACGACCTTGATCGTGCTCGGTGCGGCGGGACAGGCGCAGCTGATCCTGCCCTCGACCGCGAATTTCTGGCAGACCGTTACCGCGATCGGGCTGACGCTGACGCCGCTGCTCGCCGAACTGGGCAAGAAGGTCGCGCGCAGCATCGAGCAACGCGACAAGAGCGTTGAGGAAGCGGAAATTCCACCCGATGGGCCAGGCACGGTGGTGATCGGATTCGGGCGTGTCGGGCGCATGGTCGCTGACATGCTCAAGGTCCATAATCAGCCCTTCATTGCCGTGGAGGCGGATATCGATGCCGTGTCGGCTGCTCGCGCCGAAGGCTATCCGGTGATTTTCGGCGATGTTGCGCGCGCCGAACTGGTCGATCGCCTCAATCTCGGCCGTGCCAAGGCGTTGATCCTGACCATGGATGATCCGGTTCTGTCGGTTCGCCTCACACGCCGCGTCCGCGGCTGGGTCCCCGGCCTGACCATCGTTGCCCGCGCGCGCGACACAAAACATGCCGCGGAGCTTTATCGCGCCGGCGCGACCGATGCGGTACCGGAGACACTGGAAAGCTCGCTGCAATTGTCGGAAGCCGTGCTGGTCGATCTTGGCGTCGCGGTCGGCCCGGTGATCGCCTCGATCCATGAAAAGCGCGACGAACTCCGCAAGGAGATCATGGCGGCGGCGAGCCTGGAACGCGAACCGAGACTGCGACGCGCGCGGAAATCGGCGCCCGGCACATTGGGTGAGAATGCCAGCTAGTAGCGCGATATGACCGGCAAAGCCCGGGTCCGCCTGATTCAAACCGCTTTCCGACATGGTCATGCCAGCTCTCCGGCGCGCATGGTGCGCGCTGCGGGTTAGAGCCCGTGCGATCGGCCATTTGAATCAAGCGAACCGGAATCGAACCGCCCATGACTTCCGCCCGGCCATTTCCCGATTTTCCCGCAAGCACCCCGAAAAACTCCCGTGCGGATCCATCAAAACTCCCGCAGCTTTTCCCGCAGACTCCCGCAGAACCCTCAAAAAACCATTCTCCCGCAGAAACTCCCGCAGCTGCGGGAATTTGGGGTGATCGCGGCGATGCAGGACGCGCCGCGGAAATGAGACCGCCGATTCAACCCCGGCTGTCGCGCCGCTAGAGTCCAGTCTGCTTGGGTAGAATCACTCTTCCCCGTTCGTGCTGAGCTTGTCGAAGCACCGTTCTTCTCCTGTACGGGAAAAAGAGAAGGGCAGCCCTTCGACGGGCTCGGGCGATCGGAAGGGAGTGGTTAACTCAACTCGAAAACCGCTCTCGCACAGGACGAATGCCACCGCATGGTTTCCATTCCCGCGGCTTTCGCCTCTGACGATATGGCGGTGAGGACGGACGGCGATCTACGTCAATCCGCACGCGCTCCCGCTCGCGCCGGACCTGTCCGAACACCATTGCGTCTTCTCGACCTCAGAGAAAGAGGAGCGGCCCTTCGACACGCTCGACGCGAACCGAGAGCCCCGGCATCACGCGGCTGCGGTCGTCTCTTCCAGCGCGGCCCTGATCGCCGCAACCGCATCCGCTGCCTTGTCGCCATCGGGACCGCCGCCTTGCGCCATATCGGGTCGGCCACCGCCGCCCTGCCCGCCGAGCACCGCCACCGCACGGCGCAGCAGTTCGACCGCACTATGCGCGGCGGTAAGATCCTCCGAAACGCCCACCGCGATCGAGGCACGGCCGTCATTGACCGCGACGATCACCGCCACGCCCGAACCGATCCGTTGCTTCGCCTCGTCGACCGCGCCACGCAGGCCCTTGGCGTCGAAATCGGCAATCACCTGACCGACGAAATTGATCCCGCCAACCTGCTCCGGCCCGGCCGGAGCGACCCCTGCCCCGCCGCCGAGCGCCAATGCCTTCTTGGCTTCGGCCAGTTCACGTTCGAGCCGGCGGCGGTCCTCGACCAGCGCAGCGACGCGCGCAGGCACTTCATCGGGCGTCGCCTTCAGCGTCGCGGCGGTCTCGCGCAATTTCTCGTCACGGCCGGTGAAATATTGCCGGGCAGCCTCGCCTGTGAGCGCTTCGATACGCCGCACGCCGCTTTGTATTGCGCTTTCGCCAACGACCTTGAACAGGCCAATATCGCCCAGCGCCGACACATGCGTGCCGCCGCACAGTTCGAGCGAATAGATCTTGCCGTCCTCTGTGCCCATCGAGACGACGCGAACCTCATCGCCATATTTTTCGCCGAACAGCGCCATCGCGCCTTCCTCGATCGCTTCGTCAGGCGTCATCAGGCGCGTGGAAACGGGGCCATTGGCGCGGATCTGGCGGTTCACATCGGCTTCGACCTCGCCAATGCGGGCGGGATCGATCGCGCTGGGCTGCGAGAAGTCGAACCTCAGGCGATCGGGTGCAACCAGGCTGCCCTTCTGTGCGACATGCAGGCCAAGCCGTTGGCGCAATGCCTCGTGCAGCAAGTGCGTTGCGCTGTGATTGGCGCGGATCTGGTCGCGACGCGTGACGTCGATCTGCAGCTTGACCGTATCGCCGACCTTGATGCCACCCGCATCGACGATCGCATGATGCACGAATACGCGACCAAGTTGCTTCGACGTTTCGGTGACGTTGGCGCGCAGCCCTTCATCGTTCGAAATGGTGCCGGTGTCACCGACCTGGCCACCGCTTTCGCCATAGAAAGGCGTCTGATTGACCACGATCGAGACCGTGTCGCCCGTCTCGGCGCGCTCGACGCGCGCGCCATCCCTGACCAGTGCTACAACCTGCCCCTCGCCCGCCGTCGCGGTATAGCCGAGAAACTCGGTTCCGCCCGATGCTTCGGCGATATCGAACCATATCTCATCCGACGCCTTGGCGCCCGAGCCCTTCCAGGCGGCGCGCGCCGCGCCCTTCTGCTTGGCCATCGCGGCGTCGAAACCCTCACGGTCGATGCCGAACCCCTGCGAGCGCAGCGCGTCCTCGGTCAGGTCATAAGGGAAGCCGAACGTGTCGTAGAGCTTGAACGCGGTTTCACCGGGCAGGGTCGCACCCGGCGTCATGTCGGCGGTCGCTTCATCGAGCAGGCGCAAGCCGTTGGTCAGCGTGCGGCGGAACTGCGTTTCTTCCTGCAGCAATGTCGATTCGATCGAAGCCTGAGCGCGAAGCAATTCGGGATAAGCCGCGCCCATCTCTGCGATCAGCGCCGGCACCAGCCGGTGCATCAACGGCTCCTTCGCGCCGAGCAAATGCGCATGGCGCATGGCGCGGCGCATGATGCGGCGCAGCACATAACCGCGCCCCTCATTGGCCGGCAGCACCCCGTCCGCGACCAGGAAGCCGCTGGTGCGCAAATGGTCGGCGATGATGCGATGGCTCGCCTGATTGTCACCGGTGGTCGAGGTGCTGGTCAGGGCGCCGGATTCCGCGATCAGCGCCTTGAACGTATCGGTATCGTAATTGTCGTGCACGCCCTGGAGCACCGCGGCAACGCGCTCAAGGCCCATGCCGGTATCGATCGACGGCTTGGGCAGGTCGGCGACGATCTGGTTGTCGGCTTGCTCATATTGCATGAACACCAGGTTCCAGATCTCGACGAAGCGGTCGCCATCCTCGTCCGGGCTACCCGGAGGACCGCCGGGGATATGGTCGCCATGATCGTAGAATATCTCGGAACAGGGTCCACACGGACCATTGTCGCCCATCGTCCAGAAATTGTCCGAGGTCGCGATGCGGATGATGCGCTCCTCGGGCAGCCCGGCGATTCTGCGCCACAGGTCGAACGCTTCGTCATCGGTATGATAGATGGTGACGGTCAGTTTTTCGGGCGGAATGCCCCACACCTTGGTCAACAGCGTCCAGGCATGCGTGATCGCCTGATCCTTGAAATAGTCGCCAAAGGAGAAATTGCCGAGCATTTCGAAGAAGGTATGATGCCGCGCGGTATAGCCGACATTATCGAGATCATTGTGCTTGCCGCCGGCGCGCACGCACTTCTGGCTCGACGCCGCAGTGACATAGGGCCGCGTTTCAAGGCCGGTGAAGACGTTCTTGAACGGCACCATCCCCGCGTTGACGAACATCAGCGTCGGATCGTTCTGCGGCACGAGCGGCGCGGATTGGACGCGGGCGTGACCGGCGGACTCGAAATAGTCGAGGAAGCTGCGGCGGATGTCGTTGGTCGATGTCATGACGAGCGACTTAAGCGAGGCCATCGAGCCGCACAAGCATCCCAAATCAACCGTGAGTTCGACGCGATAGCGGAAAAAGGGCGCGCATGATCACCGCGCCATCGCTCCCGTTAAAAGGGACGAGGTTTGCGAGCCCGGCTCCCGCCGACAAATAGCCAAGCGCGAGCATGACGGCTCGCACCAACTCAAGGTCATGAAGATGCCGTTTGTAAGCGAGTTCCTTAAGGACGTCACTGTCGCTGGGCAGCAGCCCCTTCCCTATATTAACCACTGAAGCAGTGTCGTGCTGAACGCCGCCGCCCGCTACAAGATTCGCCAAGAGATACGCGATCAATGTGGTCGCAATGATCAGCAAAAAATTCGCCATCGGCCCGGCGATGGCGACAATCGCCGTCTTCCTGTGATTACCCAAAGTACCGGGATCATAAGCGACATAGCCGCCATATTCGCAATCCTTGGGCCAATCGGTCACCCCGGCCCAGCGACTCCCCGGGCGATAGATGAAAGGCAAAACCACGATTTCCCGAATATGCCCCTTCACGGCGATGACGGCGGCGGCATGACCCAGTTCGTGAACCAGCGTCGCAACAAAACTAAGTACCGGTATGGCGGCCACGACGATCAGGATTCCGATGTCGCCCGAAAAGTATGCACGAAGTGTCAGCCATGCGGCGAGCCAGCCAATAAAGAAGACTGCGCCGCCGATCCATTTCCCCACCCTGTTCATGATGCCGCCAATGGTAGCGCAACAACGGTCAGCGCTAACGGGTCGATACGGAAGGCAAGGGGCAAACTCAGCTTCATCACTTCGCCGTCCAGCGCGATATCGACGGTGCTGGATTGACCTGTCACGTCCAGCTCAGCGACATCGCCGATCGCAGCAAAATCGCGATCGCGACGCGTCAATCCGAGCAGGCTGCGGAGAGCCAAGCCAATGAGTTGAAAGCGATGGCTTGGGCCGATCGCAAACACCGACAACAGACCGTCATCGAGCGCCGTGCGCTTGCCCGGATGCCCTTGCTCGATTTCATAATGATTGTTGCCGACGAACAGCATCGGCGTGACGATCTCACGATCCTGCCCCGCGCTGCGCAGTCGCAGCCGATGATGCCGTACGCGGCGGAGCGTGGCGGCGCTGGCGGCAATCGCTGCCAGCCATTTTGCGACCTTGTGGCGGCGCTGCGTGTCGTCGCGGACGCGCACCATTTCCGGATAGAGCCCGATCGACGCATTGTTGAGGAACATCGCGTCGCCTGCCCAGGCGACATCGATTTGCCGCCGGGCGTGCGACGCGATGACCGCCGCCGCCCCGGCAAGGTCGAGCGGAATGCCCAGTTCGCGCGCCAGATGGTTGCGCGTGCCGAGCGGCAGGATACCCAGCGCCACATCCTCGCCGCGCTCAACCAGCACGCGTGCCGCACAGCCCAATGTTCCATCACCGCCACCGATCACGATCACCGGTACACCGGTCAGGCGCATGACCGCGTCGCGCAGATCGCCGGCGTCGAGCAGTACGAGGTCGATCTCGATCCCCGCTTCGGCGAACGCCGCGCGTACCTCGTCGGCCAGCGCAGGGCCCTTGCCTGCCGCTGTACCGCCCGCTTTGTTGATGAGAACCGGCAGGCGCCGGCTCACCCGAACGGCTTTTCAATCGAAGTCGGCGGGATCGAGAACCATTTTGGACCGGCTGCGGTCATATGAAAGCAATCCTCCAGCCGAACGCCGAACTTGCCCGGCAAATAAAGCCCCGGCTCGTCGGAAAAGCACATGCCGACAGCAAGCGGCGTCTTCTCGCCGCGCACCAGATTGACCGGCTCATGACCGTCCATGCCAATGCCGTGCCCGGTGCGGTGCGACAGGCCCGGCAAGCGATAGTCCGGGCCATAGCCGTTGGCGATATAGTAGCGGCGCACGGCGTCATCGACCTGACCCGCAGGCGTGCCGATCTGCGCTGCGGCGAAGGCCGTTGCCTGTCCGGCGCGAACTTGATCCCAGACCTTGCGCTGTTCGGCGCTCGCCGCCCCGAACACGAAGGTGCGCGAGACGTCGGACTGATAGCTCTGCACGGTGCAGCCGCAATCCATCAGCACCACCTCGCCATCCGTCACCCGCTGCGGCTTGCCGCTGCCATGCGGATAGGCTGCGGCTTCACCGAGCAGGATCAACTCGAATTCCGGACTGCCGCCCAGCTTGCGCGTCGCCGCGTTCATCAGCGCGCCGATCTGTTGCGGCGTCATGCCTTTTTCGATGCGCGGATATGTCCAGCGATAGGCAGCGATGGTCACATCGGTCGCGGCCTGCATCAGCGCGATCTCGGCCGGCGTCTTGATCATGCGGCATCCGCGCACGACCGGGTTGGCGGAGACGATCTTTGCCCCCGGCAATGCACGCGCAAGGCCGTCGACCGCAAAATAGCGCGTGGTTTCCTCGATCCCGATCGGACGATCGGCAAGTTTGCGGTCCTTCAGAAATCCGGCGACCACGCCAAGTGCATCCTCATCCTCCTGCCAGACTCGCACATCGGCCACGATGCCGAGCGATTCGCGGATCGAAGGCTCTTCGAAGAATGGCGTGACGATGCACGGCCGGCCCTCGACCGGGATCACGACGGCCGTCAGCCGCTCGCTTCGGCTCCAGCGAACGCCAGTGAAATAGATCAGGCTCGATCCCGATTCGATCAACACCGCGCCGATATTATTGGCCTTCATCAGCGCCTGGGCCCGGGCGATCCGGCCATCGCGCTCGGCCCGATCGATCGGCCGGGTGGCGGTCGTGATGTCAGCCAATGCCGACAGATCGGGTTCCGCGGCGCGAACCACGCCTGCGACCCCAAGCAAGGGGAGCGAAGCGGCGCCTGCCAAGACCCGGCGCCGATCGATGGAAAGCAGCGGCTGCATCGTCATTCTCTTCCCTATAGCGACGGACACAGCGATAGGGTCCTTGACCGCGCCGCCGCAATCCCCTTCCCTAGCCGGCGATCGTTTCTCGGAGAGTTTCATGGCCAAGCGCCTTACATGGTTTATTCTGCTCGGGCTGGTGCTGGGCCTCGTGGTTGGCTGGGCGCTCAATGCCACGATCGATGACGGCACACCGGCCGCGGCGGCGAAGCTCAAGGAAATCGCCTATTATCTGTCGATCGTGACCAGCCTGTTCCTGCGGCTGATCAAGATGATCATCGCGCCGCTGGTGTTCGCGACGCTAGTCGGCGGCATCGCGCATATGGGCGATACCGGTGCGCTTGGCCGGGTCGGGTTGCGTTCGGTTGCCTGGTTCCTGTGCGCGAGCCTGATGTCCCTCACGCTTGGCCTGATCCTGGTCCATCTGTTCCAGCCTGGTATCGGGCTGAACCTGGCAATCCCCGCGGTGACCGCGGCGAGTGGCGTGGACCAGAGCGCGTTCGACCTTGCCAAGTTCGTCACTCACGTCGTTCCCGCATCCGGTGTTGCGGCGATGGCGGACAATGAAATCCTTCAGATCGTCATCTTCGCGCTGTTCATCGGCGTCGCGATTACCGCGGTCGGCGAGAAAGCCGCGCCGCTGGTACGCGGGATCGAAGGACTGGCGGCGGTCATGCTGCAAGTCACCAACTATGTCATGCGCTTCGCGCCGTTCGCGGTGTTCGCGGCCGTCGCCAGCACGCTGACGGAGCGTGGTCCCGGCGTGATCGGCGATCTCGCTTACTTCATGGGCACTTTCTACATCGGCCTGTTCAGCTTGTGGGCGCTGCTGATCGGGATCGGTTTCCTGTTCATCGGCAAACGCACCGGCTTGCTGGTACGTTACATTCGCGAACCGTTGCTGCTCGCCTTTTCGACCGCGTCATCGGAGGCGGCGTATCCGCGTACACTCGAAGCACTTGATCGCTTTGGCGTGCCGAACAAGATTTCCAGCTTTGTCCTGCCGCTTGGCTATTCGTTCAATCTCGACGGCTCGATGATCTACATGACCTTCGCGTCGCTGTTCATCGCCCAGGCCTATGGTATCGAGTTGAGCCTGGGACAGCAGATCACCATGCTGCTGGTGTTGATGGTCACGTCGAAGGGCATTGCCGGCGTGCCGCGCGCCAGCCTGGTGGTGATTGCGGCGACCTTGCCGATGTTCAAGATTCCCGAAGCCGGGTTGCTGCTCGTGCTGGCGGTCGATCATTTCCTCGACATGGGCCGGTCGGCGACCAACGTCATCGGCAATGCCGTTGCCGCGACCGTGGTGGCGAAATGGGAAGGCGAACTCGAACCCCGCGAGCCCGCCGAGATTGAACCGCCGCATGCGCCCTCGCACGGCATATTGGGCAAGGACCGCAAATAGCCGCACCGGTCACGGAATCAGCGCGATTCCGTGACCGGTGCGGGCCGGATCAGGCGTAAGCGTAAGGGCCACCCTTTTCGAGCGCGACCTGATAGGCCGGGCGCGAATGCACCTTGTCGAGCCAGGCGATCGTCGCCGGACGTGAATCGTCCAGACCGGCACGGCTGCGTGCAGCTTCCAGTGGAAAGCTCATCATCACATCGGCGGCGGTCATCTCCTCGCCGGCGAACCAGGGACGCGCAGCCAGTTCGGATTCGACATAGTCGAGATGCACGTCGATCATCGGCTGGATGCGCTTCATCGCTTTCTTGCCGAACAAGGGGATGCGCGCGAGAACCAGCTTCAGCAGCAGCGGCGGCATCATCGATCCCTCGGCATAATGCAGGAACTGACGATAACGCAGCACCGCGTCACGGTGCGCCGGAGCACCAAGCCGGCCATCGGCCTTCTCGACCAGATACTCGACGATCGCGCCGGTCTCGGCGATCACACGGCCACCGTCCGCATCAATGTCCTCGATCACCGGCGACTTGCCGAGTGGATGAACGCGCTTGAGCTCGGGCGGGGCAAGCATGGTCGCCTTGTTTCGCTCGTAACGCTTGATCTCATAGGGCAGTCCAAGCTCCTCGAGCATCCACAGGATACGCTGCGAGCGCGAATTCTCGAGATGGTGAACGATGATGGTCATGGCGATCCTCTCCGGCTTTCCCGGCACGCTAGCGCCTTGGGAGATGATGTCGAGCGGATCAGTTCCTGGACCGATGACCTTGCCTGGAAATGCCGATAGAATGCGAAAGGCCCGCCATGACAGGCGGGCCTTCCCATGTGTTTGCGACGCGCTGGACGCCGACTTGAAACTGGCGTGATTGTGAAGCTGCACCTCTCCCCGTCGGGAGAGAAAAAGCTCACATCTCCTCGCCGTCATCCTCTGGTTCGGGGCCTGCCATCATTTCTTCGGCGACCTTGTCAGTACGCGTGCGGATCGCCTTTTCGAGGCGGTCGCACATTTCCGGATTTTCCTTGAGGAAGGTCTTCGAATTCTCACGGCCCTGGCCGATGCGGACACTGTCATAAGAGAACCAGGCGCCCGATTTCTCGACCAGTCCGGCCTTGACGCCCAGGTCGAGGATCTCGCCGATCTTCGACACACCCTGCCCGTACATGATGTCGAATTCGACTTGCTTGAACGGTGGTGCGACCTTGTTCTTCACGACCTTCACCCGCGTGGTGTTGCCGATGATCTCCTCGCGATCCTTGATCTGACCGGTGCGGCGAATGTCGAGGCGGACGCTGGCATAGAATTTCAGCGCATTGCCGCCCGTCGTCGTCTCCGGATTACCGTACATCACGCCAATCTTCATGCGCAGCTGGTTGATGAAGATCACCATGCAGCGCGAGCGGCTGATCGATCCGGTCAACTTGCGCAGCGACTGCGACATCAGACGTGCCTGCAGACCGACATGACTATCGCCCATCTCCCCCTCGATTTCGGCGCGCGGCACGAGTGCGGCAACCGAATCGATCACCAGTACGTCGATCGCATTGGAGCGGACCAGCGTATCGACGATCTCGAGCGCTTGTTCACCGGTATCGGGCTGCGACACGATCAACTCGTCGATGTTGACGCCGAGCTTCTTGGCATAGACCGGGTCGAGCGCATGCTCGGCATCGACGAACGCCGCGGTACCGCCGCCCTTTTGCGCTTCGGCAATGACATGCAGCGCAAGCGTGGTTTTGCCCGAGCTTTCCGGACCATAGATCTCGATCACGCGGCCGCGCGGCAGACCGCCGACGCCAAGCGCGATGTCGAGCCCGAGCGAGCCGGTCGAGATCACCTCGACCTGCATCGTCTCCTTCGAGCCAAGCTTCATTGCCGAACCCTTGCCGAAGGCACGGTCGATCTGTGCGAGTGCGGCGTCGAGCGCCTTCTGGCGCTCGGTGGCTGCCTTATCGTTGGAAACTGCCATTTTGCTGTCGATGACCTTCAAATTCGCCGCCATTGGAGCCTCCGCCGCTAGACCTATACCGCCACGCATTCAATGCATGTTGGAGCCGTGTATCGCGTTTGTTCTTATAGAACAAGAATGGAACATGATTTTTCTCCGAAAAACATGCCGCCTCTTTCCCCAGGACGCGCTTTGGGAACGCGCAACTCATCCGACCCGGCAGGGGAAAACTGTGTTCGACGCGTTCTCAACGAGGAAGATCGATACTTGCGCGGCCAGTATCTTCGCGCCCTCCGGTGGCTCCCGACCGCTGGCGGATTGGTATGTGGATAAGGCAGCCCACCCGTGGCGCGCCCGGGGAAACCGCAGTGGCTCCGCGAAACTTCCCGCTCGCTCAAACTTTCCGAATCAGCTCAGCGCATCCAATGCCCTGGCCACGCCATCCATCGTGAACGGCTTGGACAATATCACGCGATCGCGATGCTCTTCGGCAATGCCATCACCCGTGCCGCCGCTGGCAAACACGAAGGGAATGCTGTTCCGCACCAGCGCATCCGCGATAGGAAAGCTTTTCTCGCCGCCACGCAGATTCACGTCCAGGATAGCGGCATCGATGCCGCCGGCATCGACCAGCTGCAGTGCATCCGCGATATTATCGACACTGCCGGCCAGCTTCTTGCCGAGCACATCGAGGAAATCCTCGAGCATCATCGCGATCAGGGGTTCGTCCTCTACGATGAGGATATTCTGCGGCGAACTCATCCTGTGGCCTTAGCCAAACCCGGCTCGCATCGCCAAGTCATTTCGGCATCAAAACACTACGAGCCGCCTCAGCAAGCTGCTGAACCGAAAAGGGTTTCGCAAGAAACTGGACATTATCGAGATCAATCGACTTGCGCAGCGTCTCCTCGGCATAACCCGACATGAACAGGATCGGCAGGTCGGGATAGCGCTCGCGTGCACGACGGACCATGGTCGGGCCGTCCATCAGCGGCATCATCACATCGGAAATGAGCAGATCAGGCCTTTCACTGCGCGCCAGCACTTCCAGCGCGGCTTCGCCATGTTCGGCGGTGAGCACGGTATAGCCCTGGCGACTGAGCGCGCGTTCGGCAACCGCGCGGACCATATCCTCATCTTCGACCAGCAGGATCGTTCCCGTGCCCCACAGGTCGGCCGGTTTTTCCTTGGGCAACGCGCGGACAGTGGCGGGCGCTGGCGCTTCGATGACGCCGCTGGCGGTATGGACAGGCAGATAGATGGTGAAGATCGCGCCGGGCCCAGCCTTGTTGTTATCGGCAAAGATATAACCGCCCGACTGTTTGACGATGCCATAGACGGTCGACAGGCCCAGCCCGGTCCCCTTGCCCACTTCCTTGGTGGTGAAGAAGGGTTCGAAGATCTTGGCCAATATGTCCGCCGGGATGCCGCTGCCGGTATCGGCGATTTCCAGCGCGATATAATCGGCGATCGGCAGGATATCCGATCCCATCTTGCGCACCTCGGCGATGGAAACCGATTTGGTCAGGATCGACAGCGTGCCGCCGCCACGCGGATCGCGGGCGAGCATCGCGTCGCGCGCGTTGACCGCGAGATTGACGACGACCTGCTCGAGCTGGCCGGGATCCGCGCGCACTGGCCCCAGGTTACGGCCATGCTTGACGGTGAGCGTGACCGTTTCACCAAGCAATCGCTTGAGCAGGTTCGACACTTCGGAAATGACATCGGGCAATTGCAGCACCTGCGGCCGCAAGGTCTGCTGGCGCGAAAAGGCCAGCAACTGGCGAGTCAGGCTGGCGGCGCGATTCGAATTGGCGCGGATCTGCTGGATGTCGTCATAATCGCTGTCACCCGGCGTATGGCGCATCAGCATCAGGTCGCAATGCCCGATGATCGCGGTCAGGATATTGTTGAAATCATGCGCGACGCCACCGGCAAGCTGGCCCACCGCCTGCATCTTGGTCGCCTGCGCAACCTCGCGCTTGAGGCGGGTTTCCTCGCCATTGTCCTTCAGGCTGAGCAACACTGCGGCATCGCCCAACCCCCGGGCACCCGCAATCGACAGCGCCACCGGCTCGTCGGGATGGTCCTTCAGCCGTACGGCGAGATCGGTCGAATGCGTCGCGCCATTGGCAAAACGACGAATCGCATCGGCAACCACACCCTTGTCTTCACGCACCAGCAAATCGCCAGGATAAAGCGGCGGCGTGGCGGCATCGACCAGCGCCGCACGCGCAAAGGCGTCGTTCATCTGGATAAAGCGGCCATCGCGATCGACCAGCGCCATGCCGAACGGCATCAGACTGACGAGGCTGCGGACATGCGCTGAGGCGCTGGCGCCGATCGCCGGGGTTTCGCCTCCGCCTTCTTCATCGAGCAAGGCGATGAGCATCGGCGCATCCTCTCCTTCGAGGAAAGGAATCTGCAGCACGCGCAACGGTATTCCAGTCAATCCCTCGCGCTCGAACCGGACCAGACCATGGCTGTCGGTGATCAGAAAGCGAGCAAAGTCGCGCCCCGCGATTGCGCCTTCCTCATGCCCCATCGCGCGGGTGCGAAACACGCGGTTGGCGCTGCGGATACGCCCATCGGCGCCGATCAGCGCCGTCATGATGCCCGCCGCGGCGAGCCGGTCGCCCGTCGTGCCGGCGATCATGCCCTCGACCGAGGCCGCCAGATCGAGACCCTCCGCACCGCGGAAACGCCATACCAGCAAATCTTCGTCGCGCCCTGCCCGTTCGATATGCGCCGCGAGCGGCGTACCCCGGGCGAGCAAGCGATCGACCACCGACTCGCCATCACGCCACGCGGCGCGACCGGCGGTGCTGAGCCGGTCGACGCCCGCCTCGTCGACGGGGAGGCTCGGCGGCGTGGGGAACCCGCCGAATAATGTTTCATAGCGGTCATTGGCGCAGACCAGACGCCCGGCACGGTCGGTGATCGCGACGGCATCGGCGCTGCTCGCCGCCAGCGTCCGTGCGACGGTCCAGTCGGCCTCGACTTCGCCGGGGCGGGCTGGCGGGAACAGGCGCCGTGCCGCGACAAGGCCTCCGGCAATAACCAGCCCGGTGGCCAGAAAGGCGCCCGCGATCACCAGATCGCCGACCAGGGCGAGAATGATCGCCGCCGCCGCGACACCGCATCCGCCCGCGATCAGTGCCGCGGTACGTGCGGGACTGAGCGAAGGGGCGGGAGGAGCGGGAAGACTGGCCATGTCCGCCCCTCTTTGGCCTCGCTCAGAGTCGCGTCAAGCCGATTACCAGATCCGAACGCGTTGTTCCGGCGTCAAATACAGTTTTTCGCCCGCCTTGGGTGCGAATGCGCCGTACCAGGGATCCAGATTGCGCACGATCCATGCCCGCTGCTGCGATGGGGCATGGGGGTCGGTCTTGAGCCGCTGGATCATGTCCGCCTCGCGGTAGCTGCGCCGCCACACCTGCGCCCAGCCGAGATAGAACCGCTGGTCGCCGGTAAAGCCGTCGATCACCGGCGCGGGCGTGCCGCCGAGCGACGCATGATAGGCGTCGAAGGCCGCGCTCAGCCCGGCCAGGTCGGCGGTATTCTCGCCCAAGGTCAAGGTACCGTTTACCTTGCGACCGGGTAGCGGCTCGTAGCTTTCATACTGCGCGACGAGATTGCCGGTAAGCTTCTTGAAGCTCTCCACATCTCCCGGCGTCCACCAGTCGGTCAGCCGGCCCTTGAGATCGTATTTGGCCCCTTGATCATCGAAATGATGGCTCATTTCGTGGCCGATCACGGCGCCAATGCCGCCATAATTGATCGCAGGATCAGCATTGGGATCGAAGAAGGGCGGCTGCAGGATCGCGGCGGGAAAGGTGATCGCAACCAGCGTCGGGTTCGCTTGCGCGTTGACCGTCATCGGGGCGAGCCCCCATTCCCAGCGATAGATCGGCTTGCCGAGCTTCTCGACATTATACTGGTGCGCCCATTGATTGGCGCGCAGCGTATTACCGAACGCGTCGCCCGGTATGATGCGCAACGCGGCATAATCGCGCCATTTGTCGGGATAGCCGATCCGCGGGGTGAAGGCGGCAAGCTTGGCATGCGCCTTGACCTTGGTTTCCGGCGCCATCCAGTCGAGCCTGTCGATCCGCACGTTCATCGCGGTGATGATGTTCTTGACCAGGGCATCGGCGGCGGCCTTGGTTTCGGGCGGGAAATATCTGGCGACATAGAGTTTGCTGACATCGTCGGTCAGAATGCCGCTCGTATAATCGACACCGCGCTTCCAGCGTGCCGGTTGTTCGGGCGTGCCCGACAACACGGTGCTAAACATGGCGAAGGATTCCTTGTCGAAGGCAGCGGGAAGCACTGCCGCGAACCCGTCGAGCGAGCGGATGAGCAATTGATCCTTGAGCACGCTCACCGGTGTTTCCCCGATCAGCTGCGCCGTGCCGGTGATCGCGCTCGGCTGCCCGACAATCACTGTCGCGACGGGGATGCCAATGCCCTTGAAATAAGTGACAAAGTCGAAGCCCGGTGCCGTCTTGGCGAGGTCGGCCACGGTTATCTTGTTGTAGGTTTTGTTGGCGTCGCGGCTTGCGGCGCGAGTCCAGCTGATCCGGGCGATGCCGGTTTCGAAATCGACGATCGCCTTGGCGCGTGCTTCCGCATCGGTTTCGCCGGCCAGCGTGAACATCTTGGCGATATGCGCTTGATATGCCGCCTTCGCGGCGACCAGCTTGGCATCATTGGCGTCGATGTAGAAATCGCGATCGGGCAAACCGAGTCCACCCTGACGCATTTGCAGGGCATAATGCTCCGGGTCTTTCTGATCCTGCGAAACCCCGGCGTTGAATGGCACGCCAAGACCGTTGCGATCGGCTTCGGCAACCAGCGCCGCGTAACCCGCTTTCGATTTCAGCGCCTTGATCCGGTCGAGCCATGACTTGATCGGGGTCAGGCCCTTGGCCTCGATCGCCGCCTGGTCGAGATAGGCGGCATAGGCTGCACCGATCTTCGAGCCCGGCTTGGCTGCCTCGGCTTCCAGAATGCCCTTGGTGCGATCGCGCGACAGGTCCTGCAGCAGATCGAAGGCGCCATAATTGGCCTTGTCGGCCGGGATCGGCGTGTTCGCGGCCCAGTTCCCGTTGGCGAAACCGTAAAAGTCGCTGCCCGGTGCGACATTGCGATCCATGCCGGTCTCATCGAAACCGAAGCTGCCGATCGATGGCTTCGCCGCTCCCGCCGGTGCCATTGTCTCCGTCTGTGTGACGGGCGAGGCTGCTGGTGCACTGGCGCCGACACATGTCGCGAAAACGGAGGCGGACAATAATAAGGTGCCGAGGGGCGATCTGGACATGACGGGCATCCCTGAGAACAGGAGGAGGATGCGCCGTGTTCTAGTCAAACAATACGCTGCGTCAATTTACCGGATCGACCAGTCTGGACCGGTGCCGGTTGCGCCATTTGCGTGCGATCCACAGCCGCCAGCCAAGCGCGCTGCCGAAAAAGCCGACCACCGCGAACACAATGGTAATCACGAACAATCCGACCACCGTCGCCGGTCCCGCCTCCGACACCAGCCAGTTGAGCCAGCCGGCATTCGCCGCGACGGTATCGGCGATCGGGCTGCCCGGCACATGCGCATCGAGCCGAAGCACCCAGCGTCCGATCCAATAGGCCGCAACCCAAAGCGGCGGGGTGGTGAACGGGTTGGTGACGAACGTGGTCAGCGCCGCGGCGGGAATATTGGCGCGGAACGGCAAGGCGAGCACGGCAGACAGCGGGACTTGTGCGACCGGCGCAAGAATACCGGTGACCATACCAAGCGCGACGCCGCGCGGTACCGAACGGCGAGTGAAGCGCCACAATTCGGGCCGCAGCACGCGGTGCGCCACCGGCCGGAGGAAGCGATTGGCTTCCATGCTTTCACGGGTCGGCGTGTTACGGCGACACCATGCGACAAATCTGGCGAACACCCCCTGCTCAGCCACGATCACGCATCAATCTTCCCTGCTCGCGCTTCCAGTCGCGCTCCTTGATCGTCTCGCGCTTGTCATGCGCCTTCTTGCCCTTCGCCAACGCCAGCTCCACCTTCGCCCTGCCCGACGAATTGAAATAGATCGACAGCGGCACCAGGGTCATCCCCTCGCGCGCCACCGCCCCGTGCATCTTGTTTATCTCCCGCTCATGAAGGAGCAATTTACGGGGGCGCTTCGGCTCATGATTAAAACGATTGCCGTGGGAAAATTCCGGCACGTTGGAATTGATCAGCCAGACCTGGCCGTCATCGACCTCGGCATAGCTTTCCGCGATCGAGCCCTGGCCGGTACGCAAGCTCTTCACCTCGGTGCCCGTCAGCGCGATGCCCGCCTCGTACACCGTCTCGATTGAATAATCGAACTTGGCGCGCCGGTTCTCGGCGACGATCTTGGTTTTTTCGAAGGTGGCGGGTTTGGGGCGGGCCATGGGAGGTGGGCATGTAGGCGCGAGCGCGGCAGATTGGAAGCGGGTGGAATAACTTCACCCCCGCACATCCCCGACGTCGATTATCTAGAGCGCCGTATCCAGCGCCGCGTCCACTGCCCGCTGGCTTGCTTCGCTCGGCCAGGTCATCGGCAGGCGCAACGCCACCGGCCATTCCGGGCGCAGCTTGCCCAATGCATATTTCACTGGCCCCGGCGACGCATCGGTGAACATTGCGATGTGCAGCGGAAACAGCCGGTCGTGCAGCGCCAGCGCACGCGCTGTGTCGCCAGCGGCCCAGGCCGCCTGGAAATCCGCGCAGAGCCGTGGCGCGATATTCGCCGTAACCGAGATGCACCCCACCCCACCCGTCGCATTGAAGGCCAATGCGATCTCGTCATTGCCCGAAAGCTGGACGAACGATTCCCCACAGCCTGCGCGTTGCTCGGTCGCACGTGCAAGTGAGCCGGTCGCGTCCTTCACGCCGATGAAAATGTCCGGAAATGCCTGAACGATCCGCGCCATCGTTGCCGGCTGAATGTCGGTTACGGTGCGGCCGGGGACATTGTACAGCACGATCGGCAACGGGGTTTCCTTCGCCACCGCCTCGAAGTGCCTGAAGATGCCCTCCTGACTTGGGCGATTGTAATAGGGCGGCACCATCAGCGCCGCGTCCGCGCCCGCTTCCTTTGCTGCCTTCACATTGGCGATCGCTACGCGCGTATCGTTGGATCCCGCGCCGGCAAGGATCGGCACCCTGCCCTTGGCCTGTTCGGCGCAGACGCGCACGACATGGAAATGCTCTTCCGCGCTCAGGGTCGCCGCCTCACCGGTGGTGCCGCACGGCACCAATCCGGCGGAACCCTCTGCGATCTGCCACTCGACGAAATCGCGATAAGCCTTTTCCGCAAACGAGCCGTCCGCTTCGAACAGCGTGACGAGCGCCGGGATCGATCCCGAAAACATGGTTGATATGCTCCCGCGAGGCAACGAATCCCCGCTTTTTCGTGATTTGTGGGGGACAAATAGGGACCGATCGCCTATTCTGTCCACATGATAGCATCCGTCACCAAATCGGCAGTGTTGTTTGCCGGCGTATCGGGACTGGTCGTCGCGTCAGGCGTACCACAGGAACAACTCGGTTGGGGCCGCGCGCAACAACTGCTCCAGGGGCAGACCCCGCAGAGCTCGGCAATGGCTGCCGCGATCGGCGAATGGAACTCGCTGCGCCAGTCGAACAGTTATCCGTTCGAGAGCTATGCCCGCTTCCTGATCGCCCATCCCGGCTGGCCTGGTGAGAATGCGCTCCGTCGCACTGCCGAACGATCGATGGAAGCCGGCACCTGGTCGCCATCGACCGCCGTCACGTTTTTCCGTCGCCATCCTCCCCTGACGGGTACGGGTAAGACGCGTTTCGCGGAGGCGCTCGCGCTGACCGGTGCGCGCGATGAGGCGCAATCCGCAGCACGCAGGGCATGGGTGTCGGGGCCGCTTTCGGCAACCGACGAAGCAAAGCTGATCTCGGGCTTTGCCGGCGCGCTTCGCCCCGAGGATCACGACGCCCGCATGGACGAACTGCTGTGGCAGGGTGCGACGCAATCGGCGCAACGCCAGATGGCGTTGGTCAGCCCTGGCAGGCGCACCGTGTTCGAGGCGCGGCTCGCCTTCCGCACCAACGCCGCCAATGCGTCGGACCTGTCGACCGCGACTCAGGCGATCGGCGCCAATGACCCTGGTTATATCGCGGACCGGGCGACATGGTTGCGCAACAGTGCCGCTGCGCCGAGCGCACGGTCGTGGCTGGCGCGCCCCCGCGCGCTCGTCAACCGGCCCGGCGATGTCGAGAAATGGTTCGAAGTGCTGCTCACCAACGCACGCGAAGCGGCGAACGACAGCCAGTATCAGACTGCCTTCGACATCGCGAGCAAGGTCGATGACGCCTATCCGGCGGGCACCGACGTCAGCCGCACGCCGCTTGGCGAGCGCGATGACTATACCAGCCTTGTATGGCTGGCCGGGCAGACCGCGCTCAAAAAGCTTTACAGACCGGCCGATGCGATCGGCATGTATGATCGCTATGCTCGCGGTTCGCTGACGCCGCAGTCGCAATCGAAGGGCTATTACTGGGCCGGCCGCGCTGCCGAAGCGGCGGGGCGAGCGGCCGATGCCAATGCTTTCTTCACCCATGCCGCCGGCTATCGCGACCTGTTCTATGGTCAGTTGGCGATCGAGCGTCTTGGTCAACCGCTGATCCCGCCCGGCAACACCGCCCCGCGCGTGGTCACCGATGCCGCGAGCGCCGCCTTCTATGCACGCGAGACGGTTCGCGCCGCGCAGTATCTCGGCACGGTCGGGCGCTGGGAAGATCAGACCGCCTTCGTGCGTCAGATCGCGATGGATGCGAAGAGCGACAGCGATCATATCCTGGCGACCGAATTGTCGCGCACGCTGGGGCGCCCGGATCTGGGTGTGATGGTCGGCCGCAGCGCGCTGCAGAACGGCTTCACCGACTATACCTCGGTGGCTTTCCCCAGTGTCCGCGTCCCCGATACCCAAGCGAGCAACTGGACGATGATCCACGCGATCGCGCGGCAGGAAAGCCAGTTCGACCGCGCTGCGATCAGTCATGCGGGTGCGCGCGGGCTGATGCAGTTGATGCCGGGCACTGCACGCGAAACGGCGAGCAAGATGGGCCTGTCCTATGACGCGGGCGCGCTGACCACCGACACCGACTATAATATCCAGCTGGGATCGACCTATTTCCAGCGCATCTACAATAATTATGGCAGCTATCCGTTGGCCGTCGCGGCATATAACGCCGGGCCGGGCAATGTGAATAAATGGCTCCGCGCCAATGGTGATCCGCGCACTGGCACAGTCGATATGGTCGACTGGATCGAAGCGATTCCGATCCAGGAGACGCGCAATTACGTACAGCGCGTGCTGGAGAATGCGGTCGTCTACGACTTGATGAATCCGGCACGGTCGCGTTCCACCGGTGCAAACCGGATCAGTTGGTATCTGGGCAAGCAGCGGCCGGGCTAAAGGCCCATGGATCAGCCCAACTACATCACACCTGCGGGCTATGCCGCGCTGAGCGCCGAATATCGCCAACTGCTTGGCGAGGAACGGCCTAAACTCGTCGACGTCATTTCCTGGGCCGCCGGCAATGGCGACCGGTCGGAAAATGGCGACTATATCTATGGCCGCAAAAGGCTGCGTGAGATCGACCGCCGCCTCGGCTGGCTGGCCAGACGGATGAAGGCGGCCAAGGTGATCGACCCCGCCGCACAACCCGATCGCCACCGCGTCTTTTTCGGGGCGACCGTCACCATCGCCGATCAGGACGATGTCGAGCGTGTCCTGACCATCGTCGGCGATGACGAAACAGAAACCGGCGCAGGCCGGATCGGCTGGGGCGCCCCTCTCGCCCGTGCACTGCGCGGTGCAGCCATTGGTGACATCCGCCGCGTCATCCTGCCCGGTGGCGAGAAGGAATATGAGGTCATTGCGATCGCCTATCCGGCAACCGAGCGTTTCACCGCGACAGATTGACCCATTGGCGGGCGCGTGAAACGATGCGACATCGAAACAAGAGGATGTCCGTCATGCCGATCCCCGCCACCTGGTCGCCCAGATTGCTCGCCTTGCTCCGCATCGTCACCGGCATTACTTTCCTGCACCACGGCGTCTCGAAGTTCTTCAACATCCCGCCTTTCACGATGCCGCTCAATCCCATGTTATACGCTGCGGGCACGCTTGAGCTTGTCGGTGGCGCCCTGATCATCATTGGCCTGTTCACCCGGCCGGTCGCCTTCATCCTGTCGGGCATGATGGCAGTGGCCTATTTCATGGTTCATGCGCCCCAGAGCCTCTACCCGTCAGCCAATGGTGGTGAAGCGGCGATACTCTATTGCTTCATCTTCCTGTATCTCGCCGCGGCGGGTGCCGGCGCCTGGAGTGTCGACGCGGCCCGCAACCGCGCCTGACATCCGCTCGGCACGACCAAGGCTGCCGGGAATGCGACGGATTCCCGGCGACTTGTGCTCCAACGTATGGATGCTGTGCTAGGCCCGCCGTGACGGCGTTCAGTTCCGGGCGTTCGTCGTGTAAAAGAGCGGGGGTTCTATGGCGTCGACACAGCGTGTCTTCATCAGCGGCAAGGTTCAACATATTGGCTTTCGCGACTGGATCGTGCGCCGGGCGCACGACAATGGCGTGACCGGCTGGGTCCGCAATCTGCGCGACGGCCGGGTCGAGATGCTGGTGATCGGCGATGAGGACGCCGCAACGGCATTTCTCGACGCCTGCCGCCAGGGCCCTGAGCTTGCCCGGATCGACAATTTCGAGGCGCGGCCCGACACGGAGCGCGCGCCCAAGGGTTTTACCAAGCGATTTACTGCCTGAACCGCCAAAGGCGGGGTGACGTGGCGGTTTGCCCGGTGCAGGATGGGGTGATGACCGATACTCTCCCCACCGGCAACGTCGCGTTGCTGATCGATGCCGACAATGCCTCCCCTGCCGCGATCGATCCGGTACTGACCGCACTCGCCGACCTCGGAACCGTCAATGTCCGGCGCGTCTATGGCAATTGGAACAAGCCCGCGCTGAAGGGCTGGGAGTCGGTCGCCCTGCGTTACGCGCTTGAGCCGCAACAGCAGTTCGACCTGACCAAGGGCAAGAACGCGACCGACATGAAGATGACGATCGACGCGATGGACTTGCTCGCCAGCGGTCGCGTGACCGGATTCGGCATCATGTCCTCGGACAGCGATTTCATGCCGCTGGTGACGCGCATTCGCCAGGATGGACTCAAGGTCTATGGTTTTGGCCGCGCGACCACGCCCGAAGGGTTCCGTGCGGCCTGCAATCGCTTCATCGACGTCGCGGAGCTGGTCGCGCGCAAGGAACCAGCTCCGGCGCTCCCTGCTGCCACGACCCCGGACAAGCCACGCGACGGGATCGAGCCCGACGTGGTGAGCATGTTGATCGACGCCTACAGCGCGTCGAAACGCGACGCGAAGGGGTTCGCGTCGCTGAGCGAAGTCGGCCTGCGCGCCAGCAACCGGTCGAGCTTCGATGCACGCAATTACGGCTATGGTCGGTTGTCCGACATGTTCGAGGCCGTCCCCGGTTTCATCGTCGATCGTCGCGATGGCGGGGCATTCGTCAAACTGAAGAAATAAGGAGGTCGCCATGCGCGGACTGATCATCGCCACGGGTGCCCTGTTGTTGGCGGCCCCGACATTCGCCCGGGATGCGGCACCGCCGCGCGCCGCCGTCGATCCGACCCGGCTGTCGGAAACCGTAAAGACGCTGGCATCGGACGAGTATGAAGGACGCGCGCCCGGTACCGCCGGAGAGCGCAAGACGATCGAGTTCCTGATCGCGCGCTTCAAGGCGATGGGCCTCGAACCGGGCGGCGACAAGGGTGGCTGGACCCAGGCTGTGCCGTTGATCCACACGCGGATCGGCACTGGCGGATCGATCTCTCTCGGTGTCGCCAATGGGCAGCCCATGGCGCTGGCACAATCGACCGAAATCAATCTGACCACGGTACGCGATACGCCGCGCATCGACATCGCCGCGGCGCCGATGGTGTTCGTCGGCTATGGCGTCAATGCCCCCGAGGCGGGTTGGGACGACTTCAAAGGCGTTGACCTGAAGGGCAAGGTCGCCATCTTCCTGGTCAACGATCCTGATTTCGAGGCCGTGGCAGGCGAGGATGCCGTCGGCCGTTTCGGCGGTCGCCGCATGACCTATTATGGCCGCTGGACCTACAAGTTCGAGGAAGCCGCGCGGCGCGGCGCGATCGCCGCCCTGATCGTCCATGATACCGGGGGCGCGGGCTATGGCTGGAGCACCGCGGCGGCATCCAATGGCGAGAATTTCGACATTGTGCGGGCCGCCAACGATCCCCGCGTGCCGCTCCAGGGCTGGATCGAGCATGACACCGCCACGCGCATCTTCGCGGCAGCCAAGCTGGATCTTTCGGCATTGCGTGTCCAGGCCCGCTCGGCTGGTTTCCGGCCAGTGGAGCTCAAGGGACTGAACTTCAACGCGGCACTGCCGGTCAGCGTCGAGCGCATCGAAAGCGCCAATGTCCTGGCCATTCTGCCAGGCAAGACCCGACCCGATGAAAGCGTCATGTTCGCCGCGCATTGGGACGCCTATGGCGCCGGCCCGGCTGATGCCCAGGGCAAGACCATCCGCCCCGGCGCCAACGACGACGGGTTGGGTGTCGCCGGCGTGCTCGAACTGGCCCGCCTGTTCAAGGCCG
This sequence comes from Sphingomonas sp. ERG5, assembly GCF_000803065.1. Lineage (GTDB taxonomy): Bacteria > Pseudomonadota > Alphaproteobacteria > Sphingomonadales > Sphingomonadaceae > Sphingomonas. The sequence continues at coordinate 72,406 of NZ_JSXI01000043.1, forward strand.
CCGCCCGCGCCGATCGGTCGATGGTCTTCGCGCTATGGACGGGCGAAGAGCGCGGCCTGCTCGGCTCCGAATATTATGCCACGCATCCACTCAAGCCGCTCAGCAAGACGGCGGCCAACCTGACTTTGGATATCCTTCAAACCGCTGGTCCGGCGCGGGACGTGATTCTGGTCGGCGCCGGCAATTCCTCGCTCGACGCCGACCTGACGGCCGCAGCTAAGGCGCAAGGACGCGTGATCACGCCGGAAACCTTTTCCGAACGCGGCCTGTTCTACCGCGCCGATCATTTCTCCGTCGTGCGCCGGGGCGTGCCTTCACTCCTGCTGATGGCGCTGGGCGGCGCTTCCGACCTGAAAGCAGGCGGACGCGTGGCCGGGCAGAAATGGCTCGATGATTATATGACTTGCTATCACAAGACCTGTGACGCCTGGTCCGCCGACTGGAATCTGGACGGCGCAGCCACCGACATCACGCTATTTTATACGATGGGGAAGTCGATCGCCAACGCCCGAAGCTGGCCGATGTGGAGCGAAGGATCGGAATTCGCGGCAACCAGGGCGAAGACGAAAGCCGACCGTCCCTGAATAGGTTAGCGGCCGGTTGACAAATGGGTTGCTCAGCCGGCCGCTGGTTTCGGGCACGGTCCATATTCGGCGATTGCTTTCTCCAGCAGCGGCTTGACCTTGGCCGGTGGCAGTTTTGCCATCTGTTCCAGCGTCATCGTGGCGCCGATTTTCGCGGTCAGCTGGTAACCCAGGAAATAACCGAAACGCGGTGGGAACGGCCCATCAGTGGGCTGGCCCGCGAAAAATGCTGCCTGATCTTCGCGCGAGGTCGATCCGAACTTGCCGCGCAACAGGCACATCGCCTCCGCGATTCGCGGTTCGACCGCAGCGCGCAGCGGCACGGGTTCGTTCAGCAATAATTGCTTGTCACTCGCCGCCTGGTTCAGCCGTGACGCGACATAGGTTGCCAGCCCTTCCGTCCAGAGCGAGCACCACAACGCATCGCAATCGAGGAAATAATTGGCATGATAGCCGTGGAACAGCTCGTGATCCAGAAACGGCCCGATGGTCGCTTCGTCATGGATGCGCGCAATCACATCCGCGCCAAACACCATCGCCGTGCGCCCGTTCAGCCTACGCGTGCCGCCATCCATCTCGCCAAGCGAATGGACGAGATAGACCGGCATGTTCAGCTGATAGTCGGGAAAGAAGGTGCGGAAGCGCGTCGAACCTGTGCGAAAAGCTTGATCGAACGCGTTTGAAGCAATGGTATATTTGCTCCGGATCTCCCCAAATCCCTTTAACGCGCGCAGGATCTGGGCATCATATTTCTGTTCGTCGCGACCGCGCGGTTCGTAGAAGCCGGGGAAAAGTCCATCGAAACGATGTCGAAACAGCGCCACCCGTTCCGCATCGGCCATGGCGGCAGTTTCGTCGACAAACGCCGCAAACTCAGCAGCATAAGACGTAAAAGAAAGGGCAGCATCGGGTCGCGATGCGCCGGCGGATGCCTGGATTGGCTCGACTGAGGCTGACTCCGGCGCTGCGGACAATGCGAGCAGCGCGGCACTGACGGACGCAACGATCATACTGGCATTTTCCGAATCTGCATGGGCGCGTTCTAACGCCCCTGCTCTGATTCCGATAACCAATACCCCCGCCCAGGCTAGCGCCGGGGCGGGGTCGGGAACTCAGCGTGTGAGCTTCTTATAGGCAAGACGCGTCGGGCGATCCGCCGCGTCACCGAGGCGGCGGCGCTTGTCTTCCTCGTAGCTCTCGAAATTGCCCTCGAACCATTCGACATGGCTGTCACCCTCGAAAGCGAGGATGTGCGTGGCGAGGCGATCGAGAAAGAAGCGGTCATGGCTGATGACCACGGCACAGCCGGCGAAACTCTCCAGCGCCTCTTCCAGCGCACGCAGCGTTTCGACGTCGAGATCGTTGGTCGGTTCGTCAAGCAGCAGGACGTTGCCACCCTCCTTCAGCATCTTGGCGAGATGGACACGATTGCGCTCACCGCCTGACAGCTGGCCGACCTTCTTCTGCTGGTCCTGGCCCTTGAAGTTGAACGCGCCGACATAAGCGCGCGTGCCGATTTCCTGCTTGCCGAAGCGGAACACATCCGAACCGCCGGAAACCTCTTCCCACACCGTCTTGGTCGGGGTCAGGTCATCGCGGCTCTGATCGACATAACCGAGCTTGACCGTCTGGCCGACCTCGATCTCGCCGCCATCCGGCTGTTCCTGCCCGGTGATCAGCTTGAACAGGGTCGACTTGCCCGCGCCGTTCGGCCCGATCACGCCGACAATGCCGCCCGGCGGCAGGTTGAAGTCGAGATTCTCGAACAGCAATTTGTCGCCATAGGCCTTGGTCAGCCCCTTGGCCTCGATCACCCGGCCGCCAAGGCGCTCGGGCATCTGGATCAGGATCGCGGCCTTGCCGACGGTGCGATTCTCCTGCGCCGCGACCAGTTCGTCGAATGCGCGAATACGTGCCTTGGACTTGGTCTGGCGCGCCTTGGGGGTCTGACGGATCCAGGCGAGTTCGTCCTGGATCGCCTTCTGCTTGCCCTGCTCTTCGCGCTCTTCCTGTTCGAGCCGCTTGGCCTTCTTCTCGAGATAGCCGGAATAATTGCTCTCATAGGTGTAGTAACGCCCACGATCGAGCTCGAGCACCCAGTTGACCACATTGTCGAGGAAGTAGCGGTCATGCGTCACGAGGATGACGTTGCCGGTATATTCCTTGAGGAAATTCTCCAGCCAACCCACGCTTTCGGCATCGAGATGGTTGGTCGGTTCGTCGAGCAGCAGGATATCGGGCTTTTCGAGCAGCAGCTTGCACAGTGCAACGCGGCGCTTCTCACCCCCCGACAGATTGGTCACCGGCGAATCGCTCGGCGGGCAGCGCAGCGCTTCCATTGCCTGTTCAAGCTGGCTGTCGAGCGCCCAGCCATCGACCGCGTCGATCTTTTCCTGCAGCTCGCCCATTTCGTTCATCAGCGCGTCGAAATCGGTCGTGTCGGTCGGATCGCCCATCTCGGCGGTGATCGCGTTGAAGCGCTCGACCATTTGCGCAACCGGCCCGGCGCCCATCTTGACGTTCTCGATCACGGTCTTGGTCGGATCGAGCTGCGGCTCCTGTGGCAGATAGCCGACCTTGATCCCCTCGGCGGCCCAGGCCTCTCCGGTGAAATCGGGGTCGATGCCGCCCATGATCTTCATCAGCGTCGACTTGCCCGAGCCGTTCGGCCCGATGATCGCGATCTTCGCGGTCGGCAGGAACTGCAGATGGATATTGTTGAGCACCGGTTTGGCGGCACCGGGGAAGGTCTTGGTCAGACCCTTCATCACATAGCTATACTGGACGGCCATCGGGGGTCGTGCTCCGCGAGATTGAATGTTCGAAATGGATGTTCGAAAGGTCGGGGCGCATGTAGTGGGCGATGGCGCAGTTGGCAAACATCGCCCATCGCAAATTCCGCTTGCACTGCGCTTGTGGAACCCCCGCTCTTCCCTCTAAGCCTCTCGCCATCACAAAATGGCCGTTGAGCAACGCTCGCCTTGCGAGCTGACGCGTTCAGGGCCGATGGAGACCCTATGTCGCGCACCACAGCCCTGATCGCGGCGTTTGCCGCCACTGCCCTCTCCGCTCCGGCTTTCGCCCAGAGTCGCCCTATCACCGCCGTCCCGGCATCGGTCGCCGCCGATGTCGCAAAGCTGCGCGACGCCGCGCTGAAGGATGATGTGGCGTATGATATCATCGAAGGAATCACGACCGAGGTGGGGCCACGCCTTGCCGGTACCGAGGCCGAGGCCCGGGCGCGTGCCTGGGGCCTGGCAAAGTTGAAAGCTCTGGGGTTCAAGAATGTCAGGATCGAACCCTATCAGATGCCGGTCTGGGTGCGCGGTGAGGAAACCGCTGAAGTCGTCTCGCCCTTCCCGCAAAAGCTGCGCCTCACCGCGCTGGGCAATTCCGGCGCGACGCCGTCGGAAGGGTTGACGGCGGAAATCGTCTATTTCCCCAGCGTCCAGGATCTTCAGGCCGCACCGGAAGGCAGTTTGAAGGGCAAGATCGCCTTTGTCTCGAACGCGATGGTCGCGACTCAGGATGGCTCATCCTACGGCACCTTCGGTCTGGCGCGCTTTGCCGGACCCAATATCGCCGCGACCAAGGGCGCGGCGGCAATCGTGATCCGCTCGATCGGGTCGGATCACGGCCGCGGCCCGCATGCCGGCCTCACCAATTTCGCCGACGGTGTCACGCCGATTCCCTCGGCCGCATTGTCGACGTCGGACGCCGATAACCTCGTCCGGATGATCGCGCGCGGCAAGCCGATCACCCTCAAGCTCGTGCTGACGCCACGTCAGATCGGCACGCAGGAATCGGGCAATGTCATCGCCGAAGTGCCGGGCTCCGACCCGGCGGCCGGCGTGGTGCTGATTGGCGGCCATCTCGACAGCTGGGACCTGGGTACTGGCGCGATCGACGATGGCGCGGGGATCGCGATTACTGCCGCTGCGGCCAAATATTTCCTCACTGGCCCCAAGCCTCGCCGGACGATTCGCCTGGTGTGGTTCGGATCGGAGGAAGTCGGCGGCTTTGGCGGCCGCGCCTATGCCGCGGCGCATGGCAAGGAGCGCCATGCCGCCGCCGCCGAATCCGATTTCGGCGCGGACCGGGTCTGGCGAGTCGAAACCAATTTGCCGGACAGCGCGAAGGCAGCTGGCGACCGGCTCGCTGCGGCATTGGCGCCGCTCGGCATCGTGCGCGGCAAGGAATTGGCGGGCGATGGGTCTGATGTGGGGCCGATGATGAAGGCCGGAGTCGCCGCAATCGACCTGAACCAGTCGGGACAGCGCTATTTCGATTATCACCACACGCCCGAGGATACGCTGGACCGGATCGACCCGGCACAGCTCAGCCAGAATGTGGCAGCGTGGACCACGATGCTTGCGGTGATCGCCAATGCGCCTGAGGAAATCGGGGCGGTAACCCCGAAATAAGCGACGAACCGAGTGAGCAGAACCTTGCGGCAAGCTGAATTAAGGCAGGATCGTGATCAAATTGCGATTGACGGTGCGATATTCGCCGCTATTTGCTCATGCTTCGTGACAGCATTCGGGCTGGCCGCGAATATTGCTATGCTTGGGAGCAACCGCATGAAGAAACTCGCTCTTGTTCTCGCCGCCGCCGGCCTGATGTCCGTGGCTGCCTGCACCAAGTCGCCGGAAGCCGCAGCCGTTGAAAACAACGCTGAAATGGTTGCCGACAACCTCGAAATTGGCGCTGACAACCTCGAAGCAGCTGCTTCGAACACCGCCGATGCGATCACCACGAATGCCGGCGCCGTTGCCGACAACATGAACGCAGCAGCTGACAACGTTCGCGAAGCCGCGGACGCCAAGGCTGGCAACATGTAATCAAGTTGGCCGGACCTCGGTCCGGTCGGTTTGAGCAGACAGGGCGTCCCTTCGGGGGCGCCCTTTTTGCTGTGCCGGCTAAAACCATTATGCGCGCAGCAAGGCGCAACCGGCTGGCGGCGCGTTCCCGCTACCCCTCCAGATAATCAAGATAGGCGATCACATCGTTGCTCGTCTGCAAAAACAGTCCGCCCTGTATCTCCTCAGGCTGCAAGCCGGCTGCCGCGACTGCCTCGGCCAGCGTCCCATACAGCAACGTCACGGCCGCGCCCTCGTCGCTCAGGTGATAGAGCCGGACAGCGACATCTTCGGAAACTGTGCGCATTGACAACCTTCGTCTGGAGCGGGCTTGCCCATCGGCGATGACAATATTCACGCCCGCGGCGCAACTGGCATTTGCCTAAAGCCAGAGACGCCCGTCACGATGACCAGCACATGGCCACCCGCTTCCGCTGCTACGTCTCACGGGACGTCGCTGGCACTCTATCGCGGCAGATACGACGCCTTGACGCCACCGGGCGGGCCCCACCCACGAGTTGGGCCGATCGAGGAGAATGCCAAGGCTCGCCGGCGCAACGATGTCAGGCGCCCTGCGATACACGCTGGATGCGAGGCCGCCATCCCACAGCCTTTCGGGCCGGTAACGGTGCGAAAATACAGGATGGTCGGGGAGACACGATCGCAAAGAACAGTCTAAGTTATTAATATATAATGACTTGTTTCGGAAGAGAATGAGGAAATACCACTCTATCTTCCATTTTTTGCGTAGGCTGCAGTGGCATTTTGCGGGACTTTCGAGGGAATTCGACAGGGTGGTTTAAGACTGCGACCAACTGAACAAATTTGATCACCAATTGCCCATCGGCATCCCCCTTGCCTGACCGGCTAAAGTAGGTGACCGTTAGTGATGGCCGATCCACCCAAGAAATTGTCCGAGAGCGCGTCTGCGCGGCGCTGGATCGATCAGTTTGGCCCAAGCGACCAGGACGACGCCGCCTCGCTCGTCGATCGACTCGCTCTGTTCAACGAGACTGACGTCGCACAAGCGATCTCGCGACAGATCGAAGCAATCGACACGGTGCCGGGGCGTGTCGCGCTTTATGCCGAGCGGGAGATCGCGCAAGCGACAGCGTTCCCGGTCGAAGTATATAGCGACGCGCAGGGCATGCCACACGAGCGGGTGGTTGCGGACGCTCCATTCAAGCCAGTCTCGCCTCGCCGAGGCGCAACGCGCGTCGGCAGTGAAGGCTGGATGGCATTCCTGATTTCCCAGGCGGTCAAGGCGAATTCGCGGTTCGTCAATCACCCTTCACCGCGGCAGTATCTTAGCCCGAACAAGAAGAACCGCATCCGCAGAATCGTGATCGTGACTGACTTCATCGGCTCGGGGGACCGTATCTGGACGATGCTCGACAAATTCTGGCGGATTCCGACGTTCGCAGCTTGGTGGTCGCGCGGCTACATCCGATTCCATATCGTTGCAGCCACCGGAACAAATGCCGGCATTGCTCGCATCAAAACGCATCCGTGCAAGGCGACGGTCGGCGTCGCCACCGTAGTGCCGACGCTTACTGGTCCGACGCCCAAGCCATGGGCAGCCGCTTGGCTCGCACTGGTAAAGCGATACGGCAAGAATCATGGGGCGCCATTGGGCCATAAGGACACCGCGGCGCTCGTCGCATTCGAATACGGGATGCCGAATAATGTGCCGGCCGTGCTGGGCGAAAAATTCAAACGCTGGAAGCCGTTTTATAAGGGTCGAGCGCCGAGCGACCTGCGCCCGTTCTTCGGCCTGCCGCCGACGATCACGGACCTGCTCCGAGGCGCCGTCGAACATCGCTGGTCGCGTCTCGTTCACGGCCTGGATTTTCGAACGCGTCGGCGTGATCGAGCGGAAATGCTGGCGTTCCTACTCGCACTGCGCGGACGCTGGCACGCCCATGCCGAGATCGAGGTAGCCGAACGCTCGGGCTTGCCGACCGAAGACGTCGTGCGACTGCGTGAGGCAGCGATTGCGGCCGGGTGGATAAGCGGCCGAAGCCGATTGACCGACAGCGGGCGAAAATTGCTGAAAGCGGGGACGGTGAAGAAGCCGAAAATATCGAAGGCGGTTGTCGGATCGGCCATGCCCTATTACCCAACATCGCTGAGAGTCTCATGAGGACGTTTAGTTCCTGCGAAAGCAGGCGTGATGCCGGGCATCCCTGTCCGGCGTCACCGGCGACCGTATTTCGGTCGCTGACGAGCGAGCCTCCGCATAGGCCTTATCGGTCACGCTCCGCTCGGGGCTGCGATAGGCTTGCCGCGGAGCGCGACCGACCAGTCCATGATCCTAGAGGGTAGATGACCTTGTGGGACTCTCAAATCTTTACCGCCGGAGCGCGAGCCGCGAACGTAGACCCTGCGGTTATCTCCGCTGCGGTCGGACACGCCAACGCGATCCGGAGCGTCTCGATCGATCTTCCGATCGTTTTCACGCTGGCGCATCTTGCGCATCTTTCCGGTGTCTCGCATCGCTATCTGATCGAGGTCGCCGGGCGGGGGAGCGACCCCTATCGAGACTATATCGCTAAGAAGCGTCAGGCGCCGGGTTCTACGGCGGCCTCGCGTCGCTATCGCACCATTTGCATGCCGGATCCGGAGCTGAAGAAGGTCCAGCGTTGGTTGCAGCAAAACATGTTATCGAAGATCGCACCGCACGCGGCGAGCACAGCCTATTCAGAGGACGATACCGTATTCGCGGCAGCGGCGCGGCATGTGAACGCGCGCTGGCTCATCAAGATCGACATTGAGCGCTTCTTCGAGTCGATCAAGGAACCCTATGTCGCAAGCGTCTTCGAACGGCTAGGATATCCCGACCTGCTTTCGTTTCAACTGGGTAGGCTGTGCACCCGGCTGCCGACGCTGAAGAGCAGAAAGGATATTTTCAAACGGCGTTCGAAACCAGCGCGCGGAGTAATGCAGCACGAATGGATCGGCTTCTTGCCGCAAGGCGCGCCGAGCAGTCCCCAGCTCGCGAACCTGGTGATGCGCCGGTTTGATCGGCGCGCGACGGCGGCGGCGAAGAAGGCCGGCCTAAGATATAGCCGGTACTCGGACGATATGATCTTTTCGACGGCCGGCTCTTTTTCGCGTGAACGCGCTGAGCACTTCGTTCACGATATTTACGATGTCCTTGGCGCTTATGGCTTCGAGGCCAATCGGACGAAGACGAGCATCGCGGCGCCGGGCGCCCGTAAGATCGTACTCGGTCTGCTAGTCGACCGTGACAAGCCGCGCCTGACTCGCGAGTTCAGGGCGGGCATCGAGACGCACCTACACTATCTCGAACGTCCCGATGTCGGACCGGTCGGTCATGCGGAAGTTCGCGAATTCGATTCCGTTATCGGTTTACGGAATCATCTAGAGGGTCTGGTCGCATTCGCTCGCCAGATCGACCAGCCCTATGGCGATCGGCTCAAGGCTCGCCTGCGCGCGATCGTCTGGCCGGCGTAACCGTGCGCTTTCATACTCAGTGAGTTAGAATATTGCCGCTCAGTTAGCGCCCGGAGAGTTCGCGAGCCGATTTACTAGTCCATCGAGGAGCTTCCAGCAAAACGGCTGCGCGATGATCATCGCCCCAAATCGGTGCGCCAAGCCCCCAATAATAGAAATGGGCCGTACCTTTTTCCTTTAGAGGTTTTGACGACTGGTTGCCCCGTCGTGTGTACAACACGATTAAATCACCTTTAGTTACCGCTTTGTAAGTAAACCAAAATGCGTGGTGTACATCGGTTGATACATCTCCATTTACATCATCGACCTGAAGAACGACATAATCGCCAACGTCGACACTAGTCGTCACTCGGAACGTCAACCGCTCCTTCGACAGGTCTCCTCGATTCGAGACTGATCGAAGCTCAAGCGTCATTTCAACACCACCTTAGATGCCAACCCACCAGCCATGAGAAATATTCCAATGGCAACAAGAATTGAGCTGGCGTTTGGAACTTTTTCTACAACAGGCGAGTAACCAACCGCGGCCGCGCCAATAGTAAGAAAGGTACCAAATGAAATATCAGAGGCAATCCGAACCTTTGCCTTTTCCTTAAGAACGGCGTTTTCCTTATCCGCTTTGTGAAATCTCTCGACGAATGTCTCTAAGTGAGCTTTTTCACCTTCAAGACGATCGACGTCATCCATCATGATCTTCTGAACGCCCGAGTTACTCAGTTCCTCATCCGTCATCTCTCGACGCATACGGGACAACGAGCGGCGCCCTTTCGGCATTGGCGCTGCATCCCCGCCAGTCGCCTCAGGCGCGCCTAAATCCTGATCACTGGGCTCTTCATCGGCCATGCTATCAGCGCCTCTCCCGCTTGCGGTAAGCAGCGTCGGTTGTGCCACCAAGCATGTCACGACACAACGCCCGGATGGTTGAAATGGCCCGCCAGTGAGGTCGTGGCAGACTGACGCCAGCTACACACGTCTGTTTCCTTCGTCAGAGGAGGACACCGCATATCGCTGCTACGCTGGTCGTTTCGGGACAGCGGGCTATTTGCGGACCTCGGACGCAGCGAGGTGCCGCGCCATCGCTTTGATGGTTAAGGGGGAGCTTCGACGGGGAAGCCTTTCCCGCGGTGGCATTCTAAATTCGAGATAAGACCGCTGAAATCGGGACGGTCAAAGTATTGCCGTGAGAGATCGGGCCGGACCCTATGCCGTGACGGCAGCATGAGCGAACTGCGGTGGGTCCTGACCTAGGCTTCCCCGCCGCCCTTTCATTTACTAAGCCCGCTTGTTAACAGGATCACAAATTCATTGTGGGAAGCCACCGAACCAATTGGACGAGCAGTTAGGTGGCCGAGAAAGACACTGATCTTGAACTGAAATTCGACGGGGCCCCCGTGCAGAGATTGCGCGGCGCTCCGGCGGAGGCAGTGATCTCGTCGCTCAACGCGCTCCAGCGCATGATCTATATCATCGGTATGCGCGCCGAGGGTCGCGCCCTTAGCGAGCGGCTGAAGCCCACCATTAAGGTTAAGCGCGAGTACGCAGTCGTGTGCCGCGCGCCTCGCAAGGGCAGCCATATTCAGCCCTTTGCTGTCGCTTCGCAGACGGGCGAGATGAGCGGCTCCTCCTTTGCCGCTCGTGAGAAGCTGCTAGCGACGTTGCGCGCCTTCGATAGTGGCGAGGAGGCGAGGCTTGAGGCTGTAATTCCAAACGCTCGAGAGCGTTGGTTCTTAGCCAAGGCGGCGACGGGCTTGCTTCCGCCGGAAGGAAGCGGGCTTGAAGTGATGATCCGCGCTGGTTCGCGCGGCCCCTTCGCTTTCAAGGCTGATCGCGCGCGAAATCTCCTTGGCGCATATGACACCCCCCGCCCACCGGCCATCGATGAGGAGACTGTCGCGGGCAAGCTCAGGGCCATCGATTATCAGCAGACAATCATGACGATCAAGCCGGGTTCGGACCCCGCGCTCCGCATGGACTATCCGCTACCGCTGGAAAGCTGGCTCCAAGCCAACGTCCGCAAGCGGCTCAAAATCAGCGGCCGTCCGAAGATCAATGCTCGCGGCGACATAAGTTCGTTCGACGAAATCTATAACGTCGTGGAACTTGAGCCGCACCTGCAACCGATTGATCGATTCACGACGGGCGGCAAGCTCTTCGGAACAAATCGCCCCCTGACCTTGCCCGTAACCGTCCATTGGGCGGACCGCCTGTTCGGCTTCGTGGACAATCGGTTGGGTATTGATGTTGTCGTGGATGATGTGTCCGAGCTTCGCGATTGTGTGCTGTCGGAACTTGATCTGGTTTGGCGGCAGTACGCCCAGTCTAAAGACGACGAACTAGATGAGGAGGCGCTTGAGGTTAAGCGGCACCTACTTTCGCGATTCGGACCGCTCGACTGATGACAAGAGATCGCAAGGACATTGACGCCTCTTTGCAGCGCAAGGGCTTCAAGCGTGATGACGGCGATCACCATTATTACATCTACCACAATCTTGCCGGTCTAAAGACGATCAAGAAGACCAAGATGAGCATGGGGTCCTCGCACAAGACGATCGGTGATCCCCTGCTTGGGCAGATGGCGCGACAGATCGGCGTGACCAAGCCGAGCTTCCTGGAGTTAGTGGACTGCACGCTCGATCAAGCCGGCTACGAGACTCTAGCTTTCCCCGATAGCGGGAATGGGGCCTAGCGCCGCAAGTCCCAAATGGACCCCGACCCGCACGATCCGAAACAGGCTCATTGAGGCGGATTCTTGATTGACCGCTTAGTCAGTTTTTGGAGCACCAACCTCGATTCGGCATTTCACCCCGCCCTTCGACTTCGCGGTACCCCTCCGGTGGGGACCGCCTTGTCTGATCGGCGGCCGGGCTTGAAGCTGCACTCGTAAGGAGAGCTTATGAGCGCTGATAGCTGCACAGCATGACCCAGGTGACCTTGATGACGGGGCCGGAG
>NZ_JSXI01000044.1 GCF_000803065.1 Sphingomonas sp. ERG5
GCGTCGGGCACACCGCCGGCGCGCTCGTCGCGACATCGTAGCGCACCCGGTTGCCCGCCGGGTCGAAACAGGTCCCGGTCTGCCGGTTGGCGTTCGGCCCGCCGCTCAGCACGCTCCCGGTCAACCGTCCGAGATCGTCATAGCTATAGGTGGTCGTCTCCTGCGCCAGCGCACCCGCCGCGCCGCCGACCAGCGTCAGGCACGCCGCGCCGGCCAATAATCTGTGCTTCCGTTGCATGCGCCTCTCCGGGAACAAATCAGGATCAGCATACGCGAGAATCCGTGCGGATCCAGCGCTCAATCGGCGCTCCATCCGGAATGGACCATTCTTGTGTAGCAAGCGCGAAATCGGCTGAGGCCGTCACCTACCTCCGTCCTCGGGCGCGCCGTCTTTGCCCCTGCCAGGGTCTAGCGCACCCTTTCACATCATGAAGATATCAAGACGATCCCATGTCGAAGTCGCGAGTGTCGGTCTGGAGAATGATGGTCGGAACGGCTGCCTCTACGTCAAAAAGCTCTCGCCGGTCAGCCGACCCAAAGGGCTACCGCGTGGGCGCTATGCGCCCTACCACAATCCCAGGTCGACCATGCTCGCATGGCCGGTGCTGCCGATGATCACATGATCGAGCACGGAGACGCCGACCGTCCGGGTCGCGGCGGCGATCGACCGGGTCAGTTCCTTGTCCGCGATGCTTGGCGTGACATCGCCCGAGGGATGGTTGTGGACCACGATCAGGCCGCACGCGTCGAGTTCCAGCGCGCGCTTCACGATGGTGCGGATATGCACCTGGCATTGGTCGACGGTGCCGGTCCACATCACTTCGTCGCGGATCAGCCGGTGCCGCGCATCGAGGAACAGCACGCGGAACACCTCATGCCCGGCATAGCCCATCTCGGACCGCAGATAATCGATCACCACCGTCATGTTGGGCAGGAGCGGGCGTTCCTGCAGGTCAGTGCGCAGCGCATGGCGCATGGCGTTGCGGAACGCCGCGATCGCGCCGATCGCCGCCGTGTCCTGGCCCGATGCGCGCATCTGCGCCCGCCGGGTCGCGGCCAGCACGCGGGGCAAGCTGCCGAACTCGGCGATCAGCCGGGTTGCGGTGGCGGCCGGGTTTGCGGAAGCCCCCCGGGCAATGATCGCCTCCAGGATGCGTCGGCACCGTTCAGTGCTACGCGTCGCTGGTGGCGCCAGGTCGCCACAATCAGCAGCACCGCCGCCGGCCATCCCCAGAAGGACAGCATGATCTGATACGCGGTGCGGATGACGTGCGGGTCGAGCAGCTTGGCGATATGCCCGCCGACCGCCATCAGCATGAGGACGGTCATCCATATCGGCCATACCCGGTTGGCGGTAAGCATGACGGCGAGCACGGTGAAGAATAGCAGGACATCGACAATGAATACTCCTGTTTCTATGGCAAAATAGCGCTCCGGCTGCGAAGATCGCACGGCGATCGTCAACATATAAGCTGCGAGAAAAGCGTAGGCCGTAAGACGCTCCGGGCCGCCGCCGCGTTTAACGGCGTAGCTACAGGCGGCGATCAACAGCGCCAGGAAGATGGCGGTCCGTAACATCGACGGCGCGGACTGTATCATCCGCGCCGACGACTGTCACCCTATCGCGTGCAATCTTTCTCCCTTGGGATTATCGACCGGCGAACATTCGTCGCTGTCGCCGAACCAGGCGCGCAGGCCGACCGCGTCGCGCACCGCGGCAAGGTCGGGATGGAGCGAAATGACGTCGCGGCGCGCCTCGATCAGGCGAGTGGACAGCGCGTGCATGCGCGCCAGTTCGTCCAGCCCGGTGGCGAGCGGCACGCCGGACAGGGCCCGCGCTTCCATCATGGTGGCAAGGCAGCGGGTCGCGAGCATGGCGGCGTGATCGATCGCTTCTTCGGCGGGACGGAATGCGTCGGCAATCGACTGCGCGGCGGCCAGGCGTTGATTGAGCATAGATCTTCTCCCCACCGCGCGGGGGAGCGCGGCTGATCGGTTGTTATGAAGGGTAGGTCCAGCCGATGAGGAGCTGCTGCAGCTCATGGGCGATGGCCAGGAAACCCGCCACCAGTGCGACGAGCAGGAAGGTCGCGATGATCGAGACGATCATGCGGTGGCGATTGATCAGGTCATACAGGCCGGCCCTTTCCTGCTCGGCCCATGGCGGGGGCGGCGGGTGCGGGGTCGAATGGACGAAGGGAAGATGTTCCTCCCGCACCCAATCGACGCCGGCCTGCCGCCCATCGCCGACGGGCGGTGGTTGCGACGGCCGGTGTGCGGTGAAATCCCGGGGGGCGACAAGGTCGCGCGGTTCGTTGACGAAGGGTTCGTCATCGCCCCCGACAGGGTCGCGGAGCCGGTCGGCGGCCTCGAACCGGGTCGCCGCGCCGAGCAACCGGGTGGCGTTCTCGATGTCGCGGTGGATGGTGTGGTGCGACCGGCCAAGCAGGCGGGCAATATCCTTGGTGCGCTTGCCCTGACCGACCAGGCGCAAACATTCGCGTTGTCTTGCAGACAGTTGATCGAGTCGGTCGTCGCTCATTCGGTCACCGTCCGCCAAAACGGGGTGGAGGGGAAGCCGAACAATGATCGCCGACCGTGCAATATTTCTTTACGCATCCGTTTCGAATTGTCGCATTGGAAAGGAAAATAAATCCGTTGGGCAGCACAAGCGCGACAGGGTCGGCGGTGCGTGGCAGGAACGCCCGGAATCAAGGACGCATCGGCCGCACCGGGTTCCGCCACGGCGGACGACGTATGGCCAAGCCGGAGGAGGAGGAGGGACTGATGTCCGGAATGGTGAAGGCCGCGGTGCTGCTCCTGTTGCTCGCATCACGCGGCGGGGCCGCGCAGGACGCGCCCGCGGTGCAGGCCCGGGTCGAGCGGATGCCGTTCTCCACCGCCGTATCCGATGTGCGCCTCGCCCTTTCGCCGGACGAAACTCATGCGCTGTGGGGCATGGTCAACCGCGTGCCGGGCAGCGGGCTGGAGATCGTCGAATCCTGGCTGGCCGGCGGCGTGTGGAGCGCACCGGTGCCGGTGTCGTTCAATGGCCCGGCCAATGATTTCGACCCGTCCTTCTCGCCCGATGGCAAGCGGGTCTATTTCTTCTCCAACCGTCCCGGCGGTGCGGGCGGCGATGATTTGTACGAGGTTGCCTATGATCCGGTCACGCGCGTCTATGGCATGCCGCGCAATCTCGGGCCGCGGGTCAATACGCCGGGCGATGAATGGGCGCCGTCGCTGTCGCCCGACGGGACGGCCTTGCTGTTCTCCTCCAATCGCCATGGCCTGCGCGGCGGGCAGAACCTGTTCATCGCGCCGGTGAAGGGCGGGACGATCGGCATGCCGGTCGCGCTCGGGCCGGCGGTCAATGGCGCCGAGGATGATTTCGACGCGACCTTTCTCGGCAGTGCGCGGCGCATCGTCTTCACGCGCGGCGACGCGGCGGGGGACAAGGGAACCCGGCTCTATGCGGCGCACAAGGGGATGAAGGGCTGGCAGGTCGATGGCGTGCTGCCGCCGGAGATTAATTGTTCGAGCGGGCTGAACAACGGCCCATCCACCTCGTCCTCAGGCAAATTCTACTGGTCGGCGGCATGCGGCCCGGGCGATACGCGGCTCGACCTGTGGCGCAGCGATTTTCCGACCGCGACGGGCGCGCATTAGTCTTTTCCCGCCAATCGCTCGCCAAATCGCGCGGCAGCGGCTATACCCCGACAATCGCCGGCGCATAGCCTTGAGCATGCCGCGACTGAGGGCCGGTTTGTGCTCCCGCTTTACTGGCCCGCGATCATCGCTTCCGTCCTTGCCGTTCCCGACCGCCCGTCGGCGCGATCGCTGCACGTACGAACGGGAAGCGCGGCCGAGATGGAGAAGACCGATGTCGAGAATTCCCGTGCGCCCGTTCCTGATCAACAAGGATGAGACCGGCCAGTTCCGCCTCACCGTGCGCCACACGCGCTACAATTCGCAAAACTATCCGATCGTCACCGCGACATTGCAGGACGAAGTGTTCAAGACCGCCGCCGCCGCCAAGGTCTTCGCGCGCGACAATTTCGGCGCCGAAGCCGGGCAATACGCCACCAAATAGCGGCGCTGTCATCCCGGTCGGCCGCGGACGAGAGACAGATCCATCGACGTCGCGCCCGACCGCTGCCCGCTGAACGGCAGCCGGTCGCGCCGCGACCCGTCGAGCATCGGGGCGATGGCGGCGGTGTTCATGCCGTCCTCGTAAAGTCGCTGGTCCAGTTGACCTCCCAGGTCGCGCCGCCATCGGCCGACAGCGCCTGTTCCCAACGTGCCGAGGTGGCGGTGATGCGTGACCAGATGATCCGCGCCTTGACCGGTTTCCCCTCATGCACATCATCGCCGGTCAGCGTTCTCGACCCATTGGCGAATTTGCCGCTTACCGGCGCCGTGATTTCTTCCGGCGTGCGTCCGTCGAGCCACCAGCTGTTCCATAGGCCGGTCTCGCCGTCGAGCGCGCGCAGGCCGACGCCGCGGTAGCGGCCACCGGGCAGGTCGAACATATTGTCCCCGACATTGCCGTGCCCGCCAAGCACCGGCCAATTGGTCAGGGTGCCGCCAAACTCGATCCAGTCGGTGCTGCCGACCAGCCGCCGCGTCAGTTTGCGGTGCCGCACCGACCAGCTGCCGACCAGGAAATCCCAGTCGCCCGAGCCAGGCGCGGTGTCGGTTCTGGCGGGCAGGGGCACCGGCGTTGCCGAGGTGCGGGTGAACCAGTTGCGCCAGTTGATCTCCCAGGTCCTGCCACCATCGGTCGACAGCGCCTGGTCCCAATGCGGCCGGGCGCTATGAATCTCGTGCCAGCGAAACCGCGCGGTGACCGGGTGCCCTTCGAATATGTCCGGGCCGGAGAAAGCGCCTTCGTCGCCATGGAAACCGCCGCGCACCGGCGCGTCGATCCGCGTCGCGTTGCGCCCGTCAAGCCACCAGATCGACCAGGTCCCGCTGGCCGGGTCGAACGCGCGGATGCCGAGTCCGCGATAGGTCCCGTCGGGGAAATCGAGCGCATTGTCGTCGATCGTGCCGAGTCCGCCGAGCGTCGTCCACAACACGCTCTTGCCGGCAAACTCCTCCCACTCGGTGCTGCCGGCGAGGCGCGTCTTCAGTCTTTTGTGCGATACGTCCCAGCTGCCGCGCAGCCAGTCCCAGTCATGCGCATGGTCCACCGCATTGCCCGGCAGCGCCAGCACGCCGCCACCGGGCCACAATGCGCCGCCGCCGGCAATCGCCATGCCGGCCAGCACGTGGCGGCGCGAACAGATGAATGGCTCGGTCATGGCGGTGTCCTTGCAATATTCGTGTTGCGGGCAGGAATGACAGGGCGGGCCGATCACTGGCTATGCGAAGATGGCGGAGAGAGGCTAAGTCAGACTTATGGTCGATCCGCCCCGATTCCCGTCGCTCGCGTCGATCCGCGCCTTCGAATGCGCGGCGCGGCTCGGCAGCTTCACGCAGGCGGCGCGCGAACTCGGCACGTCGCCGGCGTCGGTCAGCTATCATGTCCGCCAGCTCGAGATGCAGATCGGGGTGCCGCTGTTTCGTCGCCATCCGCACAAGGTCGAACTGACCGAGCCCGGGGAGCTGGTTGCGCAGGAAACAGTCAATGCCTTTGCCGTGCTGCGCGCCAGCTTCGTCCGCGCCGCCGAACTGGACGAAGGGAAGCTCGCACTCACGACCTTGCCGACCTTCGGCACAAGCTGGCTGATCCCCCGGCTCGGCCTTTTTCGCGCTCAGCATCCGGAGATCATGGTCGATCTCGACTTGTCCGCCGAGGCGCAGGACCTGGGTGGGGGCGGGCATGACGCGGCGATCCGCAACGGGCATGGTCGCTGGCCCGGCCTGCGCACCATCCGGCTGATGCCGAGCCTCTTCGCGCCGCTTTGCGCGCCCGCGCTGAAGGCGGCCGTGGCGGGCCTGGCCGATCCGCACCTGGGGGCCGACGTACCGTTGCTCGGCCGGCCCGATTGGTGGGCCTTATGGTATCATGCCCTGGGCCACCCGGATGCAGTCCTCTCCGGCCGGTTCGGCACCAGGCTGGCGGCCGAACATCTCGATGTGGCGGGCGCCCTGGCCGGTCATGGCATCGCGATGGGCTCGCCCTTGCTGTTCGCGCAGGAAATCGCGGCGGGCCGGCTGGTGCTGGCGCATGATCTGGTGATCGATACCGGCCGGTCCTTCTGGCTCACCTTTCCGGTGACGCGTCAGCGCAGCACGAAGATCGCCCGCTTCCGCGACTGGGTATGCGAAGAAGCGGCGCGCGCGTGCGACGCGGGGGCGGACTTGATCGGCGGCGCGGTGCTGATGGAAGGCAGTTAGGACGGGTCATCGCTGGTTCGTCTCGAGCCCTGGACGCCTGCTTTTTTGCGGGCAGTTGAAGGGCTCGAAACGAACGGGGCAAGGCTCAGCGGCTCAGCAAGACCTCGACATAATCCGACAGCCGGTCGGCGATCGACGCCATGCCAGTGGCGATGCCGCCATCGACATGCTCGAGCCACATCGCCTCGCTGGTGAAATCAGTGATCACCGTCACGGTGGTCTTGCCGTGAAGCTCGTCGAACAGGATGGTCACGATCATCTTGTCCTGATCGGAATTCAGGAAGCCGTTATTGTAGACGATCTTCCTGTTCGGCTCGATTTCCAGATAGGTCCCGCCAAAGGGCGGTCCTTCCACCCCGTCGGGCCCGGTCAGCGCGAAGAGGATGTGGCCGCCGACCCGAAAATCCATCTCCACCCGCGTCGCCGGCCAGTCGCGGGGGCCATACCAATGGAGATAATGCTCGGGCGTCGTATGCGCCGCGAACAGCAGGTCGGCCGGCGCATCATAGACTCGAGCGACTGTCACGCGGCGCTCATCGCGATTCTCGTTGATGCGATTATAGGTCGTCATTCGGGCTGTTCCTTTTTCTTGCGTTTCAATTCTTCGACATAGTCGCCCAGCCGCTCGAGGCTCTCGTCCCAGAAGCGCCGGTAATTCCCCAACCAGGCATCGGCCTCGGCCATGCCGCGCGCGTTAAGCCGCACCGGGCGGAACTGCGCGGTGCGCCCCCGCGACACGAGCCCGGCTTGTTCGAGCACTTTCACATGCTGCGAGATGGTGGGCTGGCTGAGCCCGAACGGCTCGACCAATTCGTTCACCGTCGCCTCGCCGCGCGACAGGCGATTGAGGATCGCGCGGCGCGTGGGGTCGGCCAAAGCGGCGAAAATGTCGTCGAGCGGGTCACAGGTCAGCGTCATATATCGATTCTCATCTATATAGTCATTTGACTATATAGGAGTCGTAACGCGGTCAAGAGGGCAACGTCGCGAGCATTGCACGTTACCGGTCGCCGCTGGGATTTCCCGGCCAAATGTCCTTCTTACCGGGGCTCGATTTGATGTCGCTGAAGGCGCGCCCCACTCAGGGGAAGCGGATCAGATTAAACCCTTCGGCGCGCTCTTCATTCCGTAAAGGGCAGCCATTCGTCGACGACCCGGCCGTCTTCCACGACCTGAAGGGGACCAAATTGCAGCAAGGAACCCTCGGACTGATGCGGCCGTAGAAAGAGCCAGTCGTCAACCGTCAAAGGCTGTCGCTTGGGGCCCGAGAACATTGCCTGGTTATAGCTGACACCGAACCATTTGTTCGGCACGACTTCGGATGGCGAACATACTTCACCGCGCCAGTCGCCACCGTAAGTGAAATAGGTGCGTTCACGCGATTGCCGTCCGCCGAACAGCAGTGAGGAAAGCCATTGCGGGCCGGACAGATGAGTCCCGTCCCAGGCCTTGAGGATCGGCGACGCGATAAAGATCGCAGGTTCGAAATCGGCCAGCAGATCCAGGTCGAACATCGTTCCCTTGAGCAGGCACGCCCCGGCGCTGATGTCGTTGAGCGGTGACTCTTCGTTGTTGTGCAAGGCAACCGTCGGACTGCCCGCGCCATTCCAGCAAATGTCTTTGCTCAGTTCGGGAAACTGGGCGCGAGCGATGGTCTTGAAGGCGGCATAGGCTTGGTTTGCCTTGTTGAAACTGGTGCTCCGGCTTTCAACCAGCGACGGAATTTTGCCGACATGAGCATCATAGCCCATCAGCCCGGAGAATTGCAGATGATCGGCTGCCGCCCGAATGGCTTGCAGCATGGTCTGCAGCATGGCCGGATCGGTGACGCCGCCGCGGTGAAGTCCGACATCGATCTCGATGTTGATCCGCATGCGGATGTTCAACCCCCTGGCGAGCTGCAGATACTCGTCCAGCCGCTGTGGCGTATCCACCAGCCATTGTAGCTGCGTGGCCGGGTCGAAATGGGTATTGCCAAGATGGAGGTAGAAATGCCGCGCCGCCTGGGTGGGCATGGGTTTGCCCAGCAAGATGTCGCTGTCGGGAAAGCGATAGGCGGTCTGTCGCAGTTGCGGCTCGTGGAAGACCATCAGCGCCTGGGTTCCGGCCAATCGCATCAGCTCGTCCAGCATGGCGGGTACCGGCAATGATTTCTCGACCAGGCGGAGCCGTTTGGTCGGTGCAATAAGCGCCTTAAGTCGTTCAACGTTGCGCCGCATGCGGCTGCGGTCGAGCACCAGGGTCGGCCACGCAATGCCATGCTGACGCAGCGCGGACTGCAGATCGGCAAAGTAAGGCGCATGGGCGTTGTTCGTCATCGATCCGATCTCTCAAGCGACTGCAGCGAACCCGCCTTATAGGCTGGTAAAGCGAAGGCACAGCGGAGATCGCGGTCGCGGCGCTCGTCCGGGCGACCGTCGATCGAGCCTCAGCCCGGATAGCGCCCCATCGCCTTGGCATAGCGCTCGCCCCAATCGGCCACGGGCGCCAGGGCGGTGTTGAGCGTCATGCCCCAGTCGGACAGGGCATAATCGACGCGTGGCGGAACCTGATTGAACATGGTGCGGGTGACGAGTTCATCGCGCTCGAGCTCGCGCAATTGCTGGATCAGCATCTTCTCGGTCACGCCGATCACGCGGCGCTTGAGTTCGCCGAAGCGCAGCGGCCCGGCGTTCAATTCCCACAGAATGACCGCTTTCCACTTGCCGCCGACCACGTCGAACGCAGGGCCGATCCCGCAGGCATAAGTTTTTTTCGCCATGATTCCAACCTGACATACCAAAAGGTAAGTACCTGACAAAATAGTCGGTACTTGCTCGATCGAGTGCAGCTTTCCTATCTCCGCCGACACCAATTGAGGAGACGGAAAATGACTGACGTGACGATCATCGGACTGGGCCAGATGGGCCTGAAACTGGCGGAACTGATGCTGGAAGCGGGCAAGTCCGTCACGCTGTGGAACCGCAGTGCGGACAAGGCGGCCGAACTTGTCGCGCGGGGCGCGCAATTTGCGCCAAGCCAGGCGGCAGCGATCGCGGCCAGCCCGATGACGCTGATCTGCGTTTACGATTACGCGGCGGCGGATGAAATCCTCAACGCCGAGGGTGTGGGCGCGGCGCTCGATGGTCATCTCGTCATCAATCTCGGCACCGGCAGCCCGGAAGATGCGCGTGATGCCGAAGCCTATGTCACGCGGCGTGGCGGGCGCTATCTTGACGGCGCGATCCAGGCCGCGCCAAGTCAGATGGGGCAGGACGATACGCCGATCCTGATTTCCGGATCCGCCGCGGTGTTCGCCGAGGCGCTGCCCGTGCTGAACATATTGGCGGGCAATCCGACGCATCTTGGCGAGCGCATCGACGCGGCGGCGTTCATGGACCTCGCCACCTTGTCCTATGTCTATGGCGCATTCGGCGGCTTTCTGCACGGCGCGCGGATCGCCGAGTCCGTCGATATCAGCGTGGCGACCTTCGGCCGGATCGTCGCGCAAATCTCGCCGACGTTCGGCACGTTCTTCAAGCACGAAGCGGCGGTGATCGACTCCGGCGACTTCGCCATCACGGAAAGCCCGCTGCGCATTTCGATCCCGGCGGTCGAGCGCATCCTGCGTACGTCGGAAGGGCTTGGCATCAACACCGAATTGCCGGCCTTGCTGCACCAATGGCTTGGCAGGGCTGGGCAAGCAGGACTGGCGGACGAGGAACTGGCGGCGATGATCAAGATCCTCCGCGCCGGCTGAGCGGGTGCGGCGCGGGTCGATCGATTCAAACCGCCGCGCCGCGCCTGTAATCGGGGTGCATGCCAACAGTCCCGATAGAGCAGAACCGCATTGGCCTTGCCAGTGCCAGTGGAGCAACCCTTCGCCCCGGCGATTACAAAGATACCGGGCTGGAGGCCCTGGGCGCGGGGCTGAAGCAGCTCGGCGGGAGCGGTATGGCGGTGGCGGAGGAGGCGCATCGGCAGTTCGTGGTCGATGACGCGGCGGTGAAGGGTGCCTGGAATGGCTATTCGCGGGCGTCTCGTGCGGTGCTGGACGACCTGCAGCGCGATCCCGGCGATCCCGGGGCGAGTGGCGCGGCGACACATCAGATGCTGGGCGAGTTGCGCGGTCAGGTTCTGGCCGGGCTCGGCAATGACCGCCAGCGCGCGCTGGCGGCACGCTCGATCGACGAGCGGCTCGGGATCGACGCGCTGAAGATCCAGGGAATCATCGACGGCAAGCGGGCGGCGGCGCGGGAGCGCGAGACCTATCAGCTGCGCGACAATTCGGCGGATGATGCGGTCGCTCATGCCGAAGACCCCATGCTGTCGAAGAAGTTCGCGCGGACTGGTGAAGAGACGTTCGGCACGGCACATGAAGCGCTGCACTATCGCTCGGGCATCAATCTGCGCATCACCGACGCCCGGACGCGGACTGACCCACTGGCGGCGAAGGCGTGGCTGGAAAGTAACC
Organism: Sphingomonas sp. ERG5; assembly: GCF_000803065.1. Lineage (GTDB taxonomy): Bacteria > Pseudomonadota > Alphaproteobacteria > Sphingomonadales > Sphingomonadaceae > Sphingomonas. The sequence continues at coordinate 10,799 of NZ_JSXI01000044.1, forward strand.
GCGCGACCATGACGCCGGGGGATCTTGCTGCGGCGGAGCGGGCACTGACCACGCCGCTGGCCGATCTGCGCGCGGTGGCCGATGCGGATGCGCCGGAGCTGGCGCGAGCACCGCTCGCGCCGGTGACGCCGCCGATGGGCGGGACGGAAGAGCTCGACGCGAAGATGCGTGTCATCACGCCGCAGCTTATACCCGATGGCAAGGATGGTCTGGCGTCGCTGGTGCAACGTTATCACGGTGATGCGGCCAAGGCATGGGGTGCGATGCTGCTGGGCGCCGGCACGCTCGATGCAACGATCGCGCGCGAGGGCGACAAATGGTTCGCATCGCTTGCTGACAATGAGCGGGGTTTTATCGCGGAGAATATGGCGCTGCTCGGCGCAACCGCGTCGTCGCGCGTGGCGCTATCGCCCGAGCAGCGTGATGAGCAGCGGGGCTGGATCGAGGCGCAGCCATGGGACGAAACGCGCAAGGCCCGCGCGTTGGACGAGCTCGAGCAGCGCGATGCGCGCGAGGAGCAGCGCCGCACGCGAGCAGCAAGTGCCGCGAAGGACGCGGCATACGCGCTGACCGACGAACTGGGGACGGGGTTCACCTCGATCGCGCAGCTGCCACCGGAGATGCGTCGCGCGCTGGATGACGAGACACAGACGGCATTGACGCGGCAGGCCAAAGCGAATGCAAAGCCGGTGCCGGTTGAACCGCTGGGTGAGGATGCGCATGACCTTACGTTGCTCGCGGCGACCGACCGGCAGGAGTTCGTGAAGACGGATCTGCGGCTGTACCGCGACCGGGTCACACCGGAGGAATATGACGCGCTGGTCACAGCGCAGCAGGGCTGGCGCGCTTCGCCGCCAGCGATTTCTGTGGTGATGGGACAGCGGACCTGGGAGACGATCGGGCAGAAGACTGGGGAACTGGGCTTGCGATCGATCGAGCCGGCAATGCGCGCGCGACCCGAAAATGCCTTATACTTCCGGCGCTCTGGTGAGGGCGACGGTTTTCAATTTCATGAAGTTGCCGACAAGAACCGTACACCGTCCGGCTATATAAAGGATGATTATCGGACTCCAGCCGAACCCCGCGCATGGCTGGACGAGATCAAGCCGCCAGAAGGGAAGGAAGTTCCATATCCCGACGGCGGCCCCGGCGAGGAAGGGCTGACGATTGAGGGAAGACGTAAGATCAGAAAGGAGGTCGGGTATTTTTATACCCTTCCAGAGGTGAAAGCATTTCTGGATGTCCTCTCGCATACAGAGGGCACGGAAAAAGATGGATATAAAACAACCCATTTCCCTCGAGGGCCAGTAGACAATTTAGAGGCGTTCCCGAAGGAAAGGCTTCCATCCGGTCGATATCAAATAGAATATAGAAGATGGAAGAATCACGGCGGTGAATGGTTCTCCAGGACAGATTTTGAGCCTGTGACGCAGGATGTCGTTGCAATTACTGCCCTACGTCAAGGGAAAGTGATTTCCGCGTTACTTGATGGTGATTTGAACAAGGCGTTTTCGCTGTCGGCCAGAATATTCGCGTCGATCCCGATGAGTGCCGACGCTGATCGTAGCGGATTTGTCAGAGGTAAATGGAAGCCGAAAAATAACGACCCGAAGAAAGATGATGAGGGTCGTCAGCCGACTCCGGTGCGATTCAAAGATTTGCCAGCGTTGTTCGCTATGCGCCTGAACGCTCGCCGAGAAGAGTTCGAGAAAGCGAAACTGACTTGGGAGGCCGATCGCCAGGTGCCCCCCCCCATCATTCATCTCACCCTTTCAATGGCGTTCCTTCGGTATAAAGGGCTTCTGATGAATCCGATGGACATAAGGAGAACATTTTGACATTCTGGTAGACATCGTATCGCCTTTGCGGCGATTAATGTCTTATGGGGTAATAGATGAACCCGTTTCGGAGCCGGCTCTGGCTGATGTTGGCAATGGCGCTGCAAATCGCGGGGTGTCAGGGTGTGGAATCTCCGTCGCGCGCCGAGATTGGCGGGTTGGATAAACCCTTGTCAGTCATACTGGGGGAATTCGAAAAATGGGGCGGGTGTCGCATGCAGGCGCCTTCTGCCGTTTTTGGCATGGACTGCAACTTGCAAGGGGACGGGTTCGAGATTTTCTATGTGCAGGACAAAGCGGGGCAGGCTTTTGTCGGGCAGCCCTATTCGGTGCAGCTTTCCCTGCGAACCAGCGACGAGAATGAGGGCAAGGTTAGCTCCAGGCGCAAAGCCGAAATTATCCGCTTTGTCGAATATTTCGTTTCTGATTGGCCTGAGGCGGCCCAATGGCTTTCAGCTGCGATTGACAAAGTGAATCGAGGTAAGTTGGCCGATTGCCCTGAGTTCATACGTGTTCGGGGAATCGCGGTCATGATACAAAAAGATATGCTGGTCGCGGGGGAGCGTGCAGTACTTACGATAACCAGAGAATCCACCAATAAGAATCTCACAACATTAGATGTTTTAAAACGCTGTAATTTGTGCGGATACAATAAGGGTTTCTGCCTCATGAACTACCATAAATCCAGATAGAGTGGTTTTCGATTATAGGTAGATGCGTACTCCGAGTAGAGGCCAGAAAAACCGATTCGCTTTTTTGCACTTTCCGCATGAAAGGATTCGGCGTTAATCGACAGGGGGATGGGTGATTTTTCAGCATTTGCTACCGCGAGGAGCATTCATCGGCAGAGTGTGAATCGTTGCGATGGCCGTATTTCAGCTCTCTAGTTGCGGCTTCGATTCCGAGAACAGGAACGAAAGTGTTACGCAAAATGAGATCGGGAATATCAGTTTAATCGATACCGATACTCTATTGCCGGGTAGCGCGACTAATGTATTCATCGTCGAACGTCATTTTCAAGATACGATTCAATTTGTCAGATTCGATGCTGACTCGAGCGAGGCTGAAGCATTTTCGCGGAAATTCCTTGAAGGGAGAAGTCCCGTACTTGGTGAAGATCCACACCTCCCCGATTTGAAAGCGGATTGGTGGATCAAATCCTTTCCGAAAGGAGCGCGTGGCGGAAGGGTGGATAAAGTTCACCTGACTCGTCTCCTGGTCTTGCTGGATAAAGGCAGCAAATCCAGAGTTTGGATTCGGTTGTCCAATAGCTGAATTCGGGGAGTTATCAGCGCTGACAAAAAAGGACGGCGCCAGCTCGGGCATCCGCAATGGTAAACAATATCAGGTCACGGCTCAGCAGCTGAAAAGTTATGCCAAGGGGTCGGGAATATATGACAACTAGCCGCGCAGCATTGTGCATCACAATATCGTTATAACCATGCTTTGCGCGTCCGATTGTCCACGGCGACATTCAGATGGTGATCCTTCGGCATCAAGGGCTTCAGAAAAAAGCTTCCAGATGAGACCAATGAATAATTTCGCCCGGAATCGGATAGACAAGAAGCTGAGTGCTCCATTCCGCGACGTCCTGCCATTGTACCCAGAATCCACCGGAGCCGCCAAACCGCTCGGTTTGGACCTTGACCCCCAGCCAGCCAAAATCATCATCCTGACTGAACTCATAACGGAGCGTCAGGCTGGCGCTCATCGCTGCGTCATGCTCGACGAAAATGGCCGCTCCCCTGCTTTCGTCGCCCATAGCTTGTTCGGCCCGGCCTGCATCACGAACCGCAATTCGCCGCCGGCCATGATCTCGCCATGCCGGATGAACCCGCGTGCGAGCGGGCGGCCATTGAGCGATACGCTTCCGACATAGGGATGCGCATCGTCCAGCCCGTCGGCGATGATGGTGAAGGTCTTGCCCCCGGGCAGCGCGAGCGTCGCGCGGTTCAAGAACGGGCGGCCGATGACATATTCCAGGCTGCCCGGCGTGACCGGATAGAAACCGAGCGACGTGAACACCAGCCAGGCGGACATCTGCCCCAGATCGTCATTGCCCGACAGGCCGTCGGGGGTCGGCTTGTACTGGCTGGCGACAATCTGCGTCAGCCGCGCCTGGGTGCGCCATGGCGCGCCGGCATAATTATAGAGATAGGCAACGTGATGGCTCGGTTCGTTGCCATGGATATACTGGCCGATCAGGCCGGCAATGTCCTCGGCATGGCTGTAATCGAGCTTCGAATTGTCATAGTCGAACATCGCATCGAGCTTGGCGACGCTGGCCTTGTCCCCGCCCATCGCCTGAACGAGTCCGGCCTGATCCTGCGGCACGAACCAGCTATATTGCCACGCATTGCCCTCGGTATAGTCCGACCCGTAATTGATCGCGGTCGGGTCGAACGGCACGCGGAAAGCGCCGTCGCTTTTGCGTGCGCGGACGAAGCCGGTCTTCGGATCGAAAGTGTTGCGCCAGTTGGCCGCGCGCTTGTCGAACGTGTCGGCAATGTCCTTGCGCCCCATCACCCGCGCCATCCGCGCGATGGTCCAGTCGTCATAGGCATATTCGACGGTCTTGGACGCGGCCTCGGGCTCGCGGTCGATCGCGACATAACCCAGCTTCATATAGTCGCCGAGACCACCATAGGGCGCATAGCTGGCGCTCGCGACCATTGCGTCGAGCGCCTCTTTCGCATCGAACCCGCCCACGCCCTTGAGATAGGCGTCGGCTATCACCGGCACCGCGTGATAGCCGATCATCGTCCAGGTCTCGCGTCCCTGGAATTGCCATACCGGCAGGATGCCGTCCGGGCTGTATCTACGGCTGGCGAGCAGCGAGCGGATGATGTCGCTATTGGTCTTTTCCGGCTGCACCAGCGTCAGCAGCGGGTGTTCGGCGCGGAACGTGTCCCACAGCGAAAAGGTCGAGCGGAAGGTGAAGTCGTTCGCCCGATGCACCTGATCGTCAGGCCCGCGATAGCGTCCATCGGCATCGCCCGCGACCGACGGCGCGAGCAGCGTATGATAGAGCGCGGTGGCGACGCTGGTCTTCATCGGCGCCGGGGCGTCGATGTCGAGCACGCCGAGCGCCTTGTCCCATGCGGCTCTGGTCCTTGCGCGCACCGCGTCGAAATCGCCCGGCTCGCTGTCGAGATTGGCGACCGCGCCGGTTTCGTCGACCGAGGAGAGTGCGACCTTGACCTCGAGCGGTGCACCGAGCGCACCGAAGTCGAGCCGCGCGACCAGCGCCCGGCCGCTTTTCTCGGCCAGCGCGTCGCTGCCGCGGCCTGGACCCTGGAAGCCCTTGTACGCCACATCCTTTTCCGTGCTGACAAAGGCATGACCCTTGAGCGGGACGGAAAAGCGCATTGCGAAATAGAGCTTTCGCCCCGGCGCCCAGCCGCGCGTCTCGCGCGCGCCGGTGATCGTGCCGTCGGGGGCGAGGCGCAGCGACGACCAGAGGATCTTGCCGGGATAATTGTACAGCGAACTGCGCAGGTCGATCACCAGATGCGCCGCCTTGCCCGCTGGGAAAGTATAGCGATGGACGCCGATCCGCGTGCCGGCGGTCATTTCCGCGCGAACGCCCGGGTCGCTCAGCGTGACGGCGTAGTAGCCGGGCTTTGCAACTTCGTCCTTGTGATCGAAGCGCGATCGATAGCCCGACCCCGGTTTCGCGGGATCGCCCGGCTCCAGCGCCACGGTGTCGCCGGCGGCCGGCATGACCAGGAAATCGCCGAGATCGGAATGCCCCGCGCCGGAGAAATGGGTGTGCGAGAAGCCCTGGATCGTCGGGTCTTCATAGCGATAGCCCGCCGCCCATTTATAGCTGTCGCGGATGACATGGCTGGTGTCGGTATCGGGGCTCAACTGCACCATCCCGAACGGCGCGACCGCGCCGGGGAAGGTGTGCCCTTCGCCGCCGGTGCCAATGAACGGATCGACAGTGTCGCTGGCGGACTGGCCGATCGAGGGCGTCGCCAGGGTCAGTGCGAGCAGGGCGGCGATGGAGCGGTGGCGGGTTGACATGGCGGGATTAGAGCAGGGGATTGCGGGGAGGGGAAGCATGTTCAGGCGTCTGACAGGACCCCGGCAACGGCCTTTGCGCCCGCCCGGCTTTTCAATAGGGTGAGCAAGTCGGAGGGGTCGGGATGGCGGAATCAGGCGAGCAGCACGAGCCCATATGGGCAGGTAGACCTTATCAGGGCGTTTATTGGCGGCCCACCGACAGACTATGGGCCGTTTGCGCCATCGCCGCCGCTATACTGTGCGTCTTTCTGCTTGGCTGGCATGGCGGAGACTCGCCGACTCGCTGGCTCGTCTTGCTCATTGTCCTGCCGCTGGTCGCTTATGTGGTCTATTTCCGTCTCGAACATGATGCGGCCTGTCGGTCGAGGATCCGGTACGTGCTCACCGGGCGGGACCTGCAGATCTGGGTCGGGGACGATACTGTGCCGCGTCGCCGCGTGGCGGTCGATCAGCTTGGCGGCCTGAAGCCCGTCTGGATTGACAAACGCGGGATCGGCTGCATCGAGTTGCCAGCGACCCCGCCGGGCCTGCTGGCTCATGCCCTGTTCAACGGCAATGACATCATGGTTCCCGCAATGAATCCCGGACGCAGGCTGGAATTGATCGATGATCCGGCCACACTCATCGCGCTGATCGAAAAATTATCGACGACCGCGCGATAAGGGCGCGGCGCCGGAATATGGTGCGATCATTCTATTTCACCTCCACCATCTTGCCCTTCTCAACCGCATAGTCCCGCACGAAGCTTGGCCGGTCGACCTTGCCCGACGGCAGATGCAGCACCGACTCCGGTCCGATCCCGGTGACCCGCACGCCGGTCACGCTGAGCGGCCCGCCGGGTTTCAACTCGCGCAGCCTCTCGCCCTCGACCAGCCACGCGCCGCCGGTGGGCGCGGTCGCGTAAATTCGCGCCGAGCCGTCGGCTTCCACCGCCAGCCCGGCGCTTTCATCGACGCCCAGCCCGAGCATCGGCGCGCCGGCGCGCCCGGCCTGCGCCTTGGCGAGAAAGGCGAACAGCCGGCCGAGCCGGTCGCGCTCCTTGAAATGCGTGTCGGTGACGACGCCGCGCAGCAAAGCGAGATGGAGGAAGTCCGCCTCGATCGTATTGGCCGGGCCGAACGGATCGAGCAGTGCTTCCGGGCTGGCCAGGCTGCCGCCGTCCATCGCGCCGTAGAGCCGCTCGCCGAGCATCGCGAGCCCTGCGCTGGTCCCGCTCAGCGGCTTGCCGGCCGCGACATGCGCGTCGAGCGCCTTTGCAACCGGCGTTCCTTTCCAGAAGCGCACATAATTGGACTGGTCGCCGCCGGCGATGAAGATGCCGTCGGCCTTGGCCAGCCGGTCGAGCAGGACCGCATCGGTCGATGCCGCGCGGCTCTTGATCACGAAGGTTTCGGCTGAGGCGATGCCGCCGCGCTGGCGGAAGAATTCCTCGCCAATCTCGCCGGCATAGGACGCGCGCAGGATGACGATATGGCCGTGCCCGGCCTTGGCGAAGAACCAGCGCATCGCATTATCGTCGCGGTCGCCGCCGCCCAGCAGCAACAGTCCGCCGCTGACCGGACCGGGTGTCGCGGCGGTGAGGTCGCCGGCGACATAGTGATCGTAATCCTGCGCAAATGCAGCGCAGCCGGGAAGTGCCAGCATCAGGATCGGGGCAAGCAGGCGGAAGAGCTGCCGGACAAGGGCGATCGGTCGCCGGGGCAGGGTCATGCTCGTCATCTCGGTCTTTCTCCCCAGTCGTTGCGTGGTGCGCGGCGGCATCACCGAAACGGAATTCATCGCTGTCCTTCACTATTTCCGTCGATCGGTCGCGGCAATCTTGTTAGCGATGGTCGTGTAACGGGGGCCGATGCCGTCGCCGATCGGGCCGCCAACAGGCCGGACGGGGGCAGTACCGGGAAAAATAGGGGGCCCAAAAATGACGACGCCACGCAACGCATTGCGGATTTCGATGATGCTCGGCTGCTGTGCCGGCGCACTGGCGCTTGCCGCCCCGGCCTGGGCGCAGGACACTGCGCCGGCGGTCGATCAGCCGGCGGCGGAGCAGGTGGCCGATAGCGCACCCGCCGAGGATGTGGCGGCTGACATCGTCGTCACTGGCTCGCGCATCCCGCGCGCGCTGGCCGAGGGGCCCGCGCCGGTCACGGTGATCAACGCCGACACGATCCGCGCCAATGGCTATACCAGCGTGCCCGACATCCTGCGCGCGGTGACCCAGAATGGCGGTGAGACGCAAAGCCAGCAAAGCTTCAGCGGCGCGAGTTTCACGCCCGGTGCGCAGCAGGTCGATCTGCGCGGGCTCGGCCCCAACCATACTCTGGTGCTGGTCAATGGCCGGCGCATCGCTGATTTCCCACTGCCTTTTCAGGGGCGCAGCAACTTCACCGATATTTCCAACCTGCCGATCGGCCTGATCGAGCAGGTCGAAGTACTCAGCGGTAGCGCCTCGGCGATCTATGGCTCCGACGCGATCGCGGGCGTGATCAATTTCAAGATGAAGGACAAGATCGACGGCACGACGATCGACTATCGCTATGGCCTGACCGAACATGGCGGCGGCATGTCGCACCGCGCGACGCTGACCACCGGCTGGTCGACCGACCGTTTCCATATTCTCGGCGGCGTCGAATATCTCAACCAACGCCCGCTTTGGGCGTATCAGCGCTCAATCCAGGATAGCACTCAGGACAGTCCGACCAACAAGGCGGCGCGGCGGACATTCCTGCGCTATGATCCGATCGCCAAAGAGTATGTCGATCCAGGCGCCACGACCTGCGCCGCCTTGTCGTCGCTCAATGGCGGCAGCACCTATTATGCCTCGCGTCGAGGCTATGGCAATTATTGCGGCAGCGACACCTCGATCGGTTACGGCACGATCATCTCGCAGCGCGAGGGATTCAACAGCTTCGGCACCGCGGGCTTCGACATTTCCGAAGGCGCCAAGCTGTTCGTCGACGCGCAATTCGGCATCAGCAATGTGGCGTTGATGTCGGACGTGCTGAGCTGGGCGTTTCAGCCAGCCTCGGGCAGCAGTGACACGACCTTCTTCAACAACGCATATGGCGTGCTCGACGATTGGTCACGCCAATTCACCCCGGAGGAATCGGGCGGCTTCCGCAATGTGATGACTCGCAACCGACAAAAGACGTTTAGCGTCACGCCGGGGATCGAAGGGCGACTGGGCGGCAAATGGAATTATGAACTCGCTTACAATCACAGCGAATATTCCGCGGTGGTCAAATTCCCCCAGATTATCGCATCAAAGGCCAACGCGCTGTTCCTTGGGCAGCCGTTCGGCATCGATCCGCAAAGCGGCTATCCTATCTTTAGTCGCGACTCATCGCGGCTCTACACCCCGCTGACCCGGGCCGAATATGACAGCATCGCGGCCTATTCCGTTTATCGTCCGAAAAGCTGGACCGACAATGTTTCGGCGACGATCAACACCACGGAGCTGTTTCGTCTTCCGGCCGGGCCGGTCGGTTTCGCCGCCGTCGCCGAGGTCGGCAGGCAGGGCTATGATCTTAATCCCGATCCGCTCGCGCTGACCGATTATTATGTCGGCCTCAAGGACAGCGCCGGCGCCGGCAAGCGCTCGCACTGGGCGCTGGGTGGCGAGCTGCGCGTGCCGGTGACCAAATTCCTGCAGGTGTCGGGTGCGGGACGGTACGACCATTTCGGCTTTGCCGGGCAAAGTATCGGCAAGTTCACCTATAATGGCGGTGTCGAACTGCGTCCCACTTCGACCCTGTTGTTGCGCGCCGCCTATGGCACGGGTTTTCGCGCACCCGACTTGCATTATGTCTTTACCGGCCCGGGCAACACTCACCCCTCCGCAACCGACTATTATCGGTGCCGCAAATTTGAGCCGGGCGTGGACATTGGCGATTGCACTGAAGCGGATGTGGGCATTGTTGCCCAACGCAATGGCAACCGGCAGCTAAAGCCGGAGACCAGCAAATCGCTCAACGCCGGAATCGTCTGGGCGCCATCGCGTAACTTTGACGTATCGGTCGACTATTTCCGTGTCTCGCTATCCAACCAGGTGGAAGATTTGCGCATCGACGGCATCCTGCGCGACGAGGCCGATTGTAGATTGGGTACGACAACGAGCGGCGCCGTTGTCGATATCAACTCTCCGACATGTGTGGACGCGATCGCTCGAGTTAAGCGCTTCCCCAGCGGGGTGAAGGGCGGCAGGCTCGACTCCGTCTCGATCAATCCCATTAACATTGCGACGGAAAAGACCAGCGGCATCGACGTCGCGATACACGGGCGGCTGCCCACCAACTTCGGCGATTTCTCGCTCTCGCTCGCCCATACTCATGTCTTCAAGCATGATTTCCGCCAATATGTCGGCGATCCGATCATCAACAAGCTGGCGTTCGACAGCGGATATGACATCCCGCGCGACAAGAGCACGGCGAGCATTACCTATGCCTATCAGGGCCTGAAGCTGACCGTCGAGGGTAAGCGTCTGGGCAAGCTGCCCAATTATGACGAGGACGCCTATATCAAGGCGAGCTACCTGTTCAACACGACGCTGCAATATGACTTCACCGACCATTTCCGCGGGTCGCTGAGCGTCACCAATGTGCTTGATGCCAAGCCGGTCAAGGACCCGAGCTATTCGGCTTATCCCTATTACGACATCAGTTGGTTCGACAGCGTCGGGCGCAGCGTGTTCATGCAGTTGAGCTACAAGCTGGGCGGCAAGGGGCTTTGACGCATCGATCCCCCTCCCTTTCCGGGAGGGGGCATATCCGCTTGTGTGTCGTTAAATGCCTGTTGCCAGTCCGGAGGCACCGCTAAGACGATCGCATGCCCCGCAACCGTTATTATGCCGGATCGCCAAGTGCACATTTCGATGGCGAGCTCTTCTTCAATCCCGGACAGCCGGTCACCGACCGCTCCTTATGGGAAGTGCTGCGCTGGAAGCGGACCAGTGTCATCGCGAAATGGCCCGACAGCGTGCCCATTACCCCGGCCAGGCCGGCGGCTCGCGTCGACGGCCTGCGCATCGCCATGGTCGGGCACGCAACCCTGCTGATCCAGGCGGCGGGGCTCAATATCCTCACTGATCCGGTCTGGTCCGACCGCGCGAGCCCGCTCTCGTTTCTCGGGCCGAAACGGGTGACGGCGCCGGGTATCGCATTCGAGGATCTGCCGCCGATCGATGCGGTCCTGATCAGCCATAATCATTACGACCATCTCGACATCGCCACGCTGCGGCGACTGCACGCGGCGCATGCGCCGCTGCTGGTCATGCCGCTCGGCAATGATGCGATCGTCCGGTCGGCGGTGCCCGGGGCGCGGATCGTGAGCGGTGACTGGCACGACCGCATCGACCTTGGCGCGGGTGTCGCGACGACGCTGACGCGCGCCAATCACTGGTCGGCGCGCCGGCTTGGCGACCGGCGCATGGCGCTGTGGGCTGGGCATTATATCGACACGCCGGCCGGTAGCATCTGGTTTGCCGGCGATACCGGCTATGGCGATGGCGCAATCTTCCGCGAAATCCGGGAATTGTTCGGGGCACCGGACGTCGCGCTGATCCCGATCGGCGCCTATGAGCCGCGCTGGTTCATGACCGCGCAGCATGTCAATCCGGCCGAGGCAGTCCAGATTCTGCGCGATGTCGCGGCAACGCACGCGCTCGGCATTCATTGGGGGACGTTCCAGCTGACCGATGAGGCACGGGAGGAGCCCCGTCTCGCATTGGCCGCTGCGTTGTCCGCCGCCGGTGTTTCGCCCGAGCGCTTCGTCGCGGCTGAAGCGGGTGCCAGTTATGATTTCACCGCGCTGGCTTAGAGCCTGATGACGTCAGGTAGCTCTTCTCAGTCATACCCGCGAAAGCGGGTATCCCGCTGCCTTGCCCCGCACTGAGAAGAAGAAGCGGGATTCCCGCTTTCGCGGGAATGACCGGCTGGTTCAATCAAATCTCATCCCACTCTAGGCGTGGTCGATTCAACCTCAGCGGGTGCCATGACAGCGTGGCAGCGGACGTGATGATGGCTGCGACTCGCGCTCCGGCAGCCCTATTTCCGCCCCGGCCGCAACGTGCTGTCCGCTTTCCATTCGGGCGGCCGGTCGGCATCGGCGACGCGTGCGACAAGGTTGTAGAAAAAGCCGTTGAACTTCGCCGCTGCGGTCCAGTCGATCGGCTGGTCGAGATCATCCTTTGGCTTGTGATAGCCGGTCTGGTACCACAGCCTGTAGCGCCGCTCGGAATCAGTGCCGGCACGGTAGCCGAACACGAAGCCCGTCGCGGGAATGCCGGCGGCCAGGAACGGCCAGTGATCGGCGCGGCGCAGCAGGTTGCGCTCGGGCTCCGGATCATGCTGCACCGTGATGCCATCGGCGCCGGCAGTGACGCGCACCGCATCGCCGAGCGTCGTATCGTCGAGCGCATGGACCGTCATCAACTCGAGCGGGAAGATCGGGCGCAACTGATCAAGGTTGATGTTAGCGACCAGCGCGTCGCGCGGCACGGTCGGGTGCGCGACGAACTCGGTCGCGCCGAGCAGCCCCTTTTCTTCCCCGGTAAAGGCCGCGAAGATCACTGAACGGCGATAACCCTTGCCCTGGCGCCGCTCCGCCAGCCGCTGCAGCAACGCGACATAGGCGGCATCGTCGAGCGTGCCGTTGTACAGCCCGTCGCCCTTCACCGGTTCGCCCCGGCCATAGCCGTCGAGATGCGCGGACAGCACGACATATTGGTTGCGCAGCATCGGGTCGGTCCCGGGCAGCATGCCGAGCACATTGGCCGAGGTGATCAGTCTCCGACGCAGCCCGACCTTGGCGGCGAACGGCAAGGGCAGGTCGAAATTGGCCAGTGGCGCGCCCGCGCTGCCGGTGCGGATCAGCGCCCCGACATTGTGCCCGCTACCCGCCAGCAAGCGCGGCAACGCGGCGGGGTTGAGCGTCGCCGCAAACAGCCGGTCGGCAGCCGGCGCAGGCGCTCCGACTGGTGCGACGGTGCGCGCATAGGCCACCGGCCATTGCATCGGTTCGATGGTGAAGCCCGGATCGGCAATGGTCACGATGCCGATCGCCCCCGCCGCCTCGACCGCCGTGTAGCGCTCCGCCGCGCTGGTCAGTCCGGCGCGCCGCCAGCCATAGCAAAGCACAACCTTGCCGCGCACATCGCCAAGCGCTTCGCCGCCGCAATAGCCGCGAAACGCCAGCGGCGCGTTCAGCGCGCGCGGCATGTTGGGGGAAGGGCGCAGCGTGATGTCGTGCAACAGGCGCAGTGGGGCCGCGCCGATCTGGATGCGCGTCGCGCGCGCATCCACGGTCAGGTTGACCAGCTTCAATTGCTGGTACCAGCCTCCCTTTTCGCCTGCCGGCCGCAAGCCCGCCGCGGCGAAGCGCGCGGCGAGCAGTCGTGCGGCCCGATCATAGCCCGGCGACCCGGTATCGCGCCCCTCCATCGCATCGCCCGACAAGGCTTCGGTCGCTTGCCACCAGGCGCGGGTATCGGCGTCACCGATCTCGCTGCTGCGCGGCGCCGATGCGGCAATCGTCGCCAGCGCCGCGCCCAGTACGAGCCATTTCGAAATCATGTCCGGCGCCCTTCCGCGATTCAGCGGAACGCTAATCACCCGCAACGGTCGCGTCGAGCACTGCCGGACGGTCGGGTCATTTTTCACCGGGCAGCTTCACGTCCTTGACATAGGAGCATCCCAGCAGCGTCTTGCCGGGATGGCTGGACACGTTGGACAGGGTACGCGTGACCCGTGTCGTGATGGTCCAGCCGTTTTCCGGATCCTTCTCCACGGTCTTGAGTATTTCGCGCTCGCCGAGAAACTTGCTTGAGCCCGGCACGACATTCTCGATCTTCTCGTGTTTTACCAGCTCGGCCGGGTCGGCGATATCCAGTACCGCCATCACCGCATCGCTGCTGAACACGATGGTGCGCGTCTGGTGACCGGCAATCTCGATCGGCGCCGGCAGGCGATATTGCGACAGGAACAGATTGCCCGACTCCTGCTTGACCCAGCCGCGCTTGCGGTAGCCGGCGTCTTCGTCGCCCAGCGTGATCGCGAAGCCCATATAGTCGCGAGCATCGATCGCGCAGTTGATTGCGTCGACCACATCGATCTTGGCTGGATCGAACTCCTCGTCCGATTGCGCGGTCGCCGGCGAGGCGAACAGGATCAGCGCCGAGAATATCGCCTGAAATTTCATTGGTTACGCTCCACAAATTCACCCGGTCCGGGGCGGGCGTTATCATGTGTCGGTGCGCTCGCACATCCCGCACGGGCGGCGTGTGGTGCACGACCGCCGGTCAACCATGAGATGGCTGATGGACCAATCGCTGCGGTTCATTGTAAATTGCGTATCGATTGAGCGATTGTTGGTTAACGGTGCATCGTCCATCGCCGCTGATGGAGACGAGGCCTGGTAAGTATAACATGAATATCGTCGGATCCGGGCGGGTTACAATCCGTCAAAATCGGCCTATTAATGGTTCGGTTATATCGATGATATCTGCGGATCGGGGCACGCCATGACGACGCACTATAATTTCGATTATGATGCTCGCCGACGATTCCTGAAATTGACTCTTTCCGGCCTATGGGATCGCGAGACGCTCGCTGCTTTTCAGCGCGAGGCCGCTGCTTTGCTCAGCAAGGTCACGAATGCGGGCCATGCCGATGCCAGTGGCAGGATCCTGATCGACGTGAGGGACTATGCCGTTCAGTCGCAGGAGATCGCCGATGCGGTCAGCGCGCTCGTCCCGACCTATGGGGTGCTGGCGGAACGCATCGCGGTGATCTGGTCGCAATCCGCATTGCAGAAGATGCAGATGCGGCGGCTGCTGACGTCCGACAAACTGCGCTTCATGATGTCGGAAGAAGAAGCGCTTGCCTGGCTGTTCGACGCGCCGCTTGCCAAAACGGGCTGACCGCGCGGTGGCGACAGGAGCGGTGCGCGTCACAGCAGGATCCGGAACACCGCCCCTTCGTCGCTGTCGATCAGGTCGATCGACCCGCCATGCGCGATCACGATCTGCCGCACCAGATTGAGGCCAACGCCCGTCCCCGCCGCGCGCGTCGTGAAGAAGGGCAGGAACACATCCCTGCGGACCGCGTCGGGCACGCCGGGACCATTGTCCGCCACTTCGATCAGTGCGCCGCCATCAACGCGCCGCGCAATCGACAGCCGCACCTCACCGACCCGGCCCGCTTCGCTTGTCGCCTGAGCGGCGTTGCGCAGCAGGTTGATCAGCACCTGCGCCAACAGGTCGGGATCGGCCTGCAACGCCATGTCTGGCGCGACGTCGATGCTCAGCGCCACCGCCGGCCAGTCCGCTGCGAACAGCCGCCCCAGTTCGCGCGCAAACGGATCGGCGGCGAAGGAGCGGGCATTGACTTCGGGTGGCTTGGCGACCGCGCGATAGCTGTCGATGAAATGGCGCAATCCCTCGGCGCGGCGCACCAGGGTGGTCATCGCGGTGCGCGCGGATTCGATGTCGGGCGGATCGGTGTCGAGCACCGCGGCCGCCGTGCCGGCGAGCGATGTGACCGGGGTCAGCGAATTGAGGATCTCATGCGTCAGCACGCGAACCAGGTCGGTCTGCGCCGCCATCTCGACCGCGTCGAGCGTGCCCTGCACCGGCTCGACGGTGATTGCGCGCACGTGCACGCCGAGCCGGTCGAGCGCGCCGGTACGAACAATCGCGCGCTGCGGGCCAGCGGGGAGGCGCAGGATCAGTACCTCCTGGCCGGCTTCTCCGCTGCGCGCGAGACGCGCGGCGAAGGTCGCGCCATAACCCGTATAATCCTCCGGCCGCGTGCCCTGGCCATGGCCGAACAGGCGCCGTGCGGCCTTGTTGACCAGCCGGACGCCCTGTTCGTCATCGACCGTCAGCAGCGCGACGGGCACGTCATCGACCAGTGCCTCGAGAAAGCGCAGCTCGCGCAGCCCTTCGTCGCGCCGCGTCTGAAGTGCGCGCATCGCATCGTCGAGCGCTTTGCTCAACGTGCCGAAGCCCACGCCGCCACGACTGTCGAAGCGCGCGGTGATGTCGCCGAAATGCAACGCCTCGACGAAACGCGCGACCATCATATTGGTGCGCTCGACATGGCGCCATAAACCCCATGCGACGCCCGCGACGATCAGCGCGGCAACGATCCGCGCGACCGCCAGATCAGGTGTCTGCAGCGCGAGTAAAAGCCCGAGCAAAGCAACGAACAGCGCCGCGATCCATGCCGCGAGTCCGAGCGTGAAGCGGCGGTCAAAGCCCATGCTTCTCCATCCTGCGATACAGCGCGGCACGCGACAAACCGAGTTCGGCGGCGGCGGAGGAGATGTTGTAAGCATGCTTCTTCAGCGCCTGCTCGACCAGCTGGCGCTCGACCCGGTCGAGATTGAGATCGTTCGCGATCGGAGCGACCACTGCCTCCGGCGCGATGCTCGGGGTGCTGTGGGGCGTCGGGTTGCCGAGCGGGAAATCGTCCGGCTCAAGCGGCGCATCGCCGGCCAGGATCACCGCGCGTTCGATCGCATGGCGCAGCGCGCGGACATTGCCGGGCCAGCTATGCGCCATGAGCGCGGCGCGCGCTGCGGCGGTCAGGGTGGGGGCGGGGCGGTTATAACGCTTGGCATAATGGTCGAGGAAATGATCGACCAGGGCGGGCACGTCCTCGCGCCGATCGCGCAAGGGGGGCAATTCGATCTCGACCGTGTTGAGCCGGAACAGCAGATCCTGACGGAACAGCTTTTCGTCGCGCAGCATTGCCGGGGTCAGGTTGGTCGCGGCGATGACGCGGATATCGACCGGCACCGGCCGGTTGGCGCCGACCGGCGTGACCTGGCGCTGTTCCAGCACGGTGAGCAGTTTGGGCTGGAGGTGGAGCGGCAAATTGCCGATTTCGTCGAGGAACAAGGTGCCCCCGCTTGCTGCCTGGATACGCCCGATCCGGTCGCCCTTGGCGTCGGTGAAGGCGCCTTTCACATGGCCGAATAATTCGGAATCGATCAGTTCGGTCGCGATCGCGCCGAGATCGACGGTGAGCATCGGTTGCTCTGCGCGCAATGACTGACGGTGCACCGCGCGCGCGACCAGTTCCTTGCCCGTGCCGTTCTCGCCGAGCACGAGTACATTGGCGTCGGTCGGCGCGGCGCGCGCGATCAGCGAATTGACGCGCGCCATCGGCGCTGCCGTACCGATCAGCGGCGGCGTGTTGCCCGGCGCCGGGTCGGCGACCGCCGCAACCTTGGCGCGCTCGGTCGCGACCATCTTGCGCGATCCGGCCAGCGCCGCGGCGGTGCGCACGGTGGTCAGCAGCCGCTCGTTCGCCCAGGGCTTGGAGATGAAATCGGTCGCGCCGCGCTTCATCGCCTCGACCGCGATCTTCACCCCGGCATGCGCGGTGATCATCACAACGATCAGGTCGGGGTGCGCGGCCAGCAGCCGGTCGAGCAGCGCCAGCCCTTCCGCCGCATCGGTCGCCCCACGCGCGAAATTGGCGTCGAGCAGCACCACATCGGGCGCATGCGCGCCGGCTGCCATCATCGCATCGGCCGGGTTGGAGGCGGTGACCACCTCGCGGAACATGGTGCGCAGCAACAGCCGCGCCGCGATCAGGATGTCCTCGTCATCGTCAATGACCAGGCAGCAGTCGAATTCGGGGGAGGATTGGTTCGCCATATGACCGTTCTCGTACAATCGCCGTTCGATATCGGACAGTCAATTTCCATGCCATTCCGAACGAAACAAACCTTTCCCACGAGAAAATGGCGAAAATCTGCGGTTTACGAAAACTGGCACGACTGATGCGAAGCTATTCACATCGGCACACCCGCCGATCGGAGAATGACCATGAAGACCCCCTTCGCCTTTCATGTCCTGAGCGTCACCGGCGCTGTTTTCGC
Organism: Sphingomonas sp. ERG5; assembly: GCF_000803065.1. Classification (GTDB taxonomy): domain Bacteria; phylum Pseudomonadota; class Alphaproteobacteria; order Sphingomonadales; family Sphingomonadaceae; genus Sphingomonas. Next base: position 28,549 of record NZ_JSXI01000044.1, read on the forward strand.
CACCTTGTGCCTGACCATCGCATCGGCTCCGCCGGTATTCGCATGAACGCCGCCCCAGCGGTCTCCGGCGTCCGTTTCCGGACACATGTGTTCGGAAACGGACAGGCTGATGTCGCTGCGCCGCGCTCCGCCCTCGTGCGGACCGCTGGCACGCCGCTTGCTAGCCATTCGGGCGAGAGGGATGAAAATTGATGAGTGTCGTGCGCATGCCCCAGGACCAGCCGATCTCCGCCACCCATAAACCGGGCATGAGGACCGGTGCGGCCGTCACTGGCTCCGGCATGGATCGCTCGGTCACGGTCCGTCGCATGCCGTCCTGGGCCAAATGGGCCACGATCGCCGCTGTAGTGCTCGTCGCTCTTGCCGCTTTCTGGTTTTACGCCCCGCGCACCGGCTCGCAGACCGTCGCCGCCGACCGGTTGACCATCTCGCCCGTGCGCAGCGGCAAATTCGAAGATTTCGTTCCGCTGCGTGCCCGCGTCACGCCGCTCTTCACCGTCTTTCTCGATGCGATCGAAGGCGGCCGGGTTGAAAAGGTCATTGCCGAGGACGGCGTTGACCTCGCCCCGGGCCAGCTCATCGCCATACTCTCCAATGCCGAACTTCAGCTCTCCGTGCTCGCGCGCCAGACCGAGGTCGAGCAGCAGATCAACAATATGCGCAGCCAGGAACTGGCGCTGTCGCAAACCCGTCTCGCCAACCAGCGCTCGGTGCTCGAGGCCGGCCTGTCCGCTGATAAGGCGCGCCGCCAATTCGAGCGTGAGTCGCCGCTCGCCGCCCGGGGCTTCGTCGCGGGCCGCCAGTTCGCCGACACGCAGGACCAGTATCGCTACGAACAGCAGCGCCTCGCCGTGCTGCGCCGTGGCCAGGCGACCGACGAGCGCCTGCAAGGCAGCCAGCTTGCGCAGCAACGGGCTTCCTCGCAATCGCTTCAGTCGAGCCTTGCGCTTGCCCGGTCGAGCCTGGAGGCGCTCAACCTGCGCGCGCCGGTCGGCGGCAAGCTGTCGGGCTTCGACATTCAGGTCGGTCAGTCGCTGAAGCGCGGCGAGCGCATCGGCCAGATCGACAGCCCGGGCCGCAACAAGCTGATGGCAGGGGTCGACGAATTCTATCTCGGGCGGGTCCAGTTGGGGCAGAAAGCGAATGTCGAACTGGCCGGCAAGAATTACCCCGCACGCGTCGCCAAAATCTACCCGCAGGTTCAGAATGGCCAGTTCCAGGTCGACCTGCAGTTCATCGGCGCCGAACCCGCCGCGATCCAGCGCGGCCAGACTTTGCAGGCAAAGCTGACGCTCGGCGATCCCGCACCGGCGCGGTTGATCCCCGCTGGCGCCTTCTACAACGAGACCGGCGGCAATTGGGTGTTCGTGGTCTCGCCCGACGGCAAGAGCGCGGTCAAGCGCACCGTTCGGCTTGGCCGCCGCAATCCGGATTCGATCGAAGTGCTCGAAGGCCTCGATACCGGAGAGCGCGTCATCACCTCCCCCTATACCGGTTTCGTCGACAAGGACCGGCTCGACATCGACCTCACGGCAAAGGACTGAAATATGCTTGAGATGCGCGCTCTTTCGCGGACGTACCGCACTGACACGATCGAAACCACCGCGCTGGACGCGATCGACCTGGACATTGCCGATGGCGAATTCGTCGCGGTGATGGGCCCATCGGGTTGCGGCAAATCGACCCTGCTCAATCTGATGGGCATGCTCGATACGCCGTCCGCCGGCTCCTATGTCTTCAACGGTACCGAAGTCGCCGGGTTGAACGAAGGCAAGCTCGCTGCCTTCCGTAAGGCCAATATCGGCTTCATCTTCCAGAGCTTCAATCTGGTCGACGAACTGTCGGTGCGCGAAAACATCGAACTTGCCTTGCTTTATCACAACGTCTCCGCCGCCGATCGCAAGCGCCGGACCGACGAAGTGATGGACCGGGTCGGCGTTGGCCACCGCGCGCGCCACCGGCCGAGCCAGTTGTCGGGTGGTCAACAGCAGCGCGTCGCGGTCGCCCGCGCGCTGGTCGCGGAGCCCAAGCTGATCCTGGCCGACGAACCGACCGGCAACCTCGACACCAACCATGGCGAGGAAGTGATGCGCATGCTGCAGCAATTGAACGCGGAAGGATCGACCATCGTGATGGTCACCCACAGTCCTGCCCATGCCGATTATGCCAGCCGCATCGTCAGCATGCTTGACGGCCGTGTCCTGCAGCAGCAGCGCCGCGCCGCCTGAAGCCCCAGATTCCGGAGACAGCCCATGTGGCGCAATTACCTGACCGTCGGCATTCGCGCACTCGCCAAGAACCGCGCTTATGCCGCCATCAACATCGCCGGCCTTGCGCTCGGCATCGCCGCGTGCCTGCTGATCCTCGGCTTTGTGCGTTATGAGTTCAGCTATGACGCCTGGCTGCCCAATGCCGACCGCGCCTTCCAGCTGCAGGCCTTTTATAAGGCGACGCCGCAAGGCGGCGAGGAAATGAAGCTGCAACAGACCAGCTACATTTCCGGCCAGGCGCTGAAGAAGGATTTTCCCCAGGTCGAGCACGCCGCCTATGTCAGCAACCAGCCGATCGTGATCATCAAGGATGGTCAACCCAGCACCGTTCCCGGCGCGCTGTTGACCGACAGCAATCTGTTCGATGTGCTTGAGGTCCCTTTCATCAAGGGCGATCCCAGGCACGCACTCGACGATCCCCATTCGCTGGTGCTCGGTCAGAAGGCCGCGACCAAATTGTTCGGCGCCGCCGATCCGATGGGGCAGACCGTGACTCTGAGCAGCGGCGACCTGAAGGCCGATTACCGTGTGACCGGCGTGCACCAGGATTTGCCGAAAAATTCCTCGCTCAGCTTCGGCATGGTCGCACGCTTCGACCCGGTCACATTCCGCGCAAAGGCGCCCGAGGCGCTGACCAGCTGGAACTGGCAGGAGGGCACTTACTGGGTGAAGCTCAAATCAGTTGGCGACGACAAGCTGATCAACAGCCAGATTCCCGCGTGGAAAAAGCGCAACATGCCGCCAGAGGCCAGTGTCGTCGACGGCCGTGACCCGGGTGAATTCCAGGACTTCAAGCTGACCAATATCCGCGACGTCCATCTCGGTGAGGCGCAGAATGGCGCGCAGCGCCCGGGCAATGATCGCGGCACGATCGTTACTTTCGCGATTATCGCGCTGCTCATCCTCGGCATGGCATGCGTCAACTTCACCAATCTCGCCACTGCCCGTGCGACACAGCGCGCGCGAGAAGTCGCCTTGCGCAAGGTGCTGGGCGCGACGCGAGGTCAGCTGATCACCCAGTTCATCGGTGAATCGATCCTGCTTGCCACCGCGGCGATGGTCGTTGCGCTGGCGATCGTCGAACTGACGTTGCCGGCGCTCAACGGCTTTCTCGATGCGCAGATCTCGATCCGCTATTTTGCGCTCGACGGCTTGATCGGGCCGGTGATCCTGCTGACCTTGCTTGTTGGCCTGGCTGGTGGCCTCTATCCCGCCCTCGTCCTGTCGCGTTTCGAGCCCGCACGGGTGCTGAAGGCGAACAAGTCGGCGGCCGATGCGGAAGGGTCCGGGCGCCTGCGCAGTGTCCTTGTCGTGGGTCAGTTCGCGGTGTCGATCGGTCTGATCATCTGCACGCTGATCGTCTATACGCAGACCGTCTATGCGCGAAGCGCGGATGGCGGATTCCATCGCGAAGGCTTGCTCCAGATCACCAATCTCGATCGCCCCCAGGTCGATCAGATCGCAACGTCGCTGGTCGATGAGATCAAGCGCATCCCGGGCGTTACCTCTGTCGGCCGGACCTCGATCGCGGTCGACAATGGCCGGCACTCGGCCACCGGCGTGAAACTGGCGGGCAGCGCGGACGTCGTTCAACTCGGGGTCTATCCGATCGATCCGGGTTTCGTGCCGGCAATGGGCATGAAGCTGCTCGCCGGGCGTAACTTTTCCCTGGGCCAGCCGATGGACGATGCGAGCCTTCCATCACCCAGAACGCCCGAAGCGCAACGTGCGCTGGTTCAACGCGGCGCCAACATCATGCTGAGCGAGGAAGCGGCGCGTCGCCTGGGCTTCAAGACTCCGGCGGCAGCGATCGGTAAGCAGATCATGGTCAGCATGGTCTCCGATGAATACGGCCTCGTGCCCGCGACGGTTATCGGCGTGGTCAATGATGTCCGGTTCCGCTCCGCCCGTGAGCCGCTGCAGCCGAACTTCTACTTCTTCAAATCGAGTGGCTATCCCGAACTGATGGTGCGCTTCCAGGGAGTGGAGCCCAAGGTGATGTCGGAACGTGTCGAGGCGAGCTGGAAGCGGCTCGTGCCAGATGTTCCGTATCGGGCGCGCCTCGTCGATGACATCGTCAACGAGATGTACAATCAGGATGCGGCACGGGCGGCGCTGTTCGGCGCTTTCGCGATCCTCGCCGTGGTGATCGGTTGCCTCGGCCTGTTCGGCCTCGCCGCCTTCACCGCCGAGCGTCGCACCAAGGAAATCGGCATCCGCAAGGTGCTGGGTGCGGGCAATCGCGATATCGTCCAGCTGCTGGTGTGGCAGTTCAGCCGGCCCGTGCTGATCGCCAACATCATCGCCTGGCCGCTCGCCTGGTGGGTGATGCGCGGCTGGCTCAACGGCTTCGACACACGCATCACGCTGACCCCGGTGCCGTTCCTCGAGGCGGGGTTGCTTGCCTTGCTCATCGCGGTCGGCACGATCAGTGCGCATGCCTATCGTGTCGCGCGCACCAATCCGATCAAGGCGCTGCGCTACGAATGAGGATCGGTTCCTCCCCTCCGTCAAGGAGGGGAGGAGGCACCCGTCTCTCCGCGCAGGTCCCGGTGCCGATCGAGGCTCTTCTGCATATGTCGTCGCGCAGCGGCGCGTGCGCGCGTCGGATTTCCCGCCTCGATCGCGCCGAGGATCGCGTCATGATCGCGATAGATGCCGCGCGCATAGGCGCGGTGTTCGGTATCGGCGCGATCGCGCAAATACAGCCGGCGCGGTGGCACCAGACGGACGCCGAGAAAGTCCATGAAGCGCAGATAATAATCGTTGCGCGTTGCCGCGGCGATCGCGCGGTGGAACGCCATGTCAGCGGTGACCGCTTCGTCGATATCGATGCTGTCGCGCATGCGGTCATTGCATCGCCGCATCTCGGCGATGTCGGCGACGGTGCGGCGGCGCGCGGCCAGGTCGGCCATCTCGGCCTCAAGCGCCATGCGCATCTCGAGCAGTTTGAGGACGTCATCAACATCGCCCATTTCCTCGGGCGTGACCTGGAATGCCTGGTAGCGCGCCGATTGCGCGACATAAGCGCCCGACCCCTGTTTTGATACGAGCAGGCCACGCGCGGCGAGCCGGGCGAATGCTTCGCGCACCACGGTGCGGCTCACCCCGGCGCTGTCAGTAATCGATTTCTCGGTCGGGAAGCGGGATCCGGGCGGCATTTCGCCGGCGGCGATACTGCGCTCGAACTGCCGAACCAGGTCGTCGGCGAGCGTTGCGGCTTTGGTCGTCATGCCGCGGTGATAGCAGAGTCGGCGGCGGGTGACACCCGCCGCCATCAGGTCGTCAGAAGCTGACCGAGGTCCTCACCCCGACGTAGCGCTGGCTGTCGCGGCCCGGCTTGTAATTGACCGCCAGGGTCGGGGTTGCGGCCCCGACGCTGTAGTTCCACACCCCGTCGCGCCCGCTGGTCAGGACATAATGTTTGTCGAACAGATTGTTGACGAACAGCGTGACCTTGACCGGCCCGGTTTCGATCCCGGCGCCGAGATTGATCAACGCATAACCCTTCTGCACCGAGTCCGGATCCTGCAACAGGCTGAAGATCACCTTCGACTGGTAATGCGCGCTGGCCAGCAGGAACAGCTTGGTGCTGTCGCTTACCGGAATGTCATACTGGGTGTTGGCGCTGAGGTTCCAGCGCGGTGCGTTGGGCAGTGACTTACCCGACAGATTCTGCACGCCGGCGACACAGCCTTGCGCCGCATTCTGTTGCGGGAAGCACGTCGCGTTGGGGAAATCGTCCATCCGCGCGACGGTATAGGCGCCATAGGCGTTGAGCGTGAAATCGCGGCTCAACCGGGCCGAAACCTCGGTCTCGACACCGCGCGATGTGACCTTGCCCAGGCTGTTGAGGATGTTCTGGCCGGTGGTGTCGTCGCGGCTCTGCGCCTGGAAGCCGCGGAACACCTCGTAGAAAGCGGTCATGTTGAAGGTCACCCGATCGTCGAGCAATGTGGTCTTGAACCCGAGTTCGAACGCGTCGCTGTTTTCCGGTGCGACCGGCTGGCGCGCGGCGACCGCGTCGGCGACGGGCACGCCCTTCAATGGACCGGAGGCCAGCGGCGTGCGCACCGTGTAGGTGCTGGTCAGGTCGTAGGCGAGGCCCTTGTAGCCGCGCGCATAGCTGGCGAAGAGCATCACATCGTCAGACGGGCGGAATTGCAGCGCGGCCTTGCCGGTGACCACGGTATCGCTGTCGCAGGTCGAAATCTTCACGCTCGCGGTCGGCGTCGCGGTCGCGCAATCGGGCATGCCATAGGTTATGTTGTTGCCGCGATCACGGAAACGATAGCGGATATTTTCGCGATGGACGCGCAGGCCGCCGGTGATCGAAAACGCGCTCGACACGTCATAGGTCGCCTGCCCGAACGCGGCGTAGGTCTGTTGTGAGCTTTGCGTGAAATAGCTCGAATAGGCGATACTGTTGGTCGAGGGCAAAGAGGCGAGGCCATTGAAATTGCCCAGCGTGTTCGACCCCCGAACATAATCGCGGGTCGAGTCCGTGCTGCTGTAGAACAGCCCGGCGACATAGCGGAGCGGCCCGCCATCCGGTGAGGTCAGGCGGAATTCCTGAGTGATGGTGTTGATCTTGAAGAAGCCGCCATTGGCCGAACCGCCCGCAGGCGCGGTCGGCGCGATGGTGCGGAAATCGAACGCGCTCGAATCCGTGTCCTGCAGGTCGACCAGTTCATAGCGATCAAATGACGAGATCGAGGTGAGTGTCAGTCCGCCGTCAAAGGTGTGCGACGCCTTCAGCCCCGCGCCCCAGTCGCGTGAATCACCCTTGGCGTCGATGTCCATCCGGGTCAGGCGGTTGTTCGATCCGGGCACGATGCCGCCAAGGATCACCGACTGGTTGATGTTCGATTTGCTGAAGGTGACGCCGGGGCTGAGGAAATATTGCGCCGGCGCGCAGCAGGTCGATTTGGAGCGCACGAAATAGGGCGACAGCGCAATCGACGTCGACTCCGACGGTTCCCATAACAGCTTGCCGCGCAGCACCACATCGGACTGACCATTGAGCCAGTTGTCGGTGTAGGTGTTGTAGATCGTGCCGCGATATTTGCTGTAACTTGCCGAGAGGCGCGCCTTCAGCGTCGGGCTGATCGGCCCGGATAACGTGCCTTGCACGCGCTGTTCGCCGTCATCGGTGAACAGCACTTCGGCCCGGCCACTGAGCTTGTCGCTCGGCGCCATGGTCGTGATGTTGATCGCGCCGGCCGACGCCGCCTTGCCGAACAGGGTGCTTTGCGGCCCACGCAGCACTTCGATCTGCGCGACGTCGGCGAGCGACGTGAAAGCGGCAGCCTGGAACGCCTGGGGAATGTCGTCGATCACCACCACGACGCTGGGTTGAGTCGAGATACTGTAGGCATAGGTGCCGATGCCGCGGATGTTGATGCTGTTATTGGCCGGCTGGCTGGTCTTGGTGATGGTCACCGATGGCGCCGCCTTCACCAGATCGTCGAAATCGCGGACATTGGCGCGTTCCAGTCCGGCAGCGGTCATCGCCAGCACCGATGACGGCACGTCCTGGACATTCTCCGCGCGTTTGTTGGCGGTGACGACGATGTCCTCCAGCCCCACATTGTCCTGCGCCTCCGGGGCGGCCTGAACCAACGGGCGCGCGGGTGGGACGGGGGCGGCGGCGTCCTGTGCGAATGCCGGGCCGATCGCCCAGCCCAGGACTGCGATCGACGCGCCGAACTTCACCGCTGCGTGCATGCTCATTTCAGACTCCCCTGGAGATCGTCCGGCTTGATGCTGGATCGACAGGTTTTGATACCGGTGTCATTAGTGCCGTGCGATCCGGATTGGAGTCAAGTGTTGTATGACAAGTTGCTGGAAAGAGACGATGATCGGTGTGATTGGCGAACCCTCTCTGCGCTCTCCGCGCCTCCGGGCGAACAATGCTCGGCCCGGTGAGACAGCGTGGAGCCGTGGCAATCTTGTTTTCCGACACTGAGAAAGAGCGCGCCGATATCAGCCCGGCAAGGGATGGTATGGCCGATCCTGTGTCATGGTTGAATCGCCATCGGCCGCAGCGCCGCAGGGTTCGGTGGGAGGAGATATGTTACACCGGAATGTAACATATTTCGTCCGCCGACGCTTCGACGGGATGTCAGTATATCTGTTGCATATCAGATGGTTATGATGAAATTACCACCCTCGGCTGTGCGGCGGGGAAGAGCAGGGCTCTCCCCTGCCGGCACGCCTTCCGATCCGGCTAGTGTTTGGGGTCGAAGTCCGGCTTCTGCGCCGTCACATAGGATTCCCACTCGGTGCGGTTGTGGAAATCCAGTCCCCCGTCCCACGCTGCGCCCATATAATAGACGAACGGCGTGTCCGGCCTGACTCGCACCAGCACGATGTAATTGTCATAATCCTCGGTCACACCGGCGAGCGCCGCCGGATCGACCATCAGCGCGACTCCCATGGCGCCCTTGACCGGATCGGTCGGGCCCCACCACGATATCCGCCCGGTCGTTTTGTCCGCAGTGAAAGTGCCGAGCCTGGTCTCGTCGGTCGCCCGCTTGCTGATCCCGATCCCGACGGTCAGGTCGCCTGGCTTGCTGGCATGGAACGTGGAGACCATGCGCGTGAAATTGGTGCCGGCGGGCAAGGTGAAGCGCCGCGTTTCCCAGACGTTGCGGCCCACGCCGACCGGCCAGGGATCGTAATCCACCTCGAAGCTGGCGACTTGCGGCCCATTCTGCAGGATGCGGTAGCGCGCATAATTGCGCGATACCCATAGCTTGTTGTCGTCCCAGATGCCGAGGCCACCGGCGCCGCGGAAGCTGTGTACATTGTAGAAATCCAGGCCCTCGCCATGATATTCATGCTGATGCCCGGTGCGCAGCTGACGGTCCATATAGGGCCAGCGGACATTCTTGCCCCAGGCGTCGATGCCCGAACTGGAGGGCGGCTCGACTGCCTCAAGCGCGCGGCCATAGATGCGGTGCGCGGTGCGGTCATTTTCCCACAATATGTCGTCATAGCGATAGGGCGCGAACACCACTGCGGCGCGGCGTTCGCGGTCGGCGGCGGAAGGCGGGGGCAGGGGCGTCTTGGCGACCAGCTTGGGGGGATCGGCGGGCGCTTCCTGCGCCGCCAGCGTGCCAGTGATCGCCAGTGTGGCGATGGCGATCAACGGTGCGATCCTCATTTCGGTTCTCCCTCAATACCTTACCCACTTGATTCCCGGGCGAAAGCCGAGGCGCAGTGGTTGCAACGCGAGACGTTGGATTGCCTCGGCCATCCCGACTGCGCCCCCGGCTTTGCCGGGGAAGCCCGCATCGACCTATCGCCGCACATCCAGCCCGCCGGCCAGGAATGCGTCGATATCGGCCTGGCGGAACAGGCTCGCATCGCCCGGCAGCGAATGTTTGAGTGCAGTCAGCGCCAGGCCGATGCGCGCCGCTTCGGCAATGTCGGCACCGCTGCGCAACGCATGGAGCAAGCCGCTGGCAAAGGCATCGCCCGCGCCGATCCGATCGACGATCCCAGCCAGAACCACTTCGTCGGTCTGGGCGAAGCCGTCGCGCGCATCGATCCGCGCCGACAGGCGATGGTCGTCGACCGTCACGACATGGCGCGCGGTGGAGGCAATCATCTGCAGATCCGGGAAGGCCGCGAATGCGGCATCGGCCGCCTCACGTCGCCGGTCCTCGCCATCCGCTGAGAAGTCGCGGCCAAGCAGCAACGCAATGTCGCGATGGTTGCCGAACATCAGGTCGGCATGGCGCACCAACTCGGTCAGCGTCGCGCGCGGATCGCTGTCCCAGCGCTCCCAGAGCTTCGCGCGGAAATTGCCGTCGAACGAAACGGCAATGCCGCGTGCCTTGGCCGCACGCACCGCGGCGATCGCGCTCTCTCCCGGCACCGGGCCAAGTGCGGGGGTGATGCCCGACAAATGCAGCCGGTCGACGCCATCGAGCAGCGTGTCCCAATCCCAGGCATTCACCGGCGCCTCGGCAAAGGCCGATCCGGCGCGATCGTAGATCACCTCGGTCGCGCGCATCCCCGCGCCCGAGGTGACGAAATACAACCCCATCCGGTCGCCGCCGAACGCGATGCCGCCGGTGTCGACACCATGTCCGCGCAGCGTGGAAATTGCCGCGCGGCCAAGGTCATTGTCGGGCACCATGCTGGCAAGGCCGACCTGATGACCGAGCCGCGCCAGTGCGGTCACGACATTGGCTTCCGCGCCCGCGACCCACACATCGAACTTCGGCGTCTGCAGCAGCAGTTCGCGGCCCGGTGGCGACAGGCGGAGCATGATCTCCCCAAAGGCAAGCAGCTTGCTCATCGTGCCAGCCACCCGCCATCGACCGCCAGAATATGGCCGGTGACATAGCCCGCCGCGCGCGATGCGAGGAATACCGCCGCGCCGCCAAGATCCTCCGGATCGCCCCAGCGTCCCGCCGGAATGCGATCGAGGATCGCCTTGTTGCGATCCACATCCGCGCGCAGGGCGGTCGTGTTGTTGGTCGCGATATAGCCAGGTGCAATTGCGTTCACGGTCACTCCCTTTGCCGCCCATTCATTGGCGAGCAGTTTGGTCAGCCCGCCGATACCCGATTTGGACGCGGTATAGCTCGGTACGCGAATGCCGCCCTGAAAAGTCAGCATCGACGCAATATTGACGATCCGTCCCGATTGCTGCGCGATCATGTGCCGCCCCGCCGCCTGGCACAGGAAGAACACCGATTTCAAATTGGTGTCGATCACCGCATCCCAGTCTTCCTCGGTGAAATCGACCGAATCCGCGCGGCGGATGATCCCGGCATTATTGACCAGTATGTCGAGCCGGCCGAGCTTCGCGATCGTTTCATCGACGACGCGTTGCACCGGCTCGATCGTCGACAGATCGGCGGAGACGATCTCCGCGCGCCGTCCGAGCGCACGCACCTTGGTCGCGGTTTCCCCGGCCGGGGTGCGCCCGACGGCGGCGACGTCGGCGCCCGCCGCCGCGAGCGCCAGCGCGATCGACTGGCCAATGCCTGTATTGGCACCGGTGACGATCGCGACCTGGCCAGTGAGGTCGAAGAGGTTATTGGACACCAGTCTCTCCTGTTCCGTTCCAATGCTTCCCCGGCGCAGGCCGGGGAAGGCGAAGGAAGTCGGGCGTCACGCCAGCTGGCAGATGTCGAGGACGTTCATGTCGGTATAGTCCTGGTTCTCGCCCGCCATCGCCCAGATAAAGGCATAGGCTTTGGTCCCCGATCCCATATGCACCGACCAGGGCGGGCTGATCACCGCTTCCTCATTGGCGATGACGATGTGCCGCAGCGCTTCGCCTTCGCCCATATAATGGAACACGCGGTCGGCCGGGCCATCCAGTTCGAAGTAGAAATAGATTTCCGAACGCCGCTCATGGATGTGCGGCGGCATGGTGTTCCACACGCTGCCGGGCTTGAGCACGGTCAGGCCCATGACCAGCTGGGCTGAGTCGCACACGCCGGGAATGACCAGCTGGAAGATGGTGCGCTCGTTCGATTCCTCCAGGCTGCCGCGCTCCAGCGCATTGGCGTCGCCGATCGACAATTTGCGCGTGGTGAAGCCCTTATGAGCCGGGCAGGAGGCGAGATAGAAGCGTGCGCCTTCGCCTGAGAAGGCCACATCCTTCGCGCCCATCGTGACATAGAGGCAGTCGCGATTGCCGAGCGTGAAGGCTTCGCCATCGACTGTCACCACGCCCTCGACCGTGCCGACATTGACGATCGCCAGTTCGCGCCGCTCAAGAAAGGGATGGCCCGCGGCTGACGGCGGCTCGGTCTGGTCGGGCAACTTCACCGGGCTGGCGCCGACCGCCACGCCGCCGATCACGAAGCGGTCGGCATGGGTATAGTTGAGCACGCATTCGCCCGCACGGAACAGGTTCTGGATCAGATAGCGATCGCGGAGTTCGTCGTTGGATACGCATTCCATCATGTCGGGGTGAGTGGCGTAATAGGTGCGATCGAACATGGGGAGGATCTCCGTTGGGTCGTCAGGCCGCCGGGGCGGCAGTCAGGGTGGGGAATAATGGGCTGATGCCAGTACAAGTAACCGGTGTCAGCCCCGATGTCAGCGCGGCCATCGACATTATTCCGGTTGTGGCCGTGCGACGGACGAACGGCGGATCAGCTTGGACAGGAACAGCGATGGCTCCTCGATGCCGTTATCGTCGTCGAGCGTGCCCGTCAGCAGCTTCAGCGCGGCGGAGCGCGCCATCGACGTGATCGGCCAGCGCACCGTGGTCAGCGGCGGCCAGACATGGCCGGCAATCTCGGTATCGTCGAAACCGATCACCGACAGGTCCTGCGGCACCGCCAGGTTGCGCTGACGCGCCGCATGCAGCACGCCCGCCGCCATTTCGTCGTTCGACGCGAAGATCGCGGTCGGCATCGGCACCTGATCGAGCAGACGGTTGCCCGCCTCGACGCCCGAATCGAAACGGTAATCGCCATTCGCGACCAGCCCGCGCGGCAACTTGATCCCTGCCTCTGCCAGCGCCTTTTCGAAACCGGCGCGGCGCTCCATCGCGGAGCGGAAGCCGTGCGGCCCGGTGACCAGCCCGATACGGCGATGGCCCTGTTCGATCAGATAGCGCGTCGCTTCGGTCACGGCTTCGGCGTCGTTCGACGCGACTGAATGATGATCGTCGTCGAGCTTGGCCGAGCCCATCCGGACATAGCGGCAACCAAGCGATTCACACAGTTTGGCGAGTTCGTCATTCTCCGAAATCGGCGGCAGCAGCAGCACGCCGAACAGCCGCTGGCGTTCGAGGAAATGGCGCACATCGTCGAGCATTGCCGGCGATCCGCGATCGACCGGGCGTACGACCAGCGCGAATTCGGTTTCGCGGATCGCCTCGAGAATGCCTTGCTGTACCCCAAGCACCATTTGTGAGTTGGGGTTGTCATGGATCAACCCGATCAGGAAATTGCGCCGGAGCGCCAGGCCACGCGCCTGCGGATTGGGGGTATAGCCAAGCTCACCGATCACGGTCTCGACGCGCTGTCGTGTTTCGTCGCTCAGCAGGGGGGATCGGTTGATCACCCGGCTGACGGTCTTTTTCGACACGCCCGCCAGGCGAGCGACGTCGTTGATGGTTGGATTGCCGCCTGTTTTCATGGGGAGGGAGCATATCGCCGCGTCCGTGGCTTGGCGAGCGCCGCGGTAGGGCGCGTCGCTGCGCGCATGGGAACGGCGTGGTCGCGGCAGGGAAGGCATGCTGCGTCACTCACCAGCTGAACATGGTGCCGTCTTCCAGCCGGTTCACCGGCAGGTAGGCGCGTTTATACTCATGGGTTGCGGCGAGCGCTTCGTCGATTTCGACCCCGAGCCCAGGCGTGTCGCCGGGATGCATCATGCCACGGTCGAAGCTGTAGGCGTGCGGGAAGACCGCATCGGTCTCGGGCGTGTGACGCATATATTCCTGCACCCCGAAATTGGGCACCGACAGATCGAAATGCAGCGCCGCCGCCATCGCCACGGGCGACAGATCGGTCGCGCCGTGACAGCCAGTGCGGACAT
>NZ_JSXI01000045.1 GCF_000803065.1 Sphingomonas sp. ERG5
CGACGTCGCCCACCCTGACGGCATCATCGCGTTCTCCGACTTCGGTATCGAAAACCTCGAAAACCTCATCGCCATTCATCGCGGCCGGTAGGATCGATCGCCGTCGCGGCCCTCACCGGATGGGTACGGAAAACATGCCCTCTTGACGCGAGCAAGGCACCGGCTTTCATCTGCGTGATGATGCCAGATGGTGCCAAGCCGGCATGACCGGCCCCAGTTTCACGGTTCATCGCTTCGGAAACGAGGCGCAGCCGCTGGTCGTCATCGACAATTTCGCGTCCGATCCGGAATCGCTCCGGGCGGCGGCGATCGCGACGGAGTTCGGTCCTGCCGCGCACCATTATCCCGGCATTCGCGCGCCGCTCCCCGCCGGCTATTTGCCCGTGCAGCAGGAAATCATCGCCGCGGCGCTGCGCGAAACATTCGGCAGCGATCGCGCCAGGGTCATCGACGCCAGCCTTTCGATCGTCACGACGCCGCCGGCGGACCTGACGATCCGCCAGCGCTTGCCGCATTGCGATGCCTTTGCGGAGGAACGGATCGCACTGCTCCATTATCTCGCACCGGAGGGTGGCGAAGGGACGGCCTTTTTCCGACACCGATCGACCGGCTTCGAAACGATCAACGACGCCCGCGCGCCGATCTATTTCGACCAGCTCGATGCCGAACTGCGCTTCGGTAATATTCCGCCGCCAGGCTATATCGCCGGCGACACGGCGCTGTTCGAGCAAACCATGCTGGCCGAGGCACGCTACAACCGGGCACTGCTCTATCGCAGCTATGTTCTGCATAGCGGCGCCATTACCCCTGACTCTTCACTCTCGCCTGATCCGGCGACGGGCCGCCTGACGATCACCGGCTTCCTGTCCGTCGGATGACACCCTGGAATGCTCTACCGGGTATCGACGATCCGGCGTTGCCGCAGCGCTTGGTGGTCGATCATATGCGCCACCGGGCGCCGGTGGCATAAGGTCAGCCTCGGCCACGAACCGCGAGAATGGCGAGCCCGCCGCACAAGGCCAGGCCGGCGAGCACCAGCATCAGCGTATCGAAATCGCGCGGCGTCGCCAGCGACCAGGTCAGCAGCGGGCCGAGCAGCGCGGGCAGCGTGTTGGTCAGGTTGAGCAAGCCAAGGTCGCGGCCGCGATGGCTGGGATTGGGCAGCAGCTGCATCGAAAAGCCGGAATGGAGCGCCAGGAAAACCGCCGACCCGACTGCGTAGAGACCGAATCCCGCCGCGGCCACCGTCCAGTCACTGGCCAGGGCCATGATGACAAGGCCGAGGGCCGCGAGCATGGCCATGCCCAGCAGGAATGGTTTGCGGCGATCGAGCCGATCGGACAGGCGCCCAAGCAGGACGGCGATCGGCAACGGTATGATGAACGCGATCGTGAGCAGGTGGCCGACGCGCGACGCCATGGTCAGCGGCGGCTGATCCGGGGCGATGCTCTCGAAATAGTATAGCAGATAGAGCGAAAGCACATTGCCGGCGACCTGGACGAGAAGCCGCGCGCCCCAGACGATCGCCAGATCCCGCCGGAGCATGACAGTCGCCGTGTGCGCCTCGGTCGGGGCCGGAACGGGACGGGCTCGCACCAGCAGCAAGGGGATGGCGCAGGCGACGATCGCCAGCGACACGATCGCATAACGCGACGCTTCGTCGAGCGCGCTCATGCTCACCAGGATCGCCGAAACCGCCGACGCGACAGGGTTTGCGAACGAAAGCAGCCCACCGGCCACGCCCTTTTGCGCATCGGGAATCTCATCCGCCATGATCGCGAGCAGCGGCGCCAGCAAGGCGTTCACCGCCGCTTGAAAGAAGATGATCGCGAGGATGATCGCGGCCGGGGATGATGCGATCACCACACAGGCAAAGGAAAGCACGGTCGCGACGATGCCGATGGCCATCCAGCGACGGCGCCCGCCGCCCCGCGCGACGGACCGATCGCTGAGCCAGCCGAACAGGATATTGGACAGGCTCGCGGCGATCGCGCCGGCGATCACGGTCGCGGTGAAGAGCGCGATCCGCGCGTCCCCCGCGACCGCTTCGATCTTCATCGGCAGCAGCAAGCTGAGCAGCGGCAGATAGGCGATAACCCCGCCGGCATTGGCGAGCGCAAAGATCAGCAGAAAGCCGATGGAGCGGCGGGCCGGCGCGACCTCAACGCCCTGGCGGGATGGTCGTGCCGCCCATGGCAGGGCGAGGCGGAATGGCATCAGCTATCCGTCCGGTTCTGCCCGGTCCGGCCGTTATCGGCAACGGGGCGCGAATCACAATTCCGCAGCGGCTTGGTCGAGGCCCGTCAGCCCAGAACTTTCACCGGATCGCCCATGTCGGATAAAGCGTGTCTGGGTGATCAACTTCATAGTAAGTATATGATATAATGTGCTAAATAGGCACGTCGTCGACGTGATGGCAGAGGGAGATATGTTACATTGCGGTGTAACATATCTCCCTCTGCGCGTTCCCCCGCGCGCTCCTCAGCCTGCTCCGGTCGCCCTGTCGTCGCAGCCCTTTCGGCGGCAGCGATTCAACCATGGCACAGGAGCGGGCATGTCATCCTTGTCGGACTGATGCCGGCACGTTCTTTCTCAGCGTCGAAAACAGCGCTGTCGCCGCCAGACGGAACGCTCGACGCTCCAGTCTGGTCATGGCTTCATGGTGGCCGGATCGAGCGTCGTGGTCGACACCAGTGTCCGGTCGGTCGCGTCGCGCGCGAGCGCGACGCGGTAACGGCCGCCGGCAATGCGCCAGCCGGGCAGCTTCGTGTCATAATCGGCGATGATGCGCGGCTCGGCGGTGAGCGTCACGCGCCGCGATTCGCCCGGTTTCAAACTGACGCGCGTGAAGGCGGCAAGCCGCATCGGCGCTGCGGATCCATCGCGCGCGACATAGATTTGCGGCACGTCCACGCCGGCCTTGCGCCCGGTATTGACCACCTCGAACGAAATGCGCAGCGTCTTGCCACCCTGCACGACGGGGTTGCGATAGGCGAAACTGGTGTAGCTCAGCCCATGCCCGAACGCGAACATCGGGCGCTGGCCCTTTCGCTCGTACCAGCGATACCCGACATCCGCGCCTTCGACATAATCGATCGAGAAAGTCTTGAGATGGTATTGCGCCGCGTTCGCCGGATTGGCCGCCGCCTGTGCCTCGAGCGATGTCAGCGTGTCGAGCCCAACCGGCGCCGCGCGGGGCGCCTGCGACGCGGCCGCGGGGAAAGTGATCGGCAGGCGGCCCGAGGGATTGACCCGGCCGGTCAGGATATTGGCGATCGCCGGGCCGCCGCGCTGCCCGGGATACCAGGCCTGGACTATCGCCGGGACCTGATCGCGCCATGGCATCAGCACCGGGCCACCGGTTTCCAGTACGGCGACCGTCCTGGGCTGCGCGGCGGCGACCGCGGCGATCAGCGCATCCTGGCCATAGGGCAGCGACAGGTTGGGAACATCCTGCGCCTCGGTCGTCCATTGCGTGGCGAAGACGATCGCGACATCGGCGCCACGCGCCGCCTGCGCTGCCGCCGCCACATCGCGACCGTCGATAAAGCTCACTTTGGCCTGGGGCATCGCGGCGCGGATCGCCTTGAGCGGCGAGGATGCGTGATAAGTGATCCGCGCAAAGGACGAGGCTGCGCCCGAACTGAGCGGGATCTCGATCGGCGCGCCGCCGACCGAGCGTACCTGGCTCGATCCGCCGCCGGAAAGAACCCCGACATCGGCGCCCCATCCGATCACGGCGATACGCTTCGCCGTGCGGGCAAGCGGTAGCACGCCGCCTTCATTCTTGAGCAGCACGATGCCGGCCTCCGCCGCGCGCTGCGCCACATCGGCATGGCGCGCATAGGGGATTGACAGTGGCCTGGCCGGCATCGGCGTATCCAGCACACCGGTCTCGATCAGGCCGGTCAGATAGCGCGTGATCATGTCGTCGAGCCGTGCCATCGGCACCTTGCCCGCCTCGACATCGGCCTTGAGTGCGTCGCCGAAGAAAATCGCCGTGTCGAGTTCCTGACCCGATTGCTGGTCGAGGCCGGCATTGGCCGCTTTGGCGGTCGAATGGACCGCGCCCCAGTCGCTCATCACCCAGCCGCGATAGCCCCAGTCGCGCTTCAGCACGTCATTCATCAGATGCGCGTTCTCGCACGCCCAGTCGCCATTGACCTTGTTGTACGCGCACATCACCGATCCGGGCCGTCCCTTCTCGATCGCGATCTGGAAGGCGAGCAGGTCGCTCTCGCGCAGGCTCGCTTCATCGATCCGCGCATCGAGCACCATGCGCCCGGTTTCCTGCGCGTTGAGCGCGAAATGCTTGATGGTCGACGTGATGCGGTTCGACTGCACGCCGGCGATGTGCGCGCCAGCCATCTCGCCGGCGAGCAGCGGATCTTCGCCGAGATATTCGAAGTTGCGGCCGTTCCACGGATCGCGCGTCAGATTGACGCCGCCCGCGAGCAGCACGTTGAAGCGCTTGGCGCGCGCCTCCGCGCCGATCATCACGCCGCCGGCATGCGCGATCTCCGGATCGAAGGTCGCCGCGGTCGCCAGGCTGGACGGCAGCGCCGTCGCGACATCTCCCTTGCGCTGCTCGACCTGGTTGGCGACGCCCAGCGACGCATCGCTTTCGCGGATGAGCGGCACGCCGAGCCGTGGAATGCCGTCAATATGTCCGGCGGACGGGATCAGCTCATTGGCCGTCTTGCCCTTTGCCCGGGGCGGGAACAGGCCATGAGCGAGTGCGATCTTTTCATCGAGAGTCATCCGGGCGACGCGTGCTGCCGCGCGTGTGCGGGCGTCGCCTCGGTCGGCGGTCGGCGGTGCCTCGCGCGCCGGCACGGCTGTCGTTGCGCCGATGCCAGCCAGAAGCGATGCGCTCAGCAACGCACAATGTAATCCTCTCGACATCCTCGTCCCCCTTCTTATCCAGGTCGCCTGCTCTGTCGGGCGCCTGCCGAATCCTGTCATCCGGCCCGGTCCTTACGGGACGAATCCCGGTCGATACCAGTGCCGCAACCGCCCCGCACTTCGGCAGCACATGACGTCGGCGATACGTTACTTACACAGCATATTTTGATAACGTTCACAACTATTGGTGACACATGTTACCAAGTCGCGCCTGCTTGGTGGCCGGGGTTGACATAATTCGTCAAAATCAGCAAAGTGAACGTTATCAAGAGCGGCGTGGGGACAGCGCCGATGACAGAGGGGATGACAATGGGGGGCTTCAACCGCCGCTTGGCTTCGCGATTGGCGCTTGGCGTATCGACGCTCGCGCTGATGGCCGTACCGGGCATCGCGGCCGCGCAGAATGCGGCCGCTGGCACTGCGAACCCCTCCGAAACGCAGCAGCCCCCAGCCGATCAGGGTGATGACATCATCGTCACCGGCATCCGCGCCAGCTTGCGCGCATCGGCGGATATCAAGCGCGATGCGCAGGGCGTGGTCGATGCGATCTCCGCCGAGGATATCGGCAAGTTTCCCGATACCAACCTGGCCGAATCACTGCAGCGCATCACTGGCGTGTCGATCGATCGCTCGAATGGCGAAGGATCGCTGGTCACCGTCCGCGGCTTCGGTCCCGAATATAATCTGGTGACGCTCAACGGCCGTCAGATGCCGACCGCGTTCATCGCTGACGGCGGCAGTGCGCCATCGTCCCGCTCGTTCGACTTCGCCAACCTCGCCTCTGAGGGCGTCGCCGCGGTCGAGGTCTATAAGAGCGGCCGCGCGACGCTCGAATCGGGCGGCATTGGCTCGACCATCAATATTCGCACCCCGCGCCCGCTCGAGCGGCCAGGCACGCGCGGCAGCCTCGCCGTCAAGGGCGTGATCGACACGTCCCAGCGCGGCAAGAACGACATCACGCCGGAAGTCTCGGGCATTTTCAGCACGACGCTGGCGGACGATCGCATCGGCATCGCGATCATCGGCTCCTATCAGAAGCGCAAGGCGGGCACGAACAAAGGGGTCGTCGGCTGGCGCGACGGTTATCTCGGCAACGAGAACAACTGGGGATCACTCTCGCCCAGTAATCCGAACGTCATCAACCGCCCGGATCCGACCGATGTCTATCAGGTCCCGCAAAATGCGTCGTACGAGTTCAACGACATTAATCGCGAACGCATCAATGGTCAGGCTGTCCTGCAATTCCGCCCGACCGACGCACTGACCGCGACGATCGACTATACCTATTCGCGCAACACCGTCGAAACCCGCAACAGCAATGTCGGCATCTGGTTTAACCATGGCGATACGTCGAGCTCCTGGACCGATGGTCCGGTCGCCGGCCCGGTCTTCTACACCGAGCGGTTCGCCGTGCCGGATCCGGGTTGCGTGGCGCCGTCGACGGTGTGCAGCGCCGGCAAGGACCTTTCCTATAGCGGGTCGCTCACCAGCAACCGCGCGGAGAACAAGTCGCTTGGCGGCAACCTGGTCTGGAAGGGGCCGGGCGGCGTGACGGTAACGCTCGATGCGCATCACTCGACCGCGGAAGTGAAGCCGACCAACAAATATGGCTCGAGCATGTCGGTCGGTACCGCGATCTTCGGCGTGCAGAGCCAGACGATCAACTTCGACCATGGCCTGCCGGTCATCTCCTACACCATGGCCCCGGGCATCGACCCGCTCAACCCGGCGCTGATCACGCCGACCGGCAACGCGTTCCGCAACGCCTATTTCAGGGATGAGATCAACCAGGTCCAGCTGAGCGGTCATTACGACCATGATGGCGGGTTGCTCGACAGCCTCGATTTCGGCGTCTCCTATCTCGACAATAAGGTCCGCTCGGCCTTCGGCACCATTCAGAACGACACCTGGGGCGGCATCGGCCCGGCATCGTCGGTTCCCGACGATTTGTTCAAGCTTGCGACATTGCCGAACCTGTTCCCAGGTCTGGCGCAGCCGGGCATGGCGCAGAAATTCTACACGTTCAATTTCGAGAACATGGTCGACCTGCTCGAATCGAAGTTCCAGGCGTGCAGCAAACCACGATCGGGCGCGGCGATCAGCCCGGGTACATGTCTCGCCAAGTTCGACACCGACCGGCGCATCAGCGAAAAGACGCTGGCGCCCTATCTGCAGGTGGCGACCAAGTTCGACGCCTTCGGTAATCCGGCGCACTTCGTCGCTGGCCTGCGCTACGAGACGACTGACATCTCGTCGGCGGCACTGGTGCCGGTACCGTTGCGCACCCAATGGGTGTCGGAGAATGAGTTCAACGTCGTCCAGTCGGGCCAGAGCGCCTTTACCCGGTTCAAGGGCAGTTATCAGAACTGGCTGCCGTCGGCCGATTTTGACATCTCGCCGTTCGACAATGTCAAACTGCGCGCCTCGTACAGCCATACGATCACCCGTGCGCCCTATGACCGCATGCAGGGCGGGCAAACGCTGGACACGCTGTTCCGTGTCGGCGGGGGCACCGGTGCGCTCGGCAATCCAGGACTGATCCCGTTCAAATCGAAGAATATCGATCTGTCGGCGGAGTGGTATTATGGCCCCGGCAGCTATGTGTCGGTGGGGTATTTCCACAAGAATGTCGCAAACTTCATTTCGACCACGCGCGTCGACACCAACGCGTTCGGCCTGACCACGCCAGTGGGCGGCCCGCGCTATCAGGCGGCGCTCGGTGCGCTGGGGGCAAATGCGACGGCCGCGCAGATCCGCACCTATATCTTCGACCATTATCCGCAATCGTCGGACCGGGCCAACGGTCTGATCTTCGCCTTGCCCGAGGATCCGGCGCTCAACTTCCAGGTCACCACGCCGGTGAACAGCGATCAAACCGCGTCGCTCCATGGCTGGGAATTCGCCGTCCAGCACAGCTTCTGGGATACCGGCTTCGGCACGATCCTGAACTATACGATCGTCAACGGCAGCGCGAAATACGACAATAGCAAGCCTTCCAGCGCCACGCAGTTCGCGCTGGTCGGCCTCAGCAACAGCGCGAATGCGGTGGCGTTCTTCGACAAATACGGCATCCAGGCGCGTGTCGCGTATAATTGGCGCGCCGAGTTCCTGAACACGACAGGCGCGAACCCGACCTATACCGAAGCGTATGGCCAGGTGGACGCGAGCGCGAGCTACGAGTTCAAAAAGGGGTTCAGCGTCTTCGCCGAAGGGATCAACCTGACCGGTTCAAGCCGGCGCGAGCATCAGCGGTCGGATCGCAACGTGACCGTCGTCTCGCCGGGTTATGCCCGCTACTCGTTCGGCGTTCGGGCATCGTTCTGAGCCGACCCTGTCGGGGGAGTGTCGCGAACAGGAAAGCCACCTTGGCACGAGGGTGGCTTTTCCGTTCCCGGCACGGCAAGCTGCTGATCGTGGATGAAGGCGCGTAGCGTGGATGGGGCAATCTCCCGGATCGTGATCGTCGGCGGCGGTACCGCCGGCTGGCTCGCGGCCTGCCTGATCGCCGCGCGCGCCAACCCTTCCGCCGCGGCCCCGATCAGCGTGACGCTGATCGAATCCCCCGACATCCCGACGATCGGCGTGGGTGAGGGGACCTGGCCGACGATGCGCCGCACATTGGAGCAGATCGGCATCCCCGAGGCCGAATTCCTGCTCGCCTGCGATGCGTCCTTCAAACAGGGGTCGCGCTTCGACGGCTGGCGCACCGGAGAGGCCGGCGACCGCTATTTCCATCCATTCGTCGCCCCGGTCGATGGCGAACCGTGCGATGTCGTCGCCGCCTGGCATCAGAGCGAGGCCGATCGCCGTTTTGCCGACGTGGTCAGTCCGCAACCCCGCACCTGCGCGCTTGACCTGGCGCCGCGGCAGCGCGCGATGCCGGACTATGCCGGTGCGCTCAACTATGCCTATCATCTCGATGCGGGGAAGTTTGCTGCCTTGCTGGCGCGGCACGCGACCGATCGGCTCGGCGTTCGCCATGTGCGCGATCATGTCATTTCGGTCGGGATGGCGGCCAATGGCGACATCGCCACCGTGACCATGCGCGCGACGGACGCGGTCGAGGGCGACCTGTTCATCGATTGCACCGGGCATGCCGCGCTGCTGATCGGCGAACAATATGGCGTGCCGTTCATCGACCGCAGCACCGAATTGTTCAACGATCGCGCGCTCGCGGTGCAAGTGCCGGTCGCACCCGGCAGTCCGATCGCGTCGCAGACCACCGCCACCGCTCACGGGGCCGGCTGGATCTGGGACATCGGCTTGCCGACCCGACGCGGCGTCGGCTGCGTCTATTCCTCGCATCATGCCAGCGACGATCAGGCGGCGGCGACACTCGAAGCCTATCTGCGTGGCGCGATGCCGACGGTCGATACCGGCCAGCTGTCCTTTCGCCGGCTGGCCTTCCGCTCGGGGCATCGTGCGCGATTCTGGGAGCGCAATTGCCTGGCGATCGGCCTCTCGGCCGGTTTCCTGGAGCCGCTCGAAGCCTCGGCCATCGTGCTGATCGAATTGTCGCTGGAGGCGCTGCTCGACGGTTTCCCGGCGACACGCGAGGTGATGGATATCCATGCCGATCGCTTCAACACCGTGTTCCGCTATCGCTGGGACCGGATCGTCGAATTCCTCAAGCTCCATTATGTGCTGAGCCACCGCGAAGAGCCCTATTGGCGTGACCATCGCGAGGCCGGCTCCATCCCGCCACGGCTTGCCGAGCTGCTGCGGCTCTGGCGGCACCAACCGCCGTCGCGGGCCGACTTGCCTGCCATTGACGAGATTTTCCCGGCGGCGAGCTATCAATATGTGCTGTACGGCATGGGGTTCGCGCCGCCTGCCGAGGGCGCGATCCGCACCGGCGCGCGCGACCATGTGGCGGCCCGGTTGCGGCAGGTCGACCAACGCGCCCGCACGCTCGCCGCCAGCCTGCCGACCAATCGTGCCTATCTGGACGCGCTGCGTGATGCGGGCCATCAGCCTGTAATGGAAAAGACCCGCTGACATGCCCGATCACGAAATTCTCACGGCCGAAGCGCACCGCGACATGCGCGTGCGCACCGATCGGGCGGTGGAACTTGGCGATGCGGTGATGTGCTGCATGACCGTGCCGAGCGAATTCCGCCGGGTGCAGACTGACTATCCGATCCTTTTCCGCCTCAATCACGACCGCGACACGTTCACGGCGCTGGCGATGTTCGGCTTCGAGCAGGATGAAAATCTGTTTCTCGACAATGGCCGCTGGGATGCCCGCTATGTGCCATTGGCGATCGACATCCAGCCGTTCCTGATCGGCACGCCGGCGGACGATGCGGGCGCAAAGCAAATCCATATCGACATGGCCAGCCCGCGCATCGGTGGTGACGAAGGGGTGCGGCTGTTCGACGAGGATGGGCGCCCGACGCCTTATCTGGAATCGATCGCCGACCAGCTGGGCGCGCTCGATGCGGGGTATCAGGCATCGGGCGACTTCTTCGCCGCGCTGCGCCGTCACGATCTGCTCGAACCCTTTGCCCTGGAGATCACGCTCGACGATGGCTCGACCAACCGGCTGGTCGGGTTTCACATCATCGATGAGGGCCGGCTGCAGGCACTCGATGCCGACGCGCTCGGCGAGTTGCACGCCGAGGATCATCTGATGCACATCTTCATGGCGCTGGCCTCGCTTGGCAACCTTTCCGAACTGATCGCGCGCAAGAACCGGCGCGTGGGCGATGGCTGAGGCGGATCCCGGAATCTTCGGCGCACTCGCCGCCATTCCCGAGATGATCGTCTCGGGGCCGGAAGAGCTTGACCGGCAATTGCGCGCGGCGGATCGTCCGTTCATCGTGCGCGGCCTGGTATCGGGCTGGCCGCTGGTCGAGGCCGGCCGCCGGTCGGCGCGCGACGCGCGCGATTATCTGCTCCGGCGGCGACAGGATCGCCCGTTCACCGTCTCGGTCGGTGCACCGGGCAGCGACGGCCGGCTCTTCTACGACCAGGCGATGGGGATGAACTTCCGCACGCTGCGCGCCAAGCTGCCGGAAATCTTCGCGCAGATCGATACGCTCGAAGGCAAGGCGGATGCGCCGCCAATCTATCTCGCCTCGATCGACATGCATGAATTCTTCATCGGGCTGCACGACGCGAACCAGGTCGCGCTTGGCGATCGCGCGCCGATGGCGAGCATCTGGATGGGCACGCGAACGCGCATCGCGGCGCATAACGACGTGCCCGACAATCTCGCCTGTGTCGCGGTCGGCCGCCGCCGCTTCACCCTGTTCCCGCGCGAGCAATTCCGGAATCTCTATCTCGGACCGGTGGATAATACTCCCGCTGGCCGCGCCGTCAGCATGGTCGATTTCCATGCCCCCGACTTCGACACGCATCCGCGCTTCCGCGAGGCGCTGGTCCATGCGCAGGTCGCCGAGCTGGCGGCGGGCGATGCGCTCTACATCCCCGCTTTGTGGTGGCACCATGTCGAGGGGCTCGAGCCGTTCAACGTGCTGGTCAATTACTGGTGGCGGGAGACGCCGCGCTGGCTCGGCCAGCCACAGGATGCGCTCAACCACGCCTTGCTGGCGATCCGCGACCTGCCCGATGACCAGAAGCGCTACTGGCGCGACATGTTCGATTATTATGTCTTCGGCAATGATGAGGAGGTGGTTGCTCATATCCCCGAGGACGGGCGCAGCATCCTCGCGCCGCTGACTCCGGAAAGCGCCGGCCGCGTCCGCGCCTTCCTGCTCAGGGCGCTCAGCCAATGACCGGGGAAGCACGGCATCCGCGCCGCATCGTGATCGCCGGCGGCGGGACCGCCGGCTGGATGGCCGCGGCGGCGATCGCGCGGACCATGGGGCATACGGTCGATCTGACTCTGGTCGAATCCGATGCGATCGGCACGATCGGGGTGGGCGAATCCACCATCCCCCCGCTGGTCAACTATAACCGCCTGCTCGGCATCAACGAGGCCGAGTTCATGCGTGCGACTCAGGCGACCTTCAAGCTCGGCATCCTGTTCGACAATTGGAAGGAGCCCGGGCACCGCTATTTCCATTCGTTCGGTTATACCGGCAAGGACCATTGGTCGGCCGGCTTCCAGCATTTCTGGCTCTACGCCCGCGAGAAGGGGTATGAGCAATCCTATGACGATTATTGCCTGGAGGTGATCGCCGCCGTGCAGGGCAAGTTCGCGCATCTGCCCGATGAGGCGATGAACTATGCCTATCAGCTCGATTCGACGCTCTACGCGAAATTCCTCCGCACCATGGCCGAGACGGACGGGACCAAACGTGTCGAGGGAAGGATTTCACAAGTCGAACTCGACGGCGAAAGCGGTGACATCGCCGCGCTGCTGCTTGACTCCGGTACGCGGATCGAGGGCGATCTGTTCCTCGATTGCACGGGATTTCGCGCGCTACTGATCGAGCAGACATTGCATGCCGGCTATGACGACTGGACGCATTATCTGCCGTGCGATTCGGCGATTGCGCTGCAAACCGAAAATGTCGCGCCATCGGTCCCCTATACCCGTGCGATCGCGCATGACGCGGGCTGGCAATGGCGTATCCCGCTGCAGCATCGCTCCGGCAATGGGCTGGTTTATTGCAGCCATTATCTGAACCGGGATGATGCGCTCGAACGGTTGCTCGGCAATATCGAGGGCGCGGTGCTGACCGAACCCAATTTCCTGCGCTTCCAGGCCGGTGCGCGGCGGCGGCAATGGTATCGCAACTGTGTTGCCATCGGCCTGTCGAGCGGCTTTATGGAACCGCTGGAATCCACCAGTATCCATCTGATCCAGCGCGCGGTACTGCGCCTGCTGAGAATGATGCCGCAAGGCGATATCAGCGAGCGTGACATTGTGGAATTCAACGACCAGCAAAATGACGACATGCTGCAGATCCGCGATTTCCTGGTCCTGCACTATAAGGCGACCGACCGTCGCGACAGTCCCTTCTGGCGCTATTGTGCGAGCATGCCGATCCCCGATACGCTGGCGCAGAAGATCGAACTGTTCCGGGAAACCGGCCGTGTCTTTCGCAAGAATGAGGAATTGTTCGCCGAAAACAGCTGGGTCCAGGTAATGATGGGCCAGGGAATCATGCCGCGCACCTATCATCCGATCGCCGAGAAGCTGCGCGACGACGAACTGGACAAATTCCTCGGCACGCTGCGCGGCAACGTCACCCGAACTGTCGCGACGCTGCCCGCGCATGCCGATTACGTCGCCCGCTATTGTGGTGCGGCGCACGCGGCGCCTGCGGCACGGCAAGGCTGAGCGGCCATGGCGCGGCGGCGGCAAACAGTCACGATCAAGCATGTCGCCGCCGATGCCGGGGTGTCGCTGCAAACCGTCAGCCGGGTGATCAACAAGGAGCCGAACGTCCGCCCGGAGATGAAGCTCAGGGTGCAGGAATCGATCGACAGGCTTGGTTATGTTCCCTCGATCGCCGCACAGCGGATGAGCGGGTCGCGATCCTATCTGATTCTGGCGCTCAACGATCGCGAGCGCACCATCGCCGACTGGCGCGAACGGCAGGGCACCGACTGGGTCGACCAGATGCTGCTTGGCGGCATGCTCACCTGCGCCGAATATGGCTATCGGATGATCATCGAACTGGTCGACACGCATAGCGACCATATCGAACGCGAGCTGCTTGGCGCGATCGCCGCGCTGCAACCCGATGGCGTGATCCTGACCCCGCCGCATTCCGAAAATCCGCTGATCATCACGCTGCTCGAAAATCACCAGATTAGTTTCGCGCGGATCGGTTCGCTGACCGCGGGGCCCGGCTTTGCGCTGACGATGGACGATGAACGCGCCGCGCGCCTGGCGACCGAGCATCTGATCGCGCTCGGCCATCGCCGGATCGGCTTCATCGCCGGTTCGCTCGAATATGAACTCAGCACCTGGCGCGTCGATGGCTGGCGCGCGGCGATGGCGGCGGCGGGGCTGGAGACGACCGGCCTGTTGGCGCAAGGCGATTTCAGTTTCGCATCGGGCAAGCTGGCGGCGCATCATTTGCTCGATCGGGACGCGCCGGCCAGCGCGATCATCGCGAGCAACGATCGGATGGCGCTGGCGACGCTCGAGGCGGGCCGCGAACGCGGCATCGATGTGCCGCGCGATCTGTCGTTGATCAGCTTCGACGACACGCCGATCGTGCGCTTCACGCATCCGCCGCTGACCGCCATCGTTCAGCCGATCGCCGAGGTTGCGGCACGGGCGGTCGAGCTGATCATCGCGGATCAGGCCGGGCGTGACGTGCCCGATACACCGACCGTGGTGCCGGCGTCACTGGTGCTGCGCAACTCCACGGCGGCGCCGCGGCGGCGCTGAGTCCGGGGCTGAGTCCGGGCCCTGGCGGACGAAGGTCACCAGGTCGCCGTCGAGCGGCAACCATGACGGCGCTTTTTCGGGACGGGCCTTGCCGACGTTCACCTTGATCCGCGGGTCGAGCGTGTCGTCGATCCCGGCCGAACCCAGCCTGGTCACCCCGTCGATCACGAACGGCAGCCCTTCCGATCCCTCGAACGTCATTCGGTCGCTGATATGGAAATGAAGATGCGGTCCACCCGCCTGTCCGGTCTGACCTAGCGCGCCGATCACCGCGCCGCGACCGACGCGGTCGCCGGCATGGACCTTGACGCTGCCGTTACGCAAATGGGCGTAATGCGCGAACACGCCGGGCGCGATCTCGATGACGACGAAATTGCCATAGAGCGAGCGGCTGGTCAGGTCGTCGGGCTGGCTTTGCGGTGCGAGCGGTGTGCCGTCCGCGACGCCGTCGCGCGCATCGCGCACCACGCCGTCGCCAACGGCGAGCACGTCGGCGCCGAAACCTACCCAATCGGCGTCGGACGAGGCTGCCAGCCGGTCGCGGGGCACCCGCGCGACATGGCCCGTCGCATCCAGCCCGAACCAGTCGATGGCGAAGCGTTGCGGGATCGTCACCTGTCCGTCGATCGCGACCACGCCGCCCCAATGGTGCGACACATGATTGCCCGGCCCTTCGCCGGCCAGCCACGGTCCGCCGGTCAGCGGGGGGCCGATCCGCACCGGCGGGCGATTGTCGATCGCGACGCGGACATCATTCGCAACCTCGACCTTACCGTCCTTCGTTTCGAATTCGACGCTGTGGCGCAAATAGGCCGCGCGCGGCGCCGAGGCGGGCTCAGTCAGCCAGACGAATAGCACCACGCGGGCGCCGCCTGCGATGACGATATCGCCGGTACCGGGCGGATCGTCGCCATTCGGGGAGAGCAGCGCCCGCAGCGCGGCGCCGCTGAAGGTCGCGATCGGGATGGTCGCGCGGTCGGCGAAGATGCTGACTCGCTTCAGCCGAAGCGCGCCGGTTCCGGCGTAGAAATTGGTGACATGAAGTTCATAGCCGAGATGCCGCGCCCAGTCGCTACCGATGGTTGGGCGGGGCGGTGCGGGAGTGCGTATTTCCACTTCGGCCTGATGGGGGGCTGTAACCTGGGCCGACAGGGGAGCGGCAGGCAACGTGGCCAGCAGGCACACCAGCGCCAAAAGACGTACCCAGCCCGAAACGCTCTTGTTCACGCCCATCATCCGATCTGCATACGCCAGCCCGGCCTGCGCGATGCAATGACGGCGATCCCGCGGCAAGTCGTCGCGGCGCATGCCGGGAGGAAAGAAGAACGGCCCGGCCTCAATAGAGCCGTAGTGGCGCAACATTGTTTTGTACGATGACGCATCGGGACGTATCCGTAACGACATGATATCCAGTCCAACGACGCCGGGCGTTTACGCTACGGAAATAGATGCCTTCGGGACAGCGGTCGTCGGTGTTCCGACCGCTGTCCCGGTCTTTGTCGGCTATACCCAGTGCGCCGGTGATCCGGTGACCGGCAAGCCGCTCTACGGCGTTCCCATCGCAATCGAATCGATGACCGATTTCATCGCCTGTTTCGGCGGCGCCGCGCCGCGATATTATGGCGTCTCGGTTGCAGGCGCGGCGACGCCGGATTTCTTCGCCAATTTCACCACGCCGGCAGATGCCGGTCCGACCCCGTATACCGTGGCGATGACCGGCTTCGGCCTGCAGCCGCTATCGGCCGATGCCGCGCGCCATTTCTGCCTGTACTGGCATCTGCGCCTGTTCTTCGCCAATGGTGGCGGCTCCTGCTATGTCGTGTCGGTCGGCAGTTACTGGAGCGGCCAGTCGCCGACTATTGTACTTGATCCGGTTCCCCCGGGCTGGAACCCGGCCATGATCGCCGCAGGCGATCCGGCGACAAATGCGCCCGGCCTGCTGACCGGGCTTGACGCCGTCGCCGCACTGGTCGGGCCGACGATGATCGTCATCCCGGAGGCCTGCCAGCTGGGCCTGGCCGATTATGCGCGCGTCGCCTGCGCCATGCTTGCTCAGGCGGGGACGCTGCAGAGTCGCATGGCGATCCTCGACCTGCCCGGTTGCCTCACGGCCGATACCGTCGCCGCTCTTCAGCAATGCCAGGACAATTTCGTCACCGCGATCGCGCCGCAGAACGCCAATGTCGGTTATGGCGCGGCCTATGGACCTGCGCTCAACACGTCGATCGTCGCGCCGGGCGATATTCTCTACACTAACCTGGTGGCCGCGAACGGCGACAATTCAGTCCTCAACACGATCCTGACCACTGCGGCCAATATGCTCTATTCGGGCGCGCGGCGCGCCGCGTTGCAGACCGCGATCGCCACGGCCTTCCCGATCACGCAAAGCGATACCAACACCGCGCAATATTCGGGATCGACCTCGACCGATGCGACCCCGCCAATTCCCTATCCGGCGCCGGGTGCCGATCTTGCCGCGTGGCAATGGACGCTCGACCGGTTGTTGTTCAACGCCTTGCCGGTGTTCCAGCAGATCATGCAGCTGGTCGCCACCGACATGAACGTCATGGCGCCCAGTGCCGCCCTGGCCGGCATCTGGACCATGAACGACGGCAATCATGGCGTCTGGGGTGCACCGGCGAACGTCGCGCTGGCCGAGGTGGCTTCGCCGTTTTGCGCCATGACCGATATCCAGCAGGGCGGTTTCAACCTGCCGCCGGGCGGGGAGGCAATCAACATCGTGCGCAGCCAGCCGAACCGTGGATCGGTCGTATGGGGCGCGCGAACGCTTGACGGCAACAGCCTGGACTATCGCTTTATCCAGGTGCGGCGGACGCTGATCTATATCGACCAGTCGATCAGGGCGGCGCTGCAATCCTACGCCTTCGCCGCCAATGATGTGATGACCTGGGCGACGGTGACCGCGTCGGTCTCCGCGTTCCTGACCGGGCTGTGGCAAGCCGGCGGGCTGATGGGCGGGAAGCCGAGCGACGCGTTCACCGTGGCGTGCGGCATCGGCTCGACCATGACCCCGCAGGATGTGCTAAACGGCGATATGATCGTCGCGGTCACGCTGCAGATGATTCATCCGGCCGAATTCATCGAGCTGACCATCATTCAGGCGATGCAAGGCTGAACATGACTGACATGCGCTGGCCGCCGAAACCATGACGACGGTGATGACCTAGGATCGAACGGAGACCTTCCCATGCCCTTGGAGATCAGCGAGATCGGCGTGCATGTCGCGGTGGGATCAAGTCCGGGTTCCGGCGCCGCATCGGGGGGCGCGGCGCCCTCCGGTGGCGATGGCGGTGGCGCGATGACCCCGGCGCAACGCGATGCGATCGTCAACGCTTGCGTGCAACAGGTCCTGAGGAATTTGCGCATGACCGAGGAGCGATAGCCGTGACTGGCGGTAAGACCGTTGCGGGCAGCCACTGGCTGATCAAACCGGATGGGACGCCGCTCCGCGCGAACGCTTCGGTCACATTCCATCCCGCGCGGCTGGCGGGGCAGCCCGTTCGGCCGGCGGGCGCTGCGCAGCGGATGGCGATCAATGTCGGCGATACGCTGCCGCTCCTCGCCCGCCAGATCTACGGCAACCCCTATCTGAAGACCGCTCAGTTCGAGGGGGTGCTGAATTTCCGCACGCTGGCACCGATTCCGCAACTCGTCTTTCCGGCGCTGTCGGGATCGGCCGTTTAGCCATGG
Organism: Sphingomonas sp. ERG5; assembly: GCF_000803065.1. Classification (GTDB taxonomy): domain Bacteria; phylum Pseudomonadota; class Alphaproteobacteria; order Sphingomonadales; family Sphingomonadaceae; genus Sphingomonas. Next base: position 17,933 of record NZ_JSXI01000045.1, read on the forward strand.
CGGACCAGCCGCATCGCATCGGACGGTTCGAGTTCATGGCGTCGGTCGCCGATGACGATACCGCACGGGCGATGCGGCCGCGAATTGAGGCGCTGGTGCGCGATCTGGTTCCTGCCCTGCTGGAGCGGGTGTTCGATGCGGCAGTACCCGCCGGTTGCCATGTCCGGCTCGACCGGATCGATCTCGATCTGGGCAATGTTCGCGCGGATCAGCTCGAGGCGGATATTCTGGCGGGACTCGAACGCGCTCTGGGCGATACGCTCGCGCGGGCTATTTCGCCCGCCTGATCGCCGATCGCGCGCCGCCGATCAGGCGCGACATGATCAGTTCCTCGACCCCGGCATGGCCAAGCCCGAGATGGTCGGGCCGCACCGCCATGGCATCGCCGAGCCCGATCGTGCCGGTGCGCAGCGCCGCCCGGCCGACCCGGCTCCAGCGCCGCGCGGTTTCCCAACGGATCAGCGTCAGGCTCTCCGCATCGACCAGGCGGTGCGCCAGGAAATCCTCCTGCAATCGGGCGAGCGCAGTGCCGAGCTGCAACAGCGCGACCCGATGCGGGACCGGTTCCTGCCCCATGATATGCTGCACCATCAGCCGTGCGACCTCGTGCGCGTCATCGCCGAACAGCGTGGCATGGGCCTCGGCCAGCACCAGCGCGGCATTCGCCCGCATCGTGTCGATAAAGCATTGCGACGCCCCGCCGCCGTGCCGGCGATACACGAGAAGTTCCTCATCGAGCCGCGCGATCCGGCCGAGCTTGGCCAGCCGGTGATACAGATCGAAATCCTCGGCATAGAGCATGGCAGGGCGCGTGAACGGCGAGAGCTGGCGCACGGTATCGGCGCGGACCATCACCGATGACCAGACCAGCGGGTTTTCGATCCGCAACAGCCATTCGATCAGCAGCGGCGTGGAGGCGGGCGCGTGGCCGGTTGCCGAGACTCGTCCGTCCTCAAGCGCGGCGGCGGCGGTGCCGAGCAGGACGGTATCGGGATGCGCCTCGAGATAGGCGACTTGTTTCGCCAGCCGTTCGGGCCGGCACAGATCGTCCTGGTCGAGCCCGGCGATATAGCGGCCGCGCGCTTCCGCCATGGCGCGATTGCGCGCACGCACCGGACCCTGATTGATCGGGCTTTCGATCACGCGCAGTCGCGGATCGTCGATGCCGCGCAGTATCGCGAGCGTATCGTCGGTCGATCGGTCGTCGACCACGACGATCTCGAAATCGCCCAGCGTCTGCGCCTGCAGGCTGGCAATGGTCTCGCCGACCAATGCGGCGCCATTATACGCCGCCATGATGACGCTGACGGCGGGCGTCGTCATGCCACCGCCCGGTCCCGTTCGACAGCCGCGTCCTCCAGGATCTGATCGACGATCATCTGGCCGACGTCATTCTGCCACAGCCACAGCCCGTTGGCCTGACCCGAGAAGCTCGCTTCGCCGCCCAATGCGCCCCAGGGGACGAAACCGGCGGCAAGGCCGATGCCGAAAAGGCCCGGGACCGGGGCGCCATCCGCATCGATCACGCGGCAATGCCGATCGACCATCGCACCGCCCAAATGCGCGGACAGGGTGATCGGATCGCCGTGCCGGTCGCTGACGGGCAAGGCATGCGGGCGATAGCCGAGCGCCGCGACGATCAGGTCGGCGCGATCGAGATGATCGCGCGCCGCCTGATCATCCGCACCGGTGATGCGATGCAGCGCGATGCGCGGATCGGGTGCGCGGCCATCGACGCCAAGCATGCGCAGCACCAGCTCGCGCGCTTCGAGCCGGAAGCCGGCAAGGCGATAGACGAAACCGCTGACCGGGCAGATGTCGTTGGGCCCGAAATCGGTGAAGCCCTCGGCCCGTGCGGCCTCGACCGACGGGTAGAAGGGGCGGAGCGGACGGCGATGCAGCAGCGTGATCCCGCCCGCGCCGAACGGCAAGGCGGGTGCGCCTTTCAGCAACAGGGCGATGCTGGTCAGCGCGCTGGTCGATCCGCCGATCACCGCGATGCGCGGCGCGCGCGTGCCGGTGAGCAGGTCGGCAACCTTGGCGAAACCGCCGAGCGACAGGACTTCGTCGGATTGCAACAGCTTGCCGCCGGCATGGTCGACCAGCGGGACGCCGGCGACCTTCTGCTGAACCAGCCGGTCGAGCGGCTGATGGCCGCCAGTGGCGATGACCACATGATCGGAGAGCTGATCGAACTCCATGCCATTGGCACGGCGCCGGATCCGCGTGCACCACAGTCCATCGGCGGTGCGTCGGCTGCCCAGTACCTCATGCCCGGTCAGGATCGATCCGCCATGGGCGGTGACGATATCGGCCAGCCGATCGCCGGTCGCGCGCAGCAAAGGGCCAGCCTCGACCAGCGGTACGCCCAGCGCATCGGCATAGCGCTCGACCGCACGGCCCGCCGGATGCGCCATGATCCCGGCGAGTTCGGGATGGGGATTGTCCTTGACCGCGGTCAGGAAGGTCTGCGCGGTGCTGTCGGAATTGATCGCGTAGCGCCCGAGCCGTCCGCCGCCGATCGCATCGTCGCGTTCCACCACGACCAGTCCCGCGCGCGCGAGGTCGGCCAGCCGGCCTTTCTTGCTCGCGGCGGTGAGCAGCGCGGTGCCGGCTGGCCCGCCGCCGACGATCAGCGTCGACACGATCGCGCGACGCGTCGGTTCGGCCGGCACGCGCGCCGCCGCCGATGTGCAGAGGGCGGTGAAGGTCGCGGCGATGTGGCGCGCATCGTCGGGCGTCATCGCATCGGTGATCGGCAGCGACAGCATGCGTGCCGCGATGCGATCGGCAACCGGGGTCGGCTCGATCATCGCGCTGGTCTGGAACAAGGGCTGTTCGGCGAGATGCGGGCTGAAATAGCGCCCCACGCCGATACCGGCGGCTTGCAACTCGGTCGCGATCTGATCGCGGCGCGCGACGAGCGCGTCGGGTAGCAATACCGGCATGAACTGCATTGCGCGGCGCTGACCCGACACGGCCTGCACGGTGAAATCGCTCAGCGCCTGGCGATACGCCGCCTCGACCCCGGCGCGTGCGTCGCACACCGCTTCGATCTCGCCGAGCTTGGCGCGCGCCAGGATCGCGATCACTTCGGGCAACTTGGCGTTGATCCCGGGCAACGTCGCGCTGCGGCCGCTTTCGAAGCCGAAATTGATCATCGCCCGCAATTGATCGATCAGCCGCGCATCGCCGCTATGGATCAGCCCGCCCTCGGCAACCGCGAACGTCTTGGTCGCGTGCATCGAATAGACCACGGCGAACGGCGCGTCGTGGCCAAAGCCGTCGCCCGCGCCATCGCGCGTACCGAGCGAGGATGCCGCATCGATCACCACGCCGACGCCGAAACGCCGCTGCAGCCAGGCATAGCGATCCAGGTCGATCGCATTGCCGAAGGTCGCATAGGGAATGATCGCGCTGACCCGGTCGCCATAATGATGCAGCAGCCGCTCCTCCGCTTCGGGGCAAGCGCTCCATTCTTCAGGATCCACATCGCAGATCAGCGGGGTCAGCCCCGACCAGAGCGCTGCCTGGCCAGTCGCGGCGAACGTCAGGCTGGGCATCAACGCCAGCCCGTCGGGGCGCCCGGCCTCGATCGCTGCGTGTTTGATCGCGACCATCAGGCCGAGCGTCGCATTGGCGACCGCCAGGCTTGCGCCACGACCCCCGAACAGCGATTCGGTGATGTCGGCCTCGAACGCGCGGACCTCGGGCCCGTTATTGCTGAACACTCCTGAGGCTTCGACCCGGCGCAGCGCATCGAGTCGCTCGCTCAGGCGCGGAGGATTGGGGGCGATAAGAGGAAAGTGACGCATGATCCGCCTTATGCCGACCGCCGCCTAAAAAGCCGTTACGACCCAGGAGTTGCGATTCGAGGCGTTTCCGGTTGCCTGCCTGCCGTTGCGCGCCGTATCATCGTGGCGGGTACGAATAGGGAGACGCTGGATGGCGACCGAGTTCCTTCTGAACGGGGCGAAAGCGGCGTTCGACGGCGACCCCGATACCCCGCTGCTGTGGGTGTTGCGCGATCATCTCGAGCTGACCGGCACCAAATATGGCTGCGGCATCGCGCAATGCGGCGCGTGCACCGTGCATCTTGACGGCAAGAACCGGCGGTCGTGCGTAACGCCGGTCGGCACCGTGGCGGGGCGCAGCGTGACCACGATCGAGGGCGTGAAGGGCAAGACGGCGGAAGCGGTCAAGGCGGCCTGGGTGGCGATCGACGTGCCGCAATGCGGCTTTTGCCAGTCGGGTCAGGTGATGTCGGCGATCGGCCTGCTCTCGATCAAGCCCAATCCGAGCGATGAGGATATCGATCACGGCATGGCCGGCAATATCTGCCGCTGCGCCACCTATGTCCGCGTGCGTCAGGCGATCAAGGATGCGGCCAGAAATGCGGGAGCGGCGGCATGAACGCGCCCTTCGATGCCAAAGGCGCCAGCCGCCGCGAATTTCTCGGTACGTCAGGCCTGGTGCTGGGCCTCGCGCTGCCGCTGGGCGGTCGCGCCGCCGCTGCCGCTGGTCCGGCCAAGGCCGCCGCGCCATTCGCGCCCAACGCGTTCGTGCGCATCGCCGCCGATGACAGCGTCACGGTGATCATCAAGCATGTCGAATTCGGCCAGGGGCCGGCGACCGGACTGACCACGATCGTTGCCGACGAACTCGATGCCGACTGGTCGCAGATGCGCATCGACTTCGCGCCGGCCAATGACCCGCTCTACAAGAATCTCATGTTCGGCACGATGGGCACCGGCGGGTCGACCGCCATGGCCAATAGCTGGATGCAGCTGCGCAATGCCGGCGCCGCCGCGCGCGCGATGCTGGTCGAGGCCGCGGCGCGGAAATGGCACGTGCCGGCGGCCGAGATCAAGGTATCGAAGGGCGTGGTCAGCCATGGCAAGCGCAAGGCGCGCTTTGGCGAACTTGCCGCCGATGCGGCCTTGCTCCCGGTGCCCGAAAAGCCGGTGCTCAAAACCCCCGACCAGTTCACCCTGATCGGCACCGACGTGCCCAAGATCGACAGCCTGATCAAATCGACCGGCGCGGTGGAATTTACCTTCGACGTGCGCCGGCCCGGCATGGTGATCAGCGTGATCCAGCATCCGCCGGCCTTTGGCGGCACGGTGAAGGCAGTGCGCGACAAGGCGGCGCTGGCGGTGCCCGGCGTGGTCGCGGTCAAGGCGATCCCGCACGGCGTGGTGGTCTATGCCAGGGACACCTATGCCGCGATTAGGGGCCGCGCTGCGCTGGAGATCGACTGGGACTTGTCCAAGGCGGAAACCCGCTCGACCGAGACGATGATCAGGACCTATGCCGAAGCCGCGCGGACGCCCGGCAAACAGGCCGAGGCGAAGGGCGATGCCGCCGCCGCGATCAAGGGTGCGGCGAAGACGATCGATGCGACCTATGTCTTCCCCTATCTCGCGCATGGCCCGATGGAGCCGCTCGACGCAGTGATCGAACCGCGCGAAGGCGGTGCCGATGTCTGGATGGGCAGCCAGTTCCAGGTCGGTGAGACGGCGGCGATCGCCGGCGCGCTTGGCGTGCCCTTTACCGGCATGACCTTGCACGAACTCTATGCCGGCGGCAGCTTCGGCCGGCGCGCGACGCCGGCGATGGAATTCGCGGTCGAGGCCGCGACGGCGGTCAAGGCGCTGGGCGGCAAGACGCCGGTCAAACATGTCTGGACGCGCGAGACCGACCTGCTCGGCGGCCGCTATCGCCCGTTGGTCATTCACCGCGCGCAGGGCGGAGTCGATGCCAAGGGAGAGATTGTCGGCTGGGATTCGGTCATTGCCGCTCAGTCCTTCATGATCGGCACGCCATTCGAGGACAAGGCCAAGGGCTATGACGACTCGATGATGGAAGGCGTCACCGAAAGCTCCTATGATTTTCCCGCGTTCCGCGCCGGTTTCCATGTCATGCAGAATGGCGTGCCGACGCTCTGGTGGCGCTCCGTCGGCAATACTCACACCGCTTATGCGGTCGAGACGTTCCTCGACCAGTTGCTCGAACTCGGCGGACAGGATCGCATCGCCGGGCGATTGAAGCTGATGAAGGACGATCGCGCCAAGGCGGTGCTGAAGCGCGTCGCCGAACTGGCCGGCGGGCTCGGCGCCAGGGCTGGCCGGGCCCGCGGCGTTGCGTTTCACAAAAGCTTCGGCAGCTATGTCGCGCAGATCGCCGAAGTATCGAAAGGTGCGGATGGTTTGCCCAAGGTGCACAAGATGTGGTGCGCGATCGATTGCGGCATTGCCATCAACACCAATGTCATCCGCGCGCAGATCGAGGGCGGGATCGGCTATGGCCTTGGCCATGCATTGTACAGCGAGATCACGCTGGGCGAGGGCGGGGTGGTGCAGCAAAGCAATTTCGACAGCTATCGTTCGCTGCGCATCGGCGAAATGCCTGAGGTCGAGGTGGCGATCGTCAAATCGGGCGCCAACCCGACCGGCGTCGGCGAACCCGGCTTGCCGCCGGTCGCGCCCGCCGTTGCCAATGCCTGGCGCGGACTGACCGGCAAGGCGGTGCGCCGGTTGCCCTTCGCGCATGGAGACAATGCATGATCGCGGGTCGTCACCTGATACTCGCGGCAAGCGTGCTGGCGCTTCCGGTCGCCGTGCTCGCCAGCGGCGGGCAAGTGCTGCGCATGCCCGCCTCCAGCGTCGAGGGCAGCCCGTCCGACCGCGACCGGCACTCCGCCGCCTTGTTCGTCGAAATGGGCAAGGTCATTCAAAGCCCGCGCTGTCTCAACTGCCATCCCCGCACCGATCGTCCCAATCAGGGCGATGCGATGATGCCGCACAACCCGCCGGTGGTGCGCGGTGCCGATGGGCATGGCGCACCCGGGCTGGAATGCGCGACCTGCCATGGTCCGGCCAATGTCGCGTTCGCCACTGGGTCGGGCAGCATCCCGGGCCATCCCAATTGGCATCTCGCCCCGATCCAGATGGCATGGGAGGGGAAGACGCTCGGGCAGATCTGCCAACAGATCAAGGATCCGAAGCGCAACGACGGCAAGACGCTCGAACAGCTGATCGAGCATAACAGCCATGACACGCTGGTCGGCTGGGCCTGGCATCCCGGCAAGGGCCGCAATCCCGCGCCGGGCACGCAGGCCGAGTTCGGTGCGCTGACCCGGGCATGGGTGGAGAGCGGCGCGAAATGCCCGGCATGAACCGGGACTTCGACACCATTCTGCTGGGCGTCGATGATGGTATCGCCACGATCACGCTCAACCGTCCGGACAAGCTCAACGCCTTCAACAAGGCGATGATGCAGGAACTGGTCGCGGCGTTCGACCTGACCGATGCCGATGACGCTGTGCGGTGCGTGATCGTCACCGGCGCGGGACGCGGCTTTTGTGCCGGGGCCGACCTGTCGGCGGGTGCCGCGACCTTCGACTATGACAAGCGCGGCGGCTGGAATGGTGAGGAATCACCGACGCGGGCCGATGGCGGCGTGGATTATTCCCATCCGGCGGTCCGTGACGGCGGCGGTATCCTGGGCCTGCGCATCTTCGCCTCGAAAAAGCCGGTGATCGGCGCGATCAACGGCCCGGCGGTCGGCATCGGCGCGACCATGACCCTGCCGATGGATTTCCGCCTGGCGAGCGAGGCGGCGCGTTTCGGCTTCGTGTTCGCGCGGCGCGGCATCGTGGCGGAAGCCGCGTCGAGCTGGTTCCTGCCGCGCCTGGTCGGCATCGGCCAGGCGCTCGAATGGTGCTATTCGGGCCGGGTGTTCGGCGCCGACGAAGCGCTGAAGGGCGGGCTGGTGCGCAGCCTGCATGCGCCCGAAGACCTCCTTCCCGCGGCGCGCGCGCTGGCGAAGCAACTGACCGGCGACAGTGCGCCGGTCTCGGTCTCGCTACTGCGCAAGATGCTGTGGACCGGACTTGGCCAGTCGCACCCGATGGAGGCGCACCGCATCGAAAGCCGCGCGATCTGGGTGCGCGGCGCAAGCGGCGATGCGGCGGAAGGCGTGGCGAGCTTTCTCGAAAAGCGCGACGCGGTTTTCCCCGATCGCGTGTCGGCGGCGTGGCCCGATTTCGCTGACTGGTTCGACGACCCGGCTTACCGCTGAAGCGGCACCCCGGCCTGCGCCGGGGTGCCCGCCATCAGAACTTGGTGCCTGCGCGAATGCCGATCGTGCGCGGCGTGTTGGTCACGATATAGCCGCGCTGGCCGCAATTGCCGCATGCCTGGAACCGCGACAATTCGGCGCGTTCGTCAAAGGCGTTCTGCACGAACAATTCGAGCGAGTAGGAGCCGAATTCCCCGCCCACCGCGAAATCGGCGGTCGTATAGGATTTGAGGCGCCCCAGTGCGGTGGCGGCGTTGAAGAAGCTCGCTGGATCGGCGACGGTCGCCGGATCGCTCGGGTCGAGGAAGGTGCCGATGAACACCTTGTTGCGAATGTCCGACGATGCCGAACTCTGATGCGCGACGACCGCCTGGACATAGGCCTTACCCGATCCGACCGGCGCGGTGTAGCGCGCCGTGCCGTTGATCTTGAAGCGCGGCGTGATCGGCAGGCGCGTCCCCTTTGCGGCCGAGATATAGTTGATCTGCCCCGTCGGCCCCGCGGTGGTGCAGGTGAAGGTCGGGTCGTCATAGCCGCACAGATTCTTCAGCGTCTTGGCATCGGTATAGGATCCGGCGGCCGTTAGACTGAGTCCGCCGGTCGACAGGTTCGCGTCCATTTCGATGCCGCGAATGCGGGCATTGGGGCCGTTATGGATTTCAGTGAAGCTGTTCGCGCCGAGGAAGGAGAATTGGAATTTCTTCCATTCCTGCTGATAGACCGCGCCGTTCAGCCGGAGCAGCCCGCCGAACAGGGTGGTTTTCGCACCGATCTCGTAATTGGTCAGATAGTCGGCGGCATAGGGCTGCACATCGGCACGCCGGTTGATGCCGCCGGGACGGAAGCCGCGCGACCAGGTGCCATAGAGCAGGATGTCCTCGGTCGGCTTCCAGGTCAGGTTGAGCCGGTGAGTCACGCCCTGGCCCTCGGCCTCGACCGGGTCGATGCCCCCGGTGCGGGTGTTATAGACGCCAAGGTTGGTGCACGGGCCGCCGGCGACTTCGGGCGGCAACAACGTCGTCCCCGCGCCGGCCAGCTGGGCGTCGCGCAGCCTCAACCCCTGATTGGTGAAGCAGCCGGCAACGCCAGTCCGCGAGCTGCCCGCTGCGTTCGGCGGCGGATTGCCCGGCGCGCCCTGGACATAGGCGGGATTCCGCCCAAAGCCGAAAAAGCCGATCAGCGAGTTATCGTAGATGAAGCCGCGCGCGCCCGCGGTCAGCGTCAGATTGGGCAGGATGTCGTAGCTCGCCTCGCCAAACATCGCGTAATCCTTGTCGACGCGATGCTGCTGGGTCAGCCACAATGTGCCCGGCGACCCGTTAACCGACAGCAGCGGTGCAAGATTGGCCACCTGGTAATCCTGATGGATCAGGTTGCTCTGGCGCTGATAGAAGAGCCCGGCGACGACGCGGAACCGCTCGCCCTGCGGCGATGCGACGCGGAATTCCTGGCTCATTTTCTTGAAGTGATCGGATGCGATCACATACTGGCGCGGGTCGATCGTCAGCCCGGCCGCGTTGTGGAAATAGAAATAGCTCGAGATGCCGTTGCGCGACGCATAGAGCGAATCATAGGCTTCCGAATAATCGGTATAATCGGTTGCGGAATGGGCGGTACGGTCGAGATAGGCGCCGGCATAGGTCGCGTCCCAATTGCCGATCTTGCCCTCGATCGTCAGTGCGGCCTGCACGAAGCGCTCGCGGCGGCTATCGGCATTGAAGCGCTGTACCTTCAGGTCGCCGACCCGCGGATCATATCCGAACAGGCCCTTGCTGCGCTGTTCCTGATAAATGACCGATGGCGTGACCGTCCAGTTATCGTCGAGATCGACCTTCAGCGCGGCGCGCCCGCCATAGGTTTCGTTGGTGTTGAAATTCTTCTTCACCAGCGCCGTGTTGGTGACGATGCCGGTATAGCCGGGCGCTAGCGGGGCTCCGGGCGCCGAGACATTGAAGGTCCGCGTGCCGGCGACATTGTCGATATAGCCCGCGTCGCGCTGATAGAAGCCGACGACGCGCAGCGCCGCCATCTCCGACAGCGGAATGTTGACGAAACCCTCGGCCTTGCCGCCGATGCCACCCTTGGCGACGGTATTGAGCTCGGCATCGACCGCGCCGGAAAAGCCGCTCGGATCGGGCTTGTTGGTGATGATGCGGATCGTGCCGGCCTGTGACGAGGCGCCATAGAGCGTGCCCTGCGGCCCGGCGAGGCTCTCGATCCGCGCGACGTCATAGACATGCACGTCAAGCGTGCCGCCGATCGTCGTCACCGGCTGTTCGTCGAGATAGACGCCGACTGACGGCAGCGATCCCGAATGGTTGCCGTCGCCGCCCGATGCGACACCGCGCATATAGACGGTGGTCACGCCCGGCTGGGAGCTCTGGAACGCGACCGAGGGGAGGAGCTGCGAATATTCGGCGAAATTGCTGATGTTGAGCTGGTCGAGCTTCTTGGAGCCAAGCGCCTGGATGCTGATCGGCACATTCTGCAGGTTTTCCTCGCGCTTCTGCGCGGTGACGATGATGTCGTCCGAGTCATCGATCGCGGCGCGGGCGGGCGCGGTCGGCGCCTGATCCTGTGCCAGCGCGGGAGAGGCGATGCTCGCCGCTGAAGCCAGCAAGGTGGCAAGTGCGGCGCGACGTTTAATGACGTGCATGACGATCCCCCGAAACGACATTCTGTTTCGGCAGAGTGTTCGCACGCGCAATATTCGTCAACGGTCCGATATGGACCTACTCATTTCATGACTGCAACGTGACGTTTTTGCCACGCTTGGTGTGACGGGGCGATCGGCCCCGGGTTTACCAAATTCTCGGTCTCAGAAGCGCGGCACCTGCGGATAGGCCTCAAGCACATCGCCAAGCGCGTCCTTTAGCGGATCGAGCCATGGCTCGAACGGCTTCCATGCCTCGGTGCCTTCGCGGAAGATCGGCTGGCGCACCTGCTCGGAACTGGCGGTGCGCACCGCGCGGTCGGTCTTGTGGAAATCGAGACAGGCCGGCTCGAACCCCAGCCCGCATGCGGCGAGCAAGGCGCGGACCTCGGCTTCGGTATCGTCGACCATGTTTTCATAGATCACCCGGTGAACCCGCCCGGGCAGCACCGCATCGATATGTGCCATCAGCCGCACATAGTCGCGATAGTAACGGCCCATATCGTCGAGCGCATAGCTGAACGCCTGGCCGCGCGCGAAATGCTGTTTGTAGTTGGAGAAGCAGCAACCAAGCGGATGACGCCGCGCATCGATGATCCGGGCGTTGGGCAGGATCAAATGGATCAGCGGCACATGCGCCCAGTTATTGGGCAGCTTGTCGATGAACAGGGGTCGGTCGGTGCGGCGCTGGATGCGGGTGCGGCGGAGATATTCCTCGCCCAGTGTGCGCAGCCGGTCGTGCGGCAGCCTGGCGAGATGCCCCGGATAGTCGGTCGATTGCCGGGCAAGGGCGGGAATGTCGGGCAGCTCGGACGTCCCCTCGACCTGGCTGTGACTCGACAGGATCTGCTCGACCAGAGTCGATCCGGCGCGCGGCATGCCCAGGATGAAGATCGGATCGGGCGCATCATATCCGGCGCCGGCGCGGCCAGCGAAGAAATCGGGCGTGCACAGCGCGATGCTGCGGTCGACCAGCGCTTCGGTGTCGTCCGCCTTATAAACGATCCCGGCCCGGCGCAGCGTGTTGCCGGCGGCATAATGTGCGAACGCCTCGGCCGTCTGTTTGCTGTCCTCGAACGCCTTGCCCAGCGCGAAATCGAGGTGGAAGCGATCCTCGTCGGAAATGCCGCCACGGGCGAGCGCCGCCTGCATGGCCGCGATATCGGCGGCGTCGAACTTCACGGTCTTCAGATTGGCGAGGCTCCACCACGCCTCGCCCAGTTCCGGCATCAGTGCGATCGACTGGCGATAGGCGGCGACGCCATCGGCCTGGCGCCCGACCGTCTTCAGCATATGGCCGTACGACATCCATATCTTGGGCTGGCGCGGCGCGGATTTCAGCACCTCCTCGTACAAGCTGATCGCTTCGTCGAACCCGCCGATCCGGCCCAGCGCCGCCGCCTTCAGATTGGCATGGCCGGGATTGTCGGGCTCTTCCTCGAGCAATAGGTCAAGCTCGGCGATCGCTTCGTCGGAGCGGTTCTGGCGATAGAGCACGATGGCGAGGTTGGCGCGGGCGGCGGTGAAGTCCGGCGACAGCTCGACCGCGCGGCGCAGCAGATTCTCCGCATCCTTGTAGCGCCCGATCCGTCCGGCCAGTTCGGCGAGCATGCGGATCGCCTGCACGTCGAACGGATCGTCCTTGAGATGCTGTTTGAGCAGCGGCTCCGCATCCGACAATCGGTTGTCATGCAGCGCGAGCGCGGCATCGATCAGGCGCTGCGGCCAGCGGGGTGTGGGAACGGCGGCAAAGGTCATCGCCTTGAGCTTAACCGCGTTACCCATCCCGCGTCACCCCGGATCCCGCAACGGTGCGGCGCGACCGTGCGTTTGAGCGGGATCAATGTGAGAGGCGCTGACAAAATCGACGCCCGCGTCGGCCAGTGGCGATTCAACCCCGCCGACACCTGTGCCAGCGTCGCCATTGGCGGATGCCCTTGCGCCCGCCTGGCTCTTTCGCATCGTGAAGATGATGATCCCTATGTCGGTACCGGCGCGTGCCGGCATCGCCGCGCCACATCTCTTGCGCAAAATACCGGAAATTCCACCATCGCTGTTTCGGCACATCCGGCGCGGTTCGTCACGCGGCGCCGGGCTGTCCGGTTTTCCCGTTATTCCCGCAAGGATCCTGAAAAACTCCCGTGCGGATCCATCAAAACTCCCGCAGCTTTTCCCGCAGATTCCCGCAGAACCCTCAAAAAAGCATTTTCCCGCAGCAACTCCCGCAGCTGCGGGAAAAATGCTGCCGGAACAGCCATTTTTCGGCCTGCCCGATTTTGCTCGGGAGAGCCTTGTTCCGGGGGCGACAGTGCCGCACCATGGCGATGGAGCATGCGGACCGGCGAGTGTCGGAACAGGTCCGGCATGATGGCGGGGGACGATATGGGTACATCGCGGCGGGCCTTGGGTTTCTGGACCTGCCTCGCTTTGGTCATGGGCAACATGATCGGGTCGGGCGTCTATCTGCTCCCCGCGACGCTCGCGCCGCTTGGCTGGAACGGCATGATCGGCTGGATCGTGACGATCGGCGGGGCGCTGTGCCTTGCCTTCGTGTTCGCGCGGCTCGGTGCGAAGCTGCCGATCGCGGGCGGGCCCTATGCCTTTACCCAGGCGGCGTTCGGCCCGGCGGCGGGATTTGCCGTCGCCTGGAGTTACTGGGTGCTGATCTGGGCCGGCAATGCGGCGGTGGCGGTGGCGGTGGTCAGCGCGCTCAGCCTGATCTTCCCGATATTGGGCAAGGTGCCCGCGTTGGTCGCGCTGGCGATCATCTGGAGCCTGATCGCGGTCAATATCCGCGGCGTTGCGCTTGCCGGTCGCGTGCAGTTCGTGACCATGGCGCTGAAGCTGGTGCCGCTTGCCGGCGTCATCGCGCTGGCGGCCTGGCTGCTGCTGCGCGACGGGGCGGGGGCGGTTGCGGCCAACCCCCCGGTGCCGATCGGCGCCGGCGCGATCGCCGGCGCGGCGGCGATTACCTTTTGGGGCTTTCTCGGCGTGGAATCGGCGACGGTGCCGGCCGACAAGATCGATAATCCGGCCTATGTCGTGCCGCGCGTGACGCTGATCGGCACCGCACTGACCGGCCTGGTCTATCTGCTTGTCTCGGCGGCGACCGCGTTCCTCATGCCCGCTGCGGTCACGGCCGCCTCGCCCGCGCCGATCGCCGAGTTTCTGGGCCGCGAATTCGGTTCGCGCGCTGCCGATATCGTCGCGCTGTTCGCCGCGATCAGCGCATTTGGCGCGCTTAACGGCTTCATCCTGCTGCAGGGCGAAGTGCCGCGCGCCATGGCGCAGGGCGGCGTGTTTCCCGCCTGGTTCGGCAAGGAGACTGCGCGCGGCACCCCGGCCCGGGCGCACCTCGTCTCCGGCGTGCTGGTTACGGTGGTCGCACTGTCCAATTATACGCGCGGCATGGGGGAGCTGTTCACGTTCATCGCCTCGGTCTCGCTGGCCTCGGGGATGCTCGCTTATCTCGCCAGCGCGCTCGCCGCGCTCCGGCTGCTGCCGAACGACCTGCCGCTCAAGATCGCCGCCGCCGCGGCCACGCTGTTCGTGCTGTGGATGGTCTATGGCCTTGGGCTGGAGGCCGATCTCTGGGGGCTGGTGCTGCTGCTGGCGGGGTTGCCGGTCTATTTCTGGGTCCGCCACAGCCGCGCTGCACCGTCCTCATAATCCCAGCGCCATCAGCCGGGCGACGGCGTGCGCGCGGTTGACCGCGCCCAGCTTGCGCCGCGCATTGTCGACATGGAAACGCGCGGTGGTCTCGGCGACGCCCATGATCGTCGCGATCTCCCAGTCGGTCTTGCCCTCGGCAACGAAGCCGATCGCGTCGCGCTCGCGGGCGCTGAGCGCCGCGCCGCCGGCGGCGTTGTCGGGCCCCAGCGGCTCGCGCAGCAGCCGTTCGGCCAGGATTGTGCCGGCGCTGTGGAGCGCTTCGGCGATTCCGCTGTCGATCTCCGGGTCGGCAAAGCCGATATGGAGCGAGGCGACCGCGCCGTCATAGCCATAAGCGGTCACGCCGAGTGCATCGCCGATCCGCCCTTCGCTCATCGCGTCCCAATAGTCGCCGAAGCGGCGGTCCCGGCGCGGCGCGAAGTCGCTGAAGCGATACCGCGTCATGCCACGCGCGATCGGCTCGACCAGCGGATTGACGTCGAAACAGATGTAACGGTGGCTGGTCCCGCCGATCCAGCCGGCGACGCAGCGCCGCTCGACCAGTCCGCCCGCTGCCCAGTGACGCGCCGCGGTCAGCTGCCCTGGTGGGCGGCGATAATGCCGCGCCTGGAAATAACTCACGCCGAACTGGGTCGCCGCGCTGGAAAAGTCCCGCGCTGCCCGTGCCGCGTCGCGTGCGGCGACCACAGGTTCGATCAGCGACATCATCGCGCCGGGCATCATGTTTTCCGGACCCTGTGCGTCATGGCCGAAGACTAGGATGCCCACTGGTGACCGGCAACGGCTTTCCGGTCCGAAACCGATCGGTCGGCGACCCCTCGATTCCGTCAGGTGACCGCCTCGCACCCGGTCGGTTACGCCCGGTGCATCGAGCGGCGTAGCGGGGGATATGGATCATGGCGGAAATCAAATGCCCGAACCGGGACTGCGTTCATGGGCAAGTGCCCTGTCATGACTGCTCCTATGGCGAAATCACCTGTCCGGATTGCCGGGGGAACAAGGATGTCCAATGTCCCGATTGCCGCGGTGACGGTTATTTCGCGCGGGGCGCGGAATATGAGGCCTGCACGCATTGCGGCGGCAAGGGGTCGGGACTGCAGTTCGGCGACTTCACCAAGGGGACCGGGCGAGTCCCATGCCCCGATTGCAAGGGGTCGGGAAAGAAAACCTGCCCGCGCTGCCACGGGCATCAGAAATATACCTGCCATGTCTGCGACGGGACCGGGCACGTCCCCGATCCGAACGGCTGACGAATGAGCGCACCGCCGCTATCCGAGGCGCAGCGGACGCTGCTGCAATCCGGGCTCGATGCGCAGCTTGCGCGACTCGCCGATCTCAAGCAGCGCTACGATGCCGCGCTCGCGACATTGTTCGACCGCGCGCTTGCCGGGTCGGATGCGGGGGGCAATATCTACCCGCTGGTCCTCGACGAACTGGGGCGTTGGGGGGCGTTGTTGCGCATCGAGATCGCCGGGCTGGCCGGTCGCTGCATTACGCTCGGATCTGCCGCCGCTTCACCCTGGCAGGATGTGCTGGCGGCGCATGACCGCTTCGTTGCCGATATTGGCGAGCGGCAAGCCGCGTTCGACACGCAAGTCCATAAGGGCGATCACGACATGGGCATGAAGGGGCTCGCTGCGCAGCGGCAGACGATGGAGCGCCTCAACCGCCTCCGCCAGCGCTTCTGGTGATTGCGGCGGTCGCCTATCCGAACAGCCGCCCCAGCACGCTCTTGTCGCGCAGGATCTCGTGCGCGGCATTATGCCCCGGCGCGCCGGTCACGCCGCCGCCCGGATGCGTGCCCGCGCCGCACATATAGAGCCCTTTGATCGGCGCACGATAGTCGCCATGGCCCAGCACCGGCCGCGCTGCCCAGAGCTGGTCGAGCGACATATGGCCGTGCATGATGTCGCCGCCGATCAGCCCGAACTTGCGCTCCAGGTCGAGCGGCGAATGAATCTGCCGCGCGATGATCGAGCCTTTGAAGTTCGGCGCATGTTTGGTGACGGTATCGACGATCAGGTCGGCGGCGGCCTCGCGCTCGTCGTCCCAGTTGCGCCCATCCGGCAGCACCGGCGCGAACTGCTGGCAGAACAGGCTGGCGATATGCTGTCCCGGCGGCGCGAGGCTGTCATCGACCGAGGTCGGGATCTTCATCTCGACGATCGGCTCGTCCGACCAGCCCTTGGCCTTCGCGTCAGTGAACGCCTTGTCCATATAATCGAGCGTCGGCGAGATGATGATGCCGCAGGTGTGGTGCTCGGCCACTTGCTTGCCCGGCAGGACCGAGAAATCGGGCAGTTCGGACAAAGCGACATTCATCCGGAACGTGCCGGAGCCGGTCTTGAAATTGTCCATCCGCCGCGCGAATTCGGGCGTCATATCGGCGCGGTCGACCAGTTGGCGATAGAGCAGGGCCGGGCCGACATTGGCCGCGACCACTTTGGCGGCGATCTCCTCGCCGCTTTCCAGCTTCACGCCGGTGACGCGATTGCCGTCGACCAGCACCTTGGCGACTGGCGTCTCCAGGCTGATCTCGACGCCGAGCTCAGTGCATGCCTCGGCCATATATTTGGTGATCGCGCCCATCCCGCCGACGCTATGGCCCCAGGCGCCCTTCTTGCCGTTCACTTCGCCGAACACATGGTGGAGCAGCACATAGGCCGATCCGGGCGTGTCGACGCTGGCATAATTGCCGACCACGGCGTCGAACCCGAACGCTGCCTTCACATAGTCATTCTCGTACCAGCTATCGAGGAAGCTGCGCGCCGATTTGATGAACAGGTCCATCACGTCGCGCTGCGCCTCGATGTCCATGCCGGCGAGCTTGCGGCCCTGCGCCGCTGCGGCGATCAGCGCGCGGACGCCGCCACCGGCATTGGGCGGAGTCTTCAGCGCCATGTCGCGCAGCACCTCTGCGACCCGCTCCAGCGCTTCCTCATATTTGGGGAAGGTCTCGGCATCCTTCGGCGAGAAGCGCGCGAACTCGGCCTGGGTCCGCGCGGTGCCGCCGCCGAGCTTCAGATAGCCATCGTCATGCGGGAAGAAATTGGAAATGGTCCGCTCGATGATCTTCCAGCCGCGTTCGTGTAGCCGCATGTCCTTGATCACCTTGGGACGCAGCAGGCTGACCGTGTAGCTCGCGGTCGAATTGCGGAAACCGGGATGGAATTCCTCGGTGACGCAAGCCCCGCCGATCACGTCGCGCCGTTCGAGCACGCGGACCTTCATCCCCGCCTTGGCGAGATAGAAAGCGCAGACCAGGCCGTTATGCCCGCCGCCAATGATCACTGCGTCGTAGGATTTGGTCATTCTCTGCTTCCCCAATTTCTGGTCACCCCCGCGAAAGCGGGGGACCCGCTGCCTTCACTACCGTCGAGAAGAAGCGGGATTCCCGCTTTCGCGGGAATGACGATGTTATTATTCCGTCACTGCTCTCGGCCGGCGGCTCCAGCCCGGTGCTGGCGCGCGGTGCTGGCGCGCCTCCGGGATGATGCGGCGGATCTTTTTGGCGAAGCTGCGCAGGCATACTTCGCTCGCACCGATCGGGCCGGCGGTATAGGTTTGCGACGCCATGCCGCGCTGCACGCGCTCGATCAGCCAGGTGTCCTCGGCATTGACCGTGCGGTTGATCCGCCAATTGGCATAGCGCACCAGGCTCATCTCGCGCCGGTCATCCGGCAGCGCGAAGCACATCTCGCGCAGCAGCGAGGTGGTCGGCGTCAGCGGCAGCCACTGCATGAAATCGATCTGGTCGGCATACAGGTCGAACGCCATGTTCGGCCACAGTTTGAAATAGAGCCACAGCCGCTGATTCTCCTCGGGCAAATGATCCACCTTGGGCAGATGCTTCTGGTAGAACCGCTCCCATGGATTGGCCGAGGGGCGATCGACCAGCCGGCCCGACATTTTGTCGACCCATGGCTCGGCCTCGATCGCATAGCTTTTGCCGAACAGCCGGGTCAGCCCGTCATGCGCGACCGGGATGTGGAGATTGTCGGAATAATTGTCGCCGACATTCTTCCAGTTCACCGCCCGCTCGCGCGCACGCACCGGGCTGATCGTCTGCATGTCCTCGAACCGGTACGGCGCGACCTGGCCGTCATAGGGCGTCATCATCTCGGCGACCGACGGCCCGCCATCATCCTCGAGCCGCACGAACACGAAGCCGCGCCAGATCTCGATCCCGATCGGCGCAAGCCCGTTCTTCGTCATGTCGAGCGCCGGATAATCGCTGCGCATCGGCACGCCGCTTAAGCGCCCGTCAAGCTCATAGGCCCAGGCATGATAGGGGCAGACCAGCTTCTTCGCGCAGCCCTGCGGCCCTTCGACCAGCCGCATCGCGCGGTGGCGGCAGACATTGGCGAAGGCGCGGATCTGTCCGTCCTCGCCGCGCACCGCGATGACGCTTTCGCCGATATAGTCGAGCGTGTGGTAATCCCCGGTCCTGGGGATGTCGCCGACATGGCAGACGATCTGCCACGATGGGCGAATAACGCGCGCGACTTCGACGTCGAAATATTCCGGGTCGGTATAGAGCCAGCCGGGCAGGCTCCAGTCCGCATCGGGATCATGCGCTTCCATGTCGGCAAAACGATGCGCCATCCCGGCCTCCCAAGATTATCTTGTTGAACGATCGTACAACAGGCTGCACGCCAACGCAATTGCTGTTATGGCGGTGCCATGACCCAGCCTGCCTTCTCCCGCGCCGAACCCGATGCGCGCCGCCTCAGCCTGATCGAGGCGACCGCGCGCGTGCTTGCGTCGCATGGCGCGGCTGGCGCATCGGTGCGGGCGATCGCGGTCGAGGCCGGCGTGTCGCCCGGGCTGGTCAGCCATTATTTCGACGGCGTCGATGCGCTGGTCGCCGCGACCTATATGCATGTCGGCGAGCGGGTCAGCACCGCGCTCGATGCCGGCGTTGCCGCGGCCGGCCCGGATCCGCGCGCGCGGCTCGACGCCTATGTCACTGCCAGTTTCCACCCGCCGATCGCCGATCCCGGCCTGCTCGCCACCTGGCTGGCCTTCTGGAGCCTGGTCAAGGCGCGCCCGGGGATCGCCGCGCTGCACGATGATATCTATGCCGCCTATCGCCGCGATCTGGAGGCGCTGCTGCTGGAATGCGGCGTCGCCTCCGCCGACCTGCGCCTGACCGCGATCGCGATCACGGCGCTGGTCGACGGGCTATGGCTCGAACTCTGTCTGTCGCCGACCACCTTCACCGCTGACGAGGCGCGCGGCATCGCCGGACGCCAGATCGCGGCGCTGCTGGGTTAGAGAGAACCACACCGCACCCGTTCGCCCTGAGCTTGTCGAAGGGCCGTTCTTTCTTTTCGATGGTTCGAAGAAGAGTGGTGCTTCGACAAGCCCAGCACGAACGGGAGAGGGGGCTCAACCCTATTTGGAAAGATCCGTGATCAGCGATTTCCAATAGGCCATGGACGGCTTGATATTGGCGAGCGGGGTGCGCTCGTTGAGGCCGTGGCTGAACGAATCCGAATCCTTGATGAAGGTCGGGCTGACGCCATAGCTCGGCACATTTCGGCTGCGGAACCACATGCTGTCGCTCGCGCCCGCCGACATGCCCGGGATGATCGGCACGCCCTTGTATCCGATGTCGAGCGCCTTCCTGACTGCCTTCATCACATCGGGCCGCATTGGTGAGGCGTCGTTGGGGATGGTGCCCATGTCGACATATCTGATCGTCATCGCCGGGTCGGCGGCGAGGTTGACCAGCTTGGCCTGGACATCCTCGACCTTCACGCCGGGGAAGATGCGGCAATTGATCATTGCGGTGGCGCGCTGCGGCAGTGCGTTCATCGCATGGCCGCCGCTCAGCATCGTCGCGACGCAGGTCGTGCCGATCTGTCCGATATAGGCGGGATTCGCCGTCAGCGTCGCGATCGCCGCCTTGTCGCTCTGGTCGGCGGCAAAGGCGCGCATCGCCGCTGCGGTTTCGCCGGTCTGCTGCTTGGCGGCCTCGATGAAGAATGCCTTGGTCAGTTCGTTCGCCTGAGGTGGGAACTGATAGGCGCCGATCCGGTCGAGCACGGCGGACAGCTGATAGATCGGGTTGAGTTTGCGCGGCGCGCTCGAATGGCCGCCGGGATTGGTGAATTCGAGCTGGAAATCGGCATAGGTCTTCTCCGCGCCCTGCAGCGTGAAGAATTGCGGATGGCCGTCTTCGGCCAGTGATCCGCCGCCGCCATCGGCATTGAGCACCAGCTCGGCATTGGGAAATTGCGCGGCGAGCGCCTGGGTCGTCTTCATTGTCGTCTCTTCGTCGCCCGAATAGGCGATGACGATGTCGCGGCGCGGCTTGTAGCCGTCGCGCTTCAACTGCAGCAGCGTGGCGATCACCTCGGCCCCGTCGAGCTTCATGTCGGTCGCGCCGCGCCCGAACAGATAACCATTCTCGATGATTGGCGTGAACGGGTCGCGCTGCCAGTCGGCGGGCTTGGCTTCGACCACGTCCATATGGCCGGAAACGACCAGCGGCTTGGCCGCGCCGTCGGTGCCGCGATAGCGCGCGACGAGATAGGCGGTATCGTCCACTCTGGTCACCGTCACATCGCCGGCGGCGAATCCGCCCGCGAGCAGCAGGTCCTTCAGATAGTTGGCATAATCGGGGGTCTGGTTGCCCGGGCCCTGCACGGTGCGAAAGGCGATGGCGCGCTTGGCGATATCCAGCGCCTGCGCTTCGGCCTGGCTGTTGTCGGCGCCCTTGGCCTGTGCCGCGCCCGTCATCAGCGCTAACGCCGCCACCATCGAACCCAATTGCCGCATCTGCGTGACCCTTTTTTGTCGTTGAGCGGGTCATGCTAGGCGGCTCGTTGCTCGCGTCAACGGGGGCGGCTTACCCGTCATGGGTCACTCGCCGGGCGGGTTGCGCAGCACGAACCGGACATTTTCGGTGACTGGCCCCGAGAGCAGGAAACCCGTGACTCGCCCCGCAGCGTCGCGCTGGAAAACGACCTTCTGAAAAAAACTTTCGGAGCTTGAGAACATGTCCGGCTGATAAGCGCTCAGCCGAACGGCGGGTCGCCGTGCATGCCATGCCGTCAGCACATCTTTCTCGACCTTCAGTTCATAATCGGTGTCGAGCTCGGCGCTGTAATATCGTCCGGCGAATTCCTTCGACATCGCCGTTGCGGGGGAGAAGGAGGCGAGCGTCACGCGCTTCGCCCGCAACGCGCCGTGGAGGCCGATGCGATACTGGAAACTCGGCGCCTGTCCCGCCGGCTGGTCGGGAAACTCGATCGCCAGGTCGCTCTTCGCATTCAGCTGGAAACTATGCGCCGACAAGGGCGGGAGTGCAGTCGGCGCGGGGTCATTCAGGGCGCCGAACAACAGCTGTTTGCCATCGCTGCTCAGCGTGAAGATGAGGCCGGGGAACAGCTCGTAGTTCCCGGCATAACCGGCCAGTTGCGCCGCATCCGGCATGGTGGGCGCCAGGCGTTCCGGTGCGCGATAGGCCGGGCGATCCGCCAGATAGATGTCGGCGATGGCGAATGCGATCTTCGCACTATCGATATCGGCGGCGTTGCTCAGCACCGAGACCGAGAATCGCTCTCCCGGGATGCGCAGCAGGAACGCGCGGAACCCGGCATCGCGTCCGCCATGGCTCCAGGTGTCGAGCCCGCGATAGGGACGATGTTCCTGGCCCAGCGCATAGATATTGACGGTGCCGTCGTTGAGCACGCCCTGCTCCTCCATGCGGCGCAGCGCCTGTGTGCCGCCAATGACGGGATGCTCGAAATTCAGGGCCCAGCGGCTGAGGTCCTCGGCTGTGGTCGTCAGGCCGGAAGGGCCGGCGGTGGCATAGTTGAGAACCTCGCGCGCATAGCCGCTGGCGGTGGGGCGATAGGACAGCACGCGTTCGGGCACCACGTCCGAAATATCTTCGGGAAAGCGGGTATGGGTCATGCCCAGCGGGCGAAAGATCCGCTCCTCGCAAAACGCGTTCAGGCTCTTGCCCGAAACCCGGCGCACCACCGCCGCCAGCAGGCTGTAGCCGGAGTTGGTGTACTGATATGCCGTTCCCGGCGCGAAATTGGTGGCGCGCTGGCGCAGGATCATCGCCAGGACCTGATCATCCGTGACCAGATCCTCCGGCCGCCACCCGGCCATCGCCAGCAGCGTCCATTGGTCGCGCAGCCCGCTGGTGTGGTTCAGCAACTGGCGCAGCGTGATCGGGCCCAGCCCGGTCGCTTCGGGCAGGTAGTCGGCCAGGCGGTGGTCGATCGAGAGCTTCCCATCCTGTTCGAGCAGGATGATCGCGAACGCGGTGAATTGTTTGGACAGCGAGGCTGCATGGAAGGCAGAGACCGGTTTGATCGGGACGCCATGTTCCAGGTCGGCGAGGCCCCTGGCGGCGCTGGCAATGACCTTGCCGTCCAGCGTGACCGAGATCGCCACGCCGGGCGCATCGGGCTTGTTCCAGGGCGCGAGCAGGCGGTCGATCGCTGCCGCTCTTTCCTCGCCCGAAGGTGGCGGCGCGGCATGTGAGGCGCTCGGAATGCCGAGCAGCATGGCTAAGGGCGCCAGGCCGCGCTTGAGAAATGACCACATCGACTATCTCCTCCGAACAGGATCGAAGGCGTGACGGTTCACCCGGCGGGCGGCGACCGATTTCGCAAAGTCGGACGCCCGTCCGGCACGACAGGGTCAGCGCGCTTCGGCGCGCGATACTTCCCGGGCGCGCAGACGATGCGTGGTGGGGGTTTCTCCGCGATGCTTGCCGAACGCGGTATTGAAGGAGGATTTGGTATTGAACCCCACCAGATGGGCAATCTCCAGCACGGTCATCGCGTCATTGGCCGGATCGACCAGCATCGCGGCCGCCATGTCGATCCGGTACCGGTTGAGGAAGTCGAAGAAATGCAGGCCCATTTGCCGGTTGATCAGGCCCGACAGGTCGCGCTGCGTCATGCCAAGACGACGGGCGAGCCGGCCGATGGTCAGCGACGGATCCAGAAATGGCTTCTGGGCCATCATGTAGCGCTCGATATGGGCGGTCGCCTCTTCGTCGATCGTGATCGACGGTGCGGCGCCTCGCTTGCCGCGGTGCATGATGGCTTCCGCGGCCAGGCCGAGAAACAGCGATTGCCGCGCCAGCGCCGCCAGCGTCAGGGCGCAGGTAATGACCACGGCAAACAGGCCAACGGCGATCTGCAGGGTCTGAAAGCCCGTCTCGTCGCCGCGGATCGACGCCCAGCTCTTGGCCACCACCAACGTATGCGCCGCGACCGACACCGCGATGATCGTGATGATCCAGGTCGCCGTGAAGCGGTCGGGGGGAGAGTCCGTCCGACCATCGCCTCGGCGCGACCGAACGAACAGGGCGATCATGATCGCGATATAGGCATAGAATTGGACGTGCAGCGCTATATTGTTCGCGACAAGATCAAGGCCGGTATCGATCGACCGGCTTGATGGCGCCGCGAATGCTACCACCAGAAAACGGGGAATGAGCGAGGCGGCCGAAACCAGCGTCGCAATTGCGCCGCCAAGCAAATGGGCATGAAACCGCCGTTTCGGAAAGCACAGCGTCCCGACATAGGCGCAGAGCAATGGCATCTGCAGAAAGGACAGCGGCAGCCGAAAGATCAGGAAGTGCTGTACGCCGTCCGGGAACAGGTCGGCCGTCCAGCCGAACAGATCGACCGCCGTCAGCAACAGGAAACCCGCGAGCAGCCGATTGGCCGGCCGCAGCGGTCCCCGGATGGCAAACAGAAACGCCGACAGCAACAGTGACAGGCAGAACGTCACCGCGCCGATCGCCGTCATGATCAGGTCGGGATGCATGGCCACCATCCTCGGCCTGGCCCCGGGGTTGGCCCCGGGATTGGCCCACCCGCTTCTTGCGACAATGCCATCGGTCCCGCCGGTGCCCCCGGAATGCCTGTGCCCTCAGGCCGAGGCGTCACTTGTTCTGGGTATTTCCCGCCGTCGCCGTGTCATCGGCTGTCTGTTCGCCGCGCGAGGTGCGTGCGGTCATGCCGGTAGCCGACGCATCGTCGAGCATCTGTTCGTCGGGCGCGACTGCGGGTTCGTGCGGTGCGACTTCGGCCGTGGCGTTGGCATCCGTCACCGGCGCGGCTTCCGGCGTCGGCGAGGCGCTGGGCTCGGGCGTCGGTTCGCTGATCACGTCGCTATTCTCGGTCGGTGCCGGCGCGGGTTCGGATCCCGAACAACCGGCAAGCCCCGCCGCCAGCAGCGCGGCGGAGGCAGCGAGAAGGGCTTTACGGATCGGCTTGGTCGTCATCGTCATTCCTTCAGAATATAGTGTCAGCGCGCGGCGAGCGCCTGAGTGGCGGATCGCGCCTCGATCTTGGTCGCGAGCGTACCGTCCCATTTATACGGATCGTCGCGGAAGCTCACCAGCCCGTTCGGATTGGCGAATGCGGTCCAGTAAAGCAGATAGACCGCCACCTGATCCGCCATTTTCGCGCGAACGGTCTTGCCGGCGGCGACGGTCGCGTCGATTGCCGCGGGTGTCCATTCGGGGGTGGTCTTCATCAGCAGCTTGGCGAGGTCGGCGGGCTTTTCGAGCCTGACGCAGCCATGGCTCGACAGCCGGTCGAAGCGCGCAAAGCCCGCCTGGGCCGGGGTATCGTGGAGATATACCGCGAACTGATTGTCGAAATCGAACTTGTACCGCCCGAGCGCGCTCTTCTCCGACGATTGCTGGAGCCGCTTGCCACCGCCGGTGTCGATGATGCGGAACCCGTTGGCCTTGAGATAGCCCGGCTTCTTCTTTTCCTTCGGCCACAATTCGCGATCGGCGATGGTGGAGGGCACGTTCCATGGCGGATTGAGCACGATGCTGTGGATTCGCGATACCAGCATCGGCGTTTCGGCGCCGGGCCGGCCGGTCACTGCCTTCATCGACATCACCGGCGCATCACCGTCGAACACGGTCAGCACCGCGGCGGCGATGTTCACCTGCACGCGGTTCTTCTCGATCTCCGCCGGCAGCCAGCGCCAGCGTTCCATATTGGCCATGATCTGGCGGATACGCGCCGCGACCGGCACGTTGAGCGCAGCGACCGTCTGGGCCCCGACCACGCCGGCGGGATTGAGGCCATAGCGACGCTGCGCACGGCTCACCGCTTCGGACAGCGCGGCATCGAACTTGTCACCGGTGGCGACGAGCTGCGAATCCTCGATCGCGAGGCGCTGGCGCAACGCCAGGACTTGCTTGCCGCTGGCCCCGAGCTTCAGTTCGGGGCCGGTGGCCAGCGCGGTCCAGCCACCGGCGGCGGCGAGCGCATGATAGCGGGCCAGCCCGGCAACGAGCGCGTCATAGCCGGCATAGGGCGGCGGCAGAGAGGCGATCCATGCGGCCAGTCGATCACGCTTCAGCGCGTCGATAAAGGCCGGGCGCGGGTCATAGGCTTGCGGCCGGATGCCCCATTCGAGCTGGAAGTCGGCGGTGTCGAGCCGTCCGGCATGCACCGCCTTGGCATGGTCGAGCGCGGCGCCAACCAGTGCATCCTTGTCGAGCTTGACGGCTTGCGGCGCCGAATCGGCGCGCAGCCCCTGCGCGATCGAATCCTTGTCGATCAGGTCAGCGAGCTGCCGGGCCTGTGCATCGGTCAATTCGGGCAGCGCCATGGCCGGCGCGACGGGGGTTTGCGCGGTCGGTACGGTCGGCACCACCGGCGGCGGGGCGACTTGCTGTGCCGCGGCAGGCGCCGCGACGATCGACGCGACCAGCGCCGCAGTCAAAAAGCGCCGGCCGGCTGTGGCGGCCATCACATAACCCTGATCGTAAAGCATACTCATATCCGAACCTCTGCCAAGGAACGCGCGATATAGAAAGCTCATACTGCGGCAGGATGAACGGCCAAAGCCAAATGACGCGCGGCGCGCCAGGCACCGAGCGGGGTGATCAGGCCAGCCATGATCGCGGCCCAGCCCAGCATGTTCATGCCGCCCGGCGCGAGACTCCATCCGGCAATGCTGGTCCCCAGCGCGATCCGGCGATCCCGGCAAGACCGAACAGCAATAGCCAGCCCGGCGACCGGCCGGCCGGGGTGAACTCGGTTTCCACGATCACTGCCGCGCCGGCCACCGGGGCAGCGGATTCCAGCCGTGATGCTGGGGCTGCCCGGTGCCGGGATGGCTCAGATGTTGGCGCCGTTGTCGATCGTCCAGGCGGCGCCCGTCACCGATCGGGCGACATCCGAAGCGAGATAAGCGACGACATCGGCGACTTCACCCGGATCGGCAAATCCGGTGGGATTGGCCATCAGCCCGGTCTGATGCGCCGCGCCGGGCCCGTCCTTTGGATTCATGTCGGTGTTGGTCGACCCCGGATGCACGACATTCACGGTGATCCGCCGCGGCCCCAGCTCGCGCGCCAGGGCGATGGTCAGCCCGGCGATCGCGGCCTTGCTGGCGGTATAGAGGCTCAGCCCAGGGCTGGGCGCGCGCAACGCCAGATTGCTGCCGATCGCGATGATGCGCCCGCCATCGGGCATCACCGCCAATGCGGCGCGCGACGCGACAAAG
This sequence comes from Sphingomonas sp. ERG5, assembly GCF_000803065.1. Lineage (GTDB taxonomy): Bacteria > Pseudomonadota > Alphaproteobacteria > Sphingomonadales > Sphingomonadaceae > Sphingomonas. The sequence continues at coordinate 44,859 of NZ_JSXI01000045.1, forward strand.
GCGGCACGGACATTGATCGCCATGGTGTCGTCGAAATCATTCGCCGTCAGCTCGGCGAGCGGCGCAGCGTGGAAGATGCCGGCATTGTTGACCAGAATATCGACTCGGCCAAAAGCTTGGGCAACGCTCGCCACGGCAGCCTCGACGGCCGCGGCATCGCGGTTGTCGCACTGGATCGCCAGCGCCTTGCCGCCCCCGTCCTCAATCGCCCGCACGACTTCCTGCGCCTGCTCGACGCCTTGCACATAAGTGACGGCGACGATTGCGCCGTCCCGTGCCAGCCGCCTGGCGATCGCCGCGCCGATGCCGCGGCTGCCGCCAGTGATCAAAGCCACTTTTCCGTCGAGGTTTTCCATTGCTGATTCCTTTTCTGTGTTGATCGACACAATATTCCTGCAATGGCTTGCAACCGCGCGTCAACCGATTATTGTGTCGAACGGCACAGAAAAGAGTTTGACGATGGAAAAGCGTGGCCGCCCCCGCACCTTCGACCGCGACGCGGCATTGCAACGGGCGATGGAATTGTTCTGGGAAAATGGCTTCGAAGAAACGTCGATGACTGACTTGACCGACGCCATGGGCATTGCCTCGCCCAGCCTCTACGCCGCCTTCGGCAGCAAGGAGGCGCTGTTTCGCGAGGCGGTCGAGCGCTATCAGGGCAATGTCGGGACCGAGATCTGGGATGCGCTGGATAGTGAGCCCGAGATCGCGGCGGCGATCGGCGCCTTTCTGATGAATACCGCGCGGTCGTACAGCGATGAGACGACCCCCCGGGGGTGCATGATCGTGCTGGGCGCACGCTCGATGGGGCAATCGAGCCACCCGGTCTGCGAAATGTTGAAGGCTCATCGCGAGATGAACCTCGTCCGGCTGCGCCAGCGGTTTGACCGGGCGGTGGCGGATGGGCAATTGCCCGCGACGTTCGATTGCGCTGCCGCCGCGGCCTTTTACGCGGCGCTCCAGCACGGCATGTCAATCATCGCCCGCGACGGGGCGGACGCCGCGACGCTCGAAGCGATCGCCATCACGGGGCGGCAGTCCTTCGCATCACCGGCGGGCGCCGGCGTTCGTTAATCCGGATCCGTCATCCGCTGCACGGCGTCGCGGCGGCATGGCGTAATCGCCAATTGGCAATGTGTGCAGCGGCCAGCAACAGGCTGCCGACAACCGTTACCGGCGTTTCCGCCATCGTTCCGCCAAGCACCAGGGCACCGATCGCGAGCCAGGCAATACCGACTCCGCCCAGCCACAACGGGTAGCGCTCGCCGTGCCGCGCACGTCCCTGGATCAGCGCCAGCGCGGCGGCAGGGACCGCAAAGCCAAGAATCCACACATGGAAGGATTCGGGGATCGCCAGCACCGTGCCGAGCGCCGGAAGGGCAGCGATGATCAGCGGCAGGATCAGGCAATGCACCATGCAGGCGACCGACCCGAACAATGCCGCACGTTCCATCCAATCGATCGAGCGCGCGGTCCCGATCGCCGCGCGCCATGGCTTGCTTTTGGTCATCATGGCCGGCTAATGATACATTATATCATTGCAAACAAGAGGTGAAGTGAATGACGGTCGAAACTACCATCAGGCCGTGGTCGGAGCCGTGGTCGGCAGCTCCGGGCGTCGAACTCGGCATGACGGCAACGGCTTGCCCAATCATCCCCGTCCCTGATCACGTCCGGCTGGGCGGGGCGGACTCCGTGCTTGCCGGCATCCGCGATCCGGATATCACGCTGGCGGTGTGGGAGCGGCCTCCGCCGATCGCCATCGGCACGCTGCGCGGGTTTCCGGGTATCTGCTTCACCGCAGGGATCGATGCTCTGGGCGAGACGCTATGCGCGCATCTGGCCGATCGTTCGGTGCGGCGCTGGCATGCCCCACTCATTGCCGATGTCGCACGCCTGGCCACAATTTACGCGAACATAATGGCGCTCGACCGGGTCGCGCTGCGCCTGGAGCGAATCGACGGCAATGCCTGTTGGCGCTTCCATGCCGATTATGTCGCGGTGCGCCTGATCTCGACCTATGTCGGCAGCGGGACCCAATGGCTCGACCAGCGATCCGTGGCCGCATCCAGCGATGGGGAATCGCCATCGCCGCGTCAGTTGAGCTGCGGCGATGTCGGATTGTTCAAGGGCAGGTTGCTCGCGCCGCATCACGCCATCGTGCATCGGTCGCCGCCGATCGCTGGGACCGGTGAGGAGCGGTTGCTGCTGGTGATCGATCTGGACGATCGGGATGTGTGACACCAGGGAAAAATGGTGCCCGAGGGCGGGTTCGAACCACCGACACCACGATTTTCAATCGTGTGCTCTACCAACTGAGCTACTCGGGCACTGCCGGACATGTCCGGCAAGAGGCGGCCTCTTAGTCGTCGTTATCGGCGGTGTCCAGTCCGGTTGAGGCGGCATTTTCCGCTTCCGGATCGGCCGGGCCGGCCGGAATGCGATAGCCCTCGCCGAGCCATTGCAGCAAGTCGCGGTCACGGCATCCCTGGCTGCAGAACGGCTTGTGCGTCTCGCTCGGGGGCTTGCCGCAGATCGGGCAGGCATTTTTCTTCATTTCTGTCTCGTCTCGAATATCGGCTCGACGCCGGTACGGCGGGCAAGCTCTTCGCGCCAGTCGCTGCGCAGGGTCAGCAGATCGGCGACACGCCTCGACACGATATGGTGTCGCGGGGCAGGCGGGGGAATACGTTCGATCATGCGCAGCACGGCGCGCGCTTCGGCGCCGGCCGAATCGGCACGCAGCCGCTCGGGCAGCGAGGCACGAGTGCGCGGACGGACGATCTGCAGGAAGCCGAAGCCGTTCATCGCGGTGCGCTCGAACGGCAATGGCAAAGCCGCGTCGATTGCGGCGGCGACCGCCTGGCGCGCCGCCTTGCCGGCAAGCGTCGGGAAATCGATGCCGATCGATCCGCCAATATCGTGACGCAGGATCGCGGCGGCGACGGCATGTGCTGCGGCAATGGCGAGTGGTTCGAGTGGGCCGCTGCCATCGACGTCGAACAGCGTCATTGCCGGAGCTGGCGTCATGCGCAGCGCGCCGCCGGCAAAGCCGATCTCGCCGCTGCTGGCTTCTTCCAGTATCTCGGACCAGCCCGCCGCTTCGAGATGATCGCCCTCGTGCGCACGGCACTGACGGACCGGGTGACCGGTCGCGGTGATCCGCGTGAGCAGGTCGGAGCCGGTTGCAGGTGGCGAATCGCTTGGCGCGCAGCGCGCAAGCTTGGCGCGGCCGGGCTCGGGGATCGCTTCGCGGATGATCTCGACGCTCAGGCGCGCGCCCTGGGTGATGCCGGCGGGCAGGGGCGAAAGCAGCGCTTCCCCGCCACCCTCGATCGTCACCCGGCCTTCGCGGCCCTTGATCGTGATGTCGGCCAGCCGCGCCAGCGCCACGGTGCCGACCAGGGGGCCGATCGTGTCGGGTTCGATCCGCGCCATGGTGATCGTGTCGCCCTCGACCAGCGCGGCGCGGGCCTCGCCGATGCCGGCTTCATAAAGCCATTCAGCCAAGGGGAAGACCGGCGCTGGTCAACAATGCGCGCGTTTCGAACAGCGGCAGGCCGACCACGCCCGAATGACTGCCCGAGAGATAGCGTACCCAGGTTTCCGCCCGGCCCTGAATGGCATAGCCTCCGGCCTTGCCCATGCCTTCGCCGCTGGCGACATAGGCGTCGATGTCGGTGACGGAGAGTGGCTTGAACGCGACGATCGTGTCGGACAGGCGCGTGCGCGCCTTGCCATTGGCATCGATCAGGCAAACCGCCGATAGACAATGATGGCGGCGACCGGAGAGCAGGGCGAGCATGCGGCGCAGATCCGCTTCGTCGGCGGGCTTGCCAAGAATGCGCTGGCCGACCGCGATGGTCGTATCGCCGGCCAGGATAACTTCGCCGGGTGCGCGCTCCACCGCATGGGCCTTGGCGGTCGCGATGCGCGCGACATAGACGCGCGGCTCTTCGCCTTTGACCGGATCCTCATCCACATCGGGCGCGGCGATGCGATCGGGCACGATCCCGATTCGAGCAAGCAGCTGCAGCCGACGCGGACTGGTCGATGCCAGAACGAGTTTGGGGGCAGGGGACGACATCATTGCCAACACATAGTCCGTTCGTGCTTCGACAAGCTCAGGGCGAACGGAAGAAGGAGGCCGCGCCTATTTGAACCGGTAGGTGATGCGACCCTTGGTCAAATCATAGGGCGTGAGTTCGACGAGCACTTCGTCGCCGACCAGCACACGGATGCGGTTCTTGCGCATCTTGCCCGCGGTGTGACCAAGAATTTCATGGTCATTCTCAAGCTTCACGCGGAACATGGCGTTGGGCAAAAGCTCCACCACCTGGCCGCGCATTTCGAGCAGTTCTTCCTTGGCCAAACAAACCTCTGGTGATTTCGGGGAATTCTTGAACGCGGGCCTTTAGCCGAAGACGCGGGCGAAGGGAAGCGGGGTGCTGACATGGCGCAAGAGCGCGAACAACTGGCCGCCCGAATGGACCCGTCGTCGCCGCGCCCGCCGGCGACCTATACCAGCCGGTTCTGCAGCGCGTAGAGTAGGGATTTGGTGCGGTCGCCGACGCCGGGCTTGGAAAAGATAGTGGACATGTGATTCCCTCGCCGATGCCCAAACTTGGCGATTTCGCTTTACGTCCTGACAGAATCCGCAGGCTGGAGGGATCATGGGATGTGCAACTGAGCAACGGCGTGATCAGCGATGTCTTGCTCGAAAACAGGGTTGGGCTAACCGAGCGATGCGGCCCGTGCGCGCAGCAGCGAGTCCTTGCGCGCGGTACGCTCGCTGAGCGCCCAGCGCAGCGCCATGCCGACGCCGGCGGTCCCGGCCCGGATCAGGTGGCGCTGCCCGCGCGACCGGGCCAGGCCATGCATCGCGGCGGCCCAGGGCGGCAGCAGGTCGGTCCCGGCGGCCATGGTCAACGACTGCATCGGCTTGATCGCCAGCGTGTCGGCGGGCGGATTGAACAAGGCATGGGCGATCGCGCGGGTGCGGTCATCGCTGCGCAATTGCGGACGCATCGCCTCGAGATAGGCGTCGACGGTCGCGCGCGTCCGCGGAATATCCGTCGCGCCGAGCCGCTCCGCAATCATTGCCACTTCGGCGAAATAGCGATCCTGCCGCGCGACGGTCATCGCCGGATCGCGATAGCGGCGATAAGCGGCGAGGAAGCTTGTCGATTCGGCGACATGCACCCAGGTGAGCAGCACCGGATCCGTCGCGGAATAGGGGGTGCCGTCGGGCAGTGTGCCGCTCACCCGGTCATGGATCCTCCGCACCCGGTCGATCATCGCCTCGGCTTGCTCGGTCGACGCATAAGTGGTGCCGCCGACGAAGCGCGCGGTACGGCGCAGCCGTCCGCGCATGTCGCGGCGGAAATCGCTATGGTCCCATACGCCGGCCAGCGCCGCCGGATGGAGCATCTGCAGCAGCAATGCGGCGACGCCACCGACCATCATCGTCGCGAAATCGCCATGCACGTCCCACGCGACCGACCCGGGTCCGAACAGCCCGTTATCGCCGGTCGACAGGTCGAACGGGACATCGCTCGGCGATGGACCGACCAGACTGTCAATCTGGCGTTCGACCAGGGCGCGGACCGGGTTCATGCTGGTGATGTGGGGATGATCATGGGCCGGGCCAAGCAGCCATGATCCAGCGTCACGCCGGATTATGCTTTGCCAGGAACGCCTCCAGCCGCTTCAGGAAGTCGATAATGTCCTCGCGCTTCTGCAGGCCGTGCTTGGCGGTCGGATAGAAAGCGGCGTCGGCGGCGACGCCGCGTTTCTTCAGCGCGGCAATCATCTGATGCGATTGCTTGGCGGGAACATTGTCGTCCTTCTCACCATGCGCGATGAAGACAGGGATGGTCAGTCGGGTCGACTGGGCGAGGGGTGACACGGCGTTCAGATCCTGTTTCTCCGCGCCCTCGACCTTGGCCTGCCATGCCTTGAAATAGCGTGGCGCACTGAAACTGCGGCGGTCGAAACGAAGCATGCCGGGCACGTCCATGACGCCGGCGAGGCTGACCGCGCAGCGATAGCGTTCGGGGTTGCGGATTGCGCCCCACATCGCGGCATAGCCGCCATAGGATATGCCCATGATGCAGACGCGCTTGGCGTCGACCTTGCCCGTCTTGATCAGCCAGTCGACTCCGTCATCGACATCGTCCTGCATCGCCCGGCCCCATTGGCCATAGCCCTTTTCGACATAATCCTTGCCATAGCCGGTGGAGCCGCGGAAATTGGGCTGCAACACGGCATAGCCCCGGCTCGCCAGGAACTGGACATAGGGGTCATAGTCCCAGGTGTCGCGCGCGTGCGGCCCGCCATGCGGCATCACGATCAGCGGCAGGTCCTTCGCCTCACGGCCGAGTGGCAGGGTCAGGTAACCGGGAATGGACAGGCCGTCGCGCGCGGCATATTTCACCGGCGCGACGGGCGCGAGCGTCACATCGGCCAGCTTGTCATAAGGCTTCGCGACGGGGAACATCTTGTTCTCGGCGCGGTCATAGACATAATAGGCCCCGGGATCGGCGCCGCTGCCCGACCAGACAAGCAAGCGATTGCCATCGCGACTGCCGTTCAGCACGATATTCTCGGCGTTCTTAAGTGCCCGGTCGAGCTTGGTCTGTAGCACGCGTTTGCCGGCATCGAGCCAGGATATGCGAAAGCGGTCGTCGGTATAGGAGATACCGTTGATCACGCCGCTGCGCGGATCGACGACGACGCTCGTGATATCGACCTCGGGATTCTCATAAATGGCTGCACCAATCGTACCGGTGCGAAAATTATAGGCATAGGCGCCGAACCGGCCGGTCCGGGCGTTGGTCAGGATGATGCCGTCATCCGCGCTGCTCATGAAGCGCACGCCGTCCACCGCGCCGTCGTCGCCGGACGGCTTTTCCTTGCGTCTGATCGGTTTCAGCGGTTCTTCCGCCGTAGCGCGATACCACATCGTCCAGCGATCGGCGTCATAGGAGATGCCCGCACGAACCACGCCCGACTGGTCCGCGAACCAGTTCCACACGTTGGGACGTTCTTTCTCGATCTTGGTCACCTTTCCCGTGGCAAGTTCGATACGCTTGACCGAGGGCGTGGAGAGCACATCGTCCTGGCTCGCCACCAGCAGCCAGCCCCCGTCCGGATCGACATGGAGGATGTCTCCCGCCATGATCCCGCGACTTTTGGGGTCGAGCATCTTCACCGTGCCAGCGGCCAGTTCGACGGCAAAAAGCCGCCAAATGGGGATCGGTGTGCCGTACCAGTCCATGTTGGTCGTGACGGTCACCAAAACCCGTTCATTCCCGGCCCATTGGATATCGGAGAGTGTCGCCTCGCCCAGTTCGACAACCTGGCGGCCGGCATCTTTATCGGCGGGAAAGACGAGCAGCCTGTTCTTGTCGTCGGCCGCGGCGAACGCGGCGATTCGGGTGCCATCCGGTGACAGCACCGGCCTCGACAGGAAAGGCGTGTCGGCAAAGGTTTCGACGGGAATCGGAATCGGAATCGGCCGGTCGGCCGCCTGCACGGTGCCCGGCGTCAGCGAAAGAGCAAGCGCCAACGCCCCGATCAATCCCCGAATCATTTTACCATCGCCCCCGAAACCCCTGGCGATGGCTTAAACCACGTCACAGCCGCTTGAAAGCATTGCCAAAAGCGAATGCATCCACGCCGGGTCCTTCGGGCCATAGCGGTCTTCTTCGGTGCCGGGATATGGATCCTATGCCGGATTATATTCCTTCAGAAACGCCTCGAGTTCGGTCAGAAACTGGGCGCGGTCGGCCTGGCGCGAGAAATGATGATCGCCGAGCGGCTGCTCGACATAGCGATAGGGCTTGCCCGCCGCCTTCAGCTTTTCGACCATCTCGCGCGATTGCTTGACCGGAACGACGCGGTCGGCCTTGCCATGCATGATCAGCATCGGCACGCCGAATTCGGTGGCATGGTTGATCGGCGATACGGTCTTCAGGTCCGGCGCCTGCAGGCGCATCCAGTCGCCGCGCGCGCCACTGTTGAGGAAACGACTATCGTAGCGCAGCATCGCCGGCATGTCGGAGACCCCGGCATAGGACACCGCGCAGCGATACAGCCCGGTGTCGCGCTGCGCCGCGCGGAACGCGGCATAACCGCCATAGGATGCCCCGACGATGCACACCCGCTTGGCATCCGCCAGGCCGCTGCCGGTTGCCCATTTAACCGCATCGACCAGATCGTCCTGCATCGCCAGGCCCCATTGCCCCTGGCCTTTTTCGGCAAAAGCGGTGCCATAGCCGGACGAGCCGCGATAATTGGGCTGCAACACGGCATAGCCGCGGCTGGCGAGGAACTGCGTCCACCAGTCCCAGCTCTCGTCGTCGCGCGCGAACGGGCCGCCATGCGGCATCAGGATCAGCGGCAAGCCCTTCGCCGTCTTGCCCTTGGGCGTGGTGAGCACCGCGGAAATCTCCAGTCCGTCGCGCGCCTTGTACGTCACCGTGCTGACCGGCGATTGGGCATCGGTGCCCAGCGCATCGCTGATTTTCGCGAGCATACGCAGCCTGCCCTCGTCCGGGCGATAGACATAATAGGCGCCGGGTCGGTCGGCGCCGGCGACCTTGACGATCAGCACGCTGAAATCGCTACTCCAGGAGGTGATCTGCGCGTGGCGCGCGCCGATTGCCTTGTCGATATCGGCCTGGATCTTCGCCAGAACGGGGTCGAACCATTGGGTACGCGCGTGCGTGTCCGTATAGCGTACGCCAATCATCCGCGTGCCGGTGGCGTCGGGAATGATCCCGCCGATATCATAGCCCGGCTTGCCGAAAATCTTCTCGCCGGTCTTCAGCGTGGAAAGATCAAAGGCGTAGAGCGCGTTGAAGCCGTCATCGTCGTCGAATGCGAGCGCCTTGCCGGTTTCGGGCAGGAACATTGCGGGAAGGCTGCCGAGCGAAGCACCGCGGCCGCGCGCCTTGCTGACGGTGTGAAACTGCTTGGTCCGGTCGTCGCGATAGAGCAGGCGATAGGATCGGTTGTCGTCGTTATAGGCGACGCCCATGCGCACCGTGCCCGCGCCATCGGTGAACCAGCTCGAGACCTTGTCGGTCGATGGGACGACGCGGACGCTTTTGCCTGTGCTGACATCGAAATCGCGCACCTCGGGCCAGAACCCCACATCGTTCGAATAGATCGATGTCTGCATGGCGAGCAGGATATGCGGCGACCCGTCACGCGCCATCCACAACACATTGCCGGCATTCTGCGCTGCGGTCTTTGCGCCCAGCATGATGATCTTCTTGCCGTCCGCGCTGATCGAAGCGGTGCGGGACAGGTACCAGTCGTCGCCCTCCACTTTCTCCGTCGCGCCGATACTGGCGATCAGCCAGTCATTGTTGATCCATTCCCAATTGTTGAGATCATTCTCGCCCATCCCGATCGTGACGATCTTCTTCACATCGCCAAGCGGCACGATAGCCAGGCGCAACTGCCCGGCAACGGCGATCCGCGCGGCGATCCTGGTGCCGTCGGGCGACAGTTCCGGTGCGGTCAGGAAAGGCAGGCTGGCGAAATGGTCGATCGGAATAGGGGGTGTCGCCAGGGTCGTCGCCGAGGCCGTTGACGGGGCAGGCGATTGCGCCGCGGACGGGCCGACTGCCGCGATTACGGCAAATGCCCCGATCAATTTCCGAATCATATCCCCCGCCCCGATCTCATGCCCCGACAACGCATATTAATATCGCGCCGTGCAGCCGCTTGAAAGCATTGCCGAAAGAGAATGTATCGAGATGGGCAAAACGGAAACGGCCCGCGCGGACATCTCCGCGCGGGCCGTTCCTGCGACCGGAAGATCGGGCCTGTCAGGCGGCGTGAGCCAGTGCCGCGAGCAGCAGCAAGGCCACGATGTTGGTGATCTTGATCATCGGGTTGACCGCCGGGCCCGCCGTATCCTTGTACGGGTCGCCAACGGTGTCGCCGGTCACTGCCGCCTTATGGGCTTCGCTGCCCTTGCCGCCGTGATTGCCATCCTCGATGTACTTCTTGGCATTGTCCCAGGCGCCGCCGCCCGACGTCATCGAGATGGCGACGAACAGGCCCGACACGATCACGCCGAGCAGCAATGCGCCGAGCGCCGCGAAGCCGCTCGCCTGGTTCGATACCGCGGTGATGATGAAATACACCGCGATCGGTGCGAGCACCGGCAGCAGCGACGGGATGATCATCTCCTTGATCGCCGCCTTGGTGACGAGGTCGACGGTACGGGCATAGTCGGGACGGCTGGTCCCTTCCATGATGCCGGGATTGTCGCGGAACTGCGCGCGGACGTCCTCGACCACCGAGCCCGCCGCACGGCCGACCGCGGTCATGCCGAACGCGCCGAAGCTGAACGGCAGCAACGCGCCGAGCAGCAGGCCGACGATGACATACGGGTTGGAGAGCGAGAAATCGACGTTGAGGTCGGGGAAATAGATCCCGAGATCGGTCGTATACGCGCCGAACAGCACCAGCGCGGCCAGTGCCGCCGAGCCAATCGCATAGCCCTTGGTCACGGCCTTGGTCGTGTTGCCGACCGCGTCGAGCGCATCGGTGCGATGACGGACATCGTCGGGCAGGCCGGCCATTTCGGCGATCCCGCCGGCATTGTCGGTGACCGGGCCATAGGCGTCCAGCGCCACGACCATGCCGGCCAGCGCCAGCATCGCGGTCGCGCCGAAGGCGATGCCGATCACGCCCGCCAGCTGATAGGTGGCGATGACGGCGATCGAAATGACGATCGTCGGCAATGCCGGGCTTTCGAGGCTGACCGCGAGGCCCTGGATGACGTTGGTGCCATGGCCGGTTTCCGACGCCTTGGCGATCGACTTGACCGGGCGGTAATTGGTGCCGGTGTAATATTCGGTGATCCACACCAGGGCGCCGGTCAGCGCGAGGCCGATCATCATGCACCAGAACAGGTCCATGCCGGTGAAGCCGGCATGGGCCACGCCGGGTTCGAGGAATGATGCGCCGCCGATCACGGTGTGCATGTCGCCAAGTGTGTACTGGGTGGCGAAATAGATTGCCGGGATCGACAGGATGACCGTGGTCCAGAAGCCCTTGTAGAGCGCGCCCATGATCGAATTGTTGCTGCCGAGGCGCACCATATAGGTGCCGATGATCGAAGTGATGATGCACACGCCGCCGACGATCAGCGGCAGACCCATCAGTGCGAGGAGTTCGCCGGCCGAGGCCTGGACGAGCAAGGCGATCGACACCATCGTCACGCCGAGCGTCACGACATAGGTTTCGAACAGATCGGCGGCCATGCCCGCGCAGTCGCCGACATTGTCGCCGACATTGTCGGCGATGGTCGCGGGGTTGCGGGGATCGTCCTCCGGAATGCCCGCCTCGACCTTGCCGACCAGGTCGGCGCCGACGTCGGCGGCCTTGGTGAAGATGCCGCCGCCGAGGCGCGCGAAGATCGAGATCAGCGAGGCCCCGAAGGCGAGCGCGACGAGCGAATCGATGACGATGCGGTCGGTCGGCGCGTGGCCGGCGGGGCCGGTCAGATACCAGAAGAAGCCGGAGATCGCGAGCAGGCCGAGGCCCGCCACCAGCATGCCGGTGACCGCGCCCGAGCGGAACGCCATGGTCAGGCCGCCCTGCAGCGAAGTGCGCGCGGCCTCTGCCGTGCGGACATTGGCTTTGACCGACACGTTCATGCCGATGAAGCCGGTCACGCCCGACAGGATCGCGCCGATCGCGAAGCCGATCGCGGACACCCAGCCGAGGAAATAGGCGACCAGCGCGGCGACGACGATGCCGACAATGCCGATGGTGCGATACTGACGGCCGAGATAGGCCTTGGCGCCTTCAGCGATTGCCGCCGCGATATCCTGCATCTTTTCGTTGCCCGGGCTCGCGGCGAGCACCTGGCGGCTGGTGATGATGCCGTACACTACGGCAATCAGGCCGCAGATTATGGCGGCATAGACAATCGTCATGCTGATCCTTCCCCTTTATGTCGCTTGGGACGGATGGTCAGGCTGACCGCGTCCCCTACGGTTTGGCGAAAGGTATAAGGCGGGTAACGCGGAGCGCAACCCGGTCAGATGTCGTGCTGAAATCCCAGATGAGCCGGAAGTGGCAGCACATCGCCATCATCGTGCAGGATCAGCCCGGCACCGGGGTCGAACCGGCCGATCCGGGTCGCCGGGATGGGCGGGGGGCGATCGGCGGGCGCGGCGAACAGCAGCTCATAATCGTCCCCTGCGGTCGCGGCGGCCAGGCGCGCGTCGCGGGTGCGGCCGGCAAAGTCGATATAGGCGGACGAGAGCGGCACAGCGGTCAGGTCGATCGTCACCGCCAGCCCCGATGTCTCGGCCATGCGCCGCGCGTCGATCAGCAGTCCGTCCGATACATCCATCATCGCATGGGCATAGGGACCAAGCGCGCGGCCCTCGGCAAGACGCGGATGGGGACGGCGATACGCGGCCAGCAGGTCGTCGTGCCCGGGCTTGCCCCGCGCGATGGCCAGGCCCGCGCCGGCATCGCCGATCGTGCCGGTGACATAGAGCAGGTCGCCCGGCTTCGCGCCCGAGCGCGGCGGCGCGGCGGCATCGCCGCCGATCGCGGTGAGCGTCAGGATGCGGGGCGCGCCCCTGGGCAACGACACCGTATCGCCGCCGAGCAGCGGCGTAGCGAAGGTTTCGAGCACGTGGCGCAGGCCGGAGAGGAAGGCCGTGTCCCAGGCGCTGCCGCTCAGCGGATAGTTGAGCAATACCCCGACCGGCGTCGCGCCCTTGGCGGCGAGATCGGACAAATTGGTCACGACGAGCTTCCACGCCACGTCCCCGGGCAAGTCGCCGGGCAGGAAATGGATCGTCTCGACGATCGTGTCGGTGGTCAGGACATAGGGACCGAGGCTCGCCGTATCGTCGGACAGGCCGTTCGCGCCGGGATGGAGCGGCAAGCTGCGCAGCGCGACGAGAAAATCGGCTTCGGTCATAGTCTCAACCTTTCCGGCGGCGCGGCTTAAGTCCGGACATCTTTCGCGATCCCATCCAGCAGCCCGTTGACGAACCCCGCCTCGCGCTTGTCGAAAAAGGCATGCGCGACATCGACATATTCGGTGATCACCGTACCGACCGGCACATCGGGCCGCGCCAGCAGTTCATAGGTTCCGGCGCGCAGGATCGCGCGCATCGCCTTGTCGAGCCGAGTCATGCTCCAACCCTTGGCGAGCTTCGCGGCGATCGCCGTATCGATCTCTTCGAGCCGGGCATGCGTGCCCTTGACGATGTCGTCGAAGAAATCGACTTCCGCCTCGGCATACTCCGCATCCTCGATCGTCGCGCCGAGCCGGTGATTGTGAAATTCGTGGAGCAGCGACGGGATCGCCGTGCCCTCCATCTCATGCTGATACAGTGCTTGCGCGGCGGCAAGGCGCGCGGCGGCGCGGGCCTTGGAACGGGGTGCGGTACGTTGGGACATTATCGAGCCCATAACCGAGGAAGTGGCTCAGGTGAACCTTGCTCTTCTCTGGGCTCTTCTCCGAGCTCTTTTCCGGCGGCGAAAGCCTAGAGCCGCAACGCCACCGATTTCGCATGTGCCGGCAGCCCTTCGGCCTCGGCCAGCGCCACGGCGGCCGGGCCGATCGCGGCAAGCGCAGCCGCGTCGCATTGCAGGAAACTGGTGCGTTTCATGAAATCGAGCACTGACAAGCCACTGGCGAAACGCGCGCGCCGGCCGGTGGGCAGGACGTGATTCGGCCCGGCGACATAATCGCCGATCGCCTCGGGCGTGTGGCGGCCGAGAAACACCGATCCGGCATGGCGGACGCGGTCGAACAAGGCTTGCGGATCGTCGCAGGCCAGTTCGAGATGTTCGGGTGCGAGGCGGTCGACCAGCGGCATCGCCTCGCCCAGGTCGGCGGTGACGATGATCGCGCCGTTCGCATCCCAGCTGTCCCGCGCGACGCGGGCGGTGGAAAGCGCGCCGATCTGCAGGTCGACTGCCTCGGCAACGCGTTCGGCAAAGGCGGCATTGTCGGTAAACAGGATCGACTGGCTGGTCGGGTCATGCTCGGCCTGGCTGAGCAAGTCCGCGGCGATCCAGTCGGGATCGTTCCGGCCATCGGCGACGACGACGATTTCCGACGGTCCCGCGACCATGTCGATGCCGACCACGCCGTAAAGCTGGCGCTTGGCTTCGGCGACCCAGGCATTGCCCGGCCCGGTGATCACATCGACCGCGGCGATCCGTCCGGTGCCATAAGCGAGCGCGGCAATCGCCTGCGCGCCGCCGATGCGCCAGATTTCGTCGACCCCGGCGATATGCGCGGCGGCGAGCACCAGCGGGTTGATCTCGCCGTCCGGAGTCGGCGTGACCATGACGAGGCGTTCGACGCCCGCGACCTTGGCGGGGATCGCGTTCATCAGCACCGATGACGGATAGGCCGCGCGGCCGCCGGGAATATAGATGCCGGCGTTCTGGATCGCGTTCCAGCGTGCGCCGAGTCGGACCCCGGCACTGTCGGTCGTGTCGCTGTCTTCGGGCTTCTGCTTCTCGTGATAGGCGGCGATGCGCGCGGCGGCGAGGTCGAGCGCGTCGCGCAATGCGAGGTCGAGCCCGTCATAGGCGGCGATCCACTCGGCCTTCTCGATCCGCCAACCACTCATGTTGAGATCGTGGCGGTCGAACTTCCTGGTGAAGGCAGCGATGGCGGAATCGCCCTCGTCGCGGACGCTGGCGATGATCGTGCGCACGTCGCGCGCGACATCGGCATCGGTCTCGCGCCGCGCATTGACCAGGATGGTGAAATCACGGTCGAAGCCCGGATCGGAGGTGGAGAGTTTCAGCACCAGATGCGCGCCCCATGAAGCTCGTTCGTTGCGAGCGAACGGAGAAAGGGAGGCAATGCGCTAGGCTGCACGGGCGTCATCCACTGCTCGCCGGAATGCCTCGACCAGCGGCACGATCTCGCCGCGCGTCTTGAACGCGGCGCGGTTGACGATCAGGCGCGACGTCACCTCGGCAATCACTTCGACCTCGACCAGGCCGTTTTCCTTGAGCGTGCGGCCCGACGACACCAGGTCGACGATCCGCGGCGCCAGACCCAGTAAAGGCGCCAGTTCCATCGCGCCGTTGAGCTTGACGCATTCGGCCTGCACGCCGCGCGCTTCGAAATGGGCGCGCGTGACATGCGGATATTTGGTCGCGATGCGCACATGGCTCCAGCCGCGCGGATCGTCGGTCGCGGCGAGTGCGGCGGGTTCCGCGACCGACAAGCGGCAATGACCGATACCCAGATCGACCGGCGCATAGAGTTCAGAATAGTCGAATTCGGCCAGCACGTCCGATCCGACGATGCCGAGCTGCGCGGCGCCATGCGCGACGAAGGTCGCGACGTCGAACGCGCGGACACGGATCAGGTCGATGCCGGGGTTGCTCGTCGCGAAGCGCAGCGCGCGGCTGTCCTCGTCGGAAAACGCCGCCTCGGGCTCGATTCCGGCACGCTGCAGCAGCGGCACGGCCTCGGTGAGAATACGCCCCTTGGGCACGGCGATGATGATTGGTGCGGCCATGATCGAGCGGGGCTTTACTTGGGGGCGTTCGCGGGCGCAACAACGCCCGGCAATCATCACCCGTTCGTTTCGAGAGCAGTCGAGAAACCAGCCGCGCGCGCCCGAGCCAGTTTCTCGACGTCGCCCGAAACGAACGAAGCGAGAAGGGCGTGTCATGTCTGATGAGCAGAATAATCGCGGCGCATTCCTGATCCAGGAGCATTTCTGCACCGTGATGGGGGCGCCGATCACCGCGCGCATCTGTGCTGGCCTGGCGGTCAGCCTCGATCGTGACACACGTACCGGCCGCCGGGTGCTCGACTGGCCGGGCGAGCCGACCACCGACGCTTTGCCGCTGCGGCTGGTCGGCGGGCTGCATGCGCTTGACCTGGCGGGCGTTGCGCCCGGGCTTTCCGACCTGTTCGCGGGGAGGATCGTCGAGCCCGGGGAGGTCCGGCGCGTGTTGCGCGAAAGCTTCATCACGCATGACGCGGCGCTCTATCCATGGCTTGATGGACCGCCGCAGACCAACGAAGCGGGGCGATCGGCGGCGCTGATGACTGGTCTGATCGAGGTCGCCGGGCGGCATGGGCCGAAGCTCGAACTGCTCGAGATCGGATCGAGCGCCGGTCTCAATCTGCTGATCGACCGCTTCCGCTTCGACCTTGGCGGAACGATGGTCGGACCGGCCGAGTCGCCGGTGACGATCCGGCCCGACTGGCGCGGCGCGCGCCCTCCACAGGTGCAGGTCGAGATCGTCTCGGTGCGCGGTGTCGAGATTCAGCCGGTCGACGTGACTGACCCGAAAGCGGCGGACCGGCTGCGCGCCTATATCTGGGCCGACAATCCCGAGCGGACCGAACGCCTGGCGCATGCGATCGCCATGATCGAGGCGCGACCGGTCGATATGGTGCAGGGCGATGCCGCGGATTGGGTCGAGGCAAGGCTGGCCGAACCGCAGGCGGCGGGTGTCACGCGCGCGCTGATGCACTCGGTGGTATGGCAATATCTCGGTCCGGAGCGGCAGGCGCGGATCGCGGCGGCGATGGCCGCCGCCGGTGCGGTCGCAACGACGGATCGACCGCTCGCCTGGGTTCGAATGGAACCGAACCGCAATACCGCGCAGCAACAGCTGTGGGTACAGAGCTGGCCGGGGTTCGAGGAAGCCGCGCAACGCGCGACTGTGCAAGCGCATGGGGCGTGGGTGGAGCCGCTCTAGCTCCTGCCCGGTGCGGGAAGGATTTTAAGCCAGCCAATCCCGGATCGCGTTGGTCACCGCCTCGGGCGCTTCCCAGGGCACGAAATGCCCCGCATCGACCTTCACCAGCGTCATGTCGGGCACCAGCGCGTCGAGACCTTCGAGCTGGCTCGGCAACAAGGCCGCGTCCTTCATGCCCCAGATTACCAGCGTCGGCTGCCGGATCGGCGGGAAGGGCGCGTCGAGGAATGCAGGACGCTCGGGCGTTTCATCCATTGTCGGCACGACGATGGCACTGCCGCGATACCAGTTGAGCATCGCGGTCATCGCGCCGGGCTGGCTCCATTGGTCGAGATAGATCGGCTTTTCATCGGCGACAGTGGCGAAGTCGGTGTGGCGCAGGAAGCTGCCGTCGAAAAAAGCGCTGAGCCCGATGCTCTCGATATGTTTCTCGAAATCGGGGTTGCGGAAGGCGCGGATATACTGGCTCGCCTCGCGCTGGCCGAGATCGTCGAACATCGTCTTCTGGAAGATATAGGGGTGTGGCGCATTGACGATGATCAGCCGCTCGACCCGATCGGCGCGGGTCAGCGCCGCCATCCAGGCAATCGCTCCACCCCAGTCGTGCCCGACCAGCGTGAAGGTCCCGATCCCGAAATGATCGGCCAGCGCGATGAGGTCGCCGACCATCTTGTCGGGGGTGAAGTCGCTGATCGCGGCCGGTTTGGACGAGCGGGCAAAGCCGCGCTGGTCGGGCGCGAGCACGAAATTGGTCCTGGCCAGTTCGGGAATCTGATGCCGCCAGGTCCGGTGCGATTCGGGAAAACCATGGAGCAGGATGATCGCCGGACTGGCCGGGTCGCCCGCAACCGCGACGTCGAGCGTCACACCAGTCGGCAGCGTAATGGATTGGAGGTCGAATGCTTCGGTCATCTTCTCTTCCTCTCGCGCCTGCGCGGTACTCACTGTACCGGATCAGCATAAGCGAGAGACTGGCGGGAGCAATCCCGAGCGCGCTCGCGCGACCCTGGGTCTTCTATGAAATGCATTTCTTGCAGGGTGGCCATTTGGCGCTAAGGTCCGTTTCAAGGTCCGCGCGACGGATCGGACAATGGATGGGGCGGGGAATGGCGATGGGCACACAGACGCGCGCGGTCATTGCGCTGATCCTGACCTATGCGGTGCTCGGCCTGCTGATGAACAGTGTCGGCGTGGTCATCCTGCAATCGATCCGCCATTATGCGGTGACCAAGACGCATGCCTCGTCGCTGGAGGCCTGCAAGGACTTGTCGGTGGTCGCGGCCTCGTTCCTGCTCGCCACGCGCTTGCCCGCCTTCGGTTTTCGCCGCGCGCTGATCGCCTCGATGCTGATCGTCGGCGCCGGGGCGTTGCTGATGTCGATCGCCAATGCGTTCTGGATGACTCAGCTCTTCTTCGTCGTCACCGGCATCTGCTTCGGCACCGGCAAGGTCGCGACCTATGCCTCGATCGGCCTGCTGCGCCCCGACCGCGCCGGGCATGCCAGCCTGACCGGGCTGGTCGAGGGCGTGTTCATGGTCGGCGTGCTGATCGGCGTGTGGATGTTTTCCTGGTTCATCGGCGCCGATGCGACCGGCACCGACTGGCTGCACGTCTATTGGCTGATCGCCGGCCTGTGTGCGGTCGCGGCCGGGCTCTGGGCGATCACCCCGCTTGATGAGAGCAAGGCGGAACCGGAAAGCGCGGCGGCAAAAAGCGCGGGCTGGCGGCAGATGCTGCGCCTGCTCGCGCTGCCCACCGCGATCGCCTTCCTGATCTCGATCTTCCTGTACGTGCTGATCGAGCAGAGCATCGGCACCTGGCTGCCGACCTTCAACAACGAGATCCTCCATCTGCCGCCCGAAATGAGCGTGCAGGCGTCGAGCATCTTCGTCGCCGCGCTGGCGATCGGCCGGCTCGGCGCGAGTGCGCTGCTGCGGCGGATCCACTGGCTGAAGCTGATGCTGGCCTGCATCGTCTGTGTCGCCGCGTTGGTATTGGTGACCCTGCCGACCACGCAGGGGCTGACATTGCGCCCGGGTGTCGGCTGGCTCAATGCGCCGATCGCGGCGTATGTCTTCCCGTTGATCGGCGTGTTCATGGCGCCGATCTATCCGACCCTGTGCTCGGTCATGCTGACCTCATTGCCGCAGGAACGACATGCGGCGATGGTCGGGCTGATGGTGATCTTTTCCGCGCTGGGCGGTACGATCGGGTCGTTCCTGACCGGTATGATCTTCCAGCATCTGTCGGGTCAGAACGCCTTCTACATGACCTTGATACCGCTGACGCTAATCGCGATCGCGCTGATCCGGTTCGACCGGATGATCGGACGTGGGCCGAAAGGGGCGGTTCCGGTCGACGCCGTTTCCTGACGGGTGAACGGCTTCCGTCAGCCTCGCTTTGCCCGTTCGATCGCGATGCGATCGAACGCATGGTCCTTATAGTCCCCGTTGCGATCGACCCAATGCAGGAACAGGTGGGCGGACCAGCTGTTGGGGTTCGGCGTCAGGCGGCCGTGCCGATGATGGACTCCCTGATAGAGCACGCCGTCGCCCGCCTGCATGGCAATCGACTGAAAGGGTTGTTGGCCGAAATCTTCCTCGACCGCCGCCTGCGGGGCCGGTGACCGCTCGGTCGCGACCGAGAGCGCCCAGGGACGGTCTTCGCCATAGGCGACGGTCAGCGATACGCTATGCTCGCAAGCGGGTCGATCCCAATGGACCCGGCAAATGTCACCGCGCTGATACAGCCGGAAATAGGCATAGGTCGGCAGAAGGTCGCGCCCGGCGGCCAGGGCGATCCGTGGCGTCAGGCCCCAGAGAAACGCCAGCATGGG
This sequence comes from Sphingomonas sp. ERG5, assembly GCF_000803065.1. Lineage (GTDB taxonomy): Bacteria > Pseudomonadota > Alphaproteobacteria > Sphingomonadales > Sphingomonadaceae > Sphingomonas. The sequence goes on from NZ_JSXI01000045.1 coordinate 64,441, forward strand.
CGAATATTGATAGGCATAGATCTCGATCGCTTCCCGACTCAGCAAGGGCCCCTGGGTGGCAAATGCCCGCATCGACTGACCGGCGGCTTTGAAATCCGCCTGCATCTGCTGATAGAAATTGTGCAGCACTTCCACCGGGAAAAGGCCGGGAAGCGCCACGCTGCCGTCGCGATGATATGTTTCGGCTTCTGGCACCTGTTTCATCCCCGGATCAAAGCCCGTGCCGGGCAGGGTCCTTCTAATCGCATGCTACGCGCTGTCCAATATGCTCGAGCGGATGTCCCCGGGGTCCGATCCGGCACGGTCAACCCCGGCCTGCGCTGCCGATTCGCTCGGCCAGCGCGACCGCCGCGAGCATCACCAGCGCGAGCAACGCAATGGTCAGGCCCAGCCCGGCCCAGCCCCACCAGCCGACGACCAGGCCACCCAAAGGCGGCCCGATCAGCGCACCGCCCGCACCGAATTGCGTCAGCAGGCCGTTCGCGGTCGCGATGCGCGGATCATGCGGGCTGTTCGCGCCCGCAAGAATGGGTAGCCGCGCGAACATCAACGGCGAGACAAGGCCGCTGAGCAGCACCGCCGCCACAATGATCGCGCCTGTCGTCGCCAGTCCGGTCACCTGCCCGCCAAAGGCGAGGGGAACCAGCAAGGCGGTGGCGACCAATGCCGGGATGGCCATGGCGAGCAGGCGTCGGGACGACAGCTTTCCACCACGCATCGCCAGTATCGCCAGCCCGGAGGCCGGCAGCGCCGAAAGCGAGGCGATTGCTGCGATCATCCCGGCCTCGCCCAATGCCGCGGACCGCTGCTCGATCAGGAAGGTCGGCAGCAACATGGTCAGCGCGCAAAGGAACAGCGTGTAGACGCCAAAGGCCAGGGTCGAGATCCAGGCCGCGGGCGCGGGCAGCGCGATCCGCCGGCTGTCGCCGCCGCTGATCGGCAAGCGCAGCACCGGCACGATCGCCGCCGCGAGCAATGCCGCCCATAGCAGCATGATGCCGCGCACGCCGATCGGCGTGGCCGCCATGCTGGTGATCGCGCTGCCGACCGCGATCCCGACCGGGACGAAGCTGCTCCACAGTGCCAGAGCGCGTGGCCGGCTGTGGTCATCGGCGATCCCGGCGATCGCGGTCGGTGCCGCGATGACGGCCAGGAGATAGCCTATTCCTTCGACCGCGCGCACTGCGAAGAGCGCACCGGCGCTCGTCACCAGCGCTTCCAGCAAGCTGGTGAGCGCGAGGATCGCGATCCCGGCGAGCAGCGAGCGCCGGCAGCCGATCCTGCCCAAGGCAAGCCCAGCGACGAAACCGAACAGCCCGCCGCCAACCTCCAGCAGCGAGATCAGCAGGCCCGTTGCCGGCAGCGACAGGTCGAATTGTTCGCGTAGCAGCGGCGCGATGACCGAGAATTTAGCGAGCTGCGCGGCGGCAAGTACGCCGATCAGCCAGAGCGTGATGATGGTGGGCCAACGTCCGAGCATGCGCAGCGGGCTAACCGCCGCGCCGCGGTTCGGACACGAATAAAATATGCATTAACCGATTGTCGTGGTGAGTCGGCCAGTGCGGCCGTCCGCCAGCGGGATCGTCTCCCACTCCATCAGGCTCGGCAGCACCTCAAGGATGGCGCTGTTATTAGCGCCGGTGCGGAAGCGCAGCCGCTGGTAAGGGCGGTCGAACCAGCCGCGGTCGTGAAGGCTCTCCTCTGCGAGCACGATCTCGGGGCTTGCGAACCGCCAGAGCGATTGCCCGAGGAACCCGTCCGGATTTGCCGCCCAACTTGCTGCTCGCGACGGCGACGCGGCGAGCAGCCGGTGAGTCGTATCGCAAACCAGATGGACGGGCAGCGCGGAACTGGCGACGAGCCGCTTCAGCGCCGCATCGGCATCATTGTTCGCCTGTGCCGCGATCCATTCGATGATGCGGTCGCGGTGATGCGCTTCCGGCTCATGCCCACCACTCTCCCAGCGCGAGACGCTGCCTTGCGAAACGCCAAGCAATTCTGCGGCATGGCCTTGTTTGATGCCGTTGAGGCGGCGGAAGCGGCGCAGGGCTCTTCCGACAGGAAGGTCGCAGGTCATACCCCGCAGTATAGCGGGACGTTCCGGTCCGGTCATCCGCCGACCTCCCGGGGGGCCGAATTTCAGGCCGAGCGATACTCGCCCAGCCGGAACGCGCCGATCGCGGCAATCACCCGGTCGGCTTCGGCCAGTACAGCCGGTGACCCGATGCCGAGCGAGGCCATCCCCGCCGCGCGGATCGCGACGATCCCGGCTTCGGCATCCTCGACGCCAAGGCATCGCGCAGGCGCTGCGCCGACCGCGCGCGCGGCCGCCAGGAAAATGTCCGGCGCAGGCTTGCCGGCCGCGACCGCCGCCGGATCGGCGATTGCGTCGAACAGCGCGGCGATACCGAGCCGTTCGAGCAGCAATGGCGCGTTGCGACTGGCCGAGGCGAGCGCGATCTTCAGCCCTGCCGCGCGTGCTTCTTCCAGTACGTCGCGCGCGCCGGGGAACAGGTCGGCGGGGGTGAAACCGGCAATCTCTTCAAGATACCAGCCGTTCTTGAGCGCCGCGAACCGCGTGCGTTCGCCTGCGTCGAAGCCGGGCCGGTCGCCGATGATGCGGTCGAGTGATCCCATCCGGTCGATGCCCTTCAATTGCTCGTTGGCGGCATGGTCGAAGGGGACGTCGATCGTGTCCGCCAGCCGCTTCCAGGCGCGGAAATGCGCTTCGGCGGTGTCGGTCAGCACACCGTCAAGATCGAAGATGATCGCGTCCAGCGGGCGCGGGAAGGCGCTCATGCGTCGAACCGCCGCGTCTCGCCGGGGGTGAGCGTGATGCTCTGGTCGCGGTGCGCGAAGGCGATCGCCGGTCCGTGGAGGTTGCGATAGGTCACGCCGTCCGCCGCGACATCGACTCTCAATCGCGTGCCGCGCCACAGCATGGCAAAGCCATAGCCGCGCCATGCCGCCGGCAGCGTCGGGGCGAAGCTTGGCGCGCCTTCGCGCAGACGAAACCCGCCAAAGCCCCAGGCAAAGGCGAGCCAGCTGCCCGCCATCGCCGCCATATGCACGCCGTGATCGGTATTGTGGTGCAGATCGTCGACATCGACGAACGCGGTGCTGCGGAAATGCCGCCAGGCCTCGTCGCGATGCCCCACATCGCTCGCCAGGATGCTGAAGCTGCATGCCGACAATGTCGAATCATGCGCGGTGACCGAATCATAATGATCATAGGCGCGGCGCTTGCGCGCCACGTCGATGCCGTCGCCGCCAAGCACCAGGCCAAGCACCAGATCGGCCTGTTTGGCGACCTGATGCCGGTAGAGTGTCATCGGATGATAATGCAGTAACAGCGGGAATTTGTCGGCCGGCGTGCCGGCAAGATCCCAGCGCGGCTTGTTGAGGAAGCTGTCGTCCTGCGCGTCGATCCGCAACTCTTCGTCATAGGGCAGGCGCATCGCATTGGCGGCGGCGGTCCAGGCGGTCGCCTCGGCCGGGCTGTAGCCGATCCGCGCGGCGGTCTTCGCCCAGGTATCGGGCGCTGCGGCGGCGACGCGGTCGATCACATCGACGGCAAGACGCAGATGCGCTTGCGCCATGCGGTTGGTGTACCAGTTATTGTCGATCAGCGCGGTGTATTCGTCCGGGCCGGTGACGCCGCGAATGCAGAATTCGCCCGTCCGCTCTTCATGCGCACCGAGCGAGATCCACAGTCGCGCGGTCTGCACCAGCATCTCGGCGCCCATCTCGACCAGGAAGCCGGTGTCGCCGGTCGCCTGGTCGTAGAAGCCGATCGCATAGGCGATCGCGGCGTTGATATGATATTCGGCCGATCCGCTGGGGTAATGCGCCGAACATTCGCGCCCGGCGATCGTCCGCCACGCAAAGAGCGCGCCATGATCGTGATTGAGCGCGCGGGCATTGGCGATCGCCGCGTCGAGCGTCGTATAGCGATAGGCCAGCATCGCGCGCGCGATCTCCGGTGCGGAGACCGCCAGCACCGGCAGCATGAACACCTCGGTGTCCCAGAAATAATGGCCTTCATAGCCCTGGCCGGTCAGCCCCTTGGCGGCGGCGCTGCCATGACCATCGCGTCCGGCCGACTGGAACAGATGGAACAGGTTGAGCCGCAATGTGGCCATCGCGGCATCGTCGCCATCGATTTCGACCACGGCGTTCTGCCAGAAGGCCTCGAGCGCGGCGCGCTGCTGCTGTCGCAACGGGTCGAAGCCCGTATCGGCCAGATCGGCGGCGATCGCCGCTGCCGTATTGCCCATATGCTGGGGATCGCCGGCATCCGCCGCGACCGCATAAGCGGTGAAGATATCGATCGAGACCATGCCATCGGCGGCGACCAGTGCCTGTCCCGCGCCAAGCACTGCCTGTGTCGCGGCGACGGCGATGCCACTGCCGTGCAGCTTTTCGACCACCATGTTCGGCCGTTGCTCGCCGAATGGCGCAAAGCCGTACGCGTGGAGGTCGACGCCCAGCCGTGGATCGTCGGCCTGGCCCGCCGCGGCCGGGGCAGGGAGCAAGCGTGGGGCGATCGCGATGGTGGCGGCAAAACCGATCGGCGACACGGCGACACGTCGGGCATAGCAGGTGGTGCCGTCGAGCGGCACGAGCCGTTCCGCATGCACCTGGATCCGGCGTCCATCGGCCAGTCGCCAGCGCGTCTCGCGGGTCAGGACACCAGACCGCAGGTCGAGCCGCCGCACCGTATGTTCCGCCACCGCGGAGGCGAAATCGATCACGGTCCTGTCGATCGCGATGTCCAGCCCGATCGCCTCGGCGACCGGCACACGCGTGTCAGTGGTTTCGGCAAAGCCGCGGAAGCGCTCGTGATAGGCGATCGGGCTGACTTCATAGGCGGCCGTCAGAAAGGTCGATCCGTCGCCCCCACCGCATTCATCGATGTTGGCGCGGACGCCGATCGCGCCATTGGCCAGCGCGAAGATCGTCTCGGCCCAGCGCTCCTGTGTCGGCGCCGGCCCATCGATCGACAGCGTCCAGCCGTCGTCGCCGATCGCCATACGCGAATCGCTCGCCGGCACGCTCCGCTCCACCTTCGCGTCCATTGTCACCCTCTGCCTCGTGCCGCGCTCAATCGACTGCTTTCCAACAATGCCGAGCGATGATATCGATTTCAGTAATGGCGTCCGGATCGGGATGTCGCAAGGAGAAATATCATGGTCAGGTTGCTGTCGGTCTTGTTGGTCACCCTCGCATCGGTCTCGGCAACGCTCGCTTACGGGCAGGATTCGCCGCCGGCAAAACAGTCCGGCGATGTCGCGGTGCCGGCCTTTACCGCACCTTATTCGGCCTTCGCCTCGGACGAGGCGCGACGATTGTTCGTGCGTGACGTGCTGAAGCCCGGGCCACCGATCGGCGCGGACATCGCCGCGGCACGGCGCCATTATGACCGCATCAATTCGGACCGCGTCGTGCGGCTGCGCGCGCTCTATCCCGTGGAGGTCAAGGAAGCGACGATCGGTGGGGTCGGGGCGCAGATCGTCACCCCGCGCGGCGGCCCGAGCAAAGCCAATGCCCACCGCGTACTGATCAACCTTCATGGCGGCGCTTTTCTCTGGGGCGCCGGGTCGGGCGCGCTGGTCGAAGCGATCCCGGTCGCATCGGTATCGGGCATCACGGTCATCACGCTCGATTATCGCATGGCGCCCGAAGCGCGCTTTCCCGCGGCGAGCGAAGATGTGACCGCTGCTTATCGCGCGCTGCTCAAGACGCACAAGCCAGGCCAGATCGGTATTTACGGCTGCTCGGCGGGCGGCATGCTCACCGCCGAATCGATCGCCTGGATCGCGCGTCAGGGCCTGCCGCGTCCTGCCGCGATCGGCATGTTCTGCGCCGGGGCGACGGAGTTGCTGGGCGATTCATCGGTGATCGGTCCGGCCCTGACCGGCCAGCCGGTGGCCGGGCCGCTCACCATGACCGCCTTGCCCTATTTTGCCGGTGCGAAGGCCGAGGATTCGCTGGTCGTGCCGGTCCATGATCCCAAGGTGCTGGCGGCATTTCCGCCGTCGCTGCTGATCTCCGGCACGCGCGATTTCGCGCTCAGCGCGGTGCTGAAGACGCATCAGGAGCTGGTACGGCTCGGCGTCGAGGCTGATCTGCATGTCTGGGACGGGATGTGGCACGCCTTTTTCTCCGATCCCGAGCCGATGGAATCGAAAGAGGCCTATACGGTGATGGCGCGCTTCTTCGACCGGCATCTCGCGCACTGACCTGTTTCATTTTCTCTGTTCGTCTGGATCCTCGCTCAGGTCTCGCGCACGATCAGGCGGGTCGGCAGCATCACCGATTTCGGCCGCGTGCCGTCGATCAGCTGCATCAGCTTCTCGACCAGGATCGCACCGGCGATGCTGGTTTCCTGCTCGATCGTGGTGATGGCGGGAGTGAAATGCGCTGCGGGCGGGATGTTGTTATATCCGACCAGCGCATAATCCTGCGGTGTCTGATGCCCGGCGGCACGGAATGCCCCGATCACCGCCATCGCGGCCGTATCGGAAAAGGCGAACACCGCATCGGGCCGGGGGTGAGTGCGGATATAATCGGCGGCGCTTTCGAAGGTCAGCGCATAAGCCATGGAATCGATCTGCAGATGATCGATCACCACATCCTGTCCGCTTTGCTGCGCCGCTTGCTGCAGTCCCTTGAAGCGCATGTCGATCTCGGCATGTTCGACATTGCCGACGAACAGCCAGCGTTTCGCGCCCCGCGCCAGGAAGCGCTCGCCGGCCAGTCGTCCGCCGGCAAGATTGTCGCTGCCGACCGCGCAATAGGGGCCGCCCGGATCGACCGCGCCCCACACCACCAAGGGCAGGCCGGCCTTGGCCAGGCTGGTCAGCAGCAGGTGGCGCGTACCCTGGCCGAGGATGATGAAGCCGTCGGTCGCGCGGGCGCGGTACAGGTCCTGAAAGCCGCGCGCGTCGCTCAGGCCAGGTGGCGACAGCAGCAAATCCTGGTCGCGTATCGAGAGCGCCTCGGACACGCCGGCGAGCAATTCGAAGATGAACGGGTCGCCGATCGCACCGCGCCGGTGCGACCCGAAATCGAGCACCACGGTGACCGTGTTGGCGCGCGACTGGCGCAGTTTCTGGGCGTTGCGGTTGACCGCATAGCCATTGGCCCGCGCCACTTCGAGCACGCGGTCGCGCGTCTCGGCGGTGACCAATGGGCTGCCGTTGAGCACGCGTGACACGGTTGGCTTCGATACCTGGGCGAGCCGCGCGATATCACTCATCGTCAATGTGCCGCCGGCCGTATCGGCGGCGCGCGCGCCTCGTTTCTGTTTTAACCCATCGGCCATCGCCCCACCCTAGGGTCAGCATGCAATAGCGGCAAGACGGCACCGGGGCACCTGGATGCAATAGTTCTTGAAATGCATTTCATGATTAGATACCAAGTTGCCCGAAGGCGTCGCGAGATGCGCCTGATTGGGAGGATGGACATGGCATTTCAGATCAACCGCACGCTGCTGCTCGGCACGGCTCCGCTGGCCCTGGCGATCGCCTGCGCCGCGCCGGCTTATGCGCAGGACGCTGCCCCGGCGACCGCCGCCGCGCCCGAACAGGCTGATGAGCAGATCGACAACAGCACCGACGACATCATCGTGGTCGGCACCGCCGGCGGTGGCACGCGTCGTCAGGATGCGGCCTTCGCGGTCACCTCGATCAACGCCGAGGATATTTCGCGCCTCGCGCCGTCCAGCACTGCCGATCTGTTGCACTCGGTTCCCGGCGTCAGCGCGGAGAGCTCGGGTGGCCAGAACGGCGCCAACATCTTCGTGCGCGGTTTCCCCTCGGGCGGCGACGCGGAATTCGTCACGCTGCAATCCTCCGGCGTGCCGATCTTCCCGCCGCCCACCTTGTCCTTCCTCGAAAACACTCAGCTGTTCCGCATCGACGACACGATCGCCCGGGTCGAGGCGGTGCGCGGCGGCACCGGCGCACTGTTCTCCTCGGGCCAGCCTGGCCTGACGGTCAACTTCGTGCAGCGCGAAGGCAGCCAGACCCCCAAGGGGTCAGTCCGGATCAGCGCCACCGACTTCGGTGAAGTGCGCGGTGATGCCTGGGTCTCGGGCCCGCTCGGCGCGAACACCACCGCAATGATCGGCGGCTATTATGCGCAGTCGAACGGCATCCGCGATCCGCAGTTCCGCGCTGAAAAGGGTGGGCAGATCACCGCCAATATCCGGCATGATTTCGGCAAGGGCTCGCTGCTCGTTTATGGCCGCTATCTCAACGATCATGGCCAGTGGCTGTTGCCGGTGCCGGTGTCGGTGAACGGCTCCAAGGTCAGCGACTTTCCCGGCTTCGATGCGCAGACCGGTACATTGGCGGGGCGCGAGACGCGCTTCTCGACCATCAACACTGGCCGCGTGGTCGATCTGGCCGACGGGCGCGGGGCGAAGATCTTCAATGGCGGCGTGAATTTCGACTATGAACTCAGCGATGGCCTGAAGATCCGCGAACGCGCCAGCTATATGAAGGGTAGCGCCGACACGGTTGGCCTGGTGCCCGACGCCGCGCCGATGACGGCGGCGGATTATGTCGTGGCGAAATATGGTGCCGGCAACACGGTCGGAGCGTTGACCTATGTCAACGGCGGCGGCGTGGTGCCCGGATCGACTCCGGTGATCCAGGCCGGCATCTGGGAAGTCCGCAAGCAGATCGAATCCTTCGTCAACGACCTGTCGCTCGAATTCAAGCGCGGCGACAACACGCTGACCGTCGGCGGCTATTTCGCGACCTATTCGTCGGATGATCGCTGGAATCTCGGCAACGGCCAGTTGCTGACCGCGGAAGAGCATGGCCGCCGTCTCAATCTGACGCTCGGCGACGGTCGTCAGGCGACGCGCTCGGGTTTCGTCCAGGGCGCGACTTTCAACGTCAATGCGCAATATGACGGCAAGGATTATGCCGCCTATGCGGTCGATGAATATCAGATCACGCCGGAACTGCGCATCGATGGCGGCATTCGCTGGCAGCGCCACACGGTAAGCGGGCGGTTGGAGAACAACACGTTCGGCGTCGATACCGACAACAATCCCAATACGCTGTACAATAACGGCACCGCAGTCCTGAACGGCACCTTCTCGGGCTTGCCCAAGGGTGATTATAGCGGCTCGAAAGTGTCGTGGACGGCCGGCATCAACTATGACTTCTCCAATCAGATCGGCGCTTTCGCGCGCTACAGCCGCGGCAACAGCTTCCCGTTCTTCGACGCCCTGCGCGACGGTGTGACGATCGCGCCGAAGGTCGACAGCTATGAGCTGGGTTTGAAGGTGTCGACGCCGATGGTCAGTGCTTACGCGACCTTCTTCCATAATGACTTTACCGGGCTGGGCGTGAGCCGCATCATCAACAATGTGCCGCAGATCTCGATCGGCGGGGCGCGCACCAACGGGATCGAATTCGAAGGAACGATCCGGCCGGTTCATGGGCTCAGCATCGATCTCGGCGCGACCTATCTCGATGCGAAATACCGCAACTTCTTCACCTCGGTCGATGTCAGTGGCCTGCAGGTGCAGCGCCAGCCCAAATGGCAATGGCGCGTGTCGCCGTCCTACGAACATGATTTCGGCGGCGCCAAGGCGGCGGTGTTCACCACGCTCAGCTATATCGGCGACCGCTTCTCCGATCCCGAGAACAAGCAAGTGCTGCCGAAATTTTACAAGCTCGACGCTGGGGTCGCGGTCACGGTGGCGGAGAAGATCAAGCTGCAGGTCACGGGCGACAATCTGACCAACCGCATTGGCCTGACCGAAGGCAATCCGCGTGTCATCGGTTCGCAAGGCGGGCTCGCCCGGCCGATCCTGGGCCGCTCGTTCCGTTTCTCGGTCGGCTACAGCTTCTGATCCCCGGGACGCGGGGTGCCTGCCCGGCACCCCGCGATTTCCCGTTCACGGATAGCTGACGGTCAGCGGCACGTCCGGAATCGGAATCCATTCCTTGTCGTCGCCCGGCACCTTGGGGAAATTCCCCGCCGTCCAGTCTCGCCTGGCCTGCTCGATGCGTTCGCGGTCGGACGACACGAAGTTCCACCAGACATGGCGTGGCGTCGCGAACGCCTCGCCGCCGCACAGCATCACCCGGCCGCCGCGCGTCGAGCGCAGCGTCGCGGCGACGCCGGGCTGCAACACATAAAGCGTCATGGGTTCGAGCGTCATGCCATCGAGGCTCGCATCGCCCAGCGCGACATAGAGTGCGCGTTCGTCCGCGCCCGCATCGATCGGCACGCTGCCGCCCGCCTCAAGCATGATGTCGGCATAGATCGTCTCGGCATAGGTCGTGGTCGGCGCGGCGACACCCCATAAGCGGCCCATGATGATGCGCGCGCGGGCGCCGCTCGTCTCGACCACCGGCAGCGCGGCCTTGCCGACATGCTCGAACGCCGGATCCATTTCCTCGTTCTTCTCGGGCAGCGCGATCCAGGTCTGGATGCCCGACAGTTCCGGGCCGATCGTGCGCTCGGCGCTGGGCGAGCGCTCGGAATGGACGATGCCATGGCCTGCGGTCATCAGGTTGACCGCGCCCGGCTCGATCGTCGCGAAGGTGCCGATCGAATCGCGATGGTCGATCGCGCCGCCGAACAAATAGGTCACCGTGGCGAGGTTGATATGCGGGTGCGGCCGCACGTCGATGCCTTGGCCGACGCTGAGGTGCGCCGGACCCATCTGGTCGAAGAACAGGAACGGCCCGACCATGGTACGGGGTCTGGACGGCAGGGTGCGATGAACCTTGAACCCGCCCAGGTCATGGGTAACCGGCGTGATCGTCTGCAGGATCAGATCGTCATTGGTCATCGGTCTGCTCCAGGATCGCGCGCAGATCTTCGGGAAAGATCGTCTCGGGCCAGGTGGCCAGTTCGTCGCGCGCGAACCAGCGATGTGCCTGCATCACGCGGCGCTCGAGCTCGGTATGGCCGGAAGTATCGATCGCGCAGGCGCCGGCGGACACGCGGAAATAGCGCTCCTCGGCGATCACCGGCACATCCTCAAGCGTGGTGAAGGTGACCGTGCGGCGATGCACCTCCGGCCCGCAATCGAGGTCGAGGCCGGTTTCCTCGCGCAGTTCGCGCCGCGCCGCCTCGGCAAAGCTCTCGCCCGGATCGATCGCACCGCCCGGCGTGGCCCAGAAGGGCGGACGGTCGCCGGCGTCGAAGCGGAACAGCAGCACATGGTCCCGGTCGTCGATCAGCAGGATCCGCGCGGCGGGGCGTTTGGCAAGCACGGTCATTCGCCGTCCAGTTCGAGATAATGGCGGAAAATGCCTTCCGTGTTGAAGGCCAGGCGCCGGTCGCTGTTCAGATAGGCCTGGATGCCGGATAGTTGCGCGACCTGGTCATGGAGGCGGATCAGGCCGGGATAATCGCCTTCGATCGCGGCCATGCGCCGCGGGAACATATAACGCAGCCCCTCGACGATCTGGAACAGTGAGGTGTCGGCATAGGTCCAGCGATGGTCGATCAGCCAGTCGCCGGGATTGACCCTCAGCGCAGCCTCGAAATAGCCGAGGAATTTGGGCATGCGCCCGTCGCGGAACTGCTTCGCCGCGCGCGCCGCTTCGGGCTTTTGCTCGCGATAATAGGCTCTCATCTCGACTGGATGGTGCACATTATGCGCCTCCGCGACCAGATCGGTGATGGTCAGCTGCAGCTGATGGATCCAGTAGCGATCGGCGACCGCCGACGGCGCCAGATCGTGATTCTCGCCGAGATAGAGCAGGATATCGGCGACTTGCGCGATGACCAGCTGGTCGATTTCGAGATAGGGTGGTGCGAAGGGTGCGCGGCCCCGGCGCGCCGCCATGTCGGCCAGCAGCCGTTTTTCGCCATCCGCGCCGCGCGCACAATCGACATAGTCGATCCCGGCGGCCTCAAGCGCGAGGCGCACGAACTCGCCGCGTCCCTGGATCGTCGGCCAGTACCAGAGCCTGTACGCCATCGTCACTCTCCCGGCGCGCGTGCCTTGATCGCCAGTGCATGGATGCTGGTCTGGAGCAGCTCGGACAGCGCGTTATTGACCAGCCGCTGACGCTGAACGCGCGACAGGCCGATAAAGGCCGGGGTTTCGACGACGACGGTGAAGTGCGATTCGCCGCTGCCGTCATCGCCCATATGGCCGGCATGGTGGGCGCTGTCGTTGATCACCTCGAGATGCGACGGGGCGAGCGCCGCGGTGAGCTGGGCGGTGATGGCGGCGGCAACGGGGCCGGTGGCGGGGCTGGTCATCGTCACTATATAAGCCACTTTTGGGTTTCGGGGAGCCGCGTGTCGCTGTGAGTGAGAAGAAGGCGGACGAAAGCGAAAAAAGGGACCGGCCGGGCGCACGTTTTCACGGCCGGGTCGAGGGGACGGGCAGGGACTGCGCCGAGCCGGGCTGCCATGAGCCGGGCGAATTCCGTGCGCCCGCGCTCGATGGACCAAATGGTGGTGACGGACCGCGCCCGTATCGCTGGTTCTGCCTCGACCATGTCCGCGCGTTCAATGCGCGCTACAATTTCTTCAACGGCATGAGCGCCGACGAAATCCACGACGCGCAGCGCCCCTTTGCCGGCTGGGAGCGCGAGACGCGCGCCTTCGCGCATTCCGGCGCCGACCGCCCGCCGACCTGGGCCGATTTTCGCGATCCGCTCGATGCGATCGGCGCACGCTTCAAGCGCGCGACCGAAGCGCCGCGCGCCGATGGCCGGATGCTGTCGGAGGGCGAACGCCGTGCATTGAAGGTGCTGGGACTGGGGGCCGATGTCGACCGGCGCGGCCTCAGAACGCGCTATGCCGAGCTGGTGCGGAAATATCACCCCGACCGTAATGGCGGCGACCGCAGCTACGAAAAGGCGCTGCAGGACGTGATCGCGGCCTACACGCAATTGAAGGGGGCGGCGGCGTTCGCATGACGTATTTCCTTCCCCGCCGGGGAGTGCCGGATAAGACTGCCCCCGGCGCTTGAGGCGCACTCACGCGGCGATCATCCCTCGCGCGTCATCCGTTCCTGACGCGCGCGCTCCAGGTCGTTCAACTCGGGCAGCATGAACGACCCGATCGGCACCGGGCCGGCGGGTTCATAGCTTGCGATGATCACGCCAGTGGTCGAGACTTGGTGATCGACCAGCGTCAAGGCGCCGGACGCGACACCGGCGGCGAACAGCCGCTTGCCGCCGCCCAGGACGACCGGGAAGGTCATCACGAACAGCCGGTCGATCAGCCTCGCCTCGAGCAGTGCCGGATAGAGCGCGGTGCTGCCCTGGATCAGCAGGTTGGGCCCATCGCCCGCCTTGAGTCTGGCGATGCCGGTCGCCGCGTCGCCGTTGATCGCGTGCGAATTCCGCCAGCCGAGCGGCTCGGTCGAGGATGTGACGACATATTTGGCGATCCTGTCGAACTTCTCGCCGATCGGGTCATTGGTCATGAACGGCCAGTGCGCGGCGAAGATCTCATAGGTCTTGCGGCCGAGCAGCAGATCATAATCGCCGCCGATCACGCCGCCCATATAATCGCCCATCATCTCGTCCCAATAGCTGCATGACCAGCCGCCAAGGGTGAAACCACCGGTCGGGTCTTCGGTGGGGCCGCCCGGGGCCTGCATGATGCCGTCGAGCGACTGGAAGACCCCGGCTATGATCTTGCGCATCGGAATGCCTTTCGGGGCGGGGCGTCGGGGGAGGTGTCAGCCTTGCCTCCCCCGCGCCGCGGGGGAGGATGTCGGCGCGATCGGAGTGACGCGGTCGATAGGGTTCAGGCGACCAATTCTCCGGCGACGGCGCGTTCGATCGCCGCGATGTCGATCTTACCCATCGTCATCATCGCATCCATCGCTCGCTTGGCTGCCGCCCGGTCCGGACTCGATATGGCGGCCATCAGCGCGCGGGGCGTGATTTGCCAGGACAGGCCGAACCGGTCCCTGCACCAGCCGCACGCACTTTCCGCGCCACCGCCATCGACGATCGCGTTCCAGTAGCGGTCGGTCTCTTCCTGGCTGTCGGTATAGATCTGGAACGACACGGCTTCGTCGAACTTGAATGTGTCGCCGCCGTTCAGGCCAAGGAACTTCATGCCGAGCACGGTGAACTCGACCGTCAGCACAGCGCCTTCCTTGCTCGAAGGGTTGTCACCCGGCGCGAGATTGACCGCGTCGACGCTCGAATCGGGGAAGGTCGCGGCGTAGAATTCGGCCGCGTCCTGGGCATTGTGGTTGAACCACAGGCATGGTGCGATCTTGTGCATCATTTCTCTCCTTGTTCTGGTCCGCGCTTATTTGCCCGGCCCGACCACGCCGAACATCACGCCGTGCGGGTCGCTCGCCACGATGATGCGGTCACCGCCCGGGACTTCCATCGGCTCGAGATGGACGGTGCCGCCACTGTCCTTCACCTTCTGCGCGGCGACGTCGATGTCGGGCGCGCGGAAATAGAATTGCCAGGCGGGCGGCGGGCTGTCCGGCTGTCGGTTCATGGTCGCGCCGATGATCTGCTCGCCGACCGCGACGAAGACGTAATCGCCTGAACCCGGCATCGTCATCTTGTCGGGATAGGTCCAGCCGAACACCGTGGCGTAAAAGGCGTTCGCCGCATCCTGGTCGGTGGTCGCCAGTTCGTTCCAGTTGCACTTGCCCATGCCCATCCGGTCATAGGCGGTGCTGTCTTCCGGGCTGGTGCCGCGCATCACGTAAAAGGGGATGCCCTGCGGATCGGCGACCATCGCGATGCGGCCGATATCGGGAATGTCCCAGGCGGGCATCAGCACGCTGCCACCCGCCGCCCTGATCTTCTCGACCGTCGCATCGACGTCATTGACGCCGATATAGAAGAGCCAGGTAGGTTTGGCGCCGCCCGCGATCATTGCGGGCGTCAGATGCAACACGCCGCCGACCTGACCGCCGCCCGACTCCGGGCTGACATTGATCATGCGGTAATCCTGGCCGCCCGGCAGCGGTTCTCCAACCGTCCAGCCGATCACATGGTCGTAAAATGCTTTTGACGCATCCGGGTCGGCGGTCATCAGCTCGTACCAGATCGGCGTACCTTCGGGATTGGGCATCGTCTCTCTCCTGTCGAATAGGCTTGTTGCTGGATCAGCGATCGAGAATAGGCGCGAAGCCGCCATAGACCATGCGCTTGCCGTCGAACGGCAGTTCCGTGATGGTGTCCGGCTTCATGCGCGGGTCTTCCATGACCTTGGCCATGCCGGCATCGCGGGTCTCCTTCGAAGGCCATTCGACCCAGGAAAAGACGACATGCTCGTCGCCGGTCGCCTGTACCGCGCCCTTGTAATCGGTGACCGTGCCATCGGGCACGTCGTCGCCCCAGGCTTCGACCACGCGGGTCGCGCCGTAATCGCGGAACACGGTCGATGCCTTGCTCGCCAGGCCGCGATACGCCTCCTTGTTGCCGGCCTCGACCGGCACGAGATAGCCATCGACATAGCCGGTCGATCCGCCCGGGCCGTCGTCGAGCAGCGGTTCGAACCCGCCATAGATCATGCGCTGGCCGTCGAACGGACACTC
Source organism: Sphingomonas sp. ERG5 (assembly GCF_000803065.1). GTDB lineage: Bacteria > Pseudomonadota > Alphaproteobacteria > Sphingomonadales > Sphingomonadaceae > Sphingomonas. The sequence continues at coordinate 79,964 of NZ_JSXI01000045.1, forward strand.
GCCCATCTCGGCCATGCGCGGATCTTCCATCATTCGCTTCGTGCCGTCCTCATATGCCTGCCTGGAGGGCCATTCGAGCCAGCTGAACAGGACGGTCTCATCATCCTTCGCCTTCACCGCGCGCTTGAAATCGGTGACCGTGCCGTCGGGCACTTCGTCGCCCCAATTCTCGACCATGCGGGTCATGCCATAGTCGCGGAACAGCGCGATCGATTTGGTCGCGTGGTCGAGATAGGCCTGCTTGTTCGCTGCGGGGACCGCGAGCACGAAACCTTGAATATAGCTCATCATCTCTCTCCTGAAATTATGGCTTGGATATGGAGTTCAGGCCGCTTCGCGATCGTCGAAATCGGCCAATTGTTCGGCCAGAGCCTGCTGGAATGCCGGCCGCGCCTCGCACCGCGCGAGATAGGCGGCAAGATTGGCATGCTCGGCGACCAGTCCGGTGTGACGCAGGTTACGCAGCACCGTGGCCATGATCAGGTCGCCTGCGGTGAAGCGGCCTTCGAGATAGTCCTGCTCGCCAAGCCAGTCCGACAGCCGGGACAGGCGTTCGCGCACCTTCTGCTCCGCCTCGGGCCGGCGCAGTGTCGCCCATTGCTGGCCGGCATTGAAGATATCGATATTGACCAGGTCGAAGATCATCGGCTCGATGCTGTTGAGCGCCGCGATCACCCAGCAGGTGGCGCGTGCCCGCCCGGCCGCGTCGGCGGGAAGCAGCGTCTCGCTGCGCCCGCCGATATGCAGCACGATCGCGCCACTCTCGAACAGGCCGAGATCGCCTTCGACGAACACCGGCACCTGGCCGAAGGGCTGTTCGTGGAAATAGTCCGCCGGACGCTGGGTGGTCGCGTCGAGCCGCCGGACCCGATAGGGCAGCCCGGCTTCGGCCAGTGCCCAGCGCACCCTGATGTCGCGCACCAGGCCACGGGCAAAACCCGGCACCCAGCGAAAGGCAGTGATCTCGATGTCTGGGGAGGTCATCATCCTGCTCCTTGTTGTGAAGTTATTCGGGTTCCGACGCTATCCGGCGATCGGCAGCAGCGCCCGGACGCGCGGGTCGCGCAGCCATAGCCCGGCCCAGGCGACCAGCCCGATATAGACGCCGAACAGCGTGTTGCTGAATAACGGCATGTCGGCGCGAAGGTTCACCGCGACTGCTCCGCCCAGGAATGCGGTGATCAGCACCGCGCCGAGAATGGCGGTGCGCGGCCAGGCGTACAGGATGACGCTGACCAGCAGGATCGCGCCGATCGTGCGGTACAGGCCGGGGTCGGGCGCGAGGCCCAAAGGCGGACTATTGTCGATCATCAGCTGCGGCGTGGCGAGCTTGAACACGGCATCCGCGCCGAGCGCGAGGATCGCCAAGCCGCTCAGCACGCGGCCGGTCCAGAGCGTCTTGGTATTCGATGGGAAGGGCATTGGGATTCCTTTGAAGATCAGGCGAACAGGGGCGCGCCGGTCATCGCGCCGTGCACGAGGATGGCGATCACGGTGACGGCGAAGCCGCCGGCACCGGAAATGAAAGGGGCGAATTTACGCATGACACTGTCCTTTTACGGTGTGCGCCGTCAGGCGGCGGCGTCGGCGAACGCCTCGGGGCCGGCAGCGGCCGCGCTGGGGTCCATCCACATCACTTCCCAGATGTGACCATCGGGATCGGCGAAGCTGCGGCTGAACATGAAGCCGAAATCCTGCGACGGCGTCGCATCGGCGCTGCCGCCGGCCGTCGCGGCCTTGTCGACCACCGCATTGACCGCATCCTTGCTCGGCTGTGCGATGCAGATCAGCATGCCGACCGCGCTCTTCGCGTCGGCGATGGTGCGGCCGGGGATGAACGAGGCGAACTTCTCATGGTTGAGCAGCATCGCGTGGATCTGGTCGGAAAGGACGATGCACGACGCGGTCTCGTCGCTGAACATCGGGTTCTTCGTCGCGCCGATCGATTCATAAAATGCCGTCGCCTTGGCGACGTCGCTGACGGGGAGGTTCACGAAGATCATGTTGGTCAGGCTCACGGGGGTTCTCCCTTTTTGGAAACGCTGAGTTGCGAATCACTGTTTGACGGTGATGCCTGCTTCAGTTATTAAAAGCAACCATGAAGTTAGAAAAAGTAACCGAATCGGCAAAAGCGGCGGAAAAGCGTTGGTATGACGATGCTTGCGGCACCGCTTTGGCAATGGAACTGGTTGGCGAGCGCTGGTCGCTGCTGATCGTGCGCGAGCTTATGTTCGGTCCGCGACGCTTTGGTGAATTGCGCGGCGGCCTGTCCGGGATCAGCGCCAATGTGCTGACCCAGCGGCTCGAAGGCATGGAAGCGGCGGGGATCGTCGAGCGGCAGAAGCTGCCGCCCCCGGCATCGGTGCAGGTCTATGGCCTGACCCCCTGGGGCTATCAGAGCGAAGTCGCGATCCAGGAACTGGGCCGCTGGGCGGTTCGCTCGCCCGCGCATGATCCGACGCTGCCGCTCAGCGCGGCCTCGATCATGATGTCGTTCCGTACCATGTATGCAGGCGATCGGGCGGCCGGTCTCCAGGCGACGATCGGCTTTCGCTTCGGCACGGAGACATTCGTGGCGGCGCTTGGCCCGGACGGCATTCCGATCCGGCGCGCCGATCCGTCGGATGCCGATCTGATCCTCTCGACCACGCCGATGATGCTGGCGGCAACCGTCTATGGCGGATTGCCGGTCGCCGATGCCGAGGCGGCGGGCGCGATGAGCGTGCAGGGCGACCGCGCGTTGCTTGACCGGTTCCTGACGCTGTTTCCGCTGCCACCGAAAAATTCCCCACCAACGGAGTGAAGCCGATGGCCGCAGCAAAGCCGAACCGCATTGCGATCGAAAACGTCATTCAGCCGGGCAAGACCTACACTGTCGATGCCGAAAAATTCGCCGCGATGCGTGATGCCGTGCTCGCCAGCCTGCCGGACAGTCCGCCAGGTATCACCGTTCCGGAATTGAAGGCGGCGGTGTTGTCGCGCCTACCCGACACGCTCTTTCCAGGCGGCGAGAAAGCCGGCTGGTGGCTCAAGGCGGCTCAGCTCGACCAGGAGGCGAAGCAGGTAATTGCCCGCGCGGCCGGGTCTCCGGTACGATTGTACAGGATTTAAAGAACCAAAGTTGTTTGTGAGTGTTGAGTCGAACGCTTTCCTTGGCCTAAGGCGTTAGGCCAGACGTGAGGCAATAATGACCGACATCCCTAATACTCAGCCCGACAGCCGCGAAACGACCATCATGGAAGCCCCCGACAAGATGCTCAGCGTCCGTGAGGCGTTCGGCATCGATTCGGATATGCAAGTCCCTGCGTTCAGCGAAGCGGACGAGCGCGTGCCTGATCTCGACCCGGCCTATGTGTTCGACGCCGACACCACGCTCGCGATCTGCGCCGGCTTTGCGCATAATCGCCGCGTGATGGTGCAGGGCTATCACGGCACCGGCAAATCGACTCACATCGAACAGGTCGCGGCGCGCCTGAAATGGCCATGCATCCGCATCAATCTCGACGCGCATATCAGCCGCATCGACCTGGTCGGGCGCGACGCGATCGTGCTCAAGGATGGCAAGCAGATCACCGAATTCCGCGAAGGCCTGCTGCCCTGGGCGCTGCAGACCCCGACCGCTTTGGTGTTCGACGAATATGATGCCGGCCGTCCCGACGTGATGTTCGTGATCCAGCGCGTGCTGGAGACCGAGGGCAAGCTGACGCTGCTCGACCAGAACCGCGTGATCCGCCCCAATCCCTGGTTCCGCCTGTTCGCCACCGCCAACACGGTCGGTCTTGGCGACACCAGCGGGCTGTATCACGGCACGCAGCAGATCAACCAGGGCCAGATGGACCGCTGGAACATCGTCGTCACGCTCAACTATCTCCCCGCCGCGGTCGAGGCGCAGATCGTGCTCGCCAAGTCGGGCGAATATGACAAGCCGGAGGGCAAGAAGGCGGTCGAGGACATGGTCCGCGTTGCCGACCTGACCCGGCGCGGCTTCATCAATGGCGACATCTCGACCGTGATGAGCCCGCGCACCGTGATCACCTGGGCACAGAATGCGTTGATCTTCGGCGATATCGGCTTCGCTTTCCGCCTGTCGTTCCTCAACAAGTGCGACGAATCGGAGCGTGCTCTGGTCGCGGAATATTATCAGCGCGTGTTCGGCAAGGATCTGCCCGAGAGCGTGGTGGGCAAGGCTTGATCTCGGTTATCACCCGGAGCGGACCGACCGGGCTCGGTCCGCTCCGGGAAATCCGTTGAGGAACGCGCGCAGGATAGGGATGATTTCCCGTCACGCGATGTGACACATGAACATGATCTGCGTGCATTGGGTTTACCAGATGTGCGTCGCGATCCGTTCGATCGGCCAATCATCCGCGATCCCAAATTGCTGCATTCGGTTGCGATGTGATCTGGTAGCAGGGTGCATGCATCACCATAGCGTTCGCCCGACTCGTCTTCTCCATATGATGGCACTCGCGGCCGTCGTGCCGCTGCTGGTCGCCGCCGCCGACTACAAGATCGGCGCGCCGCCGCTGCGGTTGCTGCCATCGCTGACCCAGGCGGGCGAACAGAAGGTCATGCCAGGCAATATCGTTGCGATGAGCGTGCTTGGCCGGCCCGACGCGGCGATCATTGTCGAACCGGTCAGGCTCGACCAGGCGGGCGAGCAGCGGGCGTTCGCGCGCGGCATGGTGCTCGCAGCGGCCAGCGTACCGGGCCTGCCCGGCGATCCGCAGCGGGTGTTTTGCGAGGAGGGCAAGGAAGGGTCGATCGGCAAGCAGATGACCGGACAGATGCTGTTCGGGCTGGTCGGCGCGCTGCGCCCGACCAAGCTCGACACGCGCTATTGCCTGATCGATGCCGATGGAGATTCCTTCTTCGATCACGCATTTCTGGTCGGGGCGAAGGGCAAGGGTAAATTGCCCTATGCCATCCCGAAGGCGGAATATGGCCTGATCGAGGGATTGCCACTGGGCGGGGACAGCATGGTGAAGCTGCGCTACGCCGGCAGCGGCGGGGAGAAGGGCAGCGTGTCGTTCGACCTCGAGGCCTCGGGCTTCGGCCGGATGCGACCATTGCCCGGCGCGCGTCACACGCTCTCGACCGTCAAGCTCCCCGCGCATGAGATTATCGAGGGCGCGGTCATCACCTTGCTCGCCTATGATGCGAAATCAGGCGAGGCGACGGTGATCATGAACCGCGACTTTGCACCGGGGCATATCGTGCTGCCCGAATTCGCTCAGTAGGCGGCTATCGCTTGCGGCACGCACCGCCGCCTGGCCAACCGGTCCAGCCGGGGCCACGCACGACCTGACCCGGGCGGTTCGTCGTGGGTTGGCCATCGCGCAGCACTGCCTGTCCATTGACGAACACCGTGCGCATGCCGGTGGCGAAAGCCTGGGGCTGCTGCACCGTCGCATGATCGACAAAAGTCTTGGGGTCGAACACCGCAATGTCGGCATGATAGCCGGGTGCGAGCCGGCCACGCTCCTTGATGCCCAGATTCGCCGCGGGCAGCGACGTCATGCGCCGGATCGCCTCGGCCATCGGCATGCGCCGCTCGTCACGGGCATAATGACCGATCACCCGGGCAAAGGTGCCATAAGTGCGTGGGTGCGGCTGCGATTTCAGGAACGGTCCCTCGGGCGCCTGGGCATCGGCATCCGACCCGAAGCTCATCCAGGGCAGCGCCACGGCGCGCGCGACATTGGCTTCGTCCATGATGCGATAGATGATGCCCACGCGGCTGCCGTCCTCGATCACCAGGTCCATCATCGTTTCCTCGGGCGAGGTGCCGCGCATCGCCGCGATCTCGGCGATCGTCTTGCCGGTCAACGGTTTCAGCTTCTCGCTCTTGAAGCCGGCCGCGATCAGCCCGTCGGCGCCGCCCGAGGCGCGATACATATTCTCCCAGCCGACACCCGGCTTGCGGATTTCGTCGGTCAGCCGCGCGCGAACCTTGGGGTCCTTCATGCGCTCGATCCACTTCTCCAGCCCGCCGGACTGCACCCAGGTCGGCATCGACGCGTCGAGCCCCGAGCCGGCGATGGTGTAGGGGTACATGTCGGCGGTGATCTTCAGGCCCGCCTTGCGCGCTGCCTCGACCCGGGCGATCGCGGCGTCGATCTTCGGCCAGTTATCCTTGCCCGCCTGTTTGAAGTGATAGATTTCGGCACGGGCACCGGTCTTGCGCGAAATCTCGATCAGTTCGTCGATCGCTTCGAGCAGGCGGTCGCCTTCGGAGCGCATATGGCTGATATACAGGCCGTCGCAGCGCCCAACCTCATCGACCAGCGCGATCAGTTCGGGCGTCTCGGCATAGCTGGCGGGTGCGTAGATCAGCGACGATCCGACCCCGATCGCACCGTCGCGCATCGCTTTGGCGACCAGCGCGCGCATTTGCTGCAATTGCGCCGGCGTCGGGTCGATATCCTCCTCGCCCAGCACATTGGCGCGCACCGTGGTTGCACCGACGAACGATGCGACATTGGGGGCGATGCCGCGTTTGGTCAGCCAGTCGAGATAGTCGGCAAGCGTGGTCCACTCGACCGGGTATTTCACATCGCTCTGGCGATCCGTCGCGAGCTTCTTCATCTCCGGCGTCATCGGCCCGAAACTGTCGCCTTCGCCAAATACCTCCAGCGTCACGCCTTGCCGGATATCGCTCAGGCCGCGCCCATCGGCGATCAGCGATTCGACCGCCCAGCTGAGCATGTTGATGAAGCCCGGCGCCACGGCCAGTCCCTTGGCATCGATGGTGGTGCGCGCCGCGCCTGGGGCCTTTGGCCCGACATAGACGATGCGATCCCCCTTGATCGCGACATCGCCGATCACGCCCGCGCCGCCCAGCCCGTCATAGATGGTGCCGCCCTTCAATACCGTGTCATAGGCCGGGGCCGCCGGCTTGCGCGCGGGCGTTGCCGAGATCAGCGTGGTGGCGGAGAGAGCGACCGCGATCGCACGGGTCCATGGCGTCATCTTGATTTCTCCCCTTTGCTCGATTCAGATGCGGCCGCACGTTCAGGGCGTGCCGCTCATTCCGATCGAATTGCGTGATCGACACGAGTGATGCTAGTTTCAACGATGTTCATACTTGCTTCTTGAGCGACTTATCCCGCATGGGATGTTATTGTCCTGATCAGGACACGTCAAGCGAGGGCGATTAGGAGAGTGCGACGATGCAAGGCAGTCAACTCACACTCGGCGCGTTGCTGAAGGGGTTACGCAATCGCAACGGCTGGACGCTGAAGCAGATGAGCGAACGCAGCGGCATCCCGGTGTCGACGCTGTCCAAGGTCGAGCATGACCGGCTGACGCTGACTTATGACAAGCTGCAGCAGCTGAGCGAGCGGCTCAACATCCGCATGTCGGAATTGTTCGTCGAAGAGGAAAGCTCGGCAGCGCCGACGGTGATGGCGCGACGCAGCATCGGGACGCTTGATCGCGCGGTTCGCGTCAACACCGCCAATTACGATTATTACTATCTCTGCACTGAGCTGCGGCAGAAGCGCATGATCCCGAACCTGACGCGAATCCGCGCCAAGTCGCTGGAAGAGTTCGGCAGTCTCGTCAGCCATGGCGGCGAGGAATTCATCTTCGTGGTCGAAGGGCGGATCGTCGTCCACACCGAATTCTACGATCCGCTTGAGCTCGGCGCGGGGGAATCAATCTATATCGATTCCTCGATGGGCCATGCCTATCTCGTCGCCGAGGGCTGCGAGGAGGCCGTGACGATCGGGGTCATGTCGAGCGGCGAGGATAATCTGATGAACTCGCTGATCAACATCCATGAGGAACGCACGCAGGACGAAGGCAAGGATCTCGCGGCCTGACCGGTGCCGGCCGCGAGATCCTCGCGGTCAGGGTTTCACGAAATGATAGGTGACGTGCGGCTGCGCCGCGAAGGACAGGCGCGGATCCTGCGGCGTGCCGTAGAATTCCAGCCGGTCATAGGGGCCACCGTCGCGCGCGCCGGTGACCAGCTCGTAAAGATTGGGTCCGACCTGCTCCCACGACGTCTTGCGTCCGCCATTCTCGACCAGGACGATATGCGCTGACGGCATCGAGACCTTGATGTCGCCTTCGGGTTCGACCGGCGTGGCATAGTCGCGGCGATTGCTGCGATAGGCGCCAAGCGGCGGCGACGGCTCGGTACCGGTCCAGCGCGGCGCGGGCTTTTGCGGGAAGAGCTTGCCCATGATCGCATCGCTCAGTTCGGTGCGCCCGAGATAGCTCCCGGTCCCGCCGGTGAACGACATGAAGAAACCGAAATCCGCCGCCGGCGCGATCGACAGGTTGGAATGGAAATCCATCGTATTGCCGCCATGGCCGACCACGCGCGGCCCGGCTTCACGATGCACCATGAAACCATGCGCCATTCCGGCAAGGTGCGGGGCATTGGCGATCGAATTGCTTTCGAGGAACGCGACCGACGCCGGGGTCAGGATTCGCGCCGTGCCGAGTTGCCCCTTGTTGAGCAAGGCGAGCATGAAGCGCGCCATGTCGGGTGCGGTCGCCGAGGCCGATCCGGCGGGCATGACCAGGCTGTAATATTCGAACGGCGTGGCGGAAAAACGCCCATCCTTCACCACATAACCGGTCGCCATATGGTCGCGCATTGCGCCGGTCAGCGGCTCCCGGAACGTCGTCGTCATCATGCCGAGCGGGCGGAAGATGTGTTTCTCGACATAGTCGGGATAGGGTTCGCCCGAGACGCGCTCGACGATGTAGCCGGCCAGTGCGGCGCCATAGTTGGAATAGGAAATCTCGCTACCCGGCGCCCAGACCCGCGCGGGGATATGTGCCTTCATCCAGTCGCGATACGGCACCAGCTTGCTTTCATTCTCCGCCGTGATGCCACCGATGTCGCTCATCCCCGGCGTGTGCTGCAACAGGTCGCGAACCCGGATCGGCGCCGATCCAAAGGTGGGAATCTTATAGTCGAGGTAAGTGTTCACATCGGCGTCGAGATCGACCTTGCCCTGCTCTACCTGTTGCATCAGCGCGACCCAGGTGAACAGCTTCGATACCGATCCCGGTCGGAACAGGGTACGCTGCGGATCGACCGGGATGCGCTTTTCGATATTGGCATAGCCATAGCCGCGGGTGAACAGCACCTTGCCCTTGTAGACGACCGTCACCACCGCCCCCGCCACTTCGCGCGTGGCGATCTGTTCGGCCATCACCCCGTCGATAAAGGCCGGCAGCGTCGACAGGCTGGCCGGGCTGATCGCGACCGGTGCCGCGGCCGGGGCGGTCTGCGCGGCAGCCGGGGATGCGATCGCCGCGGTTGGGGCGATCAGGATCAGGACCCCGGCGGCCAGGGTTTTCGGGTTGTACTTCGTCATGTCCGCCACTCCAATGCTGCGGTCGATATGGGCTGATTCGGAACCGGATCACCGCCGCCCCGATTGGAGCGGCGGTGCGTCCGGCGCGTCAGAATTTCACGCGCGCGCCGGCGGTGAAATAGGTGCCGACAATGTCATAATGCGGGCTGCCCGCCGTGGTGATTGGCGGGGGAGCATCGAACACATTGTTGACGTTGCCGAACAGGGTGAAGCGATCCATCACCTTGAACTGCGCGCCAAGGTCGACATAGGTCCGCGACGCGACCTTGTTGTTCACCAGCGTGGTCAGCGCACGGTTGTACAGGCCGCCATCGACATAGCGCAGGCGGGCGTCGAACCCGACAACGTCACCCTGATAGCTTACCCCCAGCGTGCCACGCCATTTTGGAACGCTGTTTGCCGTCGCATTGCCGACATCGCCCGCGGTATCGACGCGGGTGAGCCCGGTATCGAAGATGAAACGGTTGATATAGGTCGCCAGCGCACGCACCCGCACCGTCCCCTTCATCCCGCTGCTGACCTTCGACAAGGGCAGCACATAGGATGCTTCGATATCGAGGCCACGGGTCGAGAAGCTGGCGATGTTCTGCGAATTGGAGAACACCGTCTCGACCGTCTGCGTGGTCGGGTTGCGGATGATCTGACTGCACGCCGTTGAATTGCCCTTGGAGCAAAGCAGCGTCAGGTTCGACGCGGACAGCGTCGTGATCGCACCGTTGATGTTGACGTCATAATAATCGACCGAGAAACTGAGGCCGCGGAAGAAGGATGGCGAGAAGGTGGCGCCGACCGTCCACCCCTTGCTGATTTCCGGCACCAGGTTGGGGTTGCCGCCGCTATAGGTGGTCACAGTCGCCGGCGTCGCCGTATAGCCCGGGACCGAGCCCCGGCCCGCACTGTCCTGATCGACCAGCGCGCCGACATTGATGTTGCGCTGGCTGAACAATTCGTCGGGGTTGGGCGACCGAATATCGCGCGACCGCGTCACGCGCAGCAGGATATCATTGAACAGCCGCGCCGTGCCGCCGACCTTCCACGACCAGATGCCGCCGCTGTTGCTGTAATCCGAATAGCGCGCTGCACCATTGAGCTCGACCTTCGCAACCCCTTCGGCATTGATCACCGGCAGCGAGACTTCGGTAAAGGCTTCCTTCACGTTGAAGCCACCATTCAGATCGCTGACATAAACCGGCAAGGAGAAGATGCCGGCAATCGCATCGGCATTGCGCGATGAGGAGGTCTTCACCCACCGCGCTTCGGCGCCGACCACCACCGTGACTGGCCCTGCCCAGAGCGAGAACAGGTCGCCCTGCACTTCGGCGCCCATCGAATCGAGCTTCTCGATCGTTTTTTGCTGCTGCGTACCGGTGACATAATCCACCGCGCCGGGCGACGCGTTGAACCGGCCGAACGGGTTGAGCGGCCGGCATGCCGGGTCGTCATTGGTGGTGATCGCATCGGCATTGACCGCGCAGACGATCTGCCCGCCGCTCGACACCGCATCTATCGCCTTGTCGAAATTGGCCTCGATCCGCGAATTCTCCAGCCGCTCGTCGCTATGGATTTCGCCATGACTGTAATGCGCGCGATATGTGAAGCCCTTGCCGAAGGTGCCGTTGATGCCGATCGCGCCTTCCTTGTTCTCACGCTTGGTGTTGAAGCGCAGCATCAGGATATCGTTGAACACCCGGCCATAGGTGAAGCTCGTCTCACCCGCTGCCGCCAGCTGATTGCGGATCGCCGCGGACAGGAACGGGTTGGTCGCCGAAATGGTCAGCGGCGGGACGAGGAAGTCGGTCAGGAAAGGCGCATTGCTGGTGGAGCGTCCATAGCTTCCTTCGGCCCAGATCGTCGCCCCGCCCAGGTCATAGCTTACCCGGCCAAAGACGTTGAGCCGGTCGAACGGCGTCGAGGCGGCGACATTGTCATAGAGCCCGACGCCGTCCGCGCCGCCGATCATCTGTCCGGGAAAGGGGCCCGCGCCGAGCGGGGTGCCGCCCCGGAACGAGCGCAGCGTGCCATCTCCGTTGAAGGTCTGCCCGGCCAGCACGCCGGTGGTGATCAGCCCATCCGAGCTCATATTGCCATAGTTCACGTCACGCGTCAGGCGCGTCGAGAAATCGGTCAGGCTGGTCGGATTGACCCGGACGATCGCGGCACTGCCCAGGTTGGGCCGCGAGTTGCGGTCGGGGATACCCTTGTCCTTGATATATTCCGCGCCGATCATGAAATGGCCATTGCCGCCGGCGAATTTGGTGCCGAAACTGGCGTCCACACCATAACGTGCGCCGTCACCGCGTGACGAGACGCCGCTTTGCCCGCCGACCGTCAGGCCTTCCAGGTCATCCTTCAGGATGATGTTGACCACCCCGGCGACCGCGCCCGAACCCCAGGCAGCGGAGGCGCCGCCAGTCACGACGTCGATGCGCTGGATCAGGCCGGTGGGCACGAAGTTGAGGTTATTCTCGCCGACGAAACGCCGGCCATTGAGCAATGTCAGCGCGCGATTGATGCCGAGGCCGCGCAGGTCGACTGGCGCGGTGCCGGTCGAGGTGTTGCCATTGGACACTTGCGGCGTGACCGTGGCGCGAAATTGCGGCTGATCGTTCAGGACTTGCTGGATATTGGCGCGCGCGCCCTGCCGCAATTCGACATCGCCGATCACTGTGGTCGGGGTGGGCTGGTCGAAGCCGTTGCGGCGGATGCGCGATCCGGTGACGATGATTTCCCGGCCATCGTCGGTGGAGTCCGCAGCGGCCTGGTCCGTGCCGGCCTGTTCGGTGGACATATCCGTCGCTTGCGGCGGCGTCGCCTGAGCCAGGGCCGCACCGGAATAGATCAGCGCGACGGCCGAGGTCGCGCAGCGGAAAAGCGTGTCGATCTTCATTTTGTCTCCCCGTTGCGCATCTCGATGGCTTGGGTTGGGAGTCTTTGGTCCACCGTCACGGTGAAGACCGACTCCTCGTGTGATCCGCCTATCGATTCAAAATGCGCAACCGGGACAAATCATGCTTTTTTATTTCCTGCAAGAGAATCCAATCCTGTTCAGGTCGATTTGTGACAATTTGAGACGATTATGTCGCATAATGCGGCGTGTTTTGGGCGTGCGGCGGCAGGGGCGGTCCGGCGCGGCGCCGAAAACCGCCTCATCCAGCCGTTACGGTGCGTGATCTGGAGCCCTAAAGCCCCTTGCGACCGAAGCCGCCGGGGCGCCGGGCGAATCCGCCCGGACTTGGCCGGAGCGGCGGCGATGGGACCGGATCGGGGCGTGGCTGCGCCGCCGCCGGCTCGCCGAATTCGACGAACATCGCCCGGACCGGGGTTTCGCGCCGCGCGCGGCTTTCGCCGAAAAAGCAGCGGATCGCCTGATCCTCGGCGGTTGTACCGACCGTGTCGCCGTGACGGATCACCGGGCCTTTCAGCAACAGATAGCGCAGCAGCTCGCTGAGCTTGTCGCCGACCATCGCAACCGGATACGGCGCGTTCCACACCTCGACTTCATACCCCAGGAACGGCATCAGCCCGCCCGTGGTCAGGCAGACATTGCCGTCCGCCATCGAATCGGGCGCGGTCCAGGTCCAGAGCTGGATCGGAATCTCGCCATTCGTGACCACGCCGAGAAAGCCCTCGGCCATCTTTGCGTCAAACAGCGTGTTGACCTGATTGTTGAAGACGCCCGCAACCTGCGGTTCGCGCGCGATCATGCCGATCACCAGCGTCGCGACCATCGCGACCATGCGCATGCTCTCGAAATCGGCCGGCGACTTTATATGCACGGTCACATGCTGGCGATGCCGGGCGATCCGGTTCCGGTCGCCCTGGAACCAGAAGCTGCGCTGCAGCGCATTGTCGATCGCTTCAGGGTCCATCGGCAGCGGCAGCCAGGCGAAGACCAGTGATCCGCGGCCTCGGACAAAGCCCATGCCGCCCGGCGCGGCGATGCTTTTCCAGCGGCCATCCGGGTCGAACCTCCCCAGCACCTCGTCGATCAGCGGCCAGTCGATATGCACGTCGCCGTCAAGCATGATGGTCATCGACGCGAGCGAAACCTGGCCGTCGTCTTCTGGCTCGACCACTTGCGGTTCGGGAAATGGGGCAGGGGGATCGGCGTTGCGCGAAATCGGCGGGGCAACGACACCGGTCGTTTCGGGCACGCCACATTGCAGCAGCGGCCGCAAATCGACTCCGCGCGCGAGCAGCGCCAGCCCGGTCGACATGTCGCCATGATCGAGCCAGTTGCCGCCCGCTTCCAGTTGCAGGAATGATCCCGGCTGTTGCTGGGCGATCGTCGTGCAGACGATCACCGCGACCTTCAGCGCCAGCGTATCGTCCTCGGTCGATGGCCGGCTGATCGCGATATGATGATGATGCGCCGGCGGGGTATGGCCGTTGGCGGGCCGGTAAGGCTGGTCGGGCCGATATTCGATGCTGACCAGCATCAAATCGCCGTCCGGCAAGCGTCCGATGATCGTCTGCGGCCGTTCGAGCGTCGCGACATCGTCCTTGCCGCCATAATCCTCTTCGCCGACGCGCCAGCTGATGCGCGGGCATTGCTCGAGCAGCAAGGCGCGGATCAGGGCGATCGGGAAACCGACCGGATGTTCCAGCAATAGCGTCGGCACGCGGCGAGGCTCCACACTCGATCTCACGGCAAGTCTCGCACGATAGGCTTAAGCGACCGTGTATGCCGGACCCGGGCATGGCGGAGATTGATTTCGCGCGTCCGGCCCTGCACAGAAAGCCCATGGCCACCGAAACCCCCCTCGATCAGTTCAAGGCCGTGCTCGGCGGCACGTCGCGCGCACTTGCCGACGAACCCGAGATCGAGCTCGCCTTTACCGCCGACGCGCCGACTCAGTCGGGCAAGCATATCAAGGTGCCGATGCCGGCGCGGACCCTGCCGGCCGATCAGGTCGCGGAAGCGCGCGGTTTCGCCGATGGTTTCGCGCTCCGGCTCAAGCATCATGATTCCGCGCTGCATGCGAAGACCGCACCGGGCGACGCCGTGGCGCGCGCGGTGTTCGACGCGGTCGAAGGCGCGCGCGTCGAGGCGCTGGGGTCGCGCGGCTATGCCGGCATCGCTGCCAATCTGGCGACCGCGCTCGACATGAAATTGCGCGCCGACCCGATCACCCGCGCGCGCTCCCGGGAGGAAGTGCCGCTGTCGACCGCGCTCGGGCTGATGGTGCGCGAACGGCTGACCGGCGAACAGGCGCCGGCCACCACCGCGATGGGCATGGCGCTGATCCGCGACTGGATCGAGGACAAGGCGGGCCATGACCTCGATGCGCTGGCACTGGCGATCGACGATCAGCGCGCCTTTGCGACGCTTGCGACGCGCCTGCTCGAGGATCTCGAACTGATCGAGGGCGACCTGATCCCCGACGATAGCGAGGAAGGCGGCAGCGACGACGAAGGCACCGAGGACCAGCAGTCCGACGACGGCGAAGAGGGCGAGAGCGAGGGCGAGGAAGGCCAGAGCGAGATCGAGGCGCGCGGCCAGGACCGCGACGCCGAATCGCAGGACGGCGAGTCGAGCGAGCAGGGCGACGACCAGTATGACGATATGGACGGCGAGCCCGGCGATGAGGGCGAGGAAGGCATGCTGCCGGTCCGCCCCAACCGCCCGCTGCAGGATTTCGGCGCGCAATTCGATTACAAGGCCTGGACCACGGCCTATGACGAAGTGATCGCCGCGACTGAATTGTGCGACGCCGACGAACTGGCGCGGCTGCGTTCCTATCTCGATCAGCAGCTCGTCCATCTTCAGGGCGTGGTGACCAAGCTCGCCAACCGGCTGCAGCGCCGCCTGATGGCGCAGCAGAACCGCAGCTGGGACTTCGACCAGGAAGAGGGCATTCTCGACGCCGCGCGGCTGGCGCGGATCGTGGTCAATCCGATGCTTTCGCTCAGCTACAAGGTCGAGCGCGAGACCGATTTCCGCGACACCGTCGTCACCTTGCTGATCGACAATAGCGGCTCGATGCGCGGCCGCCCGATCTCGATCGCCGCGATCAGCGCCGACATTCTCGCGCGCACGCTGGAACGTTGCGGGGTCAAGACCGAGATTCTCGGCTTCACCACCCGCGCGTGGAAGGGCGGGCAGGCGCGTGAGACCTGGCTTGCCGCCGGACGCCCGCCACAGCCGGGCCGGCTCAACGACATCCGCCACATCGTCTATAAAAAGGCCGACGAGCCATGGCGCCGCGCCAAGGCGTCGCTTGGGCTGATGATGCGCGAAGGGCTGCTCAAGGAAAATATCGATGGCGAGGCATTGCTCTGGGCACATGGCCGGCTGATCGGGCGGCCCGAGGAACGCAAGATCCTGATGGTGATTTCCGACGGCGCGCCGGTCGATGATTCCACGCTCAGCGTGAATTCAGGCAGCTACCTCGAACGTCATTTGCGCCAAGTGATTGGCTGGATCGAAACCAAATCACCGGTGGAGCTGGTGGCGATCGGCATCGGCCATGACGTGACGCGCTATTACCAGCGCGCGGTGACGATCATGGATGCCGATCAGCTTGGCGGTACGATCATCGAACAGCTCGCCGCGCTGTTCGACACGGAATAGGATTGGGCATGGATACGGGTCTCCTTCTCCTGATCGGCGTCCCGCTGGCGCTTGTCGTCCTGCTGTTCGTCAGGGCGGGCCGAAAGGGAGAACTGCGCCTCGATCATCTGTGGTTCACGCTGACGGTCGTCATGGTCGGCGTCAGCGCGATGGCGCTGCAATGGTTGCCGCCGATTGGCACGATCGGCTACCGGCTGCTGTCGTCCGCGGCGTCGCTCGGCATGCGGATATTATTGTGAATATCGGCGCGCGACAGGCGGGTATCGCGGTGTGGGCGGTGATGTTGCTCGGTATGGCCGGACGGTCGCTGGCCGGGCCGCCGCTATAATCGCGCCGATCATTGCCCCGCCCGGCGGCTTTGCCGGGCCGGCCAAGCGATCGGTGACGATCGCCGGACACCAGACGTCGATCAGCCTCGAACCCGTCTTCTGGGCGGCACTCGAAACTGCCGCCACGGCACGCGCGCTGCCGCTCAATGCGCTGATCGCCGAGATCGACGCGATACGGATCAAGGCGGAGGTGCCGCCCAATCTCGCAAGCGCCCTGCGCAGCTGGCTTTTCTGCCACAGTGGTGAGAATTACTCTCAGTAGCGTTGACAATGAGAGTGACTCGCAATAGCCGCCCCTCAACTCTAAGGGGATTACCGTCATGCGCCGTCCAGGCACCGTTTCACGCAGCGCTGCTGTGCCCGCTTTCCTTGCTTTGTCATGCGTCGGTGCGTTCGTCACCGCGCCGGCGATGGCCAAGGATGGTGTGGATGCCGCATCCGCCGATGAAGCCGCCAGCGAAGCCAATGCCGGGCAGCGCCGCGAGGACGATATCCTCGTCACCGACCGTCGCGATCTGCCCAACGCCTCGCCCAAGGACGTCGCGCCGCAAATCGATACCCCGCGCTCGGTCGTGATCCTGCCGCGCGACGTGATCGACCAGACCGGCTCGGCCAGTCTCGCCGATGCCCTGCGCACTGTTCCGGGCATCACGTTCGGCGCGGCCGAGGGTGGCAACCCGATCGGCGACCGCCCTTTCATCCGCGGCTTCGACAGCCAGGGCAGCACCTATGTCGATGGCGTACGCGATTTTTCGGCCCAGACGCGCGAAGTGTTCGCGGTCGAGTCGATCCAGATCGTGCGCGGGTCGGATTCGTCGCTGGGCGGCCGTGGCAGCGCGGGCGGGTCGATCAACATCCTGTCGAAGCTGCCGCGCGCGACCGATTTCGTGAACGCCGCGATCAGCTATGGCACCGCCGATTACAAGCGCGCCACCGTCGACCTGAACCACAAGATCAGCGACACCATTGCCTTCCGCGTCGAAGGCATGTGGCATGATCAGGACGTCGCCGGGCGCGATGCCATCTGGCAGCGCCGCTGGGGTGTCGCGCCATCGGTCACCATCGGGCTCGGCACGCCGACCCGGCTGACCGCTTCCTATTATTATATGGAAAGCCACGAACTGCCCGACAGCGGCATTCCCTACCTCTACACCATCGGCAACGCCCCGCTCGGCAACAACTATTCGGAACCGGCCATCGGCACGGTAACGACGATCGCGGGCAAGACGGGCGTTGTCGATCGCTCGACCTTTTACGGCCTGAAGAATCGCGACTTCCGTGATGCGAAGACCAATCAGGCGACGCTGCGCTTCGAACATGATTTTGGGTCGGTGACGATCCGCAACACGTCGCGCTACACCCATAACGATCAGGCGTACATCTACACTCAGCCGGACGATCAGCAGGGCAATGTCTTCGGCACGGATACCGTCGCGCCGATCGGCGACGTGCCGGCGACTGCCGGTGGCCTGGTCTGGCGTCGTGCCAATACCCGCTATGGCTATGCTGAAAGCATCGTCAATCAGACCGATCTGTACGGCGATTTCGATACCGGCGGGATCAAGCACAGCTTCGCCGTCGGTGCCGAATTTTCCTGGGAAAAGTCGCGCCGAGGCACGTTCGTGACGCGTGGTTATGTCAACGCCGCCGGCAATGAGCTTCTCTCGACCGGCTCGACGATCGCGCCTGCACGCTGCACACCTGAGGCGATCTCGCGTTTCTATTGCACCAGCTTGTTCAATCCGAATCCGAACGACAATTTCGTCAACTATAGCAGCGACAGCTCGACCGTCGCGGCGCCGATCGTCCGTAATCTGGCGATCGCGGAGACGCAGAACGACGCCAGCACGCAGAGTGTCTATGCGTTCGATTCGATTACGCTCGCCGAACCGCTGATCCTGAATCTTGGTGCGCGCTACGATCGTTTCACCTCGAAAGTGCGTCCGGGCCAGCCGATCACCGCGACCAGCGTGTTCGAGCTGGAGCGCACCGACAAGATCTTCAATTACCAGGTCGGACTGGTCTTCAAGCCGACCAAGAACAGCAGCCTCTACGCCAGCCATGCAACCTCAGCGACGCCGCCCAACTCGTTGCTCGGCGAAGGGCAGGAAGGCAATGGACTCGGCACCACCAACAATGCGGCGGCTCTCGCCTTGCTCGACTCGCTGAAGATCGAGCGGACCAAATCCTATGAAGTCGGCGCCAAGGTCGATCTGTTCGATCAGAAGCTGAATCTCAGCCTTGCCGTATTTCAGACCGACACCAAGAATGCCCGCGTGACCGGGCCGAACAATACGGTGGAGTTCATCGGCAAGCGCCGCATCCGTGGCATCGAATTCGGTATCAACGGGACGATCCTGCCGGGCTGGACCGCATTCGGCGGCTATTCCTATCTTGATCCGACGATTACCGATGGCGGTTTCACCGCCTTGACGGCGCCGGCCATCACGCAGACCGTTGGTGGGGTGACGACCACGCTTCAGCCGGCGAAGACCGTTCAGGTCACCTCGGTCAACACCGGCCGTCAGGCGCCACAGACCGCGAGGCACAGCGCCACGCTGTGGACCAATCTGGACGTGGGTAAATTCTCGTTCGGTGGCGGCGCCTTCTACACCAGCCGCGTGTTCGGGGGATATTCGGACAATCGCGCCGCGACGCAGACAGCGGCGGGCGTCGTGACGGTCAGCCCGGTGACGAAGTTCATCGCGCGGACCATTCCCGGTTATGTCCGTTTCGATGCGCGCATCGCCTATAAATTCACCGACAAGGTGCAATTGGCGGTCAATGTGCAGAACCTGACCGACAAGACCTATTTCAACCAGGCCTATACCGCGCATTATGCATCGATCGCCCCTGGGCGTTCGGCCTTTGCGACGCTGAGCTTCGGCTTCTGAGGCCAATCGCCCGACCGCCGTTCGGCTCGACATGAACGGCGGCGAGTGGTTAGCTGGCATCATGGATCGCCAGACCCTCGACACATTGACGCCCGACGATATCGCCGCGCGCCTCTCCGCCTCGCCGGAGGAGCGCGCGGCGTTTCTGCGCCAGGCGGCCGAAGCCGGCGTGGCCGAGGCGCAGGCGGTGTACGGTCAGATGCTGCTCGATGGCGCGGGTGTCGCGACCGATCCGCGCGCCGCGCTTGGCTGGTTCACCCGGGCGGCGGCGCAGCACCATGTCATGGCGCTGAACATGGTCGGGCGCTGCTACGATCTTGGCTGGGGCATCGCGCCGGACAGGGCACGGGCCGCCGAATGCTACCGCATCGCCGCCGAACAAGGGCTCGACTGGGCGATGTATAATTACGCGACCTTGCTCGCGCTCGGCGATGGCGTGGTCGAGGACAAGCCGGCGGCGCTCGGCTGGCTGCAAAAGGCGGCGGCGCTGGGCAATGCCAAGGCGATCAATTTCGTCGGCAGCTTCCATGAGGATGGCTGGGTGGTCGAACGCGACATGGCCATCGCCGCCGATTGCTATGCAAGGGCGGCCGAGGGCGGCGATTTTCGCGGCCGGTTCAATCATGCCCGCCTGCTCGGTGACGCGGGCCGGATCGACGAGGCGCTGGGCTGGCTCGCCCGGGTCGGTGAAACGGCGACCCCGGCCTTTATCGACAAGGCCGCCGCCTGGCTCGCGGCGTCGGATGTGCCGGATTTCCCCACCCGCGGCGTCGCGGCATTGCGGAGCGGCGTCAAATGATGATCGCGATTCCCGATGTGCTCGATGCGGGCGGGATTACCGCGGTGCGCGCGCTGATCGACGCGGCCGACTGGATCGATGGGAATGCGACCTCGGGTGCGCAAAGCGCGCTGGCCAAGCGCAACGAACAATTGCCCGAGGACTCGGACGCGGCGAAGCGCGCCGGCAATCTGGTGCTCGATGCGCTCGCCGCGTCGCCCCTGTTCGTGGCCGCGGCCTTGCCGCTCAAGGTTTTTCCGCCCTTGTTCAACCGTTATGCCGGGGGCCAGGCGTTCGACCTGCATGTCGACAACGCGATCCGCATCCGCCGCGGCAGCGATTTCCGCATCCGCAGCGATCTGTCGGCGACGCTCTTCCTCGAACCGCCCGAGGCATATGACGGCGGTGAATTGGTGGTCGAGGATCAGTTCGGCCGGCAATCGGTCAAGCTGCCCGCCGGGCATATGCTGCTCTATCCCGCATCGAGCCTGCACAAGGTCGAGCCGGTCACGCGCGGCACCCGCACCGCTTCCTTCTTCTGGATCCAGTCGATGGTGCGCGACGATGGCGCGCGGCGCATCCTGTTCGAACTCGACCAGGGCGTGCAATCGGTCGCCGCGGCGCAGGGGCAGGGCGATGCCGCGGTGATCCGGCTGACCGGCGTGTATCACAATCTGCTGCGGCGCTGGGCCGAGGCCTAAGCGGCACAA
This sequence comes from Sphingomonas sp. ERG5, assembly GCF_000803065.1. Lineage (GTDB taxonomy): Bacteria > Pseudomonadota > Alphaproteobacteria > Sphingomonadales > Sphingomonadaceae > Sphingomonas. The sequence goes on from NZ_JSXI01000045.1 coordinate 100,590, forward strand.
TATCCGCGCCGCGAACCCGGGGGCTGCGTGCTGGGCGCTCCCTTTGCTCGCCTTTCTCCGTGATAGGGGAGGAGTGATCGAGTTCCACCCGCGATCAGCCGATTCAACGCTCCCGACAGCAATGACAGCGTGGCGCCGGGCGGGATGCTACCCAGCGTCCAGCCGCGCTCTTTCTCATCGCTGGCAGATATGAACGGCGCGCCGCCATCTGTTCGGGCGATAACAGGTCCTGTTCCACCTGTTATCGACCTGTTTTTCACCTGTTATTGAATAACAGGTGGATGGAGGTTAACGCGCTGAAAAATAATCGATAATCCGCGCTGAAAATCCAACTTAACAGGTCGGAAAAAATTGCGCGCCGATAACAGGAAAGAACAGGGCGCGACCTGTCCGGGGATGGGCGTTTCGCCGCGCTTAATCGAGCATTGCCTGCAGCGTGCTCGACAGAAACTCGCGATGACCGGCGCCGTCGCGCACCACGATCCTTGCCGCCAGCCCTTCGCGCTCGGCCAGCGCCATGCCCTGGTCGGCGCCAAGCACCATCAGCGCGGTGGCCCAGGCATCGGCCATCATGCATTCGGCATGGATCACGCTCGCCGATGCGACATCATTGACCAGCGGCGCGCGGGTGCGCGGGTCGATTGTGTGGGCATAGCGCTGGCCGTCGGCATCGAAGAAGCGGCGATAATCGCCCGAGGTCGCGACCGAGACGCCATGTAGCGCAAGCCGGATCGGGGTCAGGCGCGCGCCGGGCGGTGGCTCGAGATCGACCCACCAGGGCTGGGCGTCGGGCTTCATGCCTTCGCCGCGCAACTCGCCGCCGATCTCGACCAGGAAATCGCGCACGCCAAGCGCAAGCAGCGCGCGGGCCAGCGCATCGACCGCGAAGCCCTTGGCGATGCCCGACAGGTCGATCCGGACATTGGCGGTACGGCGGACCCGGTTGCCTTGCCGTTCGACTGCGCTGCAGCCTGACGCGACGGCTGCGATCTCCTCGCGCGTCGGTCGTGTGGCGCGCCTGCCGGCGGGGCCGAAGCCCCAGAGGTCGACCAGCGTGCCGGTGGCAGGATCGAACGCGCCGCCGCTCGCGCGTGCCACGGTCAGCCCGGCATCGAGGACATAGGCCAGGTCGGCGCGCAAGCTGTGCCAGTCGCCGATCGGCACGGCGTTCACCCGCGACAGCAGCGACGCCGGTTCCCAATGGCTCATCTCGGCGATGACGCCGTCCAGCGCCTGTTCGATCGCCGCGCGCAGCTCGGCCACCGGGCGTGATGCGACGATCCGGGCACTCCATGTCGTGCCCATCGTCGCCCCGCCCAGGCCGATGACACCCGCACCGGGGCTGCGCCGCCGAAAGGCTGCGACGGAGACGTCCGGCGGGATGGCGATACGCGGCTGGTACATGGTCAGGGCTGTAGCACTTCAAGCACGGCGGTGTAGCTCATGCGCTTCTCCGCATTGGGAATGACGACGCTTGGCGCGGTGGCGCTGGCGTTGATCCAGTACATGCCCGCCGCCGGCCAGGTGATCGCGACCTGCCCCTGGGCATCGGTGGTGAAGGTCTTTTCATCGACCGAATGGCGATAGCGGCTGCCCCCGGCGATGACCGTGACGGTCAGCTTTGCCGCCGGCTTGCCGTCGGCGGTGAAGCGGAAGGTCGCCGGCTCGCCCGCGACCAGGTCGTTCGGATGCGTGACCGGCACCAGTTCCAGGCCGATGCCGGTCGGCTTCAGCGCCGTCTGGGTCGGGGCGCCCGCGGTCACGAACACTTCGTTGCGGTTGATCGATTCGGCCAGCTTCACATCGGTCGCGCCGGCCGGGATCGCGGTGGCGAGCTGCTCCGCCTTCGTCCCGCGCGGCAGGCGCTGCTCGACGCCGCCGACCTTGAAGCTGCCCATCACGCCGCCGTTCTGCACCACCAGCTTGTAGGTGCCCTTCTGCGCCATGTGCAGGTCGAAGGTCGCGCGGTACTGGCCGATATTCATGTGCTCGACCTTGCCCGGCGTGCCGTCGGGCTGAACCACGGCGGGTTCGGCGCGCAGCGGCTGATGGTCGGGGAAGAACAGGTCGTTCGACGCGGCGGCGTCGAACGTGATCCAGTCGTCGTCGCCCGACACGATCGTGGTCGAGGGCAGCATCCACAGGCGATGCGCCTGGAGTGGCGCGGCGATCGCGATGGTGCCGAGGGCGGCGGCGAGCAGCTTGGCGCGGAGCGTGGTCATGGTGGCGATCCTCTCAGGGTTGCCGGTCAGGGCTTGAAGGTTGCGGAGACGGCGCCGAGTTCGGTCTTGCCGGCGGCCTGGATCGTCTGGCCGGGTTTGAGCGGCCAGGTGAAGGGCAAACGGACGACTTCGCGGCCGCCGACTTCACGTGCGGCCTCGATCACCAAAGTGTACTGGCCGGGCTTGAGGCCGCCGAGCCTGGCGGCATTGACGCTGATCTTCTGCACCCCCGGCGCGCGCGTCGCGCCCGAGCTGCCATCGGCGATATAGCTGCCGGTACGGCCCGAGGCGCGCCACCAGCCGCGCACTTCGTTGAGCCATTTGCGGCCTTCGTCCTTGGCCTTGGCCACGTCGTACCAGATCGACAACGTGCGGGCGGGGGCGCCCGTGGCTTCCAGATACACCGCGACATAGGGCTTGTGATATTCGGCGACGGTCAGGCGCGGCACGGTGATCGACACATCGACCGACTGCGCGGTGGCGGGGCCGGCGGCGATCAGGCCGGCGGCGGTCCCGGTCAGGATGAGATGGTGGCGAAGCTGCATGGATCGGATCCCTTAATGGATGAAGATGACGGCGATAATCGCGGGGATGGCGAAGCCCAGCGCGACCAGCGGCCAGGTGACCGGGCGTTTGGCGGCGTGGAGCCAGAGCAGCACCAGCCCGGTCAGCGCGAAGATCAGGCAGGCAAAGGCGAAGATATCGATGAACCAGCTCCACGTCTTGCCCGCATTGCGGCCCTTGTGGAGATCGTTGAGGTAACTGATCCAGCCGCGATCGGTGAACTCCGACGTCACCGCGCCGCTCGCGCGCTGGATCGTTACCCAGCCATCGCCGCCGGGGCGGGGCAGCGGCAGATAGACTTCGTCGGCCGACCATTCGGCGTCGCCGCCCGCGCCGACCGAGAAGGTCTTTTCGACCCAGCGCGCGACCGGTGCGGGCAGGGGTTTCTTGATGTCGGGCGCGTCGTTGGGCGCGATTTGCGGCAGCAGCGGCGCGGGCAGCTGCGCGGCGCGTTCGCTGACCACAGGCTTGGCTTCGATATCGACCGCATGGTTGAGCGTGAAGCCAGTGACCGCGAACAGCAACAGCCCGATCAGGCTCACGGCCGAGCTGATCCAGTGCCAGGTGTGGAGCTGCTTGAGCCAGAAGGTCTTGCGCCGTGGCTTTTGCCGCGCGGCCGGGCTGTTCATGGGTGGAGGCGCGTCCCGACTCGTATTGAGAATGACTCGCGATAACGCGAACGATTCTCAATTGCAAAGGGTAAGAACTCCTCCCCGGGCCGGGGAGGAGTTAAGCCGCTACCGTCCCAGCAATACCCGCGCCTGTCCCGCAATCTGCGCCAGCATCGCCGCATTCGGCGCGGGCGCGTTGCGGGCGCGGTCGACCACCGACTTGAACTGCGCCACGCGCTGGGCATTGGCGGTCAGCCAGCTTTCGACCAGTGCCTGGGGATCGCCCCCGGCCTTGGCTTCACCGCCACGGCTGAGGAAATCGAGCCGCAATTGCTGGAAGTCGCGCGCCAGGCCCGCGATCAGCAATCGCTCCCACGGGTCGCTCGGGCTGATCCGCGCGGCATTGGTCTGCGCCCAGTCGAGGCCAAGCGCCTGGCCGAGCCGGGTAAAGGCCTGGGTCAGCACGGTCTCGTCGAGCTTCAGCCGGTTGCCGAGATCGGCAAGCCCGACCGCGCCGTCGAGTTCGAACAGCCGCACCACCTTCTGCACCAGCTTCTTCGGCGCGCCGGCTTCTTCGAGGCGGCCGGAAATGCGCGCGCTTTGCGCATTGGCTTCCTCGCGCAGCAGCGCCTTGTGCTGCTTTTCGAGCTGGCCGATGCCCTTGGCGATCCGCGCCAGCACTTCGCCGGGCCCGGTGCCGGGAATGGTGATGCGCAACAGGTCGGCGATCTGTGCCCGCGTCGCCACCGCGACCTCGTCGAACAGCGCGATGCGCGCGATCTCGGGCATCGCCGCGGTTTCGATCTCCTTCCAAAGGGCAGGCAGGTCGAACAGCCGTTCGGTGACGACGAACATCGCCGCGATGTCGCTCATCGCCGCACCTTCTTCCTCGGCCAGTTCGAACGGATAGAGCACGCCCATGCGATTGATGATGCGGTTGGCGAGCTTGGTCGCGACGATCTCGCCGCGCAGGCGGTGGCTGTCGATCGCCGCGGCGAACTTCTTGCGCATCGCGGCCGGGAAGGCGGCATGGAGATCGGGCGCGAGTTCGGCATCGCTGCCGAGCTCGCCATGTTCGATCGCGTCCTGCAGCGCGAGCTTGGCGGTCGCGAGCAGCACGGCCAGTTCGGGACGGGTCAGGCCGCGATGTTCCTGCACGCGGCGCAGCAGATCGTCGTTCGACGCCAGCCCCTCGACCACGCGGTCGAGCCGGCCATCGGCTTCGAAGATCTCGATCACGCGGACATAGCTGGGCAGCGCTTGCGGCCCGTCATGCTCCATCACTGACAATGCCAGCGTCTGCAGCCGGTTATCCTCGAGCACCAGATGCGCGACATCGTCGGTCATGCTGGCGAGCAGCACATTGCGCTTCTCATAGGCCAGGCGGCCCTCGATCATCTCGCGGTTGAGCGCGATCTTGATGTTGACCTCATTATCCGAACAATCGACGCCGGCCGAATTGTCGATGAAGTCGGTGTTGATGCGCCCGCCGCGCGCGGCAAAGGCGATGCGCCCGGCCTGCGTGACGCCGAGATTGGCGCCTTCGCCGATCGCGGTCGCGCGGAGATCCTCGGCATTGACGCGCAACCGGTCATTGGCGGGGTCGCCGACCTGGATGTTGTTCTCCGCCGCCGCCTTCACATAGGTGCCGATACCGCCGAACCAGATCAGGTCGACCTGGCTCTTCAATATCTCGGAGATCAGCGCGGTCGGTTCGATCTCGGTCATGTCGAGGCCAAGCGCGGTGCGAATCTGCTTCGACAGCTTGATCGTCTTGTCGGTGCGCGGGAACACGCCGCCGCCCTTGGAGATCAGCTTGGCGTCGTAATCCGCCCAGCTCGACCGCGGCAGCGCGAACATGCGGTTGCGCTCTTCCCAGCTCGCCGCCGGATCGGGATCGGGATCGAGGAAGATGTGGCGATGGTCGAACGCCGCCAGGATCTTCAGCGTCTTCGACAACAACATGCCGTTGCCGAACACGTCGCCCGACATGTCGCCGCAGCCGACCACGGTGATCGACTCGGTCTGCACATCGACGCCGCGCTCGGCGAAGTGGCGCTGCACCGACAGCCAGGCGCCCTTGGCGGTGATGCCCATCGCCTTATGGTCATACCCGACCGAGCCGCCGCTCGCGAACGCGTCGCCAAGCCAGAAATTATGCTCGAGCGCGATCGCATTGGCGACATCGCTGAACGTCGCGGTGCCCTTGTCGGCGGCGACGACGAAATAGGGATCCTCGCCGTCATGGATCACCACCGACCGGGGATGGACCACCTTGTTCTCGACGATATTGTCGGTGATCGACAGCAGCGAGCGGATGAACACGCGGTAGCTTTCGGTCCCTTCGGCGAGCCAGGCGTCGCGGTTCGACGCTGGCGGCAATTGCTTGGGATAGAAGCCGCCCTTGGCGCCGGTCGGCACGATCACCGCGTTCTTGACGCGCTGCGCCTTCATCAGCCCGAGAATCTCGGTGCGGAAATCGTCGCGCCGGTCGGACCAGCGCAAGCCACCGCGCGCGACCGGGCCGGCGCGCAGATGGATGCCCTCGACGCGCGGGCTATAGACCCAGATCTCGCGCCACGGCACCGGCGCGGGCAGGCCGGGGACGAGATGGCTGTCGAGCTTGAACGCCAGCGCGATTTGCCCGGCGGGGGCGAAGGCGTTGGTGCGCAGCGTGGCGGCGATGACGCTGTGCAGCGCGCGCAGGATGCGGTCGTCGTCGATCGCCGAGACGGCATCCAGCCCGCGCTCGATCGCGCCATCGGCGGCGTCGATCGCGGCGGCGGCCTTGGCGCTGCGCGCGGGGTCGTGCGCGGCATTGAACCGGTCGATCAGCGACGCGGCGACCTTGGGCGCGCGGCGCAGCGCGTCGACCACGGTGATCAGGCCGTAGCCGAGGCCTGCCTGGCGCAGGTAACGGAACCAGGCGCGGAACAGCACCACGGCGCCGGGCGCCATGCCGGCATCGACGATCAGCCGGTTGAACGCGTCATTCTCGGCCTTGGCTTCGAGCACCGCGGCAATGGCGTTTTCCAGGATCGCCGGATCGCCGCCGAATGCATCGCGTCCTGCTTCAATCAGGAATTCATGGACAAAGGCCTGGGCGTCGTCGGCCAGCGCGGTCGGGACTTCCTCGATCACGCGGAAGCCGAAATTCTCCAGCACCGGCACCGCGTCCGACAAGGCGAGTGCGCCGCCGAGGCGGTAGATCTTGAGCCGTGCCAGCCCGGCCGAGTCGCGGTAGAGCCGCACCGAACGGTCGTCGGGCGTTTCCAGCCGCGACAGGCGCACAATGTCGCGCGCCGCTTCTTCGGGCGGATTGGCGGCGCGATAGCCTTGCGGGAAGCAATTGGCGTAGCGCAGCGCCATGCGCGCGGCACGCGCCGGCTCGACGCTGTCCGAAAGCGCCGCTTCGATCGCCGGCACCCAGCCGCGCACCATGCGGCCGAGCCGGGCGTCGAGCGGGGCGGTGTCGGGCATTTGCCCTTCGCCGCGCAAATCGAGCGTGAAGCGCATCATCGCGACAACGCCATCCTCCAGCGCGATCGACCAGTTGAGCAAATGCGCATTGGCCGCCTCGGCCAGCATCTCGCCGATCGCGACGCGCCGCGCCGTGGTGAGGTCGTCGCGCGGCAGCCAGACGAACGCGAACAGATGGCGGCCAAGCGTCGAGCGCACCAGCACCAGCTTGGGACGCGGCCGGTCGGCGAGCGACATGGCGGTGAGCGCGAGTTCCTCGAGCTGTTCGGTCTCGAACGCGGTGACCAGGTCGTGCGGCAGCGCGGCGAGCGCATGAGTCAGCGCCTTGCCGGTATGGCCCTTGGGGTCGAAGCCGAACTTGGCCTCCAGCGCGGCGAGCCGTGTGCGCAGCACCGGCACTTCCTGCGGCGGCGCGCCGAGCGCGGCGCTGGTCCACAGTCCGGCATGGATCGACAGGCCAGTGACCTTCTTGCCCGTCATCACCGGGACCAGCACCAGATCGAGCGGCACCTGGCGATGCACGCCCGAGATCAGGTTGGACTTGAGCAGCAGCGGGGCTTCTCCGCCCTTCTCGAACCATTTGATCGCCAGCAGGCGCGATGCGTCGGCGAGGATCGGCACGTCATGCGCGTGACGGCTGATGCCGAGCTGCGCATCGCATTTGCCGTCGACATGCCAGGTTTCATGCCCAAGCAGGGTCATGTTGCCGCCCAGGAACCATTGCAGCAGCGCCGCGCCCTCGCTTTGGCCGAGCCGCGCGATATCATCGCCCAGCGCGCCTTGCAGCTTGGGCCAGTCGGCCACCGCCGAGCGGACGTCGCGCAGATTGCGTTCAAGCGCGGCGAGCAGGTCGCGGCGTTCACGCGCATCGGCGCGTTCCATCTCGATATAGATCATCGATTCGGGCGCGCCCCCGGCACTGGCGTCATCGCCGACCTTGCCCAGGACGCCGCCGGCGCCGCGCGTCACCTGGACGACGGGGTGGATGATTCGGTCGATGACGATGTTGTGCGCGCCGATCGTCGCGGCGATCGAATCGACCAGAAAGGGCATATCGTCATTGACGATGGCCAGTCGCATGCGGCGGCGCGGGTCGGTGCCGGCCATCGCCTCGAGCGCGAGGGTGGGGACGCCGGGGGCGCGGGTTTCCGCGGTTGCCGCCATGAAGATGGCGGCCTCCGCGCGTTCGGCTTTGCCGAACCCCTGCAATTCGCCCGGAAGCGCGCCTTTGGTCAGCCGGACGGCGAGCGCATCCGACAGCGATTTCAGCATAGTCTTGGCCATGCGGGCCGCTATGCGCCGGTCGCGTTTCGACCTCAAGCCTTGTGGCAGTGCACAATCGCATGATGCGCCAAATCCGCTTCTTCCGGCGACGGGACGACGATCTTGATCCGGCGCCTGCCCGATCCTAAATCAGTCCGGCGAGGCCACGCCCTCCCCCAAAATGGGTCAATGTCCGGGACGACCCGGCTTTTCGAAAGGAAAGCCGCATGGCTTGGATTCTCTTGGGTGTTGCAGGGCTGCTGGAAGTCGTCTGGGCTTTCTTCATGAAGCAATCGCATGGCTTCACCCGGCTTGGCCCGTCGGTCATCACGCTGGTGGCGATGATCGCGAGCTTCACCTTGCTCTCGATCTCGATGAAGACGCTGCCGCTTGGCACCGCTTACATGATCTGGACCGGCATCGGCGCGGTCGGCGCGTTCATTCTCGGCGCCGTCGTCCTTGGCGAACAGATCAGCGCCATGCGACTCGCCGCCGCGTTCCTGATCGTCAGCGGGCTGGTCCTGATGAAACTGTCCACCGCATCCTAGAGCGCCATCGGCTTACGGGAATCATCCTTCCCCGTTCGTGCTGAGCTTGTCGAAGCACCGCCCTTTTTCTGCTGCCTCCGCCGCTACAAAGAACGGGACTTGGACAGGTTTAGCTCGAGCAGGGGAGGGTGATTCCGCGCCAACCGTGAACGATAACGGGCGGTCTCAGTCCGTCGCGGCGCGCATCGCGCGGTGCGTGAGAAGGGTATCGTCGTCGATCGCGGCGACGATATCGAGCGTGTGGCCGGTGCCGGCGCGCGCCAGCAGCACGACATAGTCGCCCGTCGCGACATGCGTGTCGATCGACACACTGGCGAGCGTCGGCCGGCTGCGCAGCATGGCCACCGGATCGGTCAGCGCCTTGGACGCGGGCTGGCGCAGGGCGCGCTCGGCCTTGACCACGCCCTTGATCCCGCCGTCGAACCCGTCGAGGAAATTGCCCAGCCCGCCTGTCGCGACGCCCTGGCGGCGGGCGTGTGACAGGACGGTGGCGAATTCGGTCAGGCGTGTCTTGTCGTAATCGGCCCCGAACACGAGCTTGACGATCGGCGTCATCGGCGCGCGCAGCTGCACGGCGATTCCGGCCTGGTCGAGCAGGGCCTGGTACCCGGCCGGATCGGCATCGGCGCAGGCGGCAAAGTCATGCGCACGGCCCAGCGCGCGATAAAGCGTCGCGCGGCTGCGCGTGTCGGCGGCGCGGACCGCGGCGGCGGTCTGCTGCGCCAGCATCAGCTGATCGGACAGGCTGGCGCCGAGCACCGGCTCGCCGTCATCGGCGACAAGGCGTGATTGCGGATCGGGCTCATGATTCGACTCGTCGAACCCGGCACTGGGGCCATCGGCCCAGACCGGCGCCGCGGCCGGCGCGCGCGGCGTGGTGCGCACCGATTCGGCGACTTCGGCATCGAGCTTCGCCTGAGTCTCGGCATCGACCAGCTCTTTCCAGTTGATCACGCCATAGATGAAATCGATCGTGTCCTCATCGGACGAGAAGGGCATGAGGATGCCGCGATACATGGTGTTGTGGCCGCGCGTGGCGATAAATTCGGCTTCGAAGCCGATCGGCGCGCGGTTGGCGATGATCTGCAGATAATGGTCGGTCAGGCGCGAAAGCAGCGACCGGCTCGGCACGTGCGAGATCAGCGTGACGGTCGAATCGAGACCGCATTCCTCGCGCAGCGCACTGCCGAGAAAGGCGATCGTCGGGTCCTCGATCCCGCGCGAGAAATCGAGCAGCACGCTGTGCGGGCCGAAATCGGCGATGTTGGCGGGGTCGAGATCCTCGATCGAGGGATAAGCGCGGCCCTGCAGCAGCGACACCCAGTGATTATAGGCGCGGACATGCATCCGGCGCTCATCGCTGCCGATATTGAGCGCGGGCTCGGCACCGCCGGCATAGGCGGCTTCGTCATCCGTGCCGGTCCGATCCTCGTCGAAGCCGCGAACATTATCCATTACGCAAAGGCCCTCATCGGACAAACAACCGTCCATTACCCGGCCGTTGTGCACCGGGTGTGGTAAACGTTGCGTAAAGGGATTGCGCACCCGGCTGCTTTCGGCGGGCGCTTTAAACGGACGGTCGGGGCCGGGGTGCGCGCGGCGCTTGTCAGGCCCCGGAGGACCTGCTAACCGCCGCGACCTTGCCGGGGCTCGTTGCGGGCCCGGCCGGTATGCCGCTTTAGCTCAGTTGGTAGAGCATCGCATTCGTAATGCGGGGGTCACAGGTTCGAGTCCTGTAAGCGGCACCACTCCATAACGGGAACACTCCTAGAAAACCGCAGAAACCTGCGGCAAACTGCCTCTCGGTGGTCCCGTGAATCTCATTATGTTCCGCCGTGGCCCACTCAAAAGGGACCACGAAACGTGGCGCCACGCGAAAAATAATTCGCAGCGATTGAACCGTCGCGCGCGGCCTCCCGTCTCGGATTCAGGAACGCGATGCAAAGGGCATCGATCCTGGGAGAACTGAGCAATGAAAGCATTTCAGATCATGGCGGTTATGGCAGCCTCTGTCATCGCCGTTTCGGCGACCCCCGCTTCCGCAGCGAAGGTCGGCGACGCCTGCAGGACCAGCAAAGGCGAGCCAGGTCATTTCGTCGCGACGAGAGCGGCCGGGATACCCACCATCAAGTGCAAGGCAGACGCCAGAACCGCTGTCGACTCGGGCCCGGACGCGTTTGACGGCGACGAGACACCTTTCACCGCCCAGCCGACCGAGCCGTCTGCGGCTGCCACGCCAGACGGCTTCGCCGCTGCGACCGCCGCACAACGGGTCAATTCAATGGCGATGCTGGCGCGCGGCGATGCGGTCGATCAGGCAGGGCAGGTCGAAGCGGCCCGGCCCCGCATTCCGCGCCGTCGGACACCGAAATGCGGCGGAATCATCCGCTGCCCAAGGTGGTAACCGACGCTCTGGGCCCCCGATAACTCAATATTCCAAAACCAGATGACACGACCGGCCCGGATGAGACTACCAGTAATGCGCGATCAACACGCACCTTCATCGACCTTGCACCAAGACGCGGACAAGCTAGACCATCTTCCAGGTGGGTATGGGGCGTTCCGAATATAGTGGAAGACTTGGGTGAAACGCTGCGGTTGATCGCGCAAGGCAGCCAGGCCGCCTTTTCCCGGCTCTATTGCGAGCAACAACCGATCATGCTGCGCTTCGCAACGGGCTTGATGGGCGGCCATGGCCAAGCCGCTGAGGACATGGTCGATGAGGCATTCTTCGAGGTGTGGCGTAAGGCCGGGCAATATTCCGGCGATGGCCATCCGCAGGGATGGTTGCGGCGCATTGTTCGCAACAAGGTGATCGACTGGCTGCGTAAGCAACCGCGCGCGGGCGTCGAGACACCGGCAGATGATGCCTTGGCGCAACTTTCCGATGAAAGCGATACACCGGAGCAAGCGCTTGAAAAATTATCCGACGCCAATGAACTTCGCCGGTTGCTTAGTCATCTGACTCTTGAGCATCGCGAAGCATTGTGGCTCTGTTATTATGAGGAACTGCCCTTGTCCGAGATTGCCGCCACCGTTGAATGTCCGGAAGGCACGGTCAAGACGCGACTGTTTCACGCGCGCCGGGCATTGCGGGCGATGATGGGCGACCAATCATGACTGGCCCTCACTCCCTGCAGGATATCGTGGAGTTGCTTCCATTCTATGCGATCGGGGGGCTCGAAGAAGGCGACCGGCTGCGCGTCGAGCAAGCGCTTGTCGGCAATTCCGATTTGCGCGACGCATTGGCTCGCGTTCGGCGTGAACGAGATTTGCTGGCCATTGGGGCAGCGTCTCTGGCCCCACCTGATCGGCCCGCCGCTGATGATCGGTTGGCTCGATTACTCGGGCGGATCGACGCCGAAGCACCGGTCGCTCCGGTGGCAGAGCCGGTGCGATCGACAAAGCGGCGTTCCGGTATCACTGATTTTTTCTCTCGGCTCGGTTCGCCTCGGCTGCACCGTGGTTTCGCTATAGCCGCAATGGCACTGATCGCGATCCAGACCGGAATAATCGGGTATATGGCCCGGCCGCCGGCCGAACAGAAGTATCAAACCTTGTCGGGACCTGACGAAGATGTTGCGGAGGTAGCGCCGCAAATTCTGCTCCGGCCGGCTCAGGCCACGCGCTGGGATGATCTGGCCAATTTGTTCGAGCGCGAGCAGCTTCGCGTTGTCGCTGCGCCCAGCGCTGGAATGCTTGGCCTCAGGTTGAAGGAAGGAGTGCCGCCCGCCAGGCTCGACGCCACGATCGACCATTTACGGCAATCGCACTTGGTGTCTTTTGCCGGGAAAGCCCAATGAGGGCATCACCAATTCTTGCCATGACGATCGGTTGCTTGATCGGCGCAGATGCCGGTCCGGCATCTGCGCAGGTGAATGGGCAAGCTCAACAGCCGGTGGAGCCGCAATCCAGGCGCGGCATTGGATTGGGCGGCATCGGATTATCGATCTCGCTTGGCAAGAAGCGCCGCCCGCAGGCGTCAGAACAAATCGATCAGCCGGTGGACGCGGCCGTAAATGGCGAGTTGATCATCACGATAAAAGGGGACGCAACCGAGGCGCGCCGTATCGCCGATCGCGCTCAGGTCGGACTTGCCGAAACCTGGCCGTTGGCGTCGCTTGACAGCTTGATGGCGGTGGTAAGGTTGCGGCCCGGTGACAGCACCGAAACCGCAACTGCGCGGCTGCGCGCGATCGATACCGTCCAATTGGTTGTCGCCAACACGATATATCAAACGATGGGCCGTAGCGAGAGTAAGGCAGCGCCAGCACCGGGCTGGTTCGCTTCGGCGCGACTCCCGTCCGATAGCGTCAGCGGACAAATCGCCATGATCGACACGCCGATCGATTTTTCGGCCGAGCCGCTCAAGGCAACACGCGCCGACCAATCGTTCTTCGGCGTCCCTGCCAATGCGGGTATTCACGGTACCGCTGTCGCGTCATTGCTGATCGGACAGCGCGGTGTAACCGGCTCTGCCCGTGGCGCCCAGCTCTTCAACGCGGCTGCCTTCAAACAGGATGGCCGCGGCGTCACGACCGGCGTTACCAGTAATTTGGCCAAGGCATTGGACGCTGTCGTTCAACGACGGCCCGCCGTCCTGGTGCTCGCCTTTGGCGGCAACCAAAATGCGCTGCTCGCTCAGTTACTCGATGTGGCGTATCAACGGGGCGTTTGCGTCGTCGCCGCCGTCGGCAATGGAGGCCCGAACACGCCGGTCGCGTTTCCGGCATCACACAAGGCCAGTTTTGCGATCACGGCGATCGATGAGCAGTTTTCGATCTATGCTCATGCGAGTCGAGGAAGCGCCGTCAGCGTGGCGGGCGTCGGTGTTGCACAATTGGTCGCGGTGCCCGGCGGATATCGTGTCATGTCGGGAACTTCTTTCGCCACCGCGAGCGTTGGCGGCGCGCTGATGCATCTCAATGCCTGCGCACGGGATCACCGTCCCGATCAGGCGCGTTCGATCACCGTCGATGCGGCGTTGGATCTTGGCCCTCGTGGGCGCGACACAATATTTGGTGCCGGATTGTTCCGCCTGCCAACAGGTCGATAGGTATGACGAGGACATGGTACTAGGCCCGAAGGCAGCACGTCCTCATCCGCGGTCGTCCCTTCGTTGCATCTTCGAAGCTGCCGAACGAGCCCTAGCCACAGAGGTCGAACTCCTTGAGTCAATATGGATCACGATACTGAGCTCTACTGGCGGAGCTACCATCAAGGGCGAATATGGTTGCTATGTAGGGGTCTGTCGACGCTGAGACAGCCGTTGCCTGAGCGCTGGGCGAGCCCTTCCAGCCTGCAGAAGTTCCACGGAACAATTGAATGTTGCCTGTGAGATCGACAGTTCCCGAAATTTCCGCACGTGCAAGACCTGCCGTGCGAAGCGCTCGACGTTCACCAAACGAGAGCTCGCTCCAGTTGTCTCTGCGGCCAGTGTCGGCGGTTTCCCGTGACATCTCCTGGAATGCTGAGCACCGCACCCGTGCCGGTCAGGCCCGATATAATACCGTGGCTTTGCAGGCCGGCGGTGGTTTCCGCCAAGTTCGACTTTGCTTCGTCAATCTTCTTCCTCGATCCAGAAGATGAAGGCGTGCTCGCCATCAAAACCAATAAGGCCACAGTCAAATGTCGCGGTGGTGAGTGGATTCCAACTCCGCGAGCCGCCCTCTTGCCAATGCCCGTTGCTAAGGAAAGTAGCGTCCTCATGCAGGTCATTGAGCGCGCTTTTTGCTTCCATAAGCGCTCCGCTTCGCGGCGATGTTTCTGTATAGGCTAAGCTCGTCGTACCGGCCACCGCAAGAACCCGAGCCGCATTCGCCCTGTCCAGACGGACCATTCCGTCTCGCGCAAATGGATCATCGGTCGATGTCGGTAAACCGACCTGTCCGGCTATGATCTTCGCAAGCTGCCCGTCACGAGCGTCCGGTCTCTTTCCAATCCACCAACGAGCGTCAGTTCCTTTGGCGAATCTACTCAGGAGCTTCTCTAGCGTCTGCATCCGGCGAATAGAGCGGAGACAATGAACGCCCGCAACTGGATCGGTGGGCCCGGGCCTTCTTCCTGCACGCGAACAGCCCGGAACCCTAGTCCGTCCGTGGGACCTGGTGCTCAGGCTGCGGCTCGACCATTCCTTCTGCGGGGTAAGCGGGCACCGCTTGTGGCGGTGACGCCAGCGTCACTGGCTTGACGGTGAGCGCCTTGAGCATCAGTTCGACCGCTTTCTCGAGTTGCTTGTCATGGCCGGCGAGCAGGTCGGAAGGCTCGTTCTCGATCTCGAAATCGGGATCGACCCCATGGTTTTCGATGATCCAGCCGCCATCAAGGCCATAAGGGGCGCGTTCGGGGACACTGATGGTGCCGCCGTCCATCAGCGGCCAGTCGACCCGATTGCCATGAACGCCTCCCCATGGCCTCGTTCCGACCACTGGCCCCAGGCCGTAATGGCGGAACAGATAGGGGAAGAGATCGCCATTCGACGCCGACCAGTGGTTGAGCAACGCCACTTTGGGTCCGACAATCAAATCCTCGGGATTCGTGAACACCGCGCCGGTGCGGTTGGTACGCAGGTTGGCGGGCGTGCGCCGCAAGCGCTCGATCACATAATTGGCGATCGAGCCCCCGCCATTCCAGCGGTCGTCGATGATCAACGCCTGCTTGTCGAGTTGCGCGTAGAATTGCCGCGTGAACTGCTGCAGGCCAAGCCCTCCCATATTGGAAAGATAGACATAAGCGACGCGCCCGCCCGACAGCCGGTCGACGATCGCACGGTTGCGCGCGATCCAATCGGCCTCGCGCAGGCTGCGTTCGCTCCTCACCGGTTCGACCAGCACCTTTCGGCGCGGGCCATCGGGGCTGGCCGCCACGGTCAGCTCGACCGGCTTGCTCGCAGCGAGCACCCGCAACAGCGCTTCGGGCGTGCCCGGCGCTGCGAGGTCGACGCCGTTGATCGCGAGGACATAATCGCCGGCTTTCACATCGAGCGCGGGCTGGTGAAGCGGACTGCGATAGGCGGCGCGCGTATTGTCACCGGGGTATATTCTGGCAAGCCGGTAGCGGCCGGTGGCCGGGTCGAGTGACCAGTCGACGCCGAGCAAGGCGGACTGGAACAATGGTGTCGGATCACCATCGTCTCCACCCCCGACATACAAATGCGAACTCCCCAGCTCACCCTGTATTTGGCCAATCAGCCAATTGAGATCGTCACGCGATCCGAGCAGCGGCACCAGCTTCGCATAGCGCGCACGCACTGCCGGCCAGTCCACGCCATTGATCGCGCCATTGATCGCCGGCGAAAAAAACAGGTCGCGTTCCAGACGCCAGGCATTGTCGAACATCTCGGCCCATTCGGCCTTCGGATCGACGGAGAGGCGCAATCCGTCGAGATCGAGTTTGTGAGTGCCGATGGCTTCGGCCGCGGTGTCGAGAATCTCGAAATCCTTGTGGCGTTGCACGAGAATTCTGGCTCCATCGCCGGAGAGCGAATAGCCATCGACGTCCCGGGCTATCACCCTGTCCTGGCCTGATGCGAGTGCGTAGACGCGCAGCGCGGAACTCTCCCCCGGCAATGTGCCGTCCATCAACGCAATTGGCTGTGTGAGATAGAAGAGCCGACCCGCGCGCGCGTCGAGCTGGGCAATGTTGCCGGGCTCGACCGGAAGCACCACGGCCCGGTCCATCAGTCCGTCGAAATCGATCCGGATTGGCGCTTCGGCGTTGCCGGGCGGCAGAGATTGCGCGCCCGCCTCTCCCGCGGGACGCGGTGCGACCGGCGAGGGGGTCTCTTTCGTGAGCGGGACCGCATAAAGGCCGGTCGATTTAAGCAGCGCGAAGTCGAATTCCTGATCCGACGATGCGAGATTTTCGTGCCGGCTGGAGGTGAAGAACAGATATTTGCCATCCGCCGACCAGGCCGGATTGGCATCGCTGCTCCCGCCCGGGCCCATCCGCGTGAGGCGCCCGGTTGCGAGTTCGAACAGATAAATGTCGCGCCGGTGCCCATTGGCGGTCATGCTGAAAGCGAGCCAGCGCCCATCGGGTGAAAAAGCCTGGTCGTGGATTTCCTCATATTTGTCCTGCGCGACCTGGCGTAATCCGGCCCCGTTCGCGCCGACCAGCCACAGCCGATGTTCGCCGTCGCTGAAGCTCAGTTGGCGGGCATCCGGCGAAAAGACCGGCTTGTAGAAATAGCCGGTCTTGAAATGGGTCAGCACCCGTTCGCGCCCGCCAAGGGCTGGCCGCAGGGCCAATTGCTGCCCGCCGCCAATATCGGTCGTATAGGCGATCCACTGCCCGTCGGGCGACCAGGCCGGATGATCCTCGTCGACCCCGGCCGTGCTGGTGACATTGCGACTGGCGGCGGAGTCGCCGGGGACGCTGAAGATGTCACCGCGTGCGGCGAACAGGCCGCGGTCGCCGGCGGGAGCCAGGGCGAAGTTGATCTGGTCCGCAGGATCACGGCTGCGGATCGCCTCCTTTACCGGGACGCTCCGCACATGCGTGCGCGGATTGTCGCGCGGCAGGGTGAACGCGATCTCGTGAAGGCGTTCGTCGCGCAAGGTGAGCAGACGAAGCTTGCCGCCTTGCTGAAACGTGATGGCATCGTCGCCGAGCGCGGGAAAGTCGATGTCATAGTCCGTGAAGTGCGTGATCTGCCGTCTCTGGCGGCTATCAAGATCATAGACCCAGAGATTGGCCCGGCGATGCTGGTCCTGGTCCGAGAGATAGTAAACCTTGCGACCATACCACATCGGCGACGTGTTGGTGCCCGACCATTGCGTGATCTGCTCGAGCCGGCGCGTCGTGAGATCATAAGTGAAGATCTGCTGGGCAAGTCCCCCATTATAGCGCTTCCAGCTGCGGAAGTTCTGAAAGATGCGATTATACGCGATGGTGCGGCCGTCGGGCGCAAAGCTGGCCAGCCCGACCGCGCTGTCGATCGGCATTGCCGTCGTATCACCGCCTTTGACCGGCACCGAATACATGTCGCGAATCCACGGATTCCACTGGTTGCGCCGGGTCAGATAGACGATGCGGGTGGAATCCGGCGTCCAGGTCACCACCATATTGTCAGGGCCCGCCGGGCCCCCGGTGCCGGGTGTGACCGCAGGCCTGAACGTCAGTTGACGCGCCGCGCCGCCGGTTGCCGGGATCACCCAGACGTCGGATCCGCCCTTGTCGGTATGCGTATAGGCAATCCATTTTCCATCCGGTGACGCATGGGGAACCATGTCCTGACCGGGCCCGTTGGTAAGCTGCTGTGCCGCACCGCCCGCGCGCGGCACGCTCCAGAGATTCCCGTTGGCGACAAAGACGATCCGGCCGGCATAGGCTTCCGGAAAACGCGGAAGCGTCGCACTGGCGGCCTGAGCGGCGAGCAACGCGGCCGAAGCGGCCAACAAACGCACAAATCTCAACATACGCTCACAATAGCTGGTTCAAAGTTGAAGCGGTCAATCCACGCATCGGTGTGCTGGCCGCAGGACGGGCTTCGCCCGACTCTGATGGCACGCGCCGGTCGGGCGATCGGCGCGCTCTTGTTTCCGGGCGAGTCGAACGGAAAGAAGAGTGACTATGGCATCCGGCATAGGTGGTGATCGCACCGGCGTTGTGCGAGATCGACAGTCGCCGCGCCAGGCCAGGGGGCTCACTCAGGGCCGAACAGCAATGTAAGCATCTGCGCCTTCCAGATGTTCGATGCGCGCTTGATCGCCGCTTTGTCCGGATTGCGGATATATTCGACGATAAGGCCGCGCGTCACGGCGTTGCTGAGCAACTGTATGCTCTGCGTATGGCTATCGTTGCTGATTCCGGCGGCACGAAGGATGCAGTTGCCCCATCTGAGCACATGCCGGTCGAAGCGGCGCGCGCGGGGTTCGACTTCCTTGTCCAGTTCCGGATCATTCCTCCGCGCCAGGGTCACTTCCAGTGAGGCTGCTGCCTCGGGCATGCTGATCACGTCGAGATTGGCATCGATGAGATTTTCCATCGCCTCCCGGGGCGTTCTGCCGCGACGGATCGCCTCGGCATAAATCCTGATCCGATGGTTGGAAAACTCTTCAACCACGCTGGCCATGAGTTTCGCCTTGGTGGGAAACTGATGCTGGATCGCGCCAAGGCTCATCCCTGTGGCATCACGGATCACACTCATCGTGGCGCCCGAATAACCTTGCGTGCAGAGAATGTCGCGAGCGGCAGCGAGCACTTTGGACCGGGTGGAAGCGCTGCGCTCGGCATGGCTGCGCCGAGCGGCTTTCACTGAGCTCGCCATCACTCCCATTCCATCATCGGTAAGATCGCCTCACTGCAGTATCGGGCCATGTCGAAACAGGCATGTCACGCCGGGCATCCGCCCCATGTTGCCGCCGCAGCGCCTGAAACGGGGCGCTTTCCCCATCTTCCGCTGCGTGGGCCTTACGTCGCTATCAAAAATTACAATACGGTCAACTTATTTTTGCTTGACCATAAATAAGTTGGTTGTATTAAATATGCCTCAAGGGCGCTGGTTGACCAGCAAGCTCGGGAGGATGCTGGTGAGAAATCTGCGAAATTTTACGGTTGCGACGTCAGTGATCGTGCTGTGCCAATCCCTTGCTGCGTCACCTGTTTTTGCTCAGGCGCAGCCGGCGCCGACGCAAGCGACCGAGACGCGGCCGGAATCGTCCGAAGCGGTGTCGTCCGATGCTGGCGACATCATCGTCACCGCCAACAAGCGCGCCGAAAGCATTCTCAACGTGGCAGGGGCGATCAACGCGTTTCGCGGCGACGATCTGCTGAAAAACGGCAACACCAGCCTTGCTGACCTTGCCGGGCAGACGCCCGGCCTCCAGTTCAATGCCGGCTATGGCACGGGCTCGCCGGTCATTCGCGGCATCAATACCGGCGCCGATTTCGGCCAGTCGGTCGGCATTACCGTCGATGGCGCGCCGGTCGGGCCGAGTTCGAGCTTTCAAACAGGGGGCGCCAGTTCGCTCGACCTTGATCCGATCGATCTTGAGCGGGTGGAAATACTCAAAGGTCCGCAGGGCACGGTTTACGGGGCGAACACCCTGGCCGGTCTCATCTCCTATTCGTTGCGCGAGCCGGATCTGCAAAAGCCCAACGCGATCGCCCGTATGGGCCTTAGCGGTACAGAGGGCGGGGGGACGAGCCATTCGGAGCGTGCTGCACTCAGTATCCCCATCATCGAAGATCAACTGGCTGTGCGCCTGTCCGGTTTTCACGACCGCCGCGCCGGCTTCATCGACAATGGCCTGACCAATGTCGCCGACCAGAATCGCTGGCGGAATTACGGTGTGCAGGGTTCGGTCCTGTTCAAACCAGTCGACCGGCTCCGACTCTTCATCGCCGGTATCTATCAAAGGCAAAATCAATATGTGCAGGATCAGGTGGTCTATGCCGCAAACCGCACGCCGCGCGATGGCGATCTCGTCAATAACGACTATCTGGTACCGAACACCAATCGCAAGACCAGGTTTGCCGTCGGCAAGATCGATTATGATCTCGATTTTGCCAATCTGACTTCCGTGACGTCGTATCAGCACCTCAATGTGAATTATGCTTTCCCGCAGGAAACCGGGGCGCTGAATACCATCTTCGTCAACATCCTCCCGCTGCTCGGTGGCGTCACAATTCCCGCGCCGGGCCTGCTCAGCAACGACACGCTCAACGACTTCAGGAAATTTACCCAGGAAGTGCGTCTGACCTCGACGGGCAGCGGCCCGGTCAGCTGGCTGGTCGGCGGATATTACACGCATGAGCGCAGCGAGCAGCGGCAATCGGTAAATGCCCGAACCACCTCGGGCGCGCTCGTCCCTGGAATCAATCCGGCCTTGCTCGTGACGATCCCGACGACGCTCACCGAATATTCCGGGTTCGGTAACGTCACCTATGCCTTTTCCGATGCATTCGACATCACCGGCGGGCTGCGCATCGGACGAATCGAGCAGGCGAACCGAACGCTGCTCAGCGGCAGCAATTTTGCTGCCTATAAGATGCTTTTCGTGGTCAGCGGCCTCGGGTCCGGTCCACCGGCCGATACCGGTCCGCAAAAGGGAGCGAAGACGGTCGCCACTTATCTTGCCACCGCACGCTATCATTTTTCGCGCGACGGCATGATTTTCGCGCGGTTCGCGACCGGCTTTCGTCCCGGCGGACCGAATTTTCCCGTTCCCGGATTCGACCCCGTCTATAATCCCGATCAGACCTATAATTACGAATTGGGGCTCAAGACGAAATTCTGGGGTGGGCGCGGCTCGTTCGACGTGACCGGCTATTATCTCGAATGGAAGAATTTCCTCGCCTTCGCCAGCGCGGGCGGGCTGAACGGCTTTGCGAATGCCGGCGACGCTCGTGTCTATGGGTTCGAAGCGGGCGCAACGCTACGGCCGGTCGACGGATTGAGCCTGTCGGGAACGCTGGCCTTTTCCGACAGCAAAATTACCCGGATCACGTCACCGGCCGGTATCGCGAAGGTCGGTGACACATTGCCGAACAACCCACGCTGGAGCGGCTCGCTGTCGACGGAATATCGCGCACCGGTGGAGTCTCGCTGGCAGGCGGTGGTGCGCGGCTCGGCCCGCTTTGCGGGGGCGCGCAATAGCTCGCCGCAATCGAGCGTCGCGTTCCCGAATTATGTGCTGCCGGGTTATGCACTGTTCGATGCCCATGCCGGACTGGAAAGCGCGCATGTCGATATCGACCTGTTCGTCAGGAACCTGACTGATAAGCGTGCGCAACTCGCTGCCTATACGCAGCTCGGCGTCAATCAGATCACCGTGCAGCAACCGCGCACGATCGGCGTGGCGGTGACGTTCAAATACTGACGATGGCGAGCAGGCTCGCTGGTAAAGTGACATGAGGATGAAGGCATGACCGATACCGCCATTCCCGCCATTCCCGGCATTGAGAGCTTCGTCGTCACGCCCGACGGCCTCGGCACCAGCTTGCGCATCTCGATCGCGCGGCCGTCGGGTCAGGCGGCTGGCGCAACCTCGGGTGCGCCGTCGGTGGTCTATGTGACGGATGCCGATTACAGCTTCGGCACCGTCGTTGAAGCGGCGCGAATGGGGCGGTATGCCGGCGAGGTCGGGCCGGCGGTCATTGTCGGGATCGGCTATGCCGAAGAGCGCGGCGATTATGCGTTCGTCGGGCAGCGGCGTGGCCTGGATTTCTATCGCGGGCCGCGACGGTCGCTGGACATGCCGGGTTTCGGGACGCTGGAACTGGGCGGTGCGGACGCGTTTCTGGCGGCGCTGCTCGATACGGTCGCACC
Source organism: Sphingomonas sp. ERG5 (assembly GCF_000803065.1). Classification (GTDB taxonomy): domain Bacteria; phylum Pseudomonadota; class Alphaproteobacteria; order Sphingomonadales; family Sphingomonadaceae; genus Sphingomonas. Next base: position 122,551 of record NZ_JSXI01000045.1, read on the forward strand.
GGAGGTGGAGCGTCGCGTACCCGAGGCACGAGGGGCAGGGCGCATATTGTTTGGCATGTCGGCGGGCGGGCATTTCGCCGCCTATGCCCTGACGCAACGCCCGGACGCATTCACGGGCTATGCGATGCTGAGTCCCGCACTGGTCGATTTCCCGCCGGCGCCGGGCGATGAGCAAATGGTCGCCGCGGTGCGCGCGCTGCCGGCAGGCGCGATCCCATCCGGCACGATCGTGTTCCTGTCGGCCGGCGCGCGGGAGGAGGAGCCGGGCGAGGGGCTCGCCGCCGCCTCGATCATCAGCAACGCCCATCGCATGCGCGCCGCGCTCGCGGCGCATGGCGTCTCCACCGCACTGGCGATTTTCGCTGACGAAACGCATATCTCCGTGCTTGGCGCGGCCGTCACACGGGCGCTGCGCTTTCTCGTGCCGCCGCCGCCGGGAACGCCGTCCTGGCAGGCAGTCCCCGCCCACAGCGACTAAGACGCCGCTTTGGCATCCCGGTCCGGATCATTGGGCCAGGCCGGCGCGGCTATCGGCAAGGTCCGGGCGATCAATTCTCACGTTTCGGAAAAGATGACGCATGACGACGATTCCATCGCCCCCTGGCCGGGTAAGCGACATGATGGATATGCGCGACGCGCTTGAGGCGGGGCACACGACGCCGAGCGCGTTAATCGAGTCGGCCATCGCGCGTGCGGAGGCGGTGAATTCCCGGCTCAACTTCATCGCATGGCCTGTGTTCGAGCGCGCCCGAACTCAGGCGCTTGAACCTTGTACGGGCCCGTTGGCCGGCATCCCCACGTTGATCAAGGACATGATCAACGAAAAAGGGATCCCGGCGAGCTGGGGCGCCGCCGTATTGCGCGATTATATTCCGACGGAAGACTCGCCTTACACTCAGGCGATCGCCCATGCCGGGCTGATCTCCATCGCCCGCTCATCAATGCCTGAACTGGGGCTCAACGTGGCCACCGAATCGCCGTTGGTGGGCCCCACGCGCAATCCCTGGAGCCTCGATCACACACCCGGAGGTTCATCGGGCGGCGGATCGGCGGCGGTCGCGGCGGGTGTCGTTCCGGTCGCACATGCGAGCGACGGGCTGGGGTCGATCCGTCACGGCGCCGCCCCGTGCGGGCTGGTTGGGCTCAAGCCGTCGCGTGGGCGCAATATCGGCGACGAGGCGATGCGCTCGATTTCGGATCTCGGTGTCAATGGCTGTGTAAGCCGCACCGTGCGCGACACCGCCGCCTGGCTCGAAGCGACCCAGACACGCGACCCCAACGCCGCCTTCACCCCTGTGCCGCGGGTCACCGCGCCGACCGGCCAGAAGCTTCGCATCCGGTCGTACAGCGCGATCATGCGAACCGGCGGACCGCCCGACACGAGCGTTGGCAGGGTCTTTGCCGATGCAATCGATTTGCTGGGCAGGTTGGGCCATCATGTCGGCGATGGCCCGCTGCCATTCGCAGGGCCCGCCGCGATCGATGCGCTGAACATGTTTATCGAAGGCAGGTTCACGCGTCAGCTCGACCTGCTTGCGGATCAGATCGGCATCCCGATCACCCCGGATGACCTGGAATATCGTTCGGCGACGCTGGTGGCGGCCGGGAAGGGGATCGGTGACGAACAATTTTCCGCCGCAACGCGGCACATGGAGCGGGTTGCCGCCGCCTATCTCGACAGTCTGAATGACTTCGACATCTGGATGACCCCTGTCTTCAGCACGGAAATCGTTCGCATCGGCGTCTTCGGCCCCGACGTCGCGTGGCTCGGCCAACGGGACCATCTCGTCGACTATGCCGGCTATTGCTGGATCGACAATTTTGCCGGCACGCCGTCGATCAGCCTTCCGATGGGTTTCTCCGACAATGGGTTGCCGGTTGGGGTGCAGTTCGCCACGCGCCCCGGCGGTGAAGCCACGCTTCTCGCGCTCGCCTATCAACTTGAGGCCGCCCTGGAATGGTGGCGGCATACGCCGCCGATCTGGGTCGGCGGCGACTAATCCCAGGCGAAGAACCAGGACGGCGCACCAGTGCCGATCGACACAATGACGCTCGGTCCGGCAATATTCCCGATGCCGGGCCGATACCGAAGGATCGCCGGCCTGTATCGCGCAAGTCCAATATACCTAAGTATATTTCGCCGATACCAATACCCTGTCTCTCCACCCTCTCGCACGCTTGCTCCCGCAATTGCGGGGGCCTATCTGCCTGCCAAGCCCGAAGAGACATTCTCTGTTCGAGCGAAACCGAAGGACCCCTTTTTGATGCCTGGCGACAGTAGTTGCTCAACCGCGCTGCACGCGATGCTCGTCCGAGCCTAGGCATCTGGGTCTCGCTCGTAGTGCCGCGTGCGGCCATTGCGAGGTGAGACATGAACAAAATTCTCCACAATCCCGCGCGCGCGGCCATCCTCCGGCCTGTGCCGGCCATGGCGCCGACCAGAGTGGCTGGTGCCGTGCGGCAGCTGCAGATGGTCTGGTCGATCGACAAGGCCGGACGGCTGGCCGCGCGCTGGCAGCTCACAGGCGAGATCGATACGCTCGGCAGTGACGGAACCTGCCGCCAGCGCCGGCATGCGCTTTCCCGGCGCGCGCGCCGGTCGCAGCCCCGGCTGATGGAGGCGCGCCATGGACGAAGGGCCTAGTCGCGGCATCGGCACAGGCGGGCAGTCCGCCGTGCCGATGTCGCAATGCACACACCACCCAGCACCAATTTCTTGCGCCAGACGTGTGGACAAGCCGGTAACCTGATCCGGTTTCGTCGACGCGTCCCCGCGCGCCACGAAGGCCAGTTTCATGTTCAAGACCTCCTCCACCCGTCGGTGGCCGACCGGCCCCCGCAGAATCACGGTGCCGGCGAAAGATGGTGCGCGGACGCTCTCGCTGCGCGCCGCACTCGAAGCGCATAATGATATCAGGGCGACGCTGCTGACCGTCCGGGCCAATGCCGAGGGTCTTACCGAGACCGAGGCCAGGCTTCGGCTCGCCGAGACCGGCCCGAACGAGACCGCGCATGAAAGAGCGCCGCATTGGTCGCGCCAGCTGCTTGGCGCGTGCCGCAATCCCTTCATTATCGTGCTCGCACTGCTCGCGGGGATTTCGCTCGTCCTGGATTCCGGTGACCTCAAGGCGCCGATCATCATCGGCACGATGATCCTGCTCAGCGTCGTCCTGCGTTTCTGGCAGGAATATCGCTCGAGCCGGGCGGCCGAGGCCCTGCAGGCGATGGTCACGACCACCGCCACCGTGTTGCGGCGCGCCTTGCCGCGGGACTGCCCCGGCATTTTGCGAGAGGTGTCGATCCGGGAGTTGGTGGTGGGGGATATCGTCCAGCTCGGGGCGGGCGACATGATCCCCGCTGACGTGCGCCTGCTTGACTCAAAGGACCTCTTCGTCAGCCAGGCCGTTCTGACCGGCGAATCCATTCCGGTCGAGAAGTACGACACGCTTGGTGCGGTGGCGGAGAAGTCCGCGACGGCCCGGACCGGGCCCGACGCCGGACCGCTCGACGTCTCCAATATCTGCTTCATGGGCACCAATGTCGTCAGCGGACAGGGCCGTGCGGTGGTGGTCGCGACCGGACGCCACACCTATTTCGGCTCGCTCTCAAAGGCGATCGTCGGCCAGCGTGCCGAGACGTCTTTCGACAAGGGCGTCAGGAGCGTCAGCTTCCTGCTCATTCGCTTCATGCTGGTGATGGTGCCGATCGTGTTCGCGATCAACGGGTTGGTGAAGGGCGACTGGCTCGAAGCGCTCCTGTTCTCGCTGTCGGTCGCGGTCGGCCTGACGCCCGAAATGCTGCCGCTGGTGGTGACCGCCAATCTCGCCAAGGGCGCGGTGGCGATGTCGAAGCGCAAGGTGATCGTCAAGCGGCTCAACGCCATTCAGAATTTCGGCGCGATGGACGTGCTGTGCACCGACAAGACCGGCACGCTGACCCAGGACAAGGTGATCCTCGAAAATCATCTCGACATTGCCGGTCGGCGCGATGACCGCGTGCTGGAACTCGCCTGGCTGAACAGCGCACACCAGACCGGGGTCAAGAATCTGCTCGACGTGGCGGTGCTTGATTATGCCAGGGGCCATGCCGGCATCGAACGGCAGGCGCAGTATCACAAGATCGACGAAATGCCGTTCGACTTTGTGCGGCGGCGCCTCTCGGTCGTTGTCGGGAATGGCGACGGCAGGCATCTCCTGGTCTGCAAGGGCGCGGTCGAGGAGATGCTCTCCATCTCGAGCCAGGTCATGACGCCGACCGGCGTCGAGCCGCTCGACGATATGCGCCGGCACGACGTCGCGGCGCGGGCGCATGACCTCAATCAGGACGGCTTTCGGGTCGTGCTGGTCGGAACGCGCGCGTTCGACGTCGCCGAAACGAAAGATGCCTATGGTGTGGCCGATGAGGCGGGGCTGACCCTGTTTGGCTATCTGGCCTTTCTCGATCCGCCCAAGGACAGTGCGGCCACCGCGATCGAGGCGCTCCGGCGGCACGGCGTGGCGGTCAAAATACTGACCGGCGACAATGCCGTCGTCACCGCGAAGATCTGCCGCGAAGTCGGGCTGGATGTCGGCGAACCGCTGCTCGGACGCGATATTGCCGCGCTCGACGACGCCGCGCTCAGGGCGGTCGTCGGCAAGACGGTGGTGTTCGCCAAATTGTCGCCGCTCGACAAGGCGCGTATCATCAGGGCGCTCCAGGCGCTTGGCCACACCGTCGGCTTCCTGGGCGACGGGATCAACGACGCGCCCGGCCTGCGGGATGCGGATGTTGGCATTTCGGTCGATAGCGCGGCGGATATCGCCAAGGAATCGGCGGACATCATCCTGCTCGAAAAGAGCCTGATGGTGCTCGAAGACGGCGTGCTGTGCGGTCGGGCGACGTTCGGGAACATCATCAAATATATCAAGATGACGGCCAGTTCGAACTTCGGGAATGTGTTCAGCGTCCTCGTCGCCTCGGCCTTTCTGCCCTTCCTGCCGATGCTGCCGATCCATCTGCTGATCCAGAACCTCTGCTACGATGTGTCGCAACTCTCGCTGCCATGGGACGGGATGGACGAGGAGTATCTGGAAAAGCCCCGCAAATGGTATGCGGGCGACATTGCGCGCTTCATGGTGTCGATCGGCCCGATCAGCTCGATCTTCGATATCACGACCTTCTGCCTGATGTGGTTCATCTTCAGCGCGAACACGGTGGCCGACCAGTCGTTGTTCCAGTCCGGATGGTTCATCGAAGGCCTGCTGTCGCAGACGCTGATCGTCCATATGATCCGGACGCGAAAGATTCCGTTCTTCCAGAGCACGGCCGCTTTGCCGGTGCTGGTGCTGACCGGAATCATCATCGCCTTCGGCATTTATGTGCCCTTCTCGCCGCTTGGTGCCGCGGTCGGCCTCCAGCCGCTGCCCTGGTCCTATTTCCCGTGGCTCGTCGCGACGCTGCTTGGCTATTGCGTGCTGACCCAGCTCATCAAGACGCTCTACATCCGTCGGTTCAAGGCCTGGCTCTGATCATGCTCTGTCCGCACCTCCCGAAGCGGCTGCTCCCGCAACGGTCCGTTCCCCCGCCTGCCGCGGGATGGGCCGTGCGGGCGGGCCTTATCCTGAGCCTGCTGGACCATCGGGCCGATCCTTTCGGGCCCGGCGCTCCCTTCATTCTTCCGAAAGCGCCGCACCCCCCGCGACGCTGACACGACCGCCATGACTTTCACCCAGGCGGGGTCGCTCGGCGTCAGTCGGGTGCGGTGCCGCGCGCCCGAACGCCGGACGCGCCGGCCGGAACAGGCCCCCAGAATAGACCTAAGGAAAAACACCATGTTCGACCGCAATCTGACCTTCTTCAGCCTGATCGCGCTGCCGGTTTCGACGGCTGTTCCCCATGCTGCGTCCGCGCAGGCCATCGCCGCGCAGGACGCGGCCCCAACCCCGCAATCCGCCTCGCAAGACACCGATCCGGGTGACCTGCAGGACATCGTCGTGACCGGCCAGCGCACGCAGTCCGGTCGCGCGCGTCCGGCTGGTCCCGGCGAATATGAGCTGACCAGCCTGGATTGGCCCGATGTGCTGCCCGGCACCAATCCGCTGGCGCTGGTCAAGAATCTGCCCGGCGTCAGCTTCACCTCCACCGACGCCTATGGCCTCGACCTGTCGGACGCGTTCCTCTTCGTCCGGGGATATCGCGCCAACGAACTGGCCTTGAGCTTCGAGGGTATTCCGCTCGGCGACGGCAGCTATGGCAGCGTCACGGGAAATTCCGTGCTGAGCGTCGGCGTTCCCGACACGCTCGGGTCGATCAAGGTGGCGCCCGGCTCGGTGCGCGTCAGCACTTTCTCCAATACCGCCGATGGCGGAGAGTTACGCTATGCATTGGCCGACCCCAAGCAGAGGCCCGATGCGTCCCTGTCGCTCGCCTATGGCAGCAACAACACCGTGGTGACGAGCGCGTCGCTTAACTCGGGCGAACTGGGAGCGAACGGCCCCAGGATCCTCATCGGTGCGCAACGGGTGTTCAAGGACAAATATACCGGCGCGGGTACGCAGTTCATGATCCGCGGCAACGTCAAGGTGGTGCAGGACGTGCCGTGGGGCGATGTCACCGTCTTCTTCTCCGCTGCCCGTGCGCGCATCTGGGGCTATAACAACACCTCTTTCGACATGCTCGAAAAGCTTGGGTGGAACGGCACCGACATCCTGTTTCCCGACTATGCCTATGCCTATCGGATCAATCTTCCCGAGAACGCCAACAAATCGTGCGGCGCCTATACCTGCGGCGAATTGGCCGCGCTGAGGCCCTATGACACCGGCCAGAATACGGTCGATATGGTCGGCAACATCGCGCACCGGTTCGACATCACGTCCGATCTTTCGGGGCGCGTGGCGTTTTACGGTGCGAGCAATGTCACCAACATCGCGATCAGCGACGTCTCCACCCCTTCGGCCACCGGTGCGCCCTTTTCCAATCAGGTCTGGCAACCACGCTCCCGGCGTTTTGGCGGCACCGCCGAACTCAGCTATTCCGCCGGACGGCATACGCTATCCGCCGGCGTCTGGGTCGAACGTGCCTCATCCACCTCGGAACTCAACTGGTATAGCGAGCCGCTGCTCGGCCAGGGCGCGCCGCTGAAGACCGTCGGACCTTATGATGTCTATGGCCCCGCGTTCCAGACCAGGAACAGCTCGCGCTGGCGGACGCGATCGTTCCAGGCCTATCTCCAGGACGCCTTCAGGATCACTGACGCCGCGACGCTGACGGTCGGCTTCAAATCGGTCGACTTCACGACGGCGGGCGGCGGGGTTGGGCCGGACGAGGCGCCCAACGGCAGTTTGACGGCCCGCAGTGCCTTCCTGCCCCATGTGTCGCTGGATTGGCGCCCGGATTCCGCAACGACGATGTTTCTCGACATCGGCAGCACGATGATTGGATATCGCGTATCGCCGCGCGGCAATATCGGGCCCGTCTCATCGGCATGGGCCGCGGACGATCAGGCCACGTTCCAGGCGGCCTTGCCCAATCTCAAGCCCGAGAAGAACTGGAATTTCACCGTTGGGGCCTATCGGCGCCTCGGCGCATTCCGGATCAATCTCGACGCCTATTACGGCATCGTGCAGAATCGGCTGCTCAACGCATCGACCGGCCCGCAATTCAATCCGATCAGGACGGTGGGGATCGTCCCGCGTTCGACCATCATCGGGACCGACATCACCGTCAGCGCCGATCTGCTGCGCGGGGTCACGCTCTCGCAGTCGCTCTCGCTCAGCCGGTTCCGCTATGACAGCGACCTCGCTTTTCCCGGTGGCGTGCTCCGGCTGGCGGGGCGGAACCAGCCGGGCTATCCGGGAACCTCACTGACCACGCAATTGACGGCGAAGCGCGGCCGCTTCGACACCGGCATGATCAGTACGATCTATGCCAATCAACCCTTCACCTATTCGAATGACATCCATGTGCCGACCTACTGGATGGTCAATGCCTATGCGTCCTATCGGCTGCCCGACGTGTCGGGGATTCCCGACACCAGCGTCCGCCTCGACATCAACAATCTCCTCAACCGCAACAATATCGGCAGCACGGGCATTGGCGGCTTCTCGGCATCGGGGGATTATCAGACCTTCATGCGGGCGGCGCCCCGGCAGCTATTATTGACCGTGACATCATCATTCTGACCGCAAGAGCCGATATGGCGATGAGCGGATCGGTCTGGCGCAAGGTCCGGCTGGCCGGCGCGCTGCTGTGCCTGACATGCGCCGGGTCACTGTCGCGGCTGGTCGTCCGGCTGGCCTGGTCGGGCCTGCTCGATCCGCGCCGGGCGCGCGACGGGCTGCGCATCGCGCGCGCGGTGCGGCGGCGGGCCGTCCGGTTGGCTTTGCGTGTGCAGGCACGCGATATCGAAGGAAGGAATGAAGATCATGGCCATTGAGACGATGATCAGCGCCGTCCTCAATCTCGGCACGGCGTTCTCGCTCGGCAGCCTGATCGGGTTCGAGCGGCAATGGCGTCAGCGCCTGGCCGGCCTGCGCACCAACACGCTGGTCGCCCTGGGCGCGGCTGCGTTCGTGGATCTCGGCATACGTCTGGCGGGAGGCGAGGGCGGGACGCGGATCATCGCTTATGTGGTGTCGGGCATCGGCTTTCTCGGCGGCGGCGTCATCATGAAGGAAGGCACCAATGTTCGCGGGCTCAACACCGCGGCGACGCTTTGGTGCTCGGCCGCGATCGGGGCGATGTGTGGCGCCGGCCAGCACGGCTTTGCGATCATCACGACGGCATTCGTCATCCTGGTCAATCTGTTGCTCAGGCCCCTGGTGCGTCTGGTCCAGCGCCAGCCGCTTGCCACCAGCGAACTGGAAAGCCGCTACGCGATCTGGATCGTCTGTCATGGCGAAGCGGAGGCCCATGTCCGTGCGCTGCTTTTGCGTGACCTCGGCTCCGTCCTGCATGTCCAGGGACTGGAGAGCAGCGACATCGAGGGGAGCAACCGGGTCGAAGTCACCGCCCTGGTCCGGGCGGACAATCGTCAGGACCGCCTGCTCGAGCAGATCGTCGGGCGGCTGAGCCTTGAGCCCATGGTGACGGCCGCCCGGTGGCGGCTGACCAGCCTGGATGATATTTGAACGGCGTGTCGCTACGGTGATCGCGTGAACTGCCATGCGGAAAGGGGGCGAGGATATATTGAAGATGATATGGCCCGCGTTCCGTCTCGGTCGTCAGCCGCTCGACCGTCATCGCCCGGCGACGGTCGCGCGCTGGGCGTCGCTGATGATTGCCATCCCGGTCATTTTCGTCGCCGACACGCTGACCAATTACGAAATCGCGGTCGCCGTATTCTATGTCGGTGCGATCTTGATTGCCGCCGGGTTCCTGCCGGCACGGGGTGTCCTCGCCGTCTCGGTGATCTCGTCCTGCCTGACGCTGGTCAGCTTCTTCCTGACGCAGGGCGGCGCCTATGAAGCGGGCGTCGTCAATTGCATTCTCAGCATCTGCGCCATTGCCGTGACGACCTATCTCGCGCTTGAGCGGTCGACGGCCTTGCTGGCGGAACATGCGGCGCGGGCGCAACTCGCGCACCTTGCCCGTGTGAACGCGCTTGGCGAAATGGCCGCATCGATCGCGCATGAAGTCAACCAGCCGCTGACCGGCATCGTCGCGAGCGGGGCGGCCTGCCGCAACTGGCTGGCCGGCGAGCCGCCCAATATCGCGAAAGCGCAGCAGGCCATCGAGCGCATGATCATGGACGCCAATCGCGCCAGCGAGATCATCAGCCATGTGCGCAACCTCTCGAAGCGTGCGGAGCCCGAACGGGCATGGATCGATGCCGAAGCACTGGTGAGCGACGTGCTGACGCTGTGTCGCAGCGAGCTCGACCTGGCTGGCGTGGCCGTTGTCCGGAAATCCGGAAGCGGCCTGTTGCTGGTTTTCGCCGACGGCGTTCAGATTCAGCAAGTGCTGCTCAACCTGGTCCTGAACGCGCTTGAAGCGATGAACGGCGTCGACTCGCGGACCCGCGAATTGACGATCGAGACCATGCTGCTCCCCGGCAATGTGGCGGAGTTCGCCGTCACCGATACCGGCAAGGGGATTGATCCCGCGCGGGTCGAACAGATATTCGATCCCTTCTACAGCACAAAGGCGGATGGCGTGGGCATGGGGCTCGCGATCAGCCGGTCGATCGTCGAGACGCATGGCGGTCGCATTTGGGCATGCCCGCATCCAAGGGACGGCGCGGAATTTCACTTCACCTTGCCGGCACGGGCCTTGGGGGCGGTATGAGCGATATCAGCGGTATCCGCGATGACGGCGCTATCGGCGCTATCGGCGCTATCAGCGATGACGGGGCCTCGATCGTCTATATCGTGGACGATGATCAATCCGTGCGGGAATCACTAGCGGATCTGCTCTCCTCGATCGGGTTGCGCGCGATGGCCTTCCCCTCGGCACAGCATTTCATGGACAGTGAGCGACCGGATATCGCCTCCTGCATGGTGCTTGACGTTCGCATGCCCGGGCTCAGCGGTCTCGAATTTCAGGAAAGGATGGCGGCGATGGGCATCAGGATGCCGATCATCTTCATCACCGCGCATGGCGATGTCCCGATGTCGGTTCGCGCCATGAAGGCCGGCGCCATGGAGTTCCTGATCAAGCCATTCCGCGAACAGGATCTGCTCGACGCCATCCAGCAAAGCCTGACGCTGGACAAAGAAAGCCGCCGCAACGCGCAAGCCCGGGCGCAACTATGCCAGCGCTACGCCACATTGAACGACGGAGAGAAGGACGTGCTGAACCTCGTCATCACCGGCCTGCTCAACAAACAGATCGCGGCACGGCTTTCTCTCAGCGAAGTGACGATCAAGGTACGCCGCGGTCAGGTGATGCGTAAGATGGGCGCACGATCGCTGGTCGATCTGGTGCGATATGTCGAACGCATCCGCGAGGCTGGAGGCGGCTATCGGATTGAGGGAGGGTGACGGCTGATTGGGAACGTCAAAGGGATCGGGATGGAATGCCGGTCTGATGGCGCATCCTGTGCTTCGGGCATTTCCCATTGGGGTCGATGCAGATGACCGAGCGGTTGAATAAATGGGCGATGCGGGTGACGCCGTCCCTCAAAACACTGCGGTGGCGGGTGGCCCCAATTACTGAGACTCTATTCGCCGTCTCAGCTAATACCTTCATGCCCGGAATAATGATCGAAAACCCATTCGTAGGTTTGGGTTACCTTACCGTGCCAGATTTCATCGTTATAGGCGGAAGGCAGGGCATCCAACGATTTCTGGATGGCACTCCGTACTGCGGCCTTGGCGCGTTCTTTCAATCGCCAGTCGAGAACCAGCTTCTCCCGCTTCAGGGTCTCCAGCATAGCCCTCGCGACCTGCTTGACCAACGCGAGTTCGTCGGCGGTCAGTTCGGGTTCCGGCTTCGTGAGGATGTCTACGATCGCCAGTTCTTTCTCTGACAATCCCTCGCGGATTGCCCGACCTTCTTCCTCATCAAGATCACGGATGAAGGCCATCAGCGCCTCGAACAAGCGCTCTACATTCAGGCTGCCCGCATTGTATTCGGCAATCAGCTCCTGGAATCGCTCGACCAGTGATGATCGCGTCGGGTTCTGCGCCGCCAGCTCTTCCAGCTTGCGTTCGATGGCGGTGCGGAGCTTCTGTGTCTGAGTGCGTTTTTGTCCCTTCGCGAAACGCTCGCGCAACTTGTCAAAGTCGATCCGCGAAAGGTCGAACAGGCCCTCCATGTCGTCGCCCGATCGAACCGGTGCCGTGATCTCGACACCGAGGATGGCCTCGTCCAGCAACGCTTCGATCGCGTCGGCGACGCGCTGGACCCGAGCCTTTTTTTCCGGGTCTTCCCGCAGGGCGCGGACTTTCTCGGCCATGACTTGGAGGACAGCCGCTTCCACGCGCCACGTATCGGCGGTTGGATCGGGGAGGACGGCCTTGAACAGGTTCCAGACATTGCCGGCGTGCCGCAAAAATGCCTGTTGCTCCTGATCGGTGCCCATGACCGCTTCGACCGCCTCGGCCAGCTTGGCAATTCGGTCGAAGCCTTTGGCGCTGACAATCTGGGTGGGATCGACCGAACGGCGGCGGCAATAAGCCATCGCCTCGTCCACCGCTGTTTTCAGCCTGGCGACCAGCGCCGCCTTTTCCTCGATCGGCTCGGTGCCGTCGGTGGATGGCTGGGCATAGATCGCCAGCGCCTTCTGCAAGTTCCGAAACACGCCCACATAATCGACGATGAGGCCCGCCAGCTTCCCCGGCGCCGTGCGATTTGCGCGCGCGATGGTCTGCATCAGCGTGTGGTTCTTCATCGGCTTGTCGAGATAGACCGTCGAGCAGGTCGGTACGTCGAAGCCGGTGATCCACATCGCGCAGACAAAGACCAGCCGCAGCGGATCGGCCGGGGCCTTGAACTTTTCGTCCAGATCTTCCTTCACCATCCGTTCGCGGTGGGGGCGGATGTCCAGGCCCTTGGCGGCCATATCGGCGATCTCGTTCTGCCCCTGGCTGACGACCACGGCCATGTCGGTTTCGTGCAGCCATTCGAGTTCGGCCTGGGCTGCCTCCCGAGCATCGCCAGACAGCGACTGGATCGCCTTGCCCTTATCGGCCAGCGCGGCATCCCAAACCGCACGGACCTTGCCGTGCATTCGCACGGCGGTTTCCTTGTCGATGGCGATGAACATCGCCTTGCCGCGGTAGCCGCGGCCCATGAAGTGGCGGACGACGTCTTCCGCGATCCGGTCAAGCCGGTCCTCGCGCTTGATCAGGCTGTATTGCCGCGCCAGCTTGCGTTCCAGCGCAAGGGTGTCGTCATCGTCCAGGTCGGCCTCGGCGATGATCGCATCGACCGCCTCGTCAATATCGCCCGATGCCAGTTGCAACTCGGGAATGCGGTTTTCGTAATAGAGCGGAACGGTCGCCCCATCCTCGACCGACTGGCTGAAATTATAGACCGAGATGTAATCGCCGAAGACCTCGCGGGTTTTCTCCTCGCCCGCCATCAGTGGCGTGCCGGTGAAGCCGATAAAAGCGGCATTGGGCAGGGCGCGCCGCATATTGGATGCCAGTACGTCATACTGGCTGCGATGTGCCTCGTCGGTGACGACGATGATGTCGTCGCGCTGCGAAAGCTCGGGATAGGTCTCTCCCAACTCGGTCCCGAATTTGTGAATCAGGGTGAAGACGAAGCGGGCATTCCCCGAAAGCAGCTCCTTCAGATGCGCCCGGCTCTGCGCCTGCACCTGCGGCAGTGGGAGCGAGAAGGCCCCGCAGGCCTGGAAGAACGCGGCGATCTGGCCGTCCAGCTCCTGCCGGTCGGTGACAATCAGGAAGGTCCATCCGCCTGGCTTCGTGCGCAGCACCTTCTGCGTGAAGGCCAGCATGGACAGCGACTTGCCCGACCCCTGCGTGTGCCAGAACACGCCCAGCTTGCCGCCCAGCTTGCCGATTTCGGCCACCGCCTTGTTGACGCCAAGATACTGGTGGTTCTGCGCGATCTTTTTAATCAGGCCGTCGCGGGTTTCCTCGAACACCACGAAGTTCTCGACAATGTCGAGCAGCCGCTCCGGCGAGCAGGCGGCGGTGAGCACGGTGTCGAGGCTGACGACCCCTTTCGCGCCTTCATCATCGATGCGCTTCCATTCCTTGAAATGGCCCCATGCGGCAAGGGGCGCGCCGATGCGGGCATCGTCGCCGTTGGACAGCAGCACCAGCCCGTTGCCCCAGAAGATGTGCGGCACGGCATCGCGATAATCGCGCAAATTCTGGTCATAGGCGGCCTGCGCGCTGCGGTGACTGGCCTTCAGCTCGACGAACAACAGCGGGATGCCGTTGACGAAGCCGACCAGATCGGCGCGGCGCTTGTGGATTTCGCTGGCGATCCAGAATTGCTGGGCGATCAGCAGATCATTGGCGTGCGGATCGCGCCAGCCGATCACGCGGGCGATGCGGGTTTCGCTGGTGCCGTCGGGTAGCGTGGTGCGCACTTCCACGCCGTCGCGCAGCAGGCCGATCACTTCGCGGTTGGCGGCGATGGGGTTCATGTCCCCCCGATTGCGCATCAGTCCATCGACGACTGCGCCGATGGCATCTGCATCGAGGCCTGGGTTCAGCCGCTCGATCGCTGCGCGCAGCGGGCCGGGCAGCATCGCCTGGCGAAAGCTGGTGCGCCCGGTGCGTGGATCGGGCGCGAGGGCCAGCGGGGTTTCGGCGTAGAGATTCTCGTGCCGCCACCCCAGTTCGATCAGCCGCGCGACCGCCGGGTCTTCGACCATCTGCCCCTCGCCGAACGCCGACAGCACCCGGCCCAGCGATTCCTCGCGGGTCGGATAGCGGCCGGAATTGTGAGGGCCAGCGGGTGGCGTCATGCAGCGGCGGTCTCCAATTCTTCCTCGGCGGCGCGGACTTCGATTTCGCCGGAGATCAGCTTGGGCAGGAGCAGGTCGCGGGTGGTGCGGAGGTTGGTGTTTTGTACATGCAAACGGGCGGCTAGCTCCAGCATTGGTCCGGCATGATTGTGGAAGCGGTCCAAAGCCGCAGAATCCGGCAGCAAAATGTCTGCATCAGCAAAATCTTCGCTGCCCACCGCAGGGTAGGCCGAACCCTTGGCTCTATTGGTCAGATACGCCGTGAAATCCGAAGTCGTGGTTGCCACATAGAGGTAAGACCATGGAACGGCTGTTGATCTCAATACGGAAAATCCGGTTGAAGCGACAGTGTTCTGTTCCACATCGAGAAGTAGAGCGAATGAACGGCGATTAGGGCGCACGTTTGACCAGATGACATCTCCATGACGCACTATACGTCGCGCTCTACCGGGAGCATCGGCAAAGTCCATCCATTGCACCTGATCGACCCTCGCGGGCGAAACGGAGGCAATGTCGATATAGCCGATATGGGCTGGTAGAGATTTTGGCTTGATCGATTCCGGGTTGATAGCAGCGACGGTTCCCAACTTCACCGATGGCCAGCCAGCGTCCACACCATTCCCAAACCACTCCTCGAACAGGCGGCGGGCCATGTCTTCGAGGACAGCGATGCGTCGCGTGTTGTTTTCGATTAGGTCGTCATAGGCGGACAGGATGTCGCCGATGCGGCGCTGAACTGTCACGGGTGGCAATTTGACCCTGACCTCGCCGATCCTCGACGGTGAGGTATGCCGAACCTTGGTTCCGCTTGAAGTTGCTCTAATTTGCTGCCTTACTGGACGGGAATTGAAGAGATAATAGGCGAACTGGAGGTCGAACCTGTCAGGCCGGATGGCGGAAACGAGGCCAAGTCGTTGATTGTGGAGATAGATACGACCCACAGGTGTCTTCGCTGCCGAACCCAGCAGTCCTTCGGCTTGCTCGGTCATTGCAACGATGAGTGAACCCGGCTTCAAGACATAGCCTTCCGGAATAGAGCCACTATAGAATTTCTCGTTGTCGCCTTTCGACTTGAATCCCCCTTCGTCGAAAAAATTGCCAGGCGTGACGACAACTTTGTCCCCTTGATTGGTGAAGAACTCGCCCTTGAACGCGAACCCGTGTTTGACGTGCAACACGTCCGCAAGTCGTGATTCAGTCCAATTCACGCCAGCAACTCCGCCACATTGAGCGCAATCCGCCCCTGCAGTTCCACCGCCTCGCCGTTCAGCCGCTCCAGTTCCTCCTGCAAAGCCTCCAGCCGTTCCTTGAAATCCTCGGTGTCCGCTTCGCCCTCGGCAACGCCGACATAGCGGCCGGGATTGAGCGACCAGCCCTGCGCTTCGATCTCCTTGCGTGAGGCCACACGGCACAGGCCGGGCACGTCGACATAGTTATCCAGCCCGCCCAGCCGCTCGCGCAGCAAGGCCGTCGATCCAAACGCCAGTTCCGGCTCGCCGCCGCGCCACAAGCGGACGATATTGGCGAGGAACTCGATCTGCTCATCACGGAAATCGCGGTGCGCGCGGTCGACCTGGTTGAAGACGTGCCGCGCGTCGATGAACAGCACTTCATCGGCACGGCTCGTGCGCGGCTTGGCGCGGTCGAAGAACCACAAGGTGCAGGGCAGCGTCACCGTCAGGAAGAAATTGGGGCCGACCGAGACGATCACGTCCACCGCGCCGCTTTCGATCAGCTTGCGCCTTATCTCCGCTTCGCTGCCGCGCGCGTCCGCCGCACTGTTGGCCATGACGAAGCCCGCACGGCCATTGTCGTTCAGCGCCGAGTAGAACTGGCTGATCCAGATATAATTTCCATTGTCCGTGCTGGGCAGGCCGAACGGGAAGCGCGGTTTCACCACCTCGGTCCCGCTCGCGGTCACCGTCTTCAGCTTGGTCTTGTCCACGCCCGACACGTTGAACGGCGGGTTGGCCATGACAAAATCGAACCCGCCGACCAGCGGCACGCCTTTGAACGCCTCCGGTACATCATCATAATAGCTGTTGGTGTCGGCGATCGTGCCGGACAGGCCGTGAACCGCCAGGTTCATCTTGGCGAGGCGGATCGTCTCCTTGGTCTTCTCCATGCCGAACAGGCTGATCTCCTTGTCCGGTGCGCGCTGGTGGCGCTTCACGAAGTCCGCCGAATGGACGAACATGCCCGCCGACCCGCAGGCCGGATCGAGGATGCGGCCATGGAACGGCTCGATAATCTCGACGATCAGCCGCACGATCGAGCTGGGGGTGTAGAATTCGCCGCCCTTCTGCATTTCCTGCTTGGCGAACTCGCCCATGAAATATTCGTAGACATGGCCGAAGGCGTCACCGTCGATCTCCAGTGGCTTGAGCAATCGGATCAGCTCGATCAGCGTGTCCTTGGGGATTTCGTTGAAATTCTTGGGCAGGACATCTTCCAGCTCGACATTGTCTCGCTCGATATCCTTCATCGCATTGTTGAGCGCACGGCCGACATCGGCATCTTCGGGCAAGCCGAGCAGATACGAAAACCGCGCTTCCGGCGAGAGGTAGATCACGCCTTGCGCCTTGTAGTCGTCCGGCCCGGGCTTGAGCCGGGAGCCGGCCCTGGGTGCCAGCGTCTTGTCCACGCTGGCGAACTGCCCCTCGGCATAACGCAGGAACAGCAAGCCAAGCACGGGGCGGCTATATTCCGAAGGCTTGAGCCCGGAATTGGCGCGAAGCTGGTCCGCCATCTTGAACAGGCTGGTCTCGATTACCTTGGGGTCACTGGCCACTTATTTTGCACTTTCGTTCTTGAATTGCGTGCTCACGCGTCTTCCTGCGTCGGCGGCATGTCCCAGAATTTCTGCCACAGCACATCCTGTAAGATGCGGCGGTTGCTGATTCTTTATTCGATGTCCGTTTTTAGCATAGGGGTGGGGCTGTCAGCCTGCATCCACCCTGCCAATTTATCCAGGCCCTTCACCGAGATAGTCGACAAGAATGCCAAGTTCACCCCAAGAATCACCCATCCCCACCCCCACCCAAATGCCGCTCAATCACCGCACACAGTGCCACCACTTGATCCCGCCGCCGCCCTGAAAGCTCAGCGAAGAACGGCCGCGTCGCCCAGTTCACATCGCGCTGGTGCCGCGCCGCATCGGCCTTCAGCCGGGCGAGCGTGGCGCGCAGGCTGGTCAGTGTCGCGCGCTGGCCCGGCGCCGGCGGCCTTGGATAGGTCACCGTTTCCGCCTCGGCATCGATGGTCACATCATCGGGCGGCGGCATCGGCGCCTCGACCTTGATCTCCATATCCCTGGCGACGTCCAGCACCTCAAGCCACGCCGCCCGATAGATGCTCGCTTCCGCCGCCGCCTGCGCCGGATCCAGCGGCGCCTCCATGATCGGCATCACGGCATGGGCGGCGCGTTCCGTCCCATCCCGATCTTCCCCGCCTTGCCAGTCTTCCCCATCTTCGCCCCCCGCCAGGCCGCCCCGATCCGCACCACCCCGCGCCGCATCCTCGGCCGCCATGCGCGCCCGGGCCGCGGCCATGCTGAGCTGATGTTCGTGCTGCTGGCGGTCGCTGTTCGCCAGCGCGCGCAGCGTCTTGCCGCGCGCCCGCGCGTCGGGCGGACGCCGGTCGGGCTCGATCTGGTTGGCATAGCGTCTCGGCAGATTCTCCGCGATCAGCGCGCGGATCTCGTTCAGCGCGAACCAGTCGCACCAGGCGATGGCCTTGTCATATCCCTCCGCCATCGCGTCGATCGCCGGACGCCGCGCCGGCAGGTCCGCCTGCAGCTCGGCGTGCATCGCGGCCAGCTGATCCAGCGACAGCAGCGCGTCCGGCGCTGACCCCGGCCAATGCGCGGTGCCGCGCACTCGCGCGATGATGACATCGTCCGGGTGCGGCACCGGCGCGGCAATCTCCGCGTTCAGCGTCGCCGCCCGGGTCAGCACCAGAGTCCAGAGCGCCTGATACTCCTCGGCTGCCTTCAGCGCCGGGGATTGGCGCACCGGGTTCCCGGACGGGTCGACGGACGGCGCCAATGGCGCTGCCCATCCCAGGTCGGCCGCCGTCATGCTCTTCGCCGCGCTCGGTTCCGCCGTCGCGGCGCGTTCCGCCGCATCGGATCGCATCACCAGCTGCGCCATCGTCGTCAGCGCCAGCCGGTTGCCGCGCGCCGCCTTCATCGCCACTTCGCGGAACGCCGATTGCAGCGCCGGGATCTCGACCATGCGCCCGCCGGCCTTCACCCGCACCATCCGCCGCGCCTCGGCCATCAGCATTTCATGGAAGGAATCGAGGGCCAGCTGCGGGACCACCGCGTCGGCGGACCGCACCTTGCGTTTCTTGCCGCCCGGATTGGCGCGATTGCCTTTCTTGAAGCGATGCTCGACCGGCGGCTTGCCATGGCCCACCGCGTAATCGCCCGGCGCGGCGCTTCCTGCCGCCATCCGCTCGGCTGCCTCCCCGGCTCGATTCACTTCGCTGTCTGGCATGGTCATATCGGCTCTCCGGCATGGGCAGGGCGCATCGCGCGCCACCGGTAAAAGCCCATCCGGCCGGCCAGTTGAATCGAGCAGAGCATGATGACCGCCCCGCAATTCCCGATCTTCCCGCAAGGACCCCGCAAAACTCCCGTGCGGATCCATCAAAACTCCCGCAGCTTTTCCCGCAGACTCCCGCAGCACCCCCAAAAAAGCATTTTCCTCCAGAAACTCCCGCAGCTGCGGGAGTCTGGCGCCGCGGCTCGCACTGCGCGTCCGGGCGCGTCGCCCTCAGCCGCGCGGCGTGCGCACCCAGCTCAATATCTCGATCCGATAGCCTTCCGGGTCATTGAACATGAAGGCGTGGATCGATCGCCGCGCATCGATGCGGGTGGTCTTGCGTTCCTCGACGATGCGGATTCCCTGTGCGCGAACCCGGTCATACCAATGGTCGATCGCCCGCGTGCCATCGACCACCATCGTCACCATCACCGGCTTTTCCTCGGACGGGCGCAGCGCGCCGCCGGTCGCATTGACCAGCCCGATCGTCGCGGTCGATGTCAGCGGAAACAGCCGCACCCAGTCGGGCGTCGACTCCGGCGCGCGGCCGAGCAGCCGCTCGTAAAATCGCGCCGCGGCGGGCAGGTCCTTATAATAGAGAAAAGTGATCTGCCCGCGCAGCGCAGGGGCCGGCTCGCGCCCGCGCGCCATCGCCGGCGATGTGCAGCAAAGCGCCGCCAGCGCCATTGCCCAACCCAGTTTCCGCATCCCGCTCTCCACAATTAATATCCGTTTTCATATGAAAACATTTGACACTTATCCAGCGCAATCTAAGCTCCGGCCACTGAAAATGCGATGGGGAGAGGCCAGGCTATGGATGAGAAAATGACGACCAACCGGCGCGAGGCGCTGGGATTTGCGTCATTCGCGGTGGCGGCGATGACGATCGGTGCGCCGGTCGCGGCCGCCTCGGGCGGCACGCCGGCGCGGTCTTCCGCCCGCCCTACGGCCGAGGAACTGGAGCGCGCCAAGCGGCTCTATGGCGGCGAATTCGGCGGCGGCAACGGGGGAGGGCGCTGACATGGCGATCTATGAAGTCGAAAGCTGGTTCCCGCTCCAGGGCAAGGAAGCCGAGCATGACGCGGCGATGAAGGATTTCCTGCAATGGGTGAATGCGCATCGCAGCCTGTTCAAGGAATGGAAGAGCCTGCGCTATTTCATCCGCGAGATTGCGGGCTCCAGCAGCGGCCGGCATTTCATCGTCTGGGAATATGACGATCTCGCCAGTTTCGAGGCGTACAAGAAACGCCGTCGCGATTATCCCGGCCCCTTTGCCGAATATAAGCTCCACGACCCCTATCATCTGGGCGTGATGGACCATCGCAATATGGAACTCGAAATCTGGTACGAGGATCATCGTGCGCTTTGGCTGACCTGATCCGGCTTGACTGACCTTGTCGCCCGTCGCCCCTGTGCGGCGGGCGGCCACATCGCGATATGGGGAGATGACGAATGGCTGACGCCGTGGTGGCAAGCCGCAAGCCCTTCTACAAGGAACTACAGGCCGGGCGCAGCTATCTCTGGTGCGCCTGCGGCCGATCGAAGCGGCAACCCTTTTGCGACGGTCGTTCGCATGAGGGGACCGGGATCGAGCCGGTCAAATACACCGCCGCCGTCGACCGCGAGGAAGTGTTGTTCTGCGGCTGCAAGCAGACCGCGACACCGCCCTTTTGCGACGGCGCGCACAGTAATCTTCCCGGCGGCTATGCCGATGAACCGGACAGTGTCGAGGACCTGCCCTGGGCGGAGAGCGACGCGGCGGGCGTCCGCGTGCTTGACGGGCATTGCTATGTCATCCGTGCCGATGCGACGCGTCCGGCTGATGCGCCCGATTGGTGGTGCCGCACGATCGTCTCGACTGACATGGGCGCGCAGCATCAGGCGCAATTCTATGCCGAACTGACCCGCAGCCACTCGCCCGTCCTGGCTTCCACGGCCGGTGACGTGGTGCTGTGGGTGGTCGGCGGCGCGGGCGCGGTGGAGATTTCGGGGCGGGGCTTTGCCATCGCCGGCGATACCGGCGTCTATGTCCGCGCGGGCGAAGCGTTCCGCTTCACTCAATCGGGCGACGCGGCGCTTGCCGTGCACATCCATGCCTGCCCCGCGACTCAGGCGCTCGACACGCTCGATGCGATGCCGGACAATTTCGACACCGTCTGGCCCGACCGGCTCGTCAGTGTCGATGAGAGCCAGCGGCACGCCATGGGGCCGCGCTATTTCCAGCTTCTGGTCGACAAGCGGGTGGGATCGACCACCGCGACTCAATTCATCGGCCATATCCCGCAATCACGGGCGGAAATGCACCGGCATCTGTATGAGGAGGCGCTGGTCATCCTGTCGGGCGACGGCGTGATCTGGAACGATGGCGCGCGGGCGCGCGTGGCGGCGGGGGACGTGATCTTCTTTCCGCGCAAGCACCGCCATTCGCTGCAATGCACCGCGACCGACGGCATGAATGTGGTCGGGCTCATTCACCCCGGCGACAATCCCGGCATCAATTATTGAATCCGGCCACCGAACAGCGGGCGGATGGAAAGGGGAGGCGGCCGGGCGGTCGCCTCCCCCTTTTTTGCTTATGCGGCGGCAAGCGTCGCGGTGTCGCGGCACAGCCCGCTCGCGACCAGCGCCGCAACGAAGCGGTCGACCTCGGCTTCGATATTATAGGCATGGAAGCCGGCGCGGATATTGCCGTCGCGGCACGACACGACCATGTCGCGTTCGGCCAGATAGTCCACCAGCGCCATCTCGTCGCGCGCGGGGATGGCGATCATCGGCCCGCGCAACGCATCCTGGTCGGGCGTGGCGACCGCAATGCCCGCCTCGCGCAGCCGGTCGAGCGCATAGCGTGTGAGGCCGCGGACCCGTGCTTCGATCGCATCGACACCCGTCGCCAGGATCAGGTCGAGCCCGGCGCGCGCGGTGTACAGGCTGGGGACGGGCGGCGTCCCGGCCTGAAAGCGCCGCGCATCGGGGCTGGGATCGTTGGCGAAGATATCCATCGCATTGATATCGGCCTGGGCAAACCAGCCCGACGTTCCCGGCAGGAGCGTGGTGGTCAGCGCCTCGCGCGCCCACAGGAAACCGCTCCCCGCCGACCCCAGCAGATATTTGAGCATGCCGCCGACGCAGAAATCGACCCCCAGCGACTGCACGTCGATCCGCTCGGTGCCGATCGACTGATAGCAATCGAGGATCACCAGCGCGCCACGCTCATGCGCGATCCGGGCGATGTCCCGGATCGCCTCGGCGGGCAGCTTCGCGCCATGCCGGTAACAGACGTGCGACAGGGTGACGATCGCGGTGTGCTCGTCGATCGCCGCATCGAAATGCGCGACCGGGATGGTGCGGTCGGCCGCCTCGGCGACATGAACCACCTGCGCGCCGCGCTTCTCCTGCGCGTGCCAGATCTGCGCGCTGGTCGGGAATTCGTAATTGCTCACCACTGCCTTTGGCCGCGCGCCGAAATCGATGCAGCTCGCCACGGCGTTGATCCCCGCCGATGCCGATGCCGTCACGGCCACGTCGCGCGAGGATGCGCCAAGCAATCGCGCCACGCGATCGCGCACCTCGCCTTCCAGCCCGACCCATCCGCCCCAATCGGCCCCATGTTCGGTGCGATTGTCGAGATAATGAGTCATCCCCGCACGCACGCTGTTGGCCAGCAATCCGTAAGAGCCGCTGTTCAGATAGAGCTTTGTTTCAACCGTCGGAAACTGCGCGCGGAAATCGGCAAAGGCGGCCATGGCGGATTCTCCATAATTTATATTCTTTTTTATATGTAAAAAAATGCATCATCAATCCAGCAAATTCTACAGGAGCAAATGCACGCCCAGTCCCAGGATCGCGATCGGCGCGACAAAGCGAATGACGAAACGCCACGCGCCGAGCATCGTCGGGCGCAACCCCGTCTCGCGCGCACCGATCAGGCCACGGCAGCTCCATCCGACAAAGATCGCCAGGAGCAGCGCATTGGCGGGCAGCAGCAGGTTGGCGATGGAGAAGTCGAGCAGGTCGAACGCCGTCTTGCCGGTCACGCCGGCAAATGCGAGCGGGTGGAAATCGGACAGGGTGCTGAACGACAGCAGCGACGGCAGTCCGACCAGCCAGATCGCGAAGCCGGCCATCGCCGCCAGCGGCGCCCGGCCCATGCCGGTCTTTTCGCGCAACCATGCCACAACCGGTTCGAGCATCCCGACCGCTGTCGTGAACGCACCGAGCGCGATCAGCCCGAAGAACAGGATCGCGATGATCCGCCCACCCGCCATCTTGCCGAACACGATCGGCAGGGTGACGAAGATCAGATTGGGACCCTCGGCGGGCTTGAGGCCATATGCGAGAACGGCGGGAAAGATCGCGAAGCCCGTCAACAGCGCGACAATGATCACACCGCCCGCCAGCGCCATCGACGATCGCGGCAGCGACGCTTCAGCCGGAAGATAGGCGCTATAGGTGATCAGCACCCCGACGCCGACCGCGGTCGAGAACAACGCCTGGCCCAAAGCGGTCAGCACGCCCTCCGCCCCCAATGCGGCGAAATCGGGTTGCAGCAGGAACTGGGCACTTGGCCCCAGGCCGACCGTCAGCGCGTTGTAAATCACCAGCCCGATCAGGATCACGAACAGCGCGATCATCTTGATCCGCGACACCGTTTCGATCCCGCGCCGCACGCCCAGCCCGACCACGATCGCCGTCGCCATGATGAAGGTCAGCTGGAGCAACCCGCCACGGACGGGCGAAGCGGCGAGCGCGCCGAACATTGTGCGCGATTGCTCGGCATCGAACCCGGCGAACCCACGCGCGATCGACGCGATGCTATAGTCGATCGCCCAGCCCGCGACGATGCTGTAATAGCTCAGCCCGAAAAAGGGGATCAGCAGACTCAGCGTTCCGATCGTGCGCCAGCCCCGCCACGCACCCGCGGCGGCGATCGCACTGTCCACGCTCGTCATCGCGCTGCCATGCCCGCGCTTGCCGATCGCCATTTCGGCGATCATCAACGGCACGCAGATCGCCACCACGAACAGAATGTACAGAATGACAAATGCGCCACCCCCGTTCGCACCGGCGACATAGGGAAAGCGCCACAGCGTGCCGAGCCCGATCGCCGCCGCGCCGATCGAATAGAGAAAGGCCAGCCGCGATGACCATTGCTCCCCCTGAACCTCATTTTGTCGCATCACCCCTCCAATGTGTATCCATTGCTATATGATTATTGATGTAACCCGAAGGTCGGTGATTGACCAGCGCCGCGTAGCGGATAAGTTGCGCCGGTGAGCCAGCGAAAGAAAAATGAAGCCATGCCGCGATCAAAGGATTGCGACCCCAGTCTCGGCAATAATTGGCTTGAGGGCTATGTCCCGTATCAGCTTTATCGCTTGACCAACCGGCTCGATCGCCGGCTGCAGACCAGGCTGCGCAAATTGGGAATCAAGCCGTCGCCATGGCGCGTCATGACCGTCCTGCGCTCGCACGGTACGCTGGCAATTGGCGGTATCGCCGAACATTCATTGATGGAACAGCCGACGGTCAGCCGCGTCATCGTGCAACTGGAAGCAGACGGACTGATCGAGCGCGAGATATCGGCCGAGGATTCGCGCATCACGCTCGTCACGCTCACGCCCGAGGGCGTCGAGAAGATCGATACGATCGTGGCGATCGCGCACCGTCATCAGGAAGAAGCGCTGTCCGAATTGTCCAGTGACGAAATCGCGCAATTCCGCGCCATCGTCGCAAGGATCGAGCAGAATATCGACTTCAACCAGTGACCGGCGCCGCGCGACCGCCGATGCCCGCCGCGCCGCCGGCGATCGACGGGTCGATCCTGTTCTTCTACTATGACGATCTCGATGCCGCGGCGTGCTGGTATCATGAGGTGCTCGGTCTGGATATTCTGATGCGTGAGGAGTGGCTTGTGCTGCTGCAGCTGCGTCCGGGCTGTACCGTGGGGCTCGTCGATGCGACCGGCGGCAATCATCTGCCGCCGCGCGGTGGCAATCAGGGCGCGATGCTGTCGATCGAAACCAATCAGCTCGAGGCGTGGCTGGAGCGATTCAAGGTCGCGGGGCACTGTCCGCCGGATACGTCGCTCATATCGGGATGCAGAGGGCGAACCCTGGAATTCCGCGTGCGCGACCCCGGCGGCTATATGGTCGAATTCTTTCACTGGCTGGACCGGCCCTGAGCGACTGACGCCGTTTGCGGCAATGCCGCGGCATAAATTCAGCAGCCCGACCCTCGATACCCGCATCCATCGGGGTGTTCGAATCGGCCACCGCTTTGTCCCGGCAAGAACGCGATGCGAATTAACTTGCATTTGCATATATTTTTGCATTGATTGTTCCCCATAAAGCCAGGGGAGCGACCATGCGATTTCGATACCAACTGATTGCGGTTCTGGCAGCAGGTATGGCGCTGCCCGCCGTGGCGCAGGTCACGCCCGCCGCTTCTTCTTCCGGGACGCACGGCGCGCTGCAGGGCATGATGCGGTTGTTGATCGACGCAACCGACGTCAATCGCGCGATTTTCACCGGCAGGCTGATCCTGCCGGTGGCGCAGGCCGGGCCGATGCAGTTGCTGTTTCCGCGCTGGGTGCCCGGGCATCATGCGCCATCGGGCCCAATATCGCGGATCGCGGGGATTCATGTCAGCTCGGCTGGTCGTGACATCGCCTGGACGCGAGATCCGGTGCAGATGCATATGCTGCACCTGACTGTGCCCGAGGGGGCCACCTCGATCGAGGTCGATTTCCAGTATCTCTCGCCGACCGATCCGAAGATGGGGCGTGTCGAAGTGACGACCGACATGATCGATCTGCAATGGACCTCTCTGGCGCCCTATCCACAAGGTTATGCGTCGCGCGACATGACCGTCGAGGCGACGGTCAAACTGCCCGCGGGATGGGGATATGCGACCGCGCTCGACGCTGCCTCGACGCGCGACGGCACGGTGGTGTTCAAGCCGGTCGATTATGAGACGCTGGTCGATTCGCCGATCGTCGCGGGCCGCTATCACCGTCGCGAGATTCTCGACGCAGGGGCACCGGCGCCGGTCATGCTCGATCTGTTCGCCGATTCTCCCGAATTGCTCGCCGTGCAGCCCGAGCAGATCGCCGCGCATCGCCGGCTGGTCGAACAGGCTTACAAGCTGTTCCGCTCACGCCATTTCGACCGCTATACATTCCTCACCGGACTGACGACGCAGATCGGCAGCCTGGGTGCCGAGCATCACCAGTCGAGCGAGAATTTTACCGCCGCCGGCTATTTCACCGACTGGGCGGGCAATGCGCCGGCGCGCGAGCTGCTGCCGCACGAATTCGTCCATAGCTGGAACGGCAAGTTTCGCCGCGGCGCCGATTTGCTGACGCCAACGCTCGACGCTCCGATGCGCAACAGCCTGTTGTGGGTCTATGAAGGGATGACGCGCTATTATGGCGCGGTCCTCGCCGCACGTGCCGGGCTTAATACATCGGAAGAGGCGCGCAGCAATTTCGCCGTATCGGCTGCGCTGATGGACAATCGCGCCGGACGCCAATGGCGACCCTTGCTCGATACCACCAACCATTCGATTTATGCCGAAGGCGCTCAGCCCTGGCCTAACTGGCAGCGCGGATCGGACTATTATCTGGAGGGCCAGCTGCTCTGGCTCGATGTCGATACGCGGATGCGCGAACTGTCAGGCGGCAGAAAATCGCTCGACGATTTCGCGCGCCCATTCTTCGGCGTCGACAACGGATCGCACCGCCCGGTTCCTTATGTCTTCGACGACGTGATCGCCGGGCTCAATGCCCAGGTGCCTTACGACTGGGGCAGCTTCCTTCACGAGCATGTCGAGAAGGTGACGCCCCGAGCGCCCCTGGATGGGCTGGCGCGCGGTGGCTACCGGCTCGTTTATACCGACACGCCGACCGACTTTTTCCGCGCGCTCGAAAAGCAGCGCGGCGTGATGGACCTGAGCTATTCGATCGGACTGGTTATCGATACCGATGGCACAATCGGCGATGTGCTGTGGGATAGTCCCGCCTTTGCCGCTGAATTGACGATCGGGGCGCATATCCTGGCCGTCAATGGTCAGGCATTCGAGGCGGACAAGCTTCGGCAGGCAATCGGTGCGTGCACGGGCAGCTCGCGACCAATGACGCTGACGGTTCGCCGCGGGCCGATGGTGCGCGACGCGACCGTCACCTGTGCGATGGGGTTGCGCTATCCGCGCCTCGAGCGTGATCCGACGGTCCCCGCGCGGCTGGATGCGATCCTGGCGCCGCTCAAATA
Organism: Sphingomonas sp. ERG5; assembly: GCF_000803065.1. Taxonomy (GTDB): domain Bacteria; phylum Pseudomonadota; class Alphaproteobacteria; order Sphingomonadales; family Sphingomonadaceae; genus Sphingomonas. The sequence continues at coordinate 149,733 of NZ_JSXI01000045.1, forward strand.
GCGGGGGCCGATAGCGTGTCGCGCAACCGCGCGGCGAGATCGCTGGGCCAGGCTTCGCTGGCGCCGCTCGCCAGGTCGATCCGGACGAGCGTGACCGATCCCGTCAGCCGCTGCGTACCCGCGCAGCGGACCTCGACGCCGAGCGTCAGCGCGCTACGCCCCAGCCGCACGAGAGCGAGGTCGAAATCCAGCAACTCGCCCAGCCGCGACGGCGCGGTGAAATCGATCGCGACATTGGCGGTGGGAACGCCCTTGCCCTGCCGAAGATGGAGTTCGGCGAAATCCTCGCCACAGGCGGCAAACAGATCCTCGACGATCGCGTTCACCATCTCGAAATAGCGCGGATAGAAGACGATCCCCGCCGCATCGACATGCGCAAAACGAACCAGAGTCTGACGACTGAAGCCCATTGCCGGCGTCAGCCCATTGCCTGCGCACGGGGCATGAGCGTCGCCTCGACCGCTGCGGCAAGCGCCGTTCCCGCATCGTCGGCCAGCGCCGCGCTGCGCAACTCGTCCAGGCATGCCGCTGCATCCTGGCGCAGCATCAATGTGGGCACCAGCGCCATGAGCGTCGAAAAATTGCCCAGTCCGCGATCGAACGTGTCCCCATAGCCCTTGATGAGCGACTGGCACCGTATGACCTCGATCGCCAGCGCCGTGTCCTGTTGGGCGACCTTGCCCGCCAGCGCCAGCCAGACGTCGATCCGTTCCTGTTCTTCGGCGAAGCGTAAACTGATCGAGCGCCATCGCCGTAGCCACGCAATGCCGCGCAGCAGGACGAACCAGCGTAGGCTGGTGGTCTCGACATGACGGCCCGTCGTGAAGAACGGCGCAAGCAGACGATTGGCGGTTTTGCTGGCCAATATGCGGCGGCCGATCGGCGCGGGCAGCACCTCGCAGATTTCGCGCAGTCGCGGATGCATGAATTCCGTCACGCCGAGCAGCTGATCGGGCGTTGCGCGGACTTCGCCACGCACGCGTGCAAAACGATCGGCGCGCGTTTTCAGGTCGGCGACGCGGATCGTGTCTTCATAACTCATCCATAACGCCAGATGGCGCGCGCCCTCGACCGTCAGCGCATGGTCCTGGCGTCCGTCATCAAGCGCCGCCAGCGCTTCGACCCGATCGAGATAGCGCGCGGCATAGGCCGTGTCCTGATAGTCGGCCAATCGTGCGGCGCCGTGAAGCGCAAGCACCTGTGCATCGGCCGGCAACCGTCCGCGGATGCGCGCCGCCAGGCCGTGTCCGGCGACACTGGTGGGCTGTGGCGGGATGGCAGGCACGACGGAAGGAAGCGTCGCCGCGCTAGTCGCTGGCGCCGCCGCAATATCCCTTGATGCCGCCGCGAATCCTGCTGCGAACCCGCATAGATTGGCCGGCACCGCGATACCGCCCTTTTCGATCGCGGCTTCGAACGCAGCGCGTGGAAACGGCAGGGCGTCGCTGCCGCCCAGCGCACCGAACAGAATCGAACTGATCACGCTGCCGGCGCTATCGGCCGCAGTCTCCATATCGAACCCGATGAACCGTTTGGCGCGCTTGCCAGCTGCCGCGACGATGCGATCGCTTGCCGCCATGCCGTCGCCCATCGCGGTTTTTTCCGAAATGGCGTAGATACGGTGGGTCGAGCTGATCAATGTCGTGCGATCATCGCTCACAAAACCTCGCAGGATCGCCCGCCCGCCCTCCATCAGTTCGGATGCGAGAACGATGTCGACATCGCCCGGCACCGGCATCAATGCGAGCACCGGATCGCTGCCGTTTTCAGGCACCATTTCGATATAATAGACCGTTGAGCCGGTACGCTGCGCGACGCCGGGCACGGAGGTCCCTTGTGCTCGCCAGCCATTCGCTTCGGCCAGCGCCAGGATCCAGTCGGCAAGCACGCCGCCGCCTTGCCCGCCCAGGGCCAGGATCGCGATCGTGATCCGATCCCGCGCCATCAAAAGGCTCGCCCGGCGCGCGCGCGATCGCCACGTCGCTGCAGCAGCCCGATCACCGATGCACGCATTCGATTGCGCAGCCGATCCCACCGCGTCGGATTGGTGACGATGCTTGCGCGGTAGAAGCTCGGGCATAGTATCGCGGCATGGCTGACTTCACCGCACAGGCCGCATCCGACGCAGCTGTTGTCGACATGTGCGATCGGATCGCGGCGCAGTGGATCGGGATTGGGTTTGATCGTCAGCGAGGGACAGCCCGACAGGCGGATGCAGCTATGGTCGCCGGTGCACGTATCGGGGTCGATGCCGAAGCGATCGCGCACCACGCGCCGTCCTTCGCGCGCGGCACGGGCGATCAGCGGCTTTTCGCGGCGCTGCTTGTTGAGCATGCATTCGGACTGCGCGATGATCACCTTGGGGCCGGTCTCGGCCGTGGTCAGCGCCTCGCGCAACGTGTCACGCATCCGCTTCAGATCATAGGTTCGTGTGACTGAACGAACCCACGCCGCGCCCACCCCGCGTACGGCCTTTTCGATCGGGCTATTGGTGGTGCGAAACCGGTTTTCGGCGCGCGATGACGGAATGTCCTGCCCGCCGGTCGCGGCGGAATAGCCATTGTCGACGATCAAGGTGACGGTGTCATCCTTGTTGAAAACCGCATTGCCGATGCCGGACGTCAGCCCGTTGTGCCAGAAGCCGCCATCGCCCATCACCGCGATCGCGCGCTTGCCGTCCGGGCGAAAAGCCGAAGCGCCGGCGGTGCCCAGGCCATAGCCCATCGTCGTATTGCCGATGTGGAACGGCGGCAGGATCGAAAACAGATGACAGCCAATATCGGCCGAGACATGCGCCGGCCCGAGTTCGCGCTCGACCAGCTTCATCGCCGTGAAGATGGGACGCTCGGGGCATCCGGTGCAGAAGCCGGCGGGCCGTTGCGGCACGTCGCTGGGTATCAGCGCGGGAACGCCGGCCATGGGCGCTGCCGGTTCGGGTGCGAGCGCCGGCGCCCATTCGGCCAGGAACGTCGCCAGTCCGTCCCTCAACACTTGCCCCGAATATTCCCCCGCGCGCGGCAACACGTCCTTGCCGACGATCCGGGTTTGCAGATCGGCGCGGCGGATCAGGGTATTGAGTTCGTGTTCGATGAATTCCGGCTGCCCTTCCTCGACGACCAGCACCGCACGCTTGTTGCGGCAGAATTCGGCGACCTCATCGGGCACCAGCGGATAGGCGACGTTGAGGCAATAGACCGGCAGCAGCGCGCGGCCCTGCGCGTCCGACAGGCCGATCAACTCGAGTGCACGGTTGAGCGTATTGAACAATCCACCCTGGACGATGATGCCGATCTCGCCGGTGTCGGGTCCGAACCGCTCGTTCAATCCATGCTCGCGGATAAAGGCCAGCGCGGCGGGCCAGCGCTGTTCGATCTTCTCGACTTCGTGCAGGAAATTGGCGGGTGGCAGCACGATCCGCTGCGTATCGCGCACCGGATGGCGCGCGGCGTCCGCGACGGTCATCGCCGGGCGTACATTGTCCCGCGCCGCAAACCGCCCGGTCATATGGCATGCGCGTACGCGCAATTCGAACATCACCGGCGTGTGCGATGCCTCGGACAGGGCGAACCCCTTTTCGACCATGTCGACGATGCTGGTCAGATTCGGCCGGGGATCGAGCAGCCAAATCTGCGATTTCATCGCAAAGGCATGCGTGCGCTCCTGCATGATCGACGAGCCTTCGCCATAATCCTCGCCGATGATGATCAGCGCGCCGCCGGTCACGCCGCCCGACGCGACGTTGGACAGCGCGTCGGACGCTACATTGGTGCCGACCACCGATTTCCATGCGACAGCGCCGCGCAATGGATAATTGACCGACGCCGCGAGCATCGCCGCCGCGCTCGCCTCCGATGCGCTCGCTTCGAAATTCACGCCCAGTTCGAGCAGCAGATCATTGGCGTCAGCGAACACATCCATCAGATGGCTGATGGGGGATCCCTGATAACCACCGACATAAGCCACGCCGGCCTGGAGCAGCGCCTTGGTGACGGCCAATATGCCTTCGCCATGGAAAATTTCCCCCTCACCCAGGCGGAGCAACTCGACCTCGGCCTTGAACGAACGCTCGGCCATCGCTCAATCCGCGACGAGCGCGAGCACGCGCAAGGGACTGCCCGATCCGCCCTTGATCTTCAGCGGCGCGGCAAGGATCAGCGCGCCCTTGGGGGGAAGCTGATCGAGATTCTCCAGGCATTGCAGCCCATAACGCCCGGCGCCGTGGAACAATGTATGCGCGGGATAAGCGGGATCGAGCAGATGCGCCTGCCCGGCATCGGTGCCGATCGTCTCGACACCAAAGCCGTGCGCGTCGCGTGCATCGACCAGGAAGCGCACCGCTTCCACTGACGGCCCGGGGGTATGCGCGCCATCCTCGCGGCGATTGACGTAGTCCTCCACCGACCGTTTCGACCAGTCGGTGCGCATCAAGACCCAATGGCGCGGCGGGATGCGGCCATGTTCGGCCTCCCATTGCTCGATATGCGCCACGGTGAGCAGAAAATCGGGGTCCGCCGCCGCCTCGCGCGACACGTCAATGACGACCGCCGGGGCGATGAAATCGGCTGGTGGAATGGCATCGACCGTGTTGGCCGGCAGGTCCTTGCCCGTGATCCAGTGCACCGGCGCATCGAAATGCGTGCCGGTGTGCTCGCTCATCGTGAAATTATTCCAGTACCAGGCAACGCCGCGCTCGTCGTAGCGGCTGATCTCTTCGATCGAAAAGGGCGCGCACTGGCCGAATTCGGGCGGCAGCGACAGGATCGGCGTGTCCGGCGACAATGACTGGGACAGGTCCACCGTACGCACCGCGCCGTTTGCCAGCGCCTCCGCGACGCCGGCAAGGATCGTGTTTGGCGGATTGATCATTTTCCCATTCCTCTCCGGTTCTTTTCGCTCAGGGCAGGATGGCAGAGAAACTTGCATTTGCAAGTTTTATTCGTTTGCCGAGAGAGAATGGACGCGCCTATCTGGCGCGAAGGGAGACAATGATTTGGCAATCGACAACAGGCTTCTCGGCGATCCGGGCACGCCGGCCTTCCGGCTCAATCAATATCCCTTCTATCTGCTCAACCGGGCGGTCAGCCGGTACAATATCATCATCGACGCACGGCTGCGCTCGATCGGGATCGACATTCCCACCTGGCGAGTCCTCATGGTGCTGGGCGAACGATCGCCCCGCAGCATCGGCCAGATCGCTGAGGCCGCCGTCATCAATCTGTCGACGATGATGCGGATCGTGCAGCGTATGACCAATGCCGGGCTGGTATCGAACGCCCCCAATGCCACCGACGCGCGCGTCACCGACGTTCGGCTTACTCCGCTGGGCGAAGACATGCTGGGCAAGGCGCGCCGTCTGACCGCACCCATTTACGCCAAGCTGATCGCCGGCTTTTCGGCGCGCGATTTCGACCGTCTGATCGCCTTGCTCACCAAGCTCGACGCCAATCTCGACGGCATCCCGCGCGATACTGTCGATGGCGATCCGGACGTTCCCGCATAAACAAACGCCGCCCAGGTGACTGGGCGGCGCGGTCTTCATGCGGGCGAGGGGGCGTCGCGACCGGCACCCCCCGCCGTTCATCCCTTGCCGCTCATCAGAATTTATAGCTGCCGCGCAGCCCCCAGCGGCGGAGGCTGGGGATCACGGCGGCGCCATTCGCGAAGCCGAAATCGAACGACGAGGTATAATATTTGGCGTCGAACAGATTCTCGACATAGGCCGAAATGCGATAGGTATCGGTTTCGATGCCCAGGCGCAGATTGACCTTGTCATAGGCATTGATGCGGAAGGGAAAGATCGGCTGCCCGGTCGCCACCGCCGCGATATTGTTGACGTTGGTATAGGCATCGCTGGTGTAGAAATATTCGCCGCGCAGGAACGCACTCATCGTACCGGAAACGGGAACGCTATATTGCGCGAAGCTCGAAATCGTCCAATCCGGCGCCTTTGGAAGCGGCTTGCCCGACAAGTCGATCTTGCCGAAATTGGTGCGCGCGTCGACGAACTTGCCGAACTTGGCGTCCATGTAACCAAGGTTGAAGCCAAGCTCGAGTCCGCGCATCGGCGCGGCGACGAGTTCGAGTTCGACGCCCTTGCTGCTTGCGCTTGCGGCGTTCGAAATGCCGGCAAAGTTGATGATCGCGCCGTTCGAATCGACACCGACCACGCCCGAACTCACCTGAACGTCCTTCCAGTCGATATAGAACAGGGCAAGATTGGCGCGCAGCTTGCGATCGAACCAAGTCGATTTCATGCCGACCTCATAGTTCCACAATGTTTCGGCGCCGAAGTCGCTGCGCGCGCGCTGCGGATCGAGCTGGAACCCGCCCGATTTCCAGCCCTTCGAGGCGCTGGCATACAGGTTGACGTCCTGGCTCACCTTGTATTTCAGCACCGCGCGCGGCGAGAAATCCTGGAACGACTTCTTGCCCGCCACCTTGTCGAGCGGCCCGCCAAATTCGATCTGATCCTCGAACCGCTCGATCGTGTCATGCGAATAGCGCCCGCCAAGCGTCAGGCTCAGCGCGTCGGTGAAATCATATGAGGCCTCCGCGAACACCGCCTTGGAGGAGATCGTCTGGCTGAAATGCGACAATTCGATCACAAAGCCTTCGGGCAGGCCGATATCATTTTCCTTGCCCGCCGAGATCAGTTCGCCGTTGCGGATCTTGTCGCGGGCAATGACGCCGCCGATCGTCCATTTGAACGGACCGTTCCCGACCGACTGGATACGCAGCTCCTCCGACAGGCTCTGGCGGGTATTGTCGTTAAAGCCCTCGCGCAGGAAATCCTTGCTGGAAAAGTCGAGTTCGCCGGCGCGGTGGAACTTCGCCGATCCGAACCCGGTGATGCTGGTGATCCCGACCGTATCGCCCTCCCACTGGATGCGACCGATGGCGATATGATATTCGTTATCGACCTTCAGTGGCGCGTCATGCGCATAGTTGCGGCGGTTATTGGGATAAAAACCCAGATTCTTGTCGACCGGGCATGTGAAGGTCACGCCGGGGCAGATCGATTTGATGAAGCTGCCCACCACACCGGTGTTGATCAGCCCGAAATCGTCGTCATGCTCCCTTGTGTAGTTATACGACAGGTCGATCGTCAGCTGGTCGGTCGGCGTCGCGCGCAGCGACAGGCGCGCCGCCTTATAGTCCCGGCCATTGCCGCCGCCGATCGGGTGCTTGTTGCGGAACTCCCCGTCCGAGCCCTCCCATTTCGCCGCCGCCCGTATCGCCACGGTCGAGCTGAGCGGCACGTTGATCGCCCCGCTCACTTCGGCGGTGTTGAAGCTGCCGTACATCGCGTCGATCTGACCCGAGACACCCGATGTCGATGGCCTGGCGGTGCTGAGGCTCATCACGCCGGCCGACGCGTTGCGCCCGAAATAGGTGCCCTGTGGCCCGCGCAGCACCTCGATCCGCTCCATGTCGAGCAGATGCGGATTGAGCGCGATGTGCGAAATGTTGAAATCGTCGAGATAGATGCCGAAGGACGATCCGTTGCCGCCGACATTCGAGATGCCGCGAATGGCGAGGCCGAGCGCGCTGTCCGACACATTGTTGCCGCTGCGGATCGGGCTGTCGGTGATGAACACATTGGGCGTGCTGGCGAAATAGCTGCCGACATCCCTGATATTGGCGCGTTGCATATCCTCGGCGCTGAATGCCGTGACGGCGACAGGCACTTGCTGGATGCTTTCCGAACGCCGCTGCGCGGTGACGACGATGTCCTCGACGCCTTCGCTTGCGGCATCTTGCGGCTGTTCGGGTTGTGCGGGCGGCGCGTCTTGTGCATGCGCAGGGATAGCGATCAGCATCAGCCCGGCGGCGATCGCCGTCCAGCTGGAGCCTATGGCGAGGCTCTTTCCGAGCCCTGACTTCAGGTTTGTCATCATCTCCCGTCCCCTCCTCATCATTATGCGGATCACGCTTCGCGGTGTCCTGAGGGGAGCGATAAACGCTTTAGACTTAAAACGAAAGCACAAAAATGAATATGAAGATGAATATAGTTGTGCGGTTCGCGCCTGACGGCGAGGCTGCGCGATTGCCGATCGCGTGACGATAGATGCGTGAGGAATCCGCCGGCCCGCATGCAGCGCTGCGGGCCGGTGCCGCGCTTCAGCGCAGCTGAATCAAACTCTAAAAGGCGGCGAATCCCGTCTGGGCACGCCCCAGGATCAGTCCATGGACGTCGTGCGTCCCTTCATAGGTATTGACCGCCTCGAGGTTGAGCATGTGGCGGATCACGCCGAATTCATCGGCGATCCCGTTGCCGCCATGCATGTCGCGCGCGACCCGCGCGATGGTCAGCGCCTTGCCGCAATTGTTGCGCTTGAGCAGGCTGATCGCCTCGGGCGCCAGCCGCCCCTCGTCCATCATCCGCCCTGCCGCAAGCGCAGCCGAGAGCCCGAGCGTGATCTCAGTTTGCATATCGGCGAGCTTCAGCTGGAATAATTGCGTGGCGGCGAGCGGACGGTCGAATTGTACGCGGTCGAGCCCGTAGCGCCGCGCCGCGTGCCAGCACCATTCGGCCGCGCCGAGTGCGCCCCAGGCGATGCCGAAACGCGCCTTGTTCAGGCACGAAAACGGGCCTTTCAGACCCTCGACCCCGGGCAGGAGCCGATCGGCCGGGATGGCGACCTCATCCATCACGATCTCACCCGTCGCCCCTGCGCGAAGCGAGAATTTTCCCTCGATCTTCGGCGTCGAGAGGCCGGTATCGCCACGGAGCAGGACAAAACCGCGAATGATGTCGTCGTCGCATTTCGCCCAGACGATGAACAGATCGGCGAGCGGGGCATTGGTGATCCACATCTTCGTGCCGCTCAACACATAGCCGTCGGCCGTTGCCCGTGCGCGCGTGCGAAGTGCGCCGGGGTCCGATCCGGCACCGGGCTCGGTGAGCCCGAACGCCCCGACCCATTCGCCGCTGGCGAGCGGCGGCAGCCAGGCGTCGCGCTGCGCATCGGTACCAAAGGCATGGATCGGATGCATGACCAGGCTGGACTGCACCGAAAGTGCCGAGCGATATGCCGAATCCACGCGTTCGATTTCGCGCGCGATCAACCCATAGGCGACATGGTTCGCGCCCGCGCAGCCATAGCCCTGAATGGTCGGGCCAAGCAGGCCGGCGGCGCCCAGTTTACGCATCAGCGCCGCATCGATGCGCTCGTCGCGAAATGCGTCGCGCACCATCGGCATCAACTCGGCTTGCGCAAAGCCGCGCGCGGCGTCGCGGATCAGGCGCTCCTCATCGGTCAATTGCGCGTCGATCAGGAGCGGATCGGCCCAATCGAAGCTGACCCGCGCGTTCATGCGCCGGTTTCCGTATCGGGAATGACCGCCGTGGTTTCAATTTCAATCCGCGCCGCGGGCTCGATCAGCCCCGCCACCTGCACCACCGCCATTGCCGGGAAATGCCGTCCGATATGCGTGCGATATGCCGCGCCGATCGCTGCGAGGTTGGCCGAATATTCGTCGCGATCGGTCACGTACCAGGTCATGCGCACGATATGCTCGGGTCGTGCGCCGCCGGTCGCCAGCACCGCGACGGTGTTCCGCAGGATCTGCTCGAACTGGCTCACCATATCCGGGCCGACAAAGCGCTCCTGCGCGTCCCACCCGACAATGCCGCCGGTAAAGACCGTTTCACCGCGTGCCTTTATCCCGTGCGAAAAACCGCGCGGCCGCTGCCACCCGTCGGGCAGCAGAATCGTGTTGCTCATGAATTTTCCCTGTTTTGCGCCGCCCGTGCAGCGGCAAGGTGCTGACGCGCGATGATGACTCGCTGAACCTCGGATGCACCCTCATAAATTCTGAGCGCGCGGATTTCGCGGTACAGCCCCTCGACCGCCACACCATGGACGACACCCAGTCCGCCGAAGATCTGCACCGCGCGATCGATCACGCCCTGCGCCGCTTCGGTTGCATGGAGCTTGGCCATCGCCGCCTCGCGCGTGTTCCGTACGCCCTGCACATCGGCCACCCAGGCGGCGCGATAGACAAGCAGCGCCGACGCATCGATGTCGAGCGCCATATCGGCAAGTTGCGCCTGAACCACGGCATTGTCCGAAAGCGCCGCACCGAACAGGCGACGCCCCTCGGCGCGCTGGGTCGCCTCGTCGAGCGCGCGGCGCGCAAAGCCGAGCGCGGCGGCACCCACCGTCGGGCGGAAAATGTCGAGCGTCGCCATCGCCGCGCCGAACCCCGCGCCAGCCCGTCCGATCAGCGCGTCGCCCGGCAATCGCATGGCGTCGAAGCGCAATGTCGCCAATGGGTGCGGCGCGATGACGCGAATGCGCTCGGCGATCGTCAGGCCCGGTGCGTCGGCGTCGACGATGAATGCCGAGATGCCCTTTGCGCCCGCCGCCTCGCCGGTGCGGGCGAACAACACATAATAATCGGCGATCCCGCCGTTCGAGATATAGGTCTTGGCGCCATCGACCAGATAGACATCGCCGTCGGCGCGTGCCGAGGTCTCCATCGCGGCGACATCCGAACCCGAATCGAGCTCGGTCAGCGCGAATGCCGCCATCTTGGCGCCCGATGCCACGGCGGGGAGATAGGCCGTCTGCTGCGCGGGGGTGCCGAACAGCGAGATCGTTCCCGATCCGAGTCCCTGCATCGCAAACACGAAATCGGCGAGGCCCGAATGACGCGCGAGTGTCTCGCGAATGATGCAGAGCGAGCGCACATCGATCCGGTCGTGCACGCCGCCGAACGCGCGCGGCACGGCATAACGGAGCCAGCCGCCCGCGCCCAGCCGCGCCAGCAGCGCGCGGCAGGCGGCGTCGACGTCATGCTCGTCATGCGCCTCGGCCAGCCCTTCGGCCACGCACCACGCATCCAGGTCGGCGGCAAGGCGACGATGCGAGTCATCCAGGAACGGCCAGTCGAGAAAGCTCCGGTCGGGCATTCAGTTTCCCTCGAATATCGGCGCGCGTTTGGCGGCAAAGGCGTCGAATGCACGGCGGAAATCCTGCGTCTGCATGCAGATCGCCTGCGCCTGCGCTTCCATTTCGATCGCGGTCTCGATGCTGACCGCCCATTCGATGTTGAGCTGGGTCTTGGTCATGCCATGGGCAAAGGTCGGGCCTTCGGCCAGCGCCCGCGCGGTGGCCAATGCCTCATCATCCAGCGCTTCGGGCGCGACCAGCCGGTTGTGGAACCCCCAGCGCTCACCCTCCTCGGCGGTCATCACGCGCCCGGTGAACAGCAACTCCGACGCACGCCCTTGTCCGATCAGCCGCGGCAGAATCGCACAGGCCCCCATGTCGCACCCGGCCAGCCCGACACGCGTAAACAGGAAGGCGGTCTTGGCGCGCGGCGTGGCGATCCGCAGGTCGGACGCCATCGCGATGATCGCGCCCGCACCCACGCACACGCCGTCGATCGCGGCGATCACGGGCTGCGGGCAGCCGCGGATCGCCTTGACCAGATCGCCCGTCATCCGCGTGAAGGCGAGCAATTCGGGCATCGCCATCCCCGTCAACGGCCCGATGATTTCGTGCACATCGCCGCCCGAGCAGAAATTGCCGCCCGCGCCGCGGATCACCACCGCCTTGACGGAATCGGCATAGACCAGTGCGCGAAACAGGTCGCGCAATTCGGCATAGGATTCGAACGTCAGCGGATTTTTGAGCGCGGCGCGATCAAGCGTGACCGTGGCGACGCCCGCGTCGAATGCCCAGCCGAAATGCCGGGGGGCGAATGTTTCTGGCGTCATGTCCTGGTTCCGTCCTCGCTATCTGCGGCAATCGATACTTTGAGCGCGCCCAGCAACTCGAACAGCGCTTCGCGCTGCGCGGTGTCGAGCGCGCCGAGCATTCCCGAAATCCACCCGCGATGAACCTGGGCCAGCGCGTCGAAATATTCCCGCCCCTCGGGCGTCAGGCGGACGATCGATGCGCGCCGGTCCTCCGCGCCGGGGGCCAGTGCGGCATGTCCCTCTTTCTGGAGCGTCTTGATAAGGCCGGTGACATTGCCATTGGACACCAGCAGCGAACGCGACAATGCGCCCATCGTCATGCCGTCCGGATGCCGCGCCAGCGCCGCGAGCACGTCGAACCGCGGCAACGTGGTATCGTAACGATCGGTCAGCCGCCGCTTCAGCCGCTTTTCGATCACCATCGTACAGGACAGCAGGCGCAGCCACAGCCGCACATCGAGCGGCCCGGCCAGCGCGCCATCATGTTTTTCGCGAAATGCCGTTGGGTTCACATCACTTCTCCCCCGGCGATCGCAATCGCCTGTCCGGTGATCGATCCACTGTCGGGCAGGCAGAGCCACAAGACGCTTGCCGCGACTTCCTCGGGCGTGATCAGCCGCCCTTGCGGATTGAAGCGCGCAAGTTCGGCGCGCGCCGCGTCGGGCGTCCGGCCCGAGAGGCGCGCGATATTCGCGGCGGCCTCGGCGACGATCGCGGTATCGGTGAAGCCGGGGCACACCGCATTCACCGTCACCGACGTTCCGGCAAGTTCCAGCGCGAGCGACCGGGTCAGCCCGAGCACGCCATGCTTCGCCGCGGCATAGGCGGCGGTATAGGCATAGCCCTTGAGCGCCGCCGTGCTCGCCACGGTCACGATGCGCCCGGCGGCGGCGGCGCGAAGATCGGGCAGCGCCGCCTGGGTGCAATGGAACACCGCGTCGAGATTGATCGCCATCATCCGTCGCCACCCGGCGGCATCGATCTTGGCGAACGGTGTGGATTCGGCGGCGCCGGCATTGTTGATCAGGATCGTCACCGGCCCGTTCGCCGCGCGCGCCTGCGCCAGCGCGGCGTCGACCTGAGCGCGATCGGTGACATCTGCGGTCGCCGCCGCCCCGTGCAATGCGTGCGCCAAGGCCTCGATCGGCCCGGCACGACGCCCGACCAGTGTCAGCCGTGCGCCCTGCGCAGCGAGCGTGCGCGCGATCGCGGCGCCGATCCCGCTGCCGCCGCCCGTCACGACCGCATGATGCCCCTCGAGCGGCCTCATGCCTTCAACACCGCTTGCTGCTCGGCCGCGCGTTGCAGATTGCGGCGCAGCTGGTCCATCCCCGCCTGATAAGGCGGCGGCACCGCCACCGCATCATAGCCTTGCGCCGCCGCGGCGCGCAGCGTCCACATCGGATCGATCAGATGCGGTCGCGCCAGCGCGACCAGATCGGCGCGTCCCGCCGCCAGGATCGAATTGACGTGATCGGGCTCAAATATATTGCCCACCGCCATCGTCGCCAGCCGCGCCTCGTTGCGGATCTGGTCGGAAAAGGGCGTTTGAAACATCCGCCCATAGACGGGTCGCGCCTCGATCGAGGTCTGTCCCGCCGAGACGTCGATCAGGTCGGCCCCCGCATCGGCAAAGGCGCGCGCGATCCGCACGGCCTCGCCGGGCGTGACGCCTGCCGCGCCCGCCCAGTCATTCGCGGAAATGCGCACTGACATCGGTCGTCCGGCGGGCCATGCCGCGCGCATTGCCGCGAAGACTTCGAGCGGAAACCGCAGCCGGTTTTCCAGGCTGCCGCCATATTCATCGGTGCGCCGGTTCTGCAGCGGCGTGATGAAGGATGAAAGCAGATAGCCATGGGCCGCATGCAGCTCGATCATGTCGAAGCCCGCCGCGATTCCGCGCCGCGTCGCGTCGACAAAGGCGTCGCGCACCGCATCCATATCGGCGCGCGTCATCGGCTGCGGTGTCTGATTGGCCGGCGACCAGGCGCGGTCCGACGCGGCGAGCAGCGGCCAATTGTCCGATGCCAGCGGCGCGTCCATGCCTTCCCAGCCGATCCGCGTCGATCCCTTGCTCCCCGCATGGCCGAGCTGGAGGCAGATCTTGGCCGCGCTGTTGGCATGGACGAAATCGGTGATCCGCCCCCATGCCGCCTGCTGCGCATCGCTATAGAGTCCGGGGCAGCCGGGCGTGATCCGGCCGTCGGGCGTCACGCAGGTCATCTCGGTGAACACCAGCCCCGCACCGCCCTGCGCGCGCGTGCCATAATGCACCAGGTGGAAATCCTGCGGCACGCCGTCCACCGCCGAATAGGTCGCCATTGGCGAGACGACGATGCGGTTTGCCAGCGCCATCTCGCGCAGCCGGAAGGGTGCGAACATCGGCGGCGTGGCGGATGACGCCGGATCGACCGGCGCTCCCGTCGCATCACCCAGGAACCACCGCTCGACCGACTCCAGCCAGGCGCGGTCGCGCTCGCGAAGATTCTCATGGCTGATCCGCTGGCTTCGCGTCAGCAACGAATAGGCGAACTGGATCGGCGCGAAATCGAGATAGCGGTCGAGCGTTTCGAACCACTCGGTCGAATTGCGCGCCGAGTTCTGGAGCTTGAGCACCTCGACGCTGCGTTCGGCCTGATATTCCGCCAGCGCATCGGCCCGGGCGAGCCCCGGCCGGTTCAGGACCTCGGCCAGTTTGATCGCGTCCTCGAGCGCGAGCTTGGTGCCCGATCCGATCGAGAAATGCGCGGTATGCGCGGCATCGCCAAGCAGGATCAGCTTGTCGTACGACCAGCGGTCGCACAGCACGCGCCGGAAATTGAGCCACGCCGCCGATCCGCGCAGATGCGCCATGTTGCCCATCAGCTTGTGGCCGTCGAGGTGGCGGGCGAACAATGCCTCGGCGAAACGGCAGGTCGCCTCCTGATCCATCGCGTCGAGCCCCAGCCCGAGCCATGTCGCCTCCGAACATTCGACGATGAAGGTCGATAGCCCGTCGTCGAAGCGATAGGCATGCGCCCAGACCCAGCCATGGGGCGTCTGTTCGAATGCGAAGGTGAACGCGTCGAACATCTTGCTCGTGCCGAGCCAGACGAACTTGTTCGCACGCTGCTGGATGTCGACGCCGAAATGCGCGGCATAGGCATCGCGGCATTTGCTGTTCACGCCATCCGCCGCAATGACCAGGTCATAATCGGCATAATCGGCCAGGTCGGCGGTGAACTCATGCTCGAAATGCAGCCGCACGCCCAGCTCGCGCGCACGCTCCTGAAGGATCGCCAGCATCCGCTTGCGCCCGATGCCGATAAAGCCATGCCCCGACGACCGGATCGATTCGCCGCGGATGCGCACATCGATGTCGTCCCAATGGGCGAACTCATCTTCGATGACGGCCGCGCTGACCGGATCGTTGCTGCGCAGATTGGCCAGCGTCTGGTCCGAAAACACTACGCCCCAGCCAAAAGTGTCGCCGGCGCGGTTGCGCTCGAACAGGTCGACCTCATGCGTCGGGTCCGCCAATTTCATCGAAATCGCGAAATACAGCCCGGCCGGGCCACCTCCAAGGCAGGCAATGCGCATCGTCTCTCCCTGGCTTATAATGATTTATGCTTAAAACGATTTTGCCTGGCTTGGCAAGATGCCCTGGCTTGGCAAGATGCATTCCCGTCCCGGTCCGATCGCGCACATCGCCGTCGGCGGCGCGCCTGGCTGTCGCGCAATGGCGCGCGGCGATGAGATGCTGGCGATTCAACGTCGGCCCCGCTCATGACAATGTCGTGCCGGACGGGCCGCCCCCGGGCACCCGTCGTGCTCTTTGACATGACGAATATCATAACAGCCCGCCGGCCACGCCGCGGTCCGCGACCCGTCGCGGCATGGCATCGGCTCTATCCGGCGGCCGGTGAATCCGCCGGCGAATGAGGAGCCCTATAGCCCCTCACCATTTCCCGTTTTTCCCGCAGGCAACCGGAAAAACTCCCGTGCGGATCCATCAAAACTCCCGCAGCTTTTCCCGCAGACTCCCGCAGAACCCTCAAAAAGCATTTTCCCCCAGAAACTCCCGCAGCAACTCCCGCAGCTGCGGGAAAATGCCGACCGGCGCGGCGACCGGCAAGGCGCGCCTTCATGCCCGGCGGGTTGCGTTATCCGGTGCCGGGAATCGCCGATGACGGCCAGGCGACGATCGCGCTGGCCGCGGCATGGAGTTCGGCGTCGATCGGCACACCGGGATATAATATCTTCATCCAGAGCACGCTGGCGGCATCGGCGGCGGCATCATCGTCGGCGTCGAACTGCTTGAGCAGCGCAAGAAGTCCTTCGTCCGGATAAACCACCAGCTTGCGCGCCAGATCGTCCATGATCGCCCCGAGCATATAGGCGACCAGCAGGACCAATGTTTCCGACAATGCTCCCTCGGGATAGCGGCGCGTGACGCTGGCGGCGATGCGCTCGTACCAGCGCCGATTGCCGTTCTGGGCCATCTGGGCGAATTCGGGATCGGCATCGCCGACTTGCAGCATGCAGCGCATCAGGCCGGAATTGTTGCGGCAAATGGCGAGCCAGCGCCGGTTGGAGCGGCGGATCGTGTCAAACGGCCCGGTGTCGGACTGGTTGGTCAGGTTGATACTGAAAAAGTCGTCGAGGAGCGAGGTCAGCACCGCCAGCGTGATCTCGGTCTTGTCGCGGAAATAGACATAGAATGAGCCTTCAGCGACCTTCGCGGCCTCCGCCACATCGGCGATGCGCAGGGCGTGATAGCCCTTTTGTTCAAGCACGCGCGCGGCGGCGATCTTCAGCCGCTCCCGCGTTCGCTGCCCCTTGGTTGGCGGCGGCGCCGAGGCAAGCCGTTCGCTCAGGAAATCGATGAACGAAAGGCCGGTATCGGCAGCAGCGGGCGACGGCGCGGTGGTCGCCGGTCGAGGGGCGGTTGACGAATTCATAAAACTGAGCTCAATATCATATTTGTTACCGCATCAATTGTACGCACGGGAGACTGCATGTCCACGCCTACCATAGACCGAATGTCGCAGGGCTTCACGCCCGGAAGCCGGATCGGCATATCGGACTGGATTCAGGTTACCCAGGAAATGATCAATTCCTTTGGCGCGGTCACGCTCGACCCGGATCCGATGCATATCGATCCACAATGGGCGGCCGCAAACGGACCCTTTGGCGGCACGATCGCCTTTGGTTTCCTGACCATCGCGCTGTTGACGCGGATGTTCCATGACGCGACCGGGCAGGGCTGGGACGCGGACCCGGCGGTTGCCGGATATAATCTGAATTACGGCTTCGATCGGCTCCGGCTTGTGTCGCCAATTCCGGTCGGCGCACGGGTACGCGGACATTTCGCGACGGCCGAGGTGCGCCATGACGAGCGGGGGCGCCGTATCACGGCGATCGATTGCGAGATCGAGATCGAGCATGCGGCGCGGCCCGCTCTGGTCGCGCGCTGGCTGACGGCCTGGGTGCCGCCCGCGGCATGACGGTGGTGCAGGCGAACCCGCCCCGGCTGGACCGGATCAGCGATTATCCGGCCTGGTTCGCGGCACGCACGCCCGATGCCGAAGCGATGGTGCTGGATGACAGGCGCTGGACCTATGCCGCGATGCGTGACGCGATCGACCAGCTTGCGCGCGCGCTGGTCGCCAGCGGTATCGGCAAAGGCGATCGCGTGGCGACCTTGCAGACACCGCATCCGGACTATCTCATCGCCTTTCTTGCCACGGCCTCGATCGGGGCAATCTGGATCGGTCTCAATCCCCGCTATACGCTGGATGAGCTTGTCTACGTGATCGGCGATGCCGCACCCCGCGTGCTGCTCACCCGAACCCGGATCGGCGAGCGTGCTTATGACGCCGAGCTGGCGGCGTTCCGCGCCGCGACCGGGATCGAGCGCATCGTGGCGTTCGACGGCGAGCCGTCAGTCGCGGAGGTGACGCGCTGGCGCGATTTTATCGCGGCGGGCGGGGCGACGAGCGATGCGATGCTGGCCGCGGCGCGAGGCGCGTGCGGCGGGCGCGATCCGTGTCTGATCGTCTATACCTCCGGTTCGACCGGACGGCCCAAGGGCGCGTTGCTCCATCACGATGGCCTGGTCGGGTTCTGTCTCGAGCAGAATCGCCTCTGGCCGGTCGCGCCGCTGCGCGCGGTCAATTATTTCCCGATCAACCATGTGGGATGCGTGGTCGATGTCAGTCTGCCCGTCCTGCTCGCCGGCGGGACGATCCTGTTCATGGAGCAATTCGACCCGCGTCGATGCCTGGCATTGATGGAGGCCGCACGCGCGACGCTGTGGGGCTCGGTGCCGAGCTGTTTCCAGATGCAACTCGCGCTGCCGGATTTCGACCGTTTCGATCTGTCGTCGCTGCAGCTCATCCTGTGGGAAGGCGCCGCGATGCCACGGGAGATGATCGAGCGGCTGTTGCGGGTGCATCCGCGGCTGGCGACCAACTATGGCATGACGGAGACGACCAGCGGCATCATGGCGCTGGAGCCGAGCGATGATCCCGAGCTGCTCGCGGAGACGGTGGGAAGGGCCTTTCCGGGCGTGGAAGTCCGGCTGGTCGGCAGCGACGGACAGGATGTGGCGATCGGTGCGACCGGCGAAGTCTGGGCGCGCTCCGCCTATACCATGCTGGGCTATTGGAATCGGCCCGACGCCACGGCTGAGGCGCTCACGCCCGATGGCTGGTTCAGGACCGGCGATCTCGCCGTCATGCGGCCCGATGGCCGCTACCGGATTGCCGGACGGCTGAAGGAGATGTTCAAATCGGGCGGCTACAACGTCTATCCGCGCGAAATCGAGGCAGTGATCGAGGCCCATCCCGCCGTCGCCGACGTGGCGGTGGTCTCCGCCGAGGATCCGGTCTGGCAGGAGGTGGGCATCGCCTTTGTCACCGCCGCACAGCCGATTGCCGCGGCTGAGCTGGAGGCGTGGTGCCGGGCGCGGCTGGCCAACTACAAAATCCCCAAACGCTTTGTTTTCGAACCCGTCCTGCCGCTATTGCCGATCGGCAAGGTGGACAAGGCTCAGCTCAAGCGCCGCGCCGCGCTGCTGGCGACCTGATCGTGGCGCTTGCGACCTTTGAACGCCGCGATGCCGTCGCCATTGTCAGCCTCGATCGTGCCGAGCGGCTCAACGCGATCAGTTTCGATCTGCTCGGTGCCCTGCTCGATGCGCTCGACCGGGCTGCGGACGACCCGGCGGCGCGGGTGATCCTGCTGCGTGCCGAGGGGCGGGCATTCTGCGCGGGCGATGACCTGGCCGAGTTCGCCCAGGGGCTCGGGGACGCGAAGGCCCATGTCTTCATTGATCGGCTGCAGGCGGTGACGCGGCGGATCATGCTTGGCGTGAAGCCGGTGGTGTGCGCGATTCAGGGCGCGGTGGTTGGCGGTGGCGCCGCGTGGCCGGTCAATGCCGATATCTCGATCGCGGCGGACGATACGATCCTGTTCTGCCCCGAAGCGGCATTCGGCCTGTTTCCCACCGGGGGTATGAGCATGCTGCTCGACGAACGCTGCGGCGTGGCCCGCGCGACCGAGATTCTGTGGCTCGGCGAGCGCCTCGATGCGCACGACTTGTTGCGGGAACGGATCGTCGGCCGCGTTGTCCCGCGCTGCGCGCTGCAGGACACGGCCCTGACGCTGGCGGCGCGCCTGGCGATGCTGCCGCCCGACACCCTGGCGCGGTTCAAGGCGGCGCGGGCGGAAGATATCGCCTGCCGGCTTGAGACGGCGCTGGCCCGCGAAAGTCGTCATTGCCTTGCCGCGGCTGAATCACTCGAGGTGCGGGCCCGGGTGCAGGCATTCCTTGCGGCGTGACTGCGTTATGGCATCACGGTTTCCACGGACGAGTGCTGATCTCCAGCCCGCTTGGCGCCCCCGGGCCATAAGCGATGGTGAAGGTGTCCGGCTTGCCGTTCGAATAGATGTGGAAAGTATCGGCATCGGCGCCGGCGATCGCGACGCGAAGCCGATGTCCGCGCCTGATCAGGGCCGCGGTCGGGAACAGCGCAAAGCGTAAGGTCATCCGCGCACCCGGCTTGATCGTCAGTGCATCGCGGCGGCGGAAGCTGTGCGGCGCCGGCCCCTGGTCATAGGGCAGGGTGGCCGGATTGGCGGGCTTGCGATGGATCGCGCGGAACTGGCCCTCGCCCAGATAGGTCGACCTGCCATCGGGCGCGACATCCTCGAGATAGACGAAGACCGCCGGATCATTTGTCCGCGCGGCCATGTGGAGCGTGACCACGGGCGTGCCGACCAGTTCGGTATCGATCGCCATCGGCGGACTGTCATAGGTCAGCAGCCGGGCGTCCTGGGCGCGGCGATCGGGATAGGCGGGTGGCGTGCCGAATTGCGTGGACCAGCGCGTCGCCTTGCCGGTCGTCGCGGTGAAATCGACGGCATAGCGATCCTCGCCGCGCCGTCCGGGCACGCGCGGGGCAAGCGACCGGCCGGGCGCGAAATAGAGGCTGGACGGTTTCGTATCCGCTGGCGGCCAGGCCGCACTGGTGCGCATCTCCTTCGCGCCCATCACATAATAATGGATCGCCCGCGCGACCGGAACGCCCGCGCGGACGCGATCGGCAAAGGCGATATTGCTGGCGAAGATGTCGGCGGCAGCGGGCATCGGCGCACGCTCGCCGGGGAAAAAGGGATCGGCGCCGACATTCTGCCCATGATTGTTGGCGGTGATCCATAACTCCGTCGGCACGTCAGGCGCCGACCGATAGCGAGCGAGTGCGGCCTCGGCCATTCCGGCATCCAGCCAGGACCCCCAATATTGCACCGGCTTGCGCTCGCGCCGGATGGCGGCGAGCTGCGCGGCGGGCGAAGAGGCGAACAGCGTATGGCCGTTGTGGCCTGGCTGGTCGCGAAAGGCAATGCCCTCATAGTCCTCGGGGCCCCAATGCAGGCCGCGTGCGGCCAGGGCCTGACGCAGCAGCCCGAATTGCTCGTCACCATCGACTGGCTGAAGGGTGGGAAACAGCCGGCCGCAATCCGCGACCCGCTTGAGGCAATCGGCGTCGCCGCCTTCGGGGTCGCGCCCCAGATCCATTTCACGGACCGCAGTTCCCCAGGTGCGCAGCATCCAGTCATTGGAGACGCCGCCGGGGCTGAACAGATGCAGATAGATATCGAAATCGCTCTGTCGCGGAATCGCCGCGAGCAGGGCAGGGGCGGGGCGGCTCGTCGCCAGGTCGGCGGTATCGGCCATATAGGATACGCCCGAGGCGATGACCTGTCCGTTCGACCATGGCTGGTGCGCAAGATGCGCGATGATCTCGTCCATGTCGCGCTGCTCTTCCGGCCCGAGGTCGACCCGGCGCAGACCGAATGACGCGGTCGTTCCGCGCGTATCGACGATCGCGACGATATAGCCGGCGCGTTGCCACGCCGCCGCGAAGCCGGCCTCGCCCGCGCGGCCATATCGCGTCTGGATCAGCATGACCGGCGCCGGCTTCCCGGGAAGCGCGCCGCCGGGGAAATAAAGGCTGACGGCCAGCCGGACGCCGTCGCGCATCGGCAGGTAATAGGATTGGTCGCTCCACCCTTGCGGTCGCGTTGGTACGTCCGCCGGGACCGGGGGGCGCGGCGCGGTCTGAGCGGCGGCCGCGCCTGGCAACGGGCTCGCACCCGGAACCGCGATCGCGGTTGTCGCCAGCACGACCGGCAGAAGATGGTTCCTGTAGGGCATGGCCGGTCCTCAATAGCGCAGCTTGAATTCGACGCCGAGCGTGCGGGGTTCGCCCAGGATGACGAACTTCTGTCCCACGAACGCCTGGTCGGAGAGATCGAACAGGCGCTGTTCGTAAATCCGGTTGGTGAGGTTCTTGGCCCAAAGGGACAGGCGCCATCGTTCGTCCGGGGCTTGCAGCGACAACCGGATGTTGAGCAGCCCATAGGGATGCACCACCCCATCGGGATCGGTGTCGTTGCTGAGATAGGTCCGTCCGCGCATTTGGTATTCGCCGAACAGGGTGACCGAGCCCAGCCCCTTGACCGGGATGCGATATTCGGCGTTGAGATCGGCCGTATAGCTCGGCGCATAAGGGATATGGTCGAGCTTTGCGCCGCTCGGCAAGCGCCCGCCATCGAAGCGCGCGTCCTGCACCGACAAATTGGCGCCCAGCGTCCAGCGATCGGTCGGCCGCGCGGTCACCTCGACCTCGATGCCCTTGCTGTGCGCCTTGCCGGCATTGAGAATGATCGGATCATAGACCGGCGTGGCCGGATTGTCGTCCGACAGCTGGATCTTGCTCCAGTCCATATAATAGAGCGCGGTGTTGATCACGAGCCGGCGATTGAGCAATTCGGTCTTCAGGCCGAGCTCGTAGTTCCACAGCGCTTCCGGACCAAATGCGATGCCGTCCGCGCTGCCCAGCGCATCGTTGAAGCCGCCGCTCTTGAAGCCCTTGCTCGCGGTCGCATAGGCCATGACCGTGGGTGAGAAACGATAGCGGATATTGGCGTTGGGGGTGAACTGATCCCAGCTGCCACTGGTGCGGATGTCGGTGTTGCCGCCAAGCAAGTCGATCACGTCGCGCTGCACATAATGGATGGTCTTGCTGTCGCTGGTGTAACGGCCGCCCAGCGTGACATCGAGGCGTGGCGAGATCTTCCAGGTCGCGCTCAGGAACGCCGCCTTGCTGGTCGTATCGAGATTGCCGTCGGATCCGGTGCGCACGCCTGTCAGCCCGGGATCGCCCAGCGCGGCGGCCAGATCCGCGCCGATCTCGACAAAGCTCTGGTTGCGACTGTTCTGGCGGAAATAATATAGCCCTGCGAGCCAGTCGACCGGGCCGGTCGACAGGTCGAGCCGCAACTCCTCCGACCAGCGCCAGACCTTCTCCGGGTCGCCGTCGTACAGCATCTTCAGCGGCGACCGGTCGGTATCGGCCCGGCTGAAATAGTCATGATCGTGATAGGAGGCGATGTTGGTGATGCCGAGACGGCCGATCCGCGTCTTGAAAGTGGCGGCCACGTCCCATGCCCTTAGCCGTTCCTGATTGCGGCTGTCGGAATAGACTTTGCGGTCGAACGGGTCGGTATTGAGCGGCAGGCCGGCGGCGACCAGCGCCTTTGGCAGGTCGGCATTCATGTTGTAGCGCCGTGTCTCGAAGACCAGCTGTTCCTGGTTGGCGCGGCGATAGCTGGCGGTCAGCAACAGGCTGGTGGTTGGGGCGATGTCGAACAGCAACTGGCCGCGTGCCGTCCAGGAATGATGATTGTTCACGTCGCGGCCGAGCAGCACATTGCGGTCATAGCCGCTGTTGACGTCCCGGATCATCGCGATCTTGGCGGAGACGACGCCCGGGATGATCGGCCCGGAGATCGAGGCGCCAAGGCGCAGCGCATTATAATTGCCAATGTCGGCGGTTGCGGAGGCAGCGAAGCTGTCCGAGGGACGCTGCGTCGTAATGCTGATGACACCGCCAATGGTGTTGCGGCCGAACAGGGTTCCCTGCGGTCCACGCAACACCTCGACGCGCGCGATATCGTAAAGATCGAGATCGGCGCCGGGCCCCTGGGCCTGATAGATTTCGTCGACATAATAGCCGACGGCGGGATCCGCGCCGGCGGATCCCGACCCGCCGACCACGCCGCGCAGCGAGGTCGGGGACAGCTTCATGTCGCCGAAGTCGCCATATTGCAGCCCGGGGGTCTGGCGCGCGATATCGCTGATATCCTTGATCCCCTTTCGCTCCATCGCCTCGGCAGTGACGGCGGTGATTGAGATTGGTGTTTCCTGCAGGCGCTCCGAACGCTTGCGCGCCGTCACGACGATGTCCCCGGTATCGCTCGCGCCCGCATTCCCGGGCGCGGGTCCGTCGGTCTGCGCCCGGGCAGGCGCAGCCAGCCCGAGGGCAATGAAAAAGCCGACATAAACCCTCGAATCGACGCGCAGCATATGGCCTCCCCTCTTGTTTATTAAATATGAGCTCAGTATCAATTATTGCTATCGAGTCTCGCTGCGTGTCAAGGTGCATCGCATTTTCGGAGAATCGCGGGCGAGGAGGTTGAGGTGGTTCATTGGCGGTCTGACGGTGCGCGTGGCCAGATCCGCGCCGCACCGGCGGGATGACGGATCACCCATGGCTGTAGGAGGCGACATGACGAGCATGAGGGCAAAGTTACGGGAGGGGTTGGCGGGCGGCCGGTTGATGCGGGCGCCGGGTGTTTTCGACACGCTGTCCGGAGTGCTGGCCGAGCAGGCCGGCTTCGAGGCGGTCTTTCTGTCCGGGTCCGCACTGGCATGGTCGCATTTGGCGAGACCGGACATTGGTCTGTTGTCGGCAAGCGAGGTCGCGACGATATTGATGCGGCTGAGCGACCGGATCGGCATTCCGGTGCTGGTCGATGCCGATAGTGGTTTTGGTAACGCCATTCAGGTGACGCGGACCGTGCGCCAGTTCGAGGCGGCGGGTGCCGCCGGAATTCAAATCGAGGATCAAGCCGAGATCAAGTCGCCCGGCGCGCCGACCGACCGGCCGCTGGTGCCGCTGGAGGCCATGGTGGGCAAATTGAAGGCGGCACTGGATGCGCGCCGTCACGACGATACCCTGATCAGTGCGCGAACCGATGCCGTGTCGAGCGTCGGCTTTGACGAGGCCCTGCGCCGCGCCGCAGCCTATATCGACGCGGGCGCCGATCTGATCTTCGTGGAATCGCTGTCCGAGCCGGCCGAGATACAGCGGCTTGTGCGCGAACTCGGCGGTGCGCGGCCACTGGTCCATAATATCATGGAAGGAGGCGTGTCGCCGCTGACGTCGGCCACAGCCGCCGGGGAGGCGGGCTTTTCGCTTATTCTGTTTCCCGGCGCGGTTATCCAGGCGACTGCCCGTGCCGGGCAGGACGCGCTTCGCGCGCTCGCCGCCGCCGAGCGCCCGTCTCGCCCGGTGTTTGATCGCGACGCCTTGAATGCAGCGATCGACGGCCCGGCCTTTCTCGCGGCCGCTGCTCGTTACGCGGACTGAAGCGCGCCCGAACTTTCAACAGCCCCGGCAACACAGAATAGTGAGACGAACAGAATGAGGATGACCAAGATCAAGACCCGATATCGCCGGGTCGTCATGGCGGCGATGCTCGCAAACCTGGTTCTCGGATCGCCGGCGGTTGCCGGAGAGAAAGCGGACCTGGATCGCGAACTCGCCGCCCTCCATACGGGGTCGCATGTCCCTGGCTTCTGCGTCATCATGTTCGACGCCAGCCACACGATCTACGAAAATGGCTTCGGTTTCGCCGATCTCGCCGCCAGGCGACCCTATACGATCAACACCGTCCAGCCAATCGGGTCGATCAGCAAGACGTTGATCGGCGTGGCGCTGATGAAGGGAGTCGAGCGCGGCTGGTTCAAGCTGGACGATGACGTCAACACGATCCTGCCCTTCCCGGTACGCAACCCCGGTTTCCCCGATCGGCCGATCACGCTGCGCCAACTCGCCACCCATACGTCGGGTATCGTCGATCGCGAGGCCGTCTATGCCGCCGGCTATCGTCCCGGGGATCGCAATCCATTGCGGATCGACGCGTTGCTGAAAGATTATTTCAGCAAGGACGGGAAGAGTTACAGCAAGCGCAACTTCGCCGCCACTGCGCCGGGCAGCACCTATGCCTATAGCAATATCGGCGCGACGCTGGCGGCCTATGCGGTCGAGCTGAAGGCGGGTGAATCCTATGCGGACTTCACCCGCAAGACCATCCTGCTGCCATTGGGCATGACCCATTCGGGCTGGACCGATGCGGAAACCGGACCGGATCATGCGACGCTCTATGACGAGAAGGTGAAGCCCTATCCGCCCTATATCCTGGCGACCTATCCCGATGGCGGGCTGCGCACTTCCTGCACGGATCTGGCGCGGTTTGTGACGGCGGTGCTCAAGGGACGCGCCGGTGAAGACGGGGTGCTCAAGGCGGCGGACGTCGCGGCGATGCTCAGCCCCGAATTCACCGCTGGCGCGACGCCCGCCGGCCGGTCCGCGAAAGAACCGAACCAGGGCATCTTCTGGCAGCATCGCCGCGAGGGCACGATCGGTCATTTCGGCGGTGATCCCGGCGTTACGACCTTTATGGGCATCGACCCGAAGACCAATGTCGGGCGCATCGTGCTGGTCAATATCGGCGGCGAGGAGGCGTTGCGCGCTTATGGCGCGGAATTGGCGGCGATCTGGCGGGCGGTGCTGGCTCATGCCCCTGCGGTCTCGCCCGAATAGTAGAAAGGGAGGCGCCGGCGTCAGGTCGGCGCCTTCCATACCGTACCGAGCAGGCGGCGAAAATTGCCGCCGAGGATCGCGGCGATGTTCGCATCCGAATAGCCGCGGCGGATCAGCGCCTCTGTCAGATCGAAGATCTTGCGCGGATGATCATAGCCGTCGGTGTCGAGCCGGCTGCGAAAGGCATAGCTTGTCTTGTAGTGCGATCGCAGTTCCCGGTTTGCGGCATCCGGCATCTTGTCATAGCCGTAAAGGTCGCTGTCGGACCCGATCCCGACATGCTCGATGCCGACCAGCTGGACGACATGATCGATATGATCGACCATATGCTCGACGGTGGTCGGTTCGCGGTCGCGCACGAACATGCGAACGCCGGTAATGCCCATCACGCCGCCCTTGGCCGCGAGCTTGCGGATCGCCTCGTCGGTCTTGAGGCGAGGGTGATTGTTGAGCGCGCGGCAATTCGAATGCGTGAACGCGATCGGCTGCGTCGATATCTCGATAGCGTCCAGGGTCGTGCGGTCGCCCGAATGCGATACATCGACGAGCATGCCGACCTCGTTCATCCGGGCGATGATGCCGGCGCCGAAATCGGTAACGCCGCCATCGACGCGTTCGGTGCTGCCCGACCCAAGCAGATTCTGCCGGTTATAGGTAATCTGCGATACGCGCTGGCCAAGCTCGTAAAAGGTCCTGACGTCTTCGATCGTCCGGAAATGATCGGCATTCTGCACGCCATGGATCATCGCGATCTTGCCCGACCGCTTGGCTCGATCGAGATCCTCGGCCAGGCTGATGAGCGTGAAATGATCGCTGTCGCGGCCGACAAAGCCGCTCCAGGCGGCGAAATAGGCCATGACCTCGGCATGAGCGCCGGGGCCGTTAAAGCCGACCGAATTGTGGAAGGCGGTGATCCCGCTTGCCCGATAGTCCTCGAGCTGAGCCGGGGATAAAGGCAGCGCATAGCTGTCGGGCGTGTTGGTCAGCGACAATGGTGCGAGCATGTCGATCACCAGTGACCGGCCCACAATATCGATGGCACGCCGGGAATGCTGCTGTGTCGCGGCCAGGGCAGTGGGGCCGAGCCACATCGCTGCTGCG
This sequence comes from Sphingomonas sp. ERG5, assembly GCF_000803065.1. Taxonomy (GTDB): domain Bacteria; phylum Pseudomonadota; class Alphaproteobacteria; order Sphingomonadales; family Sphingomonadaceae; genus Sphingomonas. The sequence continues at coordinate 176,760 of NZ_JSXI01000045.1, forward strand.
GCCATGCCGGCGCCGGCCAGAATCGAGCGGCGATGCGGGTGGTAGGATCTGGCCATTATGCTCACCTTTAATAAATATGATGTCATATTCATTAAATTGCGATGCGCTGCCGCCGTCAAGGCCAATAGGTGCGGGATCGCCCCTTTCTCACGGCTTGAGCCGTGATATGCTTGGGAAGGCAAGTGCCAGGCCTCATTGCGAAGGCGGTTGGCAGGTGAAGCTGGCCGAACTCAATGCGGGGCCGCTGCGATAGAGCCTGATCACGCCGCGACCAAGAAGCCCGCATGCTTGAGCTCGTCGAGAAATGCATCGACCTCGGCCGCGCAGGTTTGCGGGGAGATATCATAGCATTCGGCCAGCAAGGAGGCGATCGCGGCGACATCGCGATGCCCGTCGATCGCTTGCCAGATCACCAGGCCGGTGCCCCTCAGGGCGTTGAACTGCCCGGTGTCGACTTTCATCAGCACCGCCTCTCCGTCGATATCGGTCTCGAGGAATTGCCCGACATTTTTGCGGAAGATCATGTGTTCGCCCTCCATTCAATCGACGTCCGCATACCCGAAGCGACGCATCACGGGATGGTGCGCCGATCGGATGCGGCCGGCTTGCGCGGCGGACAGATGGGTGAGCCAGTCGCCGGCACGTCCGCTGCGGAAAAATTGCGTGGCGCGCCGTGGCGCCTCGCGAAAGCCATGTTCGCGTTCGGCGGATTGGAGCGCCTCGATCCGGCTATGCTGTACCGCCCGTTCGATCCTGCGCGGATCGATCGCTGCCTCTGGTCGCGCAAAGGCGATCACCCGGGCAAGCGCCCCGGCGGTGTCCACCAGCATGTCTTCGTAACGGACGACGAGGACAGGGATGTCGGATTGATCCACCCAGCTCGACACATGCGCGCTCCAGTCGCCGATATGCTGCGGGATCTGCGCCGATGTGCGAGTGCCGATCGTCATCGCCGGGTCGCACAATTTGGTCACCGCGCGCTCCATGTCGGCATGGCCGTCATGAAACGCGTTCGACACCGCAACATCGAGCGGGTTGCGAATGACATACACCACCACACCCGATGCGCTGGGTGGGAAAAGCCAGCTGTCATCGTCCAGGCGCTGTTGGCGGTCATGGACCTTCAGCCACACCGGCGCCGAATTGCGGCGGGCCATGATATGGTAGACGTGCGGCTGCAGCGCGAGCGCTTCGTGCGGCAGCAGGTCGCTGCTGGATAGCCCCAGGAAATTGTCGAACAGCCAGCGAGACCTGGCCACGCCCTGGGTAACGCCGGGAGCGTTGATGTCGTGCGGATCGTCGGTTTCGGAGAAATAATTGGCCAGCAGCAGCCTGAGCCAGGTGTTGCCCGACTTGGGATAGGATGCGAGCCAGTCGATGCGGCCGCCGCTGTCGGGTGGTTCAGCCGGTCGCGCCACGGATATCGGCCTCGATCATGGAAATGCCGGCGGCGAAGTCCGCCGTCTCGCGCGAGCGGTTGAATCGCGATATGGCGATTGCCGCACTGAGCCGCGCAGCGGTGGCGAAATAGTCCGCCTGATCCGCGATCGCCCCACAGAATTGCGGACGGTAATAGGCCGAACGCAGCGCGGTGAAGCGCTCCGCCCCGGTGATCGGCGCTATGCCCGGATCGGCATTGACGATGCTTTCCAGCATGTACAGCCGGCGGATCGGCAGTGGCTGCGCATCGAATTCGATTTGGTCCGCGATATAGAATTTGTCGATGCCTGGCCGGACCGCATCGTCCGATTGTCGGCCGGTCAACGTGAGTGCGTCCGCCCACAGCTTCAGCCGCTTGTGGCCGGGGACCGCGATCACCTGCCCCGGATCGCTCAGGTCGAGCACCAGGACGTCGTCGGAACAGACCGTCAGGCCGCGCTGGGCCAGTGCCGCGACCAATGTTGACTTTCCCTCGCCCGACACACCCGTAAAGGCATAGACGTTGCCGGCATATGATATGGCCGATGCATGTAACGGGACCAATCCGTTCAGCCACGCGATCGCGCCATAGACCGAACCGTCGAAGAACAGGCTTACCTCCCCGTCCGCCATGCCGGCGGGGCGGGCATAGGTGGTGCCGACACCACGACGATAATGGAAAGCAAGACCGGTCGGCAGCCTGAGCAGAAAGGCGTTGGGCGAAATCTCATAGGTCGGTGTAACGGTCAGCGCGTCAGGCAAGGAGGCCGGCACGGCCCCTTCGCGCAACCCGGCCTCGGCCTGCAACCGTGCCATGCCGGCGGATATGGCCATGTGAATGCGAAACTCCCCTGCGGCCTATTGAACCGACACATCGGACGAGCGATCGGTTTTTGGCGATTGATCACCCGTGGGAATGTCGATGTCGGCATGATTGGACGCCGCGGATGGCTGGCGGACCGGCAGGAAGAGCGTGAACCGCGCGCCTCTGGTTCCGGATCGGACGTCCACGCGTCCGCCGATTGCCGCGGCACGATGCGCCTGATTGTTCAGGCCGCGACCATGGCGGGTCACGTCGGGATCGAAACCCCGGCCATTGTCTGCGACTTCGATCATCACTTCGCCGTCCACGACCCGGGTCGCGACCCTTATCTCGCTTGCGCTCGCATGCTTGACGACATTGGTGAAAGCCTCCTGCAGGATGCGCAGGATGTGCAGCGAGTGGCGCTGGTCGAGCCAGGTGAGCGGTGGTGCTTCGGTGACTTCCCAGCGCAAGCGGATGTTGGTGGCTTCGAGCCGGGGCTGAAGACGGAAGCGCAATGTGCCGAGTAGCAGCAGAAGGTCGGTCTCCACCGGCTCCATCGAATCGATCGTGAGTTTGAGGTCGTCGATACAGCTCTTCAGCAGTTCGGCAATCGCGGCGTCGTCGATCTTGCCATGTTCCACCACCCGCAGCGCGGTGATCAACGACGAGCCGAGCCCGTCATGCATGTCCTGCATCAGGCGCTGGCGCTCATGATGGATCAGCTCGCGTCGTTCGACCTCGCGCCGTTTCTGGTGGCTTGCGAGCAATTCGGCCTCACGCTCGGCGAGCCGCTCGGCAAGGACGATATTGGCGCGCTCCACCTCGCCAACTGCGGTCGAATAGCGACTGAGGATGATGTGGCAGAACGCGATGATGGTCGCGATCTGCGCGTAGACCGACAGGAAGACATTTTCGATATTGACGAAATTATTCTGGAGCAGCCAGTCATACCCGCCGAGCAGCGCGGCGAGCAGGCACCAGGCGGCGAGTGCGCAGCCCTCGAGCGAGCGGACCCGCCAGCTCCAGTACAGCCCGTGCAGGCTCACCACATTGCCGACCAGGAACATCACCGGATACATTAACGGGGCGACCAGGGTCGCGTCCGGCGACCGTCCCAGCAACGGCAGCGTCGCAATGGCGAAGAACGCCGTGATGGCGGCGATGGTCCAGGTCAGCAATGGCTGGCGGTGGAGGTGGACTCCGATCAGGAACAGATGGACGTTGACGATGATCCACATGATCGAATTGACGGTCAGCCAGCCGAACCAGGCATCGGAAATCGGCAGCCGATCCAGTCCGACATAATTGTGCATGGTCCGGATGAACGTGGTGACGGTCACGGCGAAGAAGAGCAGGTACAGCCTGTCCTGTCGCCGCCCGAACCACACGAACAGCGCGAAAATGCCGCTGGCGAGAAAGATCCAGCTGCCGATATAGGGAAATTCGGCCTGGAAGAAGTTGCGGACCATATAGGCCGGGCCGACTTCGGCATAGCTGCCGACCCAGAGGCTCGACAGCGCGCCGCCGATGCCGCGGACATGGCGCAGCCGCACCAGGATATCATGCGGCGGCGCCTGCTCCGCCGTGTCGTCGAATGCGATCCAGAGCGGCAGGTTCGAGCCGTTCCACTGCAAATTGGCATGCGACTGATAATGGAGCACGCCGTCGACATAGATCGCGATCTCGCCATCGCTCTTCCAGCGCGGGATATAGAGATAGGCCTCGGTTGGAGGCTGGGCGCCGGCGGGCAGGCGGAAATGATACCAGGTCGTCTGGGTGGGGGTGACCGAGGCGTCCGCGACTTGCTTGGGCAGAATCTTGGGGTGCGGCGCATAGGGCAAATGGACGCGATTCCAGGTCCCCGTGATAGCGCCAGGATCGACGGTGCGGGGCGGACGCGCATAACCGTCGGTATTCTGAACGAGGATGTTCGCCTCGGTCAGGTGGATGCCACTCGGCCGGCTCACCGCGAAGATGCCGATCAGGCCGGCGACGATCGTCAGCACGACGATCACATATTTGCGGAAACCCTTAAAGAATTCCATGGCTACGGGCCTCGAAAATCGCTTCGGCCTTCGATTTCACCTCAAGTTTCTGATAGATTCGTCGCACAAAGGTCATGACCGTATTGCGGGAGATCGACATCAGTTCGGCGATTTCGTCATAGCTGAAACCCTTGGTGATCAGCTGTAGCGCTTCACGCTCGCGTGGCGACAGCGGCGTGGCCAGCGGTGGTATCGCCTCGGGCTGTGGCTCGTGCGGACGGAAGCGCAGCAGGATCTGGCGCGCGATGCGCGGGCTGATCGGGCTGCCGCCTGAATGGAGGCAGCGTATCTCCTCGGCCATCGTCCGGGCCGAGCTGTCCTTGAGCAGATAGCCCGTCGCGCCCGCCTCGATCGAGGGGATGACATGCCGGTCGTCGGCGAAGGTGGTGCTGACCATGATCCCGCACGCCGGCCATGCGATATGCGCCGCGCGGATCACGTCAATCCCCGATCCGTCGGGCAGGCCCAGATCGACGACCAGAATATCGAGCGGCTCGCCTTGCAGCAATTTGGAGGCCTGGGCGACGTTGTGCGCGGTTCCGGCGAGGATCATGTCGCCGGCCGCGCTGACGGCGGCGGCAAAACTGTCCTGGAACGAGAGATCGTCTTCGACGATTGCAACACGCAAGATAGCCGAGCCGTTGGTCGCTGTCATCGGCCGATCCGTTTTCCCCGCGGGCAAATGCCCTTGCCAAGCCGCCATTCAACGGCTTGCTCAAGCGCGTTCTACCACAACCCGTCATGGCATCGTGTCGCTATTTATAGCGATATGTGGATTCGTTTCGGCACCGTAAAAATAGCTGCGAGACGGGGCGTCGGACGCATGAAGTTCGCGACGACAGCTGGTCCGGTCACCGTTCGACCGCCGAGGGGGCGATGCGATGCTTGCGGGATTATCATGCGACGGCAGCATCGCTGGCCGTATGGCGGTCCGGCATAGACTGCGTCGACGGGCGGTTGCGGGGGTCGGGCTGCTGGCGGGTGCGTCGGCGGGAATTCCGGCGCTGGCGCAAACCGCCAGCCAGATTGCCCCGCCGACCTATGCACCCCCCGTCAAGGGGCGGCCGGCATCGCCACTCATGTTGCCTGCAGACTCGCTGATGGCGCCCCCTGCAGGCGCCGAGGCCCTGTTCGTGACGCCGGGGGATGTCGAGATCGAGGGCGGGGCATTGTCATCCGCCACCCTGGCTGCGCTACGCGAAACACTGGTGGGCAAGCGGGTCAGCATCGCCGCCGTCTTCGCGGCGGCGGGCGCGGCGGAGGCGGCCGAGGCACGGCGCGGGCGCGTCTTGTTGCGGGTCGTGGTGCCGCGCCAGGACCTCGCCGATGCGGCGGCGATCCGCTTTGCGGTGATCGAGGGATTTGTCGAACGGATCGACTTGTCGGGTGTGCCCGCCGGCGTGCGGGGCCGGGTCGGCGCGGTGCTGGCGGACCTGGCCGGGCGTCCGGACGTGACGCTGGAGCAGATCGAGCGCCGGTTGACGCTGGCCGCCGAAGTGCCCGGACTCACTTTGCGCTCGACGCTTGCGGCAGGCGTGCGGTCGGGCGGTACCGTGCTGAGAGTGGACGCGACCTGGCGTCCGGTCACCGCCTTCGCCACCGTCGACAACACGTTGGGCGATACGCTGGGGCGCGAGGCGTTCGGGCTCGGCATCGATCTCAATTCGGTGCTCGGGGCGGGCGAGACCATCTATCTGCGTGCCTCGGGGCTCCCGACACTGGGTCGCGAAACGAGTTTCCTTGACTCCACGCCGCGCAACCGCGCGCTCGCGGCGGGTGCGATCATACCCGTTGGCGGCGATGGCTTTGCGATCACGGTGGAGGGGGCCGACGCGCGCACCGCGCCGCGGCACGTCGCGTCGCTTCCTGGTTTCGCCAGCCGGTTTCGCCGTTTGTCGCTCGCGGTTCGCTACCCCCTGGTCCATAGCCGCGCGCTGACCATCGGTGCCGAGGCGCGCCTCGATGCGGAGGATGAACGCGTCGGGATCATCACCCCGGCGGTCCTGCCGCTGTCGCTTGATCGGCTGCGGATCATTCGTACCAGCCTGGATGTGAACACCTATCTGCCGGGCGGTGGCGGCGCGAACGGCCGGGTCGAGATGTCGTTCGGAATCAATGGGCTCGGCGCCCGGTCCGCGGCTGACGCGACCGCCATATTGCCGCTGTCGCGTGCGGGGAGCGATGCCGATTTCGCCAAGCTGGTTCTGTCGGCCAGCGTCGATCAGCCGATCGTCACGCATCTGGTACTGGCGCTGCGCGCGCGCGGGCAAACGAGTTTCGGCCGGCCGCTCGGCAATGCGGAGCAGATCGGCGTGGCGTCGCTCGACGCCATCTCGCCCTTGTCGTCGGGCACGCTCCAGGGCGATGCCGGCCATGCCGTTCGCGGTGAGGCGCGGGGATCCTTTGTGTTCGGGCGGCGCGGCCTGCTCGCCAGCGTCGCGCCCTATGCTTTTGCCGCCGAGGCACAAGTGCGGCTGATGCAGCCCACGATCGTCGAGCGGCGCAGCACGAACGCGTTCGCTTACGGCGTCGGCCTGCGGCTGGCGGGGCAGGCCGCAAGCGGTTCCCCGGGCCTGTCGGCCGGCATCGAACTGGGCCGAGTCCATCGCGACGGAGTCCGCTCCGGGCGCGCCACCTTTTCCCTTCTTACCCGCTTCTGATCGAGGACAAGTCTGATGAATCGCATGCTCCCGCTCGCTTTGCTCGGCTCCACCGCGCTGGTTTCCACCGCTGCCCTTGCGCAGGAACTGCCGACCGGCGGCCAGCTTCAGGCCGGTGCGGCGACCATCACCACGCCCGGGGCAGGGTCGATGCAGATCACCCAGACCAGTGATCGTGCGATCATCAACTGGCAGAGCTTCTCGGTCGGTGCAGGTGGGCACGTCGATATCAGCCAGCCCAGTGCGACGGCGGCGTTGCTCAATCGCGTGACCGGCAGCACGACCAGCGAAATCGCCGGGCAGATCACCGCCAATGGGCGCGTGTTCCTGGTCAATCCCAATGGTATTCTGATCACCTCGACCGGAACGGTTCGGGCGGCGGGGTTCACGGCCTCGACCCTCGACATTGCCGATAACGATTTCATGGCGGGCGCGGACGAGACGATCGTCACGGCGCAGCGATCGGGGCAGGAGATCGGCTATCTCCGCAATGGATTCGCCGGGGCGATGCGCGGTGACGGCAAGGGCCTGGTTCAGGCACGGGTACGGGCGCTGGGCGCCTCGGGCGAGCAAGCGCTCGACCTGGGCGGTGACGGCTTTCTTCAGGTCCAGGTTCCGTCGGCGGGCATCACGGTCGCGGGACGCATTACCGCAAACGACATCGTCCTCACCGCAGGCACGGCGCGCGACATGGCGCGTGGTGTGGTCAATGTCTCGGGCGTCCTCGACGCGACGAGCGTTACCGGCCATGGCGGCACGATCTCGCTCACCGGCGCCACGGTGCAGCTGGTCGGCGCCACTCTCGATGCTTCGGGGGCGACCGGCGGCGGCGCGATCCGCCTCGGCGGCGACTGGCAGGGCTCGGGCACGCTTGCTCACGCAACAGAGCTTGAGGTCGATGCCGCGTCGCTGATCCGATCGGATGCCCGGCAAAGCGGTGACGGCGGCCGGATCGTGTTGTGGTCGGATGAGCGCACCCAGTTTTCCGGGGCGATCAGCGCACGCGGCGCGCAAAGCGGGGCCGGCGGCGAGGCGGAAGTGTCGAGCAAGGGCATGCTCGGGTTCGACGGCGCGGTCGACCTGTTCGGCGCGCGGTCGGGCACGCTGCTGCTCGATCCGCGCAACGTCACGATCGTGGCGGGATCGGGCGGCACGCTGCCGGGTGGGGTCTACACGCCCGGCGCCAATGATTCGCAAATCGGCGCCACCTCGATCACCAACGCGCTGGCGGCGGGCACCAATGTGACGATCACCACCGGGTCGACCGGCGCGCAAGCCGGCAACATCACGGTCAATTCGGCGATCAGCTGGTCGGGCAATGCCGGCCTCACGCTCAATGCCGCCAACAATATCATCGTCAACGCGGCAATCACGGCGACGGGTACGGCCAATGCGGCCAAGACCGTAACGCTGATCGCCGGCCGGGACATCAACACCAGCGCGACCATTTCCACCGTGGCCAATGGCAGCGGCAACGCGATCTCGTTCACGGCGGGACGTAACATCTCGATTGGTGGCGCGATCACCACACCGGGCACCCTGAGGCTGAACACGACAGGCGGTCTCGGCGCCGGCGTGGGCGGAAATATCAACGTGGGCAAGTTCGTGCAGGTGGCCGGCAGCTGGCGGCAGGTCGCCGCCGTCCTGCCGACTTTCTCCGCCGGTGATTTCCAGGTTGCGGCCGGCGCATCGTTCATGCGCGCGACCTCGGGCGACGGCTCGGCCGCCAATCCTTTTGCGCTGGTCGATGTCTATGGCCTGCAGGGTGTCGGGACTGAAGGATATTATGCCGGCGTCAAGAGCAGCTTCATCCTCGCCGGCAATATCGACGCGAGCGGCACCGCCGGCTGGAACGGTGGCGCGGGCTTTGTGCCGATCGGCGGTGTCGATACCGGCAATGTCTATCAGAACGGATCGTTCGACGGTCGGGGATTCACCATTGCGGGGCTGACCATCAATTTGCCGGGCAAGAACAATGTGGGTCTGTTCGGTGCGAACGGCACGCTGATTCAGAATCTCCGTATCACGGGCGCCAATGTCACCGGGGCCTATGGCGTCGGCGTGCTGGTCGGTACATCCAGTGCCGACTCCCTCATCCGCAACGTGTCGGTCGCCGGTACCGTTCATGGGACGATCGATAACAATAGCGAAATCGGCGGGCTGATCGGGCAGAATGCAGGCTCGATCGATCGATCGTCCGCCAATGTCACCATGGACACCGCCACCGCCTATCAGGTCGGTGGGCTGGCTGGTTCGAACGTCGGCAGCATCACCAATTCCTACGCAGCCGGAACGATTTACGGGATGCAATGGACGGGCGGGCTGGTCGGGAACAATGTCGGCACGATCAACAATTCCCATGCATCGGCCAGCGTCATCGGCAGCCCCAACGGGATCGCAGGCAATTCCGCAAGCATCGGTGGGCTGGTGGGAATCAACAGCGGCGCGATCAGCAATGCCTATGCCACCGGCGACGTGATCGGCGGCGCCGCGATTGGCGGATTGGTGGGGCTCAATGGCGGAATCGGACCCGCGTCCATCACGCAGTCCTGGGCAAGTGGCAAGGTCACCGGTTCCAATATGGTGGGCGGGCTGATCGGGAATAATGAACCCGGCGCGACCGCCATTGGCGTATATGCGACCGGCGCCGTATCCGCAGGGTTTACCGCTGCCGGTGGGCTGGTGGGCCAGAATCAGGGTTCGGTCAGCAACGCCTATGCGACCGGCGCGGTGACTGGCCAATCCGTCCTCGGCGGGCTGATCGGCAACCAGGCCGGCGGCTCGGTCAGCAATGCCTATTGGGACAGCTATTCCACTGGCCGGGCGACCGCCTTTGGAGCGAACTCGGGCAGCGCGACCAATATCCTGTCGGTCACGTCGGATCCATTACAGGCAGCGGCAGCGAATTATGCCTATAAGGCGAGCGCCTATGCCAATCTGACAGCCGCCAGCGGCATCGGTAACGAGACCCAGGCCGGCTTCGTGTTCGTCGCCGGCAACAGCACACGCCCGTTCCTCGCGTTCGAGGTGCCGACCAGCTTCACCACCACCACCGATGCCGGCGGCCGCCTGGTGATCTTCAACAGCCATCAACTGCAGTTGATCGGTTACGATCAGGCGCGTCTGTCGGGCCAATATAGCCTGGCCGGCAACATCGATCTGGCCGAAACCGGTGCGGTCGTTACCGGCACGCCCGGCTCCTATTCGGGCATGTGGGCGGGCACAGGCTTCGTGCCGATCGGCACCGATGGTCTCGGCAATGCCTGGAACGGCACCGGTTATACGCTGCTCGCCAACGTCGCCAGCGGCATTTACGGCTTCACCGGTCTGCTCAACGGCAATGGCTTCACGCTGTCGAACCTGCGTATCAATCGTGCCGCGATCAAGAATGTCGGGTTGTTCGGCCTGTCCTCCGGCACGCTGAGCGCGATCAACGTCAGCGGCAGCGTCAGCGGCCTGAACGGCGTCGGCGGCCTGGTCGGGATGCTCTATGCCGGCGGCAGCGTCAGCGGCAGCACCAGCGCGGTCAACGTCACCGGCAACAATCTGGTCGGCGGCCTGGTCGGCAACCAGAATGACGGATCGAGCATCACCCAGAGCAGCGCGAGCGGCAGCGTCAGCGGCGTCAGCAATATTGGCGGGCTGGTCGGCTATGCCTCGGGCGCAACGATCAATCGATCGTTCGCAACCGGCACGGTGACCGGCGCCAACTATGTCGGCGGCCTGATCGGATACCAGTACAACTCGACCACCGCCAACAGCTACGCCACGGGTCGAGTCAACGCGTCGGTCGGCACCGCAGGCGGGTTGGTCGGCTATCTTTACGGCGGCAGCGTGGCCAACAGCTATTCGACCGGACTGGTGATCGCCACGCGGTCGGCCGGCGGACTGATCGGCCAGAGGGCCGTTGGCGGCACCGTCACCAGCTCCTATTGGGATATGATGTCGAGCGGCCAGGCGACCAGTGCTGGTGGCACCGGCCTGACCACCGCGCAGATGCACGACCCCCTGAACTATACTGGCTGGAACTTCGTCACGATCTGGAATGCGCCCAACGCCGGCGCCCTTCCGGCACTGCGCCCCTGATTCCCTTTTTTCGCGAGACTGATCATGAATATCCCGGACATCCCCAATAC
>NZ_JSXI01000046.1 GCF_000803065.1 Sphingomonas sp. ERG5
TTGGTGGAGGCTGTGTGAAAACGGCCTAATATGCTATGATTCTGGCGTTGCAGGAGGCGCCGAAGTGGGACGTTTCATTGAGGGCTGTGACCGCCGGCAGAAGCTGCTTTTGCCGGATTGCGTTGGTGATTACGTGTCCGAGGACAACGCGGTCCGCGTGGTCGATGTCTTCATCGACGAACTGGATCTGGCGGGGCTCGGCTTCGAGGGTGCAGCGTCTACGGGACGCCCAGGATATCATCCGGCGATGCTGCTCAAGCTATATCTCTACGGGTATCTCAACCAGGTGCAGTCGAGCCGGCGGCTTGAGCGCGAGGCAAGTCGCAACGTCGAACTGATGTGGCTGACGGGCAAGTTGGCGCCAGACTTCAAGACCATTGCTGATTTCCGGCGCGACAACGGTCAGGCGATCCAGGCGACGTGCCGGCAGTTTGTAAGACTGTGCCGTGACCTTGGCCTCATCGCTGGCGGAACGGTCGCGGTGGACGGCAGCCGGTTCAGGGCGGTCAACACGCGCGACAAGAACTTCACGCCGGGTGCGATCCGCCGTCGGATGGAGCAGGTGGATGCGAGCATCGAGCGATATCTGGCCATGCTCGATACCGCCGACCGGCAGGAGAGCGAGGTCGCCGAGGTTCGCACGACCCGACTTACCGAGCGGCTCGAGGCGCTTCGCCGACAGATGCGCGACCTCAAGGCGATGGAGCAGGCGGTCGAGGCCGCGCCCGATCGGCAGATCTCACTGACCGACCCGGATGCGCGCGCCATGGCGAGCGCCGGTAAGGGGACGGGACAGGTCGGTTACAACCTTCAGGCAGCTGTCGACGCCGACCACCATCTTATCGTGGCGCACGAGGTAACGAACGTCGGTCACGACCGTAGTGCGCTTGCTGCCATGGGCAAGTTGGCACGCGAAGCGACCGGTGTAGCAGATCTGACAATACTGGCCGACCGGGGTTACTTCTCAGGCGAGGAGGTCCTTGCGTGCGAGGCGACTGGCCTGATCCCGATCTGCCCCAAACCTCTGACCTCAAGCGGTGTGAAGCGCGGCTACTTTACCAAGCAGGACTTCCGGTTCGATGCGGAGCGTAACCTGTATGTCTGTCCGGCAAAACACGAACTGACGCCGGGCCAGACCTACGCGAACCGGGAAGGCGACATCTTCTTCTACCGTCACCTGACTGCCTGCCAGACTTGCGAGTTCAGGCCGCGCTGCACGCCCGAACCGCACCGACGAATCCGGCGCTGGAAGCACGAGCATGTGCTCGATGCGATGCAGGCCAGGCTCGATCATATGCCCGATGCCATGCGCATCCGACGACGAACGGTCGAACACGTCTTCGGGACCATCAAGGACTGGATGGGCCGAAGTCACTTCAAGACGCGCACGCTGCGAAACGTCCCTACCGAGATGAGCCTCCACGTCCTTGCCTATAACATCAAACGCGCAATCGCCCTGATGGGAGCAACCGGTCTGATCGCCGCGATGCAGCAGTAAGAATGCCCGTGCCGCAGCTCAATGCGCCGCCGCTCAAATGGCGTTTTCACACAGCCTCGGTGG
>NZ_JSXI01000047.1 GCF_000803065.1 Sphingomonas sp. ERG5
TTTCTGTAATTGTTGAATATTGTTCTTCATACTATTTTCTAAAAACTCTTGATGCTAAGGGACGGATGTCATTTTTAAATATAAGATTTGGTATTCTAATTGGATTGCCATTCATGATATATCTGCCCGATATTATAAAATTAGCAATTTTTGTAGTATTATTTGCCATATCTACGGCTTCGGTGCTTTCTTTCATTTATGTGAAATTACTCAAAGAGAGTGCGGGCATTAAATAGAATGAAGGGTATAATTCCTTGCGCTGATTGCCGGGGATACGGTGTTCCTGCTACTGGTGGTGCTCGAATTCGCGCTGAGCATATGATGCGATCGATGGAACGGTGATGATGATCTCGCCCTGCCGCGGGGCAATGCCATTTGGCGCGCATATGTGCTGAAGGAGATGCGAATGGACGTCGTCGGAAGCTGGCATGATTATATCGACGGCAATGACCCGGCGAAGCTCGATGCGCTGATCGCCGAGGATGCGGTGTTCCTGTCGCCCGCGGTGCATCGGCCACAGGCCGGCAAGGCGCTGGTGATCAAATATCTCAGCGCAGCGATGGTCGTGCTCAACAATGACAGCTTTCGCTATGTACACGAATGGCATGGCGAACGGTCGGTGGTGCTCGAATTCGCGCTGAGCATAGACGGGATCGAGATCGAGGGTGTCGATATGATCCGCTGGAACGATGCCGGACTGATCACCGAATTCAAGGTGATGCTGCGGCCGTTAAAGGCGCTGAATACAGTGATTCCGCTGATGGCGACGGTGCTTCAGGGCTGAACGGCCCGGGCCGGCCGGCCATGCCGGCGCCCGGCTGTCATGTGATTGTCACATTCGCGCGCAAGGGCGTGACCATGTCTACCACATTCCCCGCGGCCGTTACCGAGTCGCCGGAACTTGCCTTACGCGGCCGGTTCGACTCACGCTCGCATCCGATTGCGAAATGGGTCTTTATCGGTGTGCTGCTCGGCGGGCTCGTTTATGCCGGGCTCAGCGTGCTGACCGACACGCATGATGTAGGCGAACGGCTTGCGTTCGGGGCGTTTGCCTTTCTCGCGCTGGCGCTGGTGATCGCGCTCGGCTTCGAATTCGTGAACGGGTTCCACGACACCGCCAACGCGGTCGCGACCGTCATCTACACCAACTCGATGCCGGCGCATCTGGCGGTGGTGTGGTCGGGCTTCTTCAATTTCCTCGGCGTGATGCTGTCAAGCGGCGCGGTCGCCTATTCGATCATCACCTTGCTGCCGGTCGACCTGATCCTCAATGTGGGCAGCAATGCCGGCTTCGCGATGATCTTCTCGCTGCTGCTCGCAGCGGTGCTGTGGAATCTCGCGACCTGGTATGTCGGCTTGCCCAACAGCTCGAGCCACACGCTGATCGGGTCGATCCTCGGCGTCGGCCTGGCCAACCAGCTGATCCAGTCCGGCGCCAAGGGCGGCACCGCCGGCGTCGAATGGAGCCAGGCGTACAAGGTGCTGACCGGGCTGTGGATGGCGCCGTTGATCGGCTTTGCCGCGGCGCTGCTGCTGTTGTTCGTGATGCGGCGCGTGGCGCGCAACCCGAAACTCTACAGACAGCCCGATGAAGGCGCGCCGCCGCCCCGGGGCATTCGCGCGCTGCTCATCTTCACCTGCACCGCGGTCAGCTTCGCGCATGGCGGCAATGACGGGCAGAAAGGCATGGGCCTGATCATGCTGATCCTGATCGGCTGCGCGCCGACCGCTTATGCGCTCAACCGCTCGCTGCCGACTTCGGCAACCCCGGCCTTCGTTGCCGCCGCGACCAGCGCGGGCGCGACCTTCGACGCCAAAGCGGGCGGCGTGACGGTCGCTCCGGCCGAGGCACGCGGCGTGCTGACCCGGGCGCTGCAAGTCAAAACGGTCGATACGCCGCAAGTCTATGCCGCGATCGAGACCGTGTCGCGCGGCCTTGCACAGCGCGTCGGCAATTATGGCGCGCTGCGTAACGTGCCAGCCGAAGCGACGCCGAACCTGCGCAACGACATGTATCTGGTGCTCGACACGACCAGGCTGATCACCAAGGCGAAGGACGCGGGCACGCGCTTCAGCGAGCCCGAGTTGAAAGCGATCGGCGCATATCAGGGCATGCTCGAACAGGGCACGCGATTCATCCCGCTCTGGGTCAAGATCACTGTCGCGATCGCGCTGGGCCTCGGCACGATGGTCGGGTGGAAGCGGATCGTGGTGACGGTCGGCGAGAAGATCGGCAAGAACCACATGACCTATGGCATGGGCGCGTCGGCTGAGATCGTTGCCGCGTCGGTGATCCTGGCGGCCGAGCGCTTCGGCTTGCCGGTGTCGACGACGCATATTCTCACCTCCGGCGTGGCGGGTGCGTCGGTCGCCAATGGTCATGGCTTGCGAGCGCGGACGATCCGCAACATGGCGCTTGCCTGGGTCATGACGCTGCCGGCGGCGATGTGCCTGTCGGGCGGGCTCTACTGGCTGATGCTGACGATGGTGCAGACCAGCGCGGCGCACTGAGTCGATTTTTGTTCGACCACCCCGGCGGTTCCTGGAGCGTGGTCGGGGTTGAGCGGGGGCATCTTTCCCCGTTCGGGCTGAGCTTGTGGTGGGCGTGTATCCGCCTTCCTTCCGCTTCGACGGATGTGCCGGGCTTGACCGACGTCGTGCGTCGCGCGAACGCTGCGGCATGACAACCAGCTCCCCAGCCGCTCATCCGATGAAAGCGCAGCGCCGCGTGCTGCTTGCGAGCCTGATCGGGACCTCGGTCGAGTTCTATGATTTCTACATTTATGCGACGGCGGCTGCGCTGGTGTTCGGGCCGCTTTTCTTTCCTTCGGAGAGCCAGTCGGCGCAATTGCTGCTGTCCTATGCCAGTTTCGGCCTGGCCTTTTTCGCGCGGCCGCTGGGCGCCGCGATCTTCGGGCATTTCGGCGACCGGCTGGGGCGCAAGTCCACGCTGGTCGCCTCGCTGATGCTGATGGGCGGATCGACCGTGCTGATCGCGTTCCTGCCCGGCTATAATCAGATCGGCTGGGTCGCGCCGTTGATCCTGTGCGTGCTGCGCTTCGGGCAGGGGCTGGGGCTGGGTGGCGAATGGGGTGGAGCGAGCCTGCTCGCGGTGGAGAATGCGCCGCGTGGCTGGGAGAATCGCTATGGCATGTTTCCGCCGCTTGGTGCGCCGATCGGTTTCATTGCCGCCAATGGTTTCTTCCTGATCCTCGGCGTGCTGTTGACCGACGAACAATTTCGCGACTGGGGCTGGCGGTTGCCCTTTCTGGCGAGCGCGGTGCTGGTCGGGCTGGGACTATGGGTGCGGTTGAAGCTGACCGAGACGCCGGCGTTCCTCGATGCGGCGGCGCAGGAAGCTTTGCCCAAGGTGCCGCTGGCGTCCTTGCTGCGCACGCATTTGCGGCCGACGATCGCCGGGACGGTCGGGGTGATCGCGTGCTTTGCGCTCTTCTACCTGACCACCGCTTTTGCGCTGAGTTACGGCACCACCACGCTGGGTCATGGTCGACAGGTGTTTCTCGGGCTGGAGATCGGCGCGGTCCTGTTCCTCGCGCTCGGGGTGATCATGTCGTGCATCTGGGCCGACCGCCGGGGTGCGGCGGCGATGCTCAAACTGGGCTTTGCCGGATGCGTGATTGCGGGCCTGTTGATGGGGCCGATGCTCGGCGCCGCGTCGCTGTTCGTGGTGTTTGCCTGGCTGGCCTTCGCGCTATTCGCGATGGGCTTTGCCTATGGGCCGCTCGGTGGTTGGCTGCCGTCGCTGTTCGAGCCGGGGGTGCGCTATACCGGCGTATCGGTGACGTTCAATCTCGGCGGGATCGTCGGTGGGGCGTTGGCGCCGATCTTTGCGCAGATGCTGGCCGAACGCGGTGGGCTCAATCTGGTCGGCGCATATCTGGTCGTGGCTGGCGTGTTGAGCCTGGGCGGGTTGATGCTGTTGAAGCGGCCCCCCACTGCGATCTGATTTCCGCCTCCGATCGTTTCGAGCGACGCCGCTCGAAACGACTGGGGCTCGAAACGTACAGGGAAGAGCGCGCTTAAACGGCGCGCAGGATCGTCAGCTTGGCCTTG
The DNA here is from genome assembly GCF_000803065.1 of Sphingomonas sp. ERG5. Taxonomy (GTDB): domain Bacteria; phylum Pseudomonadota; class Alphaproteobacteria; order Sphingomonadales; family Sphingomonadaceae; genus Sphingomonas. Next base: position 4,075 of record NZ_JSXI01000047.1, read on the forward strand.
CCGTGGACCCGCTCGACGTCGATCGCGAAGCCGTCGACCGCAACTGTCTCGTCGCGTGCGGTTTCGATGCTGATCCAGGTCGCCGGGCCGGTCCAGCCAAGGCGCGACAGCTTGTCGAGTGCGACCGCGCCGGCGCCGGTGCCATAAGGGGGGTCCATCAGGATCAGGTCGAGCGGCTGGGTGATGCGGGCCAGAGCGAGCACCGATTGCGGACGGACATCGCCTTTCGTCTCGAGCTTGGCGAGATTGGCGCGCAATGCGTCGAGCGCCGCCTTGTCCTGCTCGACGAACACGCAGCTCGCCGCGCCACGCGACAATGCCTCCAGGCCAAGCGCGCCCGAGCCGGCGAACAGGTCGGCCACGGCCAGTTCCTCGAAACCGCCCAGCCGGCTGGTCAGCATCGAGAACAAGGCCTCGCGGGTGCGGTCCGCGGTGGGGCGGGTGGCGTCACCCTTCGGCGCAATGATCTGGCGACCGCGCCAGGTGCCGGCAATGATGCGCATGCTCTTACTTCCGCGTTTTCGGTGGGCGCGCCGGGCCGCCGGGCTTGCCGCCGCCGCGAGGTTTGGTCGGGCGCGATGACGGGCGGGCATCGGCACTGCGTTCGGCGCGAGGGGGACGGGCCGGGCGGTCGCCGTGCGGCGACCGCGCATCGGGCTTGGCGCGGACGTTGCGGCCCAGTTCGGCATTGAAGACGCGCTTGGGCCGATCGCCGGCCTCACCGCCCGCGCCCTGTTTGGGCTTGGCGTCGTAGAAGCGCTTCGGCTTGGGTGCCGCACCGCTGACGGGGCGGGCATCGCGCGCGGGGCGCTCACCTGCACCCGGTGTCGTATCGGGTGCCCAGCCACTCGGTTTCTGGCCACTCGGTTTCTGGCCGCCCGGTTTCTGACCACGAGGCGCGCGCGGGGGCCGCGCGTCAGTGAAGGATTCGCGGTCGGCGCGCGACGCCGCGGCGCGATCGATGCGCGGGGCCGGCGCCTTGGGACGCGCGGGCCGCTTGTCGCCGAGCGCGACCGGTTCGGGACGCGGCGCCCTTGGCCCAGCCGATGGGACGCGCCGATCGCCCGGCGCTTCTGCACGGCGCGGGGCGGACGAGGGCGGCCGCCGCGCGCCGGCCACGACCGGTGTGGGCCTCGGTCGGGCGCTGTACTTCTCGTCCTGCTTCAGCCGCTCGGGCGGCGGGTTGCGGGTCGGGTTCTTGCGGAACGCGACGACGTCGTGCTGGCGCACTTCGCCGATATCGCCCGGTGGCAGATCGCCGAGCACGAACGGACCATAACGGGTGCGGATCAGGCGCGAGACCTTGAGCCCGAGATATTCGAGCACGCGGCGCACTTCGCGATTCTTGCCTTCGGTCAGGATCATCTCGATCCAGACATTGGCGCCGGTGCGGCGTTCGAGATTGGCGTTGATCGATCCGTAGCGCACGCCCTCGATCTCGACGCCATGGATCAGGTCCTCGAGCTGCGCCTGAGTCACCGTGCCATAGGCGCGCGCGCGATAGGCGCGCTCGACGCCGGTCGCCGGCAGTTCGAGCTGACGCTTCAACTCGCCATCGGTGGTGAGCAGCAACAGGCCCTCGGTATTGAGATCGAGCCGGCCGACGGGCACGAGGCGCGGCAGATCCTTGGGCAGCTTGTCGTAGATGGTCGGGCGGCCACCCGGATCACGTTCGGTGACCAGCAGGCCCGAAGGCTTGTGATAGAGGAACAGCCGAGCGGGCGCCGCGGCCTGGACCGGGTTGCCATCGACGGTCACGCCGGCCAGCGATGTCAGGATCGTCGCGGGCGTATCGATGGCGACGCCATTCAGTGCGACGCGGCCTTCCGCGATCATGCGTTCGACTTCACGCCGCGAGGCGATGCCGGCGCGCGCGAGCAACTTGGCGATGCGCTGCGAATCCCTGGGCGAAGATTCCCTGGGTGCGGCATTGGGGGGCTTATTCTGGGTCACATTCCGGCTGATACAGGCAAAATGCGGGGTGACCCGAAAAAAATGTTGCGGCAGATCGCGCTGCGGCGCGTTAAGGGACGCAGGCGTAACGAGGTTATGGGGATTCTTCCCGGACCGGAGTGTAAAGGCGGACCCCCGGACGATGTTGTTCGGCAAGAAAAAACGGCGAATTTGCAAGCTGTTGATCGTGGAAGACGACCCATTGGTAGCGTTCGACACGGAACATTTCCTGCGTGAAGCCGAATTCGAGATCGTCGCCACGGTCGATCGCGTCGTTGACGCGATGTCGGTGATTCGCGACGGGCACGAAATCGACCTGGTGCTGGTCGATATCAGCCTGGCCGATGGCAGCGGCATCGATGTTGCGCGCGAGGCGCATGCGCATGGCTTGCCGGTGATGTTCGTGACTGGCGATTGCCCGGCGGGCGGGCAGGATGTCGCGGTGGGCTGCCTGGCCAAACCTTATGCGCAGCGCGACCTGCTCACCGCGATCGACGTGATCGAGGCCGTGCTCGAAGGCAGGAAGACCAGGCGCTTGCCGAGTGGGCTGAAGCTGTTCGAAAAGGCGGCTTAGAGCCGCGCTTCCACTTCGTCGTGAAAGTGGCGCATGCCGGTTTCCAGCGTGCCCAGCGTCAATCGATCGATCGCCCCCGACGCCAGTCCTTCCTGGCCAAGCGCAGCGGCACGGAAGTCTTCCGACGCGAACACGCCGCCATCGAGCAGGTTCCAGCTCTTCTCCCAATGCGCGAGCGCCTTCGCGGTCGCCGGCGCCTCGGGGATCAGCATGAAGTCCTCGACCAGCACGCGGCCTTCCGATTGCGGCATCAGGGTCATCAGGTTCATGTAATCCGGGCTGACGATCAGCACGGTGCCGGGAAACATCTGATAGGTGTAGGTCATCGCGGCGCGCAGCGTCGGCCAGTCGTCCGACTGGGCCGCCGCCAGCGCCGCTTCGCGCCCGACCACCGAACGCTGGTGCGGGCCGATGCGGTCGCCGGTCGAGACCCCGTCCTTGAAGAACGGACCAATGGTGGCGGCGTGAAGCCGCAGCACATGATAGCTTTCGAGAAACGCATCCATGATCAGCTTCCAGTTCGCCGCGACATCATGCGTGCGGCGGCGGAACAGATATTGGCCGGCCATATCGAACGCGTCGAAATCATGGCCCAGCGCCTCGGACTCGGCGAAATCGGCCTGCTCGTCGAACGCGAACCAGATCAGCCCGCCGGCCTCGCGCGTCGGCAAGCGCTTGAGCCCGAACCGCGTCTTGTCCAGGCCGGGGAAGGCGTCGGGCCGGGGTAGGCCGGCGAGCGCGCCATCGAGAGTGTAGCTCCAGGCATGATAGGGACAGGTCAGGCGCGGTGCGCAGACCGCTTCGCCACCTTCGACCAGCCGCGTACCACGATGCTGGCAGACATTGAGAAAGACGTGCGCCAGGCCATTCTTGTCGCGCGCGATCAACAGGGGCTTGCCGAATCCGTCGTGCGGGACGGCCATATTGTTCCGGGGCAGCAGCGCGGACGGCGCGATGACCAAAGGCAGTTTGGAAAAGATTCGCTCCTGCTCGGCCGCATGGCGGGCCGGGTCGGTGTAAGCGGTGGCATCGATATGGGTAATACCGGCATTGGAGCGTGACCCGCCATTCGCCAGGATGGCGGCGAGCGCAAGTTGGCCCTCGGTTGGTCGCGTGATCTTCACGGGGGCGTTCATGACGCTTCCTCTCTCCATTTTTGACGCTAGTCTCTGCCCCTTGAGCGCGGGGAGCAAGAGTTGATGGACGGTGTGGTGGACGGCGAACGCAAAAGCGTGCTCGCGACAATGGCGCCATATCTGCGGGCACGTCCGCTCGCGGCACTCCTGCTCGGCATATCGAGCGGCTTTCCGCTCGCGTTGCTGCTCGGCACGATGACTTTCTGGCTTGCGAAGGTCGGCATCGAGAAGAAGACGATCGGGTTCGCGATCGGACTGACCACGCCCTATGCGCTCAAGTTCCTATGGGCGCCGCTGGTCGACCGGTTGAAGCTGCCCATTCTCACCGGGCTGTTCGGTCAGCGCCGGGCGTGGCTGTTCTTCGTTCAGGCGCTGCTGTTTGGTTCGGTCTGGATGCTCGGCGCGAGCCAGCCCGAAATGCATCTCGGTGTCTTCGCCTTCTGGGCCATCACGACGGCGTTTCTCGGGGCGACTCAGGATATTGTCATCGATGCCTATCGTATTGAAATCCTGTCCGAAGAAGAATTGCCGCATGGTACGGCGAATAATCAGTTCGGTTATCGCCTCGGTGCGTTCTTCGCCGGTGTCGGGACGATCGCACTGGCCTCTCCCGAGGGCCTGAACCTGGGCTGGGCGGTGGCGTATGGGCTTACTGGCTTCTGCATCATACCGGGCATCATCGCGGCATTCTGGGCCGGACCCGGCAGCCATGACCGCGTCATCCCACAGGAACGCCAGTCTGCCGCGCAATGGATTCAGGCGACGCTGATCGGGCCGTTCGCCGAATTCCTCAAACGACGCGGCGCGATCCTCATTCTGCTCTTCGTGCTGGTGTACAAGCTGGGCGATGCGATGGGGCAATCGATGCTCAACCCGATGATCGTCGAACTGGGGTTCTCGGACACCGAATTCATCGCGATCAACAAGCTGATCGGCTTTTGGGGGTTGATCATCGGCATCGCGCTCGCCGCTCCGTTCATGGCGTGGCTGGGCATGGGGCGCGCCCTGTTCATTTCCGGCTTGCTGATGATGTTCAGCAACCTGATGTTCGTGATTCTCGCACTCCAGGGACATTCGGACACCTGGCTGATCATTGCGGTGGCGACCGAACAGATCACCAGCGGCATCGGCCTGACGGTGTTCGTGACCTATTTGTCGGGCCTGTCGAACCTTGCCTATACGGCAACGCAGTTCGCGTTGCTGTCGTCGCTCGCGTCGGTCGGGCGCACCTGGCTGTCGGTCCCGGCCGGTTATGCCGCCGAGCAGTTCGGCTGGCCGGGCTTCTGGATCATGACCATGGTCGTGGCGTTGCCCGGCATGATCCTGCTCTGGGTGCTGTGGCAGCGTGGTTTTGTCGTCGAGAGTGTGCGGAAAGCCGGCGCCGGCGCCCGGGTGAGCGACGACGAATGATCATCTATCTCGCGATTCTCGCCGTTCAGGTGATGCTGATCATTGATGTGATCCGCAACGGCCGTAACCAATTGTGGATCATGGCGCTGATGTTCCTGCCCGGGCCGGGAACGATCGCCTATCTGGCGATCGAGGTCTATCCGCGGCTGCGAGGCAACCGCCATGTCCGCACGGCGCGCGCGAGCGTGGTCGCGAAGCTTGATCCGGAACGCGAGGTTCGCGCGGCGCGGGATGCGCTCGACCTGGCCGATACCGCCGCCAACCGTATCCGGCTGGCCGATGCGCTCGCCGAACTGGGCCGGTACGACGATGCGCTACCCTTGTACCGCGAAGCGACCGAGCGCGGGCCGATCGACATGCGGACCGGCGAGAAGCTGGCGCGTGCCCAGTTCGAGACCGGCGCGGCGGCCGAGGCATTGGCGACGCTCGACGCGAATCCCGCACCGAGTACCCAGAGCGATCGCGACCGACATGGCCTGCTTCGGGCGCGTATTTTCGAGCTGCTCGGGCGTAAGGAGGAGGCGCTTGCGCTGTACGCCGATCTCGTCACCCGCTTGCCCGGTGAAGAGGGGCGTTGCCGCTACGCCGCCTTGCTGCTCGACCAGGGCTGGGAAAAGAAGGCGCGGGCGGTGTTGGAGGAGGTCGAAGGACGGATGAAGCGCCTTGACCGGCAACAGCGCGCGGCCGAGGCGGATATGTACCGCTGGGCGACCGAGAAACTCGCGGCGCTCCGCGTGCGGGGTTAGGCCGCGATCGGCCGGCCCGCATCGGCAAAGGCTTGAGTCACCGCGGTCGCGCTGGCCAGCACGCCATCGGCATGGCGTAGACCAAGCAGGTCCGCGAGCAGCAAATGCGCGGTTTCGGGTGCTGTTTCGGTGCGTGCCAGCACCGTCAGCAGGATGCTTTCCGCCGGGGTCATCCGCCCACAGCAACAGGGGGCGATCGAGATCGGGCACTGCGCCGCGCTGGCCAGATCGGCCATGAAAGCGCGCATCAGCACCAGCGGCCGGCGGAAACTCTCCCCGAAGCCAGTGATCATGGCGTGCGTGGCGGGAGCATCGGACAAGCCCCGCGCGCCCATCCTGCGCATCGCAAAGAGAGCCAGCCGGGCATTGGCGCAAGGCGGCACGGCGTGCGGCAGCAATGTCGCATGGGTCGCAACAGGGTTGGGTGCCGGGT